>NZ_CP107921.1:1497500-2697500 GCF_036014215.1 Streptomyces sp. NBC_00440
CGTGCCGGGCGGTGTGGTCCAGGGGGAGGTGCGGATTCGGGGCGGTGCCGTCGACCAGCTGATCGAGGGCCTCTCCGTGGGGCTCCAGGGCCGGGTGGAGATCGAGGGCGGCGACCACGAGGTCAAGCAGGACATCGAGTTCACCGAGGTACGCCTGGGCGGGGATCTGGCGATCGCGGCGGGCGCCCTGCATGTGGTGCCGTTCGGGCTCGAAATACCCTGGGAGACCCCGATCACGAACATCGCGGGGCGGCCGCTGCCCGGGATGCCTATCGGGGTGACGACGGAGCTGGAGATCGCGCGGGCGCTGGACGCCGGGGACCTCGACCCCATTCAGGTGCATCCGCTCCCCGCGCAGCAGGCCGTTCTTGACGCCTTCGGCGAGCTCGGTTTCCGGTTCGTGAGTGCCGATCTGGAGCGCGGCCGCATCCGCGGCACGCGCCAGCTGCTCCCCTTCTACCAAGAGATCGAGTTCTGCCCGCCGGAGCAGTACCGGGGGCTGAACCAGGTCGAGTTGACCTTCGTCACGGACGACCGCGAGATGGACGTGATACTGGAAATGGACAAGAAGCCGGGTCTCTTCAGCGAGAGCAGTGACTCGTACCGGGCGTTCCAGGTGGGGCTGCACGACTTCCGGGACACCGACTGGACGGGATACCTCCATCAGTGGCTGGCCGATGTGGGTGGCAGACGGAACTGGCTCTAGGGTCGGACAAGGAAACTGACAGCCGATGCAGGAGGTGCCGTCGTGACCGGGCTCAGCAAGCCGCCGCTCCCCCATGACTTTCATCCGCCGGTGCCCTCGTTCACCGTGGTGAGCGAGGACATCGCGCCGGGTGCGGTATTGAAGGACGCTCAGGTGTACGCGGCGGGGAATACCTCGCCGCAGCTGCGGTGGGAGGGGTTCCCGCCGGAGACCAGGAGTTTCGCCGTGACCTGCTTCGACCCCGACGCGCCCACGGGCAGCGGGTTCTGGCACTGGTCGCTGTTCGACATTCCGGCCTCGGTGACCGAGCTGCCCGCGGGTGCGGGCAGTGGTGCGTTCAAGGGGCTGCCGCCCGGCGCGGTGCAGGCCCGCAACGACTACGGCGCGAAGGAGTTCGGGGGCGCCGCGCCGCCGGCCGGTGAGAACCACCGCTATGTCTTCACCGTGTACGCGGTGGACACCCCGCAGCTCGGTATCGACTCGGACACCCCGCCCGCCGCGGTCGGCTTCAATCTGCGGTTCCACACGCTGGCACGCGCCCAGCTCATCGCCGAGTACGCGGCTCCCGCCGAAAGCTGAAGCCTGCGCGTCTGTTTGCCCTGCCCCGGTCTTGGAGAGACCAGGGCAGGGCCTTTTTTATTGCGTTGTCCATCGTGGCGTGCCCGGCCAGAGTTGATCCCAGTCCCGCGTCCCGCCAGGGGGTGGGCCGGCACACGGAGGTGGGCACCATGCGGGACACATTGGTACTGAACGCCAGCTTCGAACCGCTGTCGACAGTGACGCTCAACCGCGCGGTGGTCCTGGTGCTCCAGGACAAGGCCGTGGTCGAGCAGGCCCACCCCGGGCTCCGGGTGCGTGCGGCCGCTGTCGAGCTGCCGGTACCCCGGGTGATCAGGCTCTGCCGCTATGTCCGGGTGCCCTTCCGAAGACAGGCACCGTGGTCGAGACGGGGGGTGCTGGTCCGTGACCAGCACAGGTGCGCGTACTGCGGGCGGCGGGCGACCACCGTCGACCATGTGGTGCCGCGCGCGCAGGGCGGCCAGGACACCTGGCTGAACACGGTGGCCTCCTGCGCCGAGGACAACCACCGCAAAGCGGCCCGTACCCCGGACCAGGCCGGAATGCCGCTGCTGCGCAGGCCGTTCGTGCCGACTCCGGCCGACGCGATGATGCTCGCGCTCGGTGCCGGTGACCGGCAGGCGCTGCCCGACTGGCTCCCGCAGACCGCGTAGACGTACGCGGAGAAGCCCGCCCCCTGTCATGTGCCGATCCGGCCGGGGGCGGGCTTCTCCGTCGCGCCGGGTCGTTACTCCGAGGGGCGCCTCGCGGCCGGCGGCGCGGGCGACTCCTTGCCGGTGTTGAAGCCGGGGACGTTGTCGCCGAGGTTCCCGAAGGCTCCGCTGAGTCCCTTGAGCGCGTCGCCGATCTCGCTCGGCACGATCCAGAGCTTGTTGGCGTCGCCCTCGGCGATCTTCGGGAGCATCTGGAGGTACTGGTAGGCGAGCAGCTTCTGGTCGGCGTCGCCCGCGTGGATCGACTCGAAGACCGTACGGATGGCCTGGGCCTCGCCCTCCGCGCGCAGCGCCGAGGCCTTGGCCTCACCTTCGGCCCGGAGGATGGCCGACTGCTTCTCACCCTCGGCGCGCAGGATTTCGGACTGCCGGACACCTTCGGCCTGGAGGATCGCGGCGCGCTTGTCACGGTCGGCGCGCATCTGCTTCTCCATCGAGTCCTGGATGGAGGTGGGCGGTTCGATGGCCTTGAGTTCGACGCGGTTGACGCGGATGCCCCACTTGCCGGTGGCCTCGTCGAGTACACCGCGCAGCGCCGCGTTGATCTCCTCACGGGAGGTCAGGGTCCGCTCCAGGTCCATGCCGCCGATGATGTTGCGGAGGGTGGTGACGGTGAGCTGCTCGATCGCCTGGATGTAGCTGGCCACTTCGTAGGTCGCGGCGCGGGCGTCGGTCACCTGGTAGTAGATGACCGTGTCGATGTTGACGACGAGGTTGTCCTGGGTGATCACCGGCTGCGGCGGGAAGGGCACGACCTGTTCCCGGAGGTCGATCCGGTTGCGGATCGAGTCGATGAACGGGACGACGATGTTCAGTCCGGCGTTGAGAGTTCGTGTGTAGCGGCCGAACCGTTCGACGATGGCGGCGCTGGCCTGTGGGATCACCTGGATCGTTTTGATCAGGGCGATGAAGACCAGCACCACCAGAATGATCAGAACGATGATGACGGATGGCATCGTGCTCCCCGTGCCCTTCGATTGCCGACAGTTCCCGATGAATGATCTTCGCAGACCTCGGCCTGCCGTGTGTGAGGTTCTGTCACAGGACGACGGCTGTCGCTCCGTCGATCTCCACGACGTCGACCTGCTGACCTGGCTGATAACTGCTGTCACCGTCGAGGGCCCGCGCCGACCACACCTCTCCGGCCAGCTTGATACGGCCGCCGCTGCCGTCGACCCGCTCCAGGACGACGGCCTGACGGCCTTTCAACGCATCGATCCCGGTGGCCAGTTCAGGTCGCTGGGACCGGTGCCGGTTGGCGATGGGGCGTACTACGGCGATGAGTGCGACGGACACGATCACGAAGACGAGGACCTGGAGCACCGGGCCGACGCCGAGGCCGGCGGCGGCCGACGCGGCGACCGCCCCTACGGCCAGCATCCCGAATTCGGGCATGGCGGTGATGACGAGCGGGATTCCCAGCCCGGCCGCGCCGATCAGCCACCACACCCATGTCTCGATGTCCACGGGGTCATGGTAGGGCGGCAGTCCCCTTCGGGGACAGGGCGCAAGGAGTACGGAACCGGTCAGCCGAGCGGAAGGCCCTGCGCGGTCCAGCGGTTGCCGCGCTGTTCGACGACGAGCGGCAGCCCGAAGCAGAGGGAGAGGTTGCGGGAGCTCAGCTCGGTCTCCATCGGACCGGCGGCGAGCACCTTGCCCTGACGGATCATCAGGACGTGGGTGAAGCCCGGGGCGATCTCCTCGACGTGGTGGGTCACCATCACCATCGAGGGGGCGTACGGGTCCTTGGCCAGCCGGCCGAGACGGCGTACGAGGTCTTCGCGGCCGCCGAGGTCGAGACCGGCGGCGGGCTCGTCGAGCAGGAGCAGCTCGGGGTCGGTCATCATCGCGCGGGCGATCAGGGTGCGCTTGCGCTCGCCCTCGGAGAGGGTGCCGAACTTGCGGTCCAGGAACTCGGTCATGCCGAGGCGGTCGAGGAAGGCGCGGGCGCGCTGCTCGTCGACCTCCTCGTAGTCCTCGTTCCAGGTGGCCGTCATGCCGTAGGCCGCGGTGAGCACCACCTGCAGCACGGTCTGCCGCTTGGGCATCTTCTCGGCCATGGCGGCGCCGGCCATGCCGATGCGCGGGCGGAGCTCGAAGACGTCGGTGCCGGGCTTGCCGAGCTGCTCACCGAGGATCGACGCGGTGCCGGTGGTCGGGAAGAGGTAGCTGGACGCGATATTGAGGAGGGTGGTCTTGCCCGCGCCGTTGGGGCCGAGGATGACCCAGCGCTCCCCCTCCTTCACCGCCCAGGAGACGTCGTCCACCAGAGCACGTCCGTCGCGGACCACCGATACGTCCAGCAGCTCCAGTACATCGCTCATGAGCGCGTTGTCTCCCCATGCAGTCTCGGTTCGCGCGTGCGCCTGTGGGCGCAGCTCCCAGGGAAAACCTACGCCACTTGAGAAGTGCGCCCACGTCTAGGTCCAGTCCCTACGCTGGGTCCATGTTCACGGAACCACGCTCAGGACGGCTGGCCGCATGGGGAAATGCCCTGTTGGCCGGAATTGTATCGCCGGATGACGCCGCACTCGCCATCGTGGGCGAGGACGCTGTGCACCGGGTGGAGGGGCTGCCGGGCGAGGCGGGGCCCGTCGGGCTCACGCTGGCGCTGGGGCGGCTGAGATCGCTCGGCGCCACCGGCTACCGGGTGGCGATGCCCACAGCGGGACATCCGCTGGGTCTCAGCGGGCCGCCAGAGTTCAACGCGCGGGCGCTGGAGGCGGAGGAGGCGGTCACCGCCTTCGGCGTACCGCTGGGGCTGGTGCCCGAGCTGTACGAGGCGGGCCCGGAGGGCGATCTGCACCGGGAGGTGGTCTGGCACTGCCTGCCGGTCCGCGAGGCGCCGCCGGCCGACGTGCCCTCGCTCGGTGAGGCGGAGCGGGAGCTGGCGGAGGGGCTGCGGGAGGCGACCGCGGTGCTCTCGGGTCTCGATGTGGCGGGCGGCGGGCCTGCTGCCGAGGCGGCGATCGACGCGTACCGGGCCCGGGCGGAAGCGGGGGCCGGGGAGCTGCTCGCGCCGGGGTATCCGGCTCGCGCGGTCCGGGTGCTCGAACTGGCGCGGCGGGTCGGGCTGCTGGTCTCGGTGGCGTACGAGCACGGGCCGGGCGGCGCGGTGAGCGCATCGGAGATGGCGGCGCGGGGGAATGCGCTGCGGCCGGTGGAGCGAGTGGCCCGGCGGGCGCAGGTGGCGGCGTACAACGCGTACGTGGAGGAGCGGGAGCGGCGCGGCTGACGGGGGCTTCGACGAGGGCGCTCCTGCAACCGGCCGGCCCCCTTCCGCCCTCGCACCTCGGAGGCCACGAGCGGCGATGCGGGCGGTCCCGAAGAAGACTGCGGCGGAAAGAACCTGCCCTGTCCGGACGAACGGCCCCCCGGGCACAGTGCCTGAGGGGGCACGGTGTCCGAGGGGCCGTCGGCCGGTGACCGTTGTGCGGTCAGCCGTTGATGCCGTGGTTGGCGAAGGCCGGGTTCAGGACGCCGATGACGGAGACGGTGTTGCCGACGGCGTTCACCGGGACGTGCACCGGGGCCTGCACCACGTTGCCGGAGACGACGCCGGGCGAGTTGGTCGCCGCACCAGCCGCGTGCGAGGCGGCGGACGCCGCACCGGCTCCGGCGGCGAGGACGCCACCGGCGACGAGGGTGATGGCAGCGGCCTTCTTCAGGTTCTTCATTTCAGGATCCTCCTAGCTGGCTGCGGCCGGCGCCGCAGCACGCATGGAGAACGGCGGAGGGGTCATCCGGATACGCCATGTGGGTGACTTACACCCGACGGTATGAATCTCACACCGGAATATGACGGTCCGCTCAAGCCTCCGCTCAGCCCGCCGCCCCGTTCCGTACCGCCCAGAGCGCCGCCTGGGTCCGGTCGGCGAGGTCCAGTTTCATCAGGATGTTCGACACATGCGTCTTGACGGTCTTCTCGGAGAGGACCAGTGCTCGCGCGATCTCCCGGTTGGAGCGTCCGTCGGCGATCAGCCCCAGCACCTCGCGTTCCCGCTCGGTGAGCGCGGTGCCCCTCCCCTGGCCGCCGCCCGGCTCCGGGGAGAGCAGCGCCCCGGCCACTTCGGGCTGGAGCAGGACGTGCCCGGCGTGGACCGAGCGGATCGCGTCGGCCAGCGCCTCCGGGTCGACGTCCTTGTACACATAGCCCGACGCACCCGCGCGCAGGGCGGGAACCACGGTGCGCTGCTCGGTGAAGCTGGTGACCACCAGCACCCTCGCCGGATTGGCCAGCTCCCTGAGCCTGCGCAGCGCCTCGATACCGTCCATGCCCGGCATCTTGATGTCCATCAGGACGATGTCGGGGCGCAGCTCCTCGGCGGCGGCCACCCCCTGCTCCCCGTCCGGTGCCTCGCCCACGACCTCGATGTCGTCCTGGATCTCCAGAAAGGTGCGCAGGCCCCGCCTGACCACCTGGTGGTCGTCGACGAGCAGCACGCGGATGGCCGCCTTCGGCCTGGGTGCGGTGTCAGCCACCGGGCACCTCCATCTCGATCGTGGCGCCCTCTCCGGGCGCCGATTCCACCCTGAGCCTGCCTCCGACGCCGCTCGCGCGGTCCCGCATGGAGACCAGGCCGAGGTGCCGGCCGGCCCGCCGTACGGCCGACGGCTCGAATCCGGCGCCGTCGTCGGTGATCCGCAGGACCGCGCCGGGCCGGGCCCGCCGGCTCTCCAGTACGACATCGATCCGTCCGGCGCCCGAGTGGCGCAGGGCGTTGTGCAGCGCCTCCTGGGCCACCCGCAGCAGCGCCTCCTCCTGGGCGGCGGGGAGCGCCCGCACCTGCCCGCTCCGGAAGGTGACGTGCGGGGTGTGCGCGCGGTCCAGGACCTGGATGTGCGTCCGGAGCGTGGGGATCAGACCGTCCTCGTCGAGGGCGGCGGGGCGCAGCTCCACTACGGCGGCGCGGAGTTCGTCGGCGGCCTCGGCCGCGAGGTCGGCGACCTGCTGGAGCTCGCCCTTGGCGCGGGCCGGGTCGCGGTCCACCAGGGTGGCGGCGGCCTGGGCCGTGAGCCGCAGGGAGAAGAGTTTCTGGCTGACGGCGTCGTGGAGTTCGTGCGCCAGCCGGGAGCGTTCCTCGGCGATGGTGAGCTCGCGGCTCCGCTCGTAGAGGCGGGCATTGGTGAGGGCGATGGCGGCGTGCTGGGCGAGGATCGTCAGGAGCTCCTCGTCCTCCTCGGTGAACCCGCAGCGGCCGGTGGGCCTGGGACACCGCTTGTTGGCGAGGAAGAGCGCGGCGATCGTCTCGTCGCCGTCGCGGACGGGCAGGCCGAGGAAGTCCGACATCTCGGGGTGCGTGGACGGCCAGCCGCCGAAGCGGGGGTCCTCGCGTACGTCGTCGAGGCGCTGGGGCTTCTCGTCGTGCAGCATCGCGGCGAGGATGCCGTGCTGGCGCGGGAGCGGGCCGATGGCCTTCCACTGGGCGTCACTGACCCCGTCGACCACGAACTGGGCGAAGCCGCCGTGGTCGTCGGGGACCCCGAGCGCGGCGTACTCGGCGTCCAGCAGTTCGCGGGCGGAGACCACGATCGTCTTGAGGACGTCGCGGACCTCCAGGTGCCTGCTCATCGCGAGCAGCGCGGTGCTCACCGCGGACAGGCCGGAAGCGGGTCGATGGGACATGGCCACACCGTACCGGCGGGCCGGGCGGGCCGTATCGGGCTGCGGACGGGCTCCGTCCCGGTCCTTGGGGACCAGCTCACCCGGGACATCGGGACTACTCCGAAGTGCCCTGGTCCCTGCGTCCCGCGGCCGAGGCGCGGAGCGGGGGCGCGTTCCTACGTTGGCGGCACGAAGTTGGCGGCCCGAAGTTGGCGGCACGAAGCGACGGGCTGACCGGAAGAGCTGCGGGACTACGGGAAGAGGGACGTGCCATGGCGGTAGCAGTCATCACGGGCGGATCGAAGGGGCTGGGCCGGGCGCTCGCCGCGGGGCTCGCGGGGCGGGGCTGGGACCTGGTCATCGATGCGAGGACACCGGAGGTTCTGGACGGGGCGGCGCGGGAGCTCGCGGAGTACGGCACGCGGGTGGTGGCGGTGGCGGGGGACGTCGGCGACGCGGCGCACCGGAGCCGGCTGGCCGATGCGGCGCGCGGCCTCGGCGGGCTCGATCTGCTGGTCAGCAATGCGAGCGCGCTGGGCGCCGAGCCGCTCGTACGTCTGGAGGAGCTGACGCCCGACGGGCTGCGGGCGGCGCTGGAGACCAATGTGGTGGCCGCGCTCGGTCTGGTGCAGGAGGCGCTGCCGCTGCTGCGGGCGTCCGGTGCGGGGGCGGTGGTCACGGTGAGTTCGGACGCCGCTGTCGAGGCGTACCCGACCTGGGGCGGATACGGGGCGTCGAAAGCCGCGCTGGACCAGCTGTCGGCGGTACTCGCGGCCGAGGAGCCGGGGCTGCGGGTGTGGGCGGTGGACCCGGGTGACATGCGTACCGATCTGTACACGGCCGCGGTGCCCGGTGACGAGGAGGAGAGGCCCGCGCCTTCGGAGGTGGTCCCGGCGTTTCTGCGGCTGCTCGACGAGCGCCCGGCGAGCGGGCGGTACTCGGCCCCCGCGCTGGTGGGTGAGGTGCGATGAGTGCGCGGCAGGCACTGCGGGTCCCCGACGGGCGGCCGGCGGTGGTGCCCGCCGAGGAGCGCGGCCGGGGGCGGGACGACGTACGGCTGATGGTGTCGCGCGGCACCGCTGTCTCCCACCACGCCTTCCGGGAGCTGCCGGGGCAGCTGCGGGCGGGGGACGTACTGGTGGTGAACACCTCACGGACGCTGCCCGCCGCGGTGGACGGGACAGCTTCTTCCGGGGCCCGTGTCGTGGTGCACTTCTCGGCCCGTGGGGACGACGGCCGGTGGGCGGTGGAGCTGCGGGAGCCGGTGCCGGGCGGGAGTACCCGGCGGTGCGCGGGCGGCCCGGCGGGGTCCGTGGTGCGGCTGCCCGAAGGCGTACGGCTCGTATGGGAGGAGCCGCTGGCCGCCGGTGAGGACCGGTTGTGGTGGGTGCGGCCTTCGGCGGCCGCAGTGCCGGAGCTGCTGCGGCGGCACGGGCGCCCGATCCGGTACGCGTACACCCGCCGTGACCAGCCGCTCTCCGCGTATCAGACGGTGTTCGCGCTGGCGGCGCCGGACGGGGCGGGTTCGGCGGAGATGCCGAGTGCCGGGCGGCCCTTCACCGCCGGTCTTGTCGCGGAGCTGGTGAGCCGGGGGATCCAGTTCGCGCCGGTGGTGCTGCACACCGGGGTGGCGTCGGCGGAGGCGCACGAGACCCCGTATCCCGAACGGTTCGAGGTGTCGGCGGCCACTGCCCGGCTGGTCAACGCGGCGCGGGCGGGCGGTGGGCGGATCATCGCGGTGGGGACGACAGCGGTGCGTGCCCTGGAGACCGCGGCCGGGGGCAACGAGGCAGACGGCCTGGTGCGGGCGCTGGCCGGGTGGACGGATCTGGTGGTCACGCCCGGCCGCGGGGTGCGGGTGGTGGACGGGCTGCTGACCGGGCTGCACGAGCCGGAGGCCTCGCATCTGCTGATGCTGGAGGCGGTCGCGGGGCGGGAGGCCCTGGAGCGCAGCTATGCGGAGGCGGTACGTGCGCTCTACCTCTGGCACGAGTTCGGGGACGTTCACCTCATCCTTCCGGATGAGGAACCTAACGCTCCGCATTGCTGTAGCAACGCATTGTGAATTCACTGCCCGAACAGTGTGACGCCGCGCATAGGACCCACGTCACTTACGAGGTTCGCTAGTTGATGCTTAAGGGGCTCCTGGGCCGGGTAAGCGCGGGCACTCGGCACTCCAGGAGCGCACCTACGCCACTAAGCAGGATCGTACGTCACACCTTTGCCACAAGATTTTGCGGCCGCTAAGAATTGCTCCCGTCGCCGCCCCAGGGCGCTCCGCCGCCCCCGGCGCTCGCGACTTCCGCTATTCGAAGAGGAACGCCCGCATGTCCGAGAACCGCCATGGCCTTCGTCGCCTGACCAAGACTCACAAGTACTCGATCGGTGGTGTGGCCGCCGTCGGCGCCGCCGCACTCGCCTTCACGCTTGTTCCCGGAAACGCGTCCGCAGAGACTTCCCACACGTCGATCGACGCGGCCCCGGTCGCCTTCGCCTCGCAGACCAAGGCGGTGCAGGCCAGCCTGCACACGCAGCAGGCCCACGCCGACCAGGCCGCCAAGACCGCGGCGGCCAAGGCGAAGGCAGCGGCGAAGGCCAAGGCCGCCGCCAAGGCCAAGGCCGAAGCCGCCGCCAAGGCGAAGAGCGAGGCTGCCGCCAAGGCCAAGGCGAAGGCGGCCGCAGCGGCGAAGGCGAAGGAGCGGGCGGCCAAGGCCGCCGCCAGCCGCGCCGCCGCCCGCACGCCCGTCTACGCGAACAACCTCGACGGCTGGATCCGCCACGCGCTGGCCATCATGCAGGCCAAGAACATCCCCGGCTCGTACAACGGCCTGTACCGCAACATCATCCGTGAGTCCGGCGGCAACCCGATGGCCATCAACAACTGGGACATCAACGCCCAGAACGGTGTCCCGTCGAAGGGCCTGCTCCAGACCATCCAGCCGACGTTCGACGCGTACCACGTCGCCGGCACGTCGTCGAACATCTACGACCCGGTCGCCAACATCACCGCCGCCGCGAACTACGCCGCCGCGAACTACGGCTCGATCGACAACGTCAACAGCGCCTACTGATCCGGCACTGGTCACGCAGGAGTCACATGGTCCGGCGCACCACCGGACCACGCCGAAGGGCGGCACCCACACTGCGGGTGCCGCCCTTCGGCGTTGCGGGACTGCGGGTCTGCTACTTGCGCATGACCTCGGGCTCGTGCCGGCGCAGCAGCCGCGCCACCATGACGCCGCAGATCACGCCGATGGCGAGCAGGATCCCCATGTCCATCACCCAAGTACCGAGGGTGTGGTCCCAGAGCGGGTCGGTGCTGGCCAGGTCCTTCTTGTTGGGCAGCAGGACGTTCAGCGACGCGGTGGCGCCCGCGGCGGCGACCGCCCAGCGGGCGGGCATCAGGAACGAGAACTGGTTGATCCCCGCAGCGCCGTTCAAGGTGAACAGACAGCCCGTGAAGACGACCTGGGTGATGGCGAACATGACGAGGAGCGGCATGGTCTTCTCGGAGGTCTTCACCAGCGACGAGATGATCAGGCCGATCATCATCGAGGTGAGGCCGAGCGCCATGATCGGCAGGGTCATCTCCAGCCGGGTGGAGGTCGAGAAGATCAGGCCCTCGGCCGGCGCCTTCTTCATCCCGAAGCCGATGCCGCCGATGATGGCGCCCTGAACCAGGGTGATCAGACCGAGCACGATCACCTTGGACATCAGATAGGCGGAACGCGAGAGGCCGGTGGCCCGCTCCCGTTCGTAGATCACCCGTTCCTTGATCAGCTCTCGTACGGAGTTGGCCGCCCCGGCGAAGCAGGCACCCACCGCGAGGATCAGCAGGATCACCGCGCCGTCGCCGTTGCTGAAGCGCCCTGCCGCCGGGCCGAGGCCGAGTCCGTAGTCAGCGGGGATCAGCGCGCCGACCGTACCCAGCACCGCGGGCAGCAGCAGGGAGAGCGCCATGAAGCCCCGGTCGGACACGATCACCGACACATAGCGCCTCATCAGGGTGAGCAGCTGGGAACCCCAGGCCTGCGGCTTCGGCGGCTTCATGGACTGGGCGGACGGCATGTCGACCGACTGCACCGCGACCGAGTCGATGTCCGCCGCGTACATCTGGTAGTGCTGCGAACCGCGCCAGCGCCCCGCCCAGTCGTAGTCGCGGTAGTTCTCGAAGGCCGAGAAGACATCGGCCCAGCTGCTGTAGCCGAAGAAGTTCAGCGCCTCCTCGGGCGGTCCGAAGTACGCGACCGAGCCGCCGGGCGCCATCACCAGGAGCTTGTCGCAGATGGCGAGCTCAGCGACGGAGTGCGTGACGACGAGGACCGTACGGCCGTCGTCGGCGAGGCCGCGCAGCAGCTGCATGACATCGCGGTCCATGCCGGGGTCGAGCCCCGACGTCGGCTCGTCCAGGAAGATCAGCGACGGCTTGGTCAGCAGTTCGAGTGCGACCGAGACGCGCTTGCGCTGGCCACCGGAGAGGGAGGCGACCCTCTTCTCCTTGTGGATGTCCAGCTTCAGCTCGCGCAGCACCTCGTCGATGCGCGAGGAGCGCTCCGCCTCGGTGGTGTCGGCGGGGAAGCGCAGCTTGGCCGCGTACTTCATCGCCTTACGGACCGTGAGCTCCTTGTGCAGGATGTCGTCCTGCGGGACCAGCCCGATGCGCTGGCGCAGCTCGGCGAACTGCTTGTACAGATTCCTGTTGTCGTAGAGGACATCCCCGCGGTTGGCGGGCCGGTAGCCGGTGAGCGCCTTGAGCAGGGTGGACTTCCCGGAGCCCGACGGGCCGATGACCGCGATGAGCGACTTCTCCGGGACGCCGAACGAGACGTCCTTGAGGATGTCCTTGCCCCCGTCGACCGTCACCGTGAGGTGGCGGGCGGAGAAGGAGACCTCGCCGGTGTCGACGAACTCCTCCAGGCGGTCGCCGACCAGCCGGAAGGTCGAGTGGCCGACGCCGACGATGTCGTTCGGGCCGATCAGGGCCGTGCCGGACTTGGCCATCGGCTGGCCGTTGATGTAGGTGCCGTTGTGGGATCCGAGGTCCCGGATCTCGAAGCGGCCGTCCGGTGTCGCGACGAACTCGGCGTGGTTGCGGGAGACCTGGAGGTCGGAGACGACCAGTTCGTTCTCCAGGGCACGGCCGATGCGCATCACCCGGCCGAGCGCCAGCTGGTGGAAGGTGGTCGGGCTGCGGTCGCCGTACGCCGGCGGGGCCTCCGCGCCCCCGCCCGCCGGACCGCCCTGCTGAGGCACCTGGCCCTGCTGCTGCCAGCCCTGCGGGGCCGCGTTCTGCGGCGGCTGCTGAGCCGGGGCCCAGCCCGCCGGAGCGCCCTGCTGCTGGGGAGGGGCGTACGCCGGTCCCTGCGCCTGGGCGGCCTGCGGAGCGTGCGCCGGCGCGGACGCCTGCGCCTGCACCGGTGCCTGGGCCTGCATCGGCGCCTGTGCCTGCGCGGCCGGCGCTGCGGCGGACAGGCTCAGCAGCGGGCCGTCGGCCGCGTTGCCGAGGTGCACCGCCGAACCGGGGCCGATCTCCAGCTGCTGGATCCGCTGCCCCTGCGCAAACGTGCCGTTGGTCGAGCCATGGTCCTCGATGACCCAACCACGGCCTCCCCAGCTGATAGTGGCGTGTCGCCACGAGACCCTGGCGTCGTCGATCGGCAGGTCTCCCTGCGGATCACGGCCGAGGGTGTACGACCTGGACGGATCGAGCGTCCAGATCCTGCCATTCAGTTCAACTACGAGTTCCGGCACTCCAGCCCCACTTATTGTCCCCCGAGGTACCCCCATTGCAGGGAGTCTAGGGATGGCGAACATCCTGGGGAACTATTTCAGGCACAGAGAGGCATCGGGAAGCCGGGCTGTGTGACGACCGCGTACCAATGGGGTGGAGACGCACAGGTCCGGGCGACGTTCGCGACAAATAGGGGCTGCCGCGCCCGGTCCGCCGGCCGGTCCCGCCACCGGCGTCCGGTACTCGGGACGGACTGCCTGCGGCCCGGCCGCGACCTATACGGTGGGACCACCATGAGCGCATCGCAGCCCCCAGTCCACGCGGACTCTCCGACTCTCCTCGTCAAGATCTTCGGGAAGGACCGCCCCGGGATCACCGCAGGTCTCTTCGACACCCTCGCCGCCTACGCCGTCGACGTCGTCGACATCGAGCAGGTGGTCACCCGTGGCCGGATCACGCTGTGCGCCCTCGTCACGGCTCCGGGCCCCGGCGGCAACGCCGAGGGCGAGCTGCGGGCCACCGTGCACAGCTGGGCCGAGTCCCTCAAGCTGGAGACGGAGATCATCTCCGGCACCGGCGACAACCGGCCCCGGGGCAGCGGGCGTTCCCATGTGACCGTGCTCGGCAACCCGCTCACCGCCGAGTCGACCGCCGCCATAGCGGCGAGCATCACCGGCACGGGCGGCAACATCGACCGAATCTTCCGGCTGGCCAAGTACCCGGTGACCGCGGTGGAGTTCGCGGTGTCCGGGGTGGAGACCGAGCCGCTCCGTACGGCACTCGCCATAGAGGCTTCGGTGCTCGGGGTGGATGTGGCCGTGATCTCGGCGGGTCTGCACCGCCGCGCCCAGCGGCTCGTCGTGATGGACGTCGACTCGACGGTCATCCAGGACGAGGTGATCGAGCTCTTCGCCGCGCACGCGGGGTGTGAGCAGGAGGTCGCGGAGGTGACGGCGCGCGCGATGCGCGGCGAGCTGGACTTCGAGCAGTCACTGCACGCGCGGGTGGCGCTGCTGGCGGGGCTCGATGGGTCGGTCGTCGACAAAGTACGGTCCGAGGTACGGCTCACGCCCGGTGCCCGCACCCTGATCCGTACGCTGAAGCGTCTTGGCTACCAAGTGGGCGTCGTGTCGGGCGGGTTCACCCAGGTGACCGATGACCTCAAGGAGCGGCTCGGCCTCGATTTCGCCTCGGCCAACACACTGGAGATCGTCGACGGCCGGCTCACCGGGCGGGTCGTCGGTGAGATCGTGGACCGCGCGGGCAAGGCGCGGCTGCTGCGGCGGTTCGCCGCGGAGGCGGGCGTCCCGCTGGCACAGACCGTCGCCATCGGGGACGGTGCGAACGACCTGGACATGCTCAACGCGGCGGGGCTCGGCGTCGCGTTCAACGCCAAGCCCGTGGTCCGCAAGGCCGCCGACACGGCGGTGAACGTGCCCTTCCTGGACACGGTGCTCTATCTGCTGGGGATCACCCGTGAAGAGGTCGAGGCCGCGGACGGCCTCGTCGACGACGGGGTCTGACCACCACCGGCCTCCACCGCCTGTCGCGGGGGAGGCCGTTGGCCGGTCCTACTCGTGCGGCGCCCAGAAGGCCGTCAGTTTGCCCACTCCGTGCTCGACGGACTTCCATGGGCCGGTGAACTCGATGACGGCGATCCCCGCGGTCGGGAATCCGCTGCGGTTCATCCTGGTCAGCAACTCTCCCTCGGCACGGCCCGACAGCGCGTCGGCGAGTGCGTGCGTCACCGGGTTGTGGCCGATGACCAGCACATCGCTGACGTCGTCGGGGATCTCGTTGAGCAGCGCGAGCACTTCGCCGAGGGACGCCTCGTACAGCCGCTCCTCGTAGACGGTCCGGGGCCGGTCCGGCAGTTCCTGGACGGCCAGCTTCCAGGTCTCGCGCGTCCTGACCGCGGTCGAGCAGAGGGCCAGGTCGAAACGGAACGCGTGGGAGGAGAGCCAGCTGCCGGCGGCCGCTGCGTCCATACGGCCGCGGTCGGCGAGCGGCCGGTCGTGGTCGGACACCTCGGGCCAGTCGGCCTTCGCGTGCCGGAGAAGGACAATCCTGCGGGACTCGGGGGTTCCGGGGGCTGTTCCCCCGGATGACACAACGGCGCTCATACAATCCAGCTTCGCACGGATCGGACCATCGGGCGCAGGGTGTTGGGAGGCTCCCCCCGGCACGAGTGAACAGGCTTCGGCCACGGTGGCCGGGGAGCGCTACAACGGCAGACTCTGCTGGATCCGCTCCAGCACATGCGTGACGGTGGCCTCGCCGGTGTCCGCGTGCGCCTGGCCGGGCGCGCTGATCAGCAGCAGCAGAACGGCGAAGGCCAGCGCGGGCAGGGCGATGGCCCACCAGGGCAGCCGCACATCGATCCCGCTCTGCGCGTGGCCGTGGTGGGGGCGGGTGGTGTGCGGACGGGCCGGCATGGCCGCCTCCATGAGGTTCGCGGTGGCTGATGTACCTGAACCTACGGAGTACGGGGGCGCCCTCCCATCCGGTGACCCACCCACTTCACCCTGAGCCTGGCCCCCTAGGGGACGGTGGTGCTAGCCCCACCGCCGGTCCGTGGGCGTCCGATCGGGACACGGGGTCAGGACAGGGGGCAGGGCGGGGTCGGTGTTCCGGGCCGGGGACACCGGTCCGGGACATCGGACAGGACAACGGGTCAGGGCGACGCGATCGTGGCGATGATCGCGACGATCGCCGTGACCGCGAGCATGGCTCCGAGCACGAGCAGGAGCTTCTTCTGACCGTTCTGGGGATTCGGTTCGAGCACTGGCATGACGTCAGTCTCGCATCTCAGGATTCGTCCTCGATCGTCCGGTCCCGTCCGGCGAGGATCCCGGCGGCGATCTGCGGCACCATCAGCCCGGCCATCAGCGCGATGGGCAGGCCCCAGCCGCCGCTGTGCTGGTAGAGGACCCCGACGAGCAGCGGTCCCGGGATGGAGATCAGATAGCCGGTGGACTGGGCGAAGGCGGAGAGCCTGACCACTCCGGCGCCGCTCCGCGACCGCATGCCGATCATCGTCAGGGCGAGCGGGAACGAGCAGTTGGAGATGCCGAGCAGGAGCGCCCAGACCCAGGCGCCGCCGGACGGGGCCAGATAGAGACCGGCGTAACCGACGAGCCCGCAGGCGCCCAGGGCTACGACGATGGGGCCCTGGTTCTTCATCCGGCTCGCCAGGCGCGGGATGACGAAGGCGAGCGGCACGCCCATCACCATCGTGACGGCGAGCAGCAGCCCCGCCGTGCCGGCCGAGACCCCGGCGTCACGGAAGATCTGCGGCATCCAGCCCATGGTGATGTACGCGGCGGTGGCCTGGAGCCCGAAGAAGCAGGCCAGGGCCCAGGCGGTGCGGCTGCTGGTGATCCGGCGGACGGGTGCCTGCGACCGGGCCGCGTCCGCGGTGCCTGCGGCGCCCTGAGCTTCCACGGCGGCTGCGCCCGCCGCGTTCGCCGCGGTGATGCTGCGGTCCTTGATGAGCGCGATCCAGGGCAGTACGGCCACGGCGGCCAGCACCGCCCACACCCCGAGACCCAGCCGCCAGCTGCCGCCGAGGCCGTCGGTCAGCGGGACGGTGAGGGCCGCGGCGAGTGCGGTGCCCAGGGCGAGGGCCATCGAGTAGAGCCCGGTCATCGTTCCGACGCGGTCCGGGAAGTACCGCTTGACGATCACCGGCATCAGCACGTTGCTCACGGCTATCCCCATCAGGGCCAGCGCGCTGGCGGCCAGGAAGCCTGCCGTACCGCTCATGAAGGGCCGGATCACCAGGCCCGCGGTGATCGCCACCATCCCGGCGCAGACGACGGCGCCGGGCCCGAAGCGGCGGGCCAGCCGGGGCGACATGACGCCGAAGACGGCGAAGCAGAGCGGCGGTACGGAGGTGAGGACACCGGCGACGCTGCCGCTCATCCCGAGGCCGTCCCGCACCTCTTCGAGGAGCGCGCCGAGACTCGTGATGGCGGGCCGGAGATTGACGGCGGCGAGGACGATGCCGGCCATCACCAGTTTCACGGTCCATGCGGCGGGCTGCGGGCGGGCGGCATCCGCCGCGACACGCGGCTCGGCAGCGGGGGCGAGGATCTTCGTCTCGTCGTCTGGCATAAGGACATCATAGAATCATGGGATGATTGGTTGTCCAATCATCCAATCCCCGCTTCCCACCGCCCGACCCCGAACGAGGAGCACCATGGCGCTGAACACCCCCCGGCGTTCCGCACTCGCCGACCAGGTGATCACCGAACTGCGGAACCAGATCACCTCCGGCGAGTGGCCGGTCGGTTCACGCATCCCGACCGAGCCCGAACTGGTCGAGCAGCTGGGAGTGGCCCGCAATACCGTCCGGGAGGCGGTGCGCGCTCTCGCGCACAACGGGCTGCTGGACATCCGGCAGGGCTCCGGCACCTATGTGGTCGCCACCAGTGAGCTGGCCGGGGTGATGCACCGGCGGTTCGCCGCGGCCGACCCGCGGCACGTGGCGGAACTGCGCTCGACCCTGGAGTCGTCGGCCGCCCGGCTGGCCGCCGAGCGGCGCACCGAGCGGGACATGAAGCAGCTGGCGGGCCTGCTCGCCGAGCGGGAGCGGACCTGGGAGGCGGGTGACGCGGAGGCGTTCGTGGCCGCCGACGCGACCCTGCACCTGGCGATCGTGAACGCCTCGCACAACGACGTACTGACCGAGCTCTACGCCGACCTGGGCGACCTGCTCCGCGACTGGCTCCGGGACGACGTGGGGCGCGAGCTGCGGCCCGAGGGGTACATGGACCACACCCGGCTGATCGACGCGATCCGGAACGGCGACGGGGACCTGGCAGCCACCGAGGCGGCGAGCCACGCGTTCGCCAACTGCCTGGAGGCCTCCGCCTGAGGGGTTCCGCGCGGCTCAGTCCGCCCGCCGGTGTGTCACCCAGACCGAGCTGATCTCTTTCCAGCAGCGGCCGGTGAGCCGCACGCTCTGCGCGGGGCCGACCTCGACCGGCGCGCTGTCCATGTCGATGTCCCACCAGCGGGCGCACTCGACGTGCAGGGCGACCCGGTCGGTCCCGACGTATCTGTTGTGACAGGTGGCTGTCGTGTGCGAGCCCCTGAGGGATATGAGGCATCCGGCGCCGAAGGGGGCCGGCTCCGCCTGCACGCTCGTGGGGGCGGCGAGCCCCGCCACTCCGGCCGAGGCCACGAGCAGGACCGCTGTCCGGTAGCGGATCGAACGCATGCCCGTGCCTCCTCCCCGGGTGAGCCGGGGAGTGCCCCGGCCTGATCAGTCTGCGGTCGTTCGCTCCGTTCCACGAGTCGGGCGGGACAGCCGGGGCGGGCGGCGGAAGTGACGTGAGAAGGGTTGACATGCACCCGGGCCGGAATATGTTACATGCAATGTTGAGTATCCCGTAGCCGGCTTCCCCAGACCCCAGATCCCACATCACAGACCCCACACCTCAGACCACAGAGCCTCTGGAGGCCCCCATGGAGTGCGATCTTCTGCTGTCGGGCGGACGGGTGGTGACCGTCGACGGCCGGCGGTCCGTGTACGAACCGGGCTCGGTCGCCATCACCGGGAACCGCATCGCGGCGGTGGGCCCGGCGGCGGAGACCGATGCCGCGTGGCAGGCGGCCCGTACGGTCGACTGCCGGGGCCGGGCCGTCGTCCCGGGCTTCACCGACGGGCACAGCCATCTGTTCCAGTCCCTCGCCCGCGGACTGGGCGAGGGCCTCTCCATCTGGCCCTGGCTGTGCGAGTTCATGTGGCCGTACTCCATAGCAGTGACCCCCGACGACGCCAGGGTCGCCGCCACTCTCGGCGCGGTGGAGGCGCTGCGCTCGGGCATCACCACCGTCATCGACAACCACTACGCGCCCACCGACCCGGAGACCGTGCTCGCGGTGGCGGCGGCCGTCGAATCGGCGGGGCTGCGCGGCGCGGTGGCCCGCGGCATGATCGGACACCGGACCCCGGTGGCGCTCGCGCGGGGGCTGCCTCCCGCGCTCTTCCGGTACTCCGTCGCCGAGGAGCTGGAACTCACCCGGGAGTGCATGCGGCGGCGGCCGCCCGGCTCCACCGTGGAGATCTGGCCGGCCCCCCTCAACCTCAGTTACGTGGACCAGGACCTGGTCAGGGGCGCGGCGGCGCTGGCCGCCGAGTTCGGGACGCGCTGGCACACGCACTGCAGCGAGGGGGCGAAGGACCCGGAGAGCTATCTGGAGGCGTACGGCATCAGACCGGTCGAGTGGCTCGCCGCCGAGGGGCTGCTCGACGAGCGGACCACCCTCGCGCACGCCGTGTGGCTGGACGGCGCGGAGATCCGCCGGATCGGCGAGCGGCGGGCCGGTGTGGCCCACAATCCCGTGTCCAACGCCTATCTGGCCTCGGGTGTGATGCGGCTGCGCGAACTGCGGGAGGCGGGCGCCGTGGTGGCGCTCGGCACCGACGGCCCCAGCGCCGGGCACCGCCAGGACATGTTCGAGGTGATGAAGCAGACGCTCTTCGGGCAGCGCCAGCACACCCTCGACCCGGCCGCCGCGCGCTGCGAGGAGGCGCTGGAGCTGGCCACCCGGGAGGGCGCCCGCTATGCGGGTACGGGGGCCGGCATCCTGACCGCCGGCGCCCCCGCGGATCTCGCCGTGGTCGCCCTGGACCGCCCGCACCAGGTGCCGCTGCACCGCACTGTCTCCGCCCTCGTGTACGCGTCGCGCGGCTCCGACGTGGAGCTGACCGTCGTCGACGGGCGGGTCGTCTTCGAGGACGGCCGCTGCGTGCTGGTGGACGAGGAGGCACTGCTCGCCGAGGCCCAGGAGCGGTCCGAACAGCTCGTGTCGCGTGCCGGCTTCGGCGGACTGACCCGCCCCTGGAACCACTGACCACACCCCCGACCGATTTCCCTGTCGGCTGCCCGTCCGCGGCCCCCGTACATGCGCAGTGAACAACCCCCGCCGTGGGGCGGGTGGAGGGAGAACGCACATGTCGCGCAAGGCAGTTCAGGGCAGTACGGGCCGGGCCCGGGAGCCCGGGCCGGACCCGGTCCAGGTCCCTGTCCCGGTGGACGCGGGCGCCGTCGGGCCGGCCGATCCGGATCAGGTCGATGCCGTGCCGGCGTTCTGGCGGCTGGCGGTCTACGGGCTCCAGCACGTGCTGGCCTTCTACGCCGGTGCGGTCGTCATGCCGCTGCTGGTCGCCCAGGGCATCGGGATGCCCGCCGATGACATCGGGATGCTGGTCAACGCCTCGCTGCTGACCTGCGGTCTCGCCACCCTGCTGCAGTCCGTGGGGCTGCCCGGGATCGGCATCCGGCTGCCGGTGGTGCAGGGCACGTCGACGACGGCGGTCCCCTCGCTCGTGTCGGTGGGCCTGGCCGCGGGCGGGGCGAAGGCCGGACTGCCGACCGTCTTCGGGGCGGTGATCGCCGCCGGGCTCGCGCTCTTCGTGATCGCGCCGTTCTTCAGCAGACTGGTCAGGTTCTTCCCGCCGCTGGTCACCGGCACGATCGTGACCATCGTCGGGATCACCCTGCTCGCGGTGGCGGCCCGGCAGGTGGGCGGCGGGGACCCCTCGCAGCGCACCTTCGGCTCACCGGTCCATCTGGGCCTCGCGGGGGTCACCCTGCTGGTGATCCTGCTGCTGCACAAGTTCTCCCGGGGCTTCCTGGCCACGGTGGCGGTACTGCTCGGCCTGGTCGCGGGCACGGTGGTGGCCGCGCTCGCCGGGGAGACCGACTTCTCGGGGATCGGCGGCTCCGCCTGGCTGGGCGTCACGGCCCCGCTGCACTACGGGGCGCCGCGTTTCGAGATCACCGCGGTGCTCTCCATCGTCCTGGTGATGATCATCATCGCGGTGGAGTCCATCGGGCAGTTCTTCGCGGTGGGCAGGATCGTCGGCCGCGAGGTGGACGGCCGGCAGGTGACCCGGGCGCTGCGCGCGGACGGCCTCGCGACAGTGATCGCCGGGCTCCTCAACTCCTTTCCCAGCACGGTCTATTCGCAGAACATCGGGCTGATCGGACTGACCCGGGTGAAGAGCCGGTGGATCGTCGCGGCGTCCGGCGTGATCATGATGGTGCTCGGCATGGTGCCGAAGGTGGGCGCGGTGGTGGCCGCGATGCCGGCGTCCGTGCTGGGCGGCGCGACGATCGTGCTGTTCTCCACCATCGCCGTGGTGGGGGTGCAGATCCTGGTCCAGGCCGATCTCGGCGACCAGCGCAACACGATCCTGGTCGCCGCGAGCGTGGGCGTCGGTTTCCTGCCGACCGCGTTCCCCCAGTTCGCCGATCAGATGCCGGGCCGCCAACTGCATGCACTCTTCGAGAGCGGCATCATTCTGGGCACCTTGACGGCTGTGCTGCTCAACCTGTTCTTCCACCATCTCAGGCTGCCGGGGCACCGGAAGAGGGCTGCACGCTCCATTGACCCGCCGGAAGATTACATGCAACATGAAGAACAGCTGGAGAGCACGATCCCCAGCACATCGGACGAGGCGTCGTAAGAGCCTCGGAGCAGCTGAGCGTCGTAGAGGGAGTTGGGGCATGTCGACGGAGAGAGCAGTGAACCCGGTCGCGGCCGGAAGCCTGCTTGCCGACCGGGCGTACGAGGAGCTCAAGGGGGCGGTGCTGGCCAACCGGCTGCGCCCCGGCGACGCGCTCTCGGTGCCCGCGCTCGCCACCCAGCTGGGCATCAGCCGCAGCCCGGTCCGTGAGGCCGTGCAGCGGCTGATCCACGACGGCCTGGCCACCCACATCGCCCACCGGGGCGCCGTGGTCGCCACCGTCGACGTCGAGGACGTGCGCCAGCTGTACGTGGTCCGCGAGGTGATGGAGGGGCTGGCCGCCCGGCTCGCCACCGAGCGGCTCGACGCCACCAGGGTCTCCGAACTCCGCGACCTCCTGGAGCGGCACGAGCGGGTCGTGGCGGCGGGCGACGACGAGCAGGCGCACACCGAGATGGACATGGCCTACCACCGCCTCATCCGCGAGGTCGCGGGCAACCCCCATCTCACCGCGGCCCTGGACACCGTGCAGGGCAAGGCCCACCTCGCGCTGCACGCGCTCTGGCGCAGCCCTCAGGCCCCCCGGCTCGCCGTCGAGGAGCACCGCCGGATCTTCGAGGCGATGACGGCGGGCGACCCGGACGCGGCCGAGCTCGCGGCCCGCGACCACATCAGGCGGCTGCGGATCCGGCTGTCGCAGGCGGTGGCGCCGGGCCCCGACCGTACGGAGGGCGGGCCCGCTCCCGTACACCCGGTCGGGCCGTAGGGCCTGTCGCGCCCACCGTCCACGCCGCGGCTCCCGTGCGGCAGCCCCGTACCGCATCCCCTACAGCAGAAGGGAAGTGATGGTCCGTGAGCACCGTCACCGGCATCCGGCAGGGAGTCGGCGAGAGCGTCCTGCGGCCCGACGGCCGGCTGAAGGTCCAGGGGGCCTTCGCGTACGCATCCGATCTGCACGACGACGCCATGGTGTGGGGTGCGACCCTGCGCAGCCCGCACCCCTGCGCGCGGATCGTGCGTCTCGACACCACCCCCGCGCTCCGGCTGCCGGGCGTGGTCGCGGTGCTCACGCACGAGGATGTGCCGGGCGCGCCGCTGTACGGGATGAAGGTCGCCGACCAGCCGGTGCTGGCCGCCGACCGGGTGCGCTACCAGGGCGAACCGGTGGCGCTGGTGGCGGCGGACCACCCGGAGACGGCGCGCCGCGCGCTGCGGCTGATCGACGTCGGGTACGAGGTGCTCGAACCGCTGACCGACCCCGAGCAGGCGGTCGGCGGCGGGGGCCCGCTGGTCCACGAACGGCGGGTCGACGGGAGGTCCGGCAATGTCGTACGGCATGTCCGCATCCGGCACGGTGACATGGCCGAGGCCAGGAGGCTGGCCGATGTGGTGGTCGCGGGGACGTACGAGGTCGGGATGCAGGACCAGGCGTTCCTCGGCCCCGAGTCGGGCCTCGCGATACCCGCGGAGGACGGCGGTGTCGATGTCTATGTGTCGACCCAGTGGCTGCACGACGACCAGCACCAGATGTGCGCGGCGCTCGGGCTGCCGCCGGAGAAGGTGCGGCTGACGCTCTCCGGGGTCGGCGGGGCCTTCGGCGGACGCGAGGACGTCTCGGTGCAGATCCACGCGGCGATGCTCGCGCTGCACACCGGCCGTCCGGTGAAGATGAGTTACAACCGCGAGGAGTCGTTCTACGGCCATGTGCACCGCCACCCGGCCCGGATGCGCTTCGAGCACGGTGCGACGCGCGACGGGAAGCTCGTGTACGTCAGGGCGCGGCTGCTCTTCGACGGTGGTGCCTACACCTCCACCTCCCAGGTGGTCATAGCGAACGGCTCGTACTTCGCGGCGGGCGCCTACGACGTACCGCACGCCGAGATCGACGGCTACAGCGTCTACACCAACAACCCGCCGTGCGGGGCGATGCGTGGCTTCGGTGCGGTGCAGTCGTGTTACGGCGTGGAGTCCAACCTCGACCGGCTGGCCCGTGAACTCGCCATGGATCCGGTGGAGTTGCGCATCCGCAACGCCATGACGACCGGGACGGTGCTGCCCACCGGGCAGTCGGTGGACGGTCCCGCGCCCGCCGCCGAGCTCCTTGAGCGGCTGCGCGCCCGGCCGCTGCCGCCCGCCGGTGAGGGCGCGTTCGCCCGGCCGGGCGGGCTGAACAACACAACACACGGCGAGGGCGTCAGACGCGGGGTCGGCTATGCCATCGGGGTCAAGGCCATCGGCTTCTCCGGCGGGGTCGACGACCGTTCGGTGGCCCGGGTCCGGCTCGCCCTGGCCAACGGGGAGCCGGTCGCCGAGATCCACACCGCGGCCGCCGAGTGCGGCCAGGGCATCGTGACCGTGCAGGCGCAGATCGCCAGGACCGAGCTGGGCGTGGAGCGGGTGGTGGTGCTGCCCGCCGACACCCTGGCCGGCGACGCGGGTTCGTCGTCGGCGTCCCGGATCAGCTGGATGAGCGGCGGTGCGGTGCAGGGCGCCTGCAAGGCCGTACGGGAGGAGCTGACCGCGCGCGGGGACGGGCCGCTGGAGGTGCTGCTCGCGGACGGGCCCGTCGAGGCGGAGTACGAGTACCGCCACCGCCGCACCTTTCCCATCGACCCCGAACGCGGCCAGGGCGACGCCCACATCGCCTTCGCGTTCGCCGCCCACCGCGCGGTGGTGGACGTCGACACCGAACTCGGGCTGGTGAAGGTGGTCGAGCTGGCCACCACCCAGGATGTCGGCAAGGCGATGAATCCCCTTGCCGTGGAGGGGCAGATCGAGGGCGGCAGCGCCCAGGGCCTGGGGCTCGCGCTCATGGAGGAACTGCATGTGCAGGACGGCAGGGTGCGCAATCCGTCGTTCACCGACTATCTGATCCCGACGATCGCGGACATGCCGTCGGTCCCCATCGAACTGCTCGAACTGCCCCACCCGGACTCGCCGTACGGCCTGAACGGTGTGGGCGAGCCACCGACCCTGTCGTCGACGCCGGCCATCGCCAACGCGCTGCGCGACGCGACCGGCCTCGCACTGACCAGGGTGCCGGTGCGCCCCGGCGACATCGTCGACGGCGACCCCCAGGACGACATCGTCCACAGCGAAGGGAGGTGATGCGGGCCCGCCCCCGGGTCCCCCGACGGTTCTGCACGCACCGCGTACGTACCACCAGAACCAGCAGGGAAGGAACAGTACCTTGATCATCGACACTCATATGCATCCCACGAACGTCGTGGACCAGGCGTGGCGCCACGACGGCGAGCCGTTCACCGGTGAGCGGACCCTGGCCATGATGGACGGCCCGTACATGATCAACGGCAAGCCCCGCCGGATCGACTACGGCTGCATCATGCCCCCGCCCGGCAACAGCGTCTGGCAGGACGGGATGCGGGGCGGCCGCGAGGGCATCCGCGACTACATGGCGTACATCACCGAGCTGGTGACGACGTACCCCGACCGCTTCATCGGGAACTTCATGTACAACCCGCGCTTCGGGCCGGAGAACGGCGCGAAGGAGCTGGAGTTCCACGTCAAGGAGTACGGCTACAAGATGCTCAAGCTGCATGCCAACATGCATGCCTACCGGCCCGACCGGGCGCTCGACTGGCTCCGTCCGGTGCTGCGGGTCTGTGACGAGCTGGGCGTCCTCGTCCTGATCCACACCGGCGACGGGCCGTACTCGATCCCGACGCAGTTCTACCCGATCATCCGTGAGTTCCCGAACGTCAACTTCATCCTCGGGCACTTCGGCGTGCAGACCGGCGGCGTCTACTGCTTCGAGGCGCTCTACATGATCCTCGACTCGCCCAATGTGTACGGCGAGTCGGGGTGGCTGCTCCAGTCGCGGATCGTGGAGTTCGCCCAGCAGATGGAGAAGCACCAGCTGGTCTTCGGTACGGACTCGCCGCCCAACGAACCGGGCATGTGGGCCCGGGAGCTGGAGGTGCTCTGCGGCCCGCCGCCCCAGGGCATGAACCTCTCCGAGGAGCATCTGGAGGGGTATCTCGGCAACAACGTGGCGAAGCTGCTGGGCCTGAAGCCCACTCCCCCGCCGCGCGACCAGGAGGAGGCGCGACTGCGCCTCACGGACACCTACGCCTCGCTGGACGCGGCCGGTACGTCGCGCGTCTGAGGGCAGCGGTTCCGACGGTTCCGTCCCCGGGCCGGCCCGCCCCTCCTCGCAGGAGCGGGCCGGCCCTCCCTCCGCACATCCACCACGGACGCGGTCCACCACGGGCACGGTGCCCCGGCGTCCCCGGTACGGAAGCAGGTGCCGTCATGCGGCGCATCGGTCATCTCGTCCCCTCCCCCTCCATCGGCGTCGAGCGCTGGTCGGGCCAGATCTGCCGCTCCGTCTCCATCGAGGCCGCCCATCCGGTCGCCCGCACCGCCCTGCCGGACGTGCTGTACGGGCCGGCGATCGCGCCCTCGCAGTCCGGTGAACTCACCCGCTCGGCCGCGCTGCTGGCCGACGCGGGCGCCGACGCCGTGGTCTGGAGCGGCAGTTCGAGCGATCTGCACGGCGCTGCGCACGGGCGGGCCGTGGCGCGCCGGATCGAGGAGGTGGCGGGCGTCCCCGCGTCGACCGTCACGCTGGGCCAGCTCGATCTGCTCGCCCGCCGGGGGCTGACCTCGCTCGCGCTGGTCTCGCCGGGCTCCGAACAGGTCGCGGGGCGGCTCGCCGACACCTATCTGGCGGCCGGATTCAGGGTGGTCTCGGTGACCGCGCTCGGGCTTTCCACGGCGCGGGAGGCCGCAGGACTCCCGGTGTCGCGGGTACGGAGACTGCTGGCCGGCGCCGACTCGCCGGACGCCCAGTGCCTGGTGGTGACGGGTACGGAGCTGCCGGTCGCGCCGGTGGCCGCGCTGCTGGAACGGGAGCTGGGCAAACCGGTGTACGACGGCGCCCGGGTGGCGATCAGGACCGGGCTCGATCTGCTGGGCCTCACGGTCGGTGCTCCCGAGTGGGGCGAGCTGTTCTCGGTCGAGCAGCACGCGGGGGTCTGCTGTGACCACTGAGCCGGCGGCGGGGCCGGTCCCGGCCGCCGCCTCCCAGGACCTGCGCGACTTCCTCGCCCGGTACACCGCCGACCACCCCGACGACGTACTCAGCGTCGATGAGCGGATCGAGGGCGAGGACGTGGCCGCGCTCGTCCTGGAGCTGGCCGCCCGCGGCCGGGACGAGCTGGTGGTCTGCCGGAACGTCGCGGGGCTCGGCGCTCCCCTGGTCACCAATGTGTTCGCATCGCGCCGCCGTATCGCCCGCCTGCTCGGCACCGGTACGGCGGGGCTGCACCGCGCGTACCAGGCGGCGTCGGCCCGCCGGTGCGAGCCGCGGGTGGTGCGGGAGGGTCCGGTGCTCGACGTGGTGGCGGAGCCGGACCTCGGCGCGCTCCCGATGATCCGGCACTTCGCTTCGGACCGTGGCCCGTACATCACGAACGGCATCATCGCGGCGGAGGCACCCGCGTACGCCGAAGGCCGCTCGGGCAATCTCAGCTACCACCGCGCGATGGTGCACAGCCCGGGCGAACTGGCCACCAGCCTGCATTCGCGCGGCCATCTCTGGCAGTTGCTGCGGCTGGCCGAGGAGCACGGCGAACGGCTCCCGGTGGCCATGGTCGTCGGGGCGCACCCGCTGTTCATGCTGGCGGCGTCCGCCCGGGTGGGCGCGGACACCGACGAACGGTGTGTGGCGGGCGGCCTGTTCGGGGCGCCCCTGGAGGTGGTGCGGACACCGAAGTACGGGATACGGGTTCCGGCGAGCGCCGAGACGGTCCTTGAGGGGTTCATCGATCCCGCCCGCCGCGCCGATGAGGGTCCCTTCGGTGAGTTCTCCGGCTACTCGTCGGACCGCTCGACCCACAACGTACTGACCGTCGAGACGGTCCTGCGGCGCCGGGACGCGCTGCTCCTGGACGTGGTGGGCGGCAGCACCGCCGAACACCTCAACCTGGCGCGGGTGCCGCGCGAGTCGGAGATGGCGCAGAAGCTCATGGAGCGCTTCCCGGAGGTGACCGCGCTGCACTATCCGACCTCGGGCACCCACTTCCACGCGTACGTGGCGATGCGCGCCGGCCGCCCCGGCCAGGCCCGGCAGATCATGCTGGGGCTGCTCGGCTGGGACCCGTACCTCAAGACGGTGGTCGCGGTCGACGAGGACGTCGACATCACCCGGGACTCGCAGGTGCTGTGGGCGATGGCCACCCATCTCCAGCCGCACCGGGACGTCTTCCAGGTCGGCGGTCTGCCCGGCAGCCCCCTCGACCCGTCGTCCACGGCGGACGGCACGACGTCCCGGATGGCCCTGGACGCGACCCGCGGCCCCGGCTTCGAAGGGGTACGGATCGAGGTCGCCCCCGGACGCACGGAGGCCGCGCGCCGTCTGCTCGACGGTCGCGCGGCCTCCTGAGCGGTGTCCTGAGCGATACGGGCGGGTCAGGCGCCCATCATGTGCACGCCGCCGTCGACGTGGATGATCTCGCCGGTCGTCTTCGGGAAGAAGTCCGAGAGCAGCGCGACGATGCCGCGGCCGGCCGGCTCGGGGTCGGCCATGTCCCAGGCGAGCGGGGAGCGGCTGTTCCAGACGTCGGCCAGTTCCCCGAAGCCGGGGATGGACTTCGCGGCCATCGAGCCGATGGGGCCGGCGGAGATCAGGTTGCAGCGGATGTCCTGCTTGCCCAGGTCGCGGGCCAGGTAGCGGGAGGTCGCCTCAAGCGCCGCCTTGGCGGGGCCCATCCAGTCGTACTGCGGCCAGGCGTACTGGGCGTCGAAGGTGAGTCCGACCACCGAGCCGCCCTCGCTCATCAGCGGCAGACAGGCCATGGCCAGCGACTTCAGCGAGAACGCCGAGACGTGCATGGCCGTGGAGACCGACTCGAACGGGGTGTTGAGGAAGTTGCCGCCGAGCGCGTCCTGCGGCGCGAAGCCGATGGAGTGCACAACGCCGTCGAGCGAGCCGAGCTCGTCGCGGACCAGGTCCGCGAGCCGGTCGAGGTGCTCGGTGTTGGTGACGTCGAGCTCGATGACCTTGGCGGGCTTCGGCAGCTTCTTGGCGATGCGCTCGGTGAGGGTGGGCCGCGGGAAGGCGGTCAGGATGACCTCGGCACCCTGCTCCTGGGCCACCTTGGCGGTGTGGAAGGCGATGGAGGACTCCATCAGCACACCCGTGATGAGGATGCGCTTGCCGTCGAGAATTCCGCTCATGTGATCAGTGACCCATGCCCAATCCGCCGTCAACGGGGATGACGGCTCCAGTGATGTACGACGCGTCGTCGGAGGCGAGGAACCGCACCGTCGCGGCGATCTCCTCCGGCTGCGCGTACCGGCCGAGCGGCACCTGCGAGACGATGCCCGCGCGCTGCTCGTCGGTGAGCACCTTGGTCATGTCGGTGTCGACGAAACCGGGTGCGACTACGTTGAAAGTGATGTTGCGGGAGCCGAGCTCACGGGCGAGGGAGCGCGCGAAGCCCACCAGGCCGGCCTTGGAAGCGGCGTAGTTCGCCTGTCCGGCGGAGCCGAGCAGACCGACCACGGACGAGATGAGGACGACGCGGCCCTTCTTGGCGCGCAGCATCGCGCGGTTCGCCCGCTTCACGACCCGGAAGGTGCCGGTGAGGTTGGTGTCGAGTACGGCGGTGAAGTCGTCCTCGGACATCCGCATCAGCAACTGGTCCTTGGTGACACCGGCGTTGGCGACCAGCACCTCCACGGGACCGTGCTTCTCCTCGATCTCCTTGTAGGCCTGCTCCACCTGCTCGGTGTCGGTGATGTCGCACTTGACGGCCAGGAACCCCTGTTCGGCAAGCGCGGCCGGCTCGCCGGAGCGGTACGTGATCGCGACCTTGTCGCCTGCGTCTGCGAAAGCGCGGGCGATGGCAAGGCCGATGCCCCGGTTTCCTCCGGTGACGAGAACCGAGCGGCTCAACGGATCACCCTTTCGATAGCTGTGTGGTACTCACGCAAACTATCGGTCCTGCCCCACTTCGGAGGAATCGGCCTCCGACAGCGCCGCGTGGCGGTCCCTGTCGGGTCCCTACAGAAAGCATCTGGCAGCGGGACGCGTCCGCGCGACATGATGCGAGCGACCGGTCGTGACGACAGGAGACCTCGTGCCACATTCGATCGACGCAGCCTTCACGGCTCTGCCGCTGCGCGCCCTGGCCGACGCGGCGCTGGCCCGCGCCCGCGCGCTCGGCGCCGACCACGCCGACTTCCGCTTCGAACGTGTCCGCAGCGCGACCTGGCGGCTGCGGGACGCCCGGCCTGCCGGGTCGACGGACACCACTGATCTCGGGTACGCCGTGCGGGTCGTGCACGGGGGGAGCTGGGGGTTCGCCTCCGGTGTGGACCTCTCGATGGACGCTGCGGCGCGGGTGGCCGGGCAGGCGGTCGCGATGGCGAAACTCTCCGCCAAGGTGATCAGGGCGGCCGGGTCCGACGAGAGGGTGGAGCTGGCGGACGAGCCGGTGCACCCGGACCGGACCTGGATCTCCTCGTACGAGACCGACCCCTTCTCCGTACCCGCCGACGAGAAGACCGGGCTGCTGGCCGACTGGTCGGCGCGGCTGCTGCGGGCGGACGGTGTCGCCCATGCGGACGCCTCGCTGATGACCGTCCTGGAGAACAAGTTCTACGCGGACACCGCGGGCACCGTCACCACCCAGCAGCGGGTCAGGCTCCATCCGCAGCTCACCGCGGTGGCGGTGGACGCGGACACGGGTGAGTTCGACTCGATGCGCACCCTCGCGCCGCCGGCCGGGCGCGGCTGGGAGTATCTGACCGGCACGGGCTGGGACTGGGATGCCGAGCTGGAACGGATCCCGGAGCTGCTCGCCGAGAAGATGCGGGCGCCGAGCGTCGAGGCGGGGGCGTACGACCTGGTCGTGGACCCGTCCAACCTCTGGCTGACCATCCACGAGTCGATCGGGCACGCCACCGAGCTGGACCGGGCGCTGGGGTACGAGGCGGCGTACGCCGGGACCTCCTTCGCCACGTTCGACCAGCTCGGCACGTTGGCGTACGGCTCCCCCGTGATGAATGTGACGGGCGACAGGACCGCCGAACACGGCCTGGCCACGGTCGGGTTCGACGACGAGGGTGTGGAGGCGCAGTCCTGGGATCTGATCAAGGACGGCACCCTGGTCGGGTACCAGCTGGACCGCAGGATCGCGAAGCTGACGGGGCTCGGCCGGTCCAACGGGTGCGCGTACGCGGATTCGCCGGGGCATGTGCCGGTGCAGCGGATGGCCAATGTGTCGCTCAAGCCGGATCCTGGCGGGCTCTCGACGGAGGACCTGATCGGGGGTGTCGAGCGCGGGATCTATGTGGTGGGCGACCGGTCGTGGTCGATCGATATGCAGCGCTACAACTTCCAGTTCACCCAGCAGCGGGCATATCGCATCAGGAACGGGCAACTTGCCGGGCAGTTGCGGGATGTCGCCTACCAGGCGACGACGACGGACTTCTGGGGCTCGATGGAGAAGGCCGGCGGCCCGCAGACCTATGTGCTGGGCGGCGCCTTCAACTGCGGCAAGGCCCAGCCGGGCCAGGTCGCATCGGTCTCGCACGGCTGCCCGTCCGCCCTCTTCCGCGGCGTGAACATCTTGAACACCACCCAGGAGGCCGGGCGATGACCCCGTCGAACCGCACCAGCAGGCCGCACGAGATCGTCGAGCGTGCCCTCGCGCTGTCCACCGCGGACGGCTGTGCCGTCATCGCCGACGAGCATTCGAGCGCCAATCTGCGCTGGGCGGGCAATGCGCTGACGACCAACGGTGTGACCCGCGGCCGGACCCTGACCGTCATCGCGACCGTCGACGGCAAGGAGGGCACCGCGTCCGGTGTCGTCTCCCGGTCGGCGGTGACCGCGGCCGATCTCGAACCGCTGGTCCGGGCTGCCGAAGCGGCCGCCCGCGACGGTTCCCCCGCCGAGGACGCCCGGCCGCTGGTCACCGGGGTACCCGAGTCCGCCGGTTTCACGGAAGCGCCCGCCGAGACGACGTCGGCGGTCTTCGACGCCTTCGCGCCGGCGCTCGGTGAGTCCTTCGCCCGCGCGCGGTCCGGCGGGCGCGAGCTGTACGGCTTCGCCCACCACGAGATGACCTCCAGCTACCTCGGTACGTCCACCGGTCTGCGGCTGCGCCACGACCAGCCGAACGGCACGCTGGAGCTGAACGCCAAGTCCCCCGACCGTTCCCGCTCCGCCTGGGCGGGCCGGGCCACCCGGGACTTCACCGACGTCGACCCGGCCGCGCTGGACGCCGCACTGGCGCAGCGGCTGCGCTGGGCCGAGCGCAGGGTGGCGCTGCCCGCCGGGCGGTACGAGACGCTGCTGCCGCCGACCGCGGTGGCCGATCTGCTGATCTACCAGTACTGGTCGTCGGCCGCCCGGGACGCGGCGGAGGGCCGTACGGTCTTCTCCCGGCCCGGCGGCGGGACCCGGCTCGGCGACCGGCTCTCCCCGCTTCCGCTGACCCTGCGCAGCGATCCGGCCGAGCCCGGTCTGGAGTCGGCGCCCTTCGTCCTCGCGCACTCCTCGGGCGACGACTCGTCGGTCTTCGACAACGGCCTGCCGCTCTCCCGTACGGACTGGGTGCGCGAAGGCCGGCTGGAGCACCTGCTCACCACCCGGCACAGCGCGGAGCTGACCGGCCTCCCGGTGGCGCCCGCCATCAGCAATCTGATCCTGGAGGGCGGCGGGGAGCGTTCGCTCGACGAGATGGTGGCGGCGTCGGGGCACGACGGGCCCGCCCTGCTGCTGACCTGCCTCTGGTACATCAGGGAGGTCGACCCGGCCACCCTGCTGCTGACCGGGCTGACCAGGGACGGTGTCTACCTCGTGGAGAACGGCGAAGTCACCGGCGAGGTGAACAACTTCCGCTTCAACGAGTCGCCGGTCGATCTGCTCTCCCGGGCCACCGAGGCCGGGCGTACGGAGCGGACGCTGCCGCGCGAGTGGGGCGACTGGTTCACCCGCGCCGCGATGCCTGCCCTGCGCATCCCGGATTTCAATATGAGTTCCGTCAGCCAGGGCGTATAACCTCTGGGACGTACTTCCAGCCACACCGAAGGAGACGCGAGACCCGTGACGGACATCGTCGACGAGCTGAAGTGGCGGGGGCTCTTCGCCCTCTCCACTGACGAGGACGCATTGCGCAAGACGCTCGCGGACGGTCCCGTCACGTTCTATTGCGGCTTCGACCCGACGGCGGCGAGCCTGCATGTGGGCCACCTCGTGCAGGTCCTCACCGTCCGCAGGCTCCAGCAGGCCGGTCACCGGCCGCTGGCGCTGGTCGGCGGGGCCACCGGCCAGATCGGTGACCCGAGGCCGACCGCCGAGCGGACGCTGAACGACCCGGAGACCATCGCCAACTGGGTGGGCCGGCTGCGCTCCCAGATCGAGCCGTTCCTCTCCTTCGAGGGGGAGAACGCGGCGGTGATGGTCAACAACCTGGACTGGACCGCGGGCCTGTCCGCGATCGAGTTCCTGCGGGACATCGGCAAGCACTTCCGGGTGAACAAGATGCTCACCAAGGAGTCGGTCGCCCGCCGCCTGGAGTCCGAACAGGGCATCAGCTACACGGAGTTCAGCTACCAGCTGCTCCAGGGGATGGACTTCCTGGAGCTGTACCGGCGGTACGGCTGCACGCTCCAGCAGGGCGGCAGCGACCAGTGGGGCAACCTCACGGCAGGGATCGACCTGATCCACCGCCTGGAGCCGGACGCGTCCGTGCACGCGCTGGGCACCCCGCTGATGGTCAAGGCGGACGGCACCAAGTTCGGCAAGTCCGAGAGCGGGGCCGTCTGGCTGGACGCGGAGATGACCACTCCGTACGCCTTCTACCAGTTCTGGCTGAATGTGGACGACCGCGATGTCTCCACGTACAACCGCATCCTCAGCTTCAAGAGCCGCGCCGAGCTGGAGGAGCTGGAGCAGCTGACCGAGGAGCGGCCGCAGGCGCGGTCCGCCCAGCGCTCGCTGGCCGAGGAGCTGACCACGCTGGTGCACGGTGCGGACCAGTGCGCGGCGGTCGTCGCGGCGTCCAGGGCGCTGTTCGGCCAGGGTGAGCTCACGGAGCTCGACGAGGCGACGCTGAGCGCCGCGCTCTCCGAGCTGCCGCACACCGAGGTCGACGGCCTGCTGCCGGTCGTGGAACTGCTCGCCGACACGGGTCTTGTGCCGAGCCGGTCGGCGGCCCGCCGCGCCGTCAAGGAGGGCGGGGCCTACGTGAACAACGTGAAGGTCACCGGCGAGGACGCGGTGCCGGCGGCCGGGGATCTGCTGCACGGGCGGTGGCTGGTGCTGCGCCGGGGCAAGAAGAGCCTGGCGGCGGTCGAGGTCACGGGCGTCTAGGTCCTGTCGGTCTCAGCACATACGTGAGGGGCGGCCGGTACGGAACCGGCCGCCCCTCACGCGTGCGTGGCGTCAGGTGGTGTGTCTGCTGCCCCGGACCGAGGTCCAGAGCTTGTCCCCCACGCCGACGATGATCACGGCGCCGGCCAGCTGGAGCAGATGTCTGATCCAGTCGATACCCCGGGTGTCGTTGACCCCCAGCCCGGTGGCCACCCAGTTGCCCAGCACACTGCCCAGGATGCCGAAGATCACGGTCAGCCACAGCGGGATCTGCTGCTTGCCCGGGATGATCGCCTTGGCGATCAGGCCGAGCACCAGCCCCACGATGATGGCCCACAACCAATTCATGTCGCCTCCTGATGCGGCTGCTGGATACGCACGGGCCCCAGTTTCGGCCCATCCTCCATACGGCGCATGTCGGACACCTCCATACGTGCCCCGGCAGCCCCGGTACGGGCGGTACGAGCGCGCCCCGCTCTTATCGGCGGCCGGGCCCCGGCGTAACGTGGTGCCGTCCGGTCCGGGGAGAGTCCGGCGCAGGAATCGGGTGGTGGAGCGTGATGCGGAAGCAGCGCAGTGGTGAGGTCTTCCGGATCACGGGGGCCCGGACGGGTCTTGAGGAGGATGTACGCGGCCGGCAGCGCCGGTACATCATCTCGATGACGGTGCGCACCGTCGCGGTCATCCTGACCGCGGCTCTCTGGAACGTGGCACGGCCGGTGGCGATCGGGACGCTGGTGCTCGGCGCCTTCCTTCCGTACATCGCCGTGGTGATCGCGAACGCGGGCCGCGAGAACACTCCGGGGCTCCCCACGACGTTCGTTCCCGCGCCCTTCCGCCCGCCGCTGGAACCGTCCTCCATGGTTCCGGGGACGGATCCGGCGGACGAGGCACCCACCACGGAGCGTGACCAGCGGGCGGCGGAGCAGGGCTGAGGCGGGGCCGATCCCCTGCCGGTGTCAAAGCTCAAGAAAAGCTCAGATCAATCATGAAGTTCCGGTGCCGCAGTCCCATTGGCCCATGACATACTTTGGGGGCGCTCCGCATCCCCCGTCGGAGCGACGGACCGACGCCGGGCAGCTCCCCCCGTGGCTGCTCGGCGTCGCCTTTTTCCGGCCCCTCCCTCCGGCTCCTCGCCTGTCCGTAACGGCGATGCTTTGGCCTAGGGTTGAGGTGTGAACTCCCCTGATTCGACCGGTTCCGCCCCGGTCCCGCCCGCCGCTGTCACGCCCGCCCCGGTCTGCTCGGCCAAGGGATGCCGGGCCGACGCCGTGTGGGTGCTGGCGTGGAACAACCCGAAACTGCACACCCCGGAGCGCCGGAAGACATGGCTGGCCTGTGCGGAACACCGGGAGCATCTGTCGCAGTTCCTGGGGGTGCGCGGCTTCCTCAAGGGCGTGGTGCTCCTGGCCGAGTGGGAGCAGAGGGGCCGGACCGGGGAGACACAGACCGGCGAGACGCAGACCCCGTAAGACACAACTGACCGACGGATCGCCGCCCGGCGGGGCGCAGGAACCGGCCGAGCGCAGGCCGGACGGGTACGGCCGTCAGCCGCCGATCGCCGACATGGGCCGGTCGGGCTGGAGGAACGATGGGTCGTCCAGACCGGATCCGGCCTTCTTTCCCCACATCGCCAGCTTCCAGCGCCGGGCGATCTCCTCGTCCGGCTCCCCGGAGCGGAGCGCGCCCCGCAGGTCGGATTCCTCCTGGGCGAACAGGCAGGTGCGCACCTGTCCGTCCGCGGTGAGCCGGGTGCGGTCGCAGGCGGCACAGAACGGGCGGGTGACCGAGGCGATGACGCCGACCCGGTGCGGACCGCCGTCGACCACCCAGCGCTCGGCGGGCGCCGAACCGCGCTCTTCGCTGCCTTCCTCGGTCAGCGTGAAGCGGGTGCGCAGCGACTTGAGGATGTCACCTGCCGTGATCATGCCGTCGCGCTTCCAGCCGTGCTGGGCGTCGAGCGGCATCTGCTCGATGAAGCGCAGCTCGTACCCGTGCTCCACGGCCCAGGCGAGCAGGTCGGGTGCCTCGTCGTCGTTGAGCCCCGGCATCAGCACGGTGTTGACCTTGACCGGGGTGAGTCCGGCGGCGCCGGCGGCCGCCATACCGTCCAGCACATCGCGGTGCCGGTCCCTGCGGGTGAGGGTCTTGAAGACGTCCGGGCGCAGGGTGTCGAGCGAGACGTTGACCCGGTCGAGGCCCGCGGCCGCCAGGGCCTGGGCGGTGCGCTTGAGGCCGATGCCGTTGGTCGTGAGGGACATCCGGGGGCGCGACTCCAGGGCCGCGACGCGCTCGACGATGCCGACGAGACCGGGGCGCAGCAGCGGCTCACCGCCGGTGAAGCGGACCTCGGTGATGCCCAGGCTGGTCACGGCGATGCCGATCAGCCGGACGATTTCGTCGTCCGTGAGCAGATCGGGCTTGGCGAGCCACTGCAGGCCCTCTTCCGGCATGCAGTAGGTGCAGCGCAGATTACAGCGGTCCGTGAGTGACACTCGCAGGTCAGTGGCCACTCGGCCAAAGGTGTCGATAAGCACGGTGGGCCCCCTCCCCGATAGCGGAAATGCGTACGCAACCGAGCCTACGCGACACCTGTGACAGCGACAGGGCCGATTACCACAGGGTAGGCGGGGGCCCGGTCGTATGGATCTACGACCGGGCCCCCGCGCCGGCACGTCTCCTGCCTGCGCGGACTGCCGTCAGTGGGCGCCGAATCCGGTGAGGGACCTGACCTCCAGCTCGGCGTACTTGCCCTCGTCCGGCTTCTCGGGCGAGAGCAGCGAGCCCAGCCAGCCGAGCAGGAACCCCAGCGGGATGGAGATGAGGCCGGGGTTCTCCAGCGGGAACCAGGCGAAGTCGACGCCCTTGAACATCGAGGTGGGCTTCCCGGAGACGACCGGCGAGAAGAGCACCAGCACCACGGAGGAGATGAGCCCGCCGTAGATGGACCACAGGGCGCCCGAGGTCGTGAACCTCTTCCAGAAGAGGCTGTAGAGCAGGGTCGGCAGATTGGCGGACGCGGCGACCGCGAAGGCCAGGGCGACCAGACCCGCGACGTTCAGATCGCGGGCGAAGGCACCCAGCACGATGGCGACGGCACCGATCGCGACGGTCGCCCAGCGGGCCGCGCGCATCTCCTCCTTCTCGGTGGCCTGCCCCCTGCGGATGACGTTGGCGTAGATGTCGTGCGCGAACGACGACGAGGAGGCCAGGGTCAGCCCGGCGACCACCGCGAGGATGGTGGCGAACGCGACCGCCGAGATCACCGCGAGCAGGACCGAACCCCCGGTGGAGTCGGCGCCGCCGCCGATCTGCAGGGCCGCGAGCGGGGCCGCCGTGTTCCCCGCCGGGTTGGACGCGATGATGTCGGCGGGCTTGAGCAGGGCCGCGGCGCCGAACCCGAGCACGATCGTCATCAGGTAGAAGGCGCCGATGATGCCGATCGCCCAGTTCACCGACTTGCGGGCGGCCTTGGCCGTCGGCACGGTGTAGAAGCGGATCAGGATGTGCGGCAGACCCGCGGTGCCGAGCACCAGCGCGATGCCGAGCGAGATGAAGTCCAGCTTGGAGGTTCCCGTAGCGCCGTACTTGAGGCCGGGTTCCAGGAACGCCTTCCCCTTGCCGCTGTTCGACGCGGCCGAGCCGAGCAGGTCGGAGACGTTGAAGTGGAATTTGAGCAGGATCAGAAAGGTGATGAGGACGGTTCCGGCGATCAGCAGGACGGCCTTGACCATCTGGACCCAGGTGGTGCCCTTCATCCCGCCGATCGTGACGTACACGATCATCAGGACTCCGACCAGGGCGACGATGGCGATCTTCCCGGCGTCGCTGGTGATGCCGAGCAGCAGCGAGACCAGGACACCGGCGCCCGCCATCTGCGCCAGCAGGTAGAAGATCGAGACGACGATGGTGGACGCCCCCGCGGCGGTGCGGACGGGGCGCTGGCGCATCCGGTAGGCGAGGACGTCGCCCATCGTGTAGCGGCCGGAGTTGCGCAGCGGCTCGGCGACGAGCAGCAGGGCGACCAGCCAGGCGACCAGGAAGCCGATCGAGTAGAGGAAGCCGTCGTAGCCGAAGAGGGCGATGGCGCCCGCGATGCCGAGGAACGACGCGGCCGACATGTAGTCGCCGGAGACCGCGAGCCCGTTCTGCAGTGCGGTGAACTGCCGGCCGCCCGCGTAGAAGTCGGCGGCGCTCCTGGTACGGCGTCCGGCCCAGACGGTGATGACGAGCGTGGCGACGACGAAGACCGCGAAGAGCGTGATGATCAGGGGCCGGTGCTGGGTGGTCGCCGACGCGGCGAGCTGGACTGCGGGGCTCATGCGCGCTCCTCCATACGGGACTTGATCGCGGCGCCCTTCGGGTCGAGCCGGGCCGCGGCATGCCGCGAGTAGAACCACGCGATGAGGAACGTGGTGAGGAACTGGGCGAGGCCGAGGACCAGCGCCACATTGATGTTGCCGAAGAGCCTGGTGCCCATGAAGCCGCCCGCGTAGCTCGACAGCAGGACGTACAGCAGGTACCAGGCGACGAAGCCGACGGTCAGCGGAAAGGCGAAGGAGCGGTGGGCGCGGCGCAGTTCGCCGAACTCGGCGCTCCGCTGCACCTCGGTGAACATCTCTGTCGTGGGCCGGCCGGGGCGGGGTCCGGTGTCCGTTCCGTCCGGGAACTGCGGTGCATCGGTGGCCACGGATTCTCCTCGCGACGTGCTTGCGGTGGGTGGGCTGCCGGAGGCCTGCGGTACGGGCCTCCGACAAGGGCACGGCGCGCGGGGCCAAGTGGTTCAATGCCCGGCCCTTCCTGCTGGATCGATCGACGGGCAGGAAGGTCCGGCGTCGGCTTCACTGGTCGGGTAGCGCCCAACTGCGTTCCGCAGCAGGGCGGTTGACACGGATGATGTGGAGAACCCATGGATCGTCTGAGATACGGGCGGTGGCGCGCACTCGCGCTGCCCGCAGGACTGGCACTCGTCGCCTCGCTCGGCCTCCTGCCGGCCACCGCGACAGCGGAGCAGGGCGGCGGCCCCGCGCACTCATCGGCTCCCGGGGCGGGTCCCGGTCTGTCGTACGTCGTGAACACCGGGACCGGTCACGGCACGCCGGCCGCGGTGGAGCGGGCCATCTCCCGGGCGGGAGGGTCGGTGGTCATGGCGTACGACAAGGTGGGCGTGATCGTCGCGCACTCGCCGGACCCGGACTTCTCGAAGACCATCCGCAGGGCCGGAGGGGTCGAATCGGCCGGTGCCACCCGCACCGCGCCGCTGCCCGCCGAGGCCGCCACGGACACGGCCACACCGCTGGAACTCACAGCGCGGCAGCGGAAGGCGCTGGCGGCCGAGGCCGCGCCCGGTGCGGATCCGATGGAGCCGCTCCAGTGGGACATGAGGGCCATCAAGGCGGACAAGGCCCATGAGAAGACGCTCGGCAGCCGTGCCGTCACCGTCGCGGTGATCGACTCGGGCGTCGACGACACACATCCGGACATCGCCCCCAACTTCGACCGCGCGGGCTCGGCGGACTGTGCGACGGGCAGGCCCGACACCACGGACGGCGCCTGGCGGCCGGGCAGCGGGGGGAATCCGCACGGCACGCATGTGGCGGGCGAGATCGCGGGCGCGCGGAACGGCATCGGCATCACCGGTGTCGCGCCGGGGGTGCGGGTGTCCGGCATCAAGGTCGGCACGGCGTCCTCGTTCTTCTACACGGAGGCCGTCGTCTGCGCCTTCATATGGGCCGCCGACCACGGTGCCGATGTGACCAACAACAGCTATTTCACCGACCCGTGGTACTTCAACTGCACGGACGACCCGGACCAGAAGGCCCTGGTCGAGGCGGTCACCCGGGCCTCCCGGTACGCGGAGCGCAAGGGCACGGTCAATGTCGCGGGCGCGGCCAACGACGGGTTCGACCTCGCCTCGCACTCGGTCACCGACATACTGAGCCCCGACGACGGCACAGCGGTCTCCCGTACGGTCGACCCGTCCAAGTGCCCGCAGATTCCGGGCCAGTTGCCGGGTGTCGTCACCGTGGCCGCGACCGGCGCCAAGACCCTCAAGTCCTCCTACTCCAACTACGGACTCGGGGTCATCGACATCGCGGCGCCGGGCGGCGACTCGGTGGCGTTCCAGCCCCCCGAGCCGCCCGCGACCAGCAGCGCGGTCCTCGGCCCTGTGCCGGGCGGCGGCTACGCCTACATGTCAGGCACGTCCATGGCGTCCCCCCATGCCGCCGGGGTCGCGGCCCTGATCAAGTCCCGCCATCCGCACGCCTCACCCGCACAGGTCGAGGCGCTGCTGTACGCGGGCGCCGACCGGCTCGCCTGCCCGGACCCGTACCCGATCGACGCCAACGGTGACGGCAGGCCCGACGCGGTCTGCCGCGGCGGCAGGGACCACAACAGCTTCTACGGGGCGGGTCTGGCCGACGCGCTGCACGCGGTCACCCGGTAGGGCCCGTCGCACCGCGCCTACTTCACCAGCACCTTGAGCGCGGTGCGCTCGTCCATCGCCCGGTAGCCCTCCGGCACCTCGTCCAGGCCGACGGTCCGGTCGAAGACCGGTGACGGGTCGATCGTGCCGTCCAGTACGTCGGGGAGCAGCTCGGGGATGTAGGTGCGGACCGGCGCGACACCGCCACGCAGGGCGATGTTGCGGTTGAACATGTCGCTGAGGCTCAGACCCGTGCCGCTGCCGTGCGGGACACCGACGTACCCGATGGCTCCGCCGTCGCGGGTGACGGCGACGGCGGTGGCCATCGACTGCTCGGTGCCGACGGCCTCGATCACCGCGTGCGCGCCCTGGCCGCCGGTCAGCTCGCGCACCGCGGCGACGGCCTCGTCGCCGCGGACCGCGACGATGTCCGTGGCGCCGAAGGTCCGGGCGATGTCCGTGCGGGCCCGGTGCCGGCCGAGCGCGATGATGCGCTCGGCGCCGAGCCGCCTGGCGGCCAGTACGCCGCAGAGCCCGACCGCTCCGTCACCGACGACGGCGACGGTGCTGCCCGGCCGCACCCCCGCGCCGAGGGCGGCGTGGTGGCCGGTGCCCATGACGTCGGAGAGCGCGAGCAGCCCGGTGAGCAACCGGTCGTCGGACGCGGCGGCGGCCGGGAGCTTGACGAGTGTGGCGTCGGCGAAGGGCACCCTGACCGCTTCGCCCTGGCCGCCGTCGGCGCCGACCGAGCCCCAGAACCCGCCCTGCGGGCAGGAGGTGGTCAGCCCTTCGGCGCAGTACTCGCAGGCGCCGTCGGACCAGACGAAGGGCGCGACGACGAGGTCACCGGTGGCGAAGCCCCGTACGTCGGCGCCGGCCGACTCGACGGTGCCGAGGAACTCGTGGCCGATGCGCTGCCCCGGGACGCGCGCGGCCACCCCCCGGTAGGCCCAGAGGTCGCTGCCGCAGATGCAGGACCGCAGGACGCGGACGACGACGTCGGTGGGGTGCTGGATCGCGGGGTCCGGCACCTCTTCCACGCGGATGTCGTGAGGGGCGTGGATGACGGTGGCGCGCATGGGACAAATCCTTGCTGATCAGACAGATGTACGACTGCCACCGTACCCGGGAGCCGGCGCACCCCAGGACCGGAGCACCCCGGAGGCCAGCAGGGACTGGGCCGCCAGATAGGTCGCCATGACCCAGAAACCGGGTACGGGCGGCTGCGGCAGGTCCGCGATGCCCGTGGCGATCAGCGTGTCGGAGACCAGGAAGAGCGCCCCGCCCAGCCCGGCCCGCAGGCCGAGTCCGCTCGCCCGGTACGCCATGGCGGTGAGCAGCAGCGAGTAGCCCGCCACCGGGATCCGCAGCCCGGCCGGGAGGGCGGGCAGCAGCACGGCGGCCGTGGCGGCCAGCGCGACCGCGTAGCCCGCCCCGAGGTACGGGTTCGTCCGGCCGCGGCCGAAGAGCACCAGGTAGCAGACGTGCCCGGCGGCGAACAGCGCCATCCCGGTGAGGAAGGCCGGGTCCGCGTCGATCAGGAGCAGGGTGTCGCCGCCCCAGCCGAACAGCAGCGCCGCGATCAGCAGCCGGGGCGCGCCCCGCGCGTACACCTGGGCCGCGAGCAGCGGCATCAGCAGCGGTTTGGCGACGGCGTGGAGGGTCTGGGCGGTGTGCCCGTGCACGAGGAGCGCGGAGAGGTCGGTCAGGGCGGCGAGCGCGTAGGCGAACAGCAGCAGCCGCGCGGCCCGCTCCCGCGTCACGCGATCCGCTCGGAGGGGGTCTCCCGGACGGCGGGAGCGGCGGCGGGGGCAGCGGCGGCGGGTTCCACCGGCTGCGGGGCGGCGGCCCCCGTCACCGGCGCCGGCTGCCAGCCCGGTCCGCCGAAGACCCGCCCCGCCCGTTCGCGCCAGCTCTCCGCGGCCCGCAGGTCCCGGGCGATCGCCGCGTACTCGTGGGTCGCGACCCGCAGCGGGTTGTAGGTCTCGATGTTCTTGGTCAGCCCGAAGACGGGCCGCACGGTCTCCGGGGTGAAGGACCCGAACAGCCGGTCCCAGACGATGAGGATCCCGCCGAAGTTGCGGTCCAGGTAGCCGCCCTGGGAGGCGTGGTGCACCCGGTGGTGGGAGGGCGTGTTGAGCAGGTACTCGAAGGGACGCGGCAGCTTGCCGACCCGCTCGGTGTGCACCCAGAACTGGTAGACGAGGTTGGCCGACGAGCAGAAGGCGAGCGCGGCCGGATGCACGCCGATGGCGATCAGCGGGACGTAGAACGGCCAGACGGTCAGCGACGTCCAGGGCTGGCGCAGCGCGGTCGTGAGGTTGAACTTGCGGCTGGAGTGGTGCACGACGTGGCAGGCCCACAGGATGCGGACGACATGGTGGCCGCGGTGCGACCAGTAGTAGAAGAAGTCCTGGCCGAGCAGCATCAGGGGGACGGTCCACCACAGGACGGGGACGCGCAGCGGGGTCAGTTCGTAGACGGCGGTGTAGATCGCGACGATCGGGATCTTCCACAGGAAGTCGAAGACCAGGCTGCCGAGACCCATACCGATGCTGGTGACGGCATCCCTGGTCTCGTACCCCGCGGAGTCCTCGTCGGGATGGAACCGGTAGCTCGCCATCTCCACGACGGTGAGCAGGACGAACGCCGGTATGGACCACAGCACGACATCGGGCAGGTTCGGCATGGCAGCACGGTACGGCCGCCGGAACGGCCCCGGCTAGATGTTGTTACTGACAAGTATGCGAGACATTCTGTCAGCGTGTTTTGGTGAGTTCCGCCAATCGGCGCCGCCGGAGCGGTCCTTGAGCCGTCCCGGAGCGGACCTGAGCGGCCTCCGCGTCCTCCCGGCGGGCTCGGGGCGGACTCCGGGGCAGGCTCGGCGGCTCAGACTCCCGCCGCACCCAGCAGCGCACCGGCGCCGTAGGTCACCGCCATGGCCAGCGCGCCCCCGACCATGTTCCGCGCCACGGCGGGGCGCACCGGAGCGGCGCCCGACCGGGCGCTCCACCAGCCCGCCATGGCCAGCGCCGCCAGGACCGAGAGCACCGTGATGTACAACCGGACCGGGGCCGGCGGCAGCACGATGGCCAGCAGCGGCAGCAGCGCACCGGCGGTGAAGGCGGCGAAGCTGGCGCCGGCGGCGTGCCAGGGACTGGTGAGGTCGTCGGGGTCGATGCCCAGCTCGACCTCGGCGTGGGCGCGCAGGGCGTCCCGCTCCGTGAGCTGCACGGCGGCCTCGCGGGCCAGTTCCGCCGAGAGCCCCTTGTTCTCCAGGAGCCCCGCCAGTTCGTCGAGTTCGGCGTCCGGGGTCTCGCGCAGTTCGCGCCTCTCCATGGCCAGCGCGGCCTTCTCGGAGTCGCGCTGGGTGGACACGGAGACGTACTCCCCCGCCGCCATCGACATCGATCCGGCGAGCAGTCCGGAGAGACCGGCGGTGAGCAGTGCGGTACGCGAGTCGGTGGCACCGGCGACGCCGACGACGATGCCCGCGGTCGACACGACACCGTCGTTGGCGCCGAGCACCGCGGCCCGGAGCCAGTTGAGGCGCGCTCCGAGGCCGCTGTGGTGGGGTTCGCCGTGGGAGGAGTCCGTCATCGGACCAGAGTCTCATCCGGGCGGCCCGCACCGCACCGGCCTCGCCCGTGGTGTCCCGGACCAGCCGGGCGGCCGGGGCGGTGTCACCGGGGCACGGGGCCGGAGCGGCGCCGGTCGGAGCCGATGCCCCGTCATATCGGTTACGCCGTAACGGAAGCCGTGCGCTGCCGCCCCGGGCTCGGGTACCGGCCGCCGCCGGCCGCCGATCGGGCCCGCCCCCGGGATTGCGGTGTTGTCGGTAGGGGCCCGTATTCTCTGTGACCATGCTCGACGACCGCCAGACAGCAGCGACAGCGTGGCCGGCCGCGTACCCGCAGGGGTACGCGGTCGTCGACGTGGAGACCACCGGCCTCGCACGCGACGACCGGATAATCTCCGCTGCCGTCTACCGGCTGGACGCCCGGGGCGATGTCGAGGACCACTGGTACACGCTGGTGAATCCGGAGCGGGACCCCGGGCCCGTCTGGATCCACGGTCTGACCAGTGATGTCCTGGCGGGCGCCCCGCTCTTCCCGGAGATCGCGGCGGAGTTCGCCGAACGGCTCGACGGGCGCGTGCTGGTGGCGCACAACGCGATCTTCGACTGGCAGATGATCGCCAGGGAGTACGCCCGCGCGCAGCGCACCCCTCCGGTCCGCCAGCGGCTGTGCACCATCGCGCTCTCCAAGGAGCTCGCCCTGCCGCTGCCCAACCACAAGCTGGAGTCGCTCGCCGCGCACTTCGGCGTCGTACAGGAGCACGCCCACCACGCGCTCGACGACGCCCGGGTGCTGGCCGAGGCGTTCCGCCCGAGTCTGCACGCGGCGGCCAGGGACGGGGTGCGGCTGCCGCTCCTGGAGTGCCGGCCGCTCACCGAGTGGTCGGACGCACCGGCCGCGCCGCGCGTCGGCTACCAGGCCTCGTACCGGCAGAGCAGCTGGCGCCCGGCCAGGAAGCGGCCCGCCTGCCCCTACCCGAATCCGGGGCGGTACGAGCCGGGGAAGCCGCTGGCGCAGGGGATGCGGGTGGCGTTCTCCGGTGACACATCGGTCGACCGCGAGCTGCTGGAGGACCGGGCAGCCGAAGCCGGGCTGCATGTGGCGACGAGCCTCTCCCGGCTGACCAGCCTGCTCGTCACCAACGACCCGGACTCCGCCACGTCCAAGACGGTCAAGGCCAAGTCCTTCGGCACTCCAGTCATCGACGAGGCCGCCTTCACCCAGCTGCTGCGCGACGTCGCCCCGGCCCCGGCAGACGGGTGATTGGCGGGCGACTCGCCCACCGCCCGCTCGCCCGCCGGCGCCCGCGCGTCCCACCCTGTGGCGCATGGCACGTTGCGAGGTATGCGGAAATGACTACGGCATGTCCTTCGAGGTTCACGCGCAGGGCGCGGTCCACGTCTTCGACTGCTTCTCCTGCGCCATTCACCGCATGGCGCCCATCTGTGGGCACTGCCGTGTCCAGGTCATCGGGCAGGGCGTGGAGGCCGACGGTGTGTGGTATTGCGGCGGGCACTGCGCCCGCGCGGAGGGGAAGGAGGGCATCGTCGACAAGGTCTGACTCTGCCCGGTTCTGTCCCTCCGGCCGGACCCCCCGTCCGGAGGGCTTCGCCGGGCGGGTACCTTCAGAGGCGTGTACCGCTTCCTGTTGACACGGCAGTGGGTGATTCTCGCCCTTGTCTCCATCGTCCTGATGCCGACGATGATCAAGCTGGGCTTCTGGCAACTGCACCGCCATGAACACAAGGTTGCGCAGAACACACTCATCGGCAAGAACCTCAAGTCGAGACCCGTACCGGTCGGAGACCTCACCTCCCCCGGGCACACCGTGCCGTACGACCAGTACTGGCGCCAGGTGACGGCGACCGGCCACTTCGACAACGCGGACGAGGTCGTCGTACGGCGCAGGACCTCGGCCGACGGCACCGTCGGGTACCACGTCCTGACGCCCTTCGTCCTGGACGACGGCAAGACCGTACTCATCAACCGCGGCTGGGTCGCGGACAACGGCAGCCAGCTCACGCTCCCCAAGATCCCGCCCGCTCCCAAGGGCAGGCTCACGGTGGCCGGCCGGCTGATGGCCGACGAGACGACCGGGGCCAGCGGGATCAAGAACGAGAAGGGGCTGCCGCCCCACCAGGTGATGCTCATCAACAGCGCCGAAGAGGCGAAGGCGCTGGGCAGGACGGTGCTCGGCGGCTACATCGAGCAGACCGCGCCCACGCCCAAGGGCGACTCGCCCCAGCTGATCCCGGCACCCGAGCACTCGGACATCGGCCCGCACATGGCGTACGCCGTCCAGTGGTGGCTCTTCACCGCCGGAGTGCCCATCGGATTCGTGGTCCTCGTACGCCGTGAGAAGCGCGAACGGGCCGCGGCCGCCTCCGAGAGCACACCCGAACCGGTGCCCACGGCTGCTTAACCCGGCGCGGTCCCGGGAAGACGGCACACCGTGACCCAACGTATCGAGGACTACGCCCTCATCGGCGATCTGCAGACCGCGGCCCTGGTCGGCAGGGACGGCTCCATCGACTGGCTGTGCCTGCCCCGCTTCGACTCGGCGGCGTGCTTCGCCTCGCTGCTCGGCGACGACGAGAACGGCCACTGGCGCATCGCCCCGGCCGGAGCCGGCAACTGCACCAGGCGGAGCTACCGGGGCGAGTCGCTCGTCCTGGAATCGGTCTGGGAGACGGCGACCGGCACGGTCAAAATCACCGACTTCATGCCGCAGCGTGACACCGCCCCGGACATCATGCGGATCGTCGAAGGTGTCACCGGCGAGGTGGAGATGGCGGGAACGCTGCGCCTGCGCTTCGACTACGGCTCGGTCATCCCGTGGATGCGCCGCTCGGACGGGCACCGGGTCGCGGTGGCGGGCCCGGACTCGGTGTGGCTGCGCAGCGAGCCGGAGGTGCGGACCTGGGGCCACCAGTTCTCCACCTGCTCGTCGTTCACGGTCGCCGCGGGCGAGAAGGTGGCGTTCGTGCTCACCTGGCACCCCTCGGAGGAACCGCGCCCTCCGCTGGTGGACCCGCACGAGGCACTGGCCGACGCCCTGGAGGACTGGCACGAGTGGTCGGCGCGCTGCCGGTACCAGGGCCCCTACCGCGAGGCCGTGATCCGCTCGCTGATCAGCCTGAAGGCGCTCACCTTCGCCCCGACCGGCGGCATCGTCGCGGCCCCCACCACCTCCCTCCCGGAGGAGATCGGGGGCGTACGCAACTGGGACTACCGGTTCTGCTGGCTGCGCGACTCCACGCTCACCCTCGGCGCGCTGCTGGCCTGCGGCTATCTGGAAGAGGCCGCCGCATGGCGCGACTGGCTGCTGCGCGCGGTCGCGGGCGCCCCCGGTGATCTGCAGATCATGTACGGGCTCGCGGGCGAGCGGCGGCTGCCCGAGACGGAGCTGGAGTGGCTGCGCGGCCACGAGGGGTCCGCTCCGGTGCGCACCGGGAACGGAGCCGTGACCCAGCTTCAGCTCGACGTGTACGGCGAGGTCATCGACTCGCTCTATCTGGCCCGTACGTCGGGTCTTGCCGATGAGCCGCACGCCTGGAGGCTCCAGCTGGCCCTGCTCGGCTTCCTGGAGTCGCGCTGGCGCGAGCCGGACGAGGGCCTGTGGGAAGTACGCGGGCCGCGCCGCCACTTCGTGCACTCGAAGGTGATGGCGTGGGTGGCCGCCGACCGCGCCGTACGCACCCTGGAGGCCGAGCCGAAGCTGCACGGGGACGTGGAGCGGTGGCGGCGGATGCGCGACGAGGTGCACCAGGAGGTGTGCGAGAAGGGCTTCGACAAGGAGCGCAACACCTTCACCCAGTCGTACGGCTGCTCCGATCTGGACGCGGCGACGCTGCTCATCCCCCAGGTCGGCTTCCTGCCGCCGGACGATCCGCGGGTGATCGGTACGGTCGACGCCGTACGCCGGGAGCTGTGCCACGACGGCCTGGTGCGCCGCTACAGCATGGCGGGGCCGGCGGTGGACGGCCTGCCGGGCGGCGAGGGGACGTTCCTGGTCTGCTCGTTCTGGCTGGCCGACGCGCTGCGGCTGACCGGGCGGGTCAAGGAGGCCGAGGCGCTCCTCGAAAAGCTGCTGTCGCTCCGCAACGACGTCGGACTGCTGGCCGAGGAGTACGACCCGGTGGCCGGGCGCCAACTCGGCAACTTCCCGCAGGCGTTCAGCCACATCGGCCTGGTGAACACCGCTCTCGGGCTGGCCCGCGCGCTGGGGGCGCCCGAGGAGGATGCAGGATAGAGCCATGGATCTTGGACTGAAGGACCGCGTCTACGTCGTCACCGGGGCCACCAGGGGGCTGGGGTTCGCCTCCGCACGTGAGCTGGCGGCCGACGGGGCGAAGGTGATCATCACCGGGCGCGACGCGGATACGGCGCGAGCGGCGGCGGCCGAGCTCGGTCCCGGTGTGATCGGGGTGGCGGCCGACAACAGCGACCCCGCGGTCGCCGAGCGGCTGATCGCCACCGCGCGGGAGCACTTCGGCCGCTTCGACGGCATCCTGATCAGCGTCGGCGGCCCGGCCGCAGGCTCCGCGGCCGACAACACCGACGAACAGTGGCGGACGGCCTTCGAGGCCGTCTTCCTGGGCGCGGTGCGGCTCGCCCGCACCGCCGCGGCCGAGCTGTCCGACGGCGGCGTGATCGGCCTGGTGCTCTCCGGCTCGGTGCACGAGCCCATCGGCGGCCTGACGATCTCCAACGGGCTCCGCCCCGGTCTGGCCGGTTTCGCCAAGTCGCTCGCCGACGAGGTGGGTCCGCGCGGGATCCGGGTGGTCGGGCTGCTGCCAGGCCGCATCGACACGGACCGGGTGCGGCACCTCGACACGCTCGGCGGTGACCCGGAGGCGGCGCGCACGAGGAGCGAGGCGGGGATTCCGCTGCGGCGCTACGGGCGGCCGGAGGAGTTCGGCAGGGCCGCCGCGTTCGTGCTGTCGCCGGGGGCCTCGTACCTCACCGGGGTCATGCTGCCGGTCGACGGCGGTTCCCGGCGCGGATTCTGACCCGCACGGCACCCGCCGTGCACGGTCCGGCTGCGCAGCCGGGCGGCCCCGGCCGGTTACGCAGCCGGGCGGCCCGGTCCTGAACAGGGGCCGGGTCAGGGCAGTTCCACCGCCGTGACCAGCACGGCGACCGACCGGTCCGCACCGGCCGCCGCGGCCACCGCCGACCGCACCGCCCCCGCCACATCGAGGGCCCGCCGCCCGGCGGCCACCGCGAGCTCCACCCGGACGTGGTGGTCGGTGCGGTGCACGGCGTCCCCGAGGACACCGGTCAGACGGGCGACGCCGGGAACGGCGGCGGCCGCCTCCGCCTCGGGGCCCCGTACAGCAGCGGCTCCCCTGTCCGGCCCAACGACCGGCGGCGGGTTCGGCCCGCCCGGCGCCGACGGGTCCGACGGGGCGTCCAGCAGCCCCGTCACCCGTACGTCCACCTCGGCCACTTCGAGCCCCAGCGCATCGGCGCAGGCCCCGAACAGCGCGTCCCGCAGCCGCTCGACGGCCGCCGGCAGTGACTCTCCCCCGGCCGCCGCTTCGGCCTCCGCCTCGACCCGCAGCGGCCCGGGCGGCAGGGCGCTCGGCGGGGCCGGAACCGCCGAGCGGGCCGTCCCACCGGTCTCGGCCGGGGCAATCCTCAGCTTCCCGAGGGCGACCCCAGGCACCCCGCCGGCAGCGCGCCGCAGCACGGCGGCGGCCGCATCCTCGGCGATCCAGGCCCCGTCCCGCGCGCCGCCGAGCGGCAGCAGCCTGCCGAGGCCGAGCCTGCTGCGGACGGCCTGCGCCCACCCGTCCTGCACCCGCGATCCGTCACCCGTCATACCTCCACCCTGCCGCATTCCCGGCGCGGAACCGGGAAAGCGCACCTACGGTGGGCACAGAATCGGCTACCGCTCGGAGAGGACGTACGGCGATGAGTGAGACCCCGCAGCAGAACCAGTCCGACACCTCTGGCAAGGGGCCCGCCAGGCCCGATGTGACCAAGCGCGGCGGCGGCGCCCCCGGATCCCGCGGCCGTACCACCATCGCGGACGGCGTGGTCGAGAAGATCGCCGGTCTCGCGGCGCGCGACGTGCCCGGCGTGCACGCGATGGGCAGCGGGATCTCCCGTACGTTCGGTGCGGTGCGCGACCGGGTGCCCGGCGGCGGCACCAAGTCCGTGTCGCGCGGGGTGAAGGCCGAGGTCGGTGAGGTCCAGACGGCTCTCGATCTGGAGATCGTCGTCGAGTACGGCGTGTCGATCTCGGAGGTCGCACGCGATGTGCGGGAGAACGTCATCTCGGCCGTGGAGCGCATGACGGGACTTGAGGTCGTCGAGGTCAATATCGCGGTCAGCGATGTGAAGCTGCCCGACGAGGAAGACGACGAAGAGCCGGAGTCCCGACTTCAGTAACCCCGTACCTTCGGCTTAGGAGCGCACGATGAGTATGGCTGTGGTCGGCCTGTTGGTCGGTATGGCACTTGGCTTCGCCGGCTACTTCGGCGGCTTCGGAGCCTTTCTTCTGGTGGCCGCACTCGGTGCGATCGGCTTCGTGGCGGGCAAGTTCGCCGACGGCGACCTCGAAGCCGGTGACTTCTTCCGCGGCCGCGACCACGGCGACGGGCGGCGATGACCGCTCAGGTGGCGCCCGCGGAACGCGGTTCGACCCGCATCGCCGACCGGGTCGTGTCGAAGATCGCGGCGCAGGCGGCGCGTGAGGCGATCGGCACGGTGCCCGCCGGCGGAACGGCCCCGCACGCCACGGTCACCGTGCAGGACTCCCGTGCGCGGGTGCGGGTCAGTCTGGATCTCGGCTATCCGTCCGACATCGGCGCCCAGTGCGGTGCGGTCCGCCGCCGGGTGGCCCAGCGGGTCGAGTCGCTGGCGGGCATGGAGGTGCCCGAGGTGGCGGTGCAGGTCGAGCAGCTGCACTCCGAGCAGACCCGCGGCTCCGACCGGGGGAGGGCCCGATGAACGAGGCGGACGACAGCACGCGGCGGCTTCCCGTCATGGAGAAGACCCCGGCCGAGCCCAGCGGTCCCGGCTCCGCCACGGCGTACGCACCGGTGCCCGGGTCGGGTGGCCGGGCGAGGCGATTCTGGTCGGGGCGCAGGACACCGGCGGCGCTGCTCGCGCTCGTGGTGCTCGCGGCGGCCGGCGTGCTGCTGTACGACGTGTCGGCGGTCCGGGCCGGGCGGCCCGCGATGCACTGGCGCCGTGTGGTCGCCGACGATCTGGCGACGCGCCCCCTGGACAGCATCTGGATCAAGGTCTGCGCCGGTGTCGTGATGGCCATCGGCCTCTGGCTGATCATCCTGTCGCTCACCCCGGGCCTGCGCTCGCTGCTGACGATGCGGCGCGACAGCCCGCAGATCAAGGCAGCGCTCGAACGGGAAGCGGCGGCGCTGGTGCTGCGGGACCGGGCCATGGAGGTGCCCGGTGTGCAGTCCGTGCGCATCCGGATGAAGCGCTCCAAGGTCAGAGTGCGCGCCCGCTCGCACTTCCGCGAACTCGACGACGTACGGGCCGACCTGGACAGCGCGATGGCGACGGGGATCAACGGCCTGGGGCTCGCGTCGCGGCCGCGGCTCTCCGTACACGTCAGCCGTCCGGCCAAGAAGGGGTGACGCCTCGATGCTGAAGACGGTCAACCGGGTGCTGCTCACCCTCGCCGGACTCGTACTGCTCGCCCTTGGCGGGGCGGTGCTGGCGGCGGGGCTGCACCTCTCCGTACCCTCGTGGTGGCCCTGGAGCGGGCCGCACGACGTCCTGCTCAGCACGGCGCGCCGCACCAAGTGGCGCGGCGACAGCTGGTGGTGGCCGGTGGTCATCGCGGTGTTCGCCGTCATCGTGCTGCTCGCGCTGTGGTGGCTGCTCGCCCAGCTGCGCCGCTCGCGTCTCTCCGAGGTGCTGGTCGACAGCGGCGACGGGGACGGCGCGCGGCTCAGGGGCCGGGCACTGGAGAACGCGCTGGCGGCCGAGGCCGAGTCGCTGCACGGCGTCGACCGTGCGGTGGTCCGGCTGACCGGCCGGCGCACCTCCCCCGCGGCCCGGATCGGTATGGCGCTCGCGCCGCACGCGGAGCCGGTGTCCGCGCTCTCGGACCTCACCACCGGGGCCCTGGCGCACGCCCGCGAGTCGGCCGGGCTGGCCGAGCTTCCCGCCGAGGTCCAGCTGCGCCCGGTGAAGCACCGCGCGCGCCGGGTGGCCTGAGGGAAGAGCCGGGTGGCCTGGGGGAAGACGGGGGCGCCGCACGGACAGTCGGCCGGACAGGCGCGCGGACAGTCGGCCGGGCCGCCGGCCGGACAGGGAGCCGGACCGTCAGTCGGACAGTCCCGCCAGGTCACGCAGCCTGCGGGCCTGTCCGGCGCGCTCGGCTGTGCGCTGCTCCTCGTACGTACGGTCCGGTGCCCCGAGCAGCAGTGCCTTGGTCTCGATGACCGCATCGCGGGGGGCGGCGAGCAGGGCGGCCGCCAGGTCGGTGACCGTTCCGTCGAGTTCGTCGGCGGGGACGGCCAGATTGGCCAGCCCCGTACGGACGGCTTCGTCGGCGTGCACGAAGCGGCCGGTGGCGCAGATCTCCAGCGCCCGGGCATAGCCGACGAGCCCCACCAGCGGATACGTGCCGGTGAGGTCGGGGACGAGCCCGAGGCTGGTCTCGCGCATGGCGAACTGCACGTCGTCGGCGACGACCCGCAGGTCGCAGGCGAGGGCGAGCTGGAACCCGGCACCGATCGCGTGGCCCTGTACGGCGGCGATGGTGATCAGGTCGGTGCGGCGCCACCAGGTGAACGCCTCCTGGTACTCGGCGATGGCCGCGTCGAGCGTGGCGTCATCACCGCGTGCCAGATCGAGGAAGGACGGCTCACCGTCGAAACCCTCAGGCGTGAACGCCTGCCGGTCCAGGCCCGCGGAGAAGGACTTGCCCTCACCGCGCAGCACCACGACGCGGACACTGCCCGGCAGTGACCGTCCCGCTTCTGTCAACGCCCGCCACAGAGCGGGAGACTGGGCGTTGCGCTTCGCGGGGTTGGCCAGCGTCACCGTGGCAACCGCGTCCTCGACGGTCAGCCGTACGCCGTCCTTGTCGAGCACGTAGTCGAACGAGGTCATGGGGGTCTCCGGTTCTGTGCAGACAGGTAAGTGACTGCACAGTAACCACCCTGCCGGCCCTCCGGCCGACCGGGTGGCACCGTGGTGAACCGGTGAACCCCAGAACCCAGGGCCACAGCCCTGTCAGGCCGATGCGGCCTTCTTGCCTCGCGTTGCTCCGCCGCGTCCTCGCAGCGTCACACCGGACTCGCTGAGCATCCGGTGGACGAATCCGTAGGAGCGGCCGGTCTCTTCGGCCAGTGCCCGGATGCTCGCACCGGAGTCGTATTTCTTCTTCAGGTCTGCCGCGAGCTTGTCACGCGCGGCGCCGGTAACCCGGCTGCCCTTCTTCAGAGTCTCGGCCACCCGTGCCTCCTCAAGGAAGTGCGCTCTGGACTCTCATGATCACCCCTCCCGGCCGTCCTGGCCACCCATTCGGCAAGGTCTGTGCGACAGGGATTTCTGTGTCCCGGCTCACTCCGCGGACCGGATCCCGGCATTCCGGCCCCGGCAGGACGCACAGAAGACCGCCGCTGAGCGCGAAGGCGCTGGTCAGCGGCGGTCTGATGGAAGGAGCACGGTACGGACCCGTATGACGCCCGCCGGGCGGGCAGCAGGCGTGGGGCGCGCCGGGGTACGAGAGCGGCTCACTCAGATGAAGGATCACCTGTGAGCCGAATGATCCATCCGAAGTGGATCAGGCGACGGACCGGGCGCCGGATCAGGCCAGTGCCACCAGATCCGCGTAGTCCGGACCCCACAGGTCCTCGACGCCGTCGGGCAGCAGGATGATCCGCTCCGGCTCCAGCGCGTGCACCGCGCCCTCGTCGTGGGTGACGAGGATGACCGCGCCCTTGTAGGTGCGGAGGGCTCCGAGGATCTCCTCGCGGCTGGCCGGGTCGAGGTTGTTGGTGGGCTCGTCGAGCAGGAGCACGTTGGCCGACGAGACGACGAGGGTGGCCAGCGCCAGCCGGGTCTTCTCACCGCCGGAGAGGACCCCGGCCGGCTTGTCGACGTCGTCGCCCGAGAAGAGGAACGAGCCGAGCGTCTTGCGGACCTGGACCAGATCGAGATCGGGTGCGGCGGAGCGCATGTTCTCCAGCACCGAGCGCTCGGGGTCCAGCGTCTCGTGCTCCTGGGCGTAGTACCCCATCTTCAGGCCGTGACCCTCGATGACCTCGCCGGTGTCGGGCTTCTCGGCGCCGGCCAGCAGCTTCAGCAGCGTGGTCTTGCCCGCACCGTTGAGGCCGAGGATGACGACGCGGGAGCCCTTGTCGACCGCGAGGTCGACATCGGTGAAGATCTCCAGCGAGCCGTACGACTTGGACAGGCCCTCCGCCATCAGCGGGGTTCTGCCGCAGGGCGCGGGGTCGGGGAAGCGCAGCTTGGCGACCTTGTCGGACACCCGTACGGCTTCGAGACCGGCGAGCAGCCGGTCCGCGCGCTTGGCCATGTTCTGCGCGGCGACGGTCTTGGTCGCCTTGGCGCGCATCTTGTCGGCCTGCGAGTTGAGGGACGCGGCCTTCTTCTCGGCGTTCTGGCGCTCGCGCTTGCGGCGCTTCTCGTCGGCCTCGCGCTGCTGCTGGTAGAGCTTCCACCCCATGTTGTAGACATCGATCTGGGTGCGGTTGGCGTCCAGATAGAAGACCTTGTTGACCACCGTCTTGACCAGCTCTTCATCGTGGGAGATCACGATGAAGCCGCCGCGGTAGTTCTTCAGGTACTCGCGCAGCCAGACGATGGAGTCGGCGTCGAGGTGGTTGGTGGGCTCGTCGAGGAGCAGGGTGTCGGCGTCCGAGAAGAGGATCCTGGCCAGCTCGACCCGGCGGCGCTGACCGCCGGAGAGCGTATGGAGCGGCTGGCCGAGCACCCGGTCGGGCAGCCCGAGGGCGGCGGCGATCGTAGCCGCCTCGGCCTCGGCCGCGTAGCCGCCCTTGGTGAGGAACTCCGTCTCCAGGCGCTCGTACTTCTTCATCGCCTTCTCGCGGGTCGCACCCTGGCCGTGCGCCATGCGCTCCTCGTTCTCCCGCATCTTGCGCAGCACGGAGTCGAGGTCACGGGCGGAGAGGATGCGGTCGCTGGCGAGGACGTCGAGGTCGCCGGTGCGCGGGTCCTGCGGGAGGTAGCCGACCTCGCCGGAGCGGGTGATGGTGCCCCCGGCGGGGGCGCCCTCGCCCGCGAGGCACTTGGTGAGTGTGGTCTTGCCCGCGCCGTTGCGGCCGACGAGGCCGATGCGGTCGCCCTTGGCGATACGGAAGGAGGCGGACTCGATGAGGATGCGGGCGCCGGCGCGCAGCTCGATGCCGGAAGCGGTGATCACGGAAAAACTCCAGGGCGGTATGGACGGCGGAAGGGCAGGCGGAGGGTTGCTTCGACGCCGGCTAATGCACAAGGAGAAATGCCATGCGGCTCAGTCTAACGGTGCCGCGCGGGCACTCTGCCGGGGCCCGGTGCCAGACTGGGACCGCGCCACACGCAAGAGGGACAAATCGGAAGATCGAACTCAGCGGGAAGGGTGTCCGGGATGGTTGCCACCATCAGTCCGACGCTGCTGTACGACGACGCCAAGGCGGCCATCCGGCTGCTCAAGGACGCCTTCGGCTTCACCGAGGTCGCTGTCTACGAGGACGAGAGCGGCGCGGTCGCGCACGCCGAGCTGGCCTACGGCGACGGCATGGTGATGCTCGGCACCCGGGGCCGGAAAGGGGTCTTCGCCCAGGCGATGGCGAAGGGCGGTCCGGTGGGCGTCTACGTCGTCATCGAGGACACCGACGCCCACCACCGGCGGGCCGTGGAGCACGGGGTGGAGATCCTGATGCCGCCGACCGACCAGGACTACGGCTCCCGCGACTACCTGGCGCGCGACCCCGAGGGGAACATCTGGAGCTTCGGCACCTATGCGCCGGAAGGCGCGCTCTGAGCCCTCCCGGCACATCTCGGGCCCGATCCGAACGGAAGGCGCCGGCCGCCCGGACGCTCAGACTCCCCCGGTGTGCACCTGGAACGCGGCCCGGCGGACCGCCTTGGCCAGGGCCGGATCGGGGTGCGCGGCGGCCAGCGCCACCAGCACCTGCACGGTGCGCGGGTGCCCCACCGCCCGGACCTCTTCGAGCAGGGCGGGCACGGTGCCCTGCACCGCCGATTCCAGGTGGCGGACCAGCAGGGTGCTCTCTCCGTGGTCGGCGACGGCCGCGGCGGTGTCCACCCAGAGCCAGGTCGCCTCTTCACGGGTGAGCGCGTCGTGGGCGTCCTCGGGGTCGGCACCCTCGTACTCGGCCAGCCAGAGCACCGCGTACGGACGGAGCGAGGTCTCGGCGGCCGCGCCCCGTACCGCCGCTTCCGCGGGAGCGCCGACCACCCGCAGTGCCTCGAAGGCGAGACCGCGCAGCAGCGCGTCCTCGCCCCGGGCCACCCCGAGCAGCTCGCTGACGGCGCTGCCCACGGTGCGGGCGGCCAGCCAGGCGCGGTACTCGGCCCGCGCCGGGCCGGGTGTCAGTCCCGCACAGCCGCGCAGCATGGCGTCGGCGCGCTGCTCGATGTTGCCGGCCGGGCTCTGCGCCGCGACACAGATCTGCTCCAGCTTGACCCAGACCGCCCAGTTGCCGAGCGGCGTCAGCGTCGCCTGGCCGGGCGCCAGCGTCAGGGCGCCGACCGCCGCCAGGCCCCGCAGCGCCCAGTCGAGCAGCGCGGCGAGCGTGCCCGCCGCCATCGGGGGCTCGGGCTGCGGCTGCGGGCCGTAGGGGACCTCGCAGCGTTCCTCGTGCAGTTCGGCGACGCGCTGCTGGAGCAGGTCGAGCAGGGCCGGCACGGTCACCGGCCCCGCGGAGAGCTGAAGCAGCGAGAGCACCTGCGGTACGGCCTCGACGACCTCGGCCACCGCGGTGACCGGGACATCGGCGGCGGCCGGATGGACGATCGACCAGGCGTCGAAGAGGGCGACCCAGCCGCGCAGCACCGCGCTGTCGTCACCGTCCCAGGCGCGCAGCCGCCACCCGGGGCGGGCGATGTCCCCGTGCAGTTCGACGAGTCCGGCGAGCCGGGCGCGGTCCCAGCCCGCGCGGACCGCTTCCGGGGTCAACGAGAGGGTGTGCGCGGCGTGTTCGGCGACGGGGGCGGTGAGTGCCCCGCCCCGCACCGGCCGGGCGTCCCCGGTCCAGCGGGCGATCCGGACGGCGTCGGCGAGCACCGTCCTGGCCTGGCGGGCCAGCTCCGCCGGGGCCGGGGTACCGGCGGGCGGGCGCGGGGCGGGGCGGATGGGCCGGTTGCTCACGACACGGCGGGCCGTGACCAGAGGTCGGGGGCGGACGAGGCGGAGTCTGGAGTCGCGCGGGTTACGGGACGTCACGGGGAGCAGTCTTGCCTCTGACAGGCCGAAAGCCCAAACGGAACCCCTCGCTACAGGTTGACGCAGGGGGTACGGAAGCGGGCCGGCGGGCCCGGACCGCTACATCAGCGGGGTCAGGAAGCGCCGCATGGCCTCTTCGTAGCCGTCGGGATCCGCGTTCCACATGGCGCCGTGCGGGGCGCCGGTCACGGTCCGCAGGTCCACCAACGACGGCTTGCCCGCGGCGAATTCGACGGAGCGCCGCCAGGAGGCCACCCGGTCGTCGGGGCCGTGGAAGACCAGCGTGGGCACGGTCAGCAGCCGGGGGTCGGCGGCGGCGCGCAGCCGGTCGCCGTTGGTGCCGGTACGCCCCTGGGCCGCCCGTACCGCGAGCGGCAGCAGGAAGGCGGGGGTGCGCCGGGCGGCGGCCAGCGCGCCGAGGGTGGCCTCCCAGTCGAGGACCGGGGAGTCGAGGATCAGGCCGCTGATGCGGTCGCGCATCCCCGAGCCCACCGCGGCGTGCAGGGCCATGGCGGCGCCGGTGGACCAGCCGTGCAGGACGACGCGCTCCGCGCCGTAGCGGACGGCGTAGCGGATGGCCGCGTCCAGGTCGCGCCACTCGGACGCGCCGAGATGTCCCAGACCGTCCGGGTTCGCGGGGGCGCCGGTGTCCCCCCGGTAGGAGATGTCGAGGACCGCGAACTGCTGGCGGTGCAGGAAGCCCAGGACGTTCATGGGCTGCTCCCTGCCGGTCCCCAGGCCGTGCACCGTGATCACCCAGGTGGGACGGGGGCCGGGCACGAACCAGGCCGGGCAGGCGCCGAGTTCAGCGGGGATGTCCACGTCGGCGTGGTCGATGCCGAGCGCGGAGCGCGGGTCGCCCACGTACACCTGGGGGGTGAGCCGGGCCTTGGTGCCGGGGGCGAGCGTGCCGTAGGTGACCCGGTCGAGACGGCGCACGACGGTGTCGGCGGTCGCGGAACCGCCGTCGATCACCGGCCCGACGACCGCGTGGACACCCGGGCCCTCCAGCCCGTACACACCGGGGCGCAGCGAGGCCAGGCACCGGGTGAGGGTGACCCGGCCGGGGGCCGTGGCGTGTACGGAGAGCCGGGGTTCGGCGGGCAGGGCCCGGCCGTGCGGCGCCTTGAGCGCGGCGTCGGCGGCGAGCCGGCCGGCCGCTGCCGCGGCCGCGCCGACGCCGATCAGAGTGGTGACGGCCGTTGCCGTCGCGGTTGCCGGGCGCACCCCTCCAGTGTCGGCGGGGGCGGGCCCGGCTGCCAGCCGGCCGGGGCAAACGGGGGCCGGACCTGCGAGGACTCAGCCGGGCTGGCCGTACCCCCGCAGCTTCTCGGTGGCCTCGGCCAGTTGTCCGGGCGACAGCAGGGAGGGGGTGCGGCCGGGCAGCGCGGACGCGGTGAGCCAGAGGCGGCACATCCACTCCAGCTGGGCGGTGCGGTCGTAGGCCTGGTCGAGCGAGCTGCCGTAGGTGACTGTGCCGTGGTTCTGCAGGAGGCAGCCGGAGCGGTCCGTGAGAGCGGTGAGCATGTTCGCGGCCAGCTCGTCGCTTCCGTAGAGCGCGTACGGGGCGACGCGCACCGGGCCGCCCAGCGCGGCGGCCATGTAGTGGACCGCGGGCAGCTCCGGGACCAGGGTGGAGACCGCCGTCGCGTACACCGCGTGGGTGTGGACCACGGCGGTGGCGGTGGTGGCGCGGTGGACGGCCAGGTGCAGGGGCAGTTCGCTGGTCGGTTTCAGCTCGCCGAGCACCTGGTGGCCGTCCAGGTCGACGGCGACGGTGTCGCCGGGGCCGAGCTTCTCGTACGGCACTCCGCTGGGGGTGACCAGGACGAGGTCGCCGCAGCGTACGGAGACATTGCCCGATGTGCCGACGACCAGCCCCTCGGACGCGGTCCTGCGGGCGGTGGCGACGAGTTCGTGCCAGGCCCTCGCAAGCGGATCGGTCTCCTCCGGTGCCACTGCTGTCTCCCCCGTCACATCTGCCCCTGCCACATCTGCCCCTTCTGCCCCTCTGCCACATCTGCGCTTCGGGCGCACGGGCGGCCCGTCCACGCGATGATGCCAGCCGTCCGTGCGCCCCGGTACGCCACCGCGGCAGCGGGCAGAGGCAGCGCCGGCAGTGAGCGGAACAGGCGCCTCCGGGCAGGGTCACCACAGCGCCCGGCTCAGTTCATCTTCCGTTCACCCGGGTTGCCTACGTTCATCTCGTCAATGACCTCGAACGATTGCCCAGGTAAATGGAACACTTGACCCTGCTCCTTGGGATCGTGATCATTACCGCTCTCGTGTTCGACTTCACGAACGGTTTCCACGACACGGCCAACGCGATGGCGACGACCATCTCGACCGGCGCTCTCAAACCGAAGACCGCGGTGGCCATGTCCGCCGTGCTCAACCTTGTCGGGGCATTCCTGTCCGTCGAGGTCGCCAAGACGATCTCCGGCGGGATCATCAATGAACAGGGCATCACCACAGAAGTGATCTTCGCGGCACTCGTCGGTGCCATCCTCTGGAATCTGCTGACCTGGCTGCTCGGCCTGCCGTCCAGTTCCTCCCACGCACTCTTCGGCGGGCTCATCGGAGCCACGCTGATGTCGGTCGGCTCGTCGGGTGTCAACGGCGATGTCGTCATCACCAAGGTCCTGCTCCCCGCGGTCGCCGCGCCGGTCGTCGCCGGTGTCGCCGCGCTGCTGGCCACCAGGCTGACGTACCGGATCGGGCGCCGTACGGACGAGAAGTCCACCGCCAAGGGCTACCGGGCCGGCCAGATCGCCTCCGCCGGCCTGGTCTCGCTCGCTCACGGCACCAACGACGCGCAGAAGACCATGGGTGTCATCACCCTCGCCCTGGTCACCGGCAACGTCATCGCCCCCGGTTCGAACCCGCCCCTGTGGGTCATCGTCTCCGCGGGCACCGCCATCGCACTCGGTACGTACCTGGGCGGCTGGCGCATCATCAAGACCATGGGCAAGGGGCTCACCGAGCTCAGGCCGCAGCAGGGCTTCGCCGCCCAGACCGGTGCCGCGACCGTGATCCTGGCCTCCTCGCACCTCGGCTTCTCGCTCTCCACCACGCAGGTCTGCTCGGGGGCCGTGATGGGCGCGGGCGTCGGCCGCAAGGGCGGGGTGGTCCGCTGGTCCACCGCGACCCGGATGGCCGTCGCCTGGTGTCTGACCCTGCCCGCCGCCGCGGTCGTCGGCGCGGGCGCCGAGTATCTGACCGGCCGCGGCCCCTGGGGCATCGGCGCCGTCGCCGTCCTGCTGGTCGCGGGCTCCGGTGTCATCTGGTCGCTCTCCCGCCGCCAACCGGTCGGCCAGCACAGCGTCACCCCCGACGAACCCGCCGCGTCCGACGAGCCCGCCGGGGTGGTGACCACCGCCATCGCGGCTGTCGCCCCGCCGCCGGCCGGAGCGGTCTCCGACGGTCTCCGGACCACCATCCCCGCACCGGGCGGCGCCGCACCGGAGCCCACCCGGCCCGCCACGGTCTGAACACGGCCTGAGCACCCTCAGAACCCTGAGAACCCTGAGAACCCTGAGAACACGGTCCGTCCGAACACGGTCTGAAGGAGAAGGACACCGCACCATGGACATCGACTGGGCAGCTCTCGGCACCGTCTTCGGCGTCAGCCTCGTGGCCACCGTCGGACTGGTCGGCCTGTTCACCCTCGGCGTGGTGGGCCTGGCGCGGAAGCCCGTGCCGGAGCCGGGCACCGCCACCGCACCCGCCGCCGCGACTCCTGCCGGTACGGGCAGGGGCCCGGCCGCGCGGGCCGGCTCGTACGCCTGCTTCGCGCTCTGCGCGGCGGCCGTGGCGTACGGGATCTATCTGATCGTCGCCTGACGGCCCGCTCCTCCCCCACCACTCCCCGCGACAGCGTCACTCCGCCCGCCCGGCCGCCGCCACCGGCCACCGGGCGGGCTGCCCGTGTGCGCGGCCTGCCGGGCGAGTGGCCCGTACGGCCGTCCGGGTGGCCCGTGTGGGGCTCGGCACACTGCCCCGTCGCAGGTCAAGGGTGAGTTGACGGGTGTTCGCCGACCGTGGTGGACTTCCGGGGCCAATACGGCGGCAGGAGAGGAAGTCCGGTGCGAATCCGGCGCGGTCCCGCCACTGTCACCGGGGTCGCCCCCGGGAGCCAGGAACTCTCACCGCCGGTCACGTCGAACCAGGGCGCGGACACCCTGAGTGAGGACTACGCCATGCGCGGCCGCCTGCTGCCCGAACCGCCCGATGCTCCGAGTACGACCGCAGTGAGGGTCCCGGGCGAACTGGCCTGCTGACCCCATGCGTGGAGAGCGTGTCTTCGTGTACGGCGCCACCACGGGCCTCCTGGCAGACCTCATCTTCGCCGACCCCCGGCGCGGGCACCCCGTCGCCGCCTTCGGGCGGGCCGCCGCCGCCGTGGAGCGCCGGCTCTGGCGTGACCACCGCGGGTGGGGCGCGCTGCACACCATGGTCTGCGCCGGGGGCGCGGTGGGCGCCGCCGTGCTGGCCGGGCGTGCCGTACGCGGCCGTCCCGCCGCGGGCGTCGCACTGACCGCCGCCGCCACCTGGGCCGTCGTCGGCGGCACCTCGCTGGGGCGTGAGGCCCGCGCGGTGGGCGACGCGCTGGCGGCAGGTGATGTCGAGGCGGCCAGGGAGCGGCTGCCGCATCTGTGCGGACGCGATCCGCAGGCGCTCGACGCGCAGCAGATCGCGCGGGCCGTCGTGGAGTCCGTGGCCGAGAACACCTCCGACGCGGTGGTGGGCGCGCTGGTCTGGGGCGCCCTGGCCGGGGTGCCGGGGCTCGTCGGGTTCCGGGCGGTGAACACCCTGGACGCGATGGTGGGCCACCGGTCGCCCCGGTATCTGCGGTACGGCTGGGCCTCCGCCCGGCTCGACGATCTGGCGGGCCGGCCGGGCGCCCGGCTCACCGCCGTACTGGCGGTGCTCGCGGGCGGGGACCCGCGCGGCGCGGTACGGGCCTGGCGGTCGGACGCGGGCCGCCACCCGAGCCCCAACGCGGGCCCGGTGGAGGCGTCGTTCGCGGGCGCGCTGGGCGTACGGCTCGGCGGCACCCTCGCGTACGCCGGCCGGGTCGAGCACCGGGCGGTGCTCAACGGCGGCGGCCGGCCGGTGGCCGTCGGCGACATCGAACGCGCGGTGCGGCTGTCGCGCCGGGTGTCCCTGCTGGCGCTCGCGACAGCTCTCGTGGTGAGGAAGGTACGCGGATGAGTGGCGGGCTGCTGGTGGCCGGAACCACGTCGGACGCCGGGAAGAGCGTGGTCACGGCCGGTATCTGCCGGTGGCTGGTGCGCCGGGGTGTGAAGGTCGCGCCCTTCAAGGCGCAGAACATGTCGCTCAATTCGTTCGTCACCCGCGAGGGGGCGGAGATCGGGCGGGCCCAGGCGATGCAGGCACAGGCTGCGCGGGTCGAGCCCACAGCGCTGATGAACCCGGTGCTGCTCAAGCCGGGGAGCGACCGGTCGAGCCAGGTCGTGCTGATGGGGAAGCCGGTGGGCGAGATGAGCGCCCGCGGCTACCACGGCGGCCGGCAGGAGGCGCTGCTCGGCACCGTGACGGACTGCCTGACCCAACTCCGGGGCACGTATGACGCGGTGATCTGCGAGGGGGCGGGCAGTCCGGCCGAGATCAATCTGCGGCGGACCGACATCGTGAACATGGGCATCGCGCGCGCCGCGCGCTTCCCGGTGGTCGTCGTCGGCGACATCGACCGGGGCGGTGTCTTCGCGTCGTTCTTCGGTACGACGGCGCTGCTGAGCGCCGAGGACCAGTCGCTCGTCGCCGGGTACCTCGTCAACAAGTTCCGCGGTGATGTGTCCCTGCTCGAACCGGGGCTCGACATGCTGTACGGGCTGACCGGGCGGCGGACCTACGGTGTCCTGCCGTACGCGCACGGTCTGGGCATCGACGAGGAGGACGGGCTGCGGGTGTCGATGCGCGGCACGGTGCGCGAGTCCGCCGTGTCCGCGCCCTACGGGCAGGACGTGCTGCGGGTCGCCGTGTGCGCCGTGCCGCTGATGTCGAACTTCACTGATGTGGACGCGCTGGCCGCCGAACCCGGCGTCGTGGTGCGGTTCGTGGACCGCGCGGAGGAGCTGGCCGACGCGGACCTGGTGATCGTGCCGGGGACGCGCGGCACGGTGCGCGCGCTGGAGTGGCTGCGGGAGCGCGGGCTCGCGGACGCGCTGGCCCGGCGGGCCGCCGAAGGCCGTCCGGTGCTGGGCATCTGCGGTGGTTTCCAGCTGCTCGGCGAGCACATCGACGACACGGTCGAATCGCGCGCCGGGGCCGTCGACGGGCTCGGACTGCTGCCCGTCCGGGTGCGGTTCGAGGTGGAGAAGACCCTGGCGCGGCCCGTCGGCGAGGCCCTCGGGGAGCCGGTCGAGGGGTACGAGATCCACCACGGGGTCGCCGAGGTGCTGGGCGGCTCCCCGTTCCTCGACGGCTGCCGCACCGGCTCCGTGTGGGGCACCCACTGGCACGGCTCGCTGGAGAGCGACGGTTTCCGCCGGGCCTTTCTGCGCGAGGTTGCCGCCGTCGCGGGCCGGCGCTTCGTACCGGCGCCCGACACCAGCTTCGGCGTGCTCCGCGAGGAGCAGCTCGACCGGCTCGGCGACCTCATCGAGGAGCACGCGGACACCGAGGGGCTGCTCGGGCTCATCGAGTCGGGCGCGCCGGCCGGACTCCCCTTCGTCCCACCCGGAGCGCCATGAGAGCGGCCGGGGCGCGCCCGCGGACGCCCCGTCAGCCGTGGGCCCGGCGGCCCGTCGCCCCATTCGCCCGTCGGCCCCTCATCGAACCTGTCACCCGAGCATCTGAAGGAGTGATCCCGAAGTGAGCACGCCCTATCCGTTCACCGCTGTCGTGGGCATGGATGACCTGCGCCTCGGGCTGCTGCTCAACGCGGTCAGCCCGGCTGTCGGCGGCGTACTCGTGCGCGGCGAGAAGGGGACCGCGAAGAGCACGGCGGTGCGGGCCCTGTCCGCGCTGCTGCCCGGGGTCCCGGTGGTCTCCGGATGCCGCTTCTCGTGCGACCCCGGCGCACCCGACCCGGCGTGTCCTGACGGTCCGCACGAGGCCACCGACGGCGTGTCGCGCGACGCGCGCATGGTCGAACTGCCCGTCGGCGCCTCGGAGGACCGGCTGGTCGGCGCGCTGGACATCGAGCGCGCGCTGGCCGACGGCGTGAAGGCGTTCGAGCCGGGGCTGCTCGCCGACGCGCACCGCGGGATCCTGTACGTCGACGAAGTCAACCTGCTGCACGACCACTTGGTGGACCTGCTGCTCGACGCCGCCGCCATGGGCGCCTCGTACGTGGAGCGCGAGGGCGTCTCCGTACGGCACGCCGCGCGGTTCCTGCTCGTCGGGACGATGAACCCCGAAGAGGGCGAACTGCGGCCGCAGTTGCTGGACCGTTTCGGGCTGACCGTCGAGGTCGCCGCGTCGCGCGACCCGGACCAGCGGGTCGAGGTGGTGCGCAGGAGGCTCGCGTACGACGACGACCCTGCCGGGTTCGCCGCCCGCTGGGCGGACGAGGAGAGCGAGCTGCGGGCGCGCATCGTGGCCGCGCGGGCGCTGCTGCCCTCCGTGCGTCTCGGCGATCCGGCGCTGCGGCAGATCGCCGCGACCTGCGCCGCGTTCGAGGTGGACGGGATGCGCGCGGACATCGTGATGGCGCGCACCGCGACCGCGCTGGCCGCCTGGGCGGGACGTCCGGATGTGACGGCCGACGACGTACGGCAGGCCGCGCTGCTCGCGCTGCCGCACCGCCGCAGGCGCAACCCGTTCGACGCGCCGGGGCTCGACGAGGACAAGCTCGACGACACGCTGAGGGAGTCCGCCGGGGACGGCGACGGACACGACGGCGGCGATGACGATCCCGGACCGGACGGGCCCGACGGCGGTGGCGGTGGCGGGCTGCCGCCGCAGCGCGACGGGGACGGCGGACCGGGCGACACGCCGCGGCAGCAGGAGCCCGCGGCCGACGGGTCCGACACGCCCGCACAGCAGCAGCCCGGCGAGAGCGCACCCGCCGCGCCGGGCGGGGGCGGGGAGCAGGCGGCGGCGAAGGCGGCCGAACCGTTCCGTACCCGGATGCTGAGCGTGCCGGGGCTCGGCGACGGCGCCGCGGGGCGCCGCTCCCGGGCCAGGACCGAGCACGGCCGCACCACCGGTTCGCGCCGGCCGCAGGGTGCGCTCACCAAGCTGCATCTGGCGGCGACGGTCCAGGCCGCGGCGCCGCACCAGCGGGCGCGCGGGCGCTCCGGCCGCGGTCTCGTGGTCCGCAGGGACGATCTGCGGCAGGCCACCCGGGAGGGGCGCGAGGGCAATCTGGTGCTCTTCGTGGTGGACGCCTCCGGGTCGATGGCGGCCAGGCGGCGGATGAGCGCGGTGAAGGGCGCCGTGCTCTCGCTGCTGCTCGACGCGTACCAGCGGCGGGACAAGGTGGGTCTGGTGACCTTCCGCGGGAAGGACGCGGAGATCGCGCTGCCGCCGACCTCGTCGGTGGACGCCGCCGCGGCCCGGCTCGACACACTGCCGACCGGCGGGCGTACCCCGGTCGCCGCCGGGCTGCTGAAAGCCCATGAGGTGCTGCGGGTCGAGCGGATGCGGGACCCGTCGCGCCGGCCGCTGCTGGTGGTCGTCACCGACGGCCGGGCCACCGGCGGCCCCGATCCGGTCGCGCTGGCCGCGCGCGCGGCCCGGCTGCACGAGGCGGAGGGCGTCGCGTCGGTCGTCGTGGACTGCGAGACGGGTCCGGTCAGGCTGGGGCTCGCCGGAGAGCTGGCGCAGCGGCTCGGCGGCACCGCGGTGACGCTGGACGAACTGCGGGCCGAGAGCATCGCGGGGCTGGTCAAGGACGTACAGAGCACTTCATCCAGGAAGGCAGCGTAATGCCGCAGGGACAGCCGACCACCGTGCCCGAGGACGGGCTCACCACTCGCCAGCGCCGCAACCGGCCGCTGACGATGGTGCACACCGGCATCGGGAAGGGGAAGTCGACCGCGGCCTTCGGGCTCGCGCTGCGCGGCTGGAATCAGGGCTGGCCCATCGGGGTGTTCCAGTTCGTGAAGTCCGCCAAGTGGAAGGTCGGCGAGGAGCGGGCCCTGAAGGTGCTCGGGGAGAGCGGTGAGGGCGGGACGGTCGCCTGGCACAAGATGGGCGAGGGCTGGTCCTGGGTCCAGCGGGACATCGAGTCGAGCGAGGAAGCCGCCCGGGAGGGCTGGGAGCAGGTCAAGCGCGATCTGGCGGCGGAGAGCTACCGGCTGGTCGTGCTGGACGAGTTCGCGTACCCGATGCACTGGGGGTGGGTGGACACCGATGAGGTGGTCTCGGTGCTGCGGGACCGGCCCGGCACCCAGCATGTGGTGATCACCGGGCGGAACGCGCCGCAGCCGCTGCTCGACTTCGCCGACCTGGTGACCGACATGTCCAAGGTCAAGCATCCGATGGACGCGGGGCAGAAGGGGCAGAGGGGCATCGAGTGGTAGCCAGACTCGTCATCGCCGCGCCGTCCTCGGGCAGCGGCAAGACCACGGTCGCCACCGGGCTGATGGCCGCGTTCGCCGGGCGCGGCCTCGCCGTGTCGCCGCACAAGGTGGGACCCGACTACATCGACCCCGGGTACCACGCGCTGGCGACCGGCCGCCCCGGGCGCAATCTCGACGCGTACCTCTGCGGTACGGAGCTGATCGGGCCGCTCTTCGCGCACGGTGCGGCCGGCGCGGATCTGGCGGTCGTCGAGGGCGTGATGGGTCTGTACGACGGGGCGGCCGGGCAGGGCGAGCTGGCGTCCACCGCGCAGATCGCGAAGGTGCTGCGGGCTCCGGTGGTGCTGGTGGTCGACGCGTCGTCGCAGTCCCGGTCGGTGGCCGCGCTGGTGCACGGGTTCGCGTCCTGGGACCCCCGGGTGCGGATCGGCGGGGTGATCCTCAACAAGGTGGGCTCCGACCGGCACGAGGCGCTGCTCCGGGAGGCGCTGGACGAGTCGGGGGTGCCGGTGCTCGGAGTGCTCCGGCGTACCGGGCAGGCGCAGACCCCGTCCCGGCATCTGGGGCTTGTGCCGGTGGCGGAGCGGCGGCCCGACGCGGTGGGCGCCGTCGCGGCGATGGCGGAACAGGTGCGGGCCGGGTGCGATCTGGAGGCGGTGCTGGCACTGGCGCGGAGCGCGCCGCCGCTGGACGCAGGGGCATGGGACCCGCACGAGGCCCTTGCGTCTGGCTCCGGCAGCGGGGCGGCCGATCCTGCTAGGGCCTCCGGCGGCGGGGCGGCGCGTCCTGGCACGGCAGCCGGCGGCGGGGCTGCCCGCCGTGGGCGCCCGGTCGTCGCCGTCGCGGGCGGTGCCGCGTTCTCCTTCTCGTACACCGAGCACACCGAGCTGCTCACCGCGGCGGGCGCCGATGTCGTCGGCTTCGACCCGCTCCACGACGAGCGGCTCCCCGAGGGCACCGGGGCGCTCGTCATAGGCGGCGGCTTCCCCGAGGTGTACGGGCCCGAGCTGTCCGCCAACGCGCCGCTGCGCGGGGCCGTGGCGGAGCTGGCGGCGTCCGGCGCACCGGTCGCCGCCGAGTGCGCCGGACTGCTGTATCTGTCGCGCTCGCTCGACGGGCATCCGATGTGCGGGGTGCTGGACGCGGAGGCCCGGATGTCGGAGCGGCTGACGCTCGGCTACCGGGACGCGGTGGCCGTGTCGGACAGCTCGCTGGCGCAGGCCGGGACCCGGCTGCGCGCCCACGAGTTCCACCGCACGGTCCTTGAGCCCGGTGCGGGCGCCACCCCCGCGTGGGGTGTGCACCAGCCGGAGCGCCGGGTCGAGGGCTTCGTCCAGCAGGGCGTGCACGCGAGCTATCTGCACACGCACTGGGCCGCGCAGCCCGCGGTCGCCCGCAGATTCGTGGACCGGTGCGCGGGATGAACAGGCCTGTCGCGGGGCCGGGGCCGGTCCAGAATCCGCGGTGGCCGGTTCGGGAGCCGGTGCGCGGGGTTGCGGGGCTCTCAGCCCGCGATGCCCACCACGAGCCAGATGAACGCCACCCCCGCCACGGTGCACAGCAGCGTGGAGCGGGCCGGGTGTTCGTGGTGGGCCTCGGGAAGGATCTCGGCGGCGGCGAGATAGAGCAGAACACCGCCGAAGAAGCCGAGATAGCAGCCGAGCGGCTGCTCCGGAAGGGTGAACAGCAGGGTCGACGCCGCACCCACCACGGGCGCCAGCGCGTCGGCGACCAGCATGGCGATCGCCTTGCGGCGTGCGTTCCCGTACAGGCTGGTCAGGGTGTACGTGTTGAAGCCGTCCGCGAAGTCGTGGGTGACCACCGCGATGGCCACGGCGGCGCCCATCCCGTCGCCCACCTGGAAGGCGGCGCCGATCGCGACACCGTCCATCAGGCTGTGGCCGACCATCGCTGCCGCCGCCGTCAGCCCGACCTGGGGCACCCGCTCCTCCGCCGCCCCGTGCGCCGCCTGGCGTACCGCGAGCAGCCGCTCCACCAGGTGGGCGACGAGGAACCCGCCGACGAACAGCAGCAGCGCGGCGGGCACACCGAAGATCTCGCCGCCCGCCGCGCGCAGCGCCTCGGGCAGCAGGTCGAGCCCGACCACGCCGAGCATCAGTCCGCCGGCCAGACCCAGCACGAGATGGCGCTTGTCGGTGACCCGCTGAGCCGTCCAGCCACCGACCAGCGTCATCAGGAACGCGCCGAGCGCGACGAAGACCGCCATGGGCCCTGCCTAGCCCATGACACCCCGGTCCCGCATGTCAACGTCTGAATCCGCCGGAGAGGAACCCGCGCCCATGACCGCTGTCGAACCCGGCCCGGTGGGAGCACCGGAGCGTGCGCCGGACCTCGTCGTGGGTGTCGGGGCCTCCCGCGGGGTCCGTGCCGACGAGGTCATCGGGCTGGTCGTGGCCGCCCTGCGGGACGCCGGTCTTTCGCCGCTCGATGTGGCCGAGCTGACGACCGTGGACAGCAGGGCCGGCGAGCCGGGGCTGCTCGCCGCCGCCGTGCGGCTGGGGGTGCCGCTGCGTCCGTACGGCGCCGCCGCGCTCGCCCGGATCGAGGTGCCCCACCCGTCGGACACGTCACGGGCCGCGGTCGGCACCCCGTCGGTCGCGGAGGCGGCCGCACTCGCCGGCGGCGGCGAACTGCTCGTCCCGAAGCGGAAGTCGGCGCCGCACGGCCGCCCGGCGATGGCGACCTGCGCCGTCGTACGCCGTGAACCGCCGGCACCACCGGGCCCGGGGCACCGGATGGCGCCGCGCGGCGCCGTCGCGGATCCGGGACTTCCACAACAGCCCCACCTCCACCCTGATGACGAGGGGCACCACCTTCACCACCATGGCAGTCATGCGCTCACACACTGACGTCCACGATCTGCGGCACCACGGCGACGCGGAGGTACGGGACTGCGGTCCCGGCGGCCTCACCGACCTCGCGGTCAATGTCAGGGCGGGCACTCCCCCGCCCTGGCTCAGGGACCACATAGCGGGGTCGCTCGGCGGCCTGGCCGCGTACCCCGACGGACGGGCCGCCAGAGCCGCGGTGGCCGCCCGGCACGGGCTGCCGGTCGAACGGGTCCTGCTGACAGCCGGCGCCGCCGAGGCGTTCGTCCTGATCGCCCGCGCCCTTCCGCTGCGCAGACCCGTGGTCGTGCATCCGCAGTTCACCGAGCCGGAGGCGGCGCTGCGCGACGCCGGGCACACGGTACGACGCGTGCTGCTGCGTGCGGAGGACGGTTTCCGGCTGGATCCGGCGGCCGTGCCCGAAGCGGCGGACCTGGTGGTGGCGGGCAATCCGACCAACCCGACGTCCGTACTGCACCCGGCCGGAACGCTCACCTCGCTGGCTGCGCCGGGGCGGCTGCTGGTGGTCGACGAGGCGTTCATGGACGCGGTGCCCGGCGAGCGCGAGTCGCTCGCCGGCCGTACGGATGTGCCGGGCCTGATCGTCCTGCGCAGCCTCACCAAGACCTGGGGTCTCGCGGGGCTGCGGATCGGCTATGTGCTGGCCGACCCGGAGACGGTGGACCTGCTGGCGCGCGCACAGCCGTTGTGGCCGGTGTCCACCCCGGCGCTGGCCGCGGCCGAGGCGTGCTCGGCGGCTCCCGCACTGGCCGAGGCAGAGCTCGCCGCGCACGCGATCGCCGCGGACCGCGCCCATCTGCTGGCCGGTCTCGCGGAGTTCGACGAGGTACGCGCGGTCGAGGCGGCCGAGGGCCCGTTCGTGCTCGTCCGGATGGAGCGTGCCGACGAGGTGCGGGAGCGGCTGCGGCAGCTGGGCTTCGCGGCCCGCCGCGGTGACACCTTTCCGGGGCTCGGGCCCGAGTGGCTGCGGCTCGCGGTGCGCGACCGTGCGACGACCAACCGGTTCCTGCAGGCGCTCGACCAGGCGCTGAGCGGAATCTCCGGCTGACGTCCGGACGGGCCGGGGCCGCACCCCCCTCCGGTGCGGCCCCGGCTCCCGTACGACCGGCACTCGTACGGCCCGTGCTCGTACGGCCGGCTCTCGTAAGCCCCGTCGTACGGCCCGGCTCCCGTACCGGTCAGGCCTTGTTGCGGCTCCGTCCACGGGCCACCGCGAGCGCGCCGCCGCCGGCCAGGACCAGGGCCGCCGCGCCTCCCGCGATGTACGGCGTCATGGAGCTGCCGCCGGTCTCCGCGAGGTGCTCCTTCTCCGGCGCGGCCGCCGGCTTCGGGTGGGCCACGGTCTGTTCCTCGACCCCGGTGGCGGGGGTGGGCTCCGCCGGCCGGCCGCCGCCCTGGTGGCCCGCCGGGGCGGCCTTCGGCGACTCGCAGGTCGCCTGCGCGAGGGTGACCTCGCCCTGGACATCGGCGACGTTCAGCTTCAGCGGGTTGACCGACACCTTGAGCTGCAGCGCGGTGGCGGCGGCCGTACGGGATGTCGTGCTGGTCTTCGAGAGGTCGAGCGTGACATCACCGACGGCGGGCACATGGATCCGGGTCGAGCCACCGGCGGAGAGCGTGATCCGCTTGCCGAGCACGGTCACATGGCCGAGCACGTTCGACTCGGCGTGCGGCCGCTCACCGGCCTCGCAGACCGCCTTCGACGTGACCTTCTCGACCTCGATCAGCGACAGCAGCGGCAGCCCGGGGACATGGACCGACGCGCGGGCGACGTTGGCGTACCCCTGCGCCCTGTGCCGGTCGGCCGTCGCCCGGGCGGTGGCGACATCGGCGCGCAGCAGGCTGAACGGGCGGCCCTTGTCGACACCGTCCAGCTTCGCGGTCAGCGCGGTCCTGTCCGCGCTGGCCGGGGCGTGCACCTCGTTGAGCGCGACCGTCAGCGGCACATCGACGGTCTTGTTGAGCAGCGAGACATCGAGCCCGGTACGGAGCACGACTGCGCTCGCCTTTCCGTCACTGCCGGTGGCCGCCTGGGCGGGCGCCGCGGCGAGGAGCGCCGCGGGGCCCGCGGTCAGCGCGGCGGCCACACAGACGGCGGCCGTACGGCGTGCGGGCATACGGAAGGTGTTGCTGTTCAAAGCGGTGGTACCCCCACAAGAGACATGACGTCGCCGGGGCGCAGCTCACGGGGACTTCGTGGGTGCGCCGGCGACCGAGACACCGGAATCTTTACGCACTGTGGGTGAACGGTCAGCAACCTGACGTGAGTTCACTCCAAAGTGGCGTTTCCGCGTCTGCATTCGAATCCTGAGGCACGGGCGTTCCCCTGAACCCCTCGCTTCACCACCCCGAGGTGGTGCGCCGGTGGCCCCGTGGGGCGCACACCAGGTGCCTCAACGAGTGCGGGCGCCCTCACGTCACGCCCGGTCAACCAGGCACCCTCCGGAACGCCGACCCACCCCGGCACCGAGTGGTCCTGGCGGTCCGGGTGGTTCTCTCACCCCACCACCCGGCCTTCGAGGACCACCCGGTGCGGGGCACCCAGCACCCGTACGTTCTCGCGCGGGTCCTCCGTGTACACCACGAGGTCGGCCGGAGCGCCCTCGGTGAGCCCCGGCCTGCGCAGCCACTCCCGGGCGCCCCAGGATGCCGCCGACAGCACGTCGGACACCGGGATGCCCGCCTTCACCAGCTCCGCCGCCTCCTCGGCGACCAGGCCGTGCGGCAGCGAGCCGCCCGCGTCCGTGCCGACGTAGACCGGCACACCCGCGTCGTAGGCGGAGCGGACGGTGTCGTAACGGCGCTCGTGCAGCCGCCTCATATGGGCGGACCAGCGCGGGTACTTGGCGTCGCCGCCCGCGGCGAGCTGCGGGAAGGTCGCGATGTTCACCAGCGTCGGTACGATCGCGACCCCCCGCTCGGCGAAGAGCGGGACGGTCTCGTCGGTCAGCCCGGTGGCGTGCTCGATGCAGTCGATCCCCGCCTCCACGAGGTCGCGCAGCGAGTCCTCGGCGAAGCAGTGCGCGGTGACCCTGGCCCCGAGCCGGTGCGCCTCGGCGATCGCCGCCTCCACCTCCCCGCGCGGCCAGCAGGCGGAGAGGTCCCCGGTGTCCCGGTCGATCCAGTCGCCGACGAGTTTGACCCAGCCGTCGCCGTTGCGGGCCTCCCTCGCGACGTACTCGACGAGGTCCCCCGGTTCGATCTCATGGGCGTAGTTCCGGATGTAGCGGCGGGTGCGCGCGATGTGGCGGCCCGCCCGGATGATCTTCGGGAGGTCGGCGCGGCCGTCGATCCAGCGGGTGTCGGAGGGCGATCCCGCGTCGCGCAGCAGCAGCGCCCCGGCCTCCCGCTCGCCGACCGCCTGCTTCTCGCTGGTCGCGTCGTCGACCGCGCCGTGCGCGTCGAGCCCGACGTGGCAGTGCGCGTCGACCAGCCCTGGCAGTACCCATCCCCGCACGGTGACGGCCTCCGCGGCCGGGCGTACATAGGTGATCCGCCCGCCGACCACCCACAGTTCGTCCCTGACGTCGTCGGGCCCGACCAGCACCCGCCCCTTCACATGCAGCACCGTGTGATCGCTCATGCGGCGAGCCTAACGACGGGGCCACGCCGGGCGGCAGGGGCCCGGAATCCCGCTCAGTACCATCGGACCGGCAGCCCGAACGAACTCGCGAAGAGAGCACCACAGTGACGCACCCCTTCCTTGACCTCGCCCCGCTCACCCCCGCGCACTTCGCCGCGATCGAGCGGCAGACGGCCTCGCTGCTCGGCACCCGGCAGGACATCGTGATCATGCAGGGGGAGGCGCTGCTGCCGCTGGAGGGCTGCATCCGCTCCGGCGCCAGGCCGGGCTCCACCGCGCTCAATGTGATCACCGGGCCGTACGGCCAGACCTTCGGCAACTGGCTGCGCGACTGCGGGGTCACCGTGGTCGACCTGGCCGTGCCGTTCCACACCGCGGTCACAGCGGACCAGGTGCGCGAGGCGCTCGCCGCCCGCCCGGAGATCGACTTCGTGTCCCTGGTCCACGCGGAGGCGGCGACCGGCAACACCAACCCGGTCGCGGAGATCGGTGAGGCGGTACGGGCGCACGGCGCGCTCTTCATGCTGGACGCGGTCGCGTCGGTGGGCGCCGAGCCGCTGCTGCCGGACGCCTGGGGGGTGGATCTCTGCGTGATCGGCGCGCAGAAGGCGATGGGCGGCCCCGCCGGGGTGTCGGCCGTCTCCGTGAGCGAGCGCGCCTGGCAGCGGTTCGCGGAGAACCCGCGGGCTCCGCGCCGCTCGTACCTGTCGCTCCTGGACTGGAAGGAGCGCTGGATCGACGCGGGGCGCACCGCGCTGCCGCACGCGCCCGCCCAGCTGGAGATGCTGGCGCTGGGGGCCTGTCTGGAGCGGATCGAGTCGGAGGGCCCCGAAGCGGTGATGGACCGGCACACACGGGCCGCCGCGGCAACCCGGGCCGGGGCGCTCGCCCTGGGTGGCGGACTGGCGCCGTTCGTGCACGAGGCACGGGACGCGGCCCCGGTGGCCACCACGCTCCGGACCCCGGCCGGGGTCGACGCGTCGGAGCTGGTCGCGAAGGCCCTGGCGGCCGACCCCACGCTGCCGCTGATCGCGGGCGGCGGGGCGCTGGCCGGGGAGATGGTGCGGATCAACCACTACGGCCCGGACGCCGCCCAGGGCGTGGTGCAGTCCTCGCTCGCGGCACTGGGTGCCGCGCTGAGCGACGCCGTACCGGGTGGTCCCGCTTCGGGTGGTCCGGGGGCCGCTGTCGATCTGGAGGCCGCACGCGGCGCCGTGTCGGAGGCCTGGCAGCGGGGCTGAGTCACCGGCCCCGTACGGCGGGGGGCTGTGTACGGCCCGGCGCCGGGCCGTACACAGCCCCCCGCACACACAGGCCCGCGTAATCAAAGAATTGCAGAATGCAGAATTCCGGCTTTTACCAGTACAGCCGACTTTTTTCTTCTGCCCGCTTTCCCGGACCCTAAACGCAGTATTTTCCACAGGTTCCATCAGCGGGTTTCGGACACACATCACGAAGGTTACGCATCTGTGACCGACCCCATAGTACGGTCACTTTGCCCGATAATTCCGGGACAAATCAGCCATATTCGCGACCGGAGAGGCGCCGACCCGCGCCCGCGCGATAGCATGGACTGAACTTTTGGCCAACCCTGCGCCAGAATGCATTTTTCGAATTTGCTGGGTAAATTTCCTTTACATGACCGCCGCGCAAGAAGACCTTGTACGTGCCCGTAGCGAATTCCAGGAGATAGACACCCCACGAGTGGAGGACGGGGCCGCGATCTGGCGTATCGCCCGCGACTCCGAGGTGCTGGACCTCAACTCCTCGTACAGCTACCTGCTGTGGTGTCGCGACTTCGCAGCGACCTCCGTGGTGGCGCGCGACACGGCCGGTGCCCCCATCGGCTTCGTCACCGGATATGTCCGCCCCGACCGTCCCGAAGCCCTCGTCGTCTGGCAGGTCGCCGTCGACCAGACATACCGCGGCCAGGGCCTCGCCGGCGTACTGCTGGACGGGCTGGTCGCCAAGGTGACCGCCAGGGGAGTGGTCCGGGAGCTGGAAACCACCATTTCTCCGGACAACACCGCGTCCGACCGCCTGTTCCGCTCGTTCGCAGAGCGTCACGGGGCGGCAGTGGAACGTGAAGTGCTCTTCGACGGCGGACTGTTCCCCGAAGGGACGCACCAGCCGGAAGTGCTGTACCGCATCAGCCCCGTCTCGGCCTGACTGACATCCCTCACCCCCAGGAGATTGCTGTGACCATCACCCCGCCCGCCCTGAGTGTCTTCGAGACCCTTGAGTCGGAGGTGCGCAGTTACTGCCGCAGCTGGCCGGCCGTGTTCGACCGGGCCCAGGGCAGTTACCTCCACGACGAGGACGGCCACACCTACCTCGACTTCTTCGCCGGAGCCGGATCACTCAACTACGGCCACAACAACCCGGTGCTCAAACGCGCGCTGATCGACTACATCGAGCGCGACGGCATCACCCACGGCCTGGACATGGCCACTACGGCGAAACGCGCCTTCCTGGAGTCCTTCCAGAACGTGATCCTGCGCCCGCGCGACCTGCCGTACAAGGTGATGTTCCCGGGCCCGACAGGCACCAACGCCGTCGAGTCGGCGCTGAAGCTGGCCCGCAAGGTCAAGGGCCGCGAGTCCGTCGTCTCGTTCACCAACGCCTTCCACGGCATGTCGCTCGGCTCGCTGGCCGTGACCGGCAACGCCTTCAAGCGGGCCGGCGCCGGTATCCCGCTGGTGCACGGCACACCGATGCCGTTCGACAACTACTTCGACGGCCAGATCCCGGACTTCCTCTGGTTCGAGCGTCTGCTGGAGGACCAGGGCTCCGGTCTCAACAAGCCGGCCGCCGTGATCGTCGAGACGGTCCAGGGCGAGGGCGGCATCAACGTGGCGCGCGCCGAGTGGCTCCGCGCGCTCCAGGACCTCTGCCACCGCCAGGACATGCTGCTGATCGTCGACGACATCCAGATGGGCTGCGGCCGCACCGGCGGCTTCTTCTCCTTCGAGGAAGCGGGCATCACCCCCGACATCGTCACGCTGTCGAAGTCCATCAGCGGCTACGGGCTGCCCATGTCGCTCTGCCTCTTCAAGGGCGAGCTCGACGTGTGGGAGCCGGGCGAGCACAACGGCACCTTCCGCGGCAACAACCCGGCGTTCGTCACCGCCACCGCCACCCTTGAGACGTACTGGTCCGACGGCCAGATGGAGAAGCAGACGCTGGCCCGCGGCGAGCAGGTCGAGCGCGCGCTGCTGGCCCTCGTCGAGGAGAATGACGGAGCGGGCGTGAGCTTCCGCGGCCGTGGCCTCGTCTGGGGCATCGAGTTCGAGGACAAGCCGCGTGCCACAGCCGTCGCCCGCCGCGCCTTCGACCTCGGGCTGCTGATCGAGACCTCCGGCCCGGAGAGCGAGGTCGTCAAACTGCTGCCGCCGCTGACCGTCTCCACCGAAGAACTGGACGAGGGCCTGAGCATCCTGGCCCGTTCCGTCCGCGAGACCGCCTGACGCACCACGCACCATCGCACCGGCTACACAGAAAGGCTCACGTCACAGTGATTGTCCGATCGTTCAAGGACGTCGAGGGAACCGACCGCCACATCAAGTCGAAGTCGGGGACCTGGGAGAGCAAGCGCATCGTCCTCGCCAAGGAGAAGGTCGGCTTCTCCCTGCACGAGACCATCCTGTACGCGGGAACCGAGACATCGATGTGGTACGCCAACCACATCGAGGCCGTGCTCTGCACCAAGGGCGAGGCCGAGCTCACCAACGACGACACCGGCGAGGTCCACTGGATCGAGCCCGGCACCATGTACCTGCTCAACGGGCACGAGAAGCACACTCTGCGCCCGAAGACCGACTTCCACTGCGTCTGCGTCTTCAACCCTCCGGTCACCGGACGGGAGGACCACGATGAGAACGGCGTTTACCCGCTGCTGACCGAGGAGGCCTGACAGCCATGACCGAAGTACTGTCCAACATCCGGGCGGACCTCTATCCCACCCGTGGCGCGAGTGAAGTGACCACCCCCCGCCAGGACCCGGTGGTCTGGTCGCAGCCCGGCGCGGCGGGCCCGATCGCGCAGCCGGAGCTCCAGGGCTTCGAGCGGGACGGGTTCCTCACCGTCGGCGATCTGCTCACGGACGACGAGGTGGCCCTCTACCGCGCGGAACTGGACCGGCTGATCGCCGATCCGGACGTCCGCGCCGATGAGCGCTCCATCATCGAGCCGAAGTCCCAGGACGTACGGTCGGTCTTCGAGGTACACAGGCTCAGCGAGGTCTTCGCGCAACTGGTGCGGGACGAGCGGCTGTTGGACCGGGCCCGGCAGATCCTGGGGTCGGACGTCTATGTCCACCAGTCCCGGATCAACGTCAAGCCGGGGTTCGGAGCCAGTGGTTTCTACTGGCACTCGGACTTCGAGACGTGGCACGCCGAGGACGGTCTGGCGAACATGCGGACCGTGTCCGTCTCGATCGCACTGACCGAGAACTTCGACACCAACGGCGGCTTGATGATCATGCCGGGTTCGCACCAGCACTTCCTGGGGTGCGCGGGTGAGACGCCGAAGGACAACTACAAGCGGTCGCTCCAGATGCAGGACGCGGGCATCCCGTCGGACAAGGCGCTGACGCGGATGGCGGACGCCCACGGCATCAGGCTCTTCACGGGCCGGGCCGGCTCGGCCACCTGGTTCGACTGCAACTGCATGCACGGTTCGGGTGACAACATCACCCCGTACGCCCGCAGCAATGTCTTCATCGTGTTCAACAGCGTGGAGAACGCGGCGGTGGAGCCCTTCTCGGCTCCGATCCGGCGGCCCGATTTCATCGGGGCGCGGGACTTCACTCCGGTGAAGTGATCTGAGGTACGCGGGAGGGGGACGGCACAGGGTGCCGTCCCCCTCCCGCGTATGCCGGTGCTTCCCGGGCTCAGCCGGAGAGCACGTCGAGGAGCCGGTCGACGTCGGCGGCCGAGTTGTAGAGGTGGAAGGCTGCGCGCAGGTTGCCCGCGCGGTCGGAGAGTTCGATGCCCGCCCGGCCGAACTCGTCACGGCGGTGGCCGAGCCCCGGGGCCGCGACGATCGCCGAGCCGGGAGCGGCGACGGCGCGCTGTCCGATCCGGTCGAGTCCGGCCCGGAAGCGGTCGGCGAGCGCGACGTCGTGGCGCCCGATCGCCGCCGGCCCGGTCTCCTCGATCAGGGCCAGGGAGTGCCGGGCTCCGGCGTACGAGAAGAGGCCCGGGGACTCGTCGAACCGCCGTGCGGAGTGGGCGAGTTCGGCCACCGGTCCGTAGCAGCTGCTCCAGGGCTCCTCCCCCGCGACCCAGCCGCCGAACACCGGCGCCAGCCCGCCCAGGTCATCGGGGACCACCAGGAACGCGATACCGCGCGGGCAGGCCAGCCATTTGTAGGCGACGGCCACGGTGTAGTCGTCCTCGGCGGCGTCGAGCGGGAGCCACCCCGCCGACTGCGACGCGTCCACCAGTGTGCGGGCGCCGTGCGCACGGGCCGCGGCCCGGATCGCCGCCAGGTCGGCCATCCGGCCGTCGGCCGACTGCACCGCGCTCACCGCGACGAGCGCGGTGCCCGGGCGCACCGCTTCGGCCATCGACTCCAGCGGCGCGAAGCGCACCTTGAGGCCGGCGCGTACGACGAAGGGGTTCACCAGCGAGCTGAAGTCGCCCTCGGCCAGCAGGACTTCGGCCCCGTCGGGGAGGGCGGTGGCGATCAACCCGCAGTAGACGGCGACCGAAGTCCCGGCCGCGACACGGGCGGCGGGGACTCCGGCGAGCCGGGCGAAGGAGGCGCGGGACGCCTCCACATCGGCGAACATGTCGGCCTGCCTGCCCACGGCCGCGCTCGTCACGGCGGTGTGGATCGCGGCAACGGTGCGGGCCGGGAGCAGACCGCTGCTCGCGGTGTTCAGATATGTCGTCTCGGGCGCGAACTCGGCGCCTGCCAAGGTCTCCATGGGCTCCACTCTGCGGCCCCGGCCGCGCACCGTCCATGGCGCGACAGCGCCGGGGCCCTCCAAGTGGTCCTTATGGAACGGCGCTGACCCGCAGGTTCTCCCCCCGGTGCGGGCCGTGTTCACTCACCGGCACAGGCCACCACATCGATCTCGACCAGGATGTCCATCAGCTCGGATCCCACCGTGGTGCGCACCGGGTACGGCGCCGTGAAGAACTCTCCGTACGCCGCGTCGAATGCGGCGAAGTCCCGGTGGAGCCGGGCCAGATGGACGGTCACCTTGACGACGTCGTCCAGGGTCAGCCCGCACTCGGCGAGGACCGACCGGACGTTGCGCAGCACCTGGGCGGTCTGCTCCCCGACCGTGCCGGGTACCTCCCCGGTCGCCGGGTCCTGCGGGCCGAACCCCGCCGTGTACAGGAATCCTCCGGCCACCACGCCCTGGCTGTAGGCCCCGGCGGGGCGTGGCGCGTGCGCGCTGTGCACCGCCTGCTTGCCGCCGCTGCGCTGTCCGGGCTGCTGGTCTGTGTGGTTTTCCGGTGCCGGGCTCATCCGGTCAGGTCTCCTTCGCGCTCGTTGACCCCTGCGAAGTGGCGCAGCTTCTCCTCGTCCACGCTGACGCCCAGGCCGGGTCCGGTGGGCACCCGCAGCCGGCCGCCTTCGAGGTGCAGCGGCTCGATGATGTCGTCGGCGTGCAGGTAGTACATGCTGTCGATCGCCCGTGACAGGACCGGGGTGCTGGACACGACGGCCAGATGGGCCGCGGTCGCGATGCCCAGCTCGCCGCCGCTGTGCAGGTTCATCCCGAGCCCGAACGTCTCGCAGTGGGCCGCGAGCGCCTTGGTCGCGGCGATGCCGCCCCACTTGTAGACGTCGCCGTGGATCACGTCGACGGCGTTCAGGCGTATCGCCGGGGCGAACTCCTCGAAACGGACGACGCACATATTGGTGCAGAGCGGGATCCGGACCTTGGCGTGCACCTGGCTCATGCCCTCGATGCCGACGCAGGGGTCCTCCAGGTACTCCAGGTCCAGTTCCTCCAGGGCGATCCCGGCGCGCACCGAGTCGGGGACCGACCAGGCCGCGTTCGGGTCGACCCGCAGATTCACCCGGGGCAGGGCCTCGCGGACGGCCCGCAGGATGGCGACGTCACCGGCGACGTCCCTGGTGCCTTTGAGCTTGACCGCGTCGAAGCCGCCTTCGGCCACCACCCGTGCGGTGTGCTCGGCGAGCGCCTTCGGCAGCCCGTCCGCGCCCACTCCGGGCGCGTCGGCGCGGGTCACCAGTGCGGTGATGGGGACCTCGTCGCGTACCGGGCCGCCCAGCAGGTCGGTGACGGACTGCCCGGTGGCCTTGCCCATCGCGTCCCAGCAGGCCACGTCCAGGGCGGCGATTGCCGCGTATCCCAGGTAGCCGTGGAAGAACGGCACCATGTGCTGTTTGCGGTGGAAGCTCTCCAGGGCGAACGGGCTGGTACCGATCAGGTCCGCCGCGAGCGCTTTGACGATCGCCGCGACCGGCCGGCCCCACATCGTCTCGCCCCAGCCGTCGACACCCGTGTCGGTACGGATCCGCACCACCGTGCGGGTCTCGCCCGTCTTGGTCTCGAACGAGCTGGTGAACGGATTCACCAGCGGAAGGTTCACGACCCACACGTCGACATCAGTGATCTTCACAGCTCTCTCTTTCTCGCATCGGGCCCTCATCGGGTTCTCATCGGGCCCTCATAGGGCTCGCATCGGGTTCGCATCGGGCTCTTCGGGGATGCCTCGGTGCAGGGATCCGGCGGCTCAGCGGGTCGCCGCGTCGAACGCGCGGATCGCGCGGGCCAGCCCGGTGGCCCGGTCGTCGAGCAGCCGGGTGCCCCGCTCCGCGTCGGCGCCGGACGCGTCGTCGGTCGCACCGCCCACTCGCTCCCACTCGCCGTGGCGCTCCACGGTCAGCCCCGGGTACGGCGGGTTGTCGAAGAGCGGTGGGGGCTCGACGGGCGCGCGGGCCGGTACCGGCGTACGGACGAGGTCCGGGTGGGCCGCCAGCATCAGCGAGGTCTCGAACCATCCGGCGTGGCCGGGGGTGACCTCGGGCCTGCCCCCGTCGTCCGCGCCCGATGTGACGGTCCAGTACGAGCAGGCGGCGACGGTCACATCGGAGCGCAGCGCGAACCGCTTCACGGCGAGGCGCATGATCTCGTCGTTGCCGCCGTGTCCGTTCACCACCATGATCCGGCGGTATCCGCTGGTCACGAGCGAGTCCAGGATGTCGTCCAGCACCGCGCCCAGGGTGGCGGCGGAGAGCGAGACGGCGGCGGCGAACAGATGGTGCGGGCTGTGCCCGAAGGGCAGGGCCGGCAGCCGTACGAGTTCCGGTGCGTCCGGCTCCCCGGCGAGCAGGGCGCCCGCCCGGTCGATCACCGCCTCGGCGAGCAGGGTGTCGGTGCCCATCGGCAGATGTCCGGCGTGCTGCTCCTGGGACCCGATGGGCAGCAGGGCGATGCCGTGCTCACCGGCCGCGCGCACCTCGCCCCAGGTCAGTTCGGTCAGCCGGGCCTGGCCGGTCGGCCGCGGTTGGCTCGGTTGCAGTTGGCTCACAGCGCTACCTCCTCGAAACTCCGCCGTGGCAGAGTCGGCGCATGGTGCAGAGACGTTCTCCGTTGCGGTTGGTGCCCGAGCCCGCTCCGGCCCCCCTCGTGCCGGGCGCCCGGCGGACGCTCGGCGCGGTCGAGCTGGTGCCCGGCCGGGTCACGGCGGCCGTCCTGACGATGTCGGGCGCCGTGCTGGAGCGGGAGGAGGCCAGGTACGACGCGGGCGCGGCGACGACCCGCGACATCGACGCCGCACTCGCCGGGGCGGCCCGGGTCTTCGCCGGTCATGATCCGGACGGGGTCGGGGTGGCCGCCGCCGGCCTCGTCGACCCGGAGGCGGGCCTGATCACCGAGGTCAACGACGTTCCGGCGCTGCACGGCTACCCGGTGGCCGAACGGCTGGGCGCTCTGACCGGGCTGCGGGTGCGGGTCGAGCACCGGGCCAGGCTCCAGGTGCTCGGCGACCGCTGGTTCGGTGCGGGGCGCGGGCGGCGTACCTTCGCCTCGGTCTCGACCGGTGAGGTGCTGGGGGTGGGCATCCTCTACGGCGGTGAGGTGCTGGCACCGCCCGGGGGCCGCAGCGGCGCCCATATGACGGTGTCGGCCAGCGGCGACCCATGCACCTGCGGCCGCCGCGGCTGCTGGAAGACGGTGGCCACCACCCGCTGGCTGCGGGAGCGCTCGCGGGCGGCCGGGCTCGGCGACCGCGTTTCGCTGGCCGGTCTGGTGGAGCGGCCGGACGAGCAGGCCCGCCGGGTCGTCGAGGAGTACGCGCGGAACGTGGCCCTGGGCCTGGTGAACGTGCAGCAGCTCTTCGCCCCCGGCCTCTTCGTGCTGCACGGCGAGGCCCGTGAGGGCGGCGAGCGGTTCCGTACGCTGATCGAGGAGCGGCTGCGCGCCGACAGCGCCGACGGGGCGTCGGGCGCCGCCGAACTGCCGAGGGTGCAGGTCAGCCCGGCGGCCGTGGACGATGTGGCGCTGCTCGGCGGGGCCGGTCTCGTCCTGTCGCAGCTGTAGGTCGGCGAGCGCCGGGGCAGGTCCGGTCATCGCTGATCCGCCTCCGCCCCGGCGCTCTCCCTGCGGGGCCCCGCCGTCCGGCGTGCGGTGCGCGGGTCCGGGTCGGGGACCGCGTCGAGGAGCCGGCGGGTGTACTCGTGCCGGGGGCGCCGGAAGACGTCGGCCGCGTCGCCGACCTCCACCAGGGCGCCCCTGCGCATCACGGCGACCCGGTCAGCGACCTGGCGCACCACGGCCAGGTTGTGCGAGACGAAGACATAGGTCAGGCCCAGCCGCTGCTGGAGCTCAGCGAGCAGATCGAGGATCCTGGCCTGCACGGAGACGTCGAGAGCGCTGGTGGGTTCGTCGAGCACCACGAGCCGGGGTTCGATGGCGAGCGCGCGGGCGATCGAGACGCGCTGGCGCTGACCGCCGGAGAACTCGTGCGGATAGCGGTCCTGGATACCCGCGTCCAGACCGACCGCCTCCAGGAGTTCACCGACCCGCTCCCTGGTGCGGGCCCTGCCGCGTCGCCCGCGTGCCGCCGGATCGTGGGTGACCAGGGGTTCCGCCACGATGTCGGCGATCCGCATCCGCGGGTTCATGCTGGAGTACGGGTCCTGGAGGACGACCTGCATCTCCCGCCGTACGGAGCGCAGCTGGGCCGGGGTAAGGGCGCCGAGGTCCTGCCCGGCGAAGCGCACACGGCCCGCGGTGGGTTCGATGAGCCGCAGCAGCAGCCTGGTCAGCGTGGTCTTGCCGCACCCCGATTCGCCGACCAGGGCCAGGGTCTCGCCCTCGTACACCGTCAGCGACACGTCGTCCACCGCCACGCTCACCGGCCTGCTGCCGAACTCCTTGCGCAGTCCGTCCAGTTCGAGCAGTGGACTGCCTTGTCCTGATGTCATGCCGGCTCCAATCGGGGGGTGGCGTCCAGGAGCCGGCGGGTGTAGTCGTCCGCCGGGTGCGCGAAGACGTCCAGGACGTCGCCGGTCTCCACGACCCGGCCGCGGTTCATGACGGCGACCCGGTCGGCGGTCTCGGCCACCACGCCGAGGTCGTGGGTGATGAGGACGACGGCCATGCCGTGCCGTTGCCGCAGCTCGACCAGGAGATCGAGGATCTGCCGCTGCACGGTGACGTCGAGGGCGGTGGTCGGCTCGTCGGCGATGAGCACCCGCGGCCTGGCGACCAGCGCGGTCGCGATCATCACGCGCTGGCGCAGCCCGCCGGAGAGCTCGTGCGGGTACTGCCGGTAGCGGCGTTCCGGGTCGGGGATGCCGACCTCGTCCAGGGCCGCGACGGCGGCCTCCCGGGCTTCGGACCTGGACAGCCCCCGGTGGTGCCTGAGCACTTCGGCGACCTGGCTGCCGACCCGTTGGAGCGGGTCGAGGCTGGTCATCGGATCCTGGAAGACCATGGCGATGTCATGGCCCCTGATCCGGCCGAGCTCCTTCTCGGAGAGCGCGAGCAGGTCGTGGCCGTCGAAGAGGATCTCGCCGCCGCTGTAGACGCAGGGCGGCGCCGGGTTGAGGCGCAGTACGGAGAGTGCGGTGGCCGTCTTCCCGCTGCCGGACTCGCCGACGACGGCGAGCGTCTCCCCGGCGTCGACCTCCAGGGAGACACCCCGGACGGCGTGCACGGTGGAGCTTTCGAGCCGGAAGTCGACGCTGAGGTCGTTGATGCGGAGCAGCGGATCTGCGGGTTCGGGGGTGGGCGCGGGGGTGGGCTTCATCGGCGGTACGCCTTCGGGTCCGCGACGTCGCGCAGGGCGTCGCCGGTGATGTTGACAGCGAGCGAGGTGATCATCAGGGCGGCTCCGGGGAAGACGGCGAGCCACCAGGAGGTGCCCAGGTAGAGCTGTCCGTCGGAGAGCATCGAGCCCCAGGTGACGGTCTCCTTGGGGACACCGAGGCCGAGGTAGCTCAGGGACGCCTCGGCGACGATGGCGGCGGCGATGTGCAGGGTGCCGATGGTGGCGAGAGGCGCCATCACGTTGGGCAGCAGATGGCGGCGCATGATGGTGGCGTCCGTGACGCCGATGGCCCGTGCCTCGGTGATGAAGTCGCGGGAGCGCAGCGACATGACCTCGGAGCGGACGACGCGGGCGTAGGAGACCCAGCCGGTGAAGCCGAGCACGAGGATCACGTACCAGAGGCCGGAGCCGAGGAATCCGACGATGGCCAGCGCCAGCAGAATCGCCGGGAAGGCCAGCTGGACGTCGGCCAGCCGCATCAGTACGCGGTCGGTCCAGCCGCCGAAGTAGCCGGAGGCCAGCCCGACGGCGGTGCCGATGACTCCGGCGAGGAGCGCGGCGCCCGCGCCCACAAGGAGCGACACCCGGGTGCCGTAGATGACGCGGGACAGCATGTCCCGGCCGAGCTGGTCGGTGCCGAGGAGATGGGCGCTGCTGCCGCCGTGCTGCCAGGCGGGCGGCCGGAGCCGCAGCAGCAGGTTCTGGGCGTTCGGGTCACAGGGGGCGATGAGCGGGGCGAACACGGCGGCGATCAGCATGACCGCGAGTACGGCCAGGGCGATGACCGCGAGCCGGTTGCGCAGCAGGGCCCGCAGTGCGGCGGATCCGGGACCGCGGGCCGGCGGCGCGGCCGGGGCGGGAGGTGCCGGCGGTGCAACAGGCATCGTGTCCGGCGTGTTCGTCGTGTTCTTGGGACTCACCGGGCGCAGCGGACTCACTTGGTTGACCTCACCCTCGGGTCGAGGAAGCTGTAGGAGAGGTCCACCAGCAGGTTCACCACGACGAAGGTGGCGGCGAAGAAGAGCACCGTTGCCTGGACCAGCGGGAAGTCGCGTTTGGAGATGGCCTCGATCGTCAGCTGTCCGACGCCGGGCCAGGAGAAGACCTGTTCGGTGAGGATCGCGCCGCCGAGCAGGCTGCCCACTTCGAGGCCGACCACCGTGATCACGGGCAGCGACGCGTTGCGCAGCCCGTGCCTGAGCACCACCTTGACCGGGCCGAACCCCTTGGCCCTCGCGGTACGGATGTGGTCGGAGGAGAGCACGTCGATCAGCGAGGACCGCAGCAGCCGGGCGACGACCGCGATGGAGTAGACGGCGAGGGTGACCGCGGGGAGTACGAGGTTGGCGAAGGTGCCGTATCCGGACGCCGGAAGGACATGCAGTCCCACCGCGAAGACCAGGATCAGCAGGATGCCGACCCAGAAGGGCGGGGTGGACTGTCCGAGCAGCACTCCGGTCATCACTCCGCGGTCGGAGGCCCGGCCGCGGCGCATGGCCGCGAAGATCCCGGCCGGGACCGCGATGACCAGGGTCACCACCAGTGCGGCGCCCGCGAGTTGGAGGGTGGCGGGCAGCCGGTCGGCCAGGACGGTCCTGACCGGTTCGTTGTAGAAGAGGGAGTTCCCGAAGTCGAGGCGGGGCAGCCCCCACAGGAAGTCCAGGTACTGGGTGAGCAGCGGCCGGTTCAGTCCGAGGCTCGCCCGCAGCACGGTCTCCTGGTGTGCGGTGGCGTCCGGCGGGAGCAGCTGTTTGACGGGGTCGCCGGAGAGCCGGACCAGGAAGAACGAGACGGTCGCCGTGCACAGCAGGACGAGCAGTGCGGTGCCCAGCCGCACCAGGACGCCGCGCAGCAGCCGGGTCCGGTCGCGGGCGGTACGGCGGGCCGGGCCGGGCGTCGTCGTGTCCGGTTCCCGGAGGGACAGGTCGCTCATACCGTGACCTCCGCGTTCTGCATGGCCAGCGAGCCCACGACGCCCGGTTTCCACCGGGGCCGCGCGTTGCGGGCGAGGATGTTGTCGAGCTGGTAGAGGAAGACGAAGGGCGCCTGCTCGCGCATCAGCCGCTGGAGGTCGGAGAAGGCGCGGGCGCGTTCCGCGGGGTCGACCGACAGCTCCTCGGTGTCGATGAGCCGGTCGGCCTCCTTGGAGTGCCAGCGGCTCTGCCTGCGGTCGCTGCGTACGACGGACTGGAGCATGCTCTCGCCGTCGAGGGTCCAGACGGTGCTCGCCGCCAGATACATCGGGCCGAGCGCGCCGTGGTCGTCGGAGGTGAGCCGGGCCGCGTACGTACCGGGGTCGAGGAGGGCGACGCGGGCGTGCACCCCGGCGCGGGCGAGGAGTCCGGAGAGCGCTTCGGCGACGTTGGAGTCGACGTTGGACGCGGTGAGCGTGGTGGAGAAGCCGTGCGGGTATCCGGCTTCGGCAAGCAGTGCGCGGGCCTTCGCCGCCGAGCGGGTGAAGGGCTTGACGGACGGGTCGAAGCCGAAGGCGCCGCGCGGGATCATCGCGGGGACCTCACGGGCCTTGCCGCCCAGCACCGCCTTGATCAGCAGCGGGACATCGATCGCGTGGTTGAGCGCCTGCCGCACCCGGTGGTCGCCCAGCGGGCCGCCGTCCAGGGTGTTCAGCGAGAGGTACGAGGTGCGGATGCCGGGGTAGCTGTCCAGCGTCACCCCGGTGTACCCGTCCAGCTGCTGGGCGGCGTCGGGGGTCAGCCCGGTGACGAGGTCGACGCCGCCGCTCTGGAGGGCCGCGAGCGAGGAGGACGGGTTGGGCGCCGGGCTGAAGACCAGTTCGTCCACGCTCGGCCTGCCCTGCCAGTGCCCGGGGTTGGCCCGCATCCGCAGCTGGTGGTCGCGCTGCCAGCTGACGAAGGTGAACGGGCCTGTGCCGACGGGGTGGTTGGCGAATCCCTCGTCCCCGGCACCGGCGATATAGCGCGGCGGGACGACGACTCCGCCGAACAGGGAGAGCTTGTCGGGCAGGATCGGGTCGTGCAGCGTGGTGTGCACGTCCACGGTGAGCCGGTCGACGACGCTCACGCTCTTCACGTAACGCAGCTCGACGATGGGCGACTTGGTCGCCGGGTCGAGCAGCCGCTCGATGCTGAACTTCACGGCGGCCGCGTCGCAGGGTTCGCCGTTGTGGAACTTCACGCCGGGGCGCAGCCGGAACCTCCAGGTCCGCTCGGAGCGGGCCGTCCAGGAGAGCGCCAGGCGCGGGTGCAGCTTGTTGTCGCGGCCCCGGGTGGTGAGCGTGTCGAACATGTTGATCAGGGCGTTCATCGACACCATGTCGCCCTGTTTCTGCGGGTCCATGGTCGTGGCGTCGCCGGGCTGCGAGACCCGCAGGACATTGCCGGCGCTGCTCGCGGGGTCGGCACCACACCCCGTCAGGAGAGCCGGGGCGGCGACGGCCGGGACGAGCAGACCGCCGAGCCGCACCACGTCGCGGCGGGACGGGTGATTGCGGTCCACGGCCCACCCCTGACGTATTCGTTCCATTGAACAACACTTCCGTTCCGGAAGATGGAATGCGATGGGGTTAAGCTAGGCGTCATGCCGAACACGGTCAACACCCGATCGAGCGAGCAGGAGCCCGGGAAGGGCCCGGTCGACAAAGCGATGGAGGTACTGGAGGCACTGGTACAGACGGGCGGCCCGCACCGGCTGGGCGAGATCGCGCGGCGCACCGGACTCACCAAACCGACGGTCCACCGCCATCTGCGGACGATGGCCGAGTACGGCTTCGCCCAGCCGGCGGAGGGCGGCAGTTACCGCGCGGGGCCCCGGCTGCTCGGCCTGGCCGCCGCCGCGCTGGACACCGGGGACGACCTCCGGCTGGTCCGCCCGGCACTGGCCGATCTGCGCACCCGCACCGGCCAGCTCGCGTACTACGCGGTACGGCACCGGACCACCGCCGTACACCTGGAGCAGTCCGAACCGGTGCGCGGCTACCTGCTGAGCACCCGGCCCGGCGGCGAGACCCCGCTGTACTGCACCGCGGCGGGTCTGGCGATGCTCTCCGCGCTGCCGGAGCCGGAGGTGGCAGCGGTACTCGAAGAGACCCCGCTCACCGCACACACCTCCCGTACGCTCACCGAACCCCGCGCGATCCGGGCCGAGTTGCGCCGTACGGCGGAGCGGGGTTACGCGGTCGACGACGAGTACCACGAGCTGGACGTCCGCGCGGTGGCCGCACCGGTGACGGACGGGGACGGGCGGGTGGTGGGCGCGATCGGCATCTCCGGGCTGACGTTCACCCTGGATCCGGAGAGCGCCGGACTGTTCGGCCCGATGGTGCGCGCGGCGGCCCGTACGGTCTCGGCCGGCCTCGGCAGCAGCGGCCCCGCACTGGGCGTCGTCGGAGGCACGACCGCATGGGACGGTGACCGGACATGAGCGCGGCAGGCATGGACTCGGCGGCAGGCACCGACTCAGCGGTGGGCAGGGAACCAGCGGGGGGTACGGAGCCGGCGGGAGGTGCGGCGGACACCGGCCGGCCGGCCGACCTGCTCGCCGCCGGACGGGAGCGCCGGGTGTACTCGGCTGCCGCCTGGTCGGTCGGCACCGCCGACGGCCCGCTGGACCGGGGCTGGACCGGCACCAGGAGCTGGGCCGGTCCTGAGCTCGACGGCAGCGAGCTGTGGGATCTCGCATCGGTGACCAAACCGGTCGCGGGCCTCGCGGTGATGGCCCTGATCGATGCGGGCGCCCTGGCGCTCACCGACACGGTCGGCGCGCATCTGCCGGAGTACCGGGGCGGCGACAAATCACACCTGACGCTCTATCAACTGCTCACGCACACCTCGGGGTTGCCCGGCCGGGTACCGCTCTACCGGGAGAGCCCGACGCGTGCGGCGCTGCTGGACGCGGTACGGGAGCTGCCGCCGACCGCTCCCCCGGGCACCCGCGTCGAGTACTCCTCGCAGGGCTTCATCCTGCTCGGGCTGATCGCGGAGGCCGCCACCGGGCGCCCGCTGGACCGGCTGGTGGCGGAACTGGTCTGCGCACCCCTGGGGTTGACGGACACCGGATTCACCCCGGACGCGGCGGGCCGGGCCCGCGCGGTGGCCACCGAGGACTGCCCGTGGCGCGGCCGGGTGGTGAGCGGCGAGGTGCACGACGAGAACGCCGCTGTACTCGGCGGGGTGGCCGCCCACGCCGGTCTGTTCGCCACCCTGGGCGACATGGAGCGGCTGGGCCGGTCACTGGCGGGCGGCGGGCGGGAGCTGCTGCGCCCCGCGACGTTCGCCCTGATGACAGCGGGCCACACGGACGGTCTCGCGCTGCGCAGGGGGCTCGCCTGGCAGGGCCAGGACCCGGCCGGCTCCCCCGTCGGCGACTCCTTCGGGCCGGACTCGTACGGGCACACCGGGTTCACGGGCACGAGCCTGTGGGTCGACCCGGCGACCGGACGGTACGCGGTGCTGCTCACCAACCGGGTGCATCCCAGCCGGGACGGGGACGGCATCGCAGCGGTGCGCCGCGCCTTCCACGACGCGGCGCACCTTCTCGGCGGGCGGTGACCAGGGGCGGAGCAGCCGGAGGGTCAGGCCGGGTCGCCCGTCGCCGGGACCTCGCAGCCGTCGGGGCCGCAGACCTCGCCGTCCCCGCCGACCGCGGCGAGCCGGGGCTTGGCGTCCCAGGCCTGGCCGAGCGCCTGGGTGAAGACCTCGGCGGGCTGGGCGCCGGACACTCCGAACGCCCGGTCGAGGACGAAGAACGGCACGCCGTTCGCACCGAGTTCAGCCGCCTCGCGCTCATCGGCGCGTACGTCGTCGGCGTAGGCGCCAGGGTCGGCGAGCACCGCACGGACCGCGTCGGCGTCGAGCCCGGCCTCCACGGCCAGCTCCACCAGATACGCGTCGCCGTCGAAGACGGACCGCTCGTCGGCGAAGTTCGCCCGGTAGAGCAGCCCGATCAGCTCGTCCTGGCGCCCGTGCTCCTTGGCGAGGTGCAGCAGCCGGTGCATGTCGAAGGTGTTCCCGTGGTCACGGCCCTCCGTGCGGTAGCCGAGCCCCTCGGCACCGGCGTTGGCCGCGATGTTGTTCTCGGCCTCCTGTGCCTGCTCCGTGCTCAGTCCGTACTTCTTGCTGAGCATCTCCAGGACGGGCGCGGCATCGCCCTTCGCCCGCCCCGGGTCGAGCTCGAAGGAGCGGTGCACCACCTCGACCTGGTCACGGTGCGGGAAGCCGGCGAGGGCCTTCTCGAACCGGGCCTTGCCCACGTAGCACCAGGGGCAGGCGATGTCGCTCCAGATCTCGACGCGCATGTTCTTCATCTCTCCAGGGTCGTACGGCGCAGGAGGCCCCCGCGCACCCTGGTGAACATGCGCACGGACCCGCCCATTCCCGGCTTCGGACCCTCGCCGGGTTGCGCGAGCGAAGTACGCGCCGCTGACAGCGGACGGCTGCACCCTCCGCGGGCTACGCCTCCCCGGCCGCACCGGTCGACGGCGGGGCCGCGGGGATGTCCGGCACGGCGCTCCGTGGAGCGAGGAGGAGGGGGAGGTAGACGTGGTCGACGATCTCGGCGATGACGTCCTCCGGGACCGGGGCACCGTAGAGCAGATAGTGGTTGCGGAGCAGGTCGACCGCCACGGTGGCGCGCCGTGAGGCGGGCACCCACGGCGCGATCTCGCCACGTGCGACAGCACGCAACAGGACACTCTTGATCGGTCCGGGGCCTGCGGGGCCGACCCGTTCGCGGACCAGCCGGGCGAACTCGGGATCGTGCATGGCCTCCGTGATCAGGCCGCGGAGGATGTCGCCGTGCGAGGTGGCCAGCCTGGCGGAGAGCTGCCGCAGCACGGCGATCACGTCGGTGCGCAGGGCGCCGGTGTCGGGCAGATCCGCCTCGGTCAGGCGTCGGGCCGCGCAGGCGTCGATGACGAGTTCGGCGCGGCTGGGCCACCGCCGGTACAGGGTGGCCTTGCCGGTGCGGGCTCTTACGGCCACGCGCTCCATCGTCAGTCCGGCGTAACCGACCTCGGCGAGTTCGTCGAGGACCGCCGCCAGGATGGCGTTCTCCAGCTCCTCGCCCCGGCGGCGAGGGTTTCTGCGGTGGTCGCCGGCCGAACGGTCCGCCGCGTCCCCGTTGATTGGATGCATGACTCCCAGCCATTTGTCGAAACACCCGTTGTGGACCCCGAGCGCGTCAGCCTAGCCTCCTTATTAGAGAACGGACCGTTCTTTAAGCGTCGAGTACATCGAGGGGAACGATGACCGAGACCGTTACGACGCCCCCATCAGGCGCCCCCGCCTTTCCCAGCGACCGCACCTGCCCCTACCAACTTCCCGACCAGTACAACGACCTCCGGGAGCGGGAGGGATCGCTGCAGCGGGTCACCCTCTACGACGGCCGGCAGGCATGGCTGGTGACCGGGTACGACACCGCGCGAAAGCTGCTCGCCGATCCCCGGCTGTCGTCCGACCGGACGGACGACGCCTTCCCGGCGACCTCCGAGCGCGTGGTGAGCTTCCGGGACCGCCGGCCGGCCTTCATCGGCCTCGACCCGCCCGAGCACGGGCCGAAGCGCCGTATGACCATCAGCGAGTTCACCGTCCGGCGCATCAAGGGGATGCGGGAGGACGTGGAGCAGATCGTGCACGGCTTCCTGGACGAGATGATCGCCTCCGGGCCGCCCGCCGACCTCGTCAGCCAGTTCGCGCTGCCCGTGCCGTCCATGGTGATCTGCCGGCTGCTCGGCGTGCCCTACGCCGAGCACGACTTCTTCCAGGACGCCAGCAGGCGGCTGATCCAGTCCACGGACGTGGCGGGGACGCGTGCCGCCCGGGACGAGCTGGAGGACTATCTGGGCGGCCTGGTGGACTCCTTGCGCGGCGAGCGCCGGCCGGGCCTGCTGAGCACCCTGGTCACGGAGCAGCTGGAGAAGGGCGCGATCGACCGCGAGGAGCTGGTGTCGACCGCCATCCTGCTGCTGGTGGCCGGCCACGAGACGACGGCGTCGATGACTTCTCTCAGCGTCATCACCCTGCTCGAACACCCCGAGCAGTACGCCGCGTTGCGGGCCGACCCATCGCTGGTACCGGGGGCGGTGGAGGAGCTGCTGCGCTATCTGGCGATCGCGGACATCGCCGGGGCACGCATCGCGACGGCTGACATCGATGTCGACGGCCAGTGCATCCGGGCCGGCGAGGGTGTCATCGTCACCAACTCCATCGCCAACCGCGACAGTTCGGTCTTCGCGGAGCCGGACACCTTCGACGTGCGGCGCGAGGCCCGCCACCATCTGGCATTCGGCTACGGGGTCCACCAGTGCCTCGGCCAGAACCTGGCCCGCCTCGAACTGGAGGTCATCCTCACGGCGTTGTTCGACCGGCTGCCGAACCTGCGGCTGGCGGTGCCGGTGGACCGGTTGACCCTGCGTCCGGGTACGACGATCCAGGGCGTCAACGAACTCCCGGTCACCTGGTGACCGCGGCGGAAGGAGCAGCAATGCGGGTGACGGCCGACCGGGAGGTCTGTGTGGGCGCGGGCCTGTGCGCGCTGACGGCGCCGGAGGTCTTCGACCAGGACGACGACGGTGTCGTGAAGGTGCTGGCCGCCGATCCCGGCGACGAGGACCGCGCCGCGGCGCGTGAGGCCGGCATGCTCTGCCCGTCGGGCGCCGTGCGCGTCGTCGAGTAGGCAGCCCTGGTGGGACGGCGGGGGCCGGCCGGGTTCCTGACAGCGGACCGCATCAGCGCCGGGGCGGACCCGGCTCGGCCGGACGCCGCAGATGGCCCAGGGTGCTCCGCTTTCGGGCTACACCTCAGCCCGGCGTCCGCCCCTCGCCGTCCGGGTGCCCGACGATCGCAGGCGGCCGGCCCCGCCCCGGCCGTGGAGCGTCCGATCACCGGGAGACCGCCGTGCACATCCTGCTCGTCGCGAGTGCCTTCAACAGCCTGACACAGCGTGTGCACGCCGAGCTGCGGGACCACGGCCACACGGTGGCCGTCGCCATCGCGCTGCCGGACCCCGCCCTGCACGACACGGCGCTGCGGGAGGCCATCAGCCGGCACCGGCCCGAGCTGATCGTCGCCCCGCTGCTGAAGACCGCTGTCCCGCAGGACATCTGGTCGGCGCACACCTGCCTCATCGTGCATCCGGGACCCGTCGGGGACCGGGGGCCCTCCTCCCTGGACTGGGCGATCCACGAGGGCGTGGCCCGGTGGGGGGTCACCGTTCTGCAGGCCGGCGCGGTCATGGACGCCGGTGACGTCTGGGCCACCGCCGAGTGCCCGGTACCCCCGGTCGGCAAGAGCGATCTCTACCGCAACGAGATCTCCGACGCGGCGCTGCGGGCCGTGCTGCTGGCCGTGGAGCGCTTCGCGTCAGGCACGTACTCCCCCGAACCACAGCAGCAGGAGCCCACGCACCAGGCGCGGCAGCGCAGCATCGGCACCCGGCCCTTTCTCCGGCAGGAGCAGCGGCGGATCGACTGGCGGGCGGATTCCACCGCGGCGGTCGTACGCAAGCTGCGTGCCGCCGACTCGAACCCCGGAGTACGGGACGAACTGCTCGGCGCCGAGTGGTTCCTGTACGGGGGTCATCCCGAGGACCAACTGCGCGGCCGGCCGGGGGAGTTGCTGGCCACCCGGGCGGGCGCCGTCTGCCGGGCGACGGCCGACGGGGCGGTGTGGATCCCGGAGCTGCGGCCCCGGCGCGGTTCCGGGCAGCCGCCCACGTACAAACTGCCCGCCGTCAGCGCGCTCGGCGACCGGCTCCCGGAACTGCCCGAACTCCCCGCGCCTCTGCGGCCGGACGAGAACTTCCGCACCTGGAGCGACATCCGGTACCGGGAGGAGGGGCAGGCGGGGTTCCTGACGTTCTCCTTCCCCGGCGGCGCGATGAGCACAGCGCACTGCGAGCGGCTGCTCGCCGCGTACCGGACCGCTCTGGCCCGGCCCACCTCGGTCCTGGTGCTGGGCGGCGGCCGGGACTTCTTCAGCAACGGCATCCATCTCAACGTGATCGAGGCGGCCACCGATCCGGCGGCGGAGTCCTGGGCCAACATCAGCGCCATGGACGACCTGGTGGAGGCCGTTCTGACGACCACCGACCGTCTGGTGGTCTCCGCCGTGGGCGGCAACGCCGCCGCCGGAGGGGCGATGCTGGCCCTGGCGGCGGACGAGGTCTGGTGCAGGGCGGGCGCGGTGCTGAACCCGCACTACCGGCTGATGGGCCTGTACGGGTCCGAGTACTGGACCCGCACGCTGCCGCACCGGGCGGGTGCGGAGGTCGCCGGGGAGCTGATGCGGCGGGCGCTGCCGGTCAGCGCGGCCGCCGGGCAGCGCATCGGCCTGGTGGACCGGATCGTCGAGTGCGGCCCGCAGGACTTCCCGGGCACGGTCATCCGGCTCGCGGCGCTCCTCGCGTCGTCCTCCGGTGCGCAGTCGCGGGCCGCGGCCAAGAAGGCGGAGCTGGAGCGCGAGGAGGAGGTCATGCCGCTGGCGGCCCACCGGGAGGACGAACTGGCGCGGATGGCCCGCACCTTCGGCGATCCGGAGGCGCCGTACCACGCCCTGCGACGCGCGTTCGTGCACAAACTGCCGCTGACCGGCACCCCTCCGCACCTCGACATCCACCGGCCGCCGCAGCAGGCGTCAGCCCCGGGCGACCGGGGATGACGTCACGCCGCCCCCACCACCGGGAGGGGTGCCCCGCTCTCAGCTCCGGGCCAGGACGGCCGGGATCTCCAGCCGCAGCGAGATGTGCGCGCTGTCGGGGTCGCTGACCGCCGGCTCGGCCGGCAGCCACCCGTGGCGGGCGTAGAACCGCTGGGCGCGCAGATTGTGTTCGTACACTTCGAGCCGCGCCTCGGGCACCGCGTCCCGCTGCCAGGCGGCGACGACCGCGTCGTGCAGGGCGCCGCCGATCCCCCGGCTCCAGCGGGCCGGGTCGACGTGGAACTGCATGAGGGTCATGGCCCCGTTGAAGACCCGGAACGACGTGACCCCGGCGACGATGCCCGCGACCTCGGCGCAGAGCACCCCGCCGTCCTGCCGGCCGATCGCGCCGACCCACCCCTCCCGCACCTGCGCGTGCACCTCGGGGCCGGCGTACTCCTCGACCGGTATCCGGCCTTCGTAGTACGTGGCACGGGCCGCGGCGTGGAGTGCGGCGATGGTGTCGATGTCCTCCGGGCGGGCCGGGCGGATCAGAGCAACGGATGTCATGGCGGGAAGGACGCCGGCTGATCACCGCGCGGTTGCAGTGCGGTTGAAAGAGGCCCGACAGGCGCTGGCGGTGAGGCCGGTCCGCCGGGCGGGGCCGAACGCGGTCCCGCCCGGCCCCGGCGTCAGCTCCCGTCGCGCAGCCCCTTGGGCGCACGGTCCCGGTAGACGAGGGAGTCGAACGTCACCGCGCAGCCGTCCGCCTCGGGGCACTGGGCCAGGAAGCCGATCCGGGCGCCGGTCTCCGCCGGTCCGTCGCCGAGTGCGAAGACCCGTACGAAGGTCCAGCGTTCACCGTCGGCCGACGCGTGGAACGCGAAGGCCTTCCCGGTCCGGCTGATCCGGAGCCAGACGCTGTCGCCCTCCACCACCGAGGAGTTGACGTCGTCGGAGTGCCCCCTGGTGACGACCGAGCAGATGGTGGGGGTGTCCGGGGAGAGTTCGAAGCAGAGCTTGGCCCACTCCCGTTTGCCGGTCTCCAGGTACAGCGCGCCGGCGTCCCCCGCGCCGGCGAAGCCGACCGCCACCCTGGCGATCAGCTGGAAGTCGCCGGGCGGTGGCGTGCCGACCAGCCTGGGCGCGTCCGACGCCGGGTCGAGCGAGTCGCCCGCCGGGGGCACGAACAGGTCCTCGCGCGCTCCGGCGCGCACCGAGAGCGCCCCCTCCGCGTACGACCAGGGGGTCTGCGGGCCCTCCGGGAACAGCGGGAAGGGCAGCTCGGGCAGCCGGGTCACTCGGGCAGCCCGTTGATGCGGCGGGGCAGGCCCAGCGGGTTGGCCTCGCGCAGTTCGGGCGGGAGCAGCGCGTCGGGCGTGCTCTGGTACGCGACCGGGCGCAGCCAGCGCTCGATGGCGGTGCCGCCGACCGAGGTGGAGGTGGAGGTGGTGGCCGGGTAGGGGCCACCGTGGTGCTGGGCGGGGGCGACCGCGACCCCGGTGGGCCAGCCGTTGACCAGGACCCGCCCGGCGAGCGGGGTGAGCTCGTCGAGCAGGGCGGCGGCGGTGCCCTCGCCCGCGGCCTCGGCGGCGGAGACCTGGAGGGTCGCCGTCAGATTGCCCGGCAGCCGGGAGAGCACCGCGGTGATCTCGTCGGTGGATCCGTAGCGTGCGACGACCGTGACCGGTCCGAAGCACTCCTCCAGGAGCAGATCGTGCTCGCCGTCCGCCGCGAGCAGCGCGGCGGGCAGTGTCAGGAAGCCCGCGCTGACGGTGTGCTCGCCGCCCGCCCCGGGCGTGACCGGGGCGTCGACCCCGGTCAGGGCGGCCCGTTCGCGTACGCCCGTCAGGAAGCTGTCGCGCATCCGGTGGTCGAGGAGGACACCGGCCTCGCTGTCGCTGACCGCGGCGGTCAGGGCCTTGACCAGGGCGTCGCCGCCGGGCCCGGTGGGCGCGAGCACGAAGCCGGGCTTCACACAGAACTGGCCGGTGCCGAGTGTGACGGAGCCCGCGAGCCCTGCCCCGATCTCCTCGGCGCGCTCGGCGGCCGCGGCCTCCGTCACCACGACCGGGTTGAGCGAGCCCAGCTCGCCGTGGAAGGGGATCGGGACCGGCCTGGCGGCAGCCGCGTCGAAGAGGGCGCGGCCGCCACGCAGCGAGCCGGTGAAACCGGCGGCGGAGACCAGCGGGTGCTTGACGAGCGCCACTCCGGCGTCGAAGCCGTGCACCACGGAGACCACCGCGGGGTCGAGACCGACCTGCTCGGCGGCCCGGTGCAGCACGGAGGCGCACAGTTCGGACGTCGCGGGGTGGTCGGGGTGCGCCTTGACCACGACCGGGCAGCCGGCCGCCAGTGCGCTCGCGGTGTCGCCGCCCGGTACCGAGAAGGCCAGCGGGAAGTTGCTCGCCGCGTACACCGCGACGACGCCCAGCGGCAGCTTGTACCGGCGCAGGTCGGGCCGGGGCGGGGTCGCGGCGGCGTCCGGGTGGTCGATGCGGATGTCGAGGAACGAACCCTCGTCGATCACGTCGGCGAAGGCCCGGAACTGCGCGGTCGTGCGGGCCAGTTCACCGGTGAGCCGGCCGGGACCGAGCGCGGTCTCGGCGTCGGCGGCCTCGATGACATGGGGCCCGGCCTCGTCGAGCAGGTCGGCGGCGGTGCGCAGCAGGGCCGCCCGTATCCTGCGGTCGGCGAGCGACGCACACACGGCGTGGGCGGCGCGGACCACTTGGTCCACCTCGGCCGTCGTGGCCTCCAGCGCGACCTGCTCGCGCTGCTTCCCGGTTCGGGGGTCGACACTCCAGACTGGTGTTGCTGCCACCGCGAACGTCCTTCCAGATCCACTGCCGCAAACCACTGCCGCACAACGAGTTGTTCGGTAAAGTTGTTCGGTATTCTGAACACTGTTCCTGATGATGAATTTCTCCTGGAACTCTAATAACGCGCGTTCAGCATTGACAAGAGGGGCAGGGTCGAATGTCGACTGCCGAGGCAGCAGGTGGGGCGCAGGTCAAGTCCGCGGTGCGGACGGTCGAGTTGCTGGAGTACTTCGCCGGGCGCCCCGGTATGCACTCGCTCGCGGCCGTGCAGGAGGCGGTCGGCTACCCCAAGTCCAGTCTCTACATGCTGCTGCGCACACTGGTGGAGCTGGGCTGGGTGGAGACCGACGCGACCGGCACCCGGTACGGCATCGGCGTACGCGCCCTGCTCGTCGGTACGTCGTACATCGACGGCGACGAGGTGGTCGCGGCGGCCCGGACCACCCTGGACCGGCTCTCCGACGACACGACGGAGACCATCCACCTCGCCCGCCTCGACGGAACCAACGTGGTCTATCTGGCCACCCGGCAGTCGCAGCACTACCTGCGCCCCTTCACCCGGGTCGGCCGCAGGCTGCCCGCGCACTCGACCTCACTGGGCAAGGCGCTGCTCGCCACCCACAGTGACGAGCAGGTCCGCAAGATGCTGCCGGAGACCATGCCGCAGCTGACCGAGCACACCATCACCGACCGCGAGAAGCTCATCGAGGAGCTGCACCTCGTCCGCGAGCAGGGGTACGCCGTGGACCGCGAGGAGAACACGCTGGGGCTGCGCTGCTTCGGCGTGGCGATCCCGTACCGGACCCCGGCCCGCGACGCGATCAGCTGCTCGGTACCGGTGGCCAGGCTCACCCCGGCCCACGAGCAGATGGTCAAGGACGCGCTCTTCGACGCCCGCGACCGGCTGACCCTCGCCACCCGGCGGCTCTGAGCCACGACGGCCGGAAGTACGGCAGCCCGGCAACCCGGCGGCCCGGCGGCCCGGCAGATGAGAGATCGCTGAGAAATCCGCCGGAAAGGAACGGTTCCGCCCGCCCCACTCGTCCTCACACGGGATGAACAAGACAATCAGGCGCGCCTCGGTCTTCTGCCTGCTGCTGGTCCTCGCTCTGCTCGTGCGGGCGACCTGGGTGCAGACGTACGAGAGCAAGGCCCTCGCAGACAACAAGAACAACCGGCGGACCGCCATCGCGCAGTACGCGAAGCCGCTGGGCGACATCATCGTGGGAGGGAGGTCGGTCACCGGGTCGAAGCGGACGGACGGCGGCGACCTCGCCTACAAGCGGACATACGCCGACGGAGACCTGTACTCGGCCGTGACCGGGTACAGCTCGCAGGCGTACGGGTCGACGCAGCTCGAAGGGATCTACAGCGACGTCCTCGACGGGACGGACAGCCGGCTGAAGAACCCGATCGACGCGCTCACCGGCAAGCAGACCGCCCCCGGTGACGTCCTGACGACCATCGACCCCTCCGTGCAGAAGGCGGGGTACGAAGCGCTCGGCAGCAAGAAGGGCGCCGCCGTCGCCATCGATCCGAAGACCGGCCAGATCCTGGGGATGGTGTCCACGCCGTCCTACGACCCGTCGAAGATCAGCGGTACGACGGACGGCGACGCCTGGAAGCAGCTGACCACCGACAAGAACCAGCCGATGCTCAACCGGGCGCTGCGCCAGCCGCTGCCCCCGGGGTCGACCTTCAAGCTGGTGGTCGCGTCGGCCGCGCTGGAGGACGGGCTCTTCTCGTCGATCGACGAGAAGACCGACAGCCCCGACCCTTACCGGCTCCCGGGCACGACCACGGACCTCACGAACGAGAGCGCATCGGACCCCTGCAAGAACGCGACGCTCCGCACCGCCCTCGAATACTCCTGCAACACCGTCTTCGCCAAGGTGGCCGACGACCTGGGCCAGGACAAGGTGAAGGCGATGGCGGAGAAGTTCGGCTTCAACGACTCCAAGCAGGACGTGCCGGTGCGCGCCTGGCCGAGCAACTACCCCTCGCACATGGACAAGGCACAGACGGCGCTGAGCGGCATCGGCCAGTTCGATGTGACGGCCACCCCGCTCCAGATGGCGATGGTGACGTCCGCCCTGGCGAACGACGGGGTGATGGCCGACCCCCACATGGTCTCCAAGGTGACGGACGGCGACGGCAACACCCTCCAGTCCTACGGGAAGGACCAGGGCAAGCGGATCGTCTCGTCGTCCACGGCGGCCCAGCTCCAGAGTGCGATGCAGACGGTCGTCGAGCAGGGCACGGGTTCGAGCGCGAAGGTCCCCGGCGCCGTGGTGGGCGGCAAGACCGGCACGGCCCAGCACGGTGTGAACAACGACAAGGCGCCGTACGCCTGGTTCACGTCGTACGCGAAGGACAAGTCGACCGGTAAGGAGGTGGCTGTCGCGGTGCTCGTCGAGGACTCGGACGCGGCCCGTGCGGAGGTGAGCGGCAACGGCCTGGCGGGGCCTGTCGCCCAGAAGATGATGGCGGCGGCGCTGAAGTAGCCGGCCGGTGACAGCCGATCGGTGGTCCCGATCGGAGATCCCGTTCGGTCATCCAGTCCGGTCATCCAGTCCGGTCGTCCAGTCCGGTGATCCTTTACGTTGATCCATTACGGCCCCCGGCAGGCGCGCCGGGCCGTAGGGTGCCGCCATGGTCATACGACTGCCCCGTTCCCCGTCCGGCTGGACCATGGCCGTCTTCGGCGTGCTCGCCGCCGTCCTGGGAGCCGTGGGTCTGATCTCCCCCGACGCGCTGCTGAAGACCATGGGCTTCGCCGCCCCCGCCGCCGGCCGCCCGGCGTCCGACTACACCCGGACCTTCATCACGGCCTCCTCGATGGCCGCGGTGAACATGGGCGTGTACTACGTACTGGCTGCCGCCGCCGACTGGAAGGGCTTCTTCCGCTGGACAGTGCCGTTCCGGCTGCTGACCTTCGCGGTCTTCACCACGGCCGTCGTGTCCGGCCGCGCGCCCTCCGGGTTCCTGGGTGTGGGGCTGTGGGAGGGAACCGGCGCGGTCGTGACGGGCGTGGCGCTGCGGTACGAGACGGTCAGGGCGCGGCGCGCGGCTCCAGCCCCAACGACCTGACGAGCTGACGCCCTGACGGCGCAGGCGAGTCCGTTCCCCGTCGCCGGAGGAGCGGGCACGGAGCGGCCCCTCCCCCGGCGGCTGTCAGCGCGGGACCGGTCCGGTCACGGCAGGAAGTACATCGGGTTCGGGATCTTGTACGTCTTGTCGGCGTAACCGCCGCTGAGGTCGGAGTACTGGTCCCCGAAGTTGGCGACGATGTCGTAACCGAGCGACTCGATGTGCTTCCTCGTCCCGGCCTTGAACTGGACCGTGGTGCAGGTCCACTTCGGCGTACCGCAGCTCAGATAGGGCGGGGCCGCGTTCGGGTCCTTGAGGTAGAAGTGGGACCTGTCCACGGGCACCTGGTATCCGGCCCGGGTCAGGTTGGTGGCCGAAGCGGTGCGCTGCGTCTCGTCACGTCCGGTCAGGAAGAAGACCGTAACGCCCTTCTTCGCGGCGTAGTTGACGACGTCGGACATCCCGAAGACCGCGATCGACCGCGCGCTCTGGACGTAGTCGTTGAAGGCGGTTGCGTTGTAGGCGAAGCCGTTCTTCTTCTCGTAGTCGTAGGTGAGCAGCGTCGTGTCGTCCACGTCCAGCACGATGGCGGGCTTGCGGCCGTGGCCGGTGCGGTGGGCGGCCCCGGCGATCTGCCGCTTCGCCCGCGCCTCGATGCCTTCGACCTGCTTGGCGTAGTTGCTCTTCGGCGAGGCCTGGTAGGCGCCCGAGGCGTCCGCCGTACCGCCGTAGTAGGCGTTGATGCTGTCTTCGACCTTGGTGACGTTGGGGATCTCCCGGTCCGTCCGCGGTACTGAATTGTCGGCGGTGGCGACGCCGATGCCGTAGAGGGCGCTGCCGGCCGCGGCGAGGGCGACCGTACACGCGGAGATCCTGGCGAGTCTGGAGGGCATACGCGTCTGCTCCGGTTCTGTTGGTGAACTGCAGGTCACTGGATGTCTACGCGCATCACATGGACTGCACAAGGCACTTTGCGGATCTGTTGCGGAGAAACCCGGTTGCGGCCCGTGGGGCCCCGTTGTTGAGTGACCGGATGGATCTCGAAGCGGTACGGGCGGAGTTCGACCTTCGGATGCGGCGGGACGCTCCCCCGGACGGCCCCGGCAGCGTGGTCGAACGTGTCGGCGACGTCGTGCGGCAGACCGGTCCGGACGCCGACAGCTGGAACGGTGTCGTCTGGTCCGGGCTCGACTCGGCCACCGCCGATGCGGCGATCGCCGGGGAGGTCCGGCATTTCACCGCGCTGAACCGCGAGTTCGAGTGGAAGCTGTACGCCCACGACCGCCCGGCCGACCTGGCGGACCGGCTCGTGGCGGCCGGGTTCACACCCGAGCCGCCGGAGACCCTGATGGTCGCCGAGGTCCGGTCGCTGCCGACCGAGGTGCGGCTGCCCGCAGGGGTGGAGCTGCGTCCCGTGACCGATGCGGCCGGGGTGGCTCTCATGACACGCGCGCACGAGGCGGCGTTCGGCGAGGACGGTTCACGGATCCACCAGCAGGTGCTGAACCGGCTGACCGATGACCCGGATTCGCTGGCCGCGGTGGTGGCGATGGCCGGTGACGAACCGGTCTGCGCGGCGCGGATGGAGTTCTGTCCGGGCACCGGCTTCGCCAGTCTCTGGGGCGGCGGCACGGCCCCGGCCTGGCGTGGTCGCGGCATCTACCGCGCCCTGGTCGCCCACCGCGCGGGAATCGCCGCCGCACGCGGCGTCCGCCTCCTCCAGGTCGACGCGTCCGACGACAGCCGCCCGATCCTCCAGCGGCTGGGCTTCGCCGCGCTCACCACCACGACCCCCCATGTGTACGGGGTGCGCGGCTAGTTCGTCGGGAGTGCGCTGTTCCGGCGGCCGTGCGTCCGTCAGCCGTGCTCCGCGTGCCGGGCCGCGTCCCGGCCTGGCGGGGCGCCGAACGCCTTGCGGTACTCGCGGCTGAACTGGGACGGGCTCCCGTAGCCCACCCGGTGGCCGATGTCCGCGACGTCCACCGGTCCTGTCAGGAGCAGGGCGCGCGCCTCCCGCAGCCGGATCTGCTTCTGGAACTGGATCGGGGTCATCGAGGTCGCGGAGCGGAAGTGCCGGTGGAAGGCCGACGGACTCATACCGGCCAGGTCGGCGAGGTCCGCGATGCGCAGCGGTTCGTCGTAGTGCCGGCGGATCCAGCGGATCGTGCGGGAGATGTGCGCGATGCTGCTGTTGGCGAGGCCGATCTGGCGGACCAGCGCGCCCTGGTCACCGGTGATGAGACGCCACAGGATCTCCCGTTCGATGCCGGGTGCGAGCACCCGGAGGTCGTCCGGGCGACACAGCAGGCGCAGCAGCCGGACGACCGGATCGAGCAGTTCGGGCGTCGCGTCGCTGACCGCGAGGCCCGTGAAGGCGGGCGGTTTCGTGGTGTTGCCGGTCTCCAGGAGCAGCGGTGCGATCGCCGCCGGGTCCAGCGTCATGCTGAAGACGACGAAGGGTTCGTCCTCATCGGCTTCGAGCGCCTGACCGGTCACCGGCAGGTCGACCGACACGACGAGGTACTGCCCCGCCCGGTAGTCGTGGGGCACGCCGTTCAGGATCGTGCGCTTGACGCCCTGGCCGACGACCGCGAGCGACGGTTCCGCCATCGCGCTCACCGGGAGGGTGGGACGGTACGCGCAGGTGATGGCCACGCCGTCCAGGATCTCCGTCTTCAGCTGCGGGCCGCGGCCTGCGTGGCGCACGATCAGCGTCCGTAGCTCACCGAGAAGTTCCGCGGTCCGCGCCGCGGATCCGGGTGGTGCTGCCGCATCCGGTGCCGGCGCGTCCGGTGCTGCCCCCTCTGGTACTGGCGCGACTGTCATGGCGGGATTAGAGCAATGTCGGCAGGATCGTGCAAGCGGGCGGCAGGATTCGTCTACCGGACGGGCGGGGGCGGCGTGTTGGCTGGTGGGGAATCTGCAAGCGAAGCGCCGGAGGCATGACGTAATGAAGCGCAGGACCCTCGGGTCGACCGGAATATCCGTCAGCGAGATCGCGCTCGGCGCGATGATGTTCGGGAGTCTGGGCAACGCGGACCACGGGGACGCGATCCGTATCATCCACAGCGCGCTCGACGCCGGGATCAATGTCATCGACACGGCCGACGTCTACTCCAGGGGCGAGTCCGAGGAGATCGTCGGCAAGGCCGTCAAGGGCCGCAGGGACGGCCTGGTCATCGCGACGAAGTTCGGACGGCCGATGGGCGACGACCCGAACCAGCGGGGCGGCTCACGGCGGTGGATCGTACGCGCGGTCGAGGACAGCCTCCGCCGGCTCGGCACCGACTACATCGACCTCTACCAGATCCACCGGCCCGACCACCGGACCGAGACCGGCGAGACGCTCGCCGCGCTGTCCGACCTCGTACAGGCAGGCAAGATCAGGGCGTTCGGATCGTCCATGTTCCCTGCGGAGATGATGGTCGAGGCGCAGTGGACGGCGGAGCGGCGCGGATCCCACCGGTTCCTGACCGAGCAGCCCATGTACTCCATCTTCACCCGCAGGCCGGAGGCCGCCGTGCTCCCGACCGCGCTCCGCCACGGACTGGGTGTGCTGACCTTCAGTCCGCTGAACAGCGGCTGGCTCTCCGGGCGGGCGGACCTCCCGGCCACCCACCGGGCCAGGCTGATGTCGTCCGTCTTCCCGTCGCACTACGACACGTCCACTCCGGCCGGTGCGCTGAAGGCCGCGGCGCTCGCCCGGCTCACGGTGCTCGCGGAGGAGGCGGGGATGACGCTGCCGCAGCTCGCGATCGCCTTCGTACGCGCGCATCCGGCGGTCTCCACGGTCCTGATCGGTCCCCGTACACAGGAACAGCTGGACGGGCTTCTCCATGGTGCCGGGACCGGGCTGCCTCACACCGGGCTGTCTCACACACGGCTGCCCCGTACCGAACTGTCGGACATCGAGCTGTCGGACGAGATCCTCGACCGGATCGACGAGATCGTCCCGCCGGGAACCGACCTCGACCCGGCGGACAACTACGCGGCCGCACCGCCCGCGATCGAGGACGCGAGGCTGCGCCGCCGCCGGTAGGGGCGGAGGCGCTGCCTGCTCAGTTCAGTGGGCGAAGCCCCAGTCGAGCATCTTGGTGGCGTCGCCGAAGCGGGAGGCGTCGTCCTTGTCCTTGAGGATCGCGCCGACCAGGGTGCGGTTGTCCCGCTTGGCGGCGAAGACGAAGCAGTAGCCGTCCTCGGGGCCACTTCCGGTCTTGACGCCCAGGGCACCGTCGTACGTGCCCAGCAGCTCGTTGGTGGTGTTCCAGGTGTAGTACCGGGTGTGGCCGTTGGCCGCCGGGGCCTCGGTCTTGAACTGCTTTTCCTTCACGATGTCGGCGAACACCGGCTGCAGCATCGCGCGCTGGCCGAGCTTGGCCAGATCGCGGGCGGTGCTGTGGTTGTTGCCGTGCGAGACGCCGTCGAAGGTGTCGAAATGTGTGCCGGTGAGGCCGAGTTGCTGCGCCTCGGCGTTCATCTGGCTCACGAAGTCCGCGATCCGGGCATCCTGGGTGGCCCCGGAGCCGAGGTTGTCGGCCAGGGCCATCGCGGCGTCGTCACCGGACGGGAGCAGCATGGCGTGCATCAGCTGCTCGACGGTCAGCGTGTCACCGGTCTGGAGGTCGGCGGTGCTGCCGCCGACCTGCTGGACGTAGTCCCGGTATTCCTGCTTCACCGTGATCTGGTGGTTCAGCCACTCGGGGTGCTTGAGCACCACCAGGGCGGTCATGATCTTGGTGGTGCTGGCCATCGGGACGCTCTCGTCGGCCTTGGCCCCGGCCCACATCTCCCGCTCCTGGCTGCCGTCGCGGGCATCCAGCAGGAAGGCGTGATCGGCGCTGATCTGCGGACCGGCCTGATCCTTCGTGTCCTGGGCGTTCTGAGCGTCGGCGGCCCTGACGGCGTGCTGCGCCGGCTGCGACTGCTGCTGCACGTGCTGGTTCTGGCCGGCCGGGGTGGTGGCCTCGCTGCCCTGCGCGCCGTTGTCGTCGGCGGAGTGCGTGGCACCGGGGGTGGCCGCCTCGGCGAGGCCGCCGGCGGCGAGCGGCAGGGCGGCTCCGACCAGTGCGACCATCGCGATCCGGACTCCGGTGCGGTGGATCCGGTTGGGGCGGGCGTGGGAACCCATGGGCGTCCCTTCTTCCGGCGTGGGGACGCCGGTATGTAGGAAAAACATCAGTGCATATCGAACCTACTTGCGTGATGTCAGCGACTGTCAAGCCGGCTATGTCATAGCCCGGTAACGAGGTTCACCCCTGTGGAGATGTTGCGCAGGTGACTGGTGGGGCCTGTGAGGTTGCTCGCCCGCGGTGCCCGGCCGACCCCTCTGGGCTACCGGGGCCGCCGGTGCCCGCCCGCCCCGCACCGGCCGCCGACCCCCGCCTGTCCAGCCCGTTCTGCCGGCCGGGCGACCGGTGCGCCCGGAGGTCAGGACAGCGCGGTCCGTACGAGCGTGAGATCGGCGTCGGACGCCAGTCCGGCGTGGTACAGCCGCAGTTCGGTCGCTCCGAGCCCGGCGGCGCGGGCCGCGTCCTGCGCCAGGGTGGCCGGGCTGCCGCCCATGCCGGAGACGACGGTGAGGTTGGCCGCGAGCACCGTGCGGTCCGTGCGGTGCACGGCGAAGGGGGCCAGCAGGCTGGGACCGCCGGTGCAGGGCACGACCACCCCGTCGGCGACGCCGAGGATGTGCTCGGGGTCGACGCCCGCGTTCGCCCCGCAGTGGTGGGCGGCCGGGTCGGCGTGCAGCAGCACCTGGAAGCCGGAGGGCGCCGCGGCCCGTACTGCGGCGACGGCCTGCTCCTGGAGCGTCCGGGCGGTCCGGGTGCGCCACTGGAGCACGGCGGCGGCGGTACCGGCCCCGAGCAGCTTCTCGATCGCGGAGCTGCCCGCATCGGAGGATCCGGTGGACCACCCCGGCTCCAGCGCCCGGCGTACGGCCGCGCTCAACTGGTCGGCGTCCAGGCCGAGTCCGCCGTACCCCTCCGCGCAGACCGGGCAGAAGCAGAGCGACATCAGGTACTGGCCCGCGTCGCCGAGCCCCACTCCGGCGATCTTGTCGTGGGCGTGCAGATGGGCGAGGCCGTACCAGCCGAGCGACTCCAGTTCGGTGCCCTGCGCCCCGGGACGCACCGCGGCCTCGGCGGCCAGCTCGGTGAGGTAGGCACGGGTGGCGGGCTGGGCGATACAGGGCGCCCAGGGGTAGCGGTCCCCGTAGGCGTTGACCACCGAAGTGCCGGGGTGCTCGGTGCCCAGGCGGGAGTTGTGCGCCAGGACCACCCAGGTGTGGACTTCCAGGCCGGCGGCGGCCAGCGCTGCCGCGGCCTCTCCGTACGGGTCGGGGGTGGATGCCCAGGACCCTGCCGCGTACGGGCGCAGCTCCCGCCCGGCCCACCGCTCCGGGGACAGCGGGTAGAGGACGGACGCGTGTCCTGCGGTGACGATCCGGTGCCGGGGGTGACGCGGTGTCAGGGCGCGGGTCGAGTGGTAGGCGGAGGCGAGGGTGACCTGCTGGACGCCGAGGTCCGCGATGCGGGCCGGGGCTTGCGGGTCGCCGACGACGTCCCAGGGATAGAGGAAGGCCGAGGTCTTCACGCCCGCTCCCCCGCGCCCGCCGGGACGGCCAGTGCCGCGCGGCCCCGCTCGATGATGGCGGCGAGCTGTGCGATGTGCTCGGGGGTGGGCTCACCGAGCGGCGGGCGGACCTCGCCGACATCCAGCCCGCCGAGCCGTACCCCGGCCTTGATCAGCGACACCGCGTACCCGCGCCGCTGGTTGCGCAGCTCGACGAGCGGCCGGTAGAAGGCGTCGAGCAGCCGGTTCACCGTCGCGTCGTCACCGGAGCGCAGCGCGCGGTAGAAGGCGAGCGCGATGTCCGGGGCGAAGCAGAAGACCGCTGACGAGTAGAGCGTCACGCCGATGGCGCGGTAGGAGAGCGCGGTGAGTTCGGCGGTGGGCAGCCCGTTGAAGTAGAGGAAGTCCCGGCCGGGCAGCTCGGTGCGGACCGCGCTGATGATGCGCTGCATCAGGTCGAGGTCGCCGTGCCCGTCCTTGAGCCCGATGATCCCGTCGACCCGGGCGAGGGCCACGACCGTCTCGGGCGTGAACACCGCGTTGTCGCGCTGGTAGACGATGATGTCGAGCGTGGTGGCCGCCGCGAGCGCCGTGTAGTGGCGGACCAGACCGTCCTGGCCCGCCGTGACGAGGTACGGCGGCATGGCGAGGAGCCCGTCGGCGCCCGCCTCCTGCGCGGTCCTCGCGAACTGGACGGCGAGCGCCGTGCCGTATCCGGCGCCGGCGACGACCGGCACCCGGCCCGCGCTCACCTCGACCGCGGCGGCGACGACCGCGCCGAACTCCTCCGGGCCGAGGGCGTGGAACTCACCCGTGCCGCAGCAGGCGAAGACCGCGGCCGCGCCGGAGTCGATGCCGCTGCGCACATGCGCCCGGAAGGCATCGAGGTCGACGGCGCCGTCCGGCCCGTACGGAGTCACGGGGAAGAACAGCAGACCATCAAGTCGGCCGGCGAGCGGGGCTGAGGACACGGGCGCTCCCTGGGGCATCCAGTCGTGCACAGTTCCGCGTGCACAATTCTGATCAGTGTCTATATTTCTGAACATTGCCACGCTAAGCCAGCAGCGCCGGGGCGGTCAAGACGAGAAACGCCACCACAGAAGCAGAATCCGCACCCCCGCGCGGCACTTGACGGGGCTCCCGGGCCTTCATAGCTTGTCCCTGCACTTGTCCATACATGTGAATGTCATCCACCCATAGACATGCGATGGCTGTGCGACCCATCCGTCGTCGCGGTCGGCCGGTCCATCCCGCCCGCACGGCCGGCCGGTTCCGATTCACCGAGGAGAGACCCGCCCATGCCCGCTCCCCGCACCATCCTGCTCACCGGAGCCGCCGGAGGCCTCGGCACCCTGATGCGGGGCCTGTTGCCCGCGTACGGCTATGAGCTGCGCCTCTTCGATGCCGTACCGGTCGAGGGCGAACCCGCGGCGATCACCGCGGACCTGGCCGACAAGGAGGCGCTGCGCGAGGCGGTGCGGGGAGTCGACGCCGTCATCCATCTCGCCGGTATCTCCCTCGAATCGTCCTTCGACAAGATCCTCCGGGCCAACATCGAGGGCACGTACAACCTCTACGAGGCGGCCCGCGAGGCGGGCACCGGACGGATCGTCTTCGCCTCGTCCAACCACGCGGTGGGCTACACCCCGAGCCCGGGGAGCCGGGTGCCGGCCGCCCCGGGCACGTTGATCCCGGTCGACACCCCGCGCAGGCCGGACACGTACTACGGGCTCTCCAAGTGCTTCGGGGAGGATCTGGCGCAGCTGTACTGGGACAAGTTCGGCCAGGAGACGGTGTCCGTCCGGATCGGCTCCTGCTTCGCCGAGCCGACGTCCGTCCGGATGCTCTCCGTCTGGATGAGCCCGCAGGACGGCGCGCGGCTCTTCCACGCGGCCCTGACCGCCGACGGCGTCGGCCACTCGGTGGTCTACGGCTCTTCGGCCAACACCCGTATCTGGTGGGACCTCTCGTCGGCGCGGGCGCTGGGGTACGAGCCGCAGGACGACTCCGAGCCGTACGCGGCTGAGCTCATCGCCGAACAGGGCGAGCTCGACCCGGCGAACCCGGCCCACTCCCACCTCGGCGGACCGTTCCTCACCGACCCGCCGATCTGGCCGCGCTGACCGGCCCGCGCCGGTCAACCGCACAGCGGACGCCCGTATCCGGGCAGTGAACGGGCCCGTCCGTACGCCGGACGGGCCTTTGTCATGCCCGGACGGGCACGCCACCCCAGGTGGGTGCAGTGCCACCCTTCATAGAAACGGGCAGAAACGGGCGTGATCAGGCCCGTTCCTGCCCTGTTCACACCAGCGGGGCGGCTGTACAAATCTCCACACGGCCGGCGCCCCACTCGGCCGGCCGAATCCGAGGAGGTCCAGTGTCAGTGAGCGCGGAGCAGCGCCGGAGGGAGATCGTCCGGTCCGCCCGGAAAGCGGGCTCGGTCGATGTCACCGAGCTGTCCGCACGGCTGGGCGTGGCCAAGGAGACCGTGCGCCGCGATCTGCGCGCGCTGGAGGACCACGGGCTGGTGCGGCGGACGCACGGCGGCGCCTACCCGGTGGAGAGCGCGGGCTTCGAGACCACCCTGGACTTCCGGACGACGATGCACGTACCGGAGAAGCGGCGGATCGCCGAGGCGGCGGCCCAGCTGCTCGGCGACGCCGAAACGGTCTTCATCGACGAGGGGTTCACCCCGCAGCTGATCGCCGAATGCCTGCCGCACGACCGCCCGCTGACCGTGGTCACCGCCTCCCTGGTGACGGCGGGGGCACTGGCGCTGGCCGAGCGCACGACGGTCCTGCTGCTCGGCGGCCGGCTGCGCTCGGGCACCCTGGCCACGGTCGACCACTGGACGACCCGGATGCTGTCCGGGTTCGTCATCGACCTGGCTTTCATCGGTGCCAACGGGATCTCCCGCGAACACGGTCTGACCACCCCCGACCCGGCGGTCGGCGAGGTCAAGGCGCAGGCGGTCAGGGCCGCCAGGCGCCGGGTGTTCGCCGGGAACCACACCAAGTTCGGTGCGTCGAGCTTCTGCCGGTTCGCCCATGTCACCGACTTCGAAACCATCGTCACCAGCACCCTGCTGCCCGCGCCCGAGGCACACCGCTACTCCCTGCTGGGACCGCAGGTCATCCGAGTCTGAGCCCGGCCGGTCCACGCAAAAACCCACCCGAGGAGCGATCCATGCGAAGCCCGAGCCGACGGAGGCCGCGCGCACTGCTCGCGCAGGCCGCATCGGGGGCGCTGCTCATCAGCCTGTCCGGCTGCTGGACCGGCGCCGGAGGAAGCGGGTCCGGCGGGGACTCGATCAATGTGCTGATGGTCAACAACCCGCAGATGACAGAGTTGCAGAAGCTCACCGCCGCCCACTTCACCCGCGAGACGGGCATCAAGGTGAACTTCACCGTGCTGCCCGAGAACGACGTACGCGACAAGATCAGCCAGGACTTCGCCAACCAGGCGGGCCAGTACGACGTCGCGACGCTGAGCAACTACGAGATCCCGATCTACGCCAGGAACGGCTGGCTGCACGACCTCGGCCCGTACACGGCCAAGGACACCGCGTTCGACCAGAAGGACATCCTGCCCGCGCTGCGGCAATCGCTCACCGGGGACGACAAGAAGCTCTACGGCGAGCCCTTCTACGGCGAGTCGTCCATGCTGATGTACCGCAAGGACGTCTTCGCGCAGAAGCACCTGACCATGCCCGCCCACCCCACCTGGCAGCAGGTCGCCGATCTGGCCGCGAAGGCCGACGGCGCGAAACCGGGGATGAAGGGCATCTGTCTGCGCGGCCTGCCCGGCTGGGGCGAGCTGATCGCGCCGCTGACCACCGTGGTCAACACCTTCGGCGGGACCTGGTTCGACAAGGACTGGAAGGCCCGGCTCGACGCCCCCGCCTTCAAGCAGGCCGTCAACTTCTACGTCCAACTGGTGCGTCAGCACGGCGAGTCGGGGGCCGCGCAGTCCGGCTTCGCCGAGTGCCTCAACGACCTCACCCAGTCGAAGACCGCCATGTGGTACGACGCGACCTCCGCCGCCGGCTCGCTGGAGTCGGCCAAGTCCCCGGTCAAGGGCAAGATCGGCTACGCACCCGCGCCGGTCGAGAAGACGGACAACTCCGGGTGGCTCTACACCTGGGCCTGGGGCATCCAGAAGACCTCCCGCAACCCGGACAAGGCCTGGAAGTTCATCTCCTGGGCTTCGGGCAAGCAGTACGAGCAGCTCGTCGGCAAGGAGACCGGCTGGTCCGACGCCCCGGCCGGGAAACGCGCGTCCACCTACGCCGACCCCTCCTACCGCAAGGCGTCCGCCGCGTTCGGGGACGTCACGCTCAACGCCATCAGAAGTGCCAAGCCCGGCAACCCGGGGGTCCAGCCGCGCCCCGCGCCCGGAATCCAGTTCGTCGGCATCCCCGAGTTCACGGACCTCGGCACCAAGGTCTCCCAGGAGATCAGCGCCGCCATCGCCGGGCGCAAGTCCGTCGATTCGGCCATCGCCGCATCCCAGCGGCTCGCCGCGAAGATCGCGAAGGAGTACGAGGGACGATGACAGCCACCACCGCTCCGGCCGCGGTCCGCGCGGCGTCCCCTCCCGGTCCAACAGCCCCGCCGGGCAGCCGGCTGCGCGCCTGGGCCACCCGGGCCCCGCTGCTGCCGGCTCTGATCTTCATGATCGTGGTCACCCAACTGCCCTTCGTGGCAACCGTGGTGATCTCCTTCTTCAACTGGAACGCGCTCTATCCGAAGGCCCGGCACTTCACCGGTTTCGCCAACTACTCCGATGTGCTCACCGACCCGGATCTGCGCAAGTCGGTCCTCACCACGGTGCTGCTGACGGTCGCTGTGGTGCTCGTCAGCCTGGTGCTCGGGCTCGTCCTCGCGCTGCTGCTCGACCGCCGCTTCAAGGGCCGGGGGTTCGTCCGTACGCTGCTGATCGCGCCGTTCCTGCTGGTCCCGGTGGCGGCCGCGCTGCTCTGGAAGCATGTGCTCTACAACCCGGAGTACGGGCTCTTCAACGGGCTGCTGCACTGGGTGGGCGGCGGAGGCGCGCCGCAGCCCGACTGGGTGTCGAACACCCCGCTGCTCGCGGTCGAGGCGGCGCTGATCTGGCAGTGGACGCCGTTCATGATGCTGATCCTGCTGGCCGGGCTGCAGAGCCGCTCACCGGAGCTGATCGAGGCGGCGCGGATCGACGGCGCGGGCAGCTGGCAGATCTTTCGCCATCTGACGCTGCCCCATCTGCGGCGCTATCTGGAACTGGGCGCGCTGCTCGGCTCGATCTACATCGTGCAGAACTTCGACGCCGTCTTCACCATCACCTCGGGCGGCCTGGGCACGGCGAACCTTCCGTACACCGTCTACCAGGCCTTCTACCAGGCGCACGAGAACGGTCTGGCGTCCGCCGCCGGGGTCCTGGTCGTCATCGGCACGATCATCATCGCGACCTTCGCGCTCCGCGTGGTCTCGTCCCTCTTCAGCGAGGAGGCATCACGCGCATGAAATCCGCAGACACGGCGGCGCCCCGGGGCGCCGCCCGTACCGGGGGCGCACTGCTGGGCCTGACGGCCTGGCTCGCCGGGATCCTCTTCTTCCTGCCGATCGCGTGGATGGCGCTGACCTCCTTCCACGCGGAGACCGACGCGGCCACCAACCCGCCGTCGCTCGCCGCCTCGCTCACCCTGGACGGCTACCGCGACTTCTTCGGCGCGGGCGGCGGCGCGAGCCCCTGGCCCGCGCTGGCCAACTCGGCCGTGGCCTCGGTCGTCTCGACGCTCTGTGTGCTGGTGCTTGCGCTGCCCGCCGCGTACGCGCTCTCGATCCGGCCGGTGAAGAAGTGGACCGACGTCCTGTTCTTCTTCCTCTCCACGAAGATGCTCCCGGTGGTCGCCGGGCTGCTGCCGGTCTATCTGTTCGCCAAGAACACCGGGATGCTCGACAACATCTGGATGCTGGTCATCCTCTACACCTCGATGAACCTGCCGATCGCGGTGTGGATGATGCAGTCCTTCCTGGCGGAGGTGCCGGTGGCGGTCATCGAGGCGGCGCGGGTCGACGGCGCCAGGCTGCCGGTGATCCTCACCCGGATCGTCGCCCCGATCTCCATGCCGGGAATCGCCGCCACCGCGCTGATCTGCTTCATCTTCAGCTGGAACGAGCTGCTGTTCGCGCGGGTGCTCACGGGCGTCGTCGCCGAGACCGCGCCCGTCTTCCTGACCGGCTTCATCACCAGCCAGGGCCTGTTCCTGGCGAAGGTGTGCGCCGCGTCGCTCGTCGTCTCCCTGCCGGTGCTCGCCGCGGGGTTCGCCGCCCAGGACAAGCTGGTCCAGGGCCTTTCGCTGGGAGCCGTGAAATGAAGGCCGCCATCATCGAAGCCGTGGGCAAGGTCGGGTACGGGGAGGTGCCGGACCCCACCCCGGGGCCGCGCGACGTGATCGTCGAAGTGGCCGCGTGCGGGCTGTGCGGCACCGATCTGCACATCCTCCAGGGCGAGTTCGCACCCACCCTGCCGGTGGTGCCCGGCCATGAGTTCGCGGGGACGGTCGTGGCGCTGGGTTCCGATGTCACCTCGCTGGCCGCGGGCGACCGGGTGGCCGTGGACCCGTCCCTGTACTGCTTCGAGTGCCGCTACTGCCGTCTCGGACACAACAACATGTGCGAGAAGTGGGCGGCGATCGGGGTGACCACCGCGGGCGGCGCCGCCGAGTACGCGGTGGCGCCCGCCGCCAACTGCGTGAAACTGCCCGACCACGTACGGACCGAGGACGCGGCCCTGATCGAACCGCTGTCCTGCGCGGTACGCGGCTACGACGTGCTGAACAGCCGGCTCGGCTCGCATGTGCTGATCTACGGCTCCGGGACGATGGGGCTGATGATGCTGGAGCTGGCCAAGCGGACCGGCGCGGCCAGTGTGGACATGGTCGACATCAACGAGGAACGGCTCACCACCGCCCGCGCCCTGGGCTGCTCCGCCGCGGCGGGCGGCGCGGACGAGCTGGACCGGGCCGGGCGGGGCTGGGACGTGGTCATCGACGCGACCGGCAACGCGGCCGCGATCCAGGACGGTCTGGGGCGGGTGGCGAAGGCCGGGACGTATCTGCAGTTCGGTGTCGCCGACTACGCGACCCGGGCGACGATCGACCCGTACCGGATCTACAACCAGGAGATCACGATCACCGGTTCGATGGCGGTGCTGCACAGCTACGAGCGGGCGGCCGAGTTGTTCGCCGCCGGGGTGCTGGACCCGGCGGTCTTCATCAGCGACCGGCTTCCGCTGGAGAGCTATCCGGCGGCGCTGGACCGCTTCAAGGCGGGCATCGGCCGGAAGATCGTGGTGCTGCCGGGGAAGTGACCCGGAGGCGGAGGGAGCGGCGCCGGAGGCAGAGACAGGGGCAGAGGCAGGGGGCGGCCGCGGGCCGGGACGGCCGTCGGAGAGCCGGGAAAGATTCAAGGAACCGTAAAGCCCTGCCGCTCGTTCCTCCGGACATGACCGTAATGACCCCAGGCTCGAACATCCCGCTCCCGATCTCCCGCGTCGCGGTGGATGTGGCGGCTCCGGTGCGGCTCGACGTGTCGGGCCTGCTGCTCACCGCCGACGGCAAGGTGCGCTCGGACGACGACTTCATCTTCTACAACCAGCCGTCGGGCCCCGGCGTCGGCCACCGCTCAGGCGGCGGTTCGGCGCCGGACGCGATCGTGGTGGACACGGCGGCCGTCCCCGCGGGCATCGAAAAGATCGTGATCACCGCGAGCCCGGACGCGGCGGGCCAGACGTTCCAGGGCATCGAGCCGACGGCCACCGTCCGCTCGGCCGACGACGGCAGCGTCCTGGCGTCCTTCACCCCGCCCCGGCTCGGCACCGAGACCGCGCTGGTGATCGTGGAGATCTACCTCCGCAACGGCGCGTGGAAGGTGCGCGCCGTGGGCCAGGGGTATGCGAACGGCCTGGCCGGTATCGCGACGGACTTCGGTGTGTCGGTCGAGGAGCCGGCCGCGCCGGCGGCCGCACCGGCACCCGCCGCGGCCCCGGCGGCCCCGCCGATGCCGGCCGCGCCGCCGGTGGATCCCGGGGTCGCCGTCGCTGCCCCGCCGGCACCCCCCGCCGCGCCCCCGGCCCCGCCTGCCGGCACCGGGCGGATCAATCTGGACAAGGGCCGGGTCAGCCTCCGGAAGAACCAGACGGTCTCGCTGGTCAAGGGCGGCAAGCCGCTGCTGTCCCGGGTGAAGATGGGCCTCGGCTGGGAGCCCGCCGTCCGTGGCAAGGACATCGATCTCGACGCCTCGGTCATGGCCTTCGGCCCGCAGCGCGACCACATCGACAGCTGCTACTTCGGCAAGCTCTCGATCCTCGACGGCGCGGTCAAGCACTCCGGCGACAACCTCACGGGCGAGGGCGCGGGCGACGACGAGGTGATCGTGGTCGACCTCGGCCGGGTCCCCGCCGAGGCCACCGCCCTGTTCTTCACGGTCAACTCCTTCACCGGCCAGAAGTTCACCGAGGTGACCAAGGCGTACTGCAGGCTGATCGACGCGGCGAGCGGGGAGGAGCTGGTGCGGTTCGACCTGACCGGCGCCGAGCCGCAGACGGGGGTACTGATGGCCAAGCTGATCAGGCAGTTCTCGGGCGAGTGGGAGATGACGGCGGTGGGCGACTTCGTGAAGTCCCGCACGGTCCGGGGCATGGTCAAGCCCGCGGCGAAGGCCCTGTAGCGGCGGGGCCCCGCACCTGCGTCACTGGCGGTAGCCGGCCAGGAAGCGGCCGATCCGGCTGATCGCCGCGTCCAGGTCGTCGGCGTGCGGCAGCGTCAGGATCCGGAAGTGGTCGGGGCGCGGCCAGTTGAAGCCGGTGCCCTGCACCACCTGGATCTTCTCGCGGAGCAGCAGGTCCAGGACGAACTTCTCGTCGTCGTGGATCCGGTGGACCTTCGGGTCGAGCCGGGGGAACGCGTAGAGCGCGCCCTTCGGCTTCACACAGGAGACGCCCGGGATCTCGTTGAGCTTCTCCCACGCCCTGTCGCGCTGCTCGTGCAGGCGGCCGCCCGGCGCCGTCAGATCCCTGATGGACTGGCGGCCGCCCAGCGCGGCCTGAATGGCGTACTGGGCAGGGGCGTTGGCGCACAGCCGCATGGAGGCGAGCATCATCAGCCCCTCCAGGTAGCTCTTCGCGTGCTGCTTGGGCCCGGTGACGACCAGCCAGCCGGACCGGAAGCCCGCGACACGGTACGACTTGGACAGACCGCTGAAGGTGAGGACGACCAGATCGGGTGCGAGGGCGGCGGCCGAGTGGTGGACGGCGTCGTCGTAGACGATCTGGTCGTAGATCTCGTCGGCGAAGACCATCAGGCCGTGGCGGCGGGCGAGATCGAGGACGCCCTCGACGATCTCGCGCGGATACACCGCACCGGTGGGGTTGTTGGGGTTGATGATCACCACCGCCTTGGTCCGGTCGGTGATCTTCGAGGCCATGTCGTCGAGGTCCGGGTACCAGTCCGCCGACTCGTCGCACAGATAGTGCACCGCGCGCCCGCCGGCCAGCGTGGTGACGGCCGTCCAGAGCGGGAAGTCGGGCGCCGGGATGAGAATCTCGTCCCCGTCCTCCAGGAGCGCCTGGACCGCCATCGAGATGAGTTCGGAGACCCCGTTGCCGAGAAAGACGTCATCGACGGTGACATCGGGCAGCCCGAGCGCCTGGTAGCGCTGGGCCACGGCGCGCCGCGCCGAGAGAATGCCCCGCGAGTCCGTGTAGCCGTGCGCCTGGGGCAGCATCCTGATCATGTCCTGGACGATCTCCTCCGGCGCCTCGAAACCGAAGAGCGCCGGGTTACCGGTGTTCAGGCGCAGCACACTGTGCCCGGCTTCCTCCAGTGCGTTGGCCTGCTCGATCACCGGGCCCCGGATCTCGTAGCAGACCTCACTCAATTTGTTCGACTGGCGGAACTCCATGCCGTGGCCCTCCCAGGTCTCACTTGCTTCACTTGGTTTTACCAAGTAGCAGCTTGGAAAGTCCAACTTTCTGTCTAGACTGCGGTACATGCCACGCCGAAGTTACGACCAGTACTGCGCCGCCGCCCGCGCGCTCGACGCCGTCGGAGACCGCTGGACCCTGCTGATCGTCCGCGAACTCCTGGCGGGCCCGCGCCGCTACACCGACCTCCACGCCGACCTGCCGGGCGTGAGCACCGACGTGCTGGCCTCACGGCTCAAGGACATGGAGCGTGAGGGTCTTGCGACCCGGCGCAGGCTGCCGCCGCCCGCACCCGCCTCCGTGTACGAGCTGACGGCGCGGGGGGCCGCACTGCTGCCCGTTCTCACCGCGCTGGCCGACTGGGGAAGCCCCGCACTGGCCGAGCGGCGGCCGACGGACGCCCTGCGTGCACACTGGTTCGCCATTCCCCTGGCCCGGCACCTGGCCGGGCTCGGCCCCGGCGTGGTCGAGGTCCGGATGGACGAGGGCGTGTTCCATGTCCGCACCGACGGCGGCGAGCCGCTCTACGGCGACGGCCCCGCCGAGCACCCGGGTGTCCGGCTCACCCTGGACGCCGACACCTGCATCGCCGTCAGCGACGGCGGCCTCCCGCTCGACCACGCGATCCGGGACGGCCGCGCGAAGCTCGAAACCCTGCCGGCCGGTGCTCAGCACGGCGCGCCGCACGAAGTACCGGCCGGGACACGCGGAGGCGCCGAGGTGACCCGCGTCGCACCACCGGGAGGCAACCCCGCGGGCCCGAACTCCGTCCCCGTAAAGGCCCGTTAAGGCCGCCGAACGCCTTACCGGCCGGTACCAGTGACGGACAACACGTCCTTTCCCGGAACACGTGACCGATACCACGCGCAGATGAGGGTTAACTGTCAGTGGCAGGCCGTAGCCTTGTTCGTATGCCCACCACCCCTTCCGCCTCCCAGGCCAACGACGCCATCCGCAGGCTCGTCGATGCCCAGAAGACGGACGGCGAGTGGCCTTCGGAGGACTACGAGATCCTGCTGCTGGAGTGGGCCGCCGCGATACAGGGCGGCATCGAGCCCGCGGCCTAGGACCGGCCGGTCCAGCCGTTCGAATCCTGCCGCTCAGCTCCAGCCGCACCGACCTCGCCGCACAGCTCCGGCCGGTCAGCCGTCGCCCCGGGCGTCGCCGCTCGACGTACCGTCCAGGCCGGGAATCGGATCCTGGTCGACCCCGTGCCTGCGGGTCCGGATGTCCGGTCCCGCCGGGTGCAGTTTCGCGTCACAGGCCGGGCCGAGTCCGGTGCGCCGTGAGGCCAGACCCGTCAGCGGCCTGCCGCACATCCGGCACAGCACCGTCCGGCTCCTGTCCTCCGGTCCGGCCCCGTCCGCCGTCCCCGTCCCCTCTCCCGCTCCGGCCGTGACCCCGGGCAGGGCCGGCGGTTCCCCGGTGACGCCGTCCACGGGGCCGGTCCGGCTCACCGGGACATCGCCCGCGGGTCCCCGCCGCCGATCCCCTCGATCATCAGCGACAGATAGCGGCGCACGTCGGGCGGCCCGCCCGCACCGAGCTCGGCCGCCGTGGCCACCGCGTGCGTGAGCCGCAGCACCTCGGCGGTCTCCAGGTCCGCGCGCGCCGCACCGGCCTTCTGCGCGGCCGTGAGCAGGTCGGCCGCCGCGTCCATGAGCCGGCCGCTGCAGTCCGAGATCACCGGCGTACTGCCGTCGGCCATCGCCGCTCCGAGCAGCGTCTTGAGGCCGCGGAGGTGGATCATCTGCTCCGCCAGCTTCTGCAGCCAGTCGGCCAGCGCCTCGCCCGGCGCCCGTGCCGACGCACCGAATTCGACGGCCTGGTCGGCGAGTTCGTCGATGCTGTCGACGTAGACCCCTTCGAGGAGGTCCTGCCGCGTGGGGAAGTGGCGGTAGAGCGTGCCCGAGCCGACGCCCGCGCGCTTCGCGATGTCGTCCAGCGATGCGTCCACCCCGCGCTCGGCGAAAGCCAGGGCCGCCTCCTTCAGGAGACGTTCGTAATTGCGGCGCGCATCGGCCCGCATCGGCTTCGGCATCAGATGCTCCTTGCGATCGCCACTGCCTGCTTCATCGTCGCGATCGTCGGCACCGGCGTCAATGTCGCCCGCCACACCGGGATGCTCCGCCCCGGTGGCCCCACACGGACCCCATACGGAACGGTGACCCGGCATCCCACCGGGTCACCTCACGCCGCCCTCGTACCCGAGGTCCGGCGGCCGTTCACTGACTGGCCCGGCTTACCCGCCCGGCCTGGCTGACCTGTCCTCGCCGGACTCAGAGCTTGGTCAGCTTGGCGTAAGGGCTGAGGATCCTCCCCTGACGCCCGGAGAAGTCGATGAGCACAGCGTCATTGTCGCCCTCGATTCCGATGACTCTTCCGAGCCCGAACTGATCATGCGAAACACGGTCGCCGATATCGAAGATCTCGATGGGTGCGGCGGCTTGGGCCGGGCGGTTGAAGGGACTGGAGGGCAGGTGGCGCCGGGATCCGGCTGACTTAGTCATTGGCTTCAGTATGCGCCCGCGAGACCTCCTCACGCCATGTCTGTCCCGCCGCACGGCCCTGGGGCAAGGTTTCCGCGGGTGGATTCCGCCTGCGATGATCAGGGGATGGAATTCCCAGCAACCGGCCGTCGCGTCCTCATCACAGGTGCCTCCCGCGGCCTGGGCCGCGCCGCCGCCCACGCTTTCGCCGCCAACGGGGACCTGGTGGCGGTGCACTACGGGACCAGGGAGGACGACGCCCGGCACACGCTCGCGGCGCTCCCGGGCTCCGGCCACGTCCTGGTCGGCGGCGACCTCTCGGACCCGGCGGTGGCCGCCGAGGTCGCCGGGCGCGCGGCAGACGGCCTCGGCGGCATCGACGTACTGGTGAACAACGCCGCCGTGATGCGCGGCCCCCACTCGCTGCCCGGGACTCCGTACGAGGAGTGGGTGGCTGTCTGGCAGCAGCACGTCGCCGTCAATCTGCTCGCCACCGCGCAGATCAGCCATCTCGCCGGGCGCCGCATGATCGACGCGGGCAACGGCGGCCGGATCGTGAACATCGGCTCGCGCGGGGCGTTCCGCGGCGAGCCCGACCACCCGGCGTACGGCGCGACCAAGGCGGCCGTGCACGCGCTCGGCCAGTCGCTCGCCGTCTCCCTCGCTCCGTACGGGATCGGGGTCGCCTCGGTCGCCCCCGGCTTCTTCGAGACGGAGCGGGTGGCGGACCGGCTGAGCGGCGCCGAGGGCGAGGCGATCCGGGCGCAGTCGCCGTTCGGCCGGGTGGCGTCCCCCGACGAGATCGCGGCCGCGGTGCTGTGGCTGGCCTCACCGGCCGCGGAGTGGTCGTCGGGCACCGTGCTCGACCTCAACGGGGCGTCGTACCTGCGGACTTGAGGGACCGGGCGGCGCCCCTCAAGCCCAGGGTCTCTCGTTCGGATCGGGCCCGGCCGTCCGCGCCCAGACCCAGCCGTCTGCTCTCAGGCCCGGCGTTCCGCCCCCGGGCCCGCGCATCCGCCCTCAGGCCCGCGAACGGGCCTTGAAGGCCGCCTTGCGGGCGTCCTTCGCCGCCTTGCGGTCCGGGTGCAGCTGCCCCATCGCCTCCAGCACCTCGGCCGTCGCCGGGTGCTCCACCCGCCAGGCCGCCTCGAAGAAGCCGCTGTGCTGTCCGGTCAGCCCCTCCACGAGCCCCTGCAGCTCCTCGACCTCACCGTCCGCGTCCAGCTGCGCGGCCAGCGTGTCGATCGCCAGCCAGAAGATCATCGACTCCGGCGGCGCGGGCACATCGGCCGCACCCCGCTCGGCGAGCCAGACCCGGGCGAGCCCGCCGAGCTGCGCGTCGTCGAGCACCTCGCGGACCTCGTGCTCCGCCGCGTCGTCGGCCACCAGCGAGAGCGCCTGCTGGCAGTGCAGCCTGCGCAGCGGCGCGCCCCGGTCCACGCCCCGTGCGGCGGACAGCAACTCCTTCGCGGCGGCGGCCGGTTCACGGCCGCCCAGCCAGAGCACGGTCTCGGCGCGTGCGGCGCCCTCGGGGAAGTTCACCAGGGCGTCGAGCAGGGCGCCCGCGTCCTTGTCCGCGAGCTCGCCGACGGCGGGGGCGTCGACGCCCGCGTCCAGCATCCGGGCCCGGATCCCGTACAGACCGAGCGGGGTGAGCCGCACCATGCCGTACCGGGAGACGTCCTCGTCGTCCACCGGCCGTTCCGGGCCACCCTGTCCCTCCGCGTACTCCGCCTCTTCGGCCATCAGGGCCTCGTCGACCGGGTGGTACTCGACCAGGCCGATCGGTTCGAGCAGGCTGAACTGGTCGTCCAGGCGCATCATCGCCTCCGACACCTGCTCCAGTACGTCGTCCGTCGGCTCACCCATGTCGTCGGGAACGATCATCGAGGCGGCCAGCGCGGGGAGCGGCACCGGGGCGTCCTGGGCGCCGGTCTCCGTCACGGTGAGCAGATAGAGGTTGCCCAGCACGCCGTCGAGGAACTCCGCCTCCGCCTCGGGGTCCCACTCCAGCTTCCCGAAGTCGATCTCGCCGTCGTCGCCCACCAGGTCGGCGAAGTCGTCGAACTGCGGGGCGATGGCGTCGGCGTGCACGGTCTCCAGGCCGTCCAGCCAGAGCGCCAGGATCTCCTGGGGGCTGCCCGACGTGATCAGCGCCAGGTTCTCGCCGGGGGCCGCCCCGCCCTCGGCGTCCTCGCCGCTCTCGCCGTCCTCGGCGTCCTGGCCGTCCTCCGCGTCCACGATGTCCACGAGCCCGGTGTCGACTGCGAGCCGCCACGCCTCGCTCGCCAGGGCAGCGCCGTCCTCGTCCGCGCCGAGACCGAGCTCCGCCGCCGCCGCGGGCAGCTGCTCGTCGACCAGCTCGCCCCCCGCACCGACGCGCGTGCCGGGCCCGGCCCAGCGCGCCAGCCGGACGGCCCGCGTGAGGAGGGGTGCGGCCAGCGCGTCACGTGCGAGTTCCGCTTCGGAGTTCAGCCGCACCGGCGGCAGGGTGGGGCGGTCTCCGGACATCGGTGGTTCTCCTCGGGGCTGAGACCGACCGGCGAGAGGGCGCGGTCTTCTGGCATACGGTTCGGGCGACCCAGCGTAGACGCATTTCGACCCATGCCACCTGGTTCATGTACCCGTCAGCCTCCGGCCACCGGTGGACCCTTGACAACTCCCCTTCCCACCCAAGAGATTGACGCGCGTAGAACGTAGAACGTAGCCCCACGGTCCACTCCACCCTCACCTCCGGAGTTCTGTAGATGCGCGCTCTTCCCGCTTTCCCCATCGCAAAGCCGGCGGCCGTCACCGCCGTGGTGACGGCCGCGCTGGCCGCCGGTCTGCTCGCCGTCACCCCCGCGTCGGCCGGTGCGGCCGAGGTCAGGATCCACGACATCCAGGGCAGCACCCGCCTCTCCCCGCTGGCCGGGAAGGCGGTGACCGGTGTGCCCGGCATCGTGACGGGTGTGCGGACGTCCGGTTCCAAGGGCTTCTGGTTCCAGGACCCGCACCCGGACGCCGACCCCGCGACCAGCGAGGGGGTCTTCGTCTTCACCAGCTCGGCGCCGACGGTCGCCGTGGGCGACTCGGTCACGGTGTCCGGCACGGTCGACGAGTACATACCCGGCGGCGCCGCCTCCGGGAACCAGTCGGTCACCGAGATCGGCAAGCCGGCCGTGACCGTCGTCTCGTCGGGCAACACGCTGCCCGCCGCGACGGTCATCAACTCCCGTGATGTGCCCGGCACTTTCGCCCCCGCGGGCGACAAGGCGGCGGGCGGCAGCATCAACGGCCTCACCCTGCGGCCGGACAAATACGCCCTCGACCGCTACGAGTCCCTGGAGGGCATGAACGTCCGGATCGGCACCTCACGGGTCACCGGCGCGACCGACACCTACGGGGAGCTGTGGGTCACCGTGAAGCCGGACGAGCGCCCGACCCCGCGCGGCGGCACCCTCTACAACGGGTACACCTCGCAGAACACCGGCCGGCTGATGGTCCAGTCACTGGCCCCCGCCACCGCCGGGGCGTTCCCGGTGGCGAATGTCGGTGACTCGCTGAGCGGTACGACCGAAGGCCCCCTGGACTACAACCAGTTCGCCGGTACGTACACCGTGGCCGCCCGGCAGCTGGGCACCGTGAAGAAGGGCCGGACCAAGCCTGAGGTCACCCGTAAGCAGCAGAAGGACGAGCTGGCCGTCGCCACGTACAACGTGGAGAACCTGGATCCGACGGACCCGCAGAGCAAGTTCGACAAGCTGGCGGCCGGGGTCGTGGACCATCTCTCGTCGCCCGACATCGTGGCCATCGAGGAGATCCAGGACAACGACGGCGCCAAGAACGACGGTGTGGTCGCGGCCGATGTCACGGTCGGCAAGTTCATCGACGCGATCGTCGCGGCGGGCGGCCCCCGCTATCAGTGGCGCTCCATCGACCCGGTGGACCAGGCGGACGGCGGAGAGCCCGGCGGCAACATCCGCCAGGGCTTCCTCTACAACCCGGACCGCGTCGGCTTCACCGACCGCGCGGGTGGCACCGCCACCAGCGCCACCGGCGTCGTCTCCCAGCACGGCAAGGCCGCGCTGACCTACTCCCCCGGCCGTGTCGACCCGGCCAACCCCGCCTGGAAGGACAGCCGCAAGCCGCTCGCCGGGGAGTTCACGTTCCGCGGCAGGAAGGTCTTCCTGGTCGCCAACCACTTCGCGTCGAAGGGCGGCGACCAGGCGATCGACTCGCAGTACCAGCCCCCGGCGCGCAGCTCGGAGACGGCCCGGCACGAGCAGGCCAAGGCCGTGAACACGTTCGTGAGGAAGATCCGTTCGGTGCAGCCGGACGCCGAGGTCGTGGTGCTCGGCGACCTCAACGACTTCGAGTTCTCCGGCACCGCGAAGATCCTCACCGGCGGGAAGGCGCTGTCGGCGACGGCGTACTCGCTGCCTGCGAACGAGCGCTACTCCTATGTGTACGAGGGAAACTCGCAGATCCTGGACCAGATCCTGGTGAGCCCGTCGGTGCGGAAGTACCAGCTGGACATCGTCCACATCAACGCCGAGTTCGCCGACCAGAACAGCGACCACGACCCGAGCGTGCTGCGCTTCCGGCCGTAGTACGTCCGGCCGGACATCGACCGGCCGGACGGCACCCCCGCCGGGCGTGACCGGCTCCCGGCGGGGTGCCGTACCACACACACCCCCGCCCGCCGGTCCTGGATGTGCCCGGGATAAGGGCGTGATCCGGGCGGAGCGGGATGCGTGCGAAGATCTGGGTGGAATTATCCAGCTCCCGGACGCAGTGAGGGTGGGGGATGTGACGGTCGGCACGGAGTCAGGCCAGGAGAGCGACGCGTCGGACGCGCGGGACTCGGGGCACGGCAGCACCACCAGGAGCCCGCAGCGTTCCTTCTGGAAGGAGCTGCCGCTGCTCGTCGTCATCGCGCTGGTGCTCGCGCTGCTGATCAAAACGTTCCTGCTGCAGGCGTTCTCCATCCCGTCGGACTCCATGCAGAACACGCTGCAGACCGGCGACCGTGTGCTGGTGGACAAGCTGACCCCGTGGTTCGGCGCGGAGCCGCACCGCGGCGAGGTCGTCGTCTTCCACGACCCGGACGGCTGGCTGGCGGACGAGCCGGTCAGCAAGCCCAACCCGGTCCAGAAGGGGCTGAGCTACATCGGGCTGATGCCGTCCGCCAATGAGCGGGATCTGATCAAGCGGGTCATCGGGGTCGGCGGCGACACCGTGGAGTGCAAGGGCACGGGCCCGGTGATGGTGAACGGCAAGGCTCTGAAGGAGCCGTACGTCTTCCCCGGCAACACCCCGTGCAGCACGGACCCGCAGGGCCAGTTCAAGATCAAGGTGCCCAAGAACCACATCTGGGTCATGGGCGACCACCGGCAGTACTCGGCCGACTCCCGCTACCACCAGGACGAGAAGGGCGGCGGCTCCGTCCCGGTGAAGGACGTCGTGGGGCGCGCCGAGGTCATCGCCTGGCCGCTCAACCGGCTGAACAACCTGCCGGTCCCCGCCACCTTCAGCCAGTCCGGCCTCAGCGCGGCCGCGGCCTCGGCCCCCGCCGCGGCCGGCCTGATGGGCGCCGTGCCGCTGGTGCTCTGGCGCAGGCGCAGGCGCGCCCCTCAGCAGACCCGCCGGGCTGACGCTCCGGACGCTTCGTAGCGGCCGGCGGCGGTCGCCCGGCCTCCGGGGGCTGTACTCCGGACGGCTCTTCCGGGTGGCCCGCGGCCCGGACTCGCGGTCGAGTGGATCCGGCGGCCCGCTCCGGGCCGGCCACCAGCGCGCCGCCGCCCGGCGGCCGACCGGAGGAGCCTCCATGAGGAGCAGCATCAGTACAGCGGCCGCCGTAGCTGCGGTTGGCCTTTTCGCCGCGGCGGTGAGCGGTTGTTCCAGCGGATCGAAGTCCCAGGACCCGGGGGCCGGATCCTCGCCCTCCAGCAGCATGACGGCGTCGAGCAGCCCGTCGGCCACGACCGCTCTGAGGACGGTCATGGTCAAGAAGACCCCGCTGGGCAAGATCCTGGTCACCGGGAAGGGCCGGACGCTCTACCTCTTCGAGGCGGACAAGACCAGCAAGTCGACCTGCATGGGCGCCTGCGCCAAGGCGTGGCCGCCGCTGTTGGTCACGAACACGCCGACCGCGGAGAGCGGGGTGCAGTCCAAGCTGCTCAGCACGTCGGTCCGGAGCGGGGGCGCCAAGCAGGTCACCTACAAGGGCCACCCGCTCTACACGTACCTGGGCGACCGCAATCCCGGTGATCTCAATGGCCAGGGCCTCACCCAGTTCGGCGCCAAGTGGTACGTCGTGGGTCCCGACGGCAAGAAGATCACCGCCGCCGCACCGAAGTCCAGCAGCTCACCGTCGAGCAGCAGTTCGGCTTCGAGCAGCGCCAGCACCGGCTCGGGCTACTGACCGGCCGCTGACCCCGCGCACGATCCGGTGCGCAGACCTGGGCACCGGCAGGCACTGTTCAGGCATGCTTCGCATTCACCCGAAGCAGAACTAAGTGGACCTTCACTCTCCGCTGAGGCGAGACTGCCGTCATGACCCCTTCACCGCCCTTCGGGCGTGCGCTCTGCGCAATGATCACGCCGTTCACCGCTGCCGGTGAGCTCGACCTGGAGGGCGCGCAGCGGCTCGCCGTCCATCTGGTCGGTGCGGGGTGTGACGGGCTCGTCCTCAGCGGCACCACCGGAGAGTCCCCGACCACCACCGATGCCGAGAAGACCGCGCTGGTACGGGCGGTCGTGGAGGCTGTCGGCGACCGGGCCCACATCGTGGCGGGGGTGGGCAGCGCCTCGACCCGGCACACCGTCGAGCTGGCCCGGTCGGCCGAGAGCGCGGGCGCGGACGGCCTCCTGGTGGTGACGCCGTACTACAGCCGCCCTCCGCAGGACGCCGTCGAAGCCCACTTCCGTACGGTCGCCGACGCCACCGGCCTGCCGGTGATGCTCTACGACATCCCCGGCCGCACCGGTACCCGGATCGGGACCGGGGCACTGCTGAGGCTGTCCGGGCACCCGCGCATCGCAGCCGTGAAGGACTGCGCCTACGACCTGCTGGGCTCCACCAAGGTCATCTCCCGTACCGGGCTCGCCTACTACTCCGGCTGCGAGGAACTGAACCTGCCGCTGTACGCGGTCGGCGGATCGGGCTTCGTCAGTACGGTCGCGAACGTGGCCCCGCGGCAGCTGCGGGCGGTGCTCGACGCGTACGACGCGCCGGATCCCGCCGAGGCCGCGCGGCTCAACCGGCTCAACACCCCGCTGGTGGAGCTGATGATGGCGTCCGGCCTGCCGGGCACGGTGACCACGAAGGCCCTGCTCGGCGCGGCCGGGCTTCCGTCCGGACCGGTCCGTGAACCGCTGCGGCCCGCCGGCCGCGATGCGGTCGACGGGCTGCGCAGGGCGTATGCGGAGCTGCCCGCCGCCGGGTGAGACCGGCACCGGACGGCGGGCGGGGCAGCCTCAGTTGTGGCTGTGCAGGATCTCGTTGAGGCCGCCCCAGACGGCGTTGTTCGGACGGGCCTCCACCGTGCCGGTGACCGAGTTGCGGCGGAAGAGGATGTTCGAGGCGCCGGAGAGCTCGCGGGCCTTGACGACCTGCCCGTCGGGCATCGTGATCCGGGTGCCCGCGGTGACGTACAGCCCGGCCTCGACGACGCACTCGTCGCCGAGCGCGATCCCGACGCCCGCCTCGGCGCCGACCAGGCAGCGCTCCCCGATGGTGATACGGACGTTGCCGCCGCCGGAGAGGGTGCCCATGGTGGAGGCGCCGCCGCCGACGTCGGAGCCGTTGCCGACCACGACGCCCGCGGAGATCCGGCCCTCGACCATGGAGGTGCCGAGCGTGCCCGCGTTGAAGTTGACGAAGCCCTCGTGCATGACGGTCGTGCCGTCGGCGAGGTGCGCGCCGAGGCGGACCCGGTCGGCGTCGGCGATCCGGACGCCCTTGGGCGCCACGTAGTCCGTCATCCGCGGGAACTTGTCGATCGAGGTGACCTGGAGGTGCAGGCCCTCGGCGCGGGCGTTCAGCCGCACCTTCTCGATGTCGTCCACGGCGACCGGGCCGAGCGAGGTCCAGGCGACGTTGGCGAGCAGGCCGAACATCCCGTCCAGGCTCTGGCCGTGCGGCTGGACCAGCCGGTGCGAGAGCAGGTGCAGCCGGAGATACACGTCGTGCGTGTCCAGCGGCTTGTCGTCGAGCGAGGCGATGACCGTGCGGACGGCGACGACCTCGACGCCACGGCGCGGGTCGGATCCCACGGCCTTCGGGGCGGCCTCGCCCAGCAGCTCCGCGGCGCGCTCGGCGGAGAGCCGCTCGGTGCCCGCGGGGCCGGGCTCAGTGGTGAGTCCGGGCGCGGGGAACCAGGTGTCGAGAACGGTGCCGTCGGCGGCGATCGTGGCGAGTCCGGCGGCCACGGCGCCGGTGGAGCGGGCAGGGGTCTGCGAGAGCGTGTCGGTCATGACCAAAACCTAACCGGCCGGGCGCCGCACCGGCGAACCGGTCTCAGCGGTCGGCCGTCTCCACCGAGTTCCCGCCGGGAACTCACTGTGGCACCATGAGCCCGCACACGGGGAAGAACGACGGGGACCGGGACGGCGGAGACCGGGACGGAGGGGTCCATGACACAGCGCACCCGTCTGGACGACGCCGACTGCGCGATCGCCCAGGCCCTGGACGTCGTGGGCGACTGGTGGACCCTGCTGATCGTGCGGGACACCGCGCGCGGGGTGCACCGCTTCGACGCGCTCCAGCGGGAGCTGGGGATGTCCCGCAAGGTACTGACGGAGCGGCTGCGCCTGCTGGTGGACGCGGGGGTGCTGAGGCGCGAGCCGTACCAGGAGCGCCCGGTCAGATACGAGTACCGGCTCACCCCGCGGGGCAGCGCCCTGCTTCCGGTGCTGATCGCCCTCCAGGACTGGGGGGACACCTGGGTACTGGGAGAGGGAGAGACGATGGCGACGGCCGGTGAGACATCGAAGGAGGCCGAGCGGGTGCGCGGCCTGATCGGCACGCGCGTACCCGAGCTGCGGCTCACCGGTCCGGACGGGCGCCTGCTGGACCCGGTCGACCCGGCCGCCGCGCACACCGTCCTGTACTGCTTCCCCGCCGCCTACGCGGAGCGCGCCTCCTACCCGCCCGGCTGGGCCGGGATCCCCGGGGCCTCAGGCTGCACCCTGGAGTCGTGCACGTACCGCGACCGGCTGGCGGAGTTCACCGCCGCCGGGGCGACCGTGCACGGGGTCTCCACCCAGCGCCCCGACGAGCAGCGGGCGTTCGCCGAGAAGGAGCGGCTGCACTTCCCGCTGCTCTCCGACGCGGGCCTGGAGCTGGCGGCCGCACTGCGGCTGCCCACCTTCCGCACGGCGGGGGTCAGCAGACTGAAGCGGCTGACGCTGGTGGTGGACCGGGACCGGACCGTCCGCGAGGCGCTGTACCCGGTCACGGACATCGAGGACAGCGTGCGGGCGGCACTCGCCGCGGTCAGCCGCTGACGCCGGGGGCTCCGGCGCCCGGGACGTCCCGGCCCCCGATGATCCGGAGCAGCCCCTCCCGTACCTCATCCGGATCGAACGCCCGCCCGGTCAGCAGGAGTTGGATCAGCAGCCCGTCGATCAGGGCCACCAGCGCGCGGGCCGTGGCGGCGTCCCCGCCGACATGGGCCCGGACGACCTCCACGAAAGCGTCCAGCCACTCCGCCGCGACGGGCCGCAGGGCCTCACGGCGCAGTGCGGCGAGATACAACTCGTACTCCAGCCGCACCCGGCTCCGGTCCTCCGCGACGAGCCCCCCGAGCAGCGCCGTGAGCCGCTCGGCCAGCCCTCCGCCCGGCCCGGCGAGCGCCGTCGCCCACCCCGTGCCCGCGGACTGCGGATCGTCGCTGACCTTCCGCAACGCGGCGATCAGCAGTTCGTCGAGCGTGGCGAAGTGGTACGTCGTCGAGCCGAGCGGCACATCGGCCTCCGCCGCGACCGAGCGGTGGCTCAGCCCTGCGATGCCCTGGTCGCCGACGACCCGGATCGCGGCGTCGATGATCCGGTCCCGGCGGTCCGGGTCGTAGCGCCGGCCCATCAGTGCGAGCCGCCCAGATTGAGCAGGACGACCCCGCCGATGACCAGGGCGATACCGGCGAGCTTCGCCACGCTCGGCGACTCCCCCAGGAAGACCATGCCGATGGCCGCGATGGCGGCGGTGCCGGTGCCGGCCCAGATCGCGTAAGCGGTGCCCACCGAAAGGGACTTGAGCACCTGGGCGAGCAGGACGAAGGCGAGCACATAGCCGGCCGCCGTCGCCAGCGAGGGCCACAACCGGCTGAATCCGTCGCTGTATTTCATGGCGGTGGTCCCGCCGACCTCTGCGGCGATGGCCGCGGCAAGCAGTACATAGGGCATGTGTACGACCGTACACATCAGCGACGGGCTACGGTGTGCCGTCCGGCGGAATCCGGTACGGAAATCCGGACGGCCGGCACCGGACGGTCGACAGACAGGGAACGGAGCGAGCAGTGGCACAGGACTCGGGGTGGGCAGGCGCGTACGGAAGTACGCCGCACGGGGGGCCTGCGGGGTGGGGGCCGCCGGGCTGGGGCGCCCCACTGCCGCCCCAGGCACCCAAGCCGGGCGTGATACCCCTGCAGCCGTTGCAGCTCAGCGACATCCTCAACGGCGCGATATCCACGGCCGGCCGCTACTGGAAGCAGCTGTTCGGCGTGGCAGCGGTGGTGTACGGCGGCGCCGCCGCGGTCATCGCGGCGGCGCTCGCGGTCCTCTACGCGTCGCTCTCCGACCGGATCCACGGCATCGTCCACGCACCCGAGGCGTCCGACGTCACCTGGGGCCAGGCCGGTCCCGTGGTGCTGGGGTTCGCCGGGGTGCTGCTCGGCACCGCGCTGCTGACCATGGTCTGCACCGCCATGGTCTACGCGACCAGTGCGAGCGTGCTGCAGGAAGCGGTGCTCGGCCGGCCGGCATCCTTCCGGGCCGTCTGGCGGCGGGCCTGGTCGCGGGTGCTTCCGGTGCTGGGCACCGTGCTGCTGAGCGGGCTGATCACCCTCGTGCCGCTGCTGCTGGTCGCGGGGGCAGTGGTCGCCGTCGTCGTCGCGACGGTCGGTGCGCACAGCATCGCCGTGGCGGTGGTGGTGGGCGTGCTCGGCGGGCTGGTCCTGCTGCCGCTGGGCGTATGGCTGTGGGTGCTTTTCAGCCTGGCACCGGCCGCCGTGGTCTTCGAGCGCCAGGGGCCGATCGGCGCACTGCGCCGATCGGTCCGGCTGGTGCGGGGCGCCTGGTGGCGGGTCTGCGGCATCTCGCTGCTGGCCCTGGTGCTCGGCTCCATCGCGGGCTCCTTCATCCAGCTCCCCTTCACCACCCTGGGGATGTTCCACAGCCTGAGGCTTCCCCTGGACACCGCGTCCGACCCGAGCGCGGCCCAGCTGGTGGCCGGTCTCACCAGCTATCTGGCGATCACCCTGCTGGGCCAGACGCTCAGCCAGATCGTGTCGGTGACGTTCCCTCAGCTGGTGACGGGACTGCTCTACGTCGACCGCCGGATGCGCCGGGAGGAGCTGGGCCCGGTGCTCATCGAGGCGGCGGCCGCAGAGCCCGCCGGGCAGCAGCCGCCGAACGTCACTTCCCCACGGTGAACCAGGTGGCGCGGGACTTCTTCCACTCGTCGTGGGTGAGGTCCTTCGCCTCCGTGCCGTCCCCGTAGAGGTCGGCCGATCCGTCGTCGGTGATCAGCTGGGCGCGCGCCCCGGCCGCGTTCAGGTCGGGGACGTCCACCACGGCCTCCCAGCCGCCCGGGTCGCTGGTCGGCAGGTCGGCCCGCTCCACGGGGGCGTGCCCGGCGACACCGTCCCAGGAGTAGAGGGCGTACGGATCGGAGTTGTCGTCGGCCGCCCACGAACCGGCGACGATCAGATACTGACCGGCCGCGTTCTTGCGGATGTCCCGGATGGAGAGCCCCCCGAGGTCCAGCTCGATCGGTGTGCCGAAGACGGCCTTCGTGCCGGTGACCACCTTGTCCATGTTGGTGACCGGCACGATGAGCGCCTTGCCGCCGTTCTTCGGCGGCACCAGGGGCGCGCGGAAGCCGAGGTAGGCCGTGCTGGACGAACCGGGCGCGAACTCCAGCCCCTCGATGTTGAATCCGTCGATCTGCTTGGGGACCTGGCCGTCCTCGGTGCCGGCGGCGAATCCGTAACGGTCGCCGTTGGCCTTGTCCCAGGCGACCAGGTCGTCACGGAGCTTCGCGTACGAGCCGCCGAAGGACAGCTGGGTGGCGGCTCCCGAACCGGTGACCTCGGTGGTGAAGATCCGGTTGCGGTCGGGCTTGTACTCGCCGTCCTTGTTGTTGCCCAGCGAGCCCGTCCAGTAGACCGTGTCGCCGACCCGGGCCGCGGCCTCGATGTCGATCTCCTTCTTGACCCCGAGCTCGTCGCTGAAGTCCCAGGTCCGCACGGGCGCCCCGGACGTCGAACCGTCGTACAGCCGCAGGGTGTTGGACTCGTCGTCGGCCACCACCACATAGCCGCCGCCGACGGAGACGGCGGCGGAGGCGTCGGAGGAGCCGGTGAAGTAGCGGGTGTCCGCGCTGTGCTGGACCGCGGCGGACGCGGCGTAGTGCAGGGTCTTGGTGGCGGTCTTGCCACCGAGGCCGGTGACCTCGATAGTGAGGTCGGTGTAGCCCTGTGCGCGGGCGCCGACCGTGACCCGGCGGGTGGCGCCGCTGCCCGTGACGGAGACATCGCCGGTCCCGGCGACGGAGGACTTGGAACTGGCCGAAGCGGCCACGGTGAGCGCCGAGGCGTCCGCACCGCTCTGCCCCACGGTGACGGTGACGGCCGGGTCACCGGTGGCACCGACCGCGCCGGAGAGGTAGCCGGCCGAGAGGGAGAGCGTGGGCGTTCCGTAACTCGCCGCGTGCGCGGGGGCGTTGGCGCCGGTGAGGACCAGGGAGAACAGTCCGCCCGCGGCCGCGGCCACTATGCCGGTCCTCGGACGGAACGAGCGGCGGAACAGGATGGCAGAGATCTGCACGGGGACCCTCTCGTCGTGGGGGATGGCGGTGGGGGTGTCGTCGACGAGAAGGCTCCGGTCTCCGCGCCAACGGGGCGCGCACACCGTACGTACGGAACGCGAACAGCACAATACGGCCCCGGTGCGCGGAGCACCGGGGCCGTATCGGCAGTACGGGGAGGGCTGTTGGGGGCAGCGCCGTCAGACGTTGAAGCCGAGCGCGCGCAGCTGCTCGCGGCCGTCGTCGGTGATCTTGTCCGGTCCCCACGGCGGCATCCAGACCCAGTTGATCTTCAGCTCGTTGACGATGCCCTCGGTGGCCGACTTCGCCTGGTCCTCGATGACATCGGTCAGCGGGCAGGCCGCGGACGTCAGCGTCATGTCCAGCGTGGCGATGTTGGCGTCGTCCACGTGGATGCCGTAGATCAGGCCCAGGTTGACCACGTCGATCCCCAGCTCGGGGTCGACGACGTCGTACAGCGCCTCGCGGACCTCCTCCTCGGAGGCCGGCTTCATCGTGGCGGTCTCGTTGTCACTCATGCGGTCTTCCCTTCGGACAGCGCCTGCGCCGTCGCGTCCTTCCACGCCATCCAGCTCAGCAGCGCGCACTTGACGCGCGCCGGGTACTTCGAGACACCGGCGAACGCGACGGCGTCCTCCAGTACCTCCTCCATCGCGTCGTCCGGCTCGATCTGCCCCCTGGACTGCATCAGCTCCAGGAAGGTCGACTGGATCTTCTGGGCGTCGCCCAGCTCCTTGCCGACCAGCAGTTCGTTCATCACGGACGCGCTGGCCTGGCTGATGGAGCAGCCCTGGCCCTCGTACGACACGTCCGCGATGCGGTCGCCCTCGTACCGCACACGCAGCGTGATCTCGTCGCCGCACGTCGGATTGACGTGGTGCACCTCGGCGTCGCCGTCACGGAGACCGCGCCCGTGCGGGTGCTTGTAGTGGTCCAGGATCACTTCCTGGTACATCGAATCCAGCTTCACGATCCAGTCCCTACCCGATGTCCTCGTCGGTGTAGCCGGCCCTGTCCGGCCCGGCACGGTCCAAACGAAAAGGCCTTAGCCGAAGAAATTCCGTACGTGCTCCAGCCCGTCAGCCAGTGCGTCGACCTCTTCGGGCGTGGAGTACAGATAGAACGACGCTCGCGTGGTCGCAGGAATTCCGTACCGCAGGCAGACCGGCCGTGCGCAGTGGTGGCCGACCCGGACCGCGATGCCCTCCTCGTCGAGGACCTGGCCCACATCGTGCGGGTGGATGTCACCGAGCGTGAAGGAGATGGTCGCGCCGCGGTCCAGGGCCGTGGACGGTCCGATGAACCGCAGGTCCGGGATGTCGGCGAGACGCTTCATCGCGTACTCGGTGAGCGCGTGCTCATGCGCGGCGATCTTGTCCATGCCGATCGACGAGAGGTAGTCCACGGCCGCTCCGAGGCCGACGGCCTGGGCGATCGGGGGCGTACCCGCCTCGAACTTGTGCGGCGCGGGGGCGTAGGTCGAGGAGTGCATCGACACGGTCTCGATCATCTCGCCGCCGCCGAGGAACGGCGGGAGGTCCTCCAGGAGCTCCTGACGGCCCCAGAGGACGCCGATCCCGGTCGGGCCGACCATCTTGTGGCCGGTGAAGGCCACGAAGTCGGCCTGCAGCGCCTGCACGTCGAGCACCATGTGCGGTGCGGCCTGGGAGGCGTCGATGCAGACCAGCGCACCGACCTCCTGGGCGCGCCGGATGATCGCCTCGACCGGGTTGACCGTGCCCATCAGGTTGGAGACCAGCGTGAAGGAGACGATCTTCGTCTTCTCGGTGATGATCTCCTCGACGTTGGACAGGTCGAGGCGGCCGTCGTCGGTGAGGCCGAACCACTTCAGCTTCGCGCCGGTGCGCTGCGAGAGCAGCTGCCACGGCACGATGTTGGAGTGGTGCTCCATCTCCGTGATGACGATCTCGGTCTCGTGGTCGACCCGGTAGGGCTCGTCGGCCCAGCCGAGCATGTTGGCCACGAGGTTGAGCGACTCGGAGGCGTTCTTGGTGAAGATCACCTCGTCGCGGCTCGGCGCGTTGATGAAGGCGGCGACCTTGTCGCGGGCGCCCTCGTACAGCGCCGTGGCCTCCTCCGCGAGCACGTGCACGCCGCGGTGGACGTTGGCGTTGTGCTGCTCGTAGTACTCGTTCAGCGCGTCGAGTACCTGGCGCGGCTTCTGCGAGGTCGCCGCGTTGTCCAGGTAGACGATCTTCTTCCCGTCGTGGACCACACGATCCAGCAGGGGGAAGTCCTTGCGGATCGCGTCGGTGTCCAGGAGGCCCGGCAGCTGTGTCACGCTGTTGCGCCACCCTTCGTGTATGCCTCGTAGCCCTCGTTCTCCAGCTTGTCGGCGAGCTCCGGGCCGCCGGACTCGGCGATCCGGCCGTTCGCGAAGACGTGCACGAAGTCGGGCTTGATGTAGCGCAGGATGCGCGTGTAGTGGGTGATCAGCAGGGTGCCGACCTCGCCGCCCTCACGGACGCGGTTGACGCCGTCGGAGACCTGGCGCAGCGCGTCGACGTCCAGACCGGAGTCCGTCTCGTCGAGGATCGCGATCTTCGGCTTGAGCAGCTCCAGCTGGAGGATCTCGTGGCGCTTCTTCTCACCGCCGGAGAAGCCCTCGTTGACGTTGCGCTCGGCGAAGGCCGGGTCCATCTGGAGGGTCTCCATGGCCGTCTTGACCTCCTTCACCCAGGTACGGAGCTTCGGCGCCTCGCCGCGGATGGCGGTGGCCGACGTACGCAGGAAGTTGGAGACGGAGACGCCGGGGACCTCGACCGGGTACTGCATGGCGAGGAAGACGCCGGCGCGGGCCCGCTCGTCGACGGTCATCTCCAGCACGTCCTCACCGTCGAGGGTGACGGTGCCGCTGGTGATCGTGTACTTGGGGTGCCCCGCGAGGGAGTACGCCAGCGTCGACTTGCCGGAGCCGTTCGGGCCCATGATGGCGTGGGTCTCGCCCTGCTTCACGGTCAGGTCGACGCCCTTGAGGATCTCCTTCGTACCGTTCTCGGTTTCGACGGAGACGTGCAGGTCGCGGATTTCAAGCGTTGCCATGGGTGACTCAGGACTCCTGGGATACGGAGACGAGCACATCGTCCCCTTCGATCTTTACGGGGTAAACGGGGACGGGGCGCGTCGCGGGAAGGCCGGACGGCTTGCCGGTGCGGAGGTCGAAGCTGGAACCGTGCAGCCAACACTCGATGGTGCAGTCCTCGACCTCGCCCTCGGAGAGGGAGACGTTCGCGTGCGAGCAGATGTCGTTGATCGCGAACACCTCCCCTTCCGTACGGACCACGGACACCGGCGTGCCGTCGATCTCCACCCGCTTCGGGGTGTCGTCCTCCAGCTCGCTCAGCGCACAGGCTCTGACGAAGGCGGCCATCAGACTGCTGCCTGCAGCTCGGCGTCGATCTTGTCGAGCAGGCGCTCCTCGACGTCCGGCAGACCGATCTGCTGGACCAGCTCGGCGAAGAAGCCGCGGACCACCAGACGGCGGGCCTCGGCCTCCGGGATACCGCGCGACTGGAGGTAGAAGAGCTGCGAGTCGTCGAAGCGGCCGGTGGCCGACGCGTGGCCCGCGCCGGCGATCTCGCCGGTCTCGATCTCCAGGTTCGGGACCGAGTCGACCCGCGCGCCGTCGGTGAGGACGAGGTTGCGGTTCAGCTCGTACGAGTCGGTGCCCTCGGCGGCGGCCCTGATCAGGACGTCGCCGATCCAGACGGCGTGCGCGTCCTGGCCCTGGAGCGCGCCCTTGTAGGCCACGTTCGACCGGCAGTGCGGCGCGTTGTGGTCGACGAGGAGGCGGTGCTCCTGGTGCTGGCCGTGGTCGGTGAAGTAGAGCCCGAGGAGCTCGGCATCGCCGCCGGGGCCCGCGTACTGCACGCGCGGGTGGAGGCGTACGACGTCGCCGCCGAAGGTGACCACGACCGACTTGAGCGAGGCGTCCCTGCCCACCAGCGCGTTGTGCTGCGCCACGTGGACGGCGCCGGGCTCCCAGTCCTGGACGGAGACGACGGTCAGCTTCGCGCCGTCGCCCAGGATGTAGTCGACGTTGGCGGCGAGCACCGCGTCACCGGTGTGGTCGATGACCACGAGGGCTTCGGCGAAGGCGCCCAGCTCGATGACCTGGTGGCCGTAGGCGACACCGCCGACGCCGCGCACGGCGATCCGGATCGGCTCGCTGAGCACGGTCTCCCTGGGCACCGAGACGACCGACGCCTTCTCGAAGGAGGAGTACGCCTGGGCGGCGACCCGGTCCACCGGGGTGCCGGCCTTGCCGATGCGGGCGTCGTCACGGCCGACGGTCTCGACGTGCACGCCCTCGGGGGCGGACACCTCGACCTCGACGCCGGCGCCGGTCGCGACGGCGGTGCCGTCGTGCAGGCCCCGGAGCCGCTCCAGCGGAGTGAACCGCCACTCCTCCTCGCGGCCGTGCGGGACCGGGAAGTCCGCCACGTCGAAGGACGGCGGCGCGCTCATCCGGGTGGCGACGGTGGACTCGGCAGCCACCGCGATGGACCCGGCGGTAGTGGAACCCGCAGGAATGTTCTGAGCCTCAGCCATGGCTGTCGTCGTGCTCGCTTTCTGATGGATACGGGGGTCGGGCGAGGGGCGGGCGGCTGCTAGCCGACCGATCCCTCCATCTGCAGCTCGATCAGCCGGTTGAGCTCCAGGGCGTACTCCATGGGGAGCTCCTTGGCGATCGGCTCGACGAAGCCGCGCACGATCATGGCCATCGCCTCGAACTCCGTCATACCGCGGCTCATCAGGTAGAAGAGCTGGTCGTCGGAGACCTTGGAGACGGTCGCCTCGTGGCCCATGGACACGTCGTCCTCGCGGACGTCCACATAGGGGTAGGTGTCCGAGCGGGAGACCGTGTCGACGAGCAGGGCGTCACAGAGCACGTTGGACTTGGAGCCCTCGGCGCCCTCGCCGATCTCGATCAGACCGCGGTAGGAGGTACGGCCGCCGCCTCGCGCCACCGACTTGGAGACGATGTTGGAGGAGGTGTTCGGGGCCATGTGGACCATCTTGGCGCCGGCGTCCTGGTGCTGGCCCTCGCCCGCGAAGGCGATCGACAGGGTCTCGCCCTTGGCGTGCTCGCCCATCAGGTAGACGGCCGGGTACTTCATGGTCACCTTGGAGCCGATGTTGCCGTCGACCCACTCCATGGTCGCGCCCTCGTACGCCACGGCACGCTTGGTGACGAGGTTGTAGACGTTGTTCGACCAGTTCTGGATCGTCGTGTAGCGGCAGCGGCCGCCCTTCTTCACGATGATCTCGACGACGGCGCTGTGCAGCGAGTCCGAGGAGTAGATCGGGGCTGTGCAGCCCTCGACGTAGTGGACGTAGGCGTCCTCGTCGACGATGATCAGCGTCCGCTCGAACTGGCCCATGTTCTCCGTGTTGATGCGGAAGTAGGCCTGCAGCGGGATCTCGACGTGTACGCCCTTCGGCACGTAGATGAACGAACCGCCGGACCACACGGCCGAGTTCAGCGAGGCGAACTTGTTGTCGCCGACCGGGATCACCGTGCCGAAGTACTCCTGGAAGAGCTCCGGGTGCTCCTTCAGCGCGGTGTCGGTGTCCATGAAGATGACACCCTGCGCCTCCAGCTCCTCGTTGATCTGGTGGTACACGACCTCGGACTCGTACTGGGCGGCGACACCCGCGACGAGGCGCTGCTTCTCCGCCTCCGGGATGCCGAGCTTGTCGTACGTCTTCTTGATGTCCTCCGGCAGGTCCTCCCAGGACTCCGCCTGCTTCTCGGTGGACCGTACGAAGTACTTGATGTTCTCGAAGTCGATGCCCGACAGGTCGGAGCCCCAGCTCGGCATGGGCTTCTTGCCGAAGAGCTTGAGGCCCTTGAGACGCAGCTTCAGCATCCACTCGGGCTCGTTCTTCTTCGCCGAGATGTCGCGGACGACAGCTTCGGACAGGCCGCGCTTGGCCGCGGCACCTGCCACGTCGGAGTCGGCCCAGCCGAATTCGTACGTACCCAGGCCCTCGAGTTCGGGGTGGGCAGTCTCCGTGGGGAGAGTCATGCGGGGTTCCTCCCGGCCGTGCTGGCGGATGCTGAGTCGTTTACCTGATGGGCTTGATGGGCGTTCTTGGGAATGAACGTCGTGCACACACCGTCGCCGTGGGCGATGGTGGCGAGACGCTGCACATGGGTCCCGAGCAGGCGGGAGAAGACCTCGGTCTCCGCCTCGCACAGCTGCGGGAACTGCTCGGCGACATGGGCCACCGGGCAGTGGTGCTGGCACAGCTGCTCGCCGACCGGGGCGCTTCGCGCCGTAGCAGCGTACCCGTCGGCGGTCAACGCCTTGGCCAGAGCCTCGGCGCGGTTCTCCGGCGCCGCGGCGTCGATGGCCTCGCGGTAGGCCTCCGCCTGGGTGTCGAGCCGGTCACGGGCGAACGCCATGACCTCGTCGTCACCGGAGCGCCGGGCGATCCACCGCAGCGCGTCGGCGGCGAGCTGGTCGTAGGACTGGTCGAAGGCGTCGCGGCCGCAGTCGGTCAGCGCGAAGACCTTGGCGGGACGGCCCCGGGTCCTGGCGCCGTACACCCGCTGCTCGCGGGCGGCGACCACATCGTCGGTGACCAGGGCGTCGAGATGGCGGCGGACAGCCGCCGGGGTGAGCCCGAGGCGTCCTGCCAGTTCGGTGACGGTGGACGGGCCGTGGTCCAGGATGGAGCGCGCGACCCGGTTGCGGGTGGACCGCTCACCGGTCGCGAGTTCCTCCTGGGCAGTCTCACGGACTGGAGCCTCGCCGACGTTTTTCACAACGCCATTGTTGCGTAATTCACCGGTGCGCGACAAGTGAAGATCGGGGACTCCAGCGGTGGCCTCGATCACTTAGGGCTACCTAAACAGGGCCGGATGCCTGTTCCCCCATGGCCTCGGGCCCCTGCACGATCCGCGCCCCGCCCGCTTCGTAGACTCCCCCGTATGAGTACAGATCCCGCCGTTGAGGTACGCGGCCTCGTCAAGCGGTACGGCGCCAAGACCGCTGTGGACGGCCTGGACCTCACGGTCGGCACGGGCACTGTCACCGCCGTACTCGGGCCCAACGGCGCAGGCAAGACCACCACCGTCGAGACCTGCGAGGGCTACCGCCGCGCCGACGCCGGCACCGTCCGGGTCCTGGGTCTCGACCCGGTGGCCGACGCGGCCCGGCTGCGCCCCCGGATCGGGGTGATGCTCCAGTCCGGCGGCGTCTACTCCGGCGCCCGCGCCGACGAGATGCTGCGCCACATGGCGAAACTGCACGCGCACCCCCTCGATGTCGACTCGCTCATCGAGCGGCTCGGCCTGGAGAGCTGCGGCCGCACGACGTACCGCAGGCTCTCCGGCGGGCAGCAGCAGCGGCTCGCCCTCGCGATGGCCGTCGTGGGCCGCCCCGAGCTGATCTTCCTGGACGAACCGACCGCCGGCCTCGACCCGCAGGCCCGCAGGTCCACCTGGGATCTCGTACGGGAGCTGCGCGCGGACGGGGTGACGACGGTGCTCACCACCCACTTCATGGACGAGGCCGAGCAGCTCGCCGACGAGGTGGCGATCATCGACGCGGGCCGGGCCGTCGTGCACGGCACCCCCGAGCAGCTCTGCCGCGGCGGCGCCGAGAACACCCTGCGCTTCGGCGGACGGCCCGGGCTCGACGTCGGCTCGCTGCTGAAGGCGCTCCCGGACGGCTCGGCGGCCGCCGAGCTGACCCCGGGCGCCTACCGGATCACCGGTACGGTCGACCCCCAGCTGCTCGCCACCGTCACCTCCTGGTGCGCCCAGCACGGTGTGCTGCCGGACCGCATCTCGGTCGAGCGCCACACCCTCGAAGACGTCTTCCTGGAACTGACCGGCAAGGAGCTGCGCGCATGAGCGCCGGTACGTACACCCCGCGGCCGGGGGCGGCCCCGCTGTCCCGCATGATCACCGCGCAGACCGCCTTCGAGACGAAGATGCTGCTGCGCAACGGTGAGCAGCTGCTGCTGACCGTGATCATCCCGTCGCTGCTGCTGGTCCTCTTCTCCGCGGTCGACATCGTCGACACCGGAGCCGGCAAGTCCGTGGACTTCCTGGCCCCGGGCATCCTGGCACTCGCCGTGATGTCCACGGCCTTCACCGGGCAGGCCATCGCGACCGGTTTCGAGCGCAGGTACGGGGTGCTCAAGCGGCTCGGCGCCTCACCGCTCCCCCGCTGGGCGCTGATGGCCTCCAAGACGCTGGCCGTGATCGTCACCGAGGTCCTTCAGATCGTCCTGCTGACCGTGATCGCGCTGCTGCTCGGCTGGTCGCCGCACGGCAATCCGTTCGCCGTCCTGCTGCTGCTCGTCCTCGGTACGGCCGCCTTCTCGGGCCTGGGCCTGCTGATGGCGGGAACGCTCAAGGCGGAGGCCACGCTGGCCGCGGCCAACCTCGTCTTCCTGCTGCTGCTCGTCGGCGGCGGGGTGATCGTGCCGATGGACAAGTTCCCCGCCGGCGTCAGGTCCGTACTGGAGCTGCTGCCGGTCTCGGCGCTCTCCGACGGCCTGCGGGACGTCCTGCAGCACGGCGCTTCGATGCCGTGGGGCGATCTGGGGATCGTCGCGGTGTGGGCGGTGCTCGGACTGGGCGCGGCCGCCCGGTACTTCCGATGGGAGTAGAAAGCGCCCCCTCGTGAAAGTACGCACAAGCGCCCGGCCTACGATGTCCCCGTGCCGAAACTGACCCGCGCCGAAGCCGTTGGCGCCGTGCGCAATCCACTCGCCTTCATCGCCGACCGCTGGACTCCGGGCCCCCGGACCGTGCAGCGCGCGGCGCTCTCGGCCGTCGTGCTGGCTGTGATCATCATCGTCGCTGGCGGGGCAGTGCGGCTCACGGGTTCCGGCCTCGGCTGCCCGACCTGGCCCAAGTGCACCGACCAGAGCCTCACCACGACCAGCGCGATGGGCTTCCACGGAGCCATCGAGTTCTCCAACCGGATGCTGACGTACGTCCTGTGCGCGGCGGTCGGCTGGACGATCATCGCCGCCCGCTCGGAGAAGCCGTGGCGGCGCTCGGTGACCCGGCTCGGCTGGGCCCAGTTCTGGGTGGTCATGGGCAACGCCGTGCTGGGCGGCATCGTGGTGCTGGTCGGCCTGAACCCGTACACCGTGGCCCTGCACTTCCTGCTGGCCACCGCGCTGCTCACGGTCGCCGTGGTGACCTGGCAGCGGGTCCGTGAGGGCGACGGCGCACCCCGTCCCCTGGTGGGCAGGGCGGTCGTCCAGCTGACCTGGCTGCTCGTCGTGGCGTCGGCCGGGCTGATCGCGGTCGGTACGGTCGTCTCGGGAGCGGGGCGGCACGCGGGCGACACCAGCGAGGTGGAGCGCATCCCGGTCGACTGGGCGATGATCGCGCAGCTGCACGCCGACTTCGCCTGGGTCGTGGTGGCGCTCACCGCGGCGCTCTGGTTCGTACTGAAGGCGGTGGACGCGCCTGTCGGACCGCTGCACCGGGCCCGCGATCTCTTCCTGATCCTGATGGGCCAGGGCGTGATCGGCTACGTCCAGTACTTCACCCACACCCCCGAGGTCCTGGTCGGGCTGCACATGTTCGGCGCGTCGCTGGTGTGGATCGGTGTACTGCGGGTGCTGCTCTCGCTCCGCGAGCGGCCGCTGTCCGGTGCGGAGATCCCCGCGCAGTCGGAGAACTCGGCGCTCACCGCCGTCTAGACGGCTTCACTGGCAGTCCGCCCCTTCGAGGCCGTAGACGCGGCGCGCGTTGCCTGCCGCGATCATTCCGGCGACCCGTGTCGCGTCGGTGTGCGACCAGGCGCCGTCCTCGACCCAGCCGCCCAGCGTCCGGGCCAGCGCTTCCCGGAACACCCGCGCACGCACCACATGCAGCTCGGGAAGCCCCCGGGCGCCGCTGGAGAACAGCAGCTTCCCGAACGGCGCCAGCTCCAGGATCTCCGCGAGCACGACAGCGGCCCGCGCCCCCGTGTGCGCCAGGGCCGGGCCCAGGTCTGCGTACACATGCGGGTGGACGCTCGCCAGCTGCGCGGCCTGCCGGTGGTACGGATAGCCGTGCAGCAGCACCAGATCGGTGCCGAGTCCGGTCGCGGCGACGATGAGGTCCGTCAGCAGCAGCGGGTCGCCCGCCCCGATGTGCAGCTGGAGCGGGCGGCCGGACGCGACGGCGTTCCACAGCAGATGGCGCAGCAGCACCGGATCGGTGAGGCTGCCGCCGACCTGTCGGTCCGCGAGCCAGCGCCCCGCGGCGCCGCGCACCTCGCCGGCGCCCGGCGGGTCGGGCGCCAGGGCGAGTCCGTGCCGTACCGGGGCCACCGAGCTGAAGGCCACGGCGGAGCCGGCCGCTCCGTGCACCGCCTCGGCGAGATTCGCGAGGAAGGAGTCGACGGTGCCCGAGGTGTCGGCGACCTGCTCGGCGAGGAGTTCGAGGCGGACGATCTCGTGGGCGTCGGCGTCGCCGGCTGATGCCATCTCGGCGGGACCCGTGAGATCGCCCGGCAGCCCGGTGTCCACCAGATAGGTGCTGATGCCGCTGGAGCGCAGCAGCCGTCTGCCCACCTCCGGCACGCCGAGTTCCCGGCGGCGGGCGAGGTAGCGCGCCGGGGCGCAGTGCGGTTCGAGGCCGAGCAGCGGCGGGCACCAGCGGCGTACGGCGAAGCCGGTCTGGGTGTCGAAGAAGGTGGTGCCGGGGGCGGGCGGCCCGGGGGTGCTGCCGAGGTGCGCCTCGAAGGTCCCGAGGCCGAGTTCGGTGCGGAGCACGCCGTGGCAGTACTGGTCCACCAGGCAGGGTGTCTCGATCATCCGGGCCTCCGCTTCGGGCTGTTCTCCTCCAGCCCTAACGCGGAAACCCGCCCCCAGGTGTTGGCCTCGGCCGCTGCCCTCAGCGGTCTGCGCCGGCCCGGGAGCCGCCGAGCTGGATACCGGCCATCCGCTTCCACTCGTACGGGCCGGTGCGGACCTTGGCGGCGAGATCGCCGTCGAAGGACTCGTGGACGGTGACCCCCGCCTGCTCGGTCGCGCTCTGCGCCATGGCGTACGACGGTGCCACCAGGTCTCCCCAGCCGCCGTCCTCGCCGACCAGCACGATGCGGGCGCCGCGTTCACCGATGTACGCGAGCTGCGCCTCGGCGCCGCCGTGCTCCCGGCCGAAGGCCTGGATCTGCCGGGCGAGCCTGGCCGTCTTCCGGTCGGCTCGGGCGTCCCGCTTCTCGTCAACCTGCGTATCTGCCATGGCCGCATGCTACTAGCGGGTAGTGGGACGCGACATGGGCAGGTGCAGTGGCGTGAACCACTGCACCTGCCCATATCGGGAAGTACCGGAGCGGACCGGACGAGCGTCCGTGCCGCGGGACAACGCGGGGCCTACCGCAGGAAGGGGTCCACCGCGACCGCCACGAAGAGCAGCGAGACATAGGTGATGGACCAGTGGAAGAGCCGCATCTCCTTGAGCTTGGGGCCCGTCACCCCGCTCTTGGCCCGGTTCCGCAGCGCGTGCGCCTCCCGCAGCCAGAAGGCGCCGGCCAGCACGGCCACCACCGTGTAGAACCAGCCCGTGTAGCCGAGCGGGGTCAGCAGCAGCGAGACGACGACCATCGCCCAGCTGTAGATGACGATCTGCTTGGCCACGACCTGGTTGGTGGCGATCACCGGCAGCATCGGGACCCCGACGCGGGCGTAGTCGTCCTTGACCCGCATCGACAGCGGCCAGTAGTGGGGCGGCGTCCAGAAGAACATCACCAGGAAGAGGATGACCGGGGCCCACGACATCGAGTCCGTGACCGAGGACCAGCCGATGAGCACCGGCATACAGCCCGCGATGCCGCCCCAGACGATGTTCTGCGAGGTGCGGCGCTTGAGGATCATCGTGTAGACGACGACGTAGAAGAGGAGCGCGCCCAGCGAGAGCGCCGCCGAGAACCAGTTGACGAGCAGCCCGAACCAGAGCGTGGAGACGGTGGCCAGCGCGAAGGCGAAGACCAGGCACTCACGCGGCGAGACCATGCCGGTGACCAGCGGACGCTGCGACGTGCGGTCCATCAGCGCGTCGATGTCGCGGTCGATGAACATGTTGAACGCGTTGGCGCCGCCGGCGGAGAGATATCCGCCGAAGCAGGTCGCCAGGACGAGCCACAGATTGGGCACGCCCTGCTTGGCGAGGAACATCACCGGAACGGTGGTGATCAGCAGCAGTTCGATGATCCGCGGCTTGGTCAGCGCCACAAAACCCTTGACACGGGCCCCGAATGGCCGATGGGCCCCCGGGCTGGGAGTCAGGACGACCCCTGCGGGTCGGGACTCGACGGCCGTCACGTACACCCCTGACAGAGAATTTCCCAGCAAGTTCCGACCGTGAAGGGCCGGTAAAGACTTGCGCGTACCACGCCACTCTAGACGTTGCCCATACGTCGCCATCCCCGGGGGTGCGGTCGTGTTGGGCCTGTAGTTCGGGGTGGAAAGGGGGGCTCTTACGAGCGGACGTGCGCTCTTCGACGGGCGGATCGGCGGCCGCGCCCGCACCCTGGGAAGTGTCTGTCTGCCACCGGCGGGAACTCGAAAAAAGGGGCGTTGCTACGGGGGTAGGCTCGACAACGCCCGGTGCACCGAACGTAACCGGGATTACATATGTGGAGAGGAGCCCTGACCCAGGGTGAGTACCAAGCCGACCACCACTGAACTCGCGTGGACCGAATTGGACCAGCGGGCCGTCGACACCGCCCGCGTGCTGGCCGCGGACGCCGTACAGAAGGTCGGCAACGGCCATCCCGGTACGGCCATGAGCCTGGCCCCGGCCGCGTACACCCTCTTCCAGAAGGTGATGCGGCACGACCCGGCGGACCCCGAGTGGACCGGTCGTGACCGGTTCGTCCTCTCGGCCGGTCACTCCTCGCTGACCCTCTACACCCAGCTCTACCTGGCCGGATTCGGCCTGGAGCTGGCAGACCTCGAAGCGTTCCGTACGTGGGGCTCCAAGACCCCGGGGCACCCGGAGTACGGACACACCACCGGCGTGGAGACCACCACAGGCCCGCTGGGCCAGGGTGTCGCCAACGCCGTGGGCATGGCCATGGCCGCCCGGTACGAGCGCGGTCTCTTCGACCCGGAGGCTGCCCCCGGCACCTCCCCGTTCGACCACTTCATCTACGCGATCGCCGGCGACGGCTGCCTCCAGGAGGGCATCTCGTCCGAGGCGTCCTCGCTCGCCGGCCACCAGAAGCTCGGCAACCTCGTGCTGCTGTGGGACGACAACCACATCTCGATCGAGGGCGACACCGAGACCGCGGTGTCCGAGGACACCTGCGCGCGCTACGAGGCGTACGGCTGGCACGTCCAGCGTGTGGCGCCGAAGGCGAACGGCGACCTCGACCCGGCCGCCCTGTACGCGGCGCTCCAGGCCGCCAAGGCCGAGACCGGGCGCCCGTCGTTCATCGCGATGCGCTCGATCATCGCCTGGCCGGCCCCGCACGCCCAGAACACCGGCGCGGCGCACGGCTCGGCGCTCGGCGACGAAGAGGTCGCCGCGACCAAGAAGATCCTCGGCTTCGACCCGGAGAAGTCCTTCGACGTGTCGGACGAGGTCCTGGCGCACACCCGCGCCCTGCTGGACCGCGGCCGTGAGGCCAGGGCCGTCTGGGAGAAGGGCTTCGCCGCCTGGCGCACCGCCAACCCGGAGCACGCCGCCCGGTTCGACCGGGTCAGGGCGGGCGAGCTGCCCGAGGGCTGGACGAAGGAGCTGCCCGCGTTCGAGACCGGCGCCTCCATCGCCACCCGCGCCGCCTCCGGCAAGGCGCTCGAAGCGCTGGGCGCGGTCATCCCGGAGCTGTGGGGCGGCTCGGCCGACCTCGCCGGGTCGAACAACACGACGATCGACAAGACGTCGTCCTTCCTGCCCGAGGGGAACCCGCTGCCGGGCGCCGACCCGTACGGCCGCACGGTCCACTTCGGTATCCGCGAGCACGCCATGGCCGCGGAGATGAACGGCATCGCGCTGCACGGCAACACCCGCATCTACGGCGGCACCTTCCTGGTGTTCTCCGACTACATGCGCAACGCCGTACGGCTCTCCGCGCTGATGCACCTGCCGGTCACCTATGTGTGGACGCACGACTCGGTCGGCGTCGGCGAGGACGGCCCGACCCACCAGCCGGTGGAGCACCTGGCCGCCCTGCGCGCCATCCCGGGCCTGAACCTGATCCGCCCGGCGGACGCCAACGAGACGGTCATCGCCTGGCGCGAGGTCCTCCAGCGCTACACCAAGGTGTTCGGCAAGGGAGCCCCGCACGGCTTCGCGCTCACCCGCCAGGGTGTGCCGGTGTACGAGGCGAACGACGGTGTGGCCAAGGGCGGTTACGTGCTGTTCGACGCCGAGGGCGGCGCGCCCGAGGTCGTCCTGATCGGCACCGGCTCCGAGGTCCAGCTGGCCGTCGAGGCGCGTGAGCAGCTCCAGGCCGCCGGCGTTCCGACCCGGGTGGTCTCGATGCCGTGCGTCGAATGGTTCGAGGAGCAGGACCAGGCGTACCGCGACTCGGTGCTGCCGCCGGCCGTCAAGGCGCGGGTGGCCGTCGAGGCCGGTATCGGTCTGACCTGGCACCGCTTCGTCGGTGACGCGGGCCGGATCGTGTCGCTGGAGCACTACGGTGCGTCCGCCGACGGCAAGGTCCTCTTCCGCGAGTTCGGCTTCACCGCCGAGGCCGTCGCCCAAGCCGCCAGGGAATCGCTCGAAGCCGCAGCGCGCTGACGCTTATATACGAACAAGTAGGAGATGCAATTCCCATGACAGACGCACTCAAGCGCCTCTCCGACGAAGGCGTCGCGATCTGGCTCGACGACCTTTCGCGCAAGCGCATCACATCCGGCAACCTCGCCGAACTGATCGACCAGCAGCACGTGGTGGGTGTCACCACCAACCCGTCGATCTTCCAGAAGGCGATCTCGCAGGGCGACGGCTACGACCAGCAGCTCACCGACCTCGCGGCCCGGAAGGTCACCGTCGAGGAGGCCATCCGCATGATCACGACGGCGGACGTCCGTGACGCCGCCGACATCCTGCGCCCGGTCTTCGACGCGACGGACGGCCAGGACGGCCGGGTCTCCATCGAGGTCGACCCGCGTCTCGCCCACCACACCACGGCCACGGTCGCCGAGGCCAAGCAGCTCGCCTGGCTGGTGGACCGCCCGAACACGCTCATCAAGATCCCGGCGACCAAGGCCGGCCTGCCGGCCATCACCGAGACCATCGGCCGGGGCATCAGCGTCAACGTCACGCTGATCTTCTCGCTGGAGCGTTACCTCGCGGTCATGGACGCCTACCTGGCGGGCCTGGAGAAGGCCAAGGCCGCCGGCCTGGACCTCTCCAAGATCCACTCGGTCGCCTCCTTCTTCGTGTCCCGCGTGGACACCGAGATCGACAAGCGGCTGGACGCCCTGGGCACCGACGAGGCCAAGGCCCTCAAGGGCAAGGCCGCCGTGGCCAACGCGCGGCTCGCCTACCAGGCGTACGAGGAGGTCTTCTCCTCCGACCGCTGGGCCGCCCTCGACAAGGCGCACGCCAACAAGCAGCGTCCGCTGTGGGCGTCGACCGGCGTCAAGGACCCGGCGTACCGCGACACGATGTACGTCGTGGACCTGGTCGCGCCCAACACGGTGAACACCATGCCGGAGGCGACGCTCGACGCCACCGCCGACCATGGCGAGATCACCGGCAACGCGGTTTCCGGCACCTACGAGCAGGCCCGCGCCGAGCTCGATGCCGTGGAGAAGCTCGGGATCTCGTACGACGATGTCGTACAGGTCCTGGAGGACGAGGGTGTCGAGAAGTTCGCGACCTCCTGGAACGACCTGCTCAAGTCCACTGAGGCAGAGCTCGAACGCCTCGCCCCTGCGAAGGGCTGAAACCTTGTCAAGCAGCAACCCGCTGCGTGACGCTGCGGACCGACGGCTCCCGCGTATCGCGGGGCCGTCGGGCCTGGTCATTTTTGGCGTCACGGGTGATTTGTCCCGTAAAAAGCTGATGCCCGCTGTCTACGACCTGGCCAATCGCGGCCTGCTCCCGCCGGGCTTCTCGCTCATCGGGTTCGCGCGCCGCGACTGGGAGGACGAGGACTTCGCCCAGGTGGTCCACGACTCGGTCAAGGAGCACGCCAGGACGCCGTTCCGCGAGGAGGTCTGGCAGCAGCTCATCCAGGGGATGCGCTTCGTCCAGGGCGACTTCGACGACGACGCGGCGTTCGCCACCCTCAAGTCGACGATCGAGGAGCTGGACAAGCAGCAGGGCACCGGAGGCAACTTCGCCTTCTACCTGTCGGTCCCGCCCAAGTTCTTCCCCAAGGTCGTCCAGCAGCTCAAGAAGCACGGTCTCGCCGACCAGCGGAACGGCTCCTGGCGCCGCGCGGTCATCGAGAAGCCGTTCGGCCACGACCTGAAGAGCGCCCAGGAGCTCAACAAGGTCGTGCACGAGGTCTTTCCGCCGAACGAGGTCTTCCGGATCGACCACTACCTCGGCAAGGAGACCGTCCAGAACATCCTGGCGCTCCGCTTCGCCAACACCCTCTTCGAGCCGATCTGGAACCGGTCGTACGTCGACCACGTCCAGATCACCATGGCCGAGGACATCGGCATCGGCGGCCGGGCCGGGTACTACGACGGCATCGGCGCCGCCCGTGACGTCATCCAGAACCACCTGCTCCAGCTGCTCGCGCTGACCGCGATGGAGGAGCCCGCCTCCTTCGACGCCCATGCGCTGGTGGCCGAGAAGACCAAGGTGCTGGGCGCCGTCAGGCTGCCCAAGGACCTCGGCAAGGAGACCGTGCGCGGCCAGTACGCCGCGGGCTGGCAGGGCGGCGAGCAGGCCGTCGGCTACCTCCAGGAAGACGGCATCGACCCCAAGTCGACGACCGACACCTACGCCGCGGTGCGGCTGGAGATCGACAACCGCCGCTGGGCGGGCGTCCCCTTCTACCTCCGCACCGGCAAGCGCCTGGGCCGCCGCGTCACCGAGATCGCCGTGGTCTTCCAGCGCGCCCCGCACTCCCCGTTCGACCACACGGCGACGGAGGAGCTGGGCCAGAACGCGATCGTCATCCGCGTCCAGCCCGACGAGGGCATCACGATGCGGTTCGGCTCCAAGGTGCCCGGCACCTCGATGGAGATCCGGGACGTGTCGATGGACTTCGCGTACGGCGAGTCCTTCACCGAGTCCAGCCCGGAGGCGTACGAGCGGCTCATCCTCGATGTGCTGCTCGGCGACTCGAACCTCTTCCCGCGCCTGGAGGAGGTCGAGCAGTCCTGGCGGATCCTCGACCCGATCGAGCAGTACTGGGACAGCCACGGAAAGCCCGCGCAGTACGAGTCGGGCACCTGGGGACCGGCCGAGGCGGACGAAATGCTCGCACGAGAAGGACGGAGCTGGCGTCGGCCATGAAAATCGATCTGACGGAAACCACAGCCAGCAAGGTCAACAAGGCACTGGTGGAGGGGCGCCGCGCCGTCGGCACCCCCGCCGTCGGCATGGTGCTGACCCTCGTCATCGTGACCGACGAGGAGAACGCCTACGACGCGCTCAAGGCGGCCAACGACGCGTCGCGCGAGCACCCCTCGCGCACCCTCGTGGTCGTCAAGCGGGTCTCCCGCTCCCCGCGCGACCGGGCCGCGGCCCGGCTCGACGCGGAGATCCGGGTCGGTACGGACGCGGGCAGCGGCGAGACCGTCGTCCTGCGGATGTACGGCGAGGTGCTGCACCACGCCCAGTCGGTGGTGCTGCCGCTGCTGCTGCCGGACGCCCCCGTGGTGGTCTGGTGGCCGGTGAACGCGCCGCTCGACCCGGCGAAGGACCCGCTCGGTGCGCTCGGCCAGCGCCGTGTCACCGACTCGTACGCCGCCGAGCAGCCCATCGCCGAGCTCTCGGGCCGCGCCGCCGCCTACACCCCGGGCGACACGGACCTGGCATGGTCGCGCATCACCCCCTGGCGTTCGATGCTCGCCGCGGCGCTGGACCAGGTGCCGAGCCGGGTGAAGGGCGCCGAGGTGGAGGGCGAGGAGTTCAATCCGAGCTGTGAGCTGCTCGCGATGTGGCTCGCCGACCGGCTCGACGTACCGGTGACCCGTTCCATCTCGTCCGGACCCGGTCTCACGGCCGTACGGATGCAGACGGACCACGGCGAGATCGTGCTGGACCGCCCCGACGGTTCGCTGGCCACGCTCTGCATGGAGGGCCAGCCGGACCGCGCGGTGGCGCTGAAGCGCCGGGAGACCTCGGAGCTGCTCGCCGAGGAGCTGCGCAGGCTGGACCCGGACGACACCTACGCGGCCTCGCTGAAGTACGGCGTGGACCGGCTGGTCACCCCCGCGCCGAAGCAGGATGGCGGGGACACGGCCGAGGGGGCGGAGAAGCCCGAGAAGGCCGCCGCCGCGAAGAAGGCACCCGCAAAGAAGGCGGCGTCGAAGTGAGTGCGCCGCAGCTCGTCGTCCACCGCGACAAGGAGCTGATGGCCCAGGCCGCGGCGGCCCGGCTGATCACGAAGATCGTGGACGCCCAGGCCGCCCGCGGCTCCGCTTCGGTGGTGCTCACCGGCGGGCGCAACGGCAACGGGCTGCTCGCGGCCCTCGCCGAGGCGCCCGCGCGGGACGCCGTCGACTGGTCGCGGATCGACCTGTGGTGGGGCGACGAGCGCTTCCTGCCGGAGGGCGACCCCGAGCGGAACGTCACCCAGGCGCGGGCCGCGCTGCTCGACTCGGTGGACGTGGCCCCCGAGCGGGTGCACGCCATGGCCGCTTCGGACGGCCCGTACGGCAGCGACGTGGAGGCGGCCGCCGCTTCGTACGCGGCGGAGCTGGCCGCGGCGGCGGGTCCTGAGGACCACGGCGACGTGCCGTCGTTCGACGTGCTGATGCTGGGGGTGGGCCCGGACGCGCATGTGGCCTCGCTCTTCCCCGAGCTCCCGGCCGTACGGGAGACCGTACGCACCGTCGTGGGCGTGCACGGTGCGCCCAAGCCGCCGCCGGTGCGGCTGTCGCTGACGCTGCCCGCGATCCGGGCCGCACGTGAGGTGTGGCTGCTCGCGGCGGGCGAGGACAAGGCGGGGGCCGCGGCTCTCGCCCTCTCCGGGGCCGGTGAGGTCCAGGCCCCGGCAGCGGGCGCCCGGGGCCGCAGCAGGACGCTGTGGCTCCTCGACACGGCGGCCGCTTCGCAGCTGCCGCCGCAGCTCTACGCGCCGGCCACCGCCTGACACCGGCCGGCCGCCGTACGGAACAGGACCGGCCCGCACTCCCTGCCGAGGGGGTGCGGGCCGGTCCTGCTGTGTCCGTACCGCGCTGCTACTGCTTGGCCCGCAGCGCGCGGTAGGTGTCGACCAGCGTGGCGGTGGAGCTGTCCAGGTCAGCGCCGCCCTTGCCGCCGGTGATGACGGACTCGATCTTCTTGGCGAGCACCTTGCCGAGCTCGACGCCCCACTGGTCGAAGGAGTCGATGTTCCAGATCGCGCCCTGGACGAAGACCTTGTGCTCGTAGAGCGCGATCAGCTGGCCCAGGACCGACGGGGTGAGCGCATCGGCGAGGATCGTGGACGTCGGGTGGTTGCCGCGGAACGTCTTGTGCGGGACCAGCTCCTCGGCGACGCCCTCGGCCCGTACCTCGTCGGGTGTCTTGCCGAAGGCCAGGGCCTGGGTCTGGGCGATGAAGTTCGCCATCAGGAGGTCGTGCTGGCCTTCCAGACCCGCCGTCAGGTCGTCGACGGGCTTGGCGAAGCCGATGAAGTCCGCCGGGACGACCTTGGTGCCCTGGTGCAGCAACTGGTAGTACGCGTGCTGGCCGTTGGTGCCCGGCGTCCCCCAGACCACGGGCCCCGTCTGCCAGTCGACCGGATTGCCGTCACGGTCGACGGACTTGCCGTTGGACTCCATGTCCAGCTGCTGGAGGTACGCGGTGAACTTGGAGAGGTAGTGCGAGTACGGCAGGACCGCGTGCGACTGGGCGTCGAAGAACGCGCCGTACCAGACGCCCAGCAGGCCCAGCAGGAGCGGGATGTTCTCCTCGGCCGGCGCGGTGCGGAAGTGCTCGTCGATCTGGTGGAAACCGTCGAGCATCTCCCGGAAGCGCTCCGGGCCGATCGCGATCATCAGCGAGAGGCCGATCGCCGAGTCGTACGAGTACCGCCCGCCGACCCAGTCCCAGAACTCGAACATGTTGGCCGTGTCGATACCGAAGTCCGCGACCTTCTCCGCGTTCGTCGACAGCGCCACGAAGTGCTTGGCCACCGCGTCCTGATCGGCCCTCAGATTCGTCAGCAGCCAGTTGCGCGCGGAGGTCGCGTTGGTGATGGTCTCGATGGTGGTGAAGGTCTTGGAGGCGATGATGAAAAGCGTCTCCGCCGGGTCCAAGTCCCTTACGGCCTCGTGCAGATCGGCCCCGTCGACGTTCGAGACGAAGCGGAACTGGAGGTTGCGGTCGGTGAAGGAGCGCAGCGCCTCGTACGCCATCGCGGGGCCCAGGTCCGAGCCGCCGATGCCGATGTTGACGACGGTCCTGATGCGCTTGCCGGTGTGGCCGGTCCACTCCCCCGACCTGACCTTGTCGGAGAAGGCCGCCATCTTGTCGAGCACGGCGTGCACGGCGGGCACCACGTTCTCGCCGTCCACCTCGACCACCGCGCCGCGCGGGGCGCGGAGCGCGGTGTGCAGCACCGCGCGGTCCTCAGTGGTGTTGATCTTCTCGCCGCGGAACATCGCGTCACGCAGCCCGGCCACCCCGGCGGCGTCGGCCAGCTCGCGCAGCAGGCCGAGCGTCTCGCCGGTCACCAGGTGCTTGGAGTAGTCGAGATACAGGTCGCCCGCCCGGAGGGTGTAGGTGCGCCCTCGCTCCGGATCCCTGTCGAACAGCTCCCGCAGACGCGTGTCGCCCAGCTGCTCCCGGTGCTTGCCCAGAGCTGTCCACTCGGGCATCTGGTTGAGCCTGGTACGGCCTTCTGCGTTCATCTCGGACATCAGTCCATTCTTCTCGTACCTGCGTACCTGCCCCGCTCCGTCCAACCTAATTGATCCGGCGCACGAGCGTCGCGACCAGCGCTCCCGGCTATGGGCAGTGGCCGCTACGCAGTCCGGCCGGACACCCGAGTGGGTTCCGGCCGGAATTCACGCTGTCAGATCTCGCCCCGCAGTTTCGCGAGGGCCTCGGCGAGGATCGCCTCGCCGTCCTCGTCACTGCGCCGCTCGCGCACGTAGGCGAGGTGCGTCTTGTACGGCTCGGTGCGCGGCGGGTCCGGGGGGTTGTCGCTGTCCTGACCGGCCGGGAACCCACAGCGCGGGCAGTCCCAGGTCTCCGGAACCTGCGCATCGTGGGCGAAGCTCGGCTGCGTCTCGTGCCCGTTCGAGCACCAGAAGGAGATGCGGAGGCGCGGTGCGGACTCGCCCCGCTCGGCCTCCCCCATCGGCCCCGCTCCGACCCGGCTTCCCCGGATCGCGTTGCCACTTGCCACGGTCGTAACTCCCTGCGTGATGGTGCTCGAAGATGCCCCAGTCTACGGAAGGCCCAACGCGCGTCCAGTGATTGGAGTTACACCCCCGCACCGAAACGCGGGCAACACGCGGAGAGAACGTGGATACGGACGGTCAGTTCTTCAGCTTCATCAGCAGGCCGAGTACGACGATGCACGCGAACCACAGCAGGGCCAGCACCACGGTGATGCGGTCGAGGTTGCGCTCGGCGACCGAGGAGCCACCGACGGACGACTGCATACCGCCACCGAACATGTCGGAGAGGCCGCCGCCCTTCCCCTTGTGCATCAGCACCAGCAGCATCAGCAGCAGGCTGAAGACGATCAGGGCGATCGAGAACCCCAGAATCACGGCTGGACCAACTTCCTCGGAACTCAAAACGGACGAAGGGGCCGGACGGCTGCTGCCAGCCGTCTCGGCCCCGCAAGGGTACGACGGATCCGCGCTAGCGCATACTCACTGGTCGCGGAACCGGACGATCTTGACGAACTCGTCGGCGTCGAGGGCAGCGCCGCCGATCAGCGCACCGTCCACATCGGGCTGCGCCATGATCGCGGCCACGTTCCCGGACTTGACGGAGCCGCCGTACTGGATGCGGACCTTGTCGGCCAGCTCCTGCGAGTACAGCTCGGCCAGCCGGCCGCGGATCGCCCCGCAGACCTCCTGGGCGTCCTCGGGGGTGGCGACCTCGCCGGTGCCGATGGCCCAGACCGGCTCGTACGCGATCACGATCGACTCGGCCTGGTCGGCCGGGATCTCCTTGAGACCGCCGTCGAGCTGGCCCAGCGTGTACTCGACCTGCTGGCCGGCCTTGCGGACGTCCAGGCCCTCGCCGACGCAGAGGATCGGGGTGATGCCGTGCCTGTAGGCGGCCTTGACCTTGGCGTTGCAGATCTCGTCGGTCTCGGCGTGGTACTGGCGGCGCTCGCTGTGGCCGACGGCCACATAGGCGCACTTGAGCTTGGCCAGCATCGGCCCGGAGATCTCACCGGTGTACGCGCCGGAGTCGTGCGCCGAGATGTCCTGGGCGCCGTACTTGATCTTGATCTTGTCGCCGTCGACGAGTGTCTGGACGGAGCGCAGGTCCACGAAGGGCGGCAGGACCGCTACCTCGACGGCGTCGTAGTCCTTGTCGGTGATCGCGAAGGAGAGCTTCTGGACGTGCGCGATGGCCTCAAGGTGGTTGAGGTTCATCTTCCAGTTGCCCGCCATCAGCGGGGTGCGGGTGCTCTGATTTGTCATGAGGTTGTCAGTTCTCCAGTGCGGCGAGGCCGGGAAGCGTCTTGCCCTCAAGGTATTCGAGGCTGGCACCGCCACCGGTCGAGATGTGTCCGAACTTGTTCTCGTCGAAGCCCAGGATGCGGACCGCGGCGGCGGAGTCACCGCCTCCGACGACCGTGAAGGCCTGGCTGTCGAGGAGCGCCTGCGCGACGGCGCGGGTGCCGTCGGCGTAGTCGGGGTGCTCGAAGACGCCCATCGGGCCGTTCCAGAAGACGGTGGCCGCGTCGGCGAGCTTCGATGCGTAGAGCTTGTTGGTCTCGGGGCCGTTGTCCAGACCCATCCGCCCGGCCGGGATCGCGTCCGCGGGAACGGTTTCGGGGTGCGTCGGCTCCTTGGCCTTGAGGTCGGGGAACTCCGCGGAGACCACGACGTCGACCGGGAGCACGAACTCCACGCCCTTGGCCTTGGCGCGCTCCAGGTATTCGCGGACCACCGGGATCTGGTCCTCCTGGAGGAGGGAGCTGCCGACCTCGTGGCCCTGGGCCTTGAGGAAGGTGTACGCCATGCCGCCGCCGATGAGGATGCGGTCGGCCCGGTCGAGCAGGTGGTCGATGACGCCGAGCTTGTCGGAGACCTTGGCGCCGCCGAGGACCACGGCGTACGGGCGCTTGACGTCGGACGTCAGCTTCTTCAGGACGGCGACCTCGGTGGCGATGAGGTAGCCGGCGGCGTGCGGCAGGCGGGCCGGGAGGTCGTAGACCGAGGCGTGCTTGCGGTGCACGGCGCCGAAGCCGTCGCCGACGTAGACATCGGCCAGCTCGGCGAGCCGGTCGGCGAAGGCGCCGCGCTCGGCGTCGTCCTTCGAGGTCTCACCGGCGTTGAAGCGGAGGTTCTCGATGACGGCGACCTGGCCGTCCTTGAGAGCGGCGACGGTGGCTTTGGCGGAATCGCCGACCGTGTCGGTCGCGAACGCGACGTCGGCGCTGAGGAGTTCACCGAGGCGCGCCGCCGCGGGCGCGAGCGAGAACGCCGGGTCCGGGGCGCCCTTCGGGCGGCCGAGGTGCGAGGCGACGACGACACGGGCGCCGGCCTCCGCGAGCTTGGCCACCGTCGGCTGGACGGCACGGATCCGGCCGTCGTCGGTGATGGTGGTGCCGGAGAGCGGCACATTGAGGTCGGCGCGGACGAATACCCGCTTGCCCGCGACCCCTTCGGCGAGAAGTTCGTCGATGGTCTTCATGGGTTCCTGGACTCCTTGGACGATCTGGACAGGCCACGGGGCCCGGACCGCGCTTCGTCGCGCAGTCCGGGCCCCGTGCTCACATCGAGTTGCCTACCGGCCCGTGCTCAGAGCTGGTTGCCGACAAAGACGGTCAGGTCGACCAGGCGGTTGGAGTAGCCCCACTCGTTGTCGTACCAGCCGATGACCTTGACGCTCTTGCCCTGGACCATGGTCAGGGAGGAGTCGAAGGTGCAGGACGCCGGCCAGTTGACGATGTCCGAGGAGACGATCGGGTCCTCGGTGTAGTCGAGGAGGCCCTTGAGCTGGCCCTCGGAGGCCTTCTGGAACGCGGCGTTGACCTCGTCCTTGGTCACCTCGCGCTCCAGCTCGATGACCAGGTCGGTCACGGAGCCGGTCGGGACCGGGACGCGCATCGCGATGCCGTCGAGCTTGCCCTCAAGCTCCGGGATGACCAGCGCGGTGGCCTTGGCGGCACCCGTGGTGGTCGGAATGATGTTCTCGGCGGCGGCGCGGGCGCGGCGCAGGTCCGAGTGCGGGTAGTCCAGGATGCGCTGGTCGTTGGTGTACGCGTGGACCGTCGTCATCATGCCCTTGACGATGCCGAAGTTCTCCAGGAGAACCTTGGCCATCGGCGCCACACAGTTGGTGGTGCAGGAGGCGTTGGAGATGACGTTGTGCTTGGCCGCGTCGTACTTGTCCTGGTTGACGCCCATCACGATGGTGATGTCCTCGCCCTTGGCCGGAGCCGAGATGAGGACCTTCTTGGCGCCGCCGGCGATGTGCTTCTCGGCATCGGCCTTCTTCGTGAAGAAGCCGGTCGACTCGATCACGATGTCGACGCCCAGCTGACCCCAGGGGATGTCGGCCGGGTTGCGCTCGGACAGCACCTTGATGGTGTGGCCGTCAACGGTGATGGTGTCTGCGGTGTGCGTGACCTCGGCCTTGAGACGGCCCAGAATCGTGTCGTACTTCAGCAGATGCGCGGTGGTCGCGGTGTCACCCAGGTCGTTGACAGCCACGATCTCGATGTCAGCACCCTGCTCCAGCAGCGCGCGGAAGTAGTTACGACCGATGCGGCCAAAGCCGTTGATGCCTACGCGGATCGTCACGAACTCGATCTCCTCGTTGGTACGCCGGGTTTCGACGCCACGGCGAGATGTATGGGATGTCCCCGACCGCCTCCGACCCTACCTCTCGAAAGCCCCCAGGGTCATATCGAACAGGACCGTACGGAATTTGACATCCGGTACGGACACCCCTACCCACCAGTACATTCACTGGCTCATACGTCGGTGCCGGTACCCATATGGGCACCGGCACCGACGCGTTGGACTCTTCCGGAATGCGACATCAGGAATCGGGAATACAGCGGGGGCTTCCGCCGGGCCGGGCGGTTCAGCCGACGAGGCTGTCGTCCATCTCCTCCGACAGCGTGGACTCCGTACCGGGAATGCCCAGATCCTGTGCCCGCTTGTCGGCCATGGCGAGCAGCCGGCGGATCCGGCCCGCGACGGCGTCCTTGGTGAGCGGCGGGTCGGCGAGCGCGCCCAGTTCCTCCAGCGACGCCTGCTTGTGCTCCATCCGCAGCCGGCCGGCCGCCGCGAGGTGCTCGGGCACCTCGTCGGCGAGGATCTCCAGCGCACGGCCCACCCTGGCCCCGGCGGCGACCGCGGCCCGTGCCGAGCGGCGGAGGTTGGCGTCGTCGAAGTTGGCGAGGCGGTTGGCGGTGGCGCGGACCTCGCGGCGCATCCGCCGCTCCTCCCACGCCAGGACGGACTCGTGCGCGCCGAGCCGGGTGAGCAGGGCGCCGATGGCGTCCCCGTCCCGGACGACGACCCGGTCCACACCGCGGACCTCACGGGCCTTGGACGCGATCTGCAGCCTGCGCGCCGCGCCCACCAGGGCCAGCGCGGCCTCGGGCCCGGGGCAGGTCACCTCCAGGGAGGAGGAGCGGCCGGGCTCGGTGAGCGAGCCGTGTGCCAGGAAGGCGCCGCGCCAGGCCGCCTCGGCGTCACAGGTGGCCCCCGAGACCACCTGCGGGGGCAGACCGCGGATGGGGCGGCCGCGGCCGTCCACCAGGCCGGTCTGGCGTGCCAGCTGATCGCCGCCCGCCACGACCCGTACGACGTAGCGGCTGCCTCTGCGCAGCCCGCCGGGGGCCATCACGATCAGTTCGGAGTTGTGCCCGAAGATCTCCAGGATGTCCCGCTTGAGCCTGCGCGCCGCCATGGCGGTGTCCAGCTCCGCCTCGATCACAATCCGCCCGCTCACCAGGTGCAGCCCGCCGGCGAACCGAAGAATCGCCGAAACCTCCGCCTTCCTGCAGCAGGTCCGGGTGACGGGGAGCCGGGAGACTTCGTCCTTCACCGCTGCCGTCATCGCCATGGGCCGATCCTTCCATGCATCCGAAAAATACGGTCGTACGCGGCGGCCAGCAGCTCCCTGTCGTGGGTAGGGGAGCCGTCGGGCGAGGCCACGGGCGCCAGCTCGACCGCCGCACCGAGCCCTTTGGCGGCTTCGGCGAGACTCGCGCGGTCGGGCACGGCGGCCTCGTCGGCAAGCACCACGTCCAGGGCGAGTTTAGGGGCGTGTCGGGCCAAAACCTCCAAATGACGCTGCGGTGAGAAGCCATCGGTTTCACCGGGTTGCGGCGCGAGATTGAGCGAGAGCACCTTGCGCGCCTTCGTCTCGACGAGCGCGTCGAGCAGTTCGGGCACCAGCAGGTGCGGGATCACGGAGGAGAACCAGGAGCCGGGACCGAGCACCACCCAGTCCGCGTCGAGGACCGCGGCGACGGCCTCCGGGACGGCCGGCGGGTCGTTCGGCACCAGGTGCACGGACTGCACCTCACCCGGCGTGAGGGCGACCGTGGCCTGGCCGCGGACCGTGTCGACGTCGTCCGGGCGGGCCGGGTCGTGGCCGCGGACCAGCGCCTGGAGCTCCAGCGGCACCGCGGACATCGGCAGCACCCTGCCGTGCGCGCCGAGCAGCCTGCCGACCAGGTCAAGGGCCTGCACATGGTCGCCGAGCTGCTCCCACAGGGCGACGATCAGCAGATTGCCGACCGCGTGCTCGTGCAGCTCGCCCTTGGACTGGAAGCGGTGCTGGATCACGCGGGCCCAGGTCTGCCCCCAGTCGTCGTCCCCGCAGAGCGCGGCGAGCGCCTTGCGCAGATCGCCGGGCGGCAGCACGCCCAGCTCCTCGCGGAGCCGGCCGCTGGAGCCGCCGTCGTCGGCGACGGTCACCACGGCGGTCAGGTCCCCGGTGATGCGGCGCAGCGCGGCGAGCGAGGCGGAGAGCCCCATCCCGCCGCCCAGTGCGACGACCTTCGGCTGGGTGCCGCGCCTGATCCGGCCCGGTACCAGCCGTACGCGCCGCAGCTTGGCGGTGCTGCGCCCTGTCACTCGCGCCCCATGTCGCGATGGACCAGCACCGTCTCGATCCCTTCCGACGCCAGCCGGGCGGCGAGCTTCTCGGACATCGCCACGGAGCGGTGCTTGCCGCCGGTACAGCCGACGGCGATGGTCACGTAGCGCTTGCCCTCGCGCCGGTAGCCGGTGGCGATGATCTGGAGCAGCTCGCTGTACTGGTTGAGGAACTCCTTGGCGCCCGGCTGGTTGAAGACGTACGCGGACACCTCCTCGTTGAGGCCGGTGAAGGGGCGCAGCTCGGGGACCCAGTGCGGGTTGGGCAGGAACCGGCAGTCGACGACGAGGTCCGCGTCGACCGGGAGTCCGTACTTGTATCCGAAGGACATCACCGTCGCCCGGAGCTCGGGCTCCTCGTCGCCGGCGAACTGGGCGTCCATCTTGGCCCGCAGTTCGTGCACGTTGAGGCTGGAGGTGTCGATCACCAGGTCGGCGTCACCGCGCAGCTCGCGCAGCAGGTCGCGTTCGGCGGCGATGCCGTCGGTGATCCGGCCGTCCCCCTGGAGGGGGTGCGGTCTGCGGACCGATTCGAAGCGGCGCACCAGCGCGTCGTCGGACGACTCCAGGAAGACGATCCGCCGGGTGACCTGCTTGGCGGCCAGGTCCGCGAGGGACTGGCGCAGGTTGTCGAAGAACCGGCGGCCGCGTACGTCGACGACCACGGCGATACGGGCCACGTTGCCCTGTGAGCGGGCGCCGAGCTCGACCATGGTGGGGATCAGCGCGGGCGGGAGGTTGTCGACGACGAACCAGCCCAGGTCCTCCAGGCACTTCGCCGCGGTGGAACGCCCGGCGCCGCTCATTCCGGAGATGATCACCAGCTCCGGAATGGCTGCTTCCGCGGTCTCGGCCGGTGTGCCCGTGCCCGCACTGCCCGTACTCACGTCTGCTCCGTCCCGTTCCTGCTCATCACTCATGTGTGTCGCCCCCGTCGTCTTCCCCGTCGTCTTCAATGATCTCTCCTGTTGCCGTGTTCACGGCAGGGGCGGCCGGGGCCGCCTGTGCGAGCGCCGCGGCCACCGACTCGGCCGTCCTGCGGCCTATCCCGGGCACTTCGCAGATCTGCTCGATTGTGGCCTGTTTCAGCTTCTTGACGGAGCCGAAGTGCTTGATCAGGGCCTGTTTCCTGGTTTCGCCCAGACCGGCGACGGAGTCGAGCGGCCCCGCCTTGAAGCGCTTGGCCCGCTTGGCGCGCTGATAGGTGATGGCAAAACGGTGGGCTTCGTCACGCACCCGCTGGAGGAGGTAGAGCCCCTCGCTGGACCGGGGCAGGACAACCGGGTCGTCGTCATCGGGCAGCCAGACCTCCTCCAGCCGCTTGGCGAGACCGCAGACCGCGACATCGTCGATGCCCAGCTCGTCGAGAGCGCGCTTCGCCGCCGCCACCTGGGGCCGGCCGCCGTCGACCACCACCAGCTGGGGCGGGTACGCGAACCGCTTGGGACGGCCGTCGTCCTCGACAGCCCCGGCGGCCTGCTCCTCGGTCCACTCCCCCGTCCGCTCCTTCTCCTGGAGGTACCGCCGGAAGCGCCGGGTGAGCACCTCGTGCATGGACCGGACGTCGTCCTGCCCCTCGAAGCCCTTGATCTGGAAGCGGCGGTACTCCCCCTTGCGGACCAGACCGTCCTCGAAGACCACCATCGACGCCACCACGTCGTCGCCCTGGAGGTGCGAGATGTCGTAGCACTCGATCCGCAGCGGCGCGCTGTCCAGGCCGAGCGCGGCGGCGATCTCCTCCAGGGCCCGGGAGCGGGTGGTGAGGTCGGAGGCGCGCTTCGTCTTGTGCAGCACCAGTGCCTGCTGGGCATTGCGCTGGACGGTCGCCATCAGGTCCTTCTTGTCGCCACGCTGCGGGATGCGCAGCGAGACATGCGAACCGCGGCGGTCCGCGAGCCACTGGGTGACGGCTTCGGCCTGCTCCGGGAGGGCCGGGACCAGCACCTCCTTGGGCACGCCCTCGCCCTTCTCCTCGCCGTACAGCTGCTGGAGCGCATGCCCCACGAGGCCGGAGGTGTCCACGGCCTCGACCTTGTCGGTCACCCAGCCGCGCTGGCCGCGGACCCGGCCGCCCCGGACGTGGAAGATCTGGACGGCGGCCTCCAGCTCGTCCTCGGCGACCGCGATCAGGTCGGCGTCGGTGGCGTCGTTGAAGACGACCGCGTTCTTCTCCAGGGCGCGCTTGAGCGCCTCTATGTCGTCGCGGAGCCTGGCCGCCCTCTCGTACTCCATCTCCTCCGCCGCGTCCCGCATCTCCTGCTCGATGCGGCGTATGTACGTGCCGGTGCGGCCGGCCATGAAGTCGCAGAACTCCTCGGCGAGTTCGCGGTGTTCCTCGGGGGTGACGCGGCCGACGCAGGGCGCCGAGCACTTGCCGATGTAGCCGAGGAGGCAGGGGCGGCCGATCTGCGCGGAGCGTTTGAACACCCCGGCGGAGCAGGTGCGTACGGGGAAGACGCGGAGCATCAGGTCGACGGTCTCGCGGATGGCCCAGGCGTGGCCGTAGGGACCGAAGTAGCGCACGCCCTTCTTCTTGGGGCCGCGCATCACCTGCACCCGCGGGAACTCCTCGTTCATCGTCACCGCGAGGGACGGATAGCTCTTGTCGTCGCGGTACTTGACGTTGAAACGGGGGTCGAATTCCTTGATCCAGGAGTATTCGAGCTGGAGCGCCTCGACCTCGGTGGCGACCACCGTCCACTCCACGGAGGCCGCCGTGGTGACCATCGTCCGGGTGCGCGGGTGGAGATGGGCCAGGTCCTGGAAGTACGAGGACAGGCGCGGGCGCAGGCTCTTCGCCTTCCCGACGTAGATCACCCGGTGGTGCTCGTCGCGGAATTTGTAGACCCCCGGGGAGTCGGGGATCTGTCCCGGCTTGGGGCGGTAACTGGAGGGGTCTGCCATGTCTCCCACCCTACTGGCGGTGACTGACAGCGCGGAGTCGCCGCGGGCGGGCGTCAGGCCTTCTTGTCGGGGCCCGCGATCAGCTTTCCGCCCACCACCTTGACCGGTACGTCGGCGAGCGGGCGGCTGGCGGGGCCCTGCAGCACCTTGCCCGTCGTGACGTCGAAGCGGCTGCCGTGGCAGGGGCAGATGCCGACCTTGCCCTCGATCTTCTGCAGGGGGCAGTTCTGGTGGGTGCACCGCGACCAGAGCGCCTTGTACTCGTCGGCGCTCGGCCGGCTCACGAGCAGGAACTGGTCCCGGTAGTACTTCACTCCCCCGACCGGCACGGCGTCCGCCGCGCCGAGGTCGACGGGCTTGTCCGGCCCGGACGAGGTGCCACTGCCCCCGCCGGAGCAGGCGGTGAGCCCGAGCCCCGCGGCGCCCGCCAGGGCGGCCCCCATGAGGACGGAACGACGAGCGGGGGGCAGACCGGACATGGGAGGCTCCACTGTTCAGCAGGCATCAGCGACGGAACCGACCATACCGGTGGAGATCTCCGCCATCGCACGGGGTGTTCGCGGCGTTTACGGGCCCGGGAACTTCGGCTACGTTCGGGATCCGTGATCACCGTCGCCGGAGAGTCCCTGATCGACCTGGTGCCGCAGAACGCCGCCGCGCCCGGTGAGCCGCTGCCCGCACTGCTGCCACGGCTGGGCGGCGGGCCCTACAACACGGCGGTCGCCCTGGGGCGGCTCGGTGCCCGGGTGGGCTTCTGCTCGCGGGTGTCCACCGACGGCTTCGGCGAGGCGCTGCTCGGCGGGCTGCGGGCGGCCGGGGTGGACCTCTCGCTGGTGCAGCGCGGACCGGAGCCGACGACGCTCGCGGTGGCGGCGCTGAGCGACGACGGTTCCGCGGGATACGGCTTCTACGCCGAGGGCAGCGCGGACCGGCTCTTCCAACTCCCGGAGCAACTGCCCGCCGAGGTGCGGGCGTTGTCGCTGGGCACCTGTTCGCTGGTCCTCGAACCGGGTGCGAGTGCGTACGAGGCGCTGCTGCGGCGGGAATCGGCGCGCGGGGTGTTCACCCTGCTCGACCCGAACATCAGGGCGGGGCTGATCCAGGACGGGGACGCCTACCGGAAACGGTTCCGGGGCTGGCTGCCCGATGTCACCCTCCTGAAGCTGTCGGAGGAGGACGCCCAGTGGCTCGGCGGCACCCCGGAGGAGTGGCTGGCCGCGGGGCCGCAGGCGGTGGTGGTCACGCACGGCGGCGACGGCCTGACCGTACGGACCAGGGCGGGAGGCGAGTACGCGGTCCCCGGTGCGGCGGTCGATGTGGTGGACACGATCGGCGCGGGTGACACGGTCAACGCCGCGCTGCTGCACAGCCTCGCGGAGCGGGACGCCCTGTCGGCCGCGGCGACGGGTGCGCTGTCCGGCGACGACTGGGCCCAGGTCCTGGGCTTCGCGGCCCGGGCGGCCGCGGTGACCTGCTCACGTACGGGGGCCCAGCCGCCGTACGCGCGGGAGCTGACCTAGGGACTCGCACCCTCGGACCAGGGCTCGCGTGGGGGCCGGGGCCCGCGTGAGGGCTCGGGTGAGGACCGGGCCGGAGTCGTTGGGATCGGGCCGGAGTCGTTGGAGTCAGGTCGTTCGGATCAGGCCGGATCAGGCCGGATCAGGAGGGGCCAGGCCCGGCTGCCTCAGCAGGAAGGCGGTCACCGCCGACCGGAAGCCTGCCGGGTCCTCGGCCCAGGGAAGGTGCCCGGCACCGCGCAGGACGACCCGCTCGGCCCGCGGCAGGGCGCTCGCCAGGGAGTCCACGGCCGAGCGGGGGCGGAGGTCGCGGTCCCCGTCCACGATCAGTACCGGGATGTCCAGCTCCGCACAGCGTCCGCGCAGGGCGGGGGTGCCCCAGCTCCATCGGTTCTCCGCGTTGATGGTGTCGTTGGCGGCCAGGTTGACCCCGTACCAGGGGGTGGCCATCCGCTCCGCGAGCCGGTGCGCGCGGGTCCGGTCCTGGAACTCCACCGACCAGCGCAGTACGACACTGCTGCGGTCGTCCAGCTCCCCCCGGGGTGCCGGTGCCTCTTCCAGGCCCCGGCGGAACGCGCGGACGAACTCGGGATACCAGGTGTCCACCGGATCGATGCCGGTGCCGGAGACATAGACGAGTGCGCCGACCCGGTCGGGATGCTCCAGCGCGTAGCACAGGGCCAGCTGAGCACCCCAGGAGTGGCCGAGCAGCGCCATCCGGTCCAGGTCGAAGTGGCGGCGGACTGCTTCGAGGTCGGCGACCGAGCGGGCCACCGTGTACGGGCCGTCGGACGGGCCCGAGCGGCCGCAGCCCCGCTGGTCCCAGCGGTGCACGGCGTACCCGGGCAGCAGGTCGGCCACGTCCTGCAGGGTGTCCCACAGGCCGGGGCCGCCGTGGCAGAACACCACGGGCTGACCCTGGCCCCGGCGCACGGCCCAGAGCCGTGCGCCGTCGTCGGTCCGTACCTCCGTCAAGGCCTCACGCTCCCCCATCCGTCAGGGGCGCCGGCCCCCCGTCACCGCCGGAGTCACGGACAACACCGCGCGGACAAGCACCGCGCGGACAGCCCGGTTCGGACAGCACAGCACGGACTGCGCCGCATCGACAGCACAGTCACGACGAGGCGCGGCGTGTACGCGTCGTCTTCTTCGCGGCCGCCTTCTTCGGCGCTGCCTTCTCCGCTGCCGGCTTCTTGGCCGCTGTCTTCTTCACTGCGGCCCCCTTCGCTGCGGCCTTCTTCGCCGGCGCCTTGCTGACCGGAGTCGCGTCGCTGATCCGGTCGGAGTCCAGGATGTCCCGGAGGAACTTCCCGGTGTGGCTGGCCGGGACCCCCGCGACCTGCTCCGGGGTGCCCTCCGCGATGACCAGGCCTCCGCCGTTGCCGCCCTCGGGCCCCATGTCGATGACCCAGTCCGCCGTCTTGACGACATCCAGGTTGTGCTCGATGACGATCACCGTGTTCCCCTTGTCGACCAGGCCCGACAGCACGTTGATCAGCTTGCTGATGTCCTCGAAGTGGAGGCCCGTCGTCGGCTCGTCCAGGACATAGACGGTGCGGCCGGTGGAGCGCTTCTGGAGCTCGCTCGCCAGCTTCACCCGCTGTGCCTCGCCGCCCGACAGCGTCGGCGCGGACTGCCCGAGCCTGACGTAGCCGAGGCCCACCTCGTTGAGCGTGCGCAGATGACGCGCGATGGTCGGGACGGCCTCGAAGAAGTCCAGGCCCTCTTCGATCGGCATGTCCAGGACCTCGGCGATGGACTTGCCCTTGTAGTGGACCTCAAGGGTCTCCCGGTTGTAGCGCGCGCCGTGGCAGACCTCGCACGGGACGTACACATCCGGCAGGAAGTTCATCTCGATCTTGATCGTGCCGTCGCCCGAGCAGTTCTCGCAGCGGCCGCCCTTGACGTTGAAGGAGAAGCGCCCCGGCAGGTACCCCCGGACCTTGGCCTCCATCGTCTCGGCGAAGAGCCTGCGCACATGGTCGAAGACACCGGTGTACGTCGCCGGGTTGGACCGGGGAGTACGGCCGATGGGCGACTGGTCGACGTGAACGACCTTGTCGACCAGGTCGTCGCCGTCGACCCGGGTGTGCCGGCCGGGCACCGTACGCGCGCCGTTGAGCTCACGCGCCAGGTGCGTGTAGAGGATGTCGTTGACCAGGGTCGACTTGCCGGATCCCGAGACACCGGTGACCGCGGTCAGCACCCCGAGCGGGAAGGGCACGTCGATGTCCTGGAGGTTGTTCTCCCGGGCACCGTGCACCGTCAGCCGCCGCCCCGGGTCCACGGGCCTGCGCACGTCCGGGATCGGGATGGCCTTCTTGCCCGCCAGGTACTGGCCGGTCAGGGACTCCTTGTTGGTGAGCAGGTCCTTCAGCGACCCGGAGTGCACGACCTTGCCGCCGTGCTCACCCGCGCCGGGGCCGATGTCCACGACCCAGTCGGCGACCTTGATGGTGTCCTCGTCGTGTTCGACGACGATCAAGGTGTTGCCCATGTCGCGCAGCCGGATGAGCGTCTCGATGAGACGGTGGTTGTCGCGCTGGTGCAGGCCGATGGACGGCTCGTCCAGCACGTACAGCACACCGACCAGACCGGAACCGATCTGCGTCGCCAGCCTGATGCGCTGCGCCTCGCCGCCGGAGAGCGTGCCCGCCGCGCGGTTGAGCGAGAGGTAGTCGAGACCGACGTCGACCAGGAACTTCAGCCGTTCGTTGACCTCCTTGAGCACCCGCTCGGCGATCTTCTTGTCGCGGGCGTTGAGCTTCAGCCGGCCCAGGAAGTCCGCGCACTCACTGATCGACATCGCGGCGACCTCGGCGATGGACTTCTCCATCACGGTGACCGCGAGGACGATCGGCTTCAGCCGGGTGCCCTCACAGGTCGGGCAGGGCACCTCGCGCATATAGCCCTCGAAGCGCTCCCTGCTGGAGTCGCTCTCGGCCTCCGAGTGCCGCCGCTTGACGAAGGGCACCACGCCTTCGAAGGAGGTCGTGTAGGCGCGCTCCCGCCCGTACCGGTTGCGGTAGCGGACCTCGATCTGGGTCTTGTGGCCGTTCAGCAGGGCCTTCTTGGCGCGCTGCGGCAGCCCGGCCCAGGGGATGTCCGTCCGGAATCCGAGCTCTTCGGAGAGCGCACCGACCAGCCGTGCGAAGTACTCCTTGGTGTGGCCGTGCGACCACGGCGAGATCGCGCCCTCGTCGAGTGACTTGTCCTCGTCCGGGACGAGCAGCTCGGGGTCGACCTCCATGCGCGTCCCGATGCCGGTGCAGTCGGGGCAGGCGCCGAAGGGCGAGTTGAACGAGAAGGAGCGCGGCTCCAGCTCTTCGAAGGACAGGTCGTCGTACGCGCAGTAGAGGTGCTCGGAGTACATCCGCTCACGCTCGGGGTCGTCCGCGGGCAGATCGACGAAGTCCAGGATGACCATGCCGCCGGCCAGCCCGAGCGCGGTCTCCACCGAGTCGGTGAGGCGACGCTTGGCGCTGTCCTTGACCGTGAGGCGGTCGATGACCACCTCGATGGTGTGCTTCTCCTGCTTCTTCAGCTTGGGCGGCTCGGAGAGCTGGATCGTCTCGCCGTCCACCCGGGCACGGCTGTACCCCTTGGTCTGGAGGTCGGAGAAGAGGTCGACGAATTCGCCCTTGCGCTCCCGCACGAGCGGCGAGAGCACCTGGAAGCGGCTGCCCTCCGGCAGTTCGAGGACCTTGTCGACGATGGCCTGCGGGGACTGCCGCGAGATGGGCCGGCCGCACTGGGGGCAGTGCGGCTTGCCGATGCGCGCGAAGAGCAGACGCAGGTAGTCGTAGACCTCGGTGATGGTGCCGACCGTCGAGCGCGGGTTGCGCGAGGTCGACTTCTGGTCGATGGAGACAGCGGGGGACAGCCCCTCGATGAAGTCCACATCGGGCTTGTCCATCTGCCCGAGGAACTGCCGGGCGTACGAGGAGAGCGACTCGACATAGCGGCGCTGCCCCTCGGCGAAGATCGTGTCGAACGCGAGGGAGGACTTTCCCGATCCGGAGAGCCCGGTGAAGACGATCAGGGAGTCACGCGGGAGGTCGATCGAGACGTTCTTGAGATTGTGCTCGCGAGCGCCACGAACGATGAGACGGTCGGCCACGCCGGTCCGCACCTTTCTGAGAGAAGAAGCAGGGGCGGAGCCCCCTCCCCAGGGTATGGGGGGCGCCTCAGCGATGTCTGAAGATGGCTTGTTGGATGTCTCTCACGAGCCTATAGCACGCGCATTCGAATTACGGCCATCGGTAAAGAGCTTCACCCGAAGGAGTGGAGGGGCCTATCGTCAGCCGCATGATCGATCACGTGCGCGACCTGGAATCCCTGGACGAGGCGACCGAACGGCTCCTGGCCGCGGCTGCCGGACTGGACAACGCCACGGCCGCGGAACCGTCACGGCTCCCCGGCTGGTCCCGCGGTCATGTCCTCGCCCATCTCTCACGTAACGCCGACGCGATCGGAAATGTTCTCGCCGGTCTGCCGATGTACGCATCCGCCGAGGCCCGCGACGCCGACATCGAGCGCGACGCGCACCGCCCGCTCGCCGTACAGCTGACCGACCTGCGCGAGAGCGCGGCCCGGCTCCGTGAGCGCGCGGCACTTCCCGCGGACTGGTCCCGCACCGTGACCCTCCGCAACGGCGTCACGGACACGGCCGCCCGCGTCCCCTTCCGGCGGTGGGCCGAGATCGAGCTGCACCACGTCGATCTCGGCATCGGCTACGAGCTGGCGGATCTTCCCGCGGAGTTCACCCGGCGGGAGATCGGCTTCCTGCGGGACCGCTTCTCCGGCGATCCCGCGGTGGCCGGTGTCGAAGGACCCGCCACGGCGCTGCTGGGCTGGCTGTCGGGCCGCGGCGACGGCAAGGGGCTGGCGGTCCCCGGCGGCGGCGCGCTGCCGGTACTGCCGTCGCTCTAGTACTCCGTACCGAACCAGCACTTCGTACCGAACACCCCCGCCCCCCGGCCCGGTCTGCCGCTCTAGACTCGGCACCATGACGTACAGCGGAGTGGTGAAGGTCGGCGGCCCGGCGGACGTACACGAGCTGACAGCTCTGATGATCTCCAAGGTCGCGGTGGGCCCGATGAACAACAACGCGTATCTGCTGCGCTGCCGGGAGTCCGGAGAGCAGCTGCTGATCGACGCGGCCAACGACACCGAGACGCTGCTGCAACTGATCGGGGACGACTCGATCGCCTCCGTGGTCACCACACACCGCCACGGCGACCACTGGCAGTCCTTGCAGGACGTGGTGGACGCGACGGGCGCCCGCACCTACGCGGGGCGGTACGACGTCGGGGGCATCCCGGTCGCCACCGACGTCCCCGTGGAGGACGGTGACAGGATCTGGGTGGGCCGGGTCGAGCTCAGCGCCCGCCGGCTGATCGGCCACACCCCGGGCTCGATCGCACTCATCTACGACGACCCGCACGGCCACCCGCATGTCTTCACCGGCGACTGCCTCTTCCCCGGCGGGGTCGGGAACACCTTCGACGACCCGAAGGCCTTCACCAGCCTGCTCGACGGTGTCGAGGAGAAGCTCTTCGACCGGCTGTCCGACGAGAGCTGGGTCTACCCGGGGCACGGGCACGACACCACGCTGGGCAATGAGCGCCCACACCTCGCGGAGTGGCGCGCCCGCGGCTGGTGAGCCGCGGGCGTACCCGTAGACCTGCCCCCTTTTTCTCCCTGGGCCGACCGGCCGTCAGGCGTCGATGCCGTCCTTGTCCGACGCCCCGGCCGCCTCCGCTGCCGCTTGCTTCCTGCTGGCGAGGAGGCTGGTGACCGTGGTGACGATCAGCACGCCGCAGATGACCGCCAGCGAGACGGGGATGGAGATCTCCGGGACGGGCACCCCGGACTCGTGCAGCGCGTGCAGCAGCAACTTGACGCCGATGAAGCCGAGGATGACCGACAGCCCGTAGCTGAGGTGCACCAGCTTCTTCAGCAGGCCGCCTATGAGGAAGTACAGCTGGCGCAGCCCCATGAGGGCGAAGGCGTTGGCCGTGAAGACGATGTACGGGTCCTTGGTGAGGCCGAAGATCGCGGGGATCGAGTCCATCGCGAACAGCACGTCGGTGGTGCCGATGGCGAGCATCACGACCATCAGCGGCGTCATGATCCGCTTGCCGTTCTGCTGGATGAAGAGCTTGGTGCCGTGGTAGCGGTCGGCCACGCCGAAACGCCGCTCGACCGACTTGAGGAGGCGGTTCTCCTCGAACTCCTCTTCCTCGTCGCCCGAACGCGCTTCCTTGATGAGCTTCCAGGCGGTGTAGATCAGGAACGCACCGAAGAGGAAGAAGACCCACGAGAAGCCGGCGATGATCGCCGCGCCCGCCGCGATGAAGACCGCACGCAGCACCAGGGCTATCAGGACACCGAACAGCAGCACCCGCTGCTGCAGGTGGGACGGCACCGAGAACTTCGCCATGATCAGGATGAAGACGAAGAGGTTGTCGACGCTCAGCGACTTCTCGGTGATGAAGCCCGCGAAGAACTCGCCGGACGCCTGGCCGCCGCCGAAGAGCAGCAGGCCGAGGCCGAAGAGCGCGGCCAGGGCGATCCAGACCACGGTCCAGACACCGGCCTCCTTGACCGATACGTCATGGGGCTTGCGACCGATCACGAAGTCGGCCGCGATCAGGGCGCCCAGGCCAAGAATGGTCAGGGCCCACAGGGTCAGTGACACGTCCATTACGCCTCCGGCGTTTGCTACGGCTACTTGATCAGCGTCGTCGCTGCCGGAGGTCTCTTCCACCCGCGCCGGACGGACCGGCTCATCGGGCCGGCGCCCCGGGACCTGACAGGTCCGTACTGACGGGTGCGCCGCACTTGGGGAGTACTCCCCTCCGCACCAAGAACAGTACAGGGAACACCAAGGGAAGGTAAAGAGCTTGGTAAAGAATAATCCAAGCACGCAGGTCAAGAGTGCAGAGAGGTACGGAGACGGCAGCGATCCGGGAGGACCGGAAGGGCCTGAAGGCACCTCAAGGGGCTGGGGGAACCGGTCGGGGCCAGACTCGGCGGGCCGCGGCGACCTGGTCGAGCACGTTCCGCAGCACCTCACTGCCCGGTGGCGGCAGCGACGGTTCGTACGTCCAGGCATGCCCGACCCAGGGGTCGGCTATGTGGTCGTCCGGGACCGGGGTGATGCGCAGCAGCGAACGCCATAGCGGGTCGAGCACCGGACCGTACTCCCGTGCGTCCTCCCGGTCGGCGACCATCAGCAGATGGACACCGACGGAGGGCCCCTCGTCGGCCAGGTAGCGCAGGTGTGTGAGGGCGCGGTCATCGAAACCGTGCGGGAAGTCGTTGACGATCAGCAGCTGCTCCGCCGGGTCCAGATCCGGCGGGAGGGAGTCGGCCGCACCTCCGCGCACCGCCATCCGCACCAGATCCACCCGCTGCACCAGGCGCGCCAGTACGGCAGCCACCCCCTGCGCGCCGGTCGCCGGCGGTGCGTCGAGCACTCCGGAGGCGGTCAGCGGAGCCAGCGGTCCTGCGCCCGAGCCCGCCGGATCGATCACCTGCACGGTGAACTCCCCCGCCGGGTGGACGGCGAGCAGGCGAGCGGCGTGGGCGACGGCGGTGTCCATGGCGCGGGTGCGCAGCCCGGCGGAGTCCAGCTCCGCCCCGGATCCGGTACGGCCGCTGTCGACCCAGAGGCCGCGCTCAAGTGGCAGCCGCACCAGCATCGGGATGCGCAGCCCGGGACGGACCGGAAGGTGCAGATCACCGGCGCGCAGCGCGAGCGGAGCCTCGGCCGGGACGCGGTACCCGTGCCAGACGGGGTGGTCCCAGCGGGCGAAGGCCGGGGCCAGGGCCGGCTCGACCACCTCGGACTCGGCGACGAGCTGGTCGAGGTCCCGGTCGAGCACCTCTCGTGCCCGAGCTGCCAGCCCGTCCCGCTTCTCCTGCGCCTGTCTCCGGGCTTCGGCACCTGCGGAACCGGTACGGCTGCGCGGGTCGGAGAGCGCCTCGTCGATCTCGCGTTCCAGACGCGAGTCGGCGAAATCGACAGCGCTGCGGTACGCGGCGGCCGCCCGGGATAGGTCCTCGAACATGCCCCGGACCTGGTTGTACAGACGCTCCTCCATGGACCAGCCGGTGGCGTCGCCCGCGACGGGCCGGTGCTGCTCGCCGGGCCGGGGGCCGGGCACAGCCGGGGGCGGCGTCGGAGGCGCGGCGCGCTGCCGGCGCGGATGCGTGTAGTCGACCGGGCCGCCCTCGGGGCGCCCGCCGGCTCCGGGAACGCCCGGTCCCTCGCCCGGCACCGGTCGCGGGGACTGTGGCACGGGGGTGGTGGCACGTTCCTCGGGACGGTCACCGAAGCCCGGGCCGGGACGCACATCGCCGCCCGGCACGGTATGCGGCGGGGCCTGCGCGGTGCACGGCGGGGCCACCGAGCGGGCCGCGCTGCCGACGGCTGCGGCCTGGATCGCGTCCGCGAGGTCCCGGGCGCCCGGCAGCCCCTGGTCACCGAGCAGATCGGCAAGGCCGCCCGCGTACCCCTGGCCGACGGCACGGACCTTCCAGGCTCCCTGTCTGCGGTAGAGCTCCAGGGCGACGACTGCCGACTCGGCGCCCAGTCCGGTGATGGTGTAGCTGACGACCTCCGCACCGGCCGGCCCGGTGACAGCGGTGAAGGGTGCGGCGACGGAGGCGAACGAGCTGGGGCCGCCGGGGCCGGTGGGCAGAGCCAGCAGGACGTTCACCCGGTGCACGGCCTCCGGCAGTGCTTCCAGGTCCACCGCGAGCCGGTGGTCCGCCGCCGCCTGCCGGGACACTTCGAGGCCGGGCAGCTGCGGAGATCCGGGATGGGCCACCCACTCCGCGCCGCGGACCCGGCCCTGCTCGTCGCTGAGCGTGGCACCGGCCAGGACCGGCTTCCCTGCCGACACCCGGATTTCCAGTCGGGCCACGGGCAGGGGATGGTTCTGCCCCCGGACCAGCTCGGCCGTCATCGCGCGTGTCCCCTCGTCGCGTTGCACTCGGTCGTCAGCTTGCGGTTCCGCCGGCCGGAACAGCCAGTTCCCGGCAGCCTCGTGCTGCCGGGAACTGCTCGCGCACTCTCGGAGAGAGCCGGGTGGTGGTGACCGGCCGGGTGGTGGCGCCTACAGGTGCGGCAGGATCGCCGGCATCAGGTCCTGGAACGTGCGGCCGTTGGCCGGGTTGCCGATGGCCGTCATCTGCCAGCCACCGCCCGAACGGTGCACCTTCGCCATGATCTGGGCCGTGAACTGGCCGCCGCCGTCGAGCGTGTAGCGGGCGAGCTCTTCGCCGTTGGTCTCGTCGACGATGCGGCAGAAGGCGTTCTGCACCTCCTGGAACGTCTGACCGGTGAACGAGTTCACCGTGAAGACGATCTGGTCGATGTGGACCGGGACCCGGGCGAGATCGACGAGGATCGCCTCGTCGTCGCCGCCCTGGCCCGCGCCGCCGACCAGGTTGTCACCGGTGTGCTTCACCGAGCCGTCGTCGCTGACGAGGTGGCGGAAGAACACCACGTCCACGGGCTGCTTGTCGGCGAACAACACCGCCGATGCGTCGAGGTCGATCTCCCGGGTGCGGGAACCGAACAGCCCACGGCGCGGTGCCGCCTGCCAGCCGAGTCCCATCCGCACCGCCGTCAGGGTGCCCCCGTCGTTCTTCTGCAGGCTGATGGCCTGCCCCTTGGTCAGATTGACGCCAGGGCCCTTGGCAAAATTGGCCGTCACGCGCTGTCCCTTCTTCCTGTTTCCCCACGTTTTCCCCGCACCCTACGCAGTCGCGCGGACACCGCAGGAGGGCCGGGGCGTTTTTGTGTCGCTCTTGCAACAGTCGTCCTGGCAAGAGCCGTTCTGGCAAGAGCTGTTCCGGCAGCAGCACTTCTGGCAGTAGCGGTTCTGTCAGGAGCCGCTCCTGCGATCGCTCCTGCACCAGTCGTTCTGCGACAGCAGGGTCGGCTGGGTCAGGCCGGGCGGGTCAGGCCAGCCCGCCCTCCTTCATCTGGCGCAACTCCTTCTTCAGCTCACCGACTTCGTCACGGAGCCGGGCGGCCACCTCGAACTGCAGGTCCGCTGCGGCGGCGCGCATCCGCTCGGTCATCTCCTCGATGATCCCGGCCAGTTCCTCGGCGGGGCGGTCGGTCGGGACCTTCCTCGCCCCCTTCGCGCTCTTGCCGCCCTTGACTGCCGCACCGCCCAGCGCGGGCACCGGGGCCTGCGGCTGCTTCCCGTCCTTCGCCTTGCGGTAACCCGTGCCGAGCAGCTGCTCGGTGTCGACCTCCTCGCGCGCGATCGTCGCGACGATGTCGTTGATCTTCTTACGCAGCGGCTGCGGGTCGAGCCCGCGCTCCTTGTTGTACGCGACCTGCTTCTCGCGGCGGCGGTTGGTCTCCTCGATGGCCTTCTCCATCGCCGGGGTGACCCGGTCCGCGTACATGTGGACCTGCCCGGAGACATTCCGCGCCGCACGGCCGATCGTCTGGATCAGCGACGTGCCCGACCGGAGGAAGCCTTCCTTGTCGGCGTCGAGGATGGCGACCAGCGACACCTCGGGGAGGTCGAGCCCCTCACGCAGCAGGTTGATGCCGACCAGCACGTCGTACTCCCCCGCCCGCAGCTCGCGCAGCAGCTCGATACGGCGCAGCGTGTCCACATCACTGTGCAGATAGCGCACCTGGATGCCCAGGTTGAGGAAGTAGTCGGTCAGGTCTTCGGCCATCTTCTTGGTGAGCGTGGTGACCAGGACCCGCTCGTCCTTCTCGGTACGCGTACGGATCTCGTGGACCAGGTCGTCGATCTGTCCCTCGGTGGGCTTGACGACGACCTCGGGGTCGACGAGCCCGGTGGGGCGGATGATCTGCTCCACGAAGCCGTCGCCCCGGGAGAGTTCGTACTTTCCCGGTGTGGCGGAGAGGTAGACGGTCTGCCCGATGCGCTTCTGGAACTCCTCCCACTTCAGCGGCCTGTTGTCCAGGGCGGACGGCAGCCGGAAGCCGTGGTCGACCAGGGTGCGCTTGCGGGAGGCGTCGCCCTCGTACATCGCGCCGATCTGCGGAACGGTGACATGCGACTCGTCCAGGACGAGCAGGAAGTCCTCCGGGAAGTAGTCGATGAGGGTGTTGGGTGCCGTGCCGGGGTCGCGGCCGTCGAAGTGCATCGAGTAGTTCTCGACACCGGAGCAGCTGCCGATCTGGCGCAACATCTCCAGGTCGTAGGTGGTGCGCATGCGCAGCCGCTGGGACTCCAGCATCTTGCCCTGCTTGTCCAGCTCCGCGAGCCGCTCCTCCAGCTCCTTCTCGATGCCGTTGACCGCCTTCTCCATGCGCTCCGGGCCCGCCACGTAGTGGGTCGCCGGGAAGATGTAGAGGGACTCGTCCTCGCTGATGATCTCGCCGGTGAGCGGGTGCAGCGTGGAGAGCGCCTCGATCTCGTCGCCGAACATCTCGATCCGGACGGCGAGCTCCTCGTACACCGGGAAGATCTCGATGGTGTCGCCCCGTACCCGGAAGGTGCCCCGGGTGAACGCAACGTCATTGCGCGTGTACTGGATGTCGACAAACCGGCGCAGCAGCTCGTCCCGGTCCAGCTCCTCGCCGACCTTGAGGGACACCATCCGGTCCACGTACTCCTGCGGCGTGCCGAGGCCGTAGATGCAGGAGACCGAGGCGACCACGACCACGTCGCGGCGGGTCAGCAGCGAGTTCGTCGCGGAGTGGCGCAGGCGCTCGACCTCCTCGTTGATCGAGGAGTCCTTCTCGATGTACGTATCGGACTGCGGTACGTACGCCTCGGGCTGGTAGTAGTCGTAGTACGAGACGAAGTACTCGACGGCGTTGTTGGGGAGCAACTCGCGGAACTCGTTCGCCAGCTGGGCGGCGAGCGTCTTGTTCGGCGCCATCACCAGCGTGGGGCGCTGAAGCTTCTCGATCATCCAGGCGGTGGTCGCCGACTTGCCTGTGCCGGTCGCACCGAGCAGGACGACATCCTTCTCACCTGCACGGATACGCTTTTCGAGGTCAGCGATGGCCGTCGGCTGGTCACCGCTGGGCTGGTAGGGACTGACGACCTCGAAAGGCGCCACCGTGCGTTCGATCTTGGAAACGGGCCGCATGCAACCACCGTACGACCACCCACTGACAACCGGGTCCGTCCGCCGCCCGGCCGCGCTGTCGGTGGGCCGCCGTACGGTGGGGGCGTGGAGAACGGAACGCAGGTCGTCGAGATCGAGTGGACCACGGTCGCCAGCGACATCGGTCCGCTGCTGCTGGCCGCGACCAGCAGGGGGCTGGTGAGCGTCATGTTCCATGCCGTTCCCGCGGTGCGCCGCAGGGCGCTGGAGCAGCTGACCGCACGGTTCGCTGCCGCGCCGGTCGAAGCGCCGGAATCGCCGCGGCTGGCGGAGCCCATACGCCAGCTGGCTGCCTACTTCGACGGTGACCTGCGCACCTTCACGCTGCCACTGGACTGGACACTGACCGCCGGGTTCAACCGCCGGGTGCTGCGCGAACTGGCGGACGGGGTGCCGTACGGGTCGGTCGTCGGGTACGGCGACCTCGCCCGCCGGGTGGGACAGCCGGCGGCCGCGCAGGCGGTGGGCGTCGCGATGGCATCGAACCCACTCCCCGTCGTCGTGCCCTGTCACCGGGTGGTGGAGAGCGACGGCGGTCTGGGCGGATTCGGCGGTGGCACGGAGACGAAGCGGCAGCTCCTGGCGCTGGAGGGCGTGCTGCCGCAGCCCCTGTTCTGAGCGTCGCCCGTACTGAGGTCGTCTGTTACGACCGTCGTCTGTTCTGGTCCGACCGTCGTCTGTTCTGGGTGTTCCTCGACGGCCGCGGCCTGCGCGGCCCCGGCCAGGCGCGCTGGGCGCCCCGGGGCCACGGCGGCCGGCGGGCCCGTGGTCAGTACCTTCAGAGGCTTCAGATGTCTCAAAGGCCTCAGATGCCTCAGAGGCTGATGTGGTACGCCTTGCGCAGCGTCTCGTGGACGGTCCAGGTCGTGCGGTCGCCCTCCCGCAGCACACACGCGTCGCCGGGGCCGATCCGCAGCGTCTCGCCGCCCTCGACCGCGACGGTCGCACGCCCGCTGACGACCACGAACAGTTCGTTGGCCTCGGTGTCGGTCACCACTCCGGGCGTGATCTGCCAGATACCGCGCAGCTGTGTGCCGTCCGCGGACTCCCACAGGACCTTGCCGGTGACCACGGGGTCTCCGGACACGATCTGCGCGGGGTCGAGCGGCTCGGGCTCCAGTTCGGCATCCGGTATGTGCACGGCGAAGGAGGGCGGTGTCTGATCACTTGTCGTCATGGCGGGCAACCTTAGCGACCGGGCCGGCCTGGATGAATCCGGTGTCCACGGGCCGTGCCGGCTGGACCATCACCTTCCCGTTCTGCTGGGCCATCACCTTCCCGTTCCGGCGGGAGCCTCACCGGGCGTGCGCGGCCGATTGTCAGTGGTCGCGTCTAGCTTGGAATCAGTTGGACAGGCCGGTCGGGCCGGTCCATGGGGAGGGGTGTGCTGTGGCCACTGGCGGGTCGGGAGTGACGACATATCTGGAGCTGTCCCAGGAGGGCGCCGGAGCGCACAAGTTCTACGAAGTGACCGTGAACGGGACGACGGTGGCTGTGCGGTACGGCCGGATCGGTGCGGACGGCCAGCGCCAGGTCTCGACCTTCCCCACCGCGGCCAAGGCACAGGCGGCCGCGGCGAAGAAGGTGGGCGAGAAGGTCCGGAAGGGGTACGCCCCCGCGGTGCAGGGGCAGCGGGCGGCGCGGGCGGTGACCCGCCGTCAGGTGACCTCCGCCCCCTCGACAGCCCGGGCCACGGCGCCCGTCCTCTGGCGCTTCCGTACCGGCACTTCGGCGTTCGGGATCCATATCGACGAGGACCACTGCTGGGTGGGCAATCAGCGCGGCGATGTGTACACGCTGGGCCACGACGGCGAAGTGCTGGCGCGCTTCTCGCTGCCCGACGGGGTCAAGTGCCTGGTCGCCGACGACTTCTGGATCTACGCGGGCTGCGACGACGGCAAGGTGTACGACCTGTCGTCCAAGGTGCCGTTCGCCGCCTACGAGATCGCGGAGGACGTGGACATCTTCTGGCTGGACATCCACGAGGGCGTGCTGAACGTGTCGGACCACAACGGCGGTCTCACCGTCATCGACCACGAGGACGAGTTCCAGTGGTCGCGCCGTTCCAAGGGCAACAACGCCTGGATGGTGCGGGCCGACGACCACGCGGTCTACCACGGGCACACGCACGGCGTGACGGCGTACGCGGCCGACGGCAGCGGCGAGTTGTGGCACACGGACACCTTCGGCGGCGTGCTCTTCGGCTGGCAGGAGGAGACGTCGGTGTACGCGGGCACCGGCCGTCAGGTGGTCGAGCGGCTCTCCAAGGCGACCGGCCGGAGCGAAGCGCGGTACCAGTGCGACGCGGCCGTGTACTCGTGTGCGACATCCGCCGACGGTGAGTATGTCTTCGCGGGCGACCTGGCCTCGTCGGTCTACTGCTTCACCTCGGACGGCACCCGGCTGTGGAAGCTGGGAACGGGCGGCGGTTCGGCGCTCTCCATGCAGTACCACGACGAGAAGCTCTATGTCGTGACCACCGACGGCTCGCTGGCCTGCATCGACGCGAGTGAGGCGGCGATCACCGCGGCGCAGGGCGGAAGCCTGCCGGTCGCCGTGGATGTCAAGCAGGCCGCGGCGCTGCCCACCTACACTCCGACGGCGGACGTGGCCACGGTGAGCGCGCTCCCCGCCCCGGGCGCCGGGATCGTCGTGGAGTGCGTCCAGGTCGGGGGCCGGCTGCGGGTCCAGGTGGTGTCGGACGGCTATGAGCCGACCTGGCACGTGCAGTTCCCCCGGGGGATACGGCAGCCGGGCGCGCGTTATGTGGTGGACGCCCTGCACTCCTCGTCGGGCGGCTTCTACCGGGTGCGGGGCGAGATAAAGCGCCTGGTCTAGGGACCTCGCGTGCAGGGATCTGCGTAGCCAGGATGACCTTCGTAGCCAAGTGCCCTCATGTCCAGGTGCCTTCATGGCCAGGGCCTTCCGTACCTGGTGAGGCTTTCCGGCTCAGGCCGGTGGCCCGCTCCAGGCGAGATGGCCGGGGTGATCCGCCCGTACGACCACATCCGCGGTCTCCGCGGGAGCGACCTCTTCCTCGTACCGCTGGAAGGCGGACAGCGTCCACTGCTCGTCCGTACCGGTGCGGCGCTGGAGTGCGCCCGCCGAGAGCCGCAGATGAACGCTCAGGTCGAAGGGAAACCAGTGTCCGAACAGCAACGGCCCCTGCACGATGAGCACCCCGCCGTCCGGCAGCCGCTGATACGGACTGCGTGTGGCGCGGTCGGTCACCGGGTCCCAGAGGTCGGGCAGCACGCGTCCGCTGCCGCCCGCCTCCAGGGGGCCGAAGACCTCACGCCAGAGCGCGCCGGTGTCGAACCAATCGCTGTAGTACGTGTCGGGGTCACGTTTCCCGTACTCGTACCGGAGTGAGGCCGGGCGCAGGAAGCCCTGCGTACTGACCACATGGACGGACCGGCCGCGGGCCCGCAGCCCCTCGGCGATCGCGGTCGCCAGCTCTCCGGTGGGGGCGGCGGGCGCACCGTCCACCGCGATCTTGGGCCAGGGACCGCCGTCCGCGGCCTTCAGTTCGTCGGCGCTCCGGGCCAGAGCGTCGGTCAGCCGTTCCCAGGAGATCGCTTCGAGTCGCACCCGTTCATCATCACCGAACCGGCCTCTACGATCGGCCGTATGGATCTGGAATTCGCGCAGAAGTTCGCCGCGGAGTGGCGGGAGGACTGGAACTCGCACGACTTGGAGCGCATTCTCGCGCACTACCACGAGGACGTGACCTTCAGTTCGCCGATGATCGAGCACTTCAACGGTGACGCGTCAGGAACGGTTCGTGGCAAGGACGAGCTGCGGGCGTACTGGCGGACGGGGCTCGCCCGTATCCCCGATCTGCACTTCGACGTCATGGACGTGCGGGCGGGGGTGGACTCGCTCGTGATCGACTATCGGAACCAGATCGGAGGGCGGGTCTATGAGGTGCTGACGTTCCGGGACGGCCTGGTGATCGCGGGCTTCGGCGCGTACGGAACGGTCCTTGCCGTCGAAGAGCGCGGCGAGGAGGAGTAGAGGAGGGGGACGGGGAACGGAGAGGGGAACAGTGGGGGCAGCGGGAAGCCAGCACGGTGGCATGGAGCGGGCCCGGAGGTATGTCCAACCCCCGGGCCCTGATGATGCCGCCCCACTGCACACGCCGGCTCGCTTGAGGGCACAGGTCAGCTGTTACGTCGTCGCGCTCTGCCATTGAGCTACCGCCCCAGGGAGAGGGGCGGGCCGGGGTCGAACCGGCAACCGACGACCAAGCCCGTGCCCGGTCGGACCGGCGATGAGCGGCGAATGCTGAGTCTGGAGCGAGAGTCTGAGATGGGACGCGGCTCATGCCGCTGCATCACGACGAACTTCAGTTTCAGCTTGCGCTCCTCGCGCACCCCGGGCCGCACTGAGGCGGCCGGGGAGTCTGTGACGCTACCCCTGCCCGTCCCCGAAGAGGTAGCCGAATACCGCATCGCCCACGTGCTCGTCGGTGACGTCGGCGCTGTTCGCGTCCTCGCGTGCGAACTTCACCGCCTGCTGAAGCTTCTCGATCCGGCCCACCAGCTCATTGACCCGGCGGGCGGGCAGCGCACCGGAGAACTTCACTGTGGTCCAGTAACCGACCGGCACATCCTCGTAATACACCTCGACCTGCGCCGGATGGTTTTCGGTCGCCTCGGCCTTGACGTGGTTGCGGGGCACTTTCCTCGTACGGACCGTGCGCACCGGCTCGGTCTTCCATGCGTCGGTCGACGGGTCCTGCACCCAGAATTCGGATGCGTCGAGAATCGGCAGCTTCCGTGCGAAGGAATGGAGATCGGTGAGCTGTTTCTCCAGGAAAAGCAGATAGGAGACCGGCACGGCGGTGAGCAGCACGCGTCCGTCGACCTTCACATCGGCGCGGGCGGAGCAGTTCGCCCAGTCCTTGGTGGCGGTGACATCGAAGAGCCTGGTCAGGGTGGCGGCGGTGTCCCGCAGCACGTCCTCGGCCTGCACCTGTACCCGCGTGGACTCGGGCGGCAACTGCTCGCCCTCCTCGTCCTTCGGCTGGTAGGTGCGGGAAATTCCCGACAGCAGGACCGGCTTCTGCAGTCCCTGCTGGGTCGCGGTGAGGTCCTGGTGGGACTTTGACTTGATTCCCTTTTCGACTGCGATGATCTGATTGAGTTTCGCCACGGATGGAACGTATCAGCGACAACTCCCGTAGATCCAGGGATTATTGCTGCCGGAGTTCAGGGGGGCTGCCGCAGTTCAGGGGGAGAGGAACGGCAGTGGCACCCCCGGTAGGATCTCGGCATGCCACTGCCCAAGCCATCACCTACACCAGAGAATGGCAAAAACGCCATATCTGGCAGTACCCCGCGGACTAGGATGAACAATCCAATAGCGGGCAGCGGGCAGCGGGCAGCGGGCAGCGGGCAGCGGGCAGCGGGCAGCAGGCAGCAGGCAGCAGGCAGCAGGCAGCAGGCAGCAGGCAGCAGGCAGCGGGCAGCAGCCGGATGAACGGATCGGGAAACCGTCAGAAGTCGGTCCTCTTCGCGGCGCGTTCGGCAACCGCCCTGCACCGGCTTCTCGACGTAGCGCCGGTCTTCGCCGGTGACAACCGGATCGGCCGCCGCCGGTTCACTCTGGTCCCGGGCTCTGACTTCGGGGTCGACGCACTCGCCGCGATCGAGGCCGCGGATGCGCGCACCGTCCCCTGGGCGGAGGCCCTGCGGCAGCCGTACGACCTGATTGTCGCCGCCAGCCCCAAAGGCGATCTGGACCTGCTCACCGGACCGCTCGCCCTGCTCCCGCACGGAGCGGGCTTCAACAAGTCGCTCGCCGGGGAAGGATCCGCCGATTCGGCCTCCGGGCTCGATCCGGCGTGGCTGCTGCGCGACGGCCGGCCCCTTGCTGATCTGCACGGGCTCGCCCACCCCGGCCAGGTCGCACGGCTCGCGGCCGGCTGCCCGGCGGCCGCCGCCCGCGCGAGCGTGGTCGGAGACCCCGTACTGGACCGTATGCTCGCATCGCTTCCGCGCCGTGACGCCTATCGCGCCTCTCTCGGGACCGGAGACCGCAGGCTCATCGCCCTCACCTCGACCTGGGGACCGGAGTCCCTGCTGGAGCGGCGGCCCGATCTGCCCACCGAGCTGGCCGAGCATCTTGACTGCGACGCCTACCAGTTGGCGCTGATCGTGCATCCGAACGAGCACAGCAGGACGGGCTCGTACGACCTGCGGCAGGCCCTCTCCCCCGCTCTCGCGTCAGGGCTGCTCCTGCCGCGGCCGTACGAGGAGTGGGCCTCGGTCCTCGTGGCGGCCGACGGCGTCATCACCGACCACGGCTCGACTGCGCTGTACGCGGCGGCCCTCGGCATCCCGATGGCAGCGGGATGCGACGGCGGCAGCGAACTCATCCCCGGCACACCGATGGCCGAACTCCTCTCCCGGGTAACGGTCCTGGACACGGCGGCAGACCTGGAACCGGCGCTGGCAGCCCACTCGCCGCAAGCGGTCCGCGCCCTGGCCGCACCGGCCTTCGCCGAACAGGGCAGGGCCCTGGACCGACTGCGTACCGAGCTCTACGCGCTGTTGGCCATCGCTCCCCCGACGGCCGCTATCAGCGCCCGCCCTCTTCCGCCGCCCGCTCCTGCCCCGAGCACCCCGACAGCCTTCGCCGTGCAAACGGAGATCCACGGGGCGGAGATCCGTATCGAACGCCGTCCCGCCCCCGCCGAACTCCCGGCCCATCACCTCGCGGTGGAACTGGAACGCGCCACCGCCCCCCTGTCCCAGAGCGCGGCACTGCTCTTCCGCCGCCGTACCCGGCCCGACCGGACCGCGCCGCACTCCGTCACCTGGACGGCAGCCGGCTGGACCGCACATACGCTCGCGGACCACCCGGGGCGCCGTACCGCCGCCGTCGAACTCTCCGGCTCCCGCTGGCTGCTCCGCAGGGCGCAGACTCCTCTGCTCACCGTCCGCGTCGAGGGATCCTCCGACGAAGGGACGGTCGTACGGACCGATCCGGCCGCCGTTCTCTCCGGTGTGCACGCCTGGCTCACCGACAATCCGTACCCCGACAACCCGCAACCCGGCGCTCCGGTCACCCTGCACTGCGAAGTGGCGGGCCGGACGTACCGTGCACATCTGGCTCCCGCCGCCGACGACGAGGCCGCGCACGAGCTGTAGCCGCCACGCATCAGGCACGTGCGGATCAGGACGGGCCGCCCGCGCCGGTGTCCGGGAGACCGCCCTCCCGTTCGCGGATCGCCCGGGCCGACGCCCGGTGCGCCGAGGCCGCCTCCTCGTCGCCGCAGTCCGCCGCCAACGAGCCGAGCGCCTCCAGGACCCGCACCTCGTCCCGCCCGGAGCCACGCTCACGGGCCCCGTCCAGAGCGGCCGCGTAGAGTGCGGCGGCCTCCTCCCGGCGGGCGAGCCCCTGCAGCACCCGGCCCAGCTCGAAGCCGGTCCTGGCGGTCATCCGTTCGCGCTCCTGCTCCCGGGCCATCTCGTGGGCGCGTGCCAACAGCGTTGCCGCCCGGTCCGGTTCGCCCAGAGCCGCGGCGGCCTGGCCCAGCAGGTGGGTCTGGAGCAGTACCCCGTAGGGGTTGCCGATCCGGGTGTGGATCTGCCGGGACTCCTCGAAGTCCGGTACGGCGCTCGCCCAGTCCCCCTGTTCGGAGCGGGCCCGGCCGCGGAACTCCAGCGCGGACGCCCACAGTTTCAGCTCGCCGTCCGCCGGGGCTCCGCCGAGCAGCCGGGCGCCGCCCACTGCGAGCCCCACCTCGGTCTCCGCCTCCTCGTACCGCTTCTGTTCCCACAGCGGGCGGGCCAGTTGGCAGCGCATCCGCACCAGGGCGGCGATGTGCCCCGCACGCTGGGCGGCGTCCCGGCCCGTGCGGAAGGCCTCGGTCACCTCGCCGTAGTGCGCATGGTCGAGAAAATGCGTCCACAAGGGTTCGCAGAGCGCCCAGGCCTCGGTGTCCATGCCGTACGCGTAGGCCGCACGGACGCATCCGTACAGTGCGAGGTGCTCGCCCTCCAGCCACCGCAGGGCGCCCAGCTTGCCCGCCGCGAACTCCACATCCGGTGCTCCCTCGACGGCGGGCATCGCGTCGGCGAACTTCATGCGCGGTCCGGCGGCCAGCGCGTCCGCCCGCTGGGCCTGGCGCAGATACCAGCGGATCACCCGCCCGCGTGCCTCAGCGGCCTCGGTCTCCCCGCCGTGACGCCGTGCGCAGCGCACTGCATGGGCCCGGAGCAGATCGTGCATCGCCGGGCGGCCGCCCCGCCCTGACAGCAGCAGACTGGCCCGCTCCAGCTCTTCCAGAGCGTCATCGGCGGCGTCCGCGCCCTCGCCGAACAGTGCGGTAACAGCCTCCGGCAGGAGATACGGGCCGGGGTGCACCGCGAGCAGCCGGTACAGCCGGGCGGCATCCGGTCCGAGGTCTCCGTATGCCGCGTCCCAGACAGCTTCGACCAAGGGGAGGCCCCTCTCCGCCAGCTCGTCGGTCAGCTGAGCGACCAGCCGCATCAGTGTCCTCCTGCGGTGCTTGCGCAGCCACTCGCCCGCGACCTCCAGCGCGGCGGGCAGGCCGCCGCACGCCCTGGCCAGGGCCTCGGCTGCCGCGGGTTCGGTGGAGAAGCGCGGATCGTCGGCGATGGCGCGCAGCAGCTGCGCCGCGTGCTCGTCTCCGAGCGGGCCCAGCGGAATCTCCAGATCGGCGCCGCCCTTCAGGTCGTCCAGCCGGCCCTGGCCGATGGCGATCACGACGGAGTCCGCCGATGCGGGCATCAGCTGCTCCAGCTCAAGCCCGAACCTGACGTTGTCGACCACGAGGACCAGGCGTCTGCCCTGAGTGCGGGCCCAGTACTGCCGACGGCGCCCGGCGTACGCCGGTTCCACCCAGTCCGGCCGCACGCCCAGCGAGCGGAGCAGCTCTCCCAGGACCTCGGCTGTCTCGACGCCGCCGTCCCGGCGGTGGTCGTCGAGGTCGACGAACCGCAGGGCATCAGGAAATTCCTCGGCCAGCCCCCGCGCGAGCCGCACCCCGAGCGCTGTCTTACCGACGCCGCGCAGCCCATGGACCGCTACGACGAGCGGCCGCTCCGCAGCAACTCCGCCGACGGCTCGGCCCGTTCCTCTGTGTTCCTGAACCACCCTGGCCACAGAGGCCTGTTCGGTGTCCCGGTCGACGAAGTGCGCCGCGCCGGGCGGCAGCTGGAACGCGGTGATCTCAGGACCTGTATCCGCACTCTGATGAAAGTGGACCTCCCCCACGCTTCCGGCCTGCACGACCGTCCCCACTCGGGCCTGCCCGCTCACGCTGTTCCGCGTCTCTTCGACCACGTGTCAACTCTATGCAGTACCACTGACATTGGGGTGCTCCGCCAGGGGAAGTAATGGGCCATGACGGATCGCCCGCTGCTGCTGATCGACGTGGATGGCCCCCTCAACCCGTACTCCGCCCGGCTCGCCCGCCTGCGCGGATACACGGCCCACCGCTTCCACCCGGCGAACTGGCTCGCGCGCCAGACACCGGGTTCCCGGGCCCACCGGCGCGGCCTGTGCGTGCGGCTCCATCCGGAGCACGGCGCCCGCCTCACCGCCCTCCCCTTCGAACTCGTGTGGGCGACCACCTGGATGCACGAGGCGAACGAGATGATCGCCCCGGCCATCGGCCTGCCGCGCGCCCTTCCGGTCATCGAATGGCCCGAGCTCTTCGCGACGGATCCCGACGGGCTCTACTGGAAGACCCGCCCACTCCTGGAGTGGGCCGCGGGCCGCCCCTTCGCCTGGGTGGACGACATGATCACGGACCTGGACACGGCTCATGTCACGACACACCATGACGCGCCGTCGCTCCTCCTGCGGATAGCCCCCCGACACGGCTTGCGGGAGAGGGACTTCACCACTCTGACCGACTGGTCGAAGTCATTGTGACGCCGGGGCCACGCCCGTGACGCCGGGGGCCACGCCCCGCTCGGGAGGCTGAGCCTCTCCCGAGCGGACGGCGGGAGGCAAAACAAAAGGCAAGGAGGGTTACCCACTCCTTGCCACTTTTAATTTATAGCGCACTGGGGGGCTTGCGGCAAGGCCCCGGTCGTACCGCAGAATCGTCGGCCGAGGCCGGAATCCACGGAAACAGAAAAGGAAAAGGAAACAGAAACACAAGCGCCGGTCGCGAAATGCGCCGCCGCCATGCCCGCAGTGATGCCCGCAGTGATGGCCGCCAAGCCCGCCCACTTCGTCACACCGGTCCAGAAGCCGTGCTGCGCGCGTGCTGAGCGCGGGCTGAGCACAAGGACGGCAAGGACGCGCGCAACGGCCGCGAGCCACCTCGGATCGGACCCAACAGATCGGAACCAGCGACGTGAACCCTCTGCCCACCAGAGCGTTCGATCTCCCCGACCGTCTCTCCCCCAAGGCCGACCCGGCACTGATCTCCGGCGATGAGCAGCACTTCGCGGCCATCTCGGAGTGCCTCGACCAGTCGATCGCCGAGCTCTCCGCCCGCCTCGATGCCGAGCGCAGGGCGCCCGGCGGCATCGGCCGGCAGGCGATGGACCGGGACATGGAGATCCACCGGCTGACCGCCCGATTGCGCACACTGCGCCGTTTCGGCCTGGATCTCTGCCTCGGGCACATGGTCGGCGCCGACAGCGCCGACCCGGTGTACGTCGGACGCCTCGGCCTCAAGGACAGCGCGGGCCGCCGGCTGCTGCTCGACTGGCGCTCCCCCGCGGCCGAGCCGTTCTTCGGAGCCACCCACGCCAACCCGATGGGCCTGGCGAGCCGCCGCAGATATCGCTGGACGGACGGTCTCATCAGCGACTACTGGGACGAGGTGTTCACCTCGGACGGGTTTGCCGGCCATGCCGCGCTCGACGACCAGTCCGCCTTCATCGCCGGCCTGGGCGCCCATCGGTCGCCACGGATGCGAGACGTACTCAGCACCATCCAGGCCGATCAGGACGCCATCATCCGCGCGGGATCCCGCGGCGCGCTCGTCGTCGACGGCGGCCCGGGTACCGGAAAGACCGTCGTCGCTCTGCATCGCTCCGCCTACCTCCTCTACTCCGACCCCCACCTCGGTCATCACCGGGGCGGCGTGCTGTTCGTCGGTCCGCACCAGCCGTACCTGGGGTACGTCGCCGACGTCCTCCCCAGCCTCGGAGAGGAGGGCGTGCAGACCTGCACGCTGCGGGACCTCGTCGCCGAGGGGGCCGCGGCAGGGACCGAGACCGACCCGGGCGTGGCCCTCCTGAAGTCGTCCGCGGACCTGGTCGGGGCGGTCGAGACGGCCGTCAGGTTCTACGAGGAGCCGCCCGCCAAGGGCATGACGGTCACGACCCACTGGTCCGACATCTGGCTGAGCGCCGACGACTGGGCCGTCGCGTTCGAAGCAGCGGAACCGGGCACTCCGCACAACGAGGCGCGCGACCAGGTCCGGGAGGAGCTGCTCACGATCCTGGCGGACAAGGTGGTCAGGACCGACCAGCACGACGACGGCGATGTACCGGCCGAACTGCTCCGCAAGTCGCTGCCGCAGGACCGCGAGCTGCTCACCGCCTTCGACCGCGCATGGCCACTGCTCGAAGCGGCTGACATCGTCGGAGACCTGTGGTCGGTGCCCGCCTATCTGCGGATGTGCGCCCCCTGGCTCGGCCCCGACGACGTCCGGCGGCTGCAGCGCGCGGACGCCCAGGCCTGGACGGTGTCCGACCTGCCGCTCCTGGACGCGGCACGGCAGCGGCTCGGCGACCCGGAGGCGTCACGGCGCGAGCACCGGCACAACGCCGCCGTCGCCGCCGAACGCGAGCAGATGGCCATGGTCGTCGACACCCTGCTCGACGCGGACGACGACGGTGAAGGTGTGCTGACGATGCTGCGCGGACAGGACATCAAGGACAGCCTGGTCGACGAGACCGCACGGCCCGGCGCCGAACCGGACCTGCTCGCAGGACCGTTCGCACATGTCGTCGTGGACGAGGCGCAGGAGCTGACCGACGCGGAGTGGCAGATGCTGCTGCTCCGGTGCCCGTCCCGGAGCTTCACCGTCGTCGGGGACCGCGCCCAGGCCAGGCACGGGTTCACGGAGCCGTGGCGGGAACGGCTCGAACGGGTCGGGCTCGACCGGATCAGCCTGGCCTCCCTGAGCGTCAACTACCGGACGCCGGAAGAAATCATGACGGAAGCCGAGCCGGTCATCCGGGCCGCGCTCCCGGACGCCAACGTCCCGGCCTCCATCCGCAGCACCGGGGTCCCCGTAGTACACGGATCCGCCGCGGATCTGGCAGCGGTCCTCGACACCTGGCTCGCCGCACAGGCCGAGGGAATCGCGTGCGTCATCGGCGATCCCGCGTTCCGGTCGACGTCCCGTGTCCGGTCGCTGACCCCGGAGCTGTCGAAGGGCCTCGAATTCGACCTGGTCGTCCTGATCGACCCGGAGACGTTCGGTGAGGGCATCGAAGGAGCTGTCGACCGCTATGTCGCGATGACCCGGGCCACCCGGCAACTGGTCATCCTCACCAGCCCCTGACACCGGCCCGTCTCCCTCGCACCGGCCGCACGAACACCTCGCCCCGGCCGGACGAATGCTCTGCACCGGCGGGACGAACACCCGATTTCGCCCGTCCCCACCACCCCGGTTCACCATGTGCAACGGGGGGTTGACCACTCCCCCGCTGCCTCGTACGGTGCTCCCACCTCGAAGGTGTATCGATTAACCACCTGCCGGGTGCCCACTCCCCTGCTCCCCCGTAGGAGGCCGCACGCCGTGCGTTCCATGCTGAATCGCCGTGGGTTCATCTCCGCGGGTGCGGCCGTCGCCGCCGGTGTCGCCGTGCCCGGTCTTTCCGGGTGCGGGATGCTCGGAGGGGACGAGTCCGACCCCGACACCCTGGTCGTCCACAGTTCGCTGGGCGGCACCGCGCCCGGCTCCGCGACCTTCCGGGCCGTGCTCGACATGTTTCGCAAGGAGAACCCGGGACTCAAGGTCAAGACCCTGATCAACGGGGACGAGTTGGGACAGGTCTACGAGACGTCGCGGCTGGCGCACAAAGAGGCCGACGTCGTCATGGTCAACCTCTACGACAAGACCGTTTCCTGGACCGAACTCGGCGCCACGGTGACCGTCAGCGGCTATCTCGACGACTGGGACCTGCGCAAGCGCATCCTGCCCGCCGCGCTCGCCGAGTGGACCGACGAGAAGGGCCGGCTCCGCGCCCTCCCGTACATCGCGAGCAACTGGCCCGTCGCCTTCAACCGCGGCCTGATGCGGAAGGCAGGCGTCGAGGACATCCCGCTCACCGGGGACGCGCTGATCGCCGCGGCCAGGAAACTCCGCGCGAAGGGCACCGCCCCCGTCACCATCGGCGGCAACGACTGGACGGGGCAGAAGCTCCTCGCCCAGATCATCCAGTCCTTCCTGACCGCCGACCAGGCCAAGAAGCTCTACGCCACCGGCGACTTCAGCGGGATCAAGGGCGCACGGGAAGGCATCGAGTACTTCGTCGAGCTGCGGGACGCCGGTGTCTTCACCGACAAGGCCCAGGGGCTCACCACCGACTCGATGACGACGCAGTTCAACACCGGGGCGGCCGCCATGCAGTCGGCGATGTCCTCCGCGCTCGCCCGCGTTCCTGACAACGTTGCCAGCCAGACGGATGTCGGCGGCTGGCCGCTGCCTCCCGGCGCTGTGCACGACAAGCCGACCATCCTGCGGACCTTCACCGTCTCCGGTTTCTGGGTCAGCCCCAACGGCACCAGGAAGATCGAGACCGTCGAGAAGTTCGTCCGCTTCATGTACCGGCCGGAGGTCGTCAGCCGGTTCGTATCGGAGGGCGGCCGGGACATGGCGGTACGGACGGACACCCTGAGCGACACGTTCCCGCTGGTCGCCAAGGCACAGCAACTGGGCAGCAGCGTCAGCCAGGTGGTGCTGCCCGACCTCTACGTACCGCCGTCGGCCGTCCAGCCGATGATCCAGGCCACCAGCACCGCCTTCACCCCGGGCGTCAGCTCCCGCCGTATTCTCTCCGCGCTCCAGGGCGCGTACCGCAACGCCTGAGGAGGCAACCCCATGACGATGACCTCGTCCGTCAGGCCCGCCTCCCGGCAGGCCGTCCCACCCGCCGCGCGGCGCGAGCGGCGCGGTCCGCGCACCACGATCCTCGCGCTGCCCGCCCTCGTCTGGTATCTGGTCTTCATGGTCGGGCCGATGGTCGCGATCTTCGTGATCGCCGCCCTGCACTGGCCCGGCATGCTCCAGCCGACGTCCTTCGCCGGGGCGGGCAACTTCCAGGCGCTCTTCGACGATCCGGTCTTCTGGCAGGCCGTGCGCAACACCGGTCTCCAGATGGTCATCGCGCTTCCGGTGATGATCGTCTGCGCCTACATGGTCGGGTACTACGTCGCCCAGAAGCCGCCGGGCCACAAGGTGATCCGCTATCTGCTGTTCGTCCCCGGGCTCATCTCCACCCCGGCCAAGGCCATGGTCTTCTACGCCGCACTCTCCCCGGACGGCCTGGTCAACGGCGCCCTGAAGTCCGTCGGCCTCGGATCGGTGACCGACGCCTGGCTCGCCAATCCCGACACCGCGCTCTACTGCCTGATCGCCCTGGACGTCTGGGCCGGAATCGGGTTCACCGCCGTCCTCTTCGCCGCGCGGCTCGACAGCGTGCCCGAGGAGATCGGCGAGGCGGCGCAGCTGGACGGGGCCGGGCACTGGCGCGCCATGTGGCGCATCCACTTCCCGGTCATCAAGGAGTACGTCGGTGTCGTCACGATGCTCCAGTTCCTCTGGACGCTCTTCGGCTCCGCGCAGCAGGTGCTGCTGCTGACCCAGGGCGGCCCCGCCAACTCCTCGACCACGCTGTCCTTCCTCGTCTACGAGAAGGCCTTCATGGAGAGCGACCTCGGCTACAGCCAGGCCGTCGGTGTGGTCCTCTTCCTCGCGGGGCTCGCCGGGCTGCTCGCCATCCGCCGCGTCTTCCGCCAGAGTTACTGATCGGAGCCCGACCCCATGGCCACCATGAAGTTCAGAAAGTCCTGGCTCCCCGCGCACATTCTGGTGTGGGCGTACGCCGTCCTGCTCGCCGTCCCGCTGTACTACTTCCTGGCGTCGGCGTTCAAGTCCAACGAGGCCATCTTCGCCCACCCGCTCGCCCCTCCGACGTCGTTCGGGTTCGGGAACTTCCGTACCGCGTTCGAGAGCGCCGATCTGGGGATGGCGATCCTCAACTCCGGGATCGTCACGGTGTTCTCGCTGGCCCTGACGCTGGGGCTCGCCATACCCGCGGCGTTCGCGCTGGCCCGCGCGCGGGGCCGGGCCGGCGCCGCCATCGAGCGGATCTTCTCGCTCGGCTTCCTCATCCCCACCTTCGCCGCCCTCTTCCCCACCTTCCTGCTCTCCGCTGCCACCGGGCTCTTCCACACCCGGCTGTTCATGGTGCTGTTCCTGCCGGCCACCGCGATGCCGCTGTCGGTGGTGATCCTCATCCAGTTCATGCGGACCATCCCGCCGGAGATGGAGGAGGCCGCCCGGATCGACGGCGCGTCGACCTTCGGCGTACTGCGGCACATCTACACCCCGATGTGTATGCCGGGCATCGCGACGGTGCTGCTGCTGAACTTCCTGACCTTCTGGAACGAGTACCTGTACTCGCTGATCATCATCGGCCCGGACCCGGACCTGCGGACCATCCAGGTCGCTCTGCCCACCCTCAAATCGCAGATCGGCACCGACTACGGCATCCTCACGGCCGGCACGATCCTCACCCTCGTCCCGGTCTGGATCATGTACACGTTGCTGCAGAAGCGAATGCAACAGGCCCTGGTCAGCGGCGCGGTGAAGATGTGAGCCCGGCTCCGGCGGCCGGCTCCCGGCCCACGATCAAGGACGTCGCCGCGCAGGCCGGGGTCTCCACGGCGGCCGTGTCCAAGGTCTTCAACAACACCGGCCGGATCTCCGAGCCGACCCGGCGCCGCGTCCTGGAGACGGCCGGGCGGCTCGGCTGGTCGCCGAGCGCGTCGGCGAGCGCGCTGCGCAGGGCCCGTACGCACACGGTCGCGATGGTCGTACGCCGCCCCACCGACGTTCTCGGCACCGACCTGCACTTCTCCGAGCTGATCACCGGGCTGGAGAGCGAGCTGTCGCCGCGCGGGTACGGGCTGCTGCTGCATCTGACCGGCGATGTGCGCGAGGAGACCGCGCTGTACGAACGCCTCGCCGCCGAGGGCCGGGTCGACGGGGCCGTGCTGACCGAGCACCGGGCCGACGACCCGCGCCCGCCGCTGCTCGAACGGCTCGGGCTGCCCGCGGTCCTGCTGGGCACGGCGCACGGCAGCGGAGTCAGCGAGGCGGTCCGCCATCTGCTGGATCTGGGACACCGGCGCATCGCCTATGTGACCGGGCCGACGGGGCTGCTGCACACGCGCTTCCGGCAGCGGGTCTTCGAGGAGACCCTGGCCGGGGCGGGCCTGGTCCCGGTCGCGGTGCTCCACACGGACTTCACCGAGGCGGCAGCCACTTCCGCCACCGAGCAGCTGCTCGCCCTCGACCCGCGGCCCACCGCCATCGTCTTCGCCAACGACTCGATGGCGGTCTGCGGCATCGGCACGGCGCAGCGCGCGGGGCTCTCCGTGCCCGCGGAACTGTCCGTCGTCGGCTATGACAACCTGCCGGTCGGCAGCTGGATCCACCCCCGGCTGACCACGGTCGACCAGTACGTCCAGCGGGCCGGCGCGGCTGCCGCCCGGGCACTGCTCGCGCAGTGCGGCGAGGACGTACCCCCTGAACCCCTCACCGGACAACCCCGGCTCGTCGTACGCGAGTCGACCGGTCCCGTCTGATTTTCTGGAGCACTTCACATGCAGCGCCACAGCGCCCAGCTCGCCCACGACCCGGCCGTTCTGCCCTGGCTCGGCGCCAACTTCTGGTCCCGCACCGGCGGCCCCCTGATGTGGCGCAACTACGACCCCGGTGTGGTGCGCGAGGAGCTCGCCGTGCTGCGCGAGCACGGGCTCAACATGACCCGCTCGTTCTTCTACTGGCCGGACTTCCACCCCGAGCCGCACCGGATCGACGAGGAACTGTGCGACCGCTTCCGGGACTTCCTGGACGCGCACAGCGAGTACGGGATGGGTACGGTCCCCACTTTCATCGTCGGCCATATGTCCGGTGAGAACTGGGACCCGGTGTGGCGTGCGGGACGCGATCTCTACGAGGACGTGTGGATGGTCGGCCGGCAGGCCTGGTTCGCGAGCGAGATGACCCGGCGCTTCAAGGACCACGCCGCCGTCACGGGGTGGCTGATCACCAATGAGATGCCGGGGTACGGGCGGATCTACCAGGTCGACCCGCCGTCGTCGGATGTGGTGACGGCGTGGGCGCAGTCGATGTGCAACGCGGTGCGGGCGGCCGGCGGCACTCAGCCCGTCTCGCTCGGCGACGGCGCCTGGGGCCAGGAGGTGACCGGGCGCGACAACGGATTCTCGCTGCGCGAGACCGCCGAGTACGTCGACTTCGTCGGCCCGCATGTCTACCGCTCGGACACCGACGCGGTGCGCCAGCACTACCGGGCGGCCTTCGAGTGCGAACTGGCGTCGGTCACGGGGCAGCCGGTGGTGCTTGAGGAGTTCGGCCTCTCCACGGACACCGTGTCGGCGCGCAACGCGGGGGTGTACTACCGCCAGACGCTGCACAATTCGCTGCTGGGCGGGGCGACGGGCTGGATCGCCTGGAACAACACCGACTACGACGACCTGTGGGACCAGTCACCGTACGACCACCACCCCTTCGAGATGCACTTCGGCATCACGGACAGCGCGGGGCGCGCGAAGGAGCCGCTGCGGGAACTCTCCGCCTTCGCCACGGTGCTCGGCCAGGTCGACTTCGCCCGGTGCCGGCGGTCGGACACGGGGGCCGCGCTGGTCGTCCCGGCGTTCCTGGAGCGCGGCTACCCGTACAGCAGGCCGGCGGACCGCCCGCTGATCTTCTCCTCGCTCCAGCAGGGGTACGTCGCGGCGCACGGCGCCGATCTGCCGGTCGGGTTCACCCGGGAGGCGGACGGGCTCGCCGAGGACGTCCAGCTGTATCTGCTGCCCTCGACCCGCCAACTGACGACCCGGACCCGGCGGGACCTGGAGCGGAGGGCCCGCGAGGGGGCGACCGTCTACCTGTCGTTCTGCTCGGGCGAGCACCCGGCGACCCGCGGGCCGTGGTTCCACGACCTGGACGGGCTGTTCGGCGTGGAGCACCAACTGTCGTGCGGGGTCGCCGAGCCGGTCGAGGACACCGTCATCGACCTGACCTTCACCGAGGACTTCGGCCCGCTGAAGGCCGGCGAGACGCTGCGCTTCCCGGTCGCGGGCAACGAGGACAGCATCGCCTACCTGCCGGTCGTGCCGGTGGGCGCGCGCGTGGTGGCGACCGACGCGCACGGCCGGCCGGCGCTGCTGGTGAACGAGACGGGGGCGGGCCGGACGGTGCTGGCCACCTATCCGCTGGAGCACATGGCCGCCCGCACCCCGCGCGTCAACCCGGAGCAGACGCACCGGCTGTACGAGGCCCTGGCGGAGGTCGCGGGGGTGGCGCGTCCGGTGACGGTGGACACCCCGTATGTGAGCGCCGATGTGCTGGTCCACGAGGACGGCCGGCGCTTCGTCTGGCTGGTCAGCCAGTCGCAGGACACGCTGACCGTGCGGCCGGGCGGGGGCAGGTTCTTCGGACTCGGTACGGGGGTGGAGTCGCCGGAGGTCACGCTGGAGCCGTACGGGGTCCAGGTTCTCGAACTGCGGCAGTCCGATGTCCCGGGCTGAGTCCGAAGCAGGTGCGGTCCGGCCGGCCGGAGAAGGACGGGCAACCGGACAACCAGGGACAACGGCCGGTGTTACGTCCTCTCCCGCCCGCAGTGACGGAGGCCGTTAGGGTGGCGGGATGTGGCTGCGGGTGCCGGTGGGGCGGGATGCGGAACAGTGGGTGACACGGACCGGGGCCCGGCGTGTGCTGTTCGTCGTGCACAACGTGACCTCCGCGACCCGACTGCTGGACGTGCTGCCGCTGTTCGACGGCGACCTGGACGTACAGTCGCTGGCCACCTGCACCGGGTCCTCCCCCTTTCTGGGTGGAGTGGCGGATCTGCTCGCGCGGGCGGGGCTGCCGGTACTGCCCTGGGAGCAGGCGCGGGAGACCGATTTCGATCTGGTGGTCAGCGCGAGTTATGGCGGCGAACTGGACGCGTTCCAGGGGAGATTGGCCATCCTTTCGCACGGGGTTGGATACAATAAGAGGCTGGCCACACCGGACACCGGACACCGGACACCGGACACCGGACTGGCGGAAGGCGGACGGGCGGAAGGCGGACGGGCAGAGGACGAACCGGCGGAGTGCGCGGGCAGGAGGGAAGCCCGGACCACCGCGCCCCCGTCCGTCCCGGTCTTCGGGCTCGCGCCCGAGTGGCTGCTCCACGAGGGCGTACCGCTGGCCGCCGCCACGGTCCTCTCCCACCCCGAACAGCTCGAACGGCTCCGCCTCTCATGCCCCGAGGCCGTGCCGACCGCCGTACTGGCCGGGGACCCCTGCTTCGACCGGATCCTGGCGGCCCTGCCCTCGCGCGAGTCCTTCCGCCGCAGGCTCGGCGTCACTCCCGGACAGCGGCTGGTGGTCCTCAACTCCACCTGGGGCCCGCACTCGCTCTTCGCACAGGAGAGCTTCCCGTGGCTGCTGCGTGAGCTGACGGGCAGTCTGCCTGTGGACGAGTACCGGATATGCGCGGTTCTCCACCCCAATATCTGGCACGGCCACGGACCGGGTCAGATAGACCGGTGGCTCAGGCGGGCGCGGGACGCCGGACTCACCGTCATCCCGCCGCTCGGGCCCTGGCGCCAGGCGCTTGTCGCATCCGACGCCGTCATCGGCGACCACGGGTCGGTCACGTTCTACGCGGCGGCCATCGGCCGGCCCGTCCTTCTCGGCGCCTTCCCCCACGAGGATCTGGACCCCGCTTCGCCGGTGGCGGCGCTGGGCCGGACCGCGCCGCACCTGCGCCCGTACAAGCCGCCGCGCCCGCAGATCGAGGGCCTGCTCGACGGGTGGTTCCCCGGCCGGCACGACGCGGTCACCGCGCAGACCACAGCGGCACCCGGTGAGTCGGGCACGCTGCTGCGGCGGACCTTCTACCGGCTGCTGCGGCGGGACGAACCGCCGTGGCCCGCGCTGCTGGACCGGCTGCCGGCGCCGGATTCCGGGCCCGCCCGGGTCCTGTCCCCGCTGCGGGTGGTGACCCGGATGCTGGGCGACCGGGAGGTCTCCGTCACCCGTTACGCGGAGCCGGCGGCCGATCCGGAGCCGGATGCCTCTGGTGACGCGCACACCGTGGTGCCCGACAAGACCCCCGACCCGAGCCGGATCGCGCTCGCCGATCTTGTACTGAGTCACGGCCCGGACGACCCGGCCGACGGCGCCGGTGACGGGACCGGCGCCTGGGCGCCCGGCCCGGCCGTCGCATGGGCCACCGCTGTGTCGCAACGGTTCAGGTGCGCGGCGATGGCGGTGGCCGTGACCGGGCGCGACAGCTGTCTGGTCCGCACGGCCGACGGGACCCTGCTCACACTCACCGGGGCTCCCACCGGGACCGGACCGGGCCCCGATCCGGCGGTGTACGCCTCCGCGCTGCACGCCTGGCTGGAGAGCGGCCACGTCATCGGCGACCTCATCGCCGGGGATCACCCCGGCCACCTGACCGTGATCACCGGGACCGCCCGGCATCAGGTGCGGGTGACGCTCACTCCATAGCGTCCAGCTCCGCCCGGACCTGCGCCGCCCCCGGCGCTCCCGTTCGCTCGTGGAGAGCCAGGGCCTCACGGAGGAATGCCTTCGCGCGCTCCGGTACTGCTGCCGCCTTCGCCCGCAGTTCCGCGATGGCGGCCTGCTGGACGACCGCGTCCTCGGCGGCCATCCGCTGCGCCGCGTCGGCCAGCCACCGCTCGGCCCCCGCCGGATCACCCGCGGTGAGCGCCGTCTCACCGAGGCTCATCAGGACGCGTGCCTCGTTGTACGGGTCGGGAAGGGACCGGAGCCGCTCGCGAGCCGCTTCCAGCTGCGCGGTGGCCTCGGCGAACCGGCCCTGTCCTGCGAGTGCCCGGCCGATGTGGTGGTCGAGGAGCGCGAGGGCCCGTGCGTCACCGACCTGCCCGGCCGCCTCGCGGGCCAGGGCGAAGCTGCTCTCCGCCTCCTCGTACCGGCCCTGGCGCAGCCGCAGCAGCCCCAGCGACTCCCTGGCCGTGGACTCACCGCGCGTATGACCGCAGGCGCTGTCGGCCGCTGCCGCCGCCCGGAACTCCTCCTCGGCTTCCGCGAATTCGGACAACCCGAGGTGGGCGAAGCCCAGTTGGGTGTGCATCCGCCCGGCTGCCTCAGGTGTCTGCGGAGTACGGCCCGCCGCTTCCACCCCGAGCCGGTGGGTGGCCTTCCACTCCTGGTGGAACCCCATCCGCAGATACAGGCCCCACAACGCCTCGCACAGCTGCCAGGTGAGGTCGTCGTGCCCGTACTCCGCGGCCGTCCGCACCGCCTCCGCCAGATTCTCCCGCTCCGCCGCCAGCCGGTCGAGCGCCTCGGCGGGCGATGCGTACGCGGGCGGGGCGGCGGTGATCCGGGGGTAGGCGGGGCCCAGATGCCAGCGCCCGGGGATCACACAGGCGTCCGCGGCCACTGCCGTGTCCAGATGGTGCAGGAGGAGCCGGCGGACGGCCGCCGCCGAGCGGGCCGGACCTTCCTCGTGCAGCGCGCGCTGTTCGGCGTGGGCCCGGATCAGGTCGTGGAAGCGGTAGCGGCCCGGCGCCGTCTCCTGCAGCAGATGGATGTCGGCGAGCTCTTCCAGCAGCTCCGCCGCACGGGGTTTCGGTACGTCCGTGAGCTTGGCCGCCGCGGCGACGGTGACCGAGGGCCAGGGCCGCAGTCCGGCGAGACGGTAGAGCCTGGCCGCTTCCGGTGACAGATCCGCGTAGGAGGCGTCCGCGATACCGGGGACAGGGTCCGCCGGGCCGTGCTCCGCGGCGGGTTCCTGGTGTTGTGCCATGTCGGACTCCAGCCGTTGCCAGGACAGATGCGGTCTGACGGCTACCCGTTCCCCGGCCATGCAGAGCGCGAGCGGGTGCCCCGCGCAGCGCTCGGCGACGGCCCGCACCCCGGCGGCGTCACGGCCGTGTGCGATACGGGTCAGCAGCAGCTCGGCGTCCGGTGGCTCCAGCGGGCCGAGTTCGATGTGGTGGGCGCCCTTCTCACGTAAGAGCTTGGGCAGTCTCCTGCGGCTGGTGATCAGAGTGAGAGAGCCGGGTGCGGCGCTCAGCAGGGGCAGCACCTGGGGTACGGAGTGCGCGTTGTCGAGGACGATCAGAAGTCTGCGTCCCGCGGTGAGGGTGCGGAACCGCTCGGCCTGGGCGCCCTCGTCCGCCGGAACCCATCGCGGGTCCATCCCGAGGGCGTGCAGGAAGCGCACCAGTACGACCGAGGGGCTGAGCGCGGTGGCCGTGGACTCGCCTCGCAGATCCACGTGCAGCTGCCCGCCGTCGTAGCGCCGCGCGAGGCCGGTCGCCCAGTGCAGCACGGTCGCGGACTTGCCGATGCCCCCGGAGCCGCACAGGACGACGACCTTGGGCGCGTCAATGTCCTGCGCCAACAAGGCTTCCAGTTCGTCCAGTTCGCGCCGCCGGTCGGTGAAGTGCCGGGGAGGCGACGGCAGCGCGCGGGGCACCGGGGCGCCCGGCACCAGGAACGGCGCCGGGGCCTGCTGGAAGCTCACACTGCCGATCCGCTCCGCCTGCACAGTGGGGCCGTGGACCGTACCGCTGATGTCGTTGCGCACAAGGCCCTCAGCCCTGGCCGGGGTGCAGATTCTCGATGTTCCCGGCCTGGATCATCATCCCGTACTGGCTGCCGCCGCTGAAGCTGTTATAGACGTCGCCGGTGCGCTGAACGGGCAAGGGTGGCGCCAACTCATCGATGAGCTCGCGCAGTTCCGCTGCGGCGTCAGGATCGGCCAGCAGCGCACGGCGCATCCGCAGCCGCCACTCCCCCTGCACATCGGCGGCGGCCTCCTCGTCGCCGTCCTCCCGGGCGGTCGCCAACTCGGCGCGGGAGGCGTCCAGTTCGGCGGAGACCGCGGCGGGGTCCACATTGCCGCGGCGGGCCAGGAAGGCAGCCACCCGGTCGCGCGTGCGCGCCCATGCGTCGGTCGCCATCTGCTGTACGAGCGTGGTCGCCCCCGCCGTCACCAGCGCCGTCAACTCCGCGTCCACCGTGCCCCCTTGATTCGGATCGTCTGCGTCGGGTCGTGCGAGCCGGGTCGTGGATCCTGTTCGCATACCGCTCTTCAAGATTAGCGCCGGAGCGCCTCCACCGGGTCGGGGTGCGGAGTGTCGCGGGGCCACCAGTCGTCCCGGCCCGGGTCGGATTCGTACGCGTACCAGCGACCGTCCCGGCCGAAGCGGAGCTGGAGCGCGCCGCCGGGCACGGTCAGCCGGTTGCGCGAGGGCTGGAAGCGCGGCAGCCCGGCGGCGGCCAGCGCGGGACGGGCCCGGTCGAAGGGGCCGGCGGGCGGATCCCACGGGGTTTCGAGGACGGCCAGGCCTTCGGCGCCGCCCTGCCGCCAGGCGGCCACCGCCCGCGCCAGGTCGGTGGGGGTGCGGCCGGTGGCCGACGCGAGTCTGCGGTAGAGCGTGCGGGTGGTGGCGGTCAGCCCGGCGGTGGGGCGGGCCGCTGCCAGCCGGACCGCGTCCTGCCAGGGGGTGAGGCCGCTGACGGGGTCGGCCCCGGTGGTGAGCAGCGTGTGGGCGCGCGCCGCGGCGTCGGTGGCGAGGTCGTCGAGGGCCGAGGGGTCGGGGGCCCCGGGCGCCTCGGGATAGGCGGGCGGACGCCCGGGGTACGGCCCGACGGGCAGCGGCGGGGGCAGGGGTGGCAGGAATCGCGGGGCGAGGGCCTCCCGGGCGGGGACTCCGGGGACGGGCGGTGCGGGGGGCTGCTCCCGTGCCGAGTGGGCCGCGCTGCGCCGGGCCAGTTCGTCGAGGAGTTCACGCTCGCCCCTGCCGCGCATCAGGAGCAGGACGAACGGGTCTGCGTCGAGGAGCCGGGCCGTCTCGTAGCAGAGGGCTGCGGCGTGCTTGCAGGGGCGGCCGCTGTCCGGGCAGGTGCAGGACGGGACGAGATCGCCCGGCGCCGGGAGCAGGGCGACACCGGCCTCGGCCGCCGCGTCGACCAGCGAGTGGGGCATGTCCTTGTCGAGCAGCGCGGCGATATGGCCGGGCTGGGCCGCGGCCGCTTCCAGGAAGTGGTCCCAGTCGGCGCCGGAGAGCGTACGCAGCCGCAGTTCCGCCCGGTAGGGGCGCGGGCGGCTTCCCTGCACATAGGCGAGGATGCGGCCCGGTGCGACGTTCACCGCGGCGACATGGCCGCCGTCCGCATAACTCCTGCCCCGTTCGAGGCGGCCCGCGTCGAGCGACAGCGCCTCCAGGGCGGCCACCCAGGCGTTCCCCCACCAGCTGCTCATGAGGCCCTCCGCAAGGACACCAGGTCGGCGAGTTCCGCGTCGCCCAGCTCGGTGAGGGCGCTCTCACCGGAGCCGAGCACCGCGTCGGCCAGCGCACGCTTGGCCGTCAGCATCTCGGCGATCCGGTCCTCCACGGTGCCTTCCGTGATCAGCCGGTGGACCTGCACGGGCTGGGTCTGGCCGATGCGGTACGCACGGTCCGTGGCCTGTTCCTCGACGGCCGGGTTCCACCAGCGGTCGTAGTGGATGACATGACCGGCTCGGGTGAGGTTCAGCCCGGTCCCGGCCGCCTTGAGGGAGAGCAGGAAGACCGGGCACTCGCCGGCCTGGAAGCGGTCCACCATCTCCTCGCGCCGGGCCACGGGCGTTCCGCCGTGCAGGAGTTGTGAGGGGATGCCGCGTGCGGTGAGGTGTTCGGAGAGCAGCCGGGCCATCGCCACGTACTGGGTGAAGACCAGGACGGCGCCGCCGGATCCACCCTCCGCGAGGATGGTGTCGAGGAGTTCGTCGAGGAGGGCGAGCTTGCCCGAGCGTCCGGCGAGGCGGGAGGGGCCCTCCTTCAGATACTGCGCCGGGTGGTTGCAGATCTGCTTGAGCGCGGTGAGCAGCTTCATGATCTGGGCGCGCCGGCCGAGGCCCTCGCCGGCTTCGATGACCGCCATCGACTCGCGGACGACCGCCTGGTAGAGCGATGCCTGCTCCCTGGTGAGCGGGACGGGGTGGTCGGTCTCCGTCTTGGGCGGCAGCTCGGGGGCGATGCCCGGGTCGGACTTCTTGCGGCGCAGGAGGAACGGTCTGACAAGCCGGGCCAGCCGCTCGACCGCGCCGTCCTCCTCGCCGTTCTCGACGATCCTCGCGTGGCGGGCGCGGAACGTCTTGAGCGGGCCGAGGAGCCCGGGGGTCGTCCAGTCGAGGAGCGCCCACAGTTCGGACAGGTTGTTCTCCACGGGTGTGCCGGTGAGCGCGACCCGCGCCGGGGCCGGGATGGTGCGCAGGGCTTTCGCCGTCGCCGCGTTGGGGTTCTTGATGTGCTGTGCCTCGTCGGCGACGACCATGCCCCAGGGGTGCCCGGCCAGTTCGGCGGCGCTGGTGCGCATCGTGCCGTACGTCGTCAGGACGAAGCCGCCCTCGGTGCCGGTCAGCGAGCGGTCCGTGCCGTGGAAGCGGCGTACGGGCACGCCCGGGGCGAAGCGGTGGATCTCGCGCTGCCAGTTGCCGAGCAGTGAGGCGGGGCAGACCACCAGCGTGGGTTCGGGCCGGGCGCGGTGCAGATGGAGGGCGATGAGCGTGATCGTCTTGCCGAGGCCCATGTCGTCGGCGAGGCAGCCGCCGAGGCCGAGCGAGGTCATCAGATCCAGCCAGCCGAGCCCGCGCAGCTGGTAGTCGCGGAGCGTGGCCTCAAGTCCCGCGGGCTGCGGCAGCGGCGCCGTGTCCGACGTGAGTCTGGAGTGCAGGGCCGCGAGCGCGCCGACCGGGACCGCATCGACCTGCTCACCGTCCACGTCGGCGCTGCCGGTCAGTGCCACCGAGAGCGCGTCCACCGGTGCGAGGAGCCCCAGCTCCCGCTTGCGTGCCTTCCGCACGAGGGCCGGATCGATGACGACCCACTGGTCGCGCAGCCGCACGATCGGGCGGTGCGCCTCGGCCAGGAGGTCCATCTCCGATTCGGTCAGCCGGTCGTCGCCGATGGCCAGCTGCCAGCTGAAGGAGAAGAGCTGTTCCGCGTCGAAGAACGCGGTGCCGTCCGTGGCCGAGCCGGGTGCCGGTCTGACGACCGCGGCCGCGGACAGCGACCGGACCAGGTCCCTCGGCCAGTGCACGGCCACGCCCGCCGCGGCGAGCCGTGCGGCCGCGGGGCCGAGCAGTTCGTACAACTCGTCCTCGGACAGCGGCAGTACGTCGGGCACCGGCCGCTCCAGGAGCCCGGTCAGCGGGGGCCAGACCCGCGCTGCGCGCCGCAGCGCCAGTACGGCGTCGATCCGCACCCGCGGCCCGAAGTGCTCGTCGCCGTCACCGGCCCAGAGCCGTCCCGCGTCGGCCACCAGCGTCGGGTCGGCGAGGCTGTGCACCTGGACGACGGCCGCGGCGGCCCGCCGCTCCCGTGCCGCGACATGACCGGCTGCTCCGGTGTCACCGTCGGCGCCGTCCGCCGGGGCACCGTCCGCAAAGGCGCTGCCCGCAGGGGCGCCGTCCGCAGGCGCGGCCACGTCGTCGGCCCGGTCGAACAGCTCGTAACCGGAGAGGTCGAGCCGGAGCGAGACCTGTACGCCCGCGTCCGCCCCGGCCGCCACCTCGGCCGCCCACTCGCGCAGCCCCGGCAGCCGCTGCGGTGCGCGGGCGGCGTAGGCGGACCCGGCCGCGTGCGGTGCGGCCGGGGTGCGCGGCAGGGCGTCGGCGACGGCGTCGTAGAACGACCGGATCAGCCCTTCGGGCTCGGGGAGCTCCAGGGGCGTGCGGCCGGGAAACGGCACGGCGTACGCCTCGGGCGGCATGGCGGCGGCCACCGCGCGCAGATGTGCGACATCCTCCGCGTCGAGCGGTCCGGCCCGCCAGGCGTCATGGTCATCCGCGGTCAGTCCTGGCAGGAACCGCCCGCGCGCGGCCAGTTGCAGGGCGTGCAGCGCCGCCGCGCCCCAGCAGCGGGCGGCGGGGTGGGCGACCGGGGAGTGCCGGGCGGCGGCCAGCAGCGGCAGCGCCTCGGTGAGGGGCAGCAGAACGGCGGACACGGTACTGCGACGGGCCGCCGCACCGTGCCGCCGTACGACGACGAGCTCGTCGGGTCCGGCGGCCGGTGGCTGGGGCGCCGCCGGGTCCCAGAAGGCGAACCGGCCCTCGCGGGGCAGGGCGGCAGGCAGGAAGACCACGGCCTGCCGGGTGAGCGCCATGGGTCCGGCCCCGCTCGTCCCCTGCGTCTCCGCTGTCCGCCGCACCCCGCTCACCTGCCTTTCCGCCGTGGTTCCCATCTCTCTGCGAGTGTAGGTGCGGGGTCTGACAGCCGGGTCCGACAGTGGATTCCGACGGCCTGGCCCTGGCGTGCGGCAGGTGCGGGGGCAACCTCTCGGCGAACTCCGAAGCGGCTCAGCGCACCCCTTCCCACAGGGCCCGCTCCGCCGGGCGTGGATCGTCGACGGGGCCGGACTCGTCGGCGAAGATCATCGTGGTGCGGTCGGGTCCGTACGACGGCCACCCCGGGTCCCCGGTCTCCGCGAAGGCCACCCAGGCACTGTGCACCGTGTCCGCCAGCGCCTGGGGCGGGTGGCTCCCGAGCATCGGGAGATAGGTGGGATCGCGCAGATTGTCGAAGACGAAGCCCAGCTCGGACGCGTGGCAGGCGCCGAGTCCGCCGTCGAACTGCGGTGAGCGCCAGGCGAATTCGTAGACATGCGTACCGGGCACGGCCTCGGCCAGGCGGAGGGCGGGAATCCGGTAGAACCAGTCGGTCGCCACCGCGTCGAGCAGTTCGCCCGCGCTCGCCTGCCCGCGGCCCGCGCGGTAGACGGCGAGGGCCCGGTCCGGGTCGAGGCCGTACGCCGTCGCCGCCAGCCGCAACCGCTCGTCCGTGATCGTGTCCATCCGTCCGGTCGGCACCATGAAGAGGCGGTTCTCCTCCCGGTTGCTGCCGACGAGCAGCTCGACACCGCAGTCCGGGCCCGGGAGAGCGAGCCCGGGAGCGACCGGCTCGAAGGGCATCGCATTGAACGCGGCGTCCCCCCACAGCTCCGGATCGGGACGGCGCCCGATCTCCGCGCGCAGCTCGGCCTGTGCGCCGAGCAGCGTCGCGAGCGGCAGGGCGGCGAACTCCTCGGCGGTCGCGGCGACGCCGAGCCGCTCGGCGAGATGTGCGGCGATCAGCTGGGCGGAGCGGGGGCGCAGGAAGTGATGTGCGCCCCCGCTCTGCAGAACGGCCCGCCGGAACAGCCCGCGTGCCGGCTCCATCCCGAGCAGCACACCGATACTCATCGCGCCGGCCGACTCCCCGAAGACCGTGACCCGGTCCGGCGAGCCGCCGAAGGACGCGATGTTCTCGCGCACCCACTCCAGGGCCGCGATCTGGTCGAGCAGCCCGCGGTTGTCGGGCGCGCCCTCCAGGCTCAGGAAGCCGTCGGTGCCCAGCCGGTAGTTGACCGTCACGCAGACCACACCGTCGCGGGCGAACGCCCTGCCGTCGTAGGCGGGAGCCGACCCCGAGCCGTTCGAGAACGCCCCTCCGTGCAGCCACACCATGACCGGGAGCCCGCCGTTGGGCCCCGGCTCGGGCGTCCAGACACTGAGGTTGAGGCAGTCCTCGCCGTCCTTGCCGAGTTCCTCGGGGATGAGCGCGTCGAAGGGGGGCGCGTACGGCGCTCTGGGCGCGGTCGGACCGTGGGCATGGGCTTCCCGTACGCCCTGCCACGGTGCGGGCGGCGCCGGCGCACGGAACCGGCGCGGTCCGAACGGCGGCGCCGCGTAAGGGATTCCGAGGAAGGACGCCACTCCTGCGTCGTCCATCCGACCGCGGACGGCACCCTGCCGCGTCATGCACACCGGTTCCATCTGGTTCAGATCTCCACTCTTCAATTCGGGCCCCAACGGCTCGATCGGAAACATGCGTTCACCGGCGCGCGGCCCGCCCGGCGGAGTCGGCCGGAGCAGGGAGCGGCGCCGGAAAAGGAGCGGCGCCGGGCGCCTCCCCCCTGATACCGTGCCGCGATCTTCCCGTAAAGATCCCGGCTCCTCATGCCGGGTGAAAGGCGGTCCTGATGGCCCGGCACACCACGGTTCCGACACTCTTCCCACCTCCCGGCTACGCACATGCGGCGGTGGTCGAAGCCGGGCAGCGGCTCGCCTTCATGGCAGGTTCGGTACCGCTCGACGCGACGGGAGAGCTGGTCGGTCCCGGAGATCCGGTGGTGCAGACCGGACAGGTCCTCGCCAATCTGGACGAGGCGCTGCGGGCGATCGGGAGCGATCTCTCGCAGGTCGTCGCCAGCACCGTGTACGTCGTGGGCGACACTCCGGCAGTCCTGTCCGGCGTCTGGCAGGCCGTACAGGCCTCGGGCCTCAGCTCGGGGCCGCACACCTCGACCCTGCTGGGCGTCAGCTGCCTCGGGTACACGGGCCAGCTGGTCGAGATCACCGCGACCGCCGTCGTGGACTGAGCACCGTCCCCCGCGCGGCCCAGCACCGGATGCCGAGGAGTCCGGAAGCGGGCAGGCTGGCTCCCACCAGTGACTCTCCGTACAGACGGGACCGCGCATGTCCGATCACCGGCGCCTCGGCTTCATCGCCGGCGCAGTGCTCCTGCCGTTCGCCGTGGCCGGGTGTTCCGGTCTCAACCGCTCGGCGGTCGGCACGATCTCGTACACCACGCCGGATTCGAAGGTCGTCACCGTCTCGAATCCGTCCGTGACCGGCTGCCACCCGCTGCCGCGCGGGGGCGCCGCGGCCGTCGCCAACAACACCCTGATCGACATGTGGCTGTACCCGGGCGCCGGCTGCACCGGAAAGCCGTCGATGTACAACGCGACCACGATGACGAACACGGTGACACCACCGCTCGTGGCCTGGCGCAGCTATACCCTGGTCCACTGAGGCACCGGGGTCCACTGATACGCCCCGGCCCACCGGGACACCCTGGTCCACCGAGAGGGGCGCTCCGCGGGTCACAGTGTTCGCCACCGGCGGCCGCCCGTACCCCGGGCATCGGGTGTTCACTGTGCGGGCAGCGCCCGGACCCAGGTGCCGTCGTCCGTCAGATATCTGTCCACGACGAGCCCGGCCTCCCCCAGGTGCCGCTCGAACTCCTCGCGGCTCAGCGGACGCGACAGGAAGGTCTGCGTCCAGGTCGCGTCGGGGTAGACGTACTCGCAGAGCATCGCGTCGACGCCGTCACCGACCGGGGTCGCGGACTTGATGCGCACGATCCCGCCCGCGCTGTTGCGCCGCTCCCTCGGAACGTCCGCGTGCCAGTCCAGGCCCTCGCGCTGCACCAGCACACAGCCGTCGTCCTTCACATGGCGCCGGCAGGTGCGCAGCAGCCCCTCGCGTACCCGCGGGTCTCCCGCGTGCACCAGAAACGACGCCAGCAGCACCACGTCGTAGGTCTCGCCGGTGTCCAGCTTCTCGATCGGGCTGCAGACCGTGCGGACGCCGTCGACGCCCGCGATCTGTTCCAGCATTCCGGGTGACTCGTCCACCGCGGTGATCGTGAAGCCCCGTTCGGCCAGCGGACGGGTGACCCGGCCCGCCCCGCTGCCCAGTTCGAGGACGCTCGCTCCGGCCGGGACCGCAGCGGCCACGACATCCGGTTCGTCTCCGACCGGCAGCCGCTTGTACAGCTCGACGGAACACCCGTCGGGCGTCCTCGCTCCCGGCCCCGTGCCTTCGTACCCCTCGCGCATCCTGACGCTCATGCCGTACAGAACGAACGTGCCCCGGCCGTCGTTCCCGCCGCCGTCCCGAACTCCCGGGTCAGTCCTCGGAGTCGAACCGCGCGGCCCGCAGATACTCGGGCTGCGGGTCGAGCGCAGCGGCCAGCCTGAAGTGACGCCTGGCCTGTTCGGGGCGGCCGGCCCGCTCGAAGGTGCGGGCCAGGGCGAAGTGCGCGAAGGCGTTGTCCGGCTCACGCTCCAGGACCAGCTGGAACTCCAGCTCGGCCGGACGGAGTTGCGCGGCGGCGAAGAACGCCCTGGCGCGCAGCAGGCGTGCCGCGGTGTTCTCCGGGTGAGCCGCGATGACCTCGTCCAGCAGCTTCACGGCACCACGCGGATCACGGGCGTCCAGCAGCTGTTCGGCCGCGCGGTAGTCGATGACGTGGGTCTCGGGGTTGCTGTGGGACATCGGTGCTGGCCTTTCTCCGTCGTAGCTGAGGCTGCTGTGGTTGCTGTGGCTGTGGCTGCCCTGACCACTGCCGGTCCGGTGGGACAGGCCGGTGGGGCGGTCAGCCCCCGGCCCGCTCCGTCAGCCGCTCCCAGACCGAGCGCACCTGCGGTTCCAGGGCGTCCAGCGGGCCGTCATTGTCGATCAGGATGTCGGCGATCTCGCGGCGCTGCTCCCTGGTGGCCTGGGCGGCCATCCGGGCACGTGCCTCGGACTCCTGCATTCCGCGCAGCCGTACCAGCCGGTCCAGCTGCGTTTCCGGCGCCGCGTCCACCACGACCACCAGGTCGTAGAGCGGGGCGAGGCCGTTCTCGGTCAGCAGCGGTACGTCGTGGATGACGACCGAATCCGCCTGCGCCAGGCCCTCCAGCTCGGCGGAGCGGGCTCCGACGAGCGGGTGGACGATCGAGTTGAGCGTCGCCAGGCGGTCCGGGTCGGCAAAGACGATCGCGCCGAGCGCGGGCCGGTCCAGGCTGCCGTCCCCGGCGAGAACGGACTCGCCGAACGCCTCGACCACGGCCGCAAGACCCGGAGTTCCCGGTTCGACCACCTCACGGGCGATCCGGTCGGCGTCGATCAGCACCGCTCCGTAACTGACAAACAGCCGGGACACTTCGCTCTTGCCGGCGCCGATTCCACCGGTCAATCCCACTTTCAGCATGGCCAGGAGCCTAGGCCCTGTACGCCGTTGCCTTCCGCCGGGGCCTCAGACGTCGCCCTCCCGCTCCGCGAGGAACCGTTCGAATTCGCGGCCGATCTCGTCCGCCGACGGCAGTTCGACCGCCTCGGCGACCAGATTGCCCCGGGTCTCCGATCCGGCCAGCGCGTCGTACTGGTGCTCAAGTCCCTGGACCAGGGCGGTCAGTTCCTCGTCGCCCTCACCGATCTGGCGCTCGATCTCGTCCTGGGTGCGCTGCGCCTCGGTACGCAGGGCGTGCGCGACGCTCGGCAGTACGAGACCGGTCGCCGCGGTGACGGCCTCAAGGGCAGTCAGCGCCGCATCCGGATACGAGGACCGGGCGACGTAGTGCGGCACATGGGCGGCGACACCGAGCACGTCGTGCCCCGACTGCGCGAGCCGGAACTCCACCAGCGACTCCGCGCTGCCGGGCACCTGCGCCTCTTCGAACGGCGACTTGTGGCCGGGCATCAGGTCCGTGCGGTTGCCGTGCGGGGTGATCCCGACCGGGCGGGTGTGCGGGACGCCCATCGGGATTCCGTGGAAGTTCACCGAGATACGGACGCCGAGCCGGTCGACGATCTGCTCGACCGCGGCCGCGAACCGCTCCCACTCGACATCGGGCTCGGGGCCCGAGAGCAGCAGGAAGGGCGCGCCCGTGGCGTCCTGGACCAGGCGCACGTCGAGCGTCGGGGTCTCGTAGTCCGTCCACTGGTCGCGCTTGAAGGTCAGCAGGGGGCGGCGTGCGCGGTAGTCCACGAGCCGGTCGTGGTCGAAACTGGCAACCACCTGGTGGGGCAGCGTGTCCAGCAGACCCTCGACGATCTGGTCGCCGGTCTCGCCCGCGTCGATGTACCCGTCGAAGTGATAGAGCATGACAAGTCCGGCCGACTCCTGCGCGAGCGCCACATCGACGACTGCCAGGCCCTTCGGCTCCCATGCGTACAAATCTTGCGGATCAAGCACGATTACCGCTCCTCCTCGTGTTCACCGGGGAGAACGTCCCGTACGGCCCGCGCATTCCCCGCAGCCACGTCTTCACAGGCAACCACCTGCCCCAGGACATGAGCGAGGCCCGCCCCCCGGAGGGAGCGGGCCTCGACTTCAGCTATTCACCAGCTGGGACCTGAGCGTCAGCTCTGGCCACCGGCCAGCTTCTCGCGCAGGGCGGCCAGGGCCTCGTCCGACGCCAGGGCGCCGGAGTTGTCGTCCGACTCCGAGGAGTACGAACCGCCCGATGCACCCGCACCGGCGTTGCCACCGCTGGTCGCGGCCGGAGCGGCAGCACCCTCGGCAGCAGCGGCCTCGTCGGCCTCGCGGGACTTGATGACCTGGGCCTGGTGCTGCTCGAAGCGCGCCTGCGCCTCGGCGTACTGGCCTTCCCAGGCCTCGCGCTGGGTGTCGAAGCCCTCAAGCCAGTCGTTGGTCTCGGGGTCGAAGCCCTCGGGGTAGATGTAGTTCCCCTGGTCGTCGTACGACGCGGCCATGCCGTACAGCGTCGGGTCGAACTCGACCGAGGCCGGGTCCGAGCCGAAGGACTCGTTGGCCTGCTTCAGCGAGAGGCTGATGCGGCGGCGCTCAAGGTCGATGTCGATGACCTTGACGAAGATCTCGTCGTTGACCTGGACGACCTGCTCCGGGATCTCCACGTGGCGCTCGGCCAGCTCGGAGATGTGGACCAGGCCCTCGATGCCCTCGTCGACGCGCACGAACGCACCGAACGGAACGAGCTTCGTGACCTTGCCCGGGACGACCTGACCGATCTGGTGCGTACGGGCGAACTGCTGCCACGGGTCTTCCTGCGTCGCCTTGAGCGACAGGGAGACACGCTCGCGGTCCATGTCCACGTCGAGAACCTCGACGGTGACTTCCTGGCCGACCTCGACAACCTCGGAGGGGTGGTCGATGTGCTTCCAGGAGAGCTCGGAGACGTGCACGAGACCGTCGACGCCACCCAGGTCCACGAAGGCACCGAAGTTGACGATCGAGGAGACGACGCCGGAGCGGACCTGACCCTTCTGCAGGGTCGTGAGGAACGTCTGGCGCACCTCGGACTGGGTCTGCTCAAGCCAGGCACGGCGGGACAGGACCACGTTGTTGCGGTTCTTGTCCAGCTCGATGATCTTGGCCTCAAGCTCCTTGCCCACGTAGGGCTGGAGGTCGCGGACACGACGCATCTCGACCAGGGAGGCCGGCAGGAAGCCACGGAGGCCGATGTCGAGGATGAGACCACCCTTGACGACCTCGATGACGGTGCCGGTGACGATCCCGTCTTCTTCCTTGATCTTCTCGATGGTGCCCCAGGCACGCTCGTACTGAGCGCGCTTCTTCGAGAGGATCAGGCGGCCTTCCTTGTCCTCCTTCTGGAGAACCAGGGCCTCGATCTCGTCGCCGACCTTGACGACCTCATTGGGGTCGACGTCGTGCTTGATCGAGAGCTCGCGGCTCGGAATGACGCCTTCGGTCTTGTAACCGATGTCGAGGAGAACCTCGTCCCGGTCAACCTTGACGATGACGCCGTCAACGATGTCGCCATCGTTGAAGTACTTGATCGTCTCGTCGATCGCCGCGAGGAACGCGTCCGCGTCGCCGATGTCGTTGACCGCAACCTGCGGCGTGGTGGCGGTGGTCTCGGTGCTGCTCGTCATGTGGGAAAGGGCTCCGGTACGGACATTGAAGTCGTAGGTACTGCTACGCCGGGAGCCCGTATCGCCTCTGCAGACGCCGGACAGCCCAGGAAGCGCCGATCCGGTATTCCGTGTTCGTTGCCGAACACATCGGTGGCGCCTCGATAACCGAGGGGACATGCAACAGATGCAAGCGCAGCCTGCTAGGTCTGAGGAGCGCAGGCTCGCAGCGCAACTTGTAGCATACGGGGACGGCCGGACACGGTCAATGCGCGAAGGCGCACACCCAGGGCGGATCGCACCAATCCCGGCACAACTTCTGTTGTACGAGGCCACATCGGCCCCGACACCGGCCCGGCGCCGTTTCCTCCGGTGCCGTCACGACCACCGCGACGACTGCCACCGGAACCGACGATACAGACTGGCACGATGAGCGAAGAGTACGAGAACGAGCCCGAGGCGACACGCCGTGACGCCGGGGACACCGAGAGCAGCCGGGCCAACCGGGGCTGGTGGGACCGCAACGCCGACGAGTACCAGACCGAGCACGGCTCCTTCCTGGGCGACGACCGCTTCGTCTGGGGGCCCGAGGGCCTCGACGAGGTGGAGGCCGAGCTGCTGGGCCCGGCCGAGGGACTGAAGGGACTCGACGTCCTGGAGATCGGCGCCGGGGCCGCCCAGTGCTCGCGCTGGCTGGCCGCCCAGGGCGCACGCCCGGTGGCCCTCGACGTCTCCCACCGGCAGCTCCAGCACGCGCTGCGGATCGGTGAGAACCGGCCCGGCGTGGCCGAGGTCCCGCTGGTGGCGGCGGACGCCTCGGTCCTGCCGTTCCGCGACGGCTCCTTCGACCTGGCCTGTTCCGCTTACGGCGCCGTGCCCTTCGTCGCGGACCCGGTGAAGGTGTTCCGCGAGGTGCACCGGGTGCTGCGGCCCGGCGGGCGCTGGGTCTTCTCGGTCACCCACCCGATCCGCTGGGCCTTCCCCGACGAGCCGGGCCCCGAGGGCCTGACGGTCACGTCCTCCTACTTCGACCGCACCCCGTACGTCGAGCAGGACGAGCGGGGGAACGCGGTGTACGTCGAGCACCACCGCACCCTCGGTGACCGGGTGCGGGACGTGCTGGCGGGCGGGTTCCGGCTGGCTGATCTGGTCGAGCCGCAGTGGCCTGAGTGGAACACGTCGGAGTGGGGCGGCTGGTCCCCGCTGCGGGGGAAGCTCATTCCGGGCTCGGCGATTTTCGTCTGCGTACGGGACGACGTACGAGACTGACCGGGTGATCCGTACCGGCGCGCTCGACGTGCTTCCCGTCCGTACCGCCGTGCCCGCCCTTGAACGGGCCCTCGACGCGCACGGCGCCGCCGTGCTGTGCGCGCCGCCCGGCACCGGCAAGACCACGCTGGTGCCGCTGGTGCTGGCGGGGCTCGTCGGTGGTGCGGCCGGGAACGGCCCGGTGCGGAAGGTGATCGTCGCCGAGCCGCGCCGGATCGCCGCACGGGCCGCCGCGCGGCGGATGGCGTGGCTGCTGGGCGAGCAGGTCGGCGGGCGGGTCGGATTCACCGTGCGCGGCGAGCGGACCGTGGGACCGGACACCGTGGTGGAGGTCGTCACCACCGGCGTTCTGCTCCAGCGGCTCCAGCGCGACCAGGAGCTGGCCGGGGTGGACGTGGTCATGCTCGACGAATGCCACGAACGCCACCTCGACGCGGACACCGTCGCTGCCTTCCTCCTCGATGTGCGGGCCGCGCTCCGCCCTGAGCTGCGTCTGCTGGCGGCGTCCGCGACGACCGACGCCGAGGGGTGGGCGCGGCTGCTCGGCGACGCCCCCGTGGTGGAGGCGCACGGCGTGTCCCACCCGGTGGAGACGGTGTGGGCGCCGCCCGCCGGGCCCGTGCGGCCGCCGCACGGAATGCGGGTGGATCCCGCCCTGCTCACGCATGTCGCCTCGGTCGTCCGGAGGGCGCTGGCCGAGCGGACCGGCGATGTGCTCTGCTTCCTGCCGGGGGTCGGTGAAATCACCAGGGTGGCGGGGCAGTTGACCGGGCCGTTGTCGGATCTCGGCGTGGAGGTGCTCCAGGTGCACGGGCGTGCGCCCGCCGCCGTGCAGGACGCCGTGCTCGCGGGATCGGCCGGCCGCCGGGTGGTGCTCGCGACGTCGGTGGCCGAGTCGTCGCTGACCGTGCCGGGGGTACGGGTGGTGGTGGACGCCGGGCTGGCACGCGAGCCGCGCACCGACCATGCGCGCGGGCTGAGCGCGCTCACGACCGTACGGGTCTCGCAGGCCGCGTCCCGGCAGCGCGCGGGACGGGCGGGCCGGGAGGCGCCGGGCACCGTCTACCGCTGCTGGACGGAGGCCGAGGACACCCGGCTCACCCGCTTCCCCTCGCCCGAGATCAAGGTCGCCGATCTGGCCGCGTTCGCCCTCCAGGCGGCCTGCTGGGGCGATCCGTCGGCCGGGGGCCTCGCCCTGCTCGACCCGCCGCCCGCCGGGGCGATGGGCGCGGCGCGCGAGGTGCTGGCCGCGATCGGCGCGGTGGACGGGGACGGCCGGGCCACCGGCCGGGGCGTACGGATGGCACGGCTCGGGCTGCACCCCCGGCTCGCGCGGGCGCTCCTCGACGGTGCACGCGAAGTCGGCGCACGCCGGGCGGCGGAGGTGGTGGCGCTGCTCAGCGAGGAGCCGCCCCGGGATTACGGGGACGATCTCACCGCCGCCTGGCGCGCCGCACGCGCGGGGGGCGACGGCTATGCGGGCCGCTGGCGCCAGGAGGTCCGCAGGCTGGCGTCGGGGGTGGACGGCGCACGGACAGGACGGGGCGCGCGGGACGGAGCAGCCGGTGACAGCCGTCATGGCGGTGGCAGCGGTCGTACGGGACGGGGCGCGCGGGACGGAGCCCGTGACGGCGGCCATGACGGTGGCAGCGGTCATGACAGCGACGACGTGGTGGCGGGTCTGGTGGCCGCCCTCGCCTTCCCCGAGCGGGTGGCACGGGCCAGGGGTGAGGGCGCGTTCCTGATGGTGTCGGGGACCGGGGCGGAGACGGCGGCCGGGTCGCGGCTGCGCAGTGCGCCGTGGATCGCGGTCGCGGTGGCCGACCGTCCGGCGACCGCCGCGTCGGCGCGGGTACGGCTGGCCGCCGTCGTCGACGAGGACACCGCACGGCTTGCGGCGGGGCATCTGCTCAGCACCGCCGACGAGGTCCGCTGGGCGGACGGTGAGGTACTGGCCCGGCGTGTGGAACGGCTGGGCGCGGTCGAGCTGGCGGTACGGCCGCTGAAGAGCCCGCCGCCCGCCCTCGTACGGGAAGCACTGCTCGACGGGCTGCGGCGCGAGGGGCTCGGGCTGCTGCGCTGGACCCCGCACGCACGGGAGTTGCGGCAGCGCCTCGCCTTTCTGCACCGGGAGGTGGGCGGCGGCTGGCCGGACGTGTCGGACGAGGCGCTGCTGGCGCGGACCGACGAGTGGCTGGAGCCCGAACTGTCCAGGGCGCGGCGGCGGAGCGACCTGGCACGGACCGAGGCCGGGCAGGCGCTCGGCAGGCTGCTGCCCTGGGCGACCGGCGAGGCGGCGCGGCTGGACGAGCTGGCGCCCGAGCGGTACGAGGTGCCGAGCGGGTCCCGGATCCGGCTGGACTACGGCGGCCCGCAGCCGGTGCTCGCGGTGAAGCTCCAGGAGATGTTCGGCCTCGCCGAGACGCCTGCGGTAGCGGGGGTGCCGGTCCTGGTCCATCTGCTCTCTCCGGCCGGGCGTCCCGCCGCCGTGACGGCCGATCTGGCGTCGTTCTGGCGGGAGGGCTACCGGTCGGTGCGGGCGGAACTGCGCGGGCGCTATCCCCGGCACCCATGGCCGGAGGACCCTTCGGATGCGGCGCCGACGCGGTACACGAAGGCCCGCCAGAACCGGGGGTAGGCCAGAACCGGAAGCAGACCGCGCTCCGGCCCGCCTCCGGCCGGGCTGCCGCCGGTTCAGCGCTCACGACCTCATGGTGTTCTCGTGGTGTTACGGATCAGACGATGACCGGTTCCGGGTCGGGCAGCCGGGCGTCCGGCCGGTCGGGCTCCCCCGGCCGGCGGCTGCGCGCCTCCAGCCAGAGCGCCAGCGCGAGCAGGCAGATGCCGAGGCCCAGGAAGCCCCAGGGCAGGTACGAGGTAAGCAGCAGCACGAGCAGCCGGTTCGACTTGACCAGGTTGACTGTGTAGTTGACGTAGTCCGGGCGCATCTTCACGTCCCCGGCGAACGCGGTGACCTTGGCCCGGCCGCCCAGCAGGGTGCCGCCGCGCAGCTCTTCCTTGTGGATCTCCTCGCCGTTGACGGGGGCACCGGTGACGGGGTCCACCCAGAACATCCGCTTGGTGGAGTACCAGCGGGTGGTGCCGGTCTTCGCGACGGACTCCGGGGTGATGCCCTTGACCGGCATCTTCTTCGGCATCGACACCTTGGTCCAGGGGATGGTCTCCTCGAAGTAGTACACGTCGAGGCCGTGGAACTTCACCGTGCCCCGGTAGTGGATGGGGGCCGAGGTGTGGGTCTGGGCGTCGAAGTACTCGTAGTCGCGCTTCTGGGTGAGGAACGGCCACTTGAACTCGATGCCCGTCCGGCTGACCGGGTCGCCGTCGACCATCTCGCCGGTCGCGTGGACCGGTGCCTGGGTGTGCGCGTCGAAGATGTACCGCTCGGGGATCTCGGAGACCATCTTGCCGTCGGGTCCGGCGACATAGGACAGCGAGTCCCAGACGACGACATCACGTCCGGCGCTCTGCTCGATGCGGTTGGATTCCGCGACATTGCCCCGGAGCGTCTGCACGATGGTGACCTCGGGGACCTTCTTGGCCTGCATGGTGCCGTAGTCGAGGAGGGTCGCGGGCTTCGCCTGCAGGACTTCCTCCTGGTACTGGTTGGCCGGGATCTTCGCCAGCCGGGGGAAGGCGTACCAGCGCATCAGCGGGGACATGGCGGCGCAGAAGACCGCGAAGGCGAGCAGCACCAGACTGGCTTTACGGCGCATGGCCGTCCTCCTACTGGGTCTTGGGGCCTACTGACTCTTGGGCCCGGCTCTTGGTGCCTGGCTCTCGGCCTTACTGGCTCTTGGGGCCGGGGACGGTGGTGAGCAACGGTTTGGGCGAGGTCTTGCCGGTGGGTGAACCGACCGCCGTGATCGTGAGGACGAGGGCGAAGGCCACGGCCAGCCCGATGGCGGCGGCTACGAGGGCGCGCATGCACGGCCTCCTACGGGATCTGATGCATCGTCAGGGATGGGGCACCGTAGCAATGCGGCGGCGAGATGAGAACACGTTGCGCCGACCTGTTGTCCGGGCCGGATGCGGGCGGGCACGACGGAGCCCGGCCGCACACCGGTTTCGGTGCACGGCCGGGCTCGGTGACTCGGACGGCTGGACGGACCTGGGTCAGCCGGTGGCGCAGGGAGCCGGGCTGCCGCTCCTGCTCGGGGACGGCGACGGCGAACCGCTCGCGCTGCCGGACGGGGACGGCGTGGGCGACGGTGAGGGACTGGCCGAGCCGGAGGGGGACGGCGAGGGGCTCGGGCTCGCGCTGTCCGACGGCGACGGCGAGGGGGTCGGGCAGCCGGAGCCGCTCGGCGAGGGCGAACCGCTCGGGCTGCCCGAAGGGCTCGGGGATGCCGAGGGCTTGCCGCTCTTGCTGGGGCCCGGCGCAGGTGCGATCGTCCCGGCGCCGGTCTTCGTCGGCTTGGGGCTGGGCCTGGGCGCCTTGGACGGGAACGGGGACGGCGTCGAGCCGGGACGGGAGGGACTGTCGCCCGCACGGGGTGCGTCGCCGTGGTCTCCTCCGCCGTACCCCTGGCCGTCGGGTCCGGTACCGGCGGGCAGCACGCCGGTGCCGTCCGGGACGTCGTGGGTGCCCTTCTTGTAGAACTCGAACCAGGACAGGACCGTACTCAGATACTCCTGCGAGTGGTTGTAGCCCAGGATCGCCTGGTCGAGATCGTGCTGCCCGGAGACGTCGCGGCCGTCGGCGCAGAGGTAGCGGCCGGTGGCGAGCGACGCGTCGAAGACGTTGTTGGGGTCCTTCTTGCCGTCGCCGTTCCCGTCCTGACCCCAGGTGGCCCAGGTGGACGGGATGAACTGCATCGGGCCGACCGCGCGGTCGTGCGTCGTGTCGCCGTCGTACTTCCCGTTGTCGGTGTCGGAGATGTTGGCGAAGCCCGCGCCGTTGAGCACGGGGCCGAGGATCGGGCTGAGTGTGGTGCCCCCGGAGTCCACCCGCCCGCCGCGCGCCTGGCCCGACTCGACCTTGCCGATCGCCGCGAGCAGCTCCCACGGCAGATGGCAGCCGGGGTCGGTGCCCGCGACGGTCTGCTCCGCCTTCCGATAGGCGGCCAGCACCGAAGCCGGTATGCCCGCCGCGTCAGCTCCGGCCGGAGTGGTGACGGGAGTTGCCGGCTTGGCGGGGGTGTTCAGCGGGGGAAGGTCGGTGAAGTACGGGGAGTCGCCGCTCACCGGGGTACCGGACGGTGGCGTCGCGTCAGCGGCCTGCCTGCTGTTGTCCGGGGACTGGCTGCCCATGGCGTCCGGCGCCTGCGAAGCGGTCATCGCCGCCACCGCCAGCGCGGCCACCGTGGTCGCCGTCGCCCCCTTGCGCAACCGGCTGCTGAAGTGCGGTGCCATAGGTGTGGTTCCTCCCCGTCGACTGATCGCGCCCCCCAGCGCGGGACTCCGGTGACATTACGACAACTACCGCCCTCGCAACACCGGCCACTGATCGCTTTTCACCGTTTCTTCAGCTCCGGGCCGCCGGGCGTCTTCCTGCCGCGGTGCGCAGCCCGGAGCCCGCACCCCGGGCCGGGCCGGGGTCAGTGTGCGGCCGACTCCCAGTCCGCGCCGACACCCACCGACACATCGAGCGGGGCCCGCAGTTGTGCCGCGGCCGCCATCTCCCTGCGGAGGATCTCCTCCACCTGCTTGCGCTCGCCGGAGGCGATCTCCAGCACGATTTCGTCGTGCACCTGGAGCAGCATCCGCGAGGCCAGCCCGGCCCCGGTCAGTGCCCGGTCCACCTTCAGCATCGCGACCTTGACGATGTCCGCCGCGGTGCCCTGGATGGGGGCGTTGAGCGCCATCCGCTCGGCCATCTCACGGCGCTGGCGGTTGTCGCTGTTGAGATCGGGCAGATAGCGGCGGCGGCCCAGCATCGTCTGGGTGTACCCGGTGGCGCGGGCCTCCTCGACGACGCGCTGCAGATAGTCCCGCACCCCGCCGAACCGCTCGAAGAAGGTGTCCATCAGCCCGCGCGCCTCGCCGGCCTCGATGTTCAGCTGCTGGGAGAGGCCGAACGCCGAGAGCCCGTAGGCGAGTCCGTACGACATCGCCTTGATCTTGCGCCGCATCTCCGGGTCGACGGCGGACTTCTCCACCCCGAACACCTGTGAGGCGACCGTGGTGTGCAGGTCCTCGCCCGAGGTGAACGCCTCGATCAGCCCGGCGTCCTCCGACAGATGCGCCATCACCCGCAGTTCGATCTGGCTGTAGTCGGCGGTCATCAGCGATTCGTACCCCTCGCCGACGACGAAGCCGCGGCGGATGGCCCGGCCCTCGTCCGTACGCACCGGGATGTTCTGCAGGTTGGGGTCGGTGGACGACAGCCGGCCCGTCGCCGCCACCGTCTGGTTGAAAGTGGTGTGGATCCGGCCGTCCGCGGCCACCATCTTGATCAGGCCCTCGACGGTCACCCGCAGCTTGGCCTGCTCCCGGTGGCGCAGCATGATCACCGGCAGGTCGTGCTCGGTCTGCGCGGCCAGCCAGGCCAGCGCGTCCGCGTCCGTCGTGTACCCGGTCTTGGTCTTCTTCGTCTTGGGCAGACCGAGCTCGGTGAAGAAGACCTCCTGCAGCTGCTTGGGCGAGCCGAGGTTGAACTCGTGCCCGACCGCCGCATGCGCCTCCTTCACGGCCTGCTGCACCGCACCGGCGAACTGCTGCTCCATTCCCTCCAGATGGGCGCGGTCGGCGGCGATGCCGTGCCGTTCCAGCCGGGCCAGCAGGATCGACGTCGGCAGCTCCACATCGTGCAGCAGTCCGGTGGCGCCGACCTCCTGGAGCCGCTCGCCGAACGCGTCGCCGAGGTCGAGCACCGCGCGGGCCTGGGTCATCAGGGACTCGGCCTCGGCCTGCTCATCCGTACCGAAGGCGAGCTGGCCGTCGGCGGAGGCCGCCGGGGCGAGCTCCCGGCCCAGGTACTCCACGGCCAGTGGCTCCAACGCGAAGGAGCGCCGGCCGGGCTTCACCAGATAGGCGGCGAGCGCGGTGTCCATCGCGACGCCCTCGACGCTCCAGCCGTGCTCGGGGAAGACCCGCATCGCGTTCTTCGCGTTGTGCATGACCTTCGGGCTCTCCGGGTCCGCGATCCAGGCGGCGAAGGCCTGCTCGTCGGCCTCGTCCAGCTGGGTGGTGTCGAACCAGGCGGCGGGCCCGTCCGCCGCGGCGAGCGCGATCTCGCGGACACTGCCGGTGCCCAGCGCCCAGCTCTCGACGGTGGCCATGCCGAGCGGCTGCCCGCCGTGCTCGGCCAGCCAGGGTGCCAGCTCCCCGGAGGCCAGCACGGAGCCGTCCAGCTCGACTCCGGCGGCCGGAGCCTGGTCCGCTTCGTCCGCCGCACCCGGGTCGACGGCCAGCAGCCGCTCGCGCAGGCTCGGGTTCCGGATCTCCAGCACATCCAGCACGTGCGCGAACGCCTCCCGGTCGTACGCGGCGCGCTCCAGGTCCGCCGGGCCCTTCGGCAGCTCGACATCGCGGACCATCTCGGTGAGCCGGCGGTTGAGCCGCACCGCATCCAGGTGATCGCGGAAATTCTGCCCGGCCTTGCCCTTGACCTCGTCGGCACGCTCCACCAGCTCGGCGAACGAACCGAACTGGTTGATCCACTTCGCGGCCGTCTTCTCGCCGACGCCGGGGATACCCGGAAGGTTGTCCGACGGGTCGCCGCGCAGCGCCGCGAAGTCCGGGTACTGCTGCGGGGTCAGGCCGTACTTCTCCTCGACCTTCTCCGGTGTGAAGCGGGTGAGCTCGGAGACGCCCTTGGTCGGGTACAGCACGGTGACGTGGTCGCTGATCAGCTGGAAGGAGTCCCGGTCACCGGTGACGATCAGTACCTCGAAGCCGGCCGCCTCGGCCTGGGTGGCGAGCGTCGCGATGACGTCGTCCGCCTCGAAGCCCTCGATCGCGAAGCGGTCCACCCGCATCGTGTCCAGCACTTCGCCGATCAGCTCGACCTGGCCCTTGAACTCGTCGGGGGTCTTGGAGCGGTTCGCCTTGTACTCGGGGAACTCGTCCGCGCGCCAGGTCTTGCGGGAGACGTCGAAAGCCACCGCGAAGTGGGTGGGCGCCTCATCACGCAGCGTGTTCGCCAGCATCGACGCGAAGCCGTAGACGGCATTCGTCGTCTGACCGCTCGCGGTCGTGAAGTTCTCCGCGGGCAGCGCGAAGAACGCCCGGTACGCCAGAGAGTGCCCGTCCATGAGGAGCAGGCGGGGGCGGGTGTCTGCGGTCTGCTTCGATGCTGTCTTTGCCACGGGTCCGATCCTGCCACGGAGCACTGACAATCCAGACCTCCGCACACCTCACCGGAACGGCTGTCAGTGGCGCGTGACAGGATCGGGGCTGTACGCCGATCCGCCCGCTCGAAGGAGAGCGCCATGGCTGCCAAGCCGCCCACAGGTGACCCGGTTCAGGACGCGCCGCAGGTCACGGCCCCGCATCATGCCGCCGCCGGGCTGCCCGCCATCGGCCACACCCTGCAGATCGCCCAGCAGCAGATGGGCGTGGTGCGGACCGCGAGGACCCTTCTCAAGGTCAATCAGAAGGGCGGCTTCGACTGCCCCGGCTGCGCCTGGCCCGAGGGCGACAAACGGCACACCGCGGAATTCTGCGAGAACGGCGCCAAGGCCGTCGCCGAGGAGGCGACGCTGCGCCGGGTCACGCCCGCGTTCTTCGCCGAGCACCCCGTCGCCGATCTCGCGTCGCGCAGCGGCTACTGGCTGGGACAGCAGGGCCGGATCACCGAGCCGATGCTCCTGCCGGAGGGCGGCGACCGGTACGAGCCGGTCAGCTGGGAGCGTGCCTTCGAGGTCATCGCCGAGGAGCTGCGGGCGCTGGACTCCCCCGACGAGGCGCTCTTCTACACCTCGGGCCGCACCAGCAACGAAGCCGCGTTCCTGCTCCAGCTCTTCGCCCGCGCCTACGGCACGAACAACCTGCCCGACTGCTCCAACATGTGCCACGAGTCGTCCGGATCGGCGCTCTCGGAGACGATCGGCATCGGCAAGGGCAGCGTCTCCCTCGACGACATGCACCAGGCGGACCTGATCATCGTCGCCGGGCAGAACCCGGGCACCAACCACCCGCGCATGCTCTCCGCGCTGGAGAAGGCCAAGGCCGCGGGCGCGAAGATCATCTCCGTGAACCCGCTGCCCGAGGCCGGCCTTGCGCGCTTCAAGAACCCGCAGACCCCGCAGGGCATGCTCAGGGGGGCGGCCCTCACCGACCTCTTCCTGCAGATCCGCATCGGCGGCGACCAGGCGCTCTTCCGCCTCCTGAACAAACTGATCATCGAGACCGAGGGCGCGACCGACGAGCTGTTCATACGCGAACACACCCACGGATACGAGGAGTTCGCAGCCGCCGCACGCGCCGCCGACTGGGACGCGACACTCACCGCCACCGGCCTCTCCCGCACGGACATCGAGCAGGCCCTCGCGATGGTCCTCGCCTCCAAGCGGACCATCGTCTGCTGGGCCATGGGCCTGACCCAGCACAAGCACTCGGTGCCGACCATCCGCGAAGTGGTCAACTTCCTGCTGCTGCGCGGGAACATCGGCCGCACCGGCGCCGGTGTCTGCCCGGTACGCGGGCACTCCAACGTCCAGGGCGACCGCACGATGGGCATCTTCGAGCGGCCCGATCCCGCGTTCCTCGACGCCCTGGACAAGGAATTCGGGATCACCTCGCCCCGCCACCACGGCTTCGACGTCGTCCGCGCCATCGAGGCGCTGCGCGACGGCAAGGCCAAGGTCTTCTTCGCCATGGGCGGGAACTTCGTGGGTGCGACGCCCGACACCGACGTCACCGAGGCAGCCATGCGCCGCGCCTCCCTCACCGTGCACGTGTCGACCAAGCTGAACCGCTCGCACGCCGTCACCGGCAGCCGCGCCCTGATCCTCCCCACCCTCGGGCGCACCGACAAGGACGTCCAGGCGGGCGGGAAGCAGTTCGTCACCGTCGAGGACTCCATGGGCCTCGTCCATGCCTCGCGGGGCAACCTCGCCCCCGCGGGCTCGCGGCTCCTCTCCGAGCCGGCCATCGTCGCCCGGATGGCGCGCGCGGTCCTCGGTGCCGAATCCGCCATCGGCTGGGAGGAGTTCGAGAAGGACTACGCCACGATCCGGGACCGGATCTCGCGCGTCGTGCCGGGCTTCGAGGACTTCAACACCCGCATCGCCGCACCCGGCGGCTTCGCCCTCCCGCACGCCCCGCGTGACGAGCGCCGCTTCCCCACGGCCACCGGCAAGGCGAACTTCACCGCAGCGCCCGTCGAGCACCCGGAGCTCCCCGAGGGGCGGCTGCTGCTGCAGACCATGCGCTCGCACGACCAGTACAACACCACGATCTACGGCCTCGACGACCGCTACCGCGGCATCAAGGGCGGCCGCCGCATCGTCCTGGTCAACCCGGACGACGCCCGCGAGCTCGGCTTCGCCGAGGGCTCGTACGCCGACCTGGTCAGCGAGTGGAAGGACGGCGTCGAGCGGCGCGCCCCCGGCTTCCGGGTGGTGCACTACCCGACCACCCGAGGCTGCGCCGCCGCGTACTACCCGGAGACGAACGTCCTGGTCCCGCTGGACGCGACCGCCGACGTCAGCAACACCCCCACGAGCAAGTCCCTGGTGGTCCGTCTGGAACAATCCGCCACGGCCTAAGCGTTCGCTTAAGCCACCGGGCGGGCCCGCCAGCGGTCCGCTGCCGGAAGCCGGCGCAGCAGCCGCCACGACGATCGGAGCCGGACCACCATGGGCGAGCAGACCACCGTGAAGTTCCCTCAAGAGGTCATCGACGAGTACGCCGAGCTCGGCGTCGACCTGCCCGCGCTGTTCTCCGCAGGCCATCTCGGCGAGCGGATGGGCGTCCGGATCATCGAGGCCGCCGCCGACCGCGTCGTCGGCACCATGCCGGTCGAGGGCAACACCCAGCCGTACGGCCTGCTGCACGGCGGCGCGTCCGCCGTACTCGCCGAGACCCTCGGCTCCGTCGGCTCGATGCTGCACGGCGGCCCCTCCAAACTCGCCGTCGGCGTCGACCTCAACTGCACGCATCACCGCGGCGCCCGCAGCGGGCTGGTCACCGGGGTGGCCACCCCGGTCCACCGCGGCCGGTCCACCGCGACGTACGAGATCGTCATCACCGACGAACAGGACAAGCGGGTCTGCACGGCCCGGCTCACCTGCCTTCTGCGCGACGCCGCCCCCGACGGCTCCGCGGGCTGACCCCACCCGCTCTCCGCGACCGGGCGACGTCGCGGACACGCCCCAGCGGCCGTATCCGTCACGCAGAACACCGGCCGTCACACTTCCATGTCACGCTGCGTAACAAAACCGCAATGAATGAGAGATTCCGCGGTGCCCCCGCACCCCGCCGCCGGCCCGCCCGGCGGCGGCTTTGCGACACCTGCACCGCGCACCCGCCGACAGCACCATGATTGCCTCAAGCCCCTTAGCGGAACTGCACGTTCTCACATCCCGGGCAGATACATGGTGACCGCATTTCTCCCAACTGTCCGCAGTGCGCCTACCGTTCGCCGCTCCGGTCATAACAAGACAGTCACATCCTGACCTTCGATGGTCCGCACTTCCGTCACCTGCGCTTAGAGTCACGCCCAGTCACCGCGCCGCCGGGCGCGTCTGCAGCACGGCCCTGCACCAATCCAGTACGGCCCGGCGAGACCTACGGCGCCTCAGCAGAGGCGGCGGCGCCAGGGAGAGGATTCATCGTGCGACAGCGTTCGTTGCTCATACTCACCACCGTGCTGACCACAGGCGCACTCACACTCACCGCTTGTGGATCGCGCGACAACAAGGACAGCAAGGGCAGCAGCGGCGGCAAGACCGAGGTCGTCATCGGCGTCGACGCGCCGCTCACCGGAGCGAACTCCGCCACCGGCCTCGGCATCCAGGGCGGCGTCAAGGTCGCCATCGATGACGCGAACAAGAACAACACCGTGCCCGGCGTGAAGTTCAGCATCAAGGCGCTCGACGACAAGGCCCTGCCGCCGACCGGCCAGCAGAACGCCTCCGCGCTGGTCGCGGACAACAACGTCCTGGGCGTCGTCGGACCGCTCAACTCCGGTGTCGCACAGACCATGCAGCAGGTCTTCGCCACCGCCAACCTGGTCGAGATATCGCCGGCGAACACCGCCCCCGAGCTCACCCAGGGCAAGAACTGGCAGACCAAGAAGGTCCGCCCGTACAAGACGTACTTCCGCACCGCGACCACGGACGCCCTCCAGGGCGGCTTCGCCGCGCAGTACGCCGGGCAGACGCTCAAGAAGAAGAAGGTCTTCGTCGTCGACGACAAGCAGACCTACGGCGCCGGTCTCGCCAAGCTCTTCAAGGCCAACTTCCTGAAGGCGGGCGGCAAGCTTGCCGGCCAGGACCACGTCAACACCGGGGACAAGGACTTCTCCACCCTCGTCACCAAGATCAAGAACTCCGGCGCCGACATCCTCTACTACGGCGGCCAGTACGACGAGTCCCAGATCATCACCAAGCAGCTCAAGGACGCCGGCGCCCACATCCCGCTCATGGGCGGCGACGGCATGTTCTCACCCACCTACATCAAGACCGCGGGCAAGGCGGCCGAGGGCGACCTCGCCACCTCCGTCGGCGTCCCCGTCGAGTCCCTCCCCGCCGCCAAGGACTTCATCGCGAAGTACAAGGCCGCCAAGTACACCGGTGACTACGGGACTTACGGCGGATACTCCTACGACGCCGCCACCGCCATCATCAAGGCCGTCGGCGCCGTGGTGAAGGACGGCAAGGTCCCGTCCGACGCCCGCCAGCAGATCGTCAACGCCGTCCAGAAGACGGACTTCGACGGCATCGCAGGCCACGTCTCCTTCGACCAGTACGGCGACACCACCAACAAGCAGCTCACCGTCTACCAGGTCAAGAACGGCGCCTGGAAGGCCGTCAAGAGCGGCATCTACACGCCGGCCGGCTGACCAGGAACACCGCAGTGCACAGGGCCGCGCGGCCACGACCACCAGTCACCGCGCGGCCCGCAGTCTCCCCGTAGCTCACACCCCACCCACATGGAGGCCATGCGGTGAACTCCCTGCCGCAACAGCTGGCCAACGGGCTGTTCCTCGGCTCGATGTACGGGCTGATCGCCATCGGATACACGATGGTGTACGGCATCGTCCAGCTCATCAACTTCGCCCACGGCGAGATATTCATGACCGGCGGCTTCGGCGCGCTGACGGTCTACATGTACGTACTGCCTGACGGCACTTCGATGTGGATAGCCCTGCCGGCCATGCTGGTGGGCGGCGCCATCGTCGCCGTACTCGTCGCCGTCGGAGCGGAACGCTTCGCCTACCGGCCCCTGCGCGGCGCGCCACGACTCGCACCGCTCATCACCGCGATCGGCCTCTCCCTCGCACTCCAGCAGGCAGTCTTCAACTGGTACCCCGGCGCGGAGAACGCCCGCGTCTTCCCGCCACTGCCCGGCGGCCCGTACCACCTCGGCTCCATCGACATCCAGAGCGGCGACCTCTTCCTGATCATCGCGGCCCCCCTCTGCATGGCCGCTCTCGCCGTCTTCACCCGGACCTCCCGCACCGGCCGCGCCATGCAGGCCACCGCCCAGGACCCCGACACCGCCCAGCTCATGGGCATCGACACCAACCGGATCATCGTCATCGCGTTCGCCATCGGCGGCCTCTTCGCCGCCGTCGCCGGCATCGCGTACGGCTTCAAGATCGGCAACGTCGACTACAGCATGGGCTTCCAGGCCGGCCTCAAAGCCTTCACCGCGGCCGTGCTCGGCGGCATCGGCAACATCTACGGCGCCATGCTCGGCGGTCTCGTCCTCGGTGTCGCCGAAGTCATGGCCACCGCGTACATCGACCAGGTTCCCGGTATGCATCAGCTCGGCGGCCAGGCATGGTCGGCGGTCTGGGCCTTCGTGCTGCTGATTCTCGTACTGCTCCTACGACCACAAGGTCTACTGGGCGAACGCGTCGCGGACAGGGCGTGACGGACATGGAACCCACCCAGAACAACGAGCCCGACGCGAACGCCGAGACCACCGGCACCACCGGCACCACCGGCACCAACCCGGCCAACGAGCCCACCACCAGTGCCGCCACCCCCTCCGGTGCCTCGCCGCTCATCCCGCTCCCGCTGGTCGCCGCCCGCGTACTCACCATGGCCGGCGCCGTCATCACCATCGTGAGCGCCTTCCTCTCCTGGACCTGGGAGTCCGACTTCGCCGACGACCTGACCTACTCCGGGAACCCCTCAGGACTCCAGTTCCTCGCGGTCATCGGCGGCGTCGTCACCCTCCTCTTCGTCCTCAGCCACGCTCGCGTACGCGGACTGCGCTGGCTCAACCCCAGCGGCGCGACCGCCCCGGTCTTCCTCGCGGCGCTCGCCGCGTTCGCCGTCGTCTGGTACGTCGTCCTCGCCATCGCCTTCGAACTCGGCGGGCTCGTCAACCTCGACCCGGGCGGCTGGATCGCCGCCGTGGGCGCCGCAGTCGCCCTCGTCGGCACACTCGCGCTGCCCAGGCCCGGCACCACCGCGAAGTCCTACTTCGCCAAGGCCGACCCGATCCCCGCAGCCCAGGCGCTCCCGGCCTGGGGACAGCGCGTGGTCATCACCGCCGCCACCGTGCTCGGCCTCATCGTCTTCACCTACGGCATCGGCGTCCCCGACGAACAGCCGGAAGTCTTCATCGCGTTCGTCCTGCTCGTCGTCTTCAACGCCTGGGCGCTCTTCGGCGCCGGACTCACCGACCGCTTCTCCGAACTCAACGCCCGGCACAAAGGATTCGCCACCTCCATGGCGTTCCTCGCAGCGGCGATCTTCCCGTTCACCCAGAGCGAGGACCACAACGCCAACCTCGGCGTGAACATCCTCATCTTCGGAACCGTCGCCCTCGGCCTCAACATCGTCGTCGGCCTCACCGGACTCCTCGACCTCGGCTACGTCGCCTTCCTCGGCGTCGGCGCCTACGCGGCGGCACTGGTCTCCGGATCCGAGTTCTCCACCTTCTCCGGCGTCCAATTCCCGTTCTGGGCAGCCGCCCTGACCGGAATGGCAGCCTCCCTGATCTTCGGCGTCCTCATCGGCGCACCCACCCTGCGACTGCGCGGCGACTACCTCGCGATCGTCACCCTGGGCTTCGGAGAGATCTTCCGCATCGCCGTGAACAGCCTGGACGGCTCGTCGGGCCCCGACATCACCAACGGCCCCAACGGCATCCCCTCCATCCCGGACCTCGAACTCTTCGGGTTCAACCTCGGTGCCTCCCACAACATCGCGGGCTTCACCCTCGGCCGGTTCGCCAACTACTTCCTGCTCATGCTGGTGATCACCGGACTCGTCGTCCTGGTCTTCAACCGCGCGGCCGACTCCCGTATCGGGCGCTCCTGGATCGCCATCCGCGAGGACGAGACAGCGGCCACCGCCATGGGCATCAACGGCTTCCGGGTCAAGCTCATCGCCTTCGCACTCGGCGCCACCCTCGCGGGCCTCGCCGGAACGGTCAGCGCGCACGTGACCTACAGCGTCACCCCCGCCCCGTACCAGTTCGCCGGAGCCGCCCCGCCCAACTCGGCCTTCCTGCTGGCCGCAGTGGTACTCGGCGGCATGGGAACGGTCGGCGGCCCGATCCTCGGTGCCACCTTCCTCTACCTCATCCCGGAGAAGCTCGGCTTCCTCAAGCAGTACGAACTGCTCGCCTTCGGCATCGCACTCGTCCTGCTGATGCGCTTCCGCCCCGAAGGCGTCATCGCCAACCGGCGGCACCAGCTCGAATTCCACGAGGACAGCGCACCCGACCTGCCGGAACAACGCACAACCGGCGACGAAACCGTCCCCGCAGGCAAGGCAGGGGCGTGAGGAACGACATGACCACGCACACGACCGCACCGGCCCCGGAAGCCACCGCCGCCCCCGTGCTCCAGGCCGAAGGCGTCATCATGCGCTTCGGCGGCCTCACCGCCGTCCGCGACGTCGACCTCACCGTCAACGCCGGAGAGATAGTCGGCCTCATCGGCCCCAACGGCGCCGGCAAGACCACCTTCTTCAACTGCCTCACCGGCCTCTACGTCCCCACCGAGGGCAAGGTCAGCTACAAGGGCACCGTCCTGCCGCCCAAACCGCACCTCGTCACCAAGGCGGGCATCGCCCGCACCTTCCAGAACATCCGGCTCTTCGCCAATATGACGGTCCTGGAAAACGTCCTCGTCGGACGCCACACCAGGACCAAGGAAGGCCTCTGGTCCGCCATCCTGCGCGGCCCCGGCTTCCACCGGGCCGAGGCCAGGTCCCGCGAACGGGCAACAGAACTCCTGGAGTTCATCGGCCTGGCCCACAAGGCCGGCCACCTCGCGCGCAACCTCCCGTACGGCGAACAGCGCAAGCTCGAAATCGCCCGCGCCCTCGCCAGCGAACCCGGCCTGCTGCTGCTCGACGAGCCCACCGCCGGGATGAACCCGCAGGAGACCCGCGCCACCGAGGAGCTCGTCTTCGCCATCCGGGACCAGGGCATCGCCGTACTCGTCATCGAGCACGACATGCGGTTCATCTTCAACCTCTGCGACCGCGTCGCCGTCCTCGTCCAGGGCGAGAAGCTCGTCGAGGGCACATCGGAGGTGGTCCAGGGCGACGAACGCGTCATCGCGGCCTACCTCGGAACGCCCTTCGAAGGCGCACCGGGGGACGAGGAGGTGGCCGAGGTCGAAGCGGCCGAGGCCGCGACAGGTCCCACCAGCACGACAAGCACCACGGGCACGACAAGCACCACGGGCACGACCAGTACCACCAGCTCCACCGGTACCGAAGGAGACACCCAGTGACCGCTCTCCTGGAGGTCCAGGACCTCAGGGTCGCCTACGGCAAGATCGAGGCCGTCAAGGGCATCTCCTTCAGCGTCGAAGCCGGCCAGGTCGTCACCCTGATCGGCACCAACGGCGCCGGCAAAACCACCACCCTGCGCACCCTCTCCGGCCTGATCAAACCGGCCGGCGGCACGATCGCCTTCGACGGGAAACCGCTCGCGGGCATCCCGGCCCACAAGGTCGTCGCCCTCGGCCTGGCCCACTCCCCCGAGGGCCGGCACATCTTCCCGCGCCTGTCGATCTTCGAGAACCTCCAGCTCGGAGCGTTCCTCAGGGACGACAAGGAAGGCATCGAGAAGGACATCCAGCGCGCCTACGACCTCTTCCCGATCCTGGGCGAGCGCCGGAAGCAGGCAGCGGGCACCCTGTCCGGCGGTGAGCAGCAGATGCTCGCCATGGGCCGGGCGCTGATGTCGCAGCCCAAGCTGCTGATGCTCGACGAACCCTCGATGGGTCTCTCGCCGATCATGATGCAGAAGATCATGGAGACCATCGTCGAGCTCAAGTCCCAGGGCATGACGATCCTGCTCGTCGAACAGAACGCGCAGGCGGCGCTCTCACTGGCCGACCACGGGTACGTCATGGAGATCGGCAAGATCTCGCTCTCCGGTACCGGCCACGACCTGCTGCACGACGAGTCGGTCCGCAAGGCGTACCTCGGCGAGGACTGAACCCGGTCCGCCCGGTCCCCGCAGCACACAGCCGGACGGCCCACCCCGAATCTCCCGGGGCGGGCCGTCCGGCTGTCGCCTTCGTACTGCGGACCTGGAGCCGCGCCGGAGCTACTGCTCCTTGGCCGCCTTCTTCTCCTCGGCGTCCTCGATGACCGCCTCGGCGACCTGCTGCATCGACATCCGGCGGTCCATCGACGTCTTCTGGATCCATCGGAAGGCGGCGGGCTCGGTCAGCCCGTACTGCGTCTGCAGCACCGACTTCGCCCGGTCCACCAGCTTCCGCGTCTCCAGCCGCTGCGAGAGGTCGGCGACCTCCTGCTCCAGGGCCTTCAGCTCGGTGAAGCGGGAGACGGCCATCTCGATGGCGGGCACGACGTCGCTCTTGGAGAACGGCTTCACGAGATACGCCATCGCTCCGGCGTCCCTGGCCCGCTCCACGAGGTCGCGCTGCGAGAACGCGGTCAGCATCAGGACCGGGGCGATGGACTCCTCGGTGATCTTCTCGGCGGCGGAGATCCCGTCCAGAACGGGCATCTTCACATCGAGGATCACCAGATCGGGCCGGTGCTCCCGGGCCAGCTCGACGGCCCGCTGACCGTCACCGGCTTCGCCGACGACCGCGTAGCCCTCTTCTTCGAGCATCTCTTTGAGGTCGAGGCGGATGAGGGCCTCGTCCTCGGCGATGACGACACGGGTCGTCAGCGGCGGGACGTGCGACTTGTCGTCGTCGGCGACGGGCTGGGGCGACTCGGGGGCGGTCACGGGGCTCCTTGATTCATGGCAGGTGCTGCTACCTGAGCCTACCTAGCTCCTGTATGTTTGAGTCACGGCGGGTCTCCGCTAACCTTTGATCTCAAGGCAAGCCCTGGTAGTCCAGCGGAAGAGACACGGTGCTCAAACCACCGACAGCGTGGGTTCGAATCCCACCCAGGGCACTTTACCTTCGCTTCCAAGGCCCACCCCTTATTGGAGATCTTCACTCGCCTCAGCGAACGCAGCGTCGAACGGGTGCGGCAGCAGCGATGTTCGGGCCAGTCTCGCATCCATGTACGACCTCAGCGCACGCAAGCTCGCACTTGAACTCGTCGGCCAAGGTCACAGCCTCAACTCCGTCAGCAAGCAGACGGGTATATCACGGGCCGCAATCCGCGAATGGCAGACCCACGTGGAGCCTCTCGCCCACCCCCGCCTAGCCCCTTGCGCACGGTGCCGCCTCGAACCCGGAACCCCCGACGACGCCGCCGCATATGCATATCTACTCGGCCTCTACCTCGGCGATGGCTGCATCAGCCCTCATCCCAAGATTGGGTACTACTTGCGCATCGCCTGTTCCAACTCCTGGCCGGGGCTCATCGAGACGTGCCGCGAAGCGATCAGTGCCGTTAGTCCAAGCGATTCCCTTTGCTTGGTCCAGAAGGAAGGTTGTGTTGCCGTCACCGGTTACAGCAGACATTGGCCATGCCTGTTCCCCCAGCACGGCCCCGGGAAAAAGCACGACCGAACCATCGCGCTGGAACCCTGGCAGCAGCAGATTGTCGATGAATATCCTTGGCCGTTCGTGCGCGGCTTGATCCACTCCGACGGATGCCGGAACACAAACTGGACCACCCGCATCGTCGGTGGTGAGCGGAAGCGCTACGAATACCCCAGGTACTGGTTCACCAACGTGTCCGACGACATCCGCCGTCTCTACACCGACACCCTCGACAAACTCGGCGTCGAATGGAAGAGCTGCACCCGCCACAGCAGGCCATACAACATCTCCGTGGCCAAGCGCGGATCCGTTGCACTCATGGATGCACACGTAGGTCCGAAGTACTGAGCCGCGAAAGGGCCCCTCAGCAGCGAATTCGAGGGGCCCTGGTCTACTGCTGACCAGTCTGGCTACTTCGGCGAATCGTCCTCCCCGACGTGGTGGACGCGGACCAGATTGGTGGAGCCGGCGACGCCGGGCGGGGAGCCCGCGGTGATGACGACGATGTCGCCCTTCTGGCAGCGGCCCGCCTTCAGGAGTTGTTCGTCGACCTGCGCGACCATCTCGTCCGTGGATTCCACGTGCGGGCCGAGATAGGTCTCCACACCCCAAGTCAGGGTGAGCTGGGCGCGTGTTGCCGGGTCCGGGGTGAAGGCCAGCAGCGGGATCGGCGAGCGGTAGCGCGAGAGCCGCTTCGCCGTGTCGCCGGACTGGGTGAAGGCCACGAGCAGCTTCGCGCCGAGGAAGTCGCCCATCTCAGCGGCCGCGCGGGCGACGGCGCCGCCCTGGGTACGCGGCTTGTTGCGGTCGTTCAGCGGCGGCAGACCGCGGGCGAGGATGTCCTCCTCGGCCGCCTCGACGATGCGGCCCATCGTCCGGACCGTCTCCACCGGGTACTTGCCGACGCTGGTCTCGCCGGAGAGCATCACGGCGTCGGTGCCGTCGATGACCGCGTTGGCGACGTCGGAGGCTTCGGCGCGGGTGGGGCGGGAGTTGTCGATCATCGAGTCGAGCATCTGGGTCGCGACAATGACGGGCTTGGCGTTGCGCTTGGCCAGCTTCACGGCGCGCTTCTGGACGATCGGCACCTGTTCCAGGGGCATCTCGACGCCGAGGTCACCGCGGGCGACCATGATGCCGTCGAAGGCCGCGACGATCCCGTCGATGTTCTCGACGGCCTGCGGCTTCTCGATCTTGGCGATGACGGGGAGCCTGCGGCCCTCCTCCTCCATGATCTGGTGGACCTCGTCGACGTCCCGGCCGCTGCGCACGAAGGAGAGCGCGATGATGTCGGCCCCGGTCCGCAGTGCCCAGCGGAGGTCATCGGCGTCCTTCTCGGACATGGCGGGGACGGACACCGCGACACCGGGGAGGTTGAGCCCCTTGTGGTCGGAGACCATGCCGCCCTCGACGACCAGGGTGTGGACGCGGGGGCCTTCGACCGAGGTGACTTCGAGGGCGACCTTGCCGTCGTCGACGAGGATGCGCTCGCCGGTGGTCACGTCCCCGGCGAGGCCGTTGTAGGTGGTGCCGCAGCTGCTCCGGTCGCCCCGGGCGCCGGGGGCGACGGTGATGGTGAACTCGTCGCCGCGTTCAAGGAGTACGGGGCCTTCGGCGAAGCGGCCGAGGCGGATCTTCGGGCCTTGAAGATCCGCGAGGATGCCGACGCTGCGGCCTGTCTCCTCGGCCGCCTTGCGTACGCGGCGGAAACGCTCCTCGTGCTCGGCGTAGCTGCCGTGGCTGAGATTGAATCGGGCCATGTCCATACCGGCTTCGACCAGTGCCTTGATCTGGTCGTACGAGTCGGTCGCGGGGCCCAGGGTACAAACGATCTTTGCTCGGCGCATGGTTCGAGCGTATGCCTTACCGATGGGTAAGTGATGGGTCACACATGACGACTCAACCACCTTTACATGAAAGGCTATTGACAACTGTTGAATTGTGCGCGCGTGCGCTCTGATGAGCAATTCCGATGGGCCCGATGCGGAATTGCGTCCCCTGACCGTCGGCCGACTGCCGGCCGTGGCTCCCCCGGGTTTCCGGGCCGGGCCGGATTCCCGGTGCGGGCCTCAGAGCGCCGGTGGTGACATGGTGAAACGGGCGTTCACCTGTGCGTAAACGGTCTGGCGCTGGGGTTCGAGGTCGATGGCCGGTACGTCGTCCGCCCCGCCGGGTGCCGCCGCTCTGAAACCACGGGTGCCGGCGAAGCCGGGGGCGGGCGGGCGCGCACCGTCCGCCCCCGGGTCGGAGAGCTCGACCAGGGCGGTCAGCTCGGCGCCGAGCGCCTCGGCGTACTCACGGGCGCGGGTGACGGCGTCCCGCACGGCCTGCCGGCGGGCGTCGCGGTGTGCGGGCGATCCGGGGCGCAGTGCCCACCAGGGTCCTTCGACGCGGGTCAGTTCCAGGTCGGCGAGGCGGGCGGTGAGTTCGCCGAGTGCGGTGAAGTCGTTGAGTGCGACGGTGATCCGGACGTGGCCGGAGTAGGCGCGGACCCTTTCGCCCCAGCCGTGCTGGGCCGGTTCGGGGCTGACGGAGAGCGCGCCGCTCTCCAGTTTCTCGACGGCTTCGCCGTATTCCCTGGCGAGTTCGAAGATGGCGGCGTTGCGCCGGGTGAGGTCCTGCAGCGCTGCCCGGCGGTCCTTGCCGCGGGCGCTCGCGGTGACGGTGAGGGTGGCGGTCTCGGGTTCGACTTCGAGGCTCGCCTCGCCGCGCACGGCGACGCGGGGGGTGTCGGGCGTGCCGTAGGGGGCTGCGGAGGGGTACGGGACTTCGTCGGTCATGGTTCCCACTGTCGCACCCCGGTACGACAGTCGGCGGTCACCAGATCGAAACCTGCGGGGGGTGTTGCACCGCGTGGCTCCTGGGTCAGAATCTACGCGCGTTGTGCATGGTTGCTGTCCGCATCTACGCGCGTTGTGCACGTGACTAGGGAGACGAAATGCCGCTCAACCGTAGGACGTTCCTGGGTACTTCGGCCGCCGCAGGCGCCGGTGTGGCCATCGCCGGAGGCACGGCAGTGCCCGCTGAGGCGCAGGGGCACGGCCATGGCCACGGTCACGGTCACGGGCGTCCGCCGAAGCGGTACTCCTTCACCGTGATGGGGACGACCGATCTGCACGGCCATGTCTTCAACTGGGACTACTTCACGGACAAGGAGTTCGACGACGCCGCGCACAACGACGTCGGCCTGGCGAAGATCTCGACGCTGGTCAACGGGATCCGCGAGGAGAGAGGCCGCCACAACACCCTGATGATCGACGCGGGCGACACCATCCAGGGCACCCAACTGTCGTACTACTACGCGAAGATCGACCCGATCACGGCCAAGCACGGTCCGGTGCACCCGATGGCGCAGGCGATGAACCACATCGGCTACGACGCGGCGGCGCTGGGCAACCACGAGTTCAACTACGGCATTCCGGTGCTGCGGAAGTTCGAGGAGCAGTGCCGTTTCCCGCTGCTGGGGGCCAACGCCCTGGACGCGAAGACGCTCAGGCCGGCGTTCGCCCCGTACGTCTTCAGGACGCTCCGCACACCGCACGGCCGGGATGTGAAGGTCGCGATCCTCGGGCTGACGAACCCGGGCATCGCCATCTGGGACAAGGCGAACGTGCAGGGCAGGATGGTGTTTCCGGGGCTGGAGGAGCAGGCGGCGAAGTATGTGCCGCGGCTGCGTTCCATGGGTGCCGACGTGGTGCTCGTGGCGGCGCACTCGGGGGCCAGTGGCACATCCTCGTACGGTGACCAGATCCCGTACGTGGAGAACGCGTCCGCCCTGGTGGCCGAGCAGGTGCCGGGGATCGACGCGATCCTGGTGGGCCATGCGCATGTCGAGATCCCCGAGAGGTTCGTGGAGAACAAGAAGACCGGGAAGCAGGTCGTTCTCTCCGAGCCGCTGATGTGGGGCGAGCGGCTCACGGTCTTCGACTTCGACCTGGTGTGGGAGAAGGGTCGCTGGGCGGTCGAGAAGGCCGGTGCGCGGGTACTGAACTCCAATACCGCGGCCGAGGACCCGGAGCTCGTGAAGCTGCTGACGGACGAACACAAGAAGGTCGTGGCGTACGTCAACGAGGTGATCGGGACGTCGTCCGCCGCGATGACCACGGCGGACGCGCCGTGGAAGGACGAGCCGATCATCGATCTGATCAACGCCGTCCAGACCGACACGGTGAAGGCGGCGCTGGCCGGTGGTGAGTACGCGGCGCTGCCGGTGCTCTCGCAGGCGTCGTGCTTCTCGCGTACGGCGCAGATTCCCGCCGGGAACGTGACGATCAAGGACGCGGCGGGCCTGTACCCGTTCGAGAACACGCTGGAGGCCCGTCTGGTGACGGGTGCGCAGATCAAGGACTATCTGGAGTTCTCGGCGCGCTACTACGTGCAGACTCCGGCGGGCGGTCCTGTCGACACCTCGAAGCTGACGAACGCGGATGACACGCCGGACTACAACTACGACGCGGTGTCGGGTCTGACGTACGAGATCGACATCGCCAAGGCGGCCGGTTCGCGGATCGCGAAGCTGTCCTTCGGCGGTAAGGCGATCGATCCGGCGGCGCAGTTCGTGCTGGCGGTGAACAACTACCGGGCGAGCGGCGGCGGTAACTTCCCGCATGTGCCGGCCGCCAAGCAGCTGTGGGCCAATTCGGACGAGATCCGGAACACGATCATCGCGTGGGTGCAGGCGAAGGGGACGGTGGACGCGTCGGAGTTCGCTTCGGTGGACTGGAAGCTGACGCGGGACGGTACGCCGGTCTTCTAGGGCGTGGCCGGGTGTCCGGCCGGGTTTGCGGGCCCGGCCGGGCCGGGTGCGGCGGTCCGGCCGGTGCCCGTGTGCTCGACGACCGCTCAGCTGCTGCGTTCGGCCAGCGGGACGAGGCGGGTGCGGCTCTGCGGGGGCAGGGCGTGTTCGCGGTCGAGGCCGAAGCTGGTGAACGCGGTGCGCCGGGGCAGCGGGTAGGGGTCCTTCCCGGTGAGGGAGTTGAGGATCGTCGCGCTGCGCCAGGCGGCGAGGCCGAGGTCGGGGGCGCCGACGCCATGGGTGTGGCGTTCGGCGTTCTGTACGTACACGGAGCCGGTGACGGCGGGGTCCAGGAGCAGCCGGTACTGGTCGTCGATGCGGGGGCGCTCGGACGCGTCGCGCCGCATGTAGGGGTCGAGGCCGGCGAGCATTCCGTCGAGCGGCCGTTCCCGGTAGCCGGTGGCGAGGACCACGGCGTCGGTGGTGAGGCGGGAGCGGGAGCCCTGCCGGGCGTGTTCGAGGTGGAGTTCGACCTTGGTGGTGGCGACGCGTCCGGCGGTGCGGACGGTGACGCCCGGGGTGAGGACGGCGTCGGGCCAGCCTCCGTGCTGGGTGCGGCGGTAGAGCTCGCCGTGGATGGCCGCGATGGTTTCGGCGTCGATTCCCTTGTGGAGCTGCCACTGCTGCGGGGCGAGGGAGTCGCGGGCGGACTCGGGCAGCTGGTGGAAGTAGCGGGTGTAGTCGGGGGTGAAGTGCTCCAGGCCGAGCTTGGAGTACTCCATGGGGGCGAAGGCCTCGGTCCGGGCGAGCCAGGTGATCTTCTCCTGGCCTGCGGGGCGGGCCCGGAGCAGGTCGAGGAAGATCTCGGCGCCGGACTGGCCCGCGCCGATGACGGTGATGTGCCCTGCGGCGAGGAGCCGTTCGCGGCTGGCGAGGTAGTCGGACGAGTGCACGACGGGCACGGATGGCGCTTCGGCGAGCGGCTTGAGGGTCTCCGGGATGTACGGCTCGGTGCCGACGCCGAGTGCCAGGTTGCGGGTGTGGGCGCGGCCGAGTGCCTCGGCTTCTCCGTCGGCGTCGAGTTGGGTGAAGTCGACTTCGAAGAGGGCGTGTTCGGCGTTCCAGCGGATGGCGTCGACCTGGTGGCCGAAGTGGAGTCCGGGCAGGCTCTCGCTGACCCAGCGGCAGTAGGCGTCGTACTCGGTGCGCCTGATGTGGAAGTGCTCGGCGAAGTAGAAGGGGTAGAGCCGCTCGCGTTCCTTGAGGTAGCTGAGGAACGACCAGGGGCTGGCGGGTTCGGCGAGGGTCACCAGGTCGGCGAGGAAGGGGACTTGGAGGGTGGCGTCCTCGATGAGCAGGCCGGGGTGCCAGTGGAATGCGGGGCGCTGTTCGTAGAAGGCGGTGGAGAGTTCGGTGAGGGGGTGGGCGAGTGCCGCGAGGGAGAGGTTGAACGGTCCGATGCCGACCCCCACCAGGTCGTGGGGCTGGTCTGCGGAAGCCTGCTGGTCCGTCGTCATCGGGGCGTACTGCCTTCCAGGAGTTTGAGGAGAGCTTCCAGGTCACCGGTGGTGGCGTGGGGGTTGAGCAGGGTGGCTTTCAGCCAGAGGCGGTTGTCCGCGCGGGCCCGGCCGAGTACGGCGTGGCCCTCGGTGAGGAGGGTGCGGCGGATGGCGGCCACGGTCGCGTCGTCCGCTCCGGTGGGGCGGAAGAGCACGGTGGAGATGGTGGGCCGGTCGTAGAGCTCCAGGCCGGGCCGGGCCTCGACGAGGTCGGCGAGTTCTGCGGCGATGGCGCAGGTGCGGTCGATGAGGGCGGCGAGGCCGCTCCGGCCGAGGGCGCGGAGTGTGACGGCGATCTTGAAGACGTCGGGGCGCCGGGTGGTCCGCAGGGAGCGGCCGAGGAGGTCGGGGAGGCCGGCTTCGGTGTCGTCGTCGGCGTTGAGGTAGTCGGCCTGGTGGGTGAGGGCGTCCAGGGTGGTGGGGCACGGGACGGCGAGGAGTCCTGCCGCGACCGGCTGCCAGCCGAGTTTGTGCAGGTCGAGGGTTACCGAGTGGGCTCGTTCGAGGCCGGCGAGCAGGGGCCGGTGGAGGTCGCTGAAGAGGAGCGGGCCGCCGTATGCGGCGTCGATGTGGAGTTCGGCGCCGTGCCGGTCGCAGAGGTCGGCGATCTCGGGGAGCGGGTCGATGAGTCCGGCGTCGGTGGTGCCGGCGGTGGCCGCGACCAGGACCGGGCCGTGTGTCGCGGTGAGTGCTTCGTCGAGCGCGGCGAGGTCGATGGTTCCGGAGGGCGACGGGACGGTGAGGGGTTCGGGGAGGCCGAGCAGCCAGGCTGCGCGGTGCAGGGAGTGGTGGGCGTTGGCGCCGCAGACGATCCGGACGGCGCCGTGGCGTTCGCGGGCGAGGAGCAGTGCGAGCTGGTTGGACTCGCTGCCTCCGGTGGTGACGAGCGCGTCGCCCGCCGGGTAGATCTCGGCGGCGATGGCGCGGGTGACGAGGGCTTCGAGCTCGGAGGCCGCGGGGGCCTGGTCCCAGGAGTCCATCGAGGGGTTGAGGGCGGAGGCGGCGAGGTCGGCGGCTGCGGCGACGGCGAGCGGCGGGCAGTGCAGATGGGCCGCGCAGCGGGGGTCGGCGGGGTCCGCTGCGCCTTCGGTGATGGCGTGGACCAGGGTGCGCAGGGCTTCTTCGGCGCCGGTTCCGGTGTCGGGCAGCACGGGGTGGGCCGTGGCCCGTACCCGTACGGCGACGGCTTCCGGGCCGCCGGGCGGCAGCGGGCCGATCCGGTCGGCGGCCCCGTCGTGCAGCGCGTCGAGGACGGTACCGACGAGGGGCCGCAGGGCGTTCGGCCCTGCGGCCCCTCCGGCGAGTGGCGGCGTACTCATACGGGTGTCCTTCGGTGCGCTCGGGGCTGTCGCCCCAGCCTGTACGGGGGACAGGCGGCGCGCCCGAAGAGCACAACGAGCTCAACCCGAAAGTGGTATTGCCCTGGTGCGGGGGGAAGTTGGAGCCTCCTGGGGTGGTACAAGGGGCTGCCGCCCCGCACCTGCGGTCAGGCCCGGCGGACCTCCAGGGCGCGCCGCAGGTCGTCGAGCTGGTCGGTGAGCTTGCGGCGCAGGGCGGGGATCATGTCGGTCTCGCGCAGACAGGCTTCGCCGCGGGCGAGTGCCTCGGGCGTGACCTCGTACGCGGGGAAGGCGTACCGTCCGGCGGCCTCGGCGATGGCCGGGCCCCGGCGGCCGGCGAGGGCGACGGCGTCCTCGTAGTAGCGCTCCGCGTACTGCGCGACGAGTTCGGTCTGTTCGGCCTGCCAGAAGCCGCCGGCGGTGGCGTTGAACAGGTAGTTGGAGAGGTCGTCGGAGCTGAACATCCGCTGCCAGGCCGCGGCCTTGGCCTCCGGTGCGGGCAGCGCGGCCCGGCAGCGGGCGGCGCCTTCCTGTCCGGTGGCGCTGATGTCCCGGTCGAGTTCGGCGTCGATGACGCTCTCGTCGACGGCGCCGAGTGCGGCCAGGCGGTGGAGGATGCGCCAGCGCAGCTCGGGGTCGAGTTCGGGGCCGCCGGGGACGCCGCCGTCGTCGAGCCAGGCCTGGATGCCGTCGGGCTGGGTGGCCGCGTCGATGAAGTGGCGGACTGCGACGAGGCGGAGCCCGGGGTTGTTCCCGTCCTCGGTGCGGCGGATGAGCGCGCGGCAGATCGTGCTGACGGTGGCGAGTGCGGCGGACCGGTCCGCGTGCGGCAGGTAGCGGTCGGCGATCTGGGTGGCGGCGAAGACGAGGACGCCCTGGACGACGGCGAGGTCCGCCTCGTGCGGGAGGTGGGCGAGCGCGGCGTCCAGGTAGGCGGTGGGCGGCAGTTCGCCGTCGCGGACCATGTCGCGTGCGGCGTTCCAGACGACGGCGCGGGTCAGCGGGTCGGGGAGGCCGGAGAGCGCGCGTACTGCGGTCTCCCAGGAGGCGGCGTCGAGGCGGACCTTGGCGTAGGTGAGGTCGCCGTCGTTGAGGAGGAGCAGGTCGGGGCGGCGGCCCTGGAAGGTCCTGGCGGCGGCCGTGGTGGCCGCGGTGTCAGCGCTGTCCTCGGCGGGTACGTCGAGTTCGAAGCGTGCGCGCAGCACCAGGTGGGAGGGGTCGACCGGGTCGTGGTCGTAGGCGCCGACGGCGATGCGGTGGGGGCGGCTGCCGGTGCGGGCGACGCTGAACGACCAGTTGTTGTCGGTCTCGGTGACGGTGGGGGTGAGGGTGTCGACTCCGGTGGTGCCCAGCCACCGCGCGGCCCAGGCGTGGACGTCGCGGTCGGTGGCGGACGCCAGGTTGTCGATGAAGTCGGCGAGGGTGGCGTTGCCGAAGCGGTGCCGGGCGAAGTGGACGTTGATCCCGGCGAGGAAGTCCTTCTCGCCGAGCCAGGCGACGAGTTGGCGCAGCGCGGACGCACCCTTGGCGTACGAGATCCCGTCGAAGTTGAGCATCGCGGACGCGGTGTCGGGGACGAGCGCCGGGTCGGGGGCGACGGGGTGGGTGGAGGGGCGCTGGTCGGCGTCGTACCCCCAGGTCTTGCGGGCGATGGCGAAGTCGACCCAGGTGCCGGTGAAGCGGGTGGCTTCGGCGAGGGTCTGGTAGCCCATGTACTCGGCGAAGGACTCGTTCAGCCAGATGTCGTCCCACCACTGGAGGGTGACGAGGTCGCCGAACCACATATGGGCCATTTCGTGGGCGATGACCATGCCGCGGGTCTGCCGCTCGGTGTCGGTGACGGCGGAGCGGTAGATGAACTCGTCGCGGAAGGTGACCAGGCCGGGGTTCTCCATGGCGCCGGCGTTGAACTCCGGGACGAAGGCCTGGTCGTACGAGTCGAAGGGGTACGGCTCGTCGAACTTCTCGTGGTACCGGTCGTAGCAGGCGCGGGTGATCTCGAAGATCTCGTCGGCGTCCGCGTCGAGGTGGGGTGCGAGTGAGCGGCGGCAGTGCAGGCCGAAGGGGAGCCCGGCGTGCTCGGTGGTCACGGAGTGCCAGGGGCCCGCGGCGACGGCGACGAGGTAGGTGGAGATGAGGGGGGTGGGTGCGGCCTGCCAGCGGCCGCCGTCGGTCCGCTCGGCGACGGCGTTGGTGAGGACGGTCCAGCCGTCGGGTGCGGTGACGCCGAGCTGGAAGACGGCTTTGAGGTCGGGCTGGTCGAACGCGGCGAACACCCGCTGGACGTCCTCCATGAACAGCTGGGTGTAGACGTAGGTCTCGCCGTCGGTGGGGTCGGTGAACCGGTGCATTCCTTCGCCGGTGTGCGAGTAGCGCATCGCGGCGTCGATCAGCAGCTCGTGCTCGCCGGGCGTGATGCCGGTGAGCGGGAGCCGGTTCCCGGAGAGCGTCCCGGGGTCGATGGGCTGCCCGTCGAGAGTCACGGAGCGCAGCTCGGCGGGCTTGACCTCGACGAAGGTGTCTCCGGCCGCACGCGCGGTGAAACGGATGACGGTACGGGAGTCGAAGGTGTCGTCGCCCTGCGTCAGATCGAGGTCGATCGTGTACCGCTGGACATCGAGGAGCTGGGCTCGGAGCTGCGCTTCATCGCGCGTCAGTACGGACATGGGCCCATCGTGCCGTACGCCACCGGGCTCGCGCTCGGGGTCCGGGGTTCCCGGGGGCGGCCGGTACGCAGGGGTGCCGGGCCGCTCACAGGGGGTGTCCGGGCCGGTGCGGGGCCAGGGCCCCGGTCAGCTGTCCGTCGCTGAGCCGTCCGCGATGCGTTCGTGGTGTCTGATCACTTCCGCGACGATGAAGTTGAGCAGCTTCTCGGCGAACGCCGGGTCGAGTTTCGCGCTCTCGGCGAGGCTGCGCAGCCTGGCGATCTGGCGGGCCTCGCGGGCCGGGTCGGCGGGCGGGAGCTGGTTGCGCGCCTTGAGGAGGCCGACCTGCTGGGTGGCTTTGAAGCGCTCGGCGAGCATGTGGACGACGGCGGCGTCGATGTTGTCGATGGATCCACGCAGGCGGTCCAGTTCGGCCTGTACGGACGGGGCTGTCTCGGTCATGGTCGTCGAGCTTACGTCGTGATCGTCGGCGGGTCGTCGGGGTCCGGTATCTGGTCACTCCAGCCGCCGGGCACGGTGTGTCCCTGCTGCTGGCGGAAGACGACCGGGGCCTTTCCGACCCGGCGGGTGAAGAGCCGGGAGAAGTACGCGGGGTCGTCGTAGCCCACTCTGCGGGCGACGGCGGCGACCGGCAGATCGGTGGCGGCGAGCAGTTCCTTGGCGCGGCCGAGGCGGATGCCCAGGAGGTAGTCCTTGGGGCTGCAGCCCGCCCCCTGCCGTACCGCGCTGCGCAGTTCGGCCGGGGTCATGCCGTGCCGGGCCGCGTGTTCGGCGACGGTCAGCGGCTGGAAGGCGTCGCGGGCGAGCGCCTGGAGGACGGGGGCGCCTTCGGCGTCGGTGTCGGCGCGGGCGCGGCGCAGCGCGACGAGCAGTTCGTGGACGGCGGCCCCGCTCTCCACGTCGAGCAGCGGGTTCCCGCGGCGCGCGGCGCGGACGATGCGCCCCACGGCGGCGCGTGCGCCCGCGACGTCGGTGAGCGGGACGACGGGCCGGTCGGGTTCGATGTAGCCGAGTTCGGTGTAGGTGGCGGTGGCGGGCCCGGTGAAGTCGACGAAGGACTCGTCCCAGCCGGTGGTCGGATCTGCTCCGTAGTGGTGGGTGGCGCCGGGGGTGATCCAGATGAGTGCGGGTGCGGTGACGGTCGTACGGCGTCCGTCGGCGCCGCGGTACCAGCCGCTGCCCGCGCCGACGACGACAGCGACATGGTGGTCGAGCGTCCGCGGGCCGACCGCGGGCAGGGTGCCGTGCTGGAGGCCCACTCCGAGGCAGACCAGGCCGAGCTTGTGGTGGGCGGGGCTCGGAGTGAAGTAGCGCATCCAGGTGTGGTACATCCCTTTTCCGGCCTCCTGTACGGTGCGTCGCGATCCATCACGGGTTGTTGACTGCGGTCTCTTGCGTCCAACGAGCGTTGATCTTTGTCCATGGACCGGGCCGCCGCCAGAGGTGAGAGTGTCGACGTGGCTGATTTCACTGTGGGTGACGAGGATTTCCTGATCGACGGGCGGCCGGTCCGGCTGCTGTCGGGGGCGCTGCACTACTTCCGGGTGCACGAGGACCAGTGGGGACACCGGCTGGCCATGCTCCGGGCCATGGGGCTCAACTCCGTGGAGACATACGTTCCGTGGAATCTGCACGAGCCCCAGCAGGGCCGCTTCCATGACGTGCAGGCACTCGGCCGGTTCCTGGACGCCGCGCACAAGGCCGGCCTGTGGGCGGTCGTCCGCCCGGGACCGTACATCTGTGCCGAGTGGGAGAACGGCGGGCTGCCGCACTGGCTGACCGGAGCGCTCGGTGCGCGGGTGCGGACGCGTGACGCTGAGTATCTGCGCCAGGTGGACCGCTGGTTCCACCGGCTGCTGCGTGAGATCGTCCCCCGGCAGATCGACCGGGGCGGCCCGGTGATCATGGTGCAGGTCGAGAACGAGTACGGCAGTTACGGATCCGACCAGGTCTATCTGCGCCATATGGCGGGGCTGCTCCGCACGCTCGGGGTGAGCGCGCCGCTGTTCACGTCGGACGGTCCCGAGGACCACATGCTGACCGGCGGTTCGGTCCCCGGGGTGCTGGCCACGGCCAACTTCGGTGCGGGCGCGCGCGAGGGCTTCGGCGTGCTGCGCCGGCACCGGCCGAAGGGGCCGCTGATGTGCATGGAGTTCTGGTGCGGCTGGTTCGACCACTGGGGAGCCGAGCCCGTCGTACGGGATCCGGCGGACGCCGCGCGGGCGCTGCGGGAGATCCTGGAGTGCGGGGCTTCGGTGAATCTGTACATGGCGCACGGCGGGACGAACTTCGCCGGCTGGGCGGGCGCCAACCGCTCGGGTGAGCTGCACGAGGGCGAGCTGCAGCCGACCGTGACCTCGTACGACTACGGTGCGCCCATCGACGAGTACGGGCGGCCGACCCGGAAGTTCTGGCTGTTCCGCGAGGTGCTGGCGGAGTACGCGGACGGGCCGCTGCCCGAACTGCCGCCGTCCCCTGCCGCGCTGGCGGCGCCCGTACGGGCCGCGCTCCCCGAGTGGGTGCCGCTCGGCGAGGTGACGGACGCGCTGGGCGGGCCCGAGCAGGTCACAGGGGCTCCCCCGTCGTTCGAGGAGCTGGATGTCGACCGGGGTCTGGTCCGCTACCGCGTACAGGTGCCGGGCCCGCGCAAGCCGTATCCGCTGACCGCGCCCGGAGTGCGCGATGCGGCGCAGCTGTACGTCGACGGGGTCCGCACGGAGCTGGGCGCCCCGGTGGCGGGGCCCGCGTCGGTGGAGCTGTGGGTGGAGTCGCTGGGCCGGGTCAACTACGGCCCGCGTCTCGGTGAGCCGAAGGGCCTGACGGGCGGGGTGCTGCACGAGCGGCAGTATCTGCACGGGGTGCGTGCGCGGGGGCTGCGGCTCGACGCGTTCGACGACGCGGCGGCGGTCGCGAAGCTGCCGTTCCGTGCGGTGCCGCCGGGCGGCCCGGATTCCGGGGCCCGTGGGCTGCACCGGGGGACGTTCGAGGTGAGCGGGGCCGGGGACGCGACACTCGAACTGACCGGGTGGGTGAGGGGGTTCGTCTGGGTGAACGGCTTCAACTTGGGCCGCTACTGGTCGGCGGGGCCGCAGAGTTCACTGTTCGTACCGGGCCCGGTACTGCGCGAGGGCGAGAACGAGGTGTGGGTGCTGGAGCTCGCGGCGGATGCGGCGGATACGGGCGAGCCGGGGCTGGCGCTCCGCTGAAACCCCCTCGTTGAAACCCCCGCCGTAACCCCCCGCGCACACCGGGCGGTTACGGCGGTGGGCCGGTCCTCGGCTGAGGACCGGCCCACCGCGCACCGCACCGTCGGATGCGTCCGGCTCCGCTACACCTCGCGGACCTCGAAGGCGTCGAGCGCGAATTCGGCGACACCGTCGTCGCCGACCTTGCGCAGTCCCACCCAGGCGTCGCCATCGGCCGGCGCGGTGAACTCGTAGCTCAGCTGCGTCGGTTCGGTCGCGACGGGCAGTGCCTTGCGGTCCAGCTCGCGCGCCGCGGGCTCGTCGACGCCGGTGATCCAGGCGTACTGGCCGGCCGTGTCGTTCTCGTACCGGAAGGAGACCCGGTACCGCTTGGACGGCTCGAAGCGGACAGTGTGCTGGACGGTCCGGTAGACCAGGCCGTCGTTCTCGCCGCGCGACTTGAGCGACTGGCCGCCGTCGATGACGTCATCGATGACCTTGCCGTTCCAGCCCCGCTGGGTGAACGGCGCGTGCCGCTGACCGACATGGGTCCGCGGGTCGGTCGAGCCGCCCGCGTCGCCCTTGACGAAGACGCCCCAGCCCTGCGGGACGTTCTCGAAGTCCTCGAAGGCCACCGTGCCCGCCTTCCGGGTGGGCTTCGCCCCGGCGATCCGCAGGTTGTCGAACCGCACCTGCGCGTCGCCCGCGGCCACCCGCAGCGTGAGGTCGACCCGGCCGCCGCTCTCCGGCACGGTGAAGTACGTGAACATCCGCTGGAAGCGGGTCTCGTGCTTGCGGTCGGCCGCGACGTAGTTGCCCGCGCACGAGGTGTCGGTCCAGTTGGCGGCGGTCACGCCGTCGGCGGTACGGATCTCCAGGGCGGCCCTGCGCCGCTCCCCCGCCTTCTTGCCGACCTCGACCTGCACCGAGGCGACATAGGTGCCGGCGGGCAGCCGGCCCAGGCGCTGGCCGACGGTGGTGGCCGCTCCGGCGCCGATCACCAGCTCGTAGTCGCCGATGGAGTTGAGTACGACGGAGGCGGTTCCCCCGGCCGGCGTGGTCTGCCAGCCCTTCAGGGAGCCGGAGTTGAAGCCGGGGTCGTACACCGGAGTGCCCTGCCCCCACTGGGGTTCGGCGGGGGCTGCCACCCGTGAGCGGTACAGCACATAGGGCTGTCCCGCGGTGGCCTCCACGGTGACCTTGCCCGAGCGGACCGCCAGGTCACCGGCGTGCACCCGGCCCTGGTCGGTGAGCCGGTAGAGCGCGACGCGCGAGGAGTGCGACCAACCGCGCGGCAGCTGCCAGGTGGTGCTGCCGCCCTTGGGGTTGTAGTGGTAGAGCTTCTCCGGGTCGGTCGCCCTGCGGGGCTCCCAGGGCAGCAGATAGCTGCCGCCGGTGTAGACGACCCGTCCGTCGGTGGTGATGCGGCGGTTGCCGTCCGTGTCGCCGACGACGGTCCCGGTGGGGCCGAAGAAGGTGATCTCGTGCTCGGTCCACCGCTTGACCGGGTACGCCTGGAGGTACTTCGCGGGCAGCGCCTCGGTCCAGATGATGTCGTAGAAGGCGTTCCAGTCGGTCTTGTTGACCCAGCCCTCGAAGTTGCCCATCCGCCCGGCGCCCAGCAGCGTGGGCCACTTGTTGGAGAAGACGTCCTTCTGGTGGTTGCGGATGAAGCGGATCAGCTGGGAGTTGATGCCGCGCGAGGTGTCGGCGCCGTAGTCGGTCTCGTTCGCCCAGTGCGACCACACCGAGGAGCGCTCCAGGCCGTGGCCCCACTCGCTGCTGACCGTCCACCCCTGCTCGCGCAGGGCGCGCTGGAGCCGGTCGCCGTTCCAGCCGGACTCCCGGAAGACGTCGAAGTAGATGGCGTTGAGCGCGGGGTGTGCGTCGTTACGCAGGTCCTGGAGCCGCTTGATGATGTCGCCCGACACCAGGTCACGCCGGGAGTCGATGCGGTAGGACTGGTCGAGCCAGTCCCACTGCTTGTTGGTCTTGTCGACGAGCTTCTCGGAGAAGGCGTGGGCGACGGGGTACGACTCGGTGGCGTTGACGTGCACACTGAAGTCGCTGTTCCACTTGCTGCCCTCCTTGACGAGGGTGTTCATGTCGGCGAGCCCGCCGGCCCGCTCGTTGTAGTTGCCCGCGTAGTCGGGGTGGGCGGAGTCGTGGCCCTCCGACTGGTACCCCTTGAGCAGCGTGTACTGGCGCAGCCCGTCCGTGGCGAGCGAGATCCGCTTGACGTTGTCGAGCGTCGCGAGGAACGGGTTGGTGGCCTGCGAGGCGAAGTTGAACGGGATGTGCGGGACGACCCGCAGATGGGTGTCGTCCGCGCCGAGCGGGGTCACCATGATGTCGCGGAAGGCGATGGCCGCGTCCTGCCAGTCGACCACGCCGTCGCCGTTGCGGTCCCGGGTGAGGATGACGGTCGCGTACGGCAGTGGCTCGGTGACGTCCACCGGCGAGGTGTCCGCGCGGTGGGTCCACTGACCGCACGCCAGCTGCGCCTTGACGTAACCGTCCTTCTTGACGGTCTGCCGCCACATCCGGCCGTTCTCCCAGGTGGCGCCCGGGGTGTCGGCCGGATTGTCGTAGACCGTGTTGGTCTCGACGGCCCCGCCGAGCCCGTCGTGCGCCACCACGGCGTACGCGCAGCCGATGGGCGCCGCGTCCGCCGCGCTGTCGGGCGCGACCTTCACCAGCGTGTCGCCGCTCTTGGCCTTGTCCAGGTCGAGCTTGGCGGCCAGCAGGGTGGCGCCCGGCTGGTCGCTGCGTACGGAGAGGAAGGCGAGGGCGGGGATCTCCAGCGTCCCGACGCGCAGCGCCGCGGTGTCCGCGATACGGGTGACCCGCCAGTCGGTCCGCCATCCGTCGACCCGGATCTCGACACCGATCTCGGTCCCGCCGTCGAAGGCGAGGGTGTACGCGATCCGGTCCCGGCCGGGCCCGGACGTCACCTTCGGGGTGTGCGGGGCCCCGTCGATGAGCACCGAGGTGACGGGGTCCTCCTGCCCGTGCAGCAGCGCGCGCGTCCGGCGGTCGGTGTACGACACGATGCGCGGGAAGCCGCGGTCGACGCGTACGTCGAGGGCTTCGGAACGCAGGACGGCCTCGGCCCCGCCAGTGGCTCCGGAGCCCGTGGCCGCCGCGTCCGCAGCGAAGGCGGACGGTGTGGCGAGTGCCGCACCGACACCGGCCAGCGCGGTGGCGGCCACCACGGTCCTGCGGCTGGGCCCTCGGTCTTCTTCGTGCACGCTCGCTCCTCCATCGCGACGATCATCCGTGCACGTCACGATGGAGGGGCGGGGCGTGTGAGCCTATGGACAAAGGAGGGACAGGTCTTGGACTAAAGCGATATCAGGCGCTTTGCCCGGGCTCCCTGTCCGTTCCTCCGACCGGTTTTGGCCCTTCTTTTACCCGGCTCGCCGAGCCGGACTTCTGCCCGGCTCGTGCGCCGGGCACTCGTCACGGCCTCAGTGCAGCGCGTCCGCGGCCGACTTGATGTCCGCCGAGAGGGCCGACACCTGGGCGTACACACCCGGGTAGCCCGGCTCGGCGCAGCCCTGGCCGAAGCTCACGATCCCGACCTGGATCCAGCCGCCCTGGTCGTCCTTGCGGAACATCGGGCCGCCCGAGTCGCCCTGGCAGGTGTCGACGCCGCCCTTGGCGACGTCTCCGGCGCAGATCTCGTCACCGGCGTTGAACTGCGTTCCGTACGCCTGTCCGCACTGCTCGTCGGACACGTACGGGACGGTCGCCTGCCGCAGATAGCGCTGCTGGCCGCCGTCCTCGCTCGTCGAACCCCAGCCCGCGATGGTGAACGTTCCCTGGTCGTACTCCGTGCTGGTGGCGGTGGGGAGGGTCGGCAGGTCGAAGGGCGCGGCCAGTTTGACCAGCGCCCAGTCCTTGCCCTTGCCGTTGTAGCCCGGGGCCTGGACGACCTGGGTGGACTTGATGTGGACGGCGCGCGGGCCCTGGAGGTCGACCGAGCCCGCGGTGGCGGTGATCGAGGTGTTGGCCCCGGACTTGGACACGCAGTGGGCCGCAGTGAGGACGATGTCCTTGGCGTAGAGGGCTCCGCCGCATCCCTGGGAGAGATGCACCATAAAGGGGTACTGGCCCTCCGCCACCCGGGTGCCTCCGACGACGGGTTCGGGGGCGGCGGCCGAGGCCGGGGCGGGCTGGAGGCTGAGGGCGGCGAGTACGGCGGCGCCGATGGCCGCAGTTCGTCCGATGGTGCGCACTGGCTGGTTCAACGGGCTTCCTCTCGTGGGGGCTGAGGGGTCCTCAAGCCCTGCCCGGACAGGACCTGGTCCCGTCGTCCGGAAAGGGCTACTCCCACGACAATGGCCGCTGTCCGCCGTTTCCGCCCGGCCGTAGAGTGGACACGTGACGGACGACAGCGCGGTCGTACACGGATTTCCGCATCTGGAGACGGTGCAGGCGGCGATCACGGCACTGCACAGGCGCCTCTCGTGCGACGGCGTCCTCAGCTACACGCCGAGCGTCGCACCCGTCGATATCGCGTTCTCCGACGTGGACGATCTGCATCTGGGCGCCCAGCGGGTGGCCCGTGCGCTGGTCCACCAGCTGCGGCTGCCGGATGCCCGCATGATCGTCAGCTTCCGCGAGATGGAGCACGCGGCCGCGGTCGAACTGGCCGCGGGGCCCGAGTACTTCATCGAGCTCAACGACCGTTTCCGTACCCACAGGGGCGACATCGGGGCGGCTCTCGCCCATGAGGTCATGCATGTGCTGCTGCACCGGCTCGGCCTCGGCTTCGCGGGGACCCGGGACAACGAGATCCTCACCGACACCGCGGCGACCTACCTCGGGGCGGGCTGGCTGCTGCTCGACGCGTTCCGGGAGGACGAGGTGTCCAGCCAGAAGCTCGGCTATCTCACCCCTGAGGAGTTCGGTTACGTCCTGGCCAAGCGGGCGCAGCTCTTCGACGAGGACCCGTCGATCTGGTTCACCAGCCCGCAGGCCTACACGGCGTACACGAAGGGGCGGGCCCGGGCCGGCCAGGACAGCAGCCGCCCGCCGCTGACCGCCGCGGGGTGGGCCGGGCGGCGTGCCTATGCGAAGCACCGCAGGTACGCGCAGGAGCACGGCGGCCGCTCCGCCCCGGGGATGCCGTACGCCTTCGAGGAGGCGGCGGACGGACTGCGCGTCAGTTTCGCCTGCCCGACCTGCCATCAGCGGATACGGGTACCGGTCCGGGGCCGGGTGCGGGCCCGCTGCGGGCTCTGCCGCACCGTCCTGGACTGCGACACCTAGGGCCTGTCCGGCCGATCCGGCGAGAGGAAGCCACCTTCATGCGCGTGGAGACCAAGCACGCACTGGTGCGGCCGCTCCAGCGGTATGTATTCAACCCGCCGGTCCGGCTGCTGCTGCGGCTCGGGGCCGCGCCCGGCTACGCGCTGCTGGAGACGCGCGGGCGGGTCACCGGACAGATCTGCACCACCCCGGTCGGCGAGGGCCGGGAGGGGACGGTGTTCTGGATCGTCGCGGAACACGGCATGCACGCCGGTTACGTCCGTAACATCCGGGACTGCCCTGACGTGCGGGTCCGGCTCCGTGCGGGGAGCCGCTCCGTCTGGGTGCCGGGGACAGCCCAGCTGCTCCCCGGCGACGACCCGTACGCCCGGCAGCGCACCCTCGCCCGGGGGCATCCGCTGCGCGCGCTGAACGCGGCGGTCGTCCGGGCGATGGGGACGGAGCTGCTGACGGTCCGTATCGACCTGCACCCCCGGAGCTGACACCGGGCCCGCTGAGCGGCGGGCCCGGCCTCACACTGCCGTCAGGCGGCGGCCCTGCGGCCGCCCTGGCCACCACGGCCCTGACCGCCGCCACCACGGCCGGCGCCGCCACGGCCCTGACCGCCCTGGGCGCCGCCCTGGCCCTGACCACCACGGCCCTGGCCACCACGGCGGCCGCGTCCTCCACGGCCCTGCCCGGCCGGGGCGGCTGCCCCGGTCGCGGGCCTGCTGGGCCTGGAGCGCCGCTGCGGCGCGGTGGCCTGCTGCGGTACGTCGATCACGATCGCCACACCCGAGGGCTCCTGCGCCCCGGTGATCCGGGTGAGCTCCTCGTCGCTGGACCTGACCCGGGCGGTCCTGGGCGTGATGCCCGCGTCCGACATCAGCCGGGTCATCTCGCGCTTCTGCTCCGGGAGCACGAGCGTGACGACGCTGCCCGACTCGCCTGCCCGCGCGGTGCGCCCGCCGCGGTGGACGTAGTCCTTGTGGTCGGTGGGCGGGTCCACGTTCACGACCAGGTCGAGGTCGTCGATGTGGATGCCGCGCGCCGCGACGTTGGTCGCGACCAACGCGGTGACCTGGCCGTTCTTGAACTGGTCGAGGGTGCGGTTGCGCTGCGGCTGGGAGCGCCCGCCGTGCAGCCCGCCCGCCCGTACACCGCTGGCCAGCAGCCGCTTCACCAGACGGTCGACGGACCGCTTGGTGTCCAGGAAGAGGATCACCCGGCCGTCGCGTGCCGCGATGCGCGTGGTGACGGCCTTCTTGTCGGTCTCGTCGGCGACATAGAGCACGTGGTGGTCCATCGTGGTCACCGCGCCCGCCGACGGGTCCACCGAGTGCACGACCGGGTCGGTCAGGAACATCTTGACCAGCCGGTCGATGTTCTTGTCCAGGGTCGCCGAGAACAGCATCCGCTGACCGCCCGGCTCGACCTGCTTGAGCAGTGCGGTGACCTGCGGCATGAACCCCATGTCGGCCATCTGGTCGGCCTCGTCGAGCACGGTGATGCCGACCTGGTCGAGGCGGCAGTCGCCGCGCTCGATGAGGTCCTTGAGCCGCCCCGGGGTGGCGACCAGCACCTCGGCGCCGCGTCGCAGCGCGCCGGACTGCTTGGAGATCGACATCCCGCCGACGACAGTGGTCAGCCGCAGCTGGACCGAGGTGGCGTACGGCGTCAGCGCGTCGGTGACCTGCTGCGCCAGCTCGCGGGTGGGCACCAGCACGAGGGCCAGCGGCGCCTTCGGCTCGGCGCGGCGGCCCGCGACACGGGCCAGCATCGCGAGCCCGAACGCGAGGGTCTTGCCGGAGCCGGTCCGGCCACGGCCCAGCAGGTCGCGGCCCGCGAGGGAGTTCGGCAGGGTGGCTGCCTGGATCGGGAAGGGGTCGGTCACACCCTGGGCCGCAAGGGTCTTGAGGAGTGCGGCGGGCATGTCCAGCTCGGCGAAGGCCTCGACGGCGGGCAGCGCGGGGGTGATGGTGTCCGGCAGCGTGAATTCGGCAGGCCTGGGAGCTGCCTTGCGGGCCGGAGACTTTGCGGGGGCCTTGCCTCGGCCCCTCGGCGGACTGGTGCGTGCGGGGCGTGCCGGGCGTTCAGCGGAGCGGGTCATGCGGTTCAAGCCTTCCTGCCGGATGTAGGACAGCACAAACCGGGACCCGCACCTTGGAGGTGCGGGCCCCGGTCAGCGAGGTACGCGTCCGACAATTAGGCCGGGACGATGTTCTCCGCCTGCGGGCCCTTCTGGCCCTGCGTGACGTCGAAGGAGACCTTCTGGCCCTCCTGGAGCTCACGGAAGCCCTGGGTGGCGATGTTCGAGTAGTGGGCGAAGACGTCGGCGCCGCCGCCGTCCTGCTCGATGAAGCCGAAGCCCTTTTCCGAGTTGAACCACTTCACGGTACCGGTGGCCATAACATTCTCCTCAACAGGTGCAGTGCCGGAAATTCGCACTTTACGAATTCCGCGTCGCCGCATTGAACCCCATCCGGAGAAAGCCGGAAAACAATAATGCGCCTGTCGGAGCATTCCCGTCAGGCGCACATAAAGTTCATGGGTACCAAAACTGCAACAACGTCAGCCTAGCACGCTTGTCGCCCGGATGTCTGGACCCAACGGGACCCGAATGATCTCCGTGCACCCCTCCGACCGGTGGTTCCGCCCCGTACGGAACCCGGCCGCCGGTCAACTCGCCTGGGCGGTAACACCAGTTGATCACGCACACCGGAACGCCCCGGAAGCCGGCAGGAGCCGGCGGAAGGCGGGACGGGCCCCGGAAAACGGACCGGAAGGGTGAGAGAGTCCCCGCACTGTTCGATTGACGTTCCCCCGCGCCCGTGGTGTCCGGGACGCCCCCCCTCCCCGTACGGGACGCGGCGGCCCGCAGCCTAGGATTCCGGGCATGATCGCCGAATTGCAGTGCATAGTGCTGGACTGCCCCGCCCCCGCAGACCTGGCCGCGTTCTACCGGTCGGTCCTCGGCGGCAGTGTCGACCGGCCCGACCCCCGCTGGACGCTCAGCTCCGACTGGTCCACACTGCACACCGCGTCCGGTCTGGTCCTGGCCTTCCAGCGCGCCGAGAACCACCGCGCACCGGCCTGGCCGGACCCGACCCGGCCCCAGCAGTTCCATCTGGACTTCAGCGTGCCCGACCTCGACCGGGCGGAGGTCGAGGTGCTCGACGCGGGCGCCCATCTGCTCGACGACAGCGCGCCGGGCTGGCGCATCTACGCGGACCCTGCCGGGCACCCCTTCTGCCTGGTACACCACTGACCCGACGACCGGACGGACGGCCGGGCCACCGCCCGCCGAACGCGGCCGGTCAGCCCCTGGACCGCTCGGCGGTGCTCCGCTCGACACAGAACTCGTTGCCCTCGATGTCGGCCATCGTCGCCCAGCCCCGGCCGTCGGGCCTGCGGTGGTCCTCGACGAGCGTGGCGCCGAGCGCCAGCAGCCGCTCCACCTCCTCCTCCCGGGTGCGGTCCGTCGGCTGGAGGTCCAGATGCAAGCGGTTCTTGATCTGTTTGGGCTCGGGCACCTGAATGAAGAGCAGCCCGAAACCGGTGGCCTGGATCAGCGCCTCGGGGTCACCCGGCTTGTCCTCGTCCGTGAGCGGGATGTCGAGGACCTTGGCCCAGAAGCTGCCGAGTTCATAGGCGTTGGCGCAGTCGACCGTGACATGGCGTACGAATGAAGTCATGATCGCATCATGCCTCAACACACGTGTGGGGCAAGGGAATTCAGGAGCTCCGCGCCCTGCTGCGGTCCCGCGCCACGCTGCGCAGGGTGACGAGGGCCGTGTGGCCGTCGGCCCGCAGCACACCCGGTGAGTCCCCGGTCACCAACGCCGCGTCGTAGGGTCCCAGGGCCGCGCCCGCGTCCTCCAGGACCGCGGCGCCGTCCAGCGCGACGACCAGCACGGTGGCGTCCGGCGGGACGGCGACGGTGAGTCTGCCCCGTACGACCGAGATGAGCGCTTCGGTGAGCGCTTCGCGGTACATCACGTTGAAGTTCACGACGGGGCCGTCGAGCAGCCGTCCGTGCGTCGCCACGTCGCCGGCGAAGCGGTGCGGCACGAACCGCTCGTCCGCCCGCAGCGGGGCTCCGTCGGCGGTCAGCTCCATCCCCGCGCCGTCCACCACCGTCAGCACCCTGGTGACCTCGGGGAACACGGAGAACGGCCCGTCGGCGCCGACATCCGCCAGGCTCACCCGCCAGGCGAAGGTGTCCATCCCGGCGCCCTCGGGCCCGGCGGCGATCTCGCGGGTGACCCCGCCGCCGTTCTTCCAGGGCGCGGCGGCCCGCTCGCCGGCCCGCAGTATCCGTACTGTCACGCCCGCACCGCCCGCCGGCCGGCACGCTGATCCATGCGCTGGTCCACTCCCTCGCCCTCCGTGTCGTCGTCCGCCCCCTGAAAGCCGCTGCGAGCCGCTGATGGCTGCTGGACGCGCCACGGCGCCCACCCAGTGTCCGGTCGGGGACAAGGCAGGCGCCGCGTTCAGTTCCGCACCCCATTGTGCGGGACGTATCAGTGGGTCCTTCAGACCGTCAGTGCCCGGTCCGTCGGCTTGATCGGGGCGTGCAGCTCGCTGGCGCCCGTGAGGAAACGGTCCACGCCGCGCGCCGCCGAGCGGCCCTCGGCGATCGCCCAGACGATCAGCGACTGGCCGCGGCCCGCGTCACCAGCAACGTACACGCCGGGCACATTGGTCGCGTAGTCGGCATCGCGGGCGATGTTGCCGCGGGCGTCGAGTTCGAGGCCGAACTGCTGGACGAGGCCGTTGGCCTGGTCGGTGCCGGTGAAGCCCATGGCCAGGGTGACCAGCTCGGCGGGGATCCGGCGCTCGGTGCCGGGCTGCTGCTCCAGCTTGCCGTCCTTGAACTCCACCTCGACGAGGTGCAGGTACTTGACGTTTCCGACCGTCTCCCCCTCCTCGGGCTCGGAGCCCTCGAAGTGCGTGGTCGACACGGCGTAGATGCGCTCGCCGCCCTCCTCGTGCGCGGAGGTGACCTTGTAGAGCATCGGGAAGGTCGGCCAGGGCTGGCCGGCGTTCCGCTCGTCGCCGGGCCGGGGCATGATCTCCAGCTGGGTGACCGAAGCGGCGCCCTGGCGGTGGGCGGTGCCCACGCAGTCGGCGCCGGTGTCGCCGCCGCCGATGACCACGACGTGCTTTCCCTCGGCGGTGATCGGGGCCACCGTGAGGTCGCCCTCCTGCACCTTGTTGGCGAGCGGCAGGTACTCCATGGCGAAGTGGATGCCGTTCAGCTCACGGCCCGGTACGGGCAGGTCCCGGGAGACCGTCGCACCGGCCGCGATGACCACCGCGTCGTACCTGCGGCGGAGCTTCGCCGCGTCGATGTCGCGGCCGATCTCCGTCTCGGTGCGGAACTTGGTGCCCTCCGCGCGCATCTGCTCGATGCGCCGGTTGATGTGGGACTTCTCCATCTTGAACGCGGGGATGCCGTACCGGAGCAGTCCCCCGATGCGGTCCGCGCGCTCGTAGACGGCGACCGTGTGCCCGGCGCGGGTCAGCTGCTGGGCGGCGGCGAGTCCTGCCGGTCCCGAGCCGATGACCGCGACCGTCTTGCCGGAGAGCCGCTCGGGCGGCTGCGGGGTGACGTCGCCGCTGTCCCACGCCTTGTCGATGATCGAGACTTCGACGTTCTTGATGGTGACGGCGGGCTGGTTGATGCCGAGGACGCACGCCGACTCGCAGGGCGCCGGGCAGAGGCGTCCGGTGAACTCCGGGAAGTTGTTGGTGGCGTGCAGCCGCTCGGACGCCGCCGACCAGTCCTCGCGGTACGCGTAGTCGTTCCACTCGGGGATGAGGTTCCCCAGCGGGCAGCCGTTGTGGCAGAACGGGATACCGCAGTCCATGCAGCGGCCGGCCTGCTTGCTGATGATCGGCAGCAGAGATCCGGGAACGTAGACCTCGTTCCAGTCCTTCACCCGCTCCTCGACGGGGCGGGTCTGCGCGACCTCGCGGTCCGTTGTCAGAAAGCCCTTGGGGTCAGCCATTGGTCGCCGCCTCCATCATCTTCTCGGTGGTCTCGTTCTCGGAGAGACCTGCCAGCTCAGCGGCGTCCTTGGCGGCGAGCACTGCCTTGTAGGTGGTCGGGATGATCTTGCTGAAGCGGGCCGCCGATGTGTCCCAGTCGGCCAGCAGCTTCTCGGCCACGGTGGAGCCGGTCTCCTCCTGGTGGCGGCGCACGACGTCGTGCAGCCACTGCTTGTCGGTGTCGTCGACGGACTCGACCGCGCCGATGTTTCCGGCGTTGACGTTGTCGGGGTCGAGGTCGATGACGTACGCGACACCGCCCGACATACCGGCGGCGAAGTTCCGGCCGGTCTCGCCGATGACCACGGCGTGCCCGCCGGTCATGTACTCGCAGCCGTGGTCGCCCACGCCTTCCGAGACGACCGTCGCGCCGGAGTTGCGGACGCAGAACCGCTCGCCGGTGCGGCCGCGCAGGAACAGCTCGCCGCCGGTCGCGCCGTAGGCGATGGTGTTGCCCGCGATGGTGGAGTACTCGGCGAGGTGCTCGGCGCCGCGGTCCGGGCGGACGACGATGCGGCCGCCGGAGAGGCCCTTGCCGACGTAGTCGTTGGCGTCGCCCTCCAGCCGGAGGGTGACCCCGCGCGGGGCGAAGGCGCCGAAGGACTGGCCCGCGGAGCCGGTGAAGGTGATGTCGATGGTGTCGTCGGGCAGGCCCGCGCCACCGAACTTCTTCGTCACCTCGTGACCGAGCATGGTGCCGACGGTCCGGTTGATGTTCCGGATGGCGACCTGCGCGCGGACCGGCTGGGCGGCCTCGGCGGAGTCGGCGGCCAGCGCGTCGGCCGCCAGCTTGATCAGCTGGTTGTCGAGCGCCTTCTCCAGGCCGTGGTCCTGCTCGGCGGTGCGGTGGCGCACCGCGCCGTCGGGCAGTTCCGGAACGTGGAAGAGCGGGTTGAGGTCGAGCCCCTGCGCCTTCCAGTGGTTGACCGCCCGCTCGGTGTCGAGCAGTTCGGCGTGGCCGACGGCCTCTTCGAGGGTACGGAAGCCCAGCTCGGCGAGGAGTTCGCGGACCTCTTCGGCGATGAACCGGAAGAAGTTCACGATGTACTCGGCCTTGCCGGAGAAGCGCTCGCGCAGCACCGGGTTCTGGGTGGCGATGCCGACCGGGCAGGTGTCGAGGTGGCAGACGCGCATCATGACGCAGCCGGAGACGACGAGCGGCGCGGTCGCGAAACCGAACTCCTCGGCGCCGAGGAGCGCGGCGATGATGACGTCGCGGCCGGTCTTCAGCTGGCCGTCGGTCTGTACGACGATGCGGTCCCGCAGACCGTTGAGCAGCAGCGTCTGCTGGGTTTCGGCGAGGCCGAGTTCCCAGGGGCCGCCCGCGTGCTTCAGCGAGGTGAGCGGGGAGGCGCCGGTGCCGCCGTCGTGTCCGGAGATGAGGACGACGTCCGCGTGCGCCTTGGAGACGCCCGCGGCGACCGTGCCGACACCGACCTCGGAGACCAGCTTCACGTGGATGCGGGCCGCCGGGTTGGCGTTCTTGAGGTCGTGGATCAGCTGGGCGAGGTCCTCGATGGAGTAGATGTCGTGGTGCGGCGGCGGCGAGATGAGGCCGACGCCCGGCGTCGAGTGCCGGGTCTTCGCGACCCACGGGTAGACCTTGTGGCCGGGCAGCTGGCCGCCCTCGCCGGGCTTCGCGCCCTGCGCCATCTTGATCTGGATGTCGTCGGCGTTGACCAGGTACTCGCTGGTCACACCGAAGCGGCCGGATGCGACCTGCTTGATGGACGAGCGGCGCGCCGGGTCGTACAACCGGTCGGCGTCCTCGCCGCCCTCACCGGTGTTGGACTTGCCGCCCAGCTGGTTCATGGCGATGGCGAGGGTCTCGTGCGCCTCCTTGGAGATGGAGCCGTACGACATGGCGCCGGTGGAGAAGCGCTTGACGATCTCCGACGCGGGCTCCACCTCGTCGAGCGGGATGGACTCGCGGCCGGAGGCGAAGCCGAACAGGCCGCGGAGCGTCATCAGCCGCTCGGACTGCTCGTTCACCCGGTCCGTGTACTTCTTGAAGATGTCGTACCGGCCGGAGCGCGCCGCGTGCTGGAGGCGGAAGACCGTGTCCGGGTCGAAGAGGTGCGGCTCGCCCTCGCGGCGCCACTGGTACTCGCCGCCGATCTCCAGCTTGCGGTGCGATGCGGAGATGCCGGACGCGGGGTACGCCTTGGCGTGCCGGGCGGCGACCTCGGTGGCGACGACATCGAGTCCGGCGCCGCCGATCTTGGTCGCGGTGCCGTTGAAGTACGTGTCGACGAAGGACTGGTCGAGTCCGACGGCCTCGAAGACCTGCGCGCCCCGGTAGGAGGCCACGGTCGAGATGCCCATCTTGGACATGACCTTCAGGACGCCCTTGCCCAGGGCGTAGATCAGGTTGCGGATGGCCTGCTCGGGCTCCAGGCCCTCGATGAAGGTGCCGGCGCGGACCAGGTCCTCGACGGACTCCATGGCGAGGTACGGGTTGACGGCGGCGGCGCCGTACCCGATGAGCAGGGCGATGTGGTGCACCTCGCGTACGTCACCGGCCTCGACGAGGAGGCCCACCTGGGTGCGCTGCTTGGTGCGGATGAGGTGGTGGTGGACGGCCGATGTGAGCAGCAGCGAGGGGATCGGGGCGTGCTCGGCGTCGGAGTGCCGGTCGGACAGGACGATCAGCCGGGCGCCCGCCTCGATGGCGGCGTCGGTCTCGTCGCAGATGTCCTTGAGCCGGGCGGCGAGGGCGTCGCCACCGCCGCCGACCCGGTAGAGGCCGGCGAGCGTCGCGGCCTTCATCCCCGGCATGTCGCCGTCGGCGTTGATGTGTATCAGCTTGGCGAGCTCGTCGTTGTCGATCACCGGGAAGGGCAGCGTGACGCTGCGGCAGGCGGCCGCTGTAGGCTCCAGGATGTTGCCCGCGGGGCCGAGCGTGGAGCGCAGCGAGGTGACGAGCTCCTCGCGGATGGCGTCCAGCGGCGGGTTGGTGACCTGCGCGAAGAGCTGGGTGAAGTAGTCGAAGAGCAGCCGGGGGCGCGCGGAGAGCGCGGCGATCGGCGAGTCCGTGCCCATGGAGCCGAGCGGCTCGCCCGAGGTGCGGGCCATGGGCGCGAGGATGATGCGCAGCTCCTCCTCGGTGTAGCCGAAGGTCTGCTGGCGGCGGGTGACCGAGGCGTGGGTGTGCACGATGTGCTCGCGCTCGGGGAGGTCCTCCAGCTCGATCTCGCCGCTCTCCAGCCACTCCTCGTACGGCTGCTCGGCGGCGAGGCCGGCCTTGATCTCGTCGTCCTCGATGATGCGGTGCTCGGCGGTGTCCACGAGGAACATCCGGCCGGGCTGCAGACGGCCCTTGCGGACCACCTTCGCGGGGTCGATGTCCAGGACGCCGACCTCGGACGAGAGGACGACGAGGCCGTCATCGGTCACCCAGTAGCGGCCGGGGCGCAGACCGTTGCGGTCGAGGACCGCGCCGACCTGGGTGCCGTCGGTGAAGGTGACGCAGGCGGGGCCGTCCCAGGGCTCCATCATCGTCGCGTGGTACTGGTAGAAGGCCCGGCGTGCCGGGTCCATCGACTCGTGGTTCTCCCACGCCTCGGGGACCATCATCAGCACGGAGTGCGGGAGCGAGCGGCCGCCCAGGTGCAGGAGTTCCAGGACCTCGTCGAAGGAGGCGGAGTCCGAGGCGTCGGGGGTGCAGAGGGGGAAAATCCGGTCCAGCTTCTGCGGTCCGAAGAGGTCGGACGCGAGCTGGGACTCGCGGGCCTTCATCCAGTTGCGGTTGCCCTTGACCGTGTTGATCTCGCCGTTGTGCGCGACGAAGCGGTACGGGTGGGCGAGCGGCCAGCTCGGGAAGGTGTTGGTCGAGAAGCGCGAGTGCACCAGGGCGACGGCGGTGGCGAAGCGGCGGTCGGAGAGGTCCGGGAAGAACGGCTCCAGCTGCCCCGTCGTGAGCATGCCCTTGTAGACGATCGTGCGGGCGGAGAGCGAGGGGAAGTAGACCCCGGCCTCGCGCTCGGCGCGCTTGCGCAGGACGAAGGCCTTGCGGTCGAGCGCGATGCCCGTGGCAGGGGCGTCCTCGCCCTGCGGCGCGTCGGCGACGAAGAGCTGGCGGAACTCGGGCATGGTGGCGCGGGCGCCGCTGCCCAGCAGGTCCGGGGTGACCGGGACCTCGCGCCAGCCGAGGACGGTGAGGCCCTCCTCGGCGGCCAGCGTCTCTATCCGCGAGACGGCAGCGGGGCTGTCGTCGAGCGGCAGGAAGCCGATGCCGACGGCGTACGCACCCGCTTCGGGGAGCTCGAATCCGGTGGCCTCACGCAGGAAGGCGTCGGGCACCTGGAGCAGGATTCCCGCTCCGTCGCCGGAGTCCGGCTCGGATCCGGTGGCGCCGCGGTGTTCGAGATTGCGCAGTACGGTCAGCGCCTGCTCGACCAGCTCGTGGCTGGCCACGCCGGTAAGAGTGGCCACGAACCCGACACCGCAGGCGTCGTGCTCGTTGCTGGGGTCGTACAGCCCCTGCGGGGCGGGGCGACCCTCCATGGGCGACCAGGCGTGGATGCGCATCGGCTCTCCCGTCGTCGTCGTGGCATATGCAAGTGCATAGGGACGACGTTGGCCCTCTGCGAAATTTCGAGCAGGTTACATGATGGAGCGCTTCTCGAAAAGCGGATGTTTTCATTCCAACATGCGGACACCGCGGAGCGGTGGAGGTGGGGCGACACGGCCGGATCGGCGTCCGTGGGCCCGGATAGGTGCAGGCGGCGTTGCCTGCGGCGCTTCCGGCTTATGCCCGGTGATTCGTCACTCAAAACCGCCGGGCAGCCGATACCTATGATGCTCGACGCATAATGCCTCACTCCCCCGGACCGGTGAAGGCCCGGAAGCCGATCAGCCCACGGCGGTGCCGAACAGCGCGCCCAGTACGTAGGTGATCCCGGCCGCAGCCCCTCCCAGCGCCAGCTGCCGCAGCCCGCTGTACCACCAGGAGCGCGCGGTGACCCGCGCCACCACTGCACCACAGCCGAAGAGACCGATCAGGGCCAGCAGCAGGGCCGGCCACAGCGCGGTGGCGCCGAGCAGATACGGGAGCAGCGGGAGCAGCGCGCCCAGCGCGAAGGCGCCGAAGGACGACAGTGCGGCGACCAGCGGGGACGGCAGGTCGTCCGGGTCGATGCCCAGCTCTTCCCTGGCGTGGATCTCCAGCGCCTGCTCGGGGTCCCTGGAGAGCTGCTCGGCGACCTCGGCCGCGAGCCGGGGCTCCACCCCGCGCGACACGTAGAGCGCCGCGAGCTCCTTCATCTCGTCCAGCGGGTGCTTGCGCAACTCCCGCCGCTCCACTTCGAGTTCGGCCTGGACGAGCTCGCGCTGCGAGGCGACCGAGGTGTACTCGCCCGCGGCCATCGAGAAGGCTCCGGCCGCGAGGCCCACCAGGCCGGTGATCACGATGGTGCGGTGCGAGACGTCACCGCCCGCGACCCCGGTCATCAGCGCGAGGTTGGAGACCAGCCCGTCCATCGCACCGAAGACGGCGGGGCGCAGCCAGCCGCCGTTGACGTCCCGGTGGGTGTGGTTGTCGCGGTGCGCCTCATGCAGCGCCGCCTCGTTCTCCATGATGGACATCGGTCCCCGCCCTCTCTCTTGCGTCAGCGCCCCCCGCTCCGCGCAGCGGACCCGGGAACACGGTCGAAAGTACGCACGAAAAATGGCTCTCGCCAGCAAGGAAGGCCGTACTTACCAGGGGCGCGAAGGGCCGGGACCAGCCCGGATGCGATCTCCATGGAACTCCGGTGAGACGCGGATCACACGACAGGCGCATTGACGTCCCCGAGCCGGGTCTCCAGTATCTGTAAACGTTTCCAGTTGCTGGAAACGTTTACAGCACGCACTCACACCAGGTCACGGATGCTCAGGGGACAGACATGCCGCAGAACGGGACACCGACCATCGTGTCGATCGCCCAGCGCGCGGGGGTGTCCATCGCGTCCGTCTCCCGGGTGCTCAACGGCGTCGGCGCACGCCCCGACACCGTCTCGCGGGTCGAGCGCGCGGTCGCGGAGCTCGGTTACGTACCGAACGCCGTGGCCCGCTCACTCAAGGGCGGCAGGACCCGGCAGCTGACCTTCGCGATGGAGGACATCGGCAACCCGGTGTACGTGGCGATGGTCCGCGGGATCCAGTCCGTCACCCGGGCCGCCGGATACCGGCTGCTGCTGCACTCCACCGACGCGGTCGTGGAGGACGAGCTCGCCGCGATCCGCAGTCTGGGCGACCGCACGAGCGACGGGCTGATCCTCTGCCCCATCCGCATCACCGGCGCCTACGCGAAGGCGCTCAGCTCGGCGGCCGCCCCAGTCGTGATCATCGGCTCGCTGCCGGAGAACGTGCCGGTCGACAGCGTCCGCGCCGACTCCGTACGCGGCGTCGGGCTCGCCGTACGCCATCTGCACGGGACGGGGCGGCGCAGGATCGCCTTCATCAACGGCCCGCTCGACACGGTGCCGGGACGCAACCGCGCCACCGGCTACCGCAAGGCCCTCGACGGCCTGGGCCTGCGCTACGACGAATCGCTCGTGGTGAACACCGACTTCGCCACCGAGTCCGGCGCAGCGGCGGCCGAGCAGTTGCTGGCCGCCTCCCCCGACGCACTCTTCTGCGCCAACGACCAGCTGGCCGTCGGCGCGGTCCGCACCCTGCACTCCCGCGGGCTGCGCATCCCCGACGACGTCGCCGTGGCGGGAATGGACGACAGCGCCCTGGCCCAGGCCGCCTGGCCGCCGCTGACCAGCGTCGACCTGGGCTCCGTCGAGCGCGGCAGGCGGGCGGCCGGACTGCTGCTCGCCCGGCTCGGCCAGGGCGCGGCCCCCGAAGCCCCGCAGCACAGCACCGCCGTACCCCGCCTCGTCGTACGCGCCTCCACCGCGCCGGCGACCGACCTGGAGAACCCGAGGTCCGTATGAGTCTCACCGCAGCCCGTGGCAAAGACGCCGCGGGCCACCGCGGCACCCCACCGCCCCGCACCCCCGACCAGCGCAGACGGGCGCTCGGTCTGGACCGGGGGGCGTGGTTCCTGCTGGCGCCCGCCCTGATACCGATCCTGGTGCTGAGCGTGGGTCCGCTGCTGTACGGCTTCTCGCTCGCCTTCACCGACTCGCAGGCCGGGCGCACCACGTCGACCCAGTTCACCGGCCTCGCCAACTTCGGCGATCTGCTGCACGACTCGCTGTTCTGGGAGTCGTTCCGGATCGGCATCGTCTGGGCCGTCAGCGTCACCGTGCTCCAGTTCGTGCTGGCGCTGGGCCTGGCCCTGCTGCTCAACGAGAACCTGCGCTTCCGCTGGCTGGCCCGCACGCTCGCGCTGGTCCCTTGGGCGATGCCCGAGGTGGTCGTCGGGATCATGTGGCGGCTCGTGTACCACCCGGACGCGGGCATTCTCAACAAGACGCTGATGCAGCTGCACCTGATCAGCGACAACGTCGACTGGCTGACCAGCCTCTCGGTGGCGCTCCCGGCCGTGATCGTCGTCGGTGTGTGGGCGGGGATGCCGCAGACCACCGTGGTGCTGCTCGCCGGGCTGCAGAACGTACCGGTGGAGCTGAAGGAGGCGGCGCAGCTCGACGGCGCCGGGATGTGGCGCCGCTTCACCACCGTCACCTGGCCCGCCCTCAGGCCGGTGGTGGTCGCCGTGACCGCGCTGAACTTCATCTGGAACTTCAACTCGTTCGGCCTGGTCTACGTGCTGACGCAGGGCGGACCTGGCGGCAAGACCCGGCTGCCGATGCTCTTCTCGTACGAAGAGGCCTTCAAGTACGGCCAGTTCGGCTACGCGGCCGCGATGGGTCTGGTGATGGTCGCCCTCATCGCGGTCCTCCTCACCGTGTTCCTGCGCAAGAAGCTCAAGGAGGAGGCGGCATGAGTGTCCCCGCACGGCTCCGCGCCCGGCGGACGGCCGGCCGCACCGGTCAGTACCTGGCCCTCCTGTGCTACCTGGTCTTCCTGGCGTTCCCGCTGCTGTGGCTGGTGTCCACCGCGTTCAAGTCCCCCAGGGAACTGGGGTCCATCAGCCCGACCTGGCTCCCCCAGCACCCGACCCTGGACAACTTCCGGGCCGCCTTCGACGCACAGCCGCTGCTGCACTCCGCGCTCAACAGCCTGATCGTGGCGGGCAGCGCGACGGTGATCTCGGTGGCGCTGGCGGTGCCCGCCGCGTACGCCCTGGTCCGCTTCCGCAGCCGGATGTCCGCGGTGGCCAACGGCTGGGTGCTGGTCAGCCAGATGTTCCCGTTCGTGCTGATCATCATCCCGCTGTTCCTGGTGCTGAAGAACCTGCACCTGATCAACTCGCTCGCCGGTCTGATCGCGGTGTACGTCGTCTGGAACCTGCCGTTCTCGCTCTGGATGCTCCAGGGGTACGTCAAGGCCGTCCCGGTCACGCTGGAGGAGGCCGCGGCCGTCGACGGCGCCGGGCGGCTGCGGACCCTGGTCAGCGTGGTCTTCCCGCTGCTGACCCCGGGTCTGGTCGCGACGGCGATGTTCACCTTCGTCACCGCCTGGAACGAGTTCTTCTTCGCCCTCGTGCTGCTCAAGTCCCCGGAGAACCAGACGATGTCCGTGATCCTGACCCGTTTCCTCGGCGCCGAGGGCGTCGCCGACCTGGGACCGCTCGCCGCGGCCTCCGTGATCGCCACCATCCCCAGCCTGCTCTTCTTCGCGCTGCTCCAGCGCAGGCTGGTCGGCGGGATGCTCGCAGGGGCGGTGAAGGGCTGATGCGCACCCGTAACCGGATCCGTACCGCGCTGACGGCGCTGGCCGCCGCTGCCGGGCTGGTCCTCGTCACCGGCTGCGGCCAGGGCGACAGCGGTGACGACTCGTCCGGCCGGGTCACGCTCCAATTCCTCAGCCTGGCCTGGCAGAAGGACTCCGTGGCCGCCAACAAGGCACTGGTCGCGCAGTGGAACAGACACCACCCCGACGTGCAGGTCACGTACGTACAGGGCAGCTGGGACGGCATCCACGACCAGCTGCTCACCTCCTTCGAGGGCGGCCAGGCGCCGGACATCATCCATGACGACGCGTCGGACCTCACGGACTTCGCGTACGGCGGCTATCTCGCCGACATACGCGGGATGCTGCCCGCGTCGCTACACAAGGACATCCCCCGGCAGTCGTGGGACATGACCACCTTCGGCAAGGGGATCTACGGCGTGCCGTTCCTCCAGGAGCCGCGGGTCATGGTCGCCAACACCAAACTGCTCAAGGCGTCCGGCGTCCGGATTCCCACCGCCGCCCACCCCTGGAGCTGGCCGGAGTTCGAGCAGGCCGCCAAGAAGCTCACGGTCCGGGGGCCGGGCGGGAAAACCCGGCGGTACGGCGTCGCCTGGTCGATGAAGGAGCCGGTGAGCCAGTCCGTCAACAGCTCCGCGTCCACCGGCGGGCAGATCTTCAAGAAGGCGGACGGCAAGAACAAGGTGAGCTTCGACGCCGCCGACTCCGCGGTGTCCCGGATCATCAACCGGCAGATCAACCAGGACCACACCGCGCCCAAGAGCAGTCTGGGCATGGGCGGTTCGGACACCCTGCCCGGGTTCTACGCCGGCAAGTACGCCATGGTGCCGCTGAACTTCTCCTTCCGGCAGCAGGTCCAGCAGCAGGCGCCGAAGGGCTTCGGCTGGACGGTCCTGCCGATGCCCGCGGGGAGCGGACCGCGGGGCAGCTCGCAGGGGGTCGTACCGCAGACCCTGTCGGTCTCGCAGGACTCGCACCACAAGCAGGCGGCGGTCGACTTCATCTCCTTCCTCACCCAGGGCAAGAACGCCGCGCGCCTCGCCCTCGGCGACTGGCTGCTGCCCGACAGCCGCTCGGCGCTGAAGGACCCGGCGCTGCGCACCCCGGAGAACGGCTGGCGCACCGGCAGCGAGATGGCCGGCGACCTGATCCCCTCCCCCGTACTCGGGGTGCGTGGCTACGCCGAGTGGAAGGACAAGATCGCCACCCCCGCCTTCCAGGAGTACTACAACGGCTCGATCGGTCTGAGCTCGCTGCGCTCCAAGCTGACCGGCGACGGCCAGCGGGTCCTCGACCGGTACCAGCGCTGACGCCTCCCGCGCCCGCGCCCGCACAACCCCAGAAATGAGCACGATCAGCCCATGAGCGGCAGCCCAGGCCCGGCCCCCGAAGCAGACACGGCGAACAGACCACCCCCGGCCCGGCTCCGGCGCGAGCGGCCCGGTCTCCCCGGTACGCTCCGGGACCGCGCCCGCGGCGCCCTCCTCGGCCTGGCCGTGGGGGACGCCCTGGGCGCCCCCGCCGAGAACATGAAGCCCTCCCGGATCCGGGAGCGTTGGGGCCGTATCGAGGGCTTCGTCCTGGACGAGCCGGCCGGTACGGACGACACCGAGTACGCGATCTTCTCGGGGCTGCTGCTCGCCGAGCACGGTTCGGCGCTGACCGTCGCCCATGTCGAGGCGGCGTGGCACCTGTGGATCGCCGACCGCGACGAAGGCCCGTTCCGCGGCGCCGGGTTCAGCGAGCGCGGCACCCTGGAGAACCTGCGGCGCGGGCTCGCGGCCCCGATCTCCGCCCAGCACCGGCACGCGTGGAGCGACGGACTCGCCATGCGGGCCGCGCCGTTCGGGGTGTACGCGACGGGGCGGCCCGCCGAGGCGGCCCGGCTGGTCGCGGTGGACGGCACGGTCAGCCATGACGGCGAGGGGATCTACGGCGGGCAGGCCGTCGCCGCAGGAGTGGCCGCCGCCATGGTGAGCGACAGTCCCGACGCGGTGGTGCAGGCCGCGCTCTCGGTGATCCCCGAGGACTCCTGGACCGCACGCTCGCTGCACCGCGCGGTCAGCGCGGCCCGCCGGGCGGTGCCGGGGCCCGACGGCTCGCCGCTCCCGGTCGAACGCGCGGTGCGCTCGGCCGTCGTGATCGGCGGGTACCCGTGGACCGACCTGGCACCCGAGGCGGTGGGCCTCGCCTTCGGGGCCTTCATCGCCGCACGCGGCGACTTCCGCGGGTCGGTGCTGACGGCCGTGAACATGGGCCGCGACGCCGACACCACGGCGGCCGTCGCGGGCTCACTCGCCGGGGCGCTCGGTGGCGAGAGCGGCATCCCCGCCCACTGGGCGGCCGCCATCGGGCCGGTGCGCGGCAGCTGTCTGCCCGCCATGGCCGGACGCCACATCCTCGATGTCGCCGACGCGCTGCTGCCGCTGAACGCGGTGCCGGGCCGGGCGACCGACCCGTCGAACGAGAACAGGCAGGCCGCCTCGTGACCACACAGCTGAACCGTCCCGCCCCCGAGTTGTCCGGCCGCGATCCGCACCGCCGGGTGGAGGGCCTGCTCCTGGGGATCGCCGCGGGCGACGCCGCGGGCTGGCCGGCCGGGCGGCACCGCGCGGCGCTGCTGCCCAACTGGACCCGCAGGCTCACCCGTGAACTGGACACCTTCGCCGAGCAGAACGCCACCACCACACTGCCGGTGCCCATCGCCCTGAACCAGCCGCCGGCCCCGCTCCAGCTGGGACCCTCCGACGACGCCGAGTGGGCCACGTTCACCGCGCAGGCGATCCTGTCGGCCGCCTCGTCGGGGCACAGCGATCTCTCCCCAGAGCAGCGGGTGCGCTCCGCGCTGGCGCTGGCCTGGAACGCGCTCGCCGACGAGGTGGCCGCCGCGTCCGCGCAGGCCGACGAGATCGAGTCGGCGCTGATCCCGCTGCGCGCCCGGATCTCCGTACGGGCCGGTCTCGGGAATCTGGCGGCGGGACTGCGGCCCCCGGCCACCGGCCATGACAATCCGCACCACTTCGACGACGCCGCCTGTGTGCGCGCCGCGGTACTCGCCGTGGTGCACCCCGGCGACCCGGCCGCCGCCGCCGACCTCGCGGAGTTCGACGCCCGCTACACCCAGGACGGTGACGGGGTGCACGGCGCCCGCGCGATGGCCGCAGCGGTCGCCGCCGCACTGGGCGGAGCGACGGCCGCCGCCTGTGTGGACGAGGCGCTCGCGCAGCTCCCCGACGGCAGCGAGATCCGCCGCAACGCGCTGCACGCGGTGGCGCTCGCCCGGACCGCGACGGCCGCCGGCACGGGACGCCCCGGCAGTGCGTTCGCGCTGGTCCCCGTCCTGGAGCACGAGATCGTCGACCACGTCTACAGCTACGGGATCGCCGCCGCCGAGACGGTGCCCGTCGCCCTGGCGATGACGCTCGCGGCCGGCGGCGCGCTCGCCGAGGCGGTGCCGTCCGCCGCCTGTCTGTCCCGGGTCGCCGACTCGGCGCCCGCGCTGGCGGGCGCCCTCACAGGCGCCATCGGCGGCGCCGGGTCCCTGCCCGACACCTGGCGGGACAGCTGCCGCACCCTCGTCGGCTGCGCCCTGCCCCAGCTGGCCGGCACCGACCTCGTCGAGGTCGCCGCACGGCTCGCCTCCCCTCTGCATGTCCTCCCGGAAGGAACCCGCTCATGACCGTGCCCACCCCCTCCCTGGAGGACCGCACCACCGGAGCCCTGATCGGCGCGGCCGTCGGGGACGCGCTCGGCGGCCCGGTGGAGGGCTGGACCCCGGAGGCCATCAGCGAGCGGCACGGCGGCCGTGTGCAGGGCATCGTCGAGCCCTTCTACAAGGAGGAATGGCGTACCGCCCGGCCGATCGCCCCGTACCACAAGGGCGACGGGCACGTCACCGACGACACCCTGATGACCCATGCGCTGATCCGCGTCTACGAGACCGTGCGCGACCACCTCGACGCGTACGCGGTCGCCGACCACCTGGTGCCCGACCTGATGGGCACACCGCGCTGGATCCCCGAACTGGAGGCGGAGGCACTGCCGTTGCAGCGGATCTTCCTCGCCGAGAAGTGGATCGTCGCGCGGCTGCACTACGGGCATGTCGACCCGCGTGAGGCCGGGGTCGGCAACATCGTCAACTGCGGCGCCGCGATGTACATGGCGCCCGTCGGCCTGGTCAACGCGGGCAGCCCGGCGAACGCGTACGCCGAGGCCCTGGACATCGCGGGCGCCCACCAGTCCAGTTACGGGCGGGAGGCGGCAGCGGTCTTCGCCGCTGCGGTGGCCGCGGCCTGCAAGCCGGGCGCGACCCCGGATTCGGTCGTCGGTGATGTGCTGGGACTGGCGAAGGACGGCACCCGCGCGGCGATCGAGGCGGTCTGCGAAGTGGCCGCCGCGCACGACGGGTTCGAGTCGGCGCTGAAGCCGCTGCGCGAGGCGGTGACCCCCTTCGACACGGTGGGCCCCGAGTACCGCAAGCCGTCGCTGGGCGCCCGCCGTCCGTCGCGGCTGCACTCCATCGAGGAGCTGCCGGTGGCGCTCGGGATGCTGCTCGCGGGCCGCGGCGAATTCCGTGAGACCGTACTCGGCTCCGTCAACTACGGCCGGGACTGCGACTCCATCGCCACCATGAGCGGTGCGATCGTGGGCGCGCTGTACGGCGAGAGCGCGGTCCCCGCCGACTGGGCCGGGGAGGTCGCCACGGCGAGCCGTCTCGATCTGCACACTCCGGCCGCCGCACTCGCGGGCGTCACCCGCGAGGTGTTCGCCCGCGATCTGGAGCGGCGCCGGGAGCACGAGGCGCTGTTCGGTGCCATCGCGGGTGTCCGGTGACGGCCCCCGGCTCCCCGGCGGCGACCGGCCGTCCGCTGCGGCTGACCTGGGTGCAGCCCGAGGACCTGGTGGGGCACGAGCTGCGCCAGGCGGCGCAGGACGGGCGCGATCCGGCGGCTGCCGAGCGGCGGTGGACTGCGGCGGGCGGCCATCCGGCGCCGGCCCGCGCGGGCGCTTCCGCCGCACCCGCCGCACCGGAGCTGCGGACGCTCGCCTGTGAAATTCTGGACGAACTGGGCGCGACTGCCTCGCCGTTGGCGGCCGACGAGCCGACGGAGCTGCCCGCGATCAGGGCGCTGTGCCCCGAGTGGCCCGCCCCCGCGGACGGTCCGGTGGACCGGGACGCGCTGCGCTCACGGCTTGAGGCGTCCTGGCTGGGCCGGGCCGCGGGCTGTGTGCTCGGCAAGCCGGTCGAGAAGCTGACGCTGGACGGCATCCGGGCCATCGCCCGCTCCACCGGCAACTGGCCGCTGGACAGCTGGTTCACCGAGGTGGGTCTCGACCCGGAGGTGGCCGCCGCCCATCCGTGGAACCGCCGCTCGCGCCCCACCTCGCTCGCCGAGAACATTGACGGCGCCCCCGAGGACGACGACCTCAACTACCCGCTGCTCGGGCTGCTGTTGCTCGACCGGTACGGGCCGGAGTTCAGCACCGCGGACGTGGCACAGCTGTGGCTGGACGAGCTGCCGGCCGGCCGGACCTTCACCGCCGAGCGGGTCGCGTACCGCAATCTGCTCGCGGGGGCCGAACCTCCGGACACCGCCGCGTACCGCAATCCGTTCCGCGAGTGGATCGGTGCGCAGATCAGGGCCGACGTCTTCGGCTGGACGCACCCGGGTGATCCGGGTGCGGCAGCCGCCGCGGCCTGGCGGGACGCGGTGCTCACCCATACGGCGAACGGGGTGTACGGCGAGATGTTCGCCGCCGCCGTGATCGCGGCAGCCGCGGGCGGTGGCGCGGACATCCACGCGTGTCTGCGGGCCGGTCTCTCGGTCGTGCCGCCGGGTTCCCGGTACGCGGCCGCCGTGCGGTTCGGTATCGGCCGGGCCGCCGCCGAACCGCTGGGCACCGCCGCCGCGTTCGAGTCGGTCGTGGACGAGCTGCACTCGGCGTACGGCGACCACCACTGGGTGCACGTACTGCCGAACGCGGCGCTGCTCGCGGCGGCGCTGACCCACGCGGACGGCGACTTCACCGGCTCCATCTGCCGCGCGGTGTCCGGGGGCTGGGACACCGATTCCAACGGGGCGACGGCGGGCAGCGTCGCCGGACTGCTCGCGGGCGGCCCGCGCGCCGTCCCGGCCCGCTGGACCGCGCCCCTGCGGAACCGGCTGGCCACCACGGTGGGCGGCCTGGACGGCATCGGCTTCGACACGCTCGCCGAGCGCACGCTGCGCCATGTGCGGCGGAGGGACAGGGCGGTATGAGCAGGGCAGCGGAGGAACAGCGACTCATGCACGACGACGACACGACAGACACAGCAGACGCAGCAGACCCGGAAGACCCGGAAGACACAGTGGGCCCGGCAGACGCAGCAGGCCCTCAGCCGTCCTCACTCGGAGGGCTGCGCGTCCTCGATCTGGCGACGCTCTTCGCCGGGCCGCTGGCCGCGACCCTGCTCGGCGACTTCGGGGCCGAGGTCATCAAGGTGGAGCACCCCCGCAGGCCCGACCCCTCACGCGGGCACGGTCCCAGCAAGGACGGCGTGGGGCTGTGGTGGAAGCTGCTGGGCAGGAACAAGCGCAACATCACGCTCGACCTCTCGTCGCCGGACGGTCGCGACGTGCTGCTGAGGCTGGCCGCCGGCGCGGATGTGATCATCGAGAACTTCCGGCCCGGCACCCTGGAGAAGTGGGGCCTGGGCTGGGAGGAGCTGTCCGCGGCCAACCCCCGGCTGGTGCTGGCGCGGGTGACCGGGTTCGGCCAGTTCGGTCCGTACTCCCGGCGCCCCGGATTCGGCACGCTCGCCGAGGCCATGAGCGGTTTCGCCGCCATGACCGGCGAGCCGGAAGGACCGCCGACGCTGCCGCCCTTCGGCCTCGCCGACTCGATCGCCGCGCTCTCCACCGCGTACGCCGTGATGGCGGCCATCGCCGGGCGGGACCGCACCGGGTGCGGCCAGGTCGTGGACATGGCGATCATCGAACCGATGCTGGCGGTGCTGGGCCCGCAGCCCATCTGGTACGACCAGCTCGGCTATGTGCAGCCGCGCACCGGCAACCGGTCGAACAACAACGCGCCGCGCAACACCTACCGCACCCGCGACGGCAGTTGGGTGGCTGTCTCGACGTCGGCGCAGTCGATCGCGGAGCGGGTGATGCGGCTGGTGGGGCGGCCCGAGTTCATCGACGAGCCGTGGTTCGCTTCGGGGGCGCAGCGCGCCCGGCACGCCGACGAGCTGGACGCGGCGGTCGGCGACTGGATAGCCCGGCACGACCGGGCCGATGTGGTGACGGCGTTCGAGGAGGCGCAGGCGGCCATCGCGCCGGTCTACGAGATCGGCGATGTCATGGCGGACCCGCAGTACCGGGCGCTGGGCACGATCGCGGAGGTCCCCGACGAGGAGCTGGGCACCATCAGGATGCAGAACGTCCTCTTCCGGCTCTCCGGGACGCCGGGCGCCATCAAGTGGGCGGGGAGGCCGCACGGCGCCGACACCGACGCCGTGCTGACCGGGATCGGCCTGGAGCCCGCCGACATCGCGGCCCTGCGGGAGTCGGGTGCGGTCCGGTGAGCGTGTCGGAGGAACTGCCCGCGCGCAGCCCGGTGCGGACCGTGCTGACCTGGTTGTACGTGCCGGGCGACCGGCCCGCTGTGGTGGCGCGGGCGCTGGCGGCCGGCGCCGATGTGGTGCTGGTCGACCTGGAGGACGCGGTCGCACCCGACCGCAAGGCCTACGCACGTGACGCCACCGCCGAACTCCTCGCCGATCCGGCCCCCGGCCCCTCGCCGGTCCATGTCCGGATCAACGCGCTGGACGGGCCGCTCGCCGAGGCGGACGTACGGGCAGTCGCCGGTCTTCCGGGCCTCGCGGGGCTGCGGCTGCCGAAGGCCAACGGGCCCGCGGAGGTGCGCAGAGTGGCCGGCTGGGCGGCGGCCGCCGCGGGCCGGGAGGGCGTTCCGCTCTATCCGATACTGGAGTCGGCGCTGGGCGTGGAACGTGCCTACGAGATCGCCACGGCCAGCCCAGCGGTGTGCGGGCTGGCTCTCGGCGAGGCGGATCTCCGGGCCGATCTGGGCGTGTACGACGAGGCGGGCCTCGCCTGGCCCCGGAGCCGCGCGGTGGTCGCGGCACGGGCGGCGGGACTGGCTCCGCCCGCTCAGTCGGTGTACGCGGACGTACGGGATCTGGACGGGCTCGCGGCATCCTGCGCACGGGGCCGGGCGCTGGGGTTCCTGGGGCGCGCGGCGATCCACCCGAGGCAGCTGCCGGTGATCGAGCGGGCGTATCTGCCCACCGCGGCGGAGGTCCGGGCGGCGCGGGACATCGTGCTGGCCGCGCCCACCGACGAGGGGGCGCTGGCACTGCCCGACGGCCGCTTCGTGGATGCGGCAGTGGTGGCGGGCGCCCGGCGCACGCTGGATCTCGCGGAACGCAGGCGCACCTGAGACGGAGCGCCTGCGCAACTGAGACACAGGGTGCGCCTGCGACGCGGGCGCTGAGCGGGCCGGTCAGCCCTTCTCGGCCTGCGCCTCCGCCTTGACCCCGGCCGGCTCGGCGGTCCCGGCTGCCTCGTCCTGCGCATCGGCCGCAGCCGGGCTGTCGCTCTTGCCGGCGTCGGCAGGGGCGTCGGGACCGGCACCATCGGCATCGGTACCGGCACGACCGTCAGCGTCCTCGGCCTTGGCGTCGTCAGCCCCGGCGGCCTCGGCCTCGGCGGCCTCGGCGTCGTCCCCGGCTTCCCTGTCCGCCTCCGCCGCGGCGGGCTCGACGATCTCCTCACGGCCCGGCCGCAGCTTCGCCGAGACGACGAAGTACGTCACGGCGAGCAGGAACATGATCAGCGCGGTCCAGTCGTTGAGCCGCAGCCCCAGGATGTGGTGCGCGTAGTCGACCCGCATGTGCTCGATCCAGGCGCGGCCCACGCAGTACGAAGCGACGTACAGCGCGAACGCCCGCCCATGGCCGAGCTTGAAGCGGCGGTCGGCCCAGATGACGAGGAAACCGACGCCGACGCACCAGAGCGACTCGTAGAGGAAGGTCGGGTGGTACGTCCCGGCGATCCTGTCGGGGCCCGCACTGATCTTCAGCGCCCAGGGCAGATCGGTCGGCTTGCCGTACAGCTCCTGGTTGAACCAGTTGCCCCAGCGGCCGATGGCCTGGGCGAAGGCGAGGCCCGGGGCCAGTGTGTCGGCCCACGCGGGCAGCGGGATACCGCGGCGGCGGCAGCCGATCCAGGCGCCGACCGCGCCGAGCGCGACCGCGCCCCAGATACCGAGGCCGCCTTGCCAGATCTTGAAGGCGTCGACCCAGTCCCGGCCACTGCTGAAGTACAGCTCGTAGTCGGTGATGACGTGGTAGAGCCGCCCGCCGACCAGGCCGAACGGCACGGCCCAGACCGCGATGTCGGCCACGGTGCCCACTCTGCCGCCCCTGGCGACCCAGCGCTTGTTGCCGTACCAGACGGCGACGAAGACACCGATGATGATGCAGAACGCGTAGCCGCGCAGCGGAATCGGTCCGAGATGGACCACGCCGGTCGACGGACTGGGAATGAAGGCAAGGTTCATGGCACCGCAGACGCTACATGGCCGGGTGGGCCGTCGGACCACCCACCCGGCAACGTATGCGTAACAAGGCCGTGCGTAACAAGCGTGCGTAACACCGTGCGTGACAGGGCCCTGTCCCGGTGGGCTCAGGCCGCGGGCGCCGGTGAGACCGTGCCCGCCTTCTTGCCCTGGTTGGCCTCGGTCACCCACTTCTTCAGATTGGCGGGCGAGATCTGCTCATTGCCCTTCTTCGGGAAGACCGACGAGCCGTTGAGCTCGACCGTCGGGGTGCCGCTGAAGCCGCCCTTCTGGAAGGCCGCGTTCGACCGCTTCACCCAGCTGTCGTGCTTCCCGCCGTTCACACAGGAGGTGAAGGCCGCAGTCTTCAGCCCCTTCACCTTCCCTGCCAGCTCGATCAGCTTGCTGTTCTGGGCGTAGGGGTCCGTGGTCTCCTCGGGCTGGTTCTCGTAGAGCACGTCGTGGTACGCGGGGAACTTCCTCTCGTCCTGCGCACAGGCGGCGGCGTTGGCCGCGCGCAGCGAGCCCGTGCCGCCCATGTTGCTGTCGATGAGCGTGGCGAGGTGGTACTCGACCTTCAGCTGCCCGGAATTCTCCAGCTCGTGGATCGTGCTGCGGAAGCCATTCTCGAACTGGCCGCAGGCCGGGCAGCGGAAGTCCTCCCAGACGGTGAGCGTGGACGGTGCGTCGCTCGCGCCCACGGGGACCGCCAGGCTGTCCTTTCCGGTCGCGCCGCTCGGCACGGTGAGGGGGCTGCTCGCGCTGTCACTGCCGCTGTCCGAGCCGGAGTTGGCCGCGACCACTCCGATCACCGCGGCCAGCGCCAGCACCCCCACCACGGAGCCGCCGACGATCATTCCCCGCTTGCGCCGGTCACGGGCTTTCTGCTTCTCACGCTCTTCGATGAGCCGCTCGCGGGCGGCCCTCTTCGCGTCTCGGTTCTTCTCGCTCACACCCGCAGCAACGAACCGGGGAGGCACGAGCGCGCCTCCCCGGTCCCAGTTCCACCCGTACGAGCGACGGCGTCAGCTTCTGCGTACGCCCTTGGCCAGGTCGCCCGCCAGTTCGCGGATGCTGTCCAGACCCGCGGCGCCGTTCTCCGCTTCGAGCATCCGCTTGACGAACGCGGACCCGACGATCACTCCGTCGGCGAACACGGCGACCTCGGCGGCCTGTTCGGCGTTGGAGACCCCGAGCCCCACGCACACCGGCAGCTCGGTGGTGGCGCGGGTGCGCCGTACGAGCTCCTGGGCCTGCTCACCCACGGAGTTCCTGGTGCCGGTGACCCCCATCAGCGAGGCCGCGTAGACAAAGCCGGACCCGGCCGCGGTGATCGTCGCCAGCCGTTCGTCCCTGCTGCTCGGCGCGACGACGAAGACGGTCGCGAGACCGTGCTTCTCCGCGTTCTCGCGCCACAGCGCGGACTCCTGGACCGGCAGGTCGGGCAGGATGCAGCCGGCGCCGCCCGCCTCGGCCAGCTCGGCGGTGAACCGCTCGACGCCGTACCGGTCGATGGGGTTCCAGTACGTCATGACGAGGATGGGCGCGCCCGTGGCCTCGTACCCCTCGCGCACCGTGCGCAGTACGTCGGCGATCTTCACCCCGCCCTTGAGCGCGATGTCGTCGGCGGTCTGGATGACCGGACCGTCGAGGACCGGGTCGCTGTGCGGCAGCCCCACCTCGACGATGTCGGCGCCGCCTTCGATGACGGCCTTCACCGCCTCGATCCCGCCGTCGACCGTGGGGAATCCGGCCGGGAGGTACGCGATGAGCGCCGCCCGGTCCTCGGCCTTCGCCCCGGCCAGGACCGAGCTCAGGAGCGCTGTGTTTCCGCCGTGCCCGCCGTGCGCGCCAGTTCCGCTGTTTCCGCTGTTCTGGCTCACTTGGCTGCCACCTCCGCGTCCGCGCTGTACAGCCCGAAGTAGCGGGCGGCCGTGTCCATGTCCTTGTCGCCGCGGCCGGACAGGTTGACCACGATCAGCCCGTCCTTGCCCAGCTCCTTGCCGAGGTCCAGCGCACCGGCCAGCGCGTGCGCCGACTCGATGGCCGGAATGATCCCCTCGGTGCGCGACAGCAGCCGCAGCGCCTGCATCGCCTCGTCGTCGGTCACCGCGCGGTACTCGCCGCGGCCGGCGTCCTTCAGATAGGCGTGCTCCGGGCCGATGCCGGGGTAGTCGAGCCCGGCGGAGATCGAGTAGGGCTCGGTGATCTGGCCCTCCTCGTCCTGGAGCACGTACGAGCGGGAGCCGTGCAGGATCCCCGGCTCACCGGCGGAGAGCGTCGCCGCGTGCTCGCCGGTCGCGATGCCGTGTCCGGCGGGCTCGAAGCCGACGAGACGCACCGAGGCGTCCGGGATGAACGCGTGGAAGAGCCCGATGGCGTTGGACCCGCCGCCGACGCACGCGGCGACGGCGTCGGGGAGCCGGCCCGCGCGCTCCAGGATCTGCCGCCGCGCCTCGACGCCGATCACCCGGTGGAAGTCGCGCACCATCGCCGGGAAGGGGTGCGGCCCGGCGACCGTGCCGAAGAGGTAGTGCGTGCGGTCCACATTGGCGACCCAGTCGCGGAACGCCTCGTTGATGGCGTCCTTGAGGGTGCGGCTGCCGGACTTCACGGCGACGACCTCGGCACCGAGCATCCGCATCCTGGCGACGTTGAGCGCCTGGCGCTCGGTGTCGATCTCGCCCATGTAGATGGTGCATTCGAGACCGAAGAGGGCGCAGGCGGTCGCCGTGGCGACGCCGTGCTGTCCGGCCCCGGTCTCCGCGATGACCCGGGTCTTGCCCATGCGCTTGGTGAGCAGGGCCTGACCGAGCACGTTGTTGATCTTGTGCGATCCGGTGTGGTTGAGGTCCTCGCGCTTGAGGAACATCCGTACGCCACCGGCGTGTTCGGCGAACCGCGGCACCTCGGTGAGGGCGCTCGGCCTGCCGGTGTAGTTGACCATGAGGTCGTTCAGCTCGGCCGCGAAGGCCGGGTCGGACTTGGCCTTGTCGTACTCGACGGCGACCTCGTCCACCGCGGCGACGAGCGCCTCGGGGATGAACTTGCCGCCGAAGGCGCCGAAGTAGCCCTCGGCGCTGGGGATCCGGCCGTCCGGATCCGGGATGAAGAACTCTGAAGACATGCGTGATCTCCGCAGGTACGTAAGGGGTGGTACGCAGGAGGTGAGAGGTGTTGCTGAGCTGTCCGCTCAGCGACGCCATCGCATGCCGTTGATCTGGCCGGGCTCGGAACCGATGTGGTAGCGCACCCGTCGTCCGTGCACCCGCCGGGCGGGCGCACGGCAGCCGCGGGGCTTGCACCCACGCGAGAGACGGGCAATGGCCATGGGGGTCAGTCCCGCCCGTGCCGCAGGGCCGGGTGGGCGCCCGCGGCGACCAGGTCGGCGACGGCGCCCTTCGGGTCCCGGCCGGTGACCAGGGACTCGCCCACCAGCACGGCGTCGGCGCCGTCGTTGGCGTAGGCGATCAGGTCGTGCGGGCCGCGGACCCCGGACTCGGCGACCTTGACCACGTGCGAGGGGATCTCGGGGGCGACGCGCTCGAAGGTGCCGCGGTCGACCTTGAGGTCCTTGAGGTTGCGTGCGTTGACCCCGATGACCCGGGCTCCGGCGGCGACCGCGCGCTCGGCCTCGTCCTCGTCGTGGACCTCGACCAGCGGGGTGAGCCCGATGGACTCGGCGCGCTCGATCAGCGAGACGAGCGCCTCCTGCTCCAGGGCCGCGACGATCAGGAGCGCCAGGTCGGCTCCGTACGCCCGTGCTTCCCAGAGCTGGTACGCGGTGACGATGAAGTCCTTGCGCAGGACCGGGATGTCGACCTTGGCCCGGACGGCCTCCAGGTCGGCCAGCGAGCCGCCGAAGCGGCGCTGCTCGGTCAGTACGGAGATGACGGACGCGCCGCCCGCCTCGTAGTCGGCCGCGAGCGCGGCGGGGTCGGCGATGGCCGCCAGCGCGCCCTTCGAGGGGCTGGAGCGCTTGACCTCGCAGATGACCTTGACGCTGTCGCCGCGGAGCGCCGCGACGCCGTCCTTGGCCCGGGGAGCCTTCGCGGCGCGGTCCTTGAGCTCGTCGAGGCTGACGCTCGCCTGCCGCTCCGCGAGGTCGGCGCGTACGCCTTCGATGATCTCGTCGAGCACACTCACGCGAGCGGCCCCCTTCCGGGACGTGTGGATGGATCAGGATCAGCCATGGTGATGTTATCCGTAGAAGACCCCGGGCCCCGCATCCGGTCGGTGCGAGTTCCGGTCCCGCGGACGCTCACGGGGCCAGGAACGACCCCATGGGGAGGTTGCGCAGCACGCTGAAGACCAGGACGACGGCGCCGATGCCCCACCAGAGGGCGGGCCGGATCGTGAACCGCTCGGCCGGCCGTCCCCTTACGGCGCGAATCAGCCACACCACCATCACCACGGCGAAGACGCCGTACCCGACGACCGCGAGCGCGTTGTCACCGAGGGCCGCGGCGAAGTCGCCGTGGGCGACGGCATGGGCGCTGCGCAGCCCGCCGCAGCCCGGACAGTAGATGCCGGTGACCGCGTACAACGGGCAGACCGGGTAGTGACCGGGGTGGTTGGGGTCGACGGCGCCGACGTAGGTGAAGGCGGCGGCGACCGCGGCCAGCGTGCCGAGTGGTACGAGAAGCCGGCGTACGAGCGGCTCGGGGGCCGGGGGCGCCGGGTGTCCGGAGACGGGGGGCCCGGGGTGTCCGGGCGCCGGGAGCCAGGCCGGCGGCGGGGCCGGGGCGCGGAGGGCGGCAGGGGCTGCGTTGGGGTCCACTCGGCGATTCTCCCTGTTCGGACGGGAAGGCGCAGCTCATACGGGAAGGCGCAGCCCGGAGAACCGGACTGCGCCCCGCCGGACGGTACTCGCGGAGCGGTCCGTCAGTGCGCCTGCGCCTGGGAAGCCCGCGCCCTGGCCTGGATGCTGGCTTCGGACTCCTTCGGCATACCGAGGCCCGCGGCCTTCATGGCGACGCCTACGACACCGCCGAGTACCACGACGACCAGTCCGACGATGACGCCGATCGGGCTGGGTACCACCATGCAGGCGCCCGAGACGCAGAAGCCGATGAAGGCGATGATGACGCCGGTCCAGGCGGCCGGGGTGTGTCCGTGGCTGGTGCCCGCCATGAGTTGCTCCTCGTTGCTGTGTGTCCAGGCCCTGATGCGAGCCGTGTTCCGCGGTCGCCCGTCGCAGCCGTGGCCCGGCGGGCGCCGGAAGCTCACGCCCATTGTCGCGCACCGCCGTGCCGGGCGATGAGCTGGGGGGTGAGCTGTCCGTCACGCCTCCCGCGTGGGGTCCTCGCCGCGGTCGAGCGCCTTCCAGATCTCCTCGGGCCGTTCCGGATCCGGTGCCGTGCGTGGCCGGCGCGGTCGCGGGGTGCCGTCGCGCTCGTACCGGCTGGACATGGCCGGCCACTGCTTACCGTAGCGGAGGGCGAGCAGCCCCGCGAAGAGGATCAGCAGGCTGCCGAACGCGGCCACATAGGGCCAGGCCGTGTGGGAGAGCGCCTCGATGGTGGTGGCGGTGTTGCCGGCGCTGGTGGCCGCCTTGTCGTTCAGTGCGGCGCTGTCGCCCGCTCCGGCGACGGCCGCCACGCCCGCGCCGGCCCCGCACAGGGCGAGCAGCGCGGAGACGAAGACACGGCCCGCGCTGCGTACCGCGAAGACCGCGACGAGAGCGGCCAGACCGACGATCGCCAGAGCCGTGGGCACTCCGGTGACATCGCCCCCGTCGGCCGTCAGCGGAAGGACTCCGCCGCCGACCGGAGCATTGCCCCGGGCCCAGGTCTGCCCGGAGGACAGGAGGACGACGGCAGCGCCGACTGCGCCGAGTAGCAGAGCGGTGGCAAGACTGCGGCGGCTGCCCGGGGAGGCTGCGGCCGGTCCTGCTTCGGATCGGGGCTGGGGTACGGCACTCACGTCCTCCACTATCCCCTACGCCCCGAGGGACCGGTGAGGCGGTTGGCCGAACCGACGGCGCGGAGCACGGCCGCCGCCTTGTTGCGGCACTCGTTGTCCTCGGAGACCGGGTCGGAGTCGGCGACCACACCGGCCCCGGCCTGGACGTAGGCGGTGCCGTCGCGCAGCAGCGCCGTGCGGATGGCGATGGCGGTGTCGGAGTCGCCTGCGAAGTCGAGGTAGCCGACGCAGCCGCCGTAGAGCCCGCGCCTGGTGGGCTCCAGCTCGTCGATGATCTGGAGCGCGCGGGGCTTGGGGGCGCCGGAGAGGGTACCGGCGGGGAAGCACGAGGTGAGGACGTCGAAGGCGGTGCGGCCCTCGGCGACCCGGCCGGTCACGGTGGAGACGATGTGCATGACGTGGGAGTACTTCTCGACCGACATGAAGTCGACGACCTCGACGGAGCCCGGCTCGCAGACCCGCCCGAGGTCGTTGCGGCCGAGGTCGACCAGCATCAGGTGCTCGGCGCGCTCCTTCGGGTCGGCGAGCAGCTCGTCGGCGAGCTCCTGGTCCTCGCGCGGTGTCGCGCCGCGGTGCCGGGTCCCGGCGATGGGGTGCACCATGGCGCGCCCGTCCTCGACCTTGACCAGCGCCTCGGGGCTGGAGCCGACGACGTCGAAGCCGTCGAAGCGGAAGAGGTACATGTACGGCGAGGGGTTGGTGGCGCGCAGCACCCGGTAGACGTCCAGCGCGCTCGCCGTACAGGCCGTTTCGAAGCGCTGGGACGGCACGACCTGGAAGGCCTCACCGGCCCTGATGCGCTCCTTGATGTCCTCGACCACGTCCTGGTAGTCCTTGCCTCCCCAGAGCGCGGTGTACTCGGGGAGCTCGGACGCCGGCAGTACGGCGGGTGCGGTCCCGGCGGGGCGCACGAGGTCCGCCTCCATGGCGTCGAGCCGGGCCACGGCGTCGGTGTAGGCCTCGTCCACCCCGGTGTCGAGGTCGTTGTGGTTGATCGCGTTGGCGATCAGCATGACCGTGCCGGCCCAGTGGTCGAGTACGGCGAGGTCCGAGGTGAGCAGCATGGTCAGCTCGGGGAGTTTCAGGTCGTCGCGCTCGCCGGGTCCGACCTTCTCCAGGCGGCGCACGATGTCGTATCCGAGGTAGCCGACCATGCCGCCGGTGAAGGGCGGGAGCCCGCCCGCCAGATCGCGCGGGGTGTGCAGCGCCTCGACGGTGGCGCGCAGCGCCTGCAGCGGGTCGCCGTCGACCGGGACGCCGACCGGCGGGGCGCCTTCCCAGTGGGTGGCGCCGTCGCGTTCGGTGAGGGTGGCGGCGGACCGTACGCCGATGAAGGAGTAGCGGGACCAGGTGCGGCCGTTCTCGGCGGACTCCAGGAGGAAGGTGCCCGGGCGCTCCGCTGCGAGCTTCCGGTAGAGGCCCACCGGGGTGTCTCCGTCGGCGAGAAGGGTGCGGGTGACGGGGATGACGCGGCGGTCGGCGGCGAGCTTGCGGAAGGTCTCCAGGTCCATGGCGGAAGTCTAGGGGCCGTCGGCCCGGCGCTCGGTCGCCAGTCGGCCGCTGTATCAGCCCAGCAGGACGTCCGCGTCGAAGCAGGTCCGCTCGCCCGTGTGGCAGGCCGCGCCGACCTGGTCCACCTTCACCAGGACCGTGTCGGCGTCGCAGTCGAGTGCGACCGACTTGACGTGCTGCACGTGCCCGGACGTGTCGCCCTTGACCCAGTACTCCCTGCGGCTGCGCGACCAGTACGTGCAGCGGCCGGTGGTGAGGGTGCGGTGCAGGGCCTCGTCGTCCATCCAGCCGAGCATCAGCACCTCACCGGTGTCGTACTGCTGGGCGATGGCCGGCACCAGGCCGTCCGCGCTGCGCTTGAGGCGTGCGGCGATCGCGGGGTCGAGACCGGTGGACTGCGGTGTGCTGGGCGTGCTGGTCATGGATTCATTGTGCCGCGCCCGCGCGGCCCGGCGGACCCGGCCCACCACAGCCCACTGGGCGGAACGGGGAGCGCGGTCGTACGCTGGCGGGCATGTCGACCCATGCCAAGCGCGAACGACTTCTCCTCGCCGACCTGTTGGAGGCGGCGGGTCCCGGCGCCCCGACGCTCTGCGAGGGCTGGAAGACCCGCGATCTCGCCGCCCATGTGGTGGTACGCGAGCGGCGGCTCGACGCGGCGGGCGGGATCCTGATCGGCGCGCTCAAGGGGCGCCTCGACCGGGTGCAGGGCGAATTCACCGCGAAGCCGTACGAGGAGCTGATCCAGCTGATCCGTACGGGGCCGCCCAAGTTCTCGCCGTACTCGCTCAAGCAGGTGGACGAGGGCGCCAACGCCGTCGAGTTCTTCGTACATGCCGAGGACGTGCGGCGGGCGCAGCCCGACTGGTCGCCCCGTGAGGTGGACCCGGTCTTCGCCGAGGCGCTGTGGCGGCGTCTTGAGAAGGGGGCCCGGCTGATGGGGCGCAGGGCGCCGGTGGGGCTCGTGCTGCGGCGGCCCGACGGCCAGACCGCGGTCGCGCACCGCGGCACGCCGGTGGTGACGGTCACCGGGGAGCCGGGCGAGCTGACGATGTTCGCCTTCGGCCGGCAGGACGCGGCGAAGGTGGAGGTCGACGGGGACGCGGAGGCGTCGGCCAAGGCGATCGAGGCCAAGCTCGGTCTGTGAGTCCGAGCGCCCGGCCGCCCCTGCGGGAGGGCGGCCGGGCGGCTCTTCCTGACCGGCGGCCGGTGCTGCCCGGCCGGTGTCCGGTGCTGCCCGGCCGGGTGTCCGGTGTTACCTGACCGGGTGGCCGGACTGCCGCAGCTCGTCCTTGACCTGGGAGATCCGCAGGTCACCGAAGTGGAAGACCGATGCGGCGAGCACCGCGTCGGCGCCCGCGCCGACGGCCGGCGGGAAGTGCTCCAGGGCGCCCGCGCCACCGCTCGCGATGACCGGGACGGTGACGTGTGCGCGTACCGCCGCGATCATCTCGGTGTCGTAGCCGTCCTTGGTGCCGTCGGCGTCCATGGAGTTGAGCAGGATCTCGCCCGCCCCCAGCTCGGCCGCCCGGTGCGCCCACTCGACGGCGTCGATACCGGTGCCCCGGCGGCCGCCGTGCGTGGTGACCTCGAAGGTGCCGTCGGCGGTGCGGCGGGCGTCGACCGAGAGGACGAGCACCTGGCGCCCGAAGCGCTCGGCGATCTCGCTGATGAGCTCGGGGCGGGCGATGGCCGCCGTGTTGACGCCGACCTTGTCCGCGCCCGCGCGCAGCAGCTTGTCGACGTCCTCGGTGGTACGGACACCGCCGCCGACGGTGAGCGGGATGAAGACCTGCTCGGCGGTGCGGCGCACCACGTCGTAGGTCGTCTCGCGGTTGCCGGACGAGGCGGTGATGTCGAGGAAGGTCAGCTCGTCGGCGCCCTCGGCGTCGTAGAGCCTGGCCATCTCGACGGGGTCGCCCGCGTCCCTGAGGTTCTGGAAGTTGACTCCCTTGACGACGCGGCCGTTGTCCACGTCCAGGCAGGGGATGACCCGTACGGCGAGTGTCATGCGTGCTTCCCCCGGTACGCCTCGACCTCGACCTCGACGACCAGGCTGGGGTCGACGAAACCGGAGACGATGATCATGGATGCGGCGGGCCGCACCTTGTCGAACAGTTCCTTGTGGGCGCGGCCGACCTCGTCCACGTCACGGGCGTGCGTGACGTACATCCGGGTGCGGACCACGTGCTCGGCGCCCAGGCCGAGCTCCTTGAGGGCGTCGACGGCGACGCCGAAGGCGGTGACGGCCTGTTCGTACGGTCCGCCCTCCGCGATCCGGCCGTTGGCCATGGCGGTGCAGCCGGCGACCAGGACGAGGCCGTTGGGCAGCTCCACGGCGCGGGAGTAGCCGAAGGCCTCCTCCCACGGGCCGCCGGAGGCGATACGGCGTACGCCGCCGTCCGTGGCGCCTTCGCTCATGCCGCCACCGCTACCGCTTCGAGGGCCTCTTCCAGGGTGAACGCCTTGGCGTACAGCGCCTTGCCGACGATCGCGCCCTCGACGCCCGAGGGGACGAGCGAGGAGATGGCCCGCAGGTCGTCGAGCGAGGAGACGCCGCCGGAGGCGACGACGGGCTTGTCGGTGGCCGCGCAGACGTTCTTCAGGAGCTCCAGGTTGGGGCCCTGGAGCGTGCCGTCCTTGGCGATGTCGGTGACCACGTAGCGGCCGCAGCCCTCGGAGTCGAGGCGGGCGAGCGTCTCGTAGAGGTCGCCGCCGTCCCGGGTCCAGCCGCGGCCTCTGAGGGTCGTACCGCGTACGTCGAGGCCGACCGCGATCTTGTCGCCGTGCTCGGCGATGATCTTCGCGACCCACTCGGGGGTCTCCAGCGCGGCGGTGCCGAGGTTGACCCGGGTGCAGCCGGTGGCGAGGGCTGCGGCCAGCGACGCGTCGTCGCGGATGCCGCCGGAGAGCTCGACCTTGATGTCCATCGCCGAGGTGACCTCGGAGATCAGCTTCCGGTTGTCGCCGGTGCCGAAGGCGGCGTCGAGGTCGACCAGGTGCAGCCACTCGGCGCCCGACCGCTGCCACGCGAGCGCGGCTTCCAGCGGTGAGCCGTAGGAGGTCTCGGAGCCGGACTCTCCGTGGACGAGGCGGACCGCCTGGCCGTCCCGGACATCGACGGCGGGGAGGAGTTCGAGCTTCTTCTGCAAGGCGGACATCAGAGGGTTCCGATCCAGTTGGTCAGCAGCTGGGCGCCGGCGTCGCCGGACTTCTCGGGGTGGAACTGGGTGGCCGACAGGGGGCCGTTCTCGACGGCCGCGACGAAGCGCTCGCCGTGCGTGGCCCAGGTGACGCGCGGGGCGCGGATCCTGGCGTTGGTGACTTCGAGCGACCAGTCGTGCGCCGCGTAGGAGTGCACGAAGTAGAAGCGCGCTGCCGCGTCGAGCCCGGCGAAGAGCTCGGTGTCCGCCGGGGCTTCCACGGTGTTCCACCCCATGTGCGGTACGACGTCGGCCTTGAGCGGGCCGACCGTGCCGGGCCACTCGTCGAGGCCCTCGGTCTCCACGCCGTGCTCGATGCCGCGCTCGAAGAGGATCTGCATCCCGACGCAGATGCCCATGACCGGGCGGCCGCCGGCGAGCCTGCGGCCGACGATCCAGTCGCCGCGGGCCTCCTTGAGCCCCTTCATACAGGCGGAGAAGGCACCGACACCGGGGACGAGCAGCCCTTCGGCGTTCATGGCGCGGTCGAAGTCACGGGTGATCTCGACGTCCGCGCCGGCGTGCGCGAGCGCGCGCTCGGCGGAGCGGACGTTGCCGAAGCCGTAGTCGAAGACCACGACCTTCCTGCGGGCGGTCATGTCCAGATTCCCTGGATACGCATCACACCCGCCGCCAGGCACATCACGGCTCCGATGGAGAGCAGCACGATGAGGCTCGCGGGCATCTTCTGCTTGACGAAGGAGTAGATACCGCCGGCCAGGAAGAGGCCGACGACGATGAGGATGGTGTTGAGGCCAGTCATGCTTACAGGGCGCCCTTGGTCGAAGGAAGAATGCCCGCTGCCCGCGGGTCGTGCTCGGACGCGTAACGCAGCGCGCGGGCCAGGGCCTTGAACTGGCACTCCACGATGTGGTGGGCGTTGCGCCCGTACGGCACGTGGACGTGCAGCGCGATCTGGGCCTGCGCGACGAACGACTCCAGGATGTGCCGGGTCATCGTCGTGTCGTACTCGCCGATCATCGGCGCCATGTTCTCCGGCTCGGTGTGCACCAGGTAGGGGCGGCCCGACAGGTCGACGGTGACCTGGGCGAGCGACTCGTCCAGCGGCACCGTGCAGTTGCCGAACCGGTAGATGCCCACCTTGTCGCCGAGCGCCTGCTTGAAGGCGGCGCCGATCGCCAGGGCGGTGTCCTCGATGGTGTGGTGCGAGTCGATGTGCAGGTCGCCGTCCGTCTTGACCGTGAGGTCGAAGAGGCCGTGGCGGCCCAGCTGGTCGAGCATGTGGTCGTAGAAGCCGACCCCCGTCGACACGTCGACCTTGCCGGTGCCGTCGAGATTGATCTCGACCACGACCGAGGTCTCCTTGGTGGTGCGTTCCACCCGTCCGATGCGGCCCACGCGAGTCATGCGGTGATCTCCTTGTGCAGTGTGCGTGCCGCTTCGAGGAACGCGTCGTTCTCGGCCGGAGTGCCCACGGAGACCCGCAGCCATCCGGGGACCCCGTTGTTCCTGATCAGGACACCGCGATCGAGGATCGCCCGCCAGGCAGCCGAGGCGTCCTGGAAGCGGCCGAACTGGATGAAGTTGGCATCGGACTGGGTCACGTCGTATCCGATGGAGCGCAGCTCACTGACAAGCCTGTCGCGCTCGTCCTTCAGCTGCTCGACGTACCGCAACAGGGTATCGGTGTGCTCCAGGGCGGCGAGCGCGGTGGCCTGGGTGACCGATGACAGGTGGTACGGCAGCCGTACGAGCTGGACGGCGTCGACCACGGCCGGGTCGGCCGCGAGGTAGCCGAGCCGCAGCCCGGCCGCGCCGAACGCCTTGGACATGGTCCGGGAGAGGACCAGGTGGGGGCGGCCCTCGATCAGCGGGAGCAGCGAGGGCGCGTGGCTGAACTCGCCGTACGCCTCGTCCACCACGACCATCGCAGGGCCCGCCGCCTGCGCCGCCTCGTACAGCGCGAGGACGGTCTCGGTGTCGACCGCGGTGCCGGTGGGGTTGTTGGGCGAGGTGATGAAGACGACGTCCGGCCGGTTCCCGGCGATGGAGCGTTCGGCCGCCGCCACGTCGATGGTGAAGTCCTCGTTGCGCGGTCCGGAGATCCAGCCGGTGCCGGTGCCGCGCGCGATGAGGGCGTGCATCGAGTACGAGGGCTCGAAGCCGATGGCCGTGCGGCCGGGGCCGCCGAAGGTCTGGAGCAGCTGCTGGATGACCTCGTTCGAGCCGTTCGCCGCCCAGACGTTGGCCGCGCCGACCGGGTGCCCCGCGGTCCTGGTGAGATAGCGGGCCAGCGCGGTGCGGAGCTCGACGGCGTCCCGGTCGGGGTAGCGGTTGAGCGTGCGGGCCGCCTCCCGTACGCGCTCGGTGATCCGGTCGATCAGCGCCTCGGGCAGCGGGTACGGGTTCTCGTTGGTGTTCAGCCGTACGGGGACGTCCAGTTGGGGCGCGCCGTACGGGGACTGGCCGCGCAGTTCGTCCCGTACGGGCAGGTCGTCGATGCCTGTCATGCGGTGGGCACCTTCCATCCGAACCTCGCCTTGAGGGCCGCGCCGTGCGCGGGCAGGTCCTCGGCCTCGGCGAGCGTCACCACGTGGTGGGTGACCTCGGCGAGCGCGTCCCGGGTGTAGTCGACGATGTGGATGCCGCGCAGGAACGACTGGACGGAGAGGCCCGAGGAGTGGCAGGCGCAGCCGCCGGTGGGCAGGACGTGGTTGGACCCGGCGCAGTAGTCCCCGAGGGAGACCGGGGCCCAGGGGCCGACGAAGACGGCTCCGGCGTTGCGGACCCGGGCGGCGACCGCTGCGGCGTCGGCGGTCTGGATCTCCAGGTGCTCGGCGCCGTACGCGTCCACGACCTTCAGGCCGTCCTCGACCGAGTCGACGAGGACGATCGCGGACTGCTTGCCCTCCAGCGCGGGCACGATCCGCTCGGTGATGTGCTTGGTGGCGGCGACCTGCGGCGCCAGCTCCTTCTCGACCGCGTCGGCCAGCTCGGCCGAGTCGGTGACGAGGACGGCGGCGGCCATCGGGTCGTGCTCGGCCTGGCTGATCAGGTCGGCCGCGACGTGCGCGGGGTCGGCGGTGTCGTCGGCGAGTACGGCGATCTCGGTCGGGCCCGCCTCGGCGTCGATGCCGATCCGGCCGGTGAAGTACCGCTTGGCCGCGGCGACCCAGATGTTGCCGGGGCCCGTGACCATGTTGACCGGGGGGCAGGACTCGGTGCCGTGGGCGAACATCGCGACGGCGGTGGCGCCGCCCGCCGCGTACACCTCGTCGATGCCGAGCAGCGCGCAGGCGGCCAGGATCGTCGGGTGCGGCAGGCCGCCGAACTCCTTCTGCGCGGGGGACGCGAGGGCGATCGACTCGACCCCGGCCTCCTGGGCGGGGACGACGTTCATGACCACCGAGGAGGGGTAGACGGAGCGTCCGCCCGGCGCGTACAGCCCGACACGCTCGACCGGTACCCACTTCTCGGTCACTTTGCCGCCGGGGACGACCTGGGTGGTGTGCTCGGCGCGCCGCTGGGCGCGGTGGACCAGCCTGGCGCGCCTGACCGACTCCTCCAGGGCCGCCCGCACCGCCGGGTCGAGGCGGGCCAGAGCGTCGGCGAGGGCGGCTGCGGGCACCCGCACCTGCTCCAGCCGCACACCGTCGAACTTCTCCGCGTACTCGATGAGCGCCGCGTCACCGCGATGGTGCACGTCCTCGCAGATCGGCCGCACCTTTTCCAGGGCGGCCTGTACGTCGAAGTCGGCACGGGGCAGCAGGTCGCGCAGGGCGCCACCCTCGGGGAGGGCGTCGCCGCGCAGATCGATTCGGGAGATCATGACACCAATTCTCTCAGACCGGTTACGGCCTCCGGTCGCCCGTATCAGTGGCTGATACACAACTGGCCCCCTGACGGTGACCGCTAGCGTTCACTCCATCACTCGTGGGCAGGGAGGGGCGGCAGTGACAGAGGCGCAGCACGACGAGCATGCGCCCAACTGGCTGACCGGCGCCGAGCTGGGCATGTGGGAGGCCTTCCGTAACGGCAGCACCTACGATCTGCGCACCCGCAACCCGGTCATGGACAATCCGCTCTCGGCCCGCACCTGGGGCCCCGAGCGCACGGTCCGTGCGCGCGTGGTGGCCCTGCTGCTGCTCAGCGGGCCGCCGGCGCTGGCGGGCCGGGTCTCCTCGCTCAAGCTGACCGGGGTGCAGATCACCGGCGCGCTGGATCTCGCGGGCGGCACGGTCACTCCGTACGTGGAGCTGACCGGCTGCCGGTTCGAGGACGAGGTGCTGCTGCCGGAGTGCCGGGTGACCACGGTCCGGATGGTCGGCTGCGCGATGCCGCGTCTTGAGGCGGCCCGGCTGCACAGCGAGGGCGATCTGCATCTGCCGCGCTGCCGGGTGGCGGGCGGCATCCGGCTGACCGACGCACAGATCGGCACGGATCTGCTGATCAACATGATGGTGGTGCACCCGGACCGCAAGGGCCGCTCCATCGCGGCCGACGGGCTGTACGTGGCACAGGATCTGCAGGCCGAGATGATCGAGTCGCACGGCGAGGTGAGTCTGCGCTCGGCGCGGATCGGGGTCTCGCTGAGCTTCAACGGCAGCCGGCTGCTCAATCCGGACGGACGGCGGGCGCTGAACGCACCGCAGCTCTCGGTGGAGCGCACGCTCTATCTGTCGGCGGCCGGGGTGACACCGGACGGCGGCGGCACCACTCCCCCGTACGGCACCGGGCCGACCCCGCCGTACGGGACGAGGATCCAGCCGTTCGAGTGCGTCGGCGGGATACGGCTTGACGACGGGCGGTTCGGGGACGCCCTCGACCTGCGGAGTGCGAAGTTCCGTATGCATAGCGACCAGGAGCTGTCACTGCGCCGTATCCAGACCCCCGAACTGCGCTTCCTCGGGGACCGCCCCGAGCAGGGCCGGGTGGTGCTCTCGGGCGCCAAGGTGGTCAACCTGGTCGATATGTCGACCAGTTGGCCGGGTCCCGGCGGTCTGGCGATGGGCGGCTTCAGCTACGAGAACCTCATCCCGGTCGGCCGATTTCCGCTGGAGCAGCGGCTGGAGTGGGTGACGGCGGCGACTCCGGAGTACGCGCCGGAGCCGTACGAACGGCTGGCGTCGGTGCTGCGCAACAGCGGCGAGGACGCGGACGCCCGCGAGGTGCTGCTCGCGAAGCAGCGCAGACGGCGCGAGACGCTGCCGCTGGCCGCCAAGGTGTGGGGGTACCTCCAGGACTGGACGGTGGCGTACGGCTACCGGCCGGGCCGGGCCGCGCTCTGGATGGCGGTGCTGTGGGCGGCGGGAACGGTCGCGTTCTCGCGCTACCACCCGGAGCCGATGAGCCGGGACGGGCATCCGCAGTGGAACGCGGCGCTCTACGCACTGGATCTGCTGATCCCGGTGGTCAACCTCGGCCAGGACGGCTACTGGAAGCTGTGCGGCGGCTGGCAGTGGGCGGCCGCCGCGCTGATCGTGCTCGGCTGGATCCTGGCCACGACGGTCGCGACGGGCGCCACCCGCCTGCTGCGCCGGAGCTGACGGGCCGGGTGCGGTGGGTGTGCCGTGCGGTGGGTGCGTCGTGCGGTGGGTGCCGTGCGGTGGGTGGGTCCTGCGGGGCGGGTGGGTGAGTCCGCGTCCGGGAAGTCCGGTCCGCCCCCTTACCTCTTTACCGCTCCCCCTACCTCTTTACCGCTCCTTGACCACCCCGCGTACAACCATCACCCCGATACGAAAGCTTCACGTCCTGCCCCTGGCGCCCTCCTCACCTGCGGTTTTCAATGGTCCGCACCATGTCCCTCATTACTTCTCTGCCCTCCCTCCGCACCATGCCCCTGCGCTCCCTGCGCTCCCTGACCGGGACGGGGCGCCGCCCGCCGCACCGGCCCGCCGACGGGCCGGGCGGCCACCGCGACGAAGAGGTGCTGCTCGACGTCCCCGACGCCCGGCTGGCGCCCGTGCTCGTCGCGGCGGCCGAGGGGGACCACGGGCCGGCGGCCGCACTGCTGGCCGCCACACGGGCGACATCCGGCTGGGAGCACCGCGACCGCTACCTCACCCGGCTCGCCGCCTTCGCCCTCAGCAGGGACGAATGGCTCTCCGGCTGGCTCGCGGCCTCGCCGCACGACCCGGACGCGCTGCTCCTCGCCGCCGGCCTCGCGGTCCTCAGGGCCTGGGACTCCCCCGCCCGGGCCGAACTGCTGCGGGAGGTCGGCCCGCTGGTCGAGGCGGCGGCCGACGGTGATCCCCGGGACCCGGTGCCGTGGCGCATCGCTCTGGACCACGCCCGCGGAGTGCACGCCACGCACACCGACTTCGAAACCCTCTGGGAGCAGGCGCTGCGCCGCTCCCCGTGGCACTACGGCTGCCATGTGGCCGCCCTGCGCTATCTGTCGGTGCAGTGGCACGGCTCGCACCGCGAGTGCTTCGACTTCGCGGAGCAGGCCGCGGACGACGCACCGCCCGGATCGCTGGTGCGGGCACTGCCGGTACGGGCGGCTTTCGCGTACCTCGTCGGCGGCGGGCAGCCGGCCGCCGTCCGCGAGCGGATCGACGGGGCGGCCGACCGCGCCGTCGCGCTGTCCGCCGGGTACCGGCCGGGCGACGCGCTGCTCGCGGAGATCCGGAATCTGCTGGTGTACGTGCTGGTCAGCCGGGAGAGGTGGGCCGAAGCTGTGGAGCAGTTCCGGCTGATCGGCCCGGACGTGACCTCGTTCCCGTGGGCCCGGCTGAGCGACGACCCGCTGGGCCGGTTCCTCGAACTGCGCGGCGCGGCCCGCCTGCTGGCCGCTCCCGGGGGTGCGCGGCGGGACAGGACGGGGCGCGCCCGCGGCCGCGGCCATTACGCTTGACCGCTGTGACCACCGCGCGCCTCCCTCTCTTCCCGCTGAACTCGGTGCTGTTCCCGGGCCTCGTGCTGCCTCTGAACATCTTCGAGGAGCGTTATCGCGCCATGATGCGCGACCTGCTCAAGGTGGACGACGAGGCCGAGCCACGGCGCTTCGCCGTCGTCGCCATCCGCGACGGTTCCGAGGTGGCGCCCACGCTGCCAGGGCTGCCCGGCCGCGCCGCACTGCCCGAGCCGGGCCCGGCCGCCGGTTTCGGCGACGACCCGGCCACCGCCCTGCACCACATCGGCTGCATCGCCGACGCGGCGACGATCCGTGAGCGCGACGACGGCAGTTTCGAGGTGCTCGCCACCGGCACGGCGCGGGTGCGGATCCACTCGCTGGACGCGAGCGGCCCGTATCTGACCGCCGAGGTCGAGGAACTGCCCGAGGACGCCGGGGACGACGCGGGCGCCCTCGCTGAGGGTGTGCTGCGCGCCTTCCGCGCCTATCAGAAGCGGCTGGCCGGTGCACGCGAACGCTCGCTCACCACGGGGGCCGAGCTTCCCGACGAGCCCTCGGTGGTCTCGTACCTGGTCGCGGCGGCCGCCGTGCTGGACGTGCCCGCCAAGCAGAAGCTGCTCGAAGCGCCGGACATCGCGACCCGGCTGCGCGAGGAGCTGAAGCTGCTGCGGTCGGAGACCGCGGTGATCCGGCATCTTCCGTCGCTGCCCGCCACGGACCTGACCCGGGCCCCGACCCACCTCAACTGACCCGAGGAGCGCGCACGTGGCGAAGAAGGCGAAGAAGAAGCAGTCGGGGGGCACGCCGGCCACGGCGGCGCTGGCCGCGGCAGGCACGGCGTACACGCTGCACACGTACGAGCACGACCCGGCCGCCGCCTCCTACGGCGGGGAGGCCGCCGAAGCGCTCGGGGTCACCCCCGACCGGGTATTCAAGACGCTGGTGGCCGATGTGGACGGCGAGCTGACCGTGGCCGTCGTCCCGGTCGCGGGCAGCCTGGACCTCAAGGCCCTGGCCGCAGCGGTGGGCGGCAAGCGCGCCACCATGGCGGACCCGGCCGTGGCGGAACGCACCACGGGGTACGTGCTCGGCGGTATCTCCCCGCTGGGCCAGCGCAAGCGCCTCCGTACGGTCCTTGACGCATCGGCGTCGGAGCACGGGACCATCTGCGTATCGGCGGGGCGCAGGGGGCTTGAGGTGGAGCTGTCCCCTGCGGACCTGGCCGGGCTCACCGGGGCGCTGCTGGCCGTGGTGGGGCGGGCGGGCCGCCCGTACGACCCGGCGGTCTAGTGCCGCGGCACTAGCGCCTTTCGCCCGGCTCCGGAGCGGGGTCCTCGTACGACAGCGGAGGCAGCGTGGCGGGCGGGGACGGCGGGGTCCACTCCGGCTCGGGGTCCCGCGGTCCGAACACCGCGGTCACCCCCAGGTGCACGATCATCGCCGCCACCGGCCACGCGAGCAGTGCGCCCTTCGCGGCCAGTTTCAGCGGTGCGTCGAAGGTGACGCCCTTGCCCGCGTGCTTCGCGGCCGCGACCACGTCCTGCGACGGGCCGAGCCAGATCCCCACGCGCCAGGCGAGCAGCGAGCCGAGCAGGCCGCCGACGGCGAGAGCGATGACCAGCGGCACCCCGCCGCGCCTGCGGAAGAGGAAGACGGCGGCCGCGCTCACCACGCCGAACGCCAGGCCGAGCAGCGCGAACGTGCCGTCCCCGCCGATCGCCTGCTCACCCTCCGAGTCCTTGAGGTAGACGGCCTTGCCGTCGGAGATCAGCGGAACGCGCGGCGCGAGCCACATCCACAGCAGGCCGAGCAGCACGCCCAGGACCGCCAGCACGACCGCCACGACGGCGGCCTGCACCAGCTCGGCCCGCAGTCCCGGGCCGTCGTCGTCACCTGCCTGCTCCGGACCCGGCCAGGGGGTGGCTCCCGAAGGACCCTTCTGCCAGGGGTCGTCGTTCGGGGGCTGGTGCGGAGGTGTCAGTGGCGCGGTCACTCTGCCATCGTGCCAGGCTGCCCTGTGTGCCGCCTCACCGGACCGCCGCCCGCCGGTAGGCCCAGGTGGCCACGGCCAGCGAGACCACCCCGACCGCGGCGCACACAGCGAGGTCGGCGCCGACCGCCGGCCAGTCCGGGTGGTCGCCGAAGGTACGGGCCAGCGCCTCCACCCCGTAGGTGGACGGCAGCAGGTCGCGGGCGTACGCGATCGGCCCCGGCAGCCGGTCTGCCGGGAGCACGCCGAGGAGCAGCGCGGCGGACATCCCGAGCTGCCCGAGCAGGGTGGCGAGTTCCTGGCGCGGCGCGAGCAGTCCGAGCGCGGCGCCGAGCCCGGCGAGCGCCGCCCCGGCGAGCGGGACGACGGCGGCGAGCACCCACAGATGCGCCAGCGGCAGCTGGAAGAGCACGGACCCTGCGACGGCGGTGACGACCGTGCCGGGCACCGTGAAGGAGGCGTACGCCCCGGCGGTCCCCAGCACCACGGACGCGGGCGGCACCGGCAGGGTGGCGTAGTGGTCGAGTCCACCGCTGGCACGCAGCTGGCCGAAGTACTGCGCGAGCAGATTGAGCGCGACGAACGCCACGACCAGGACGGTCGAGCCCGCCACCACGGCGCGGGCCTCGTCGCCGCCGTCGACGACCCCGCGCATCAGGATCATGATCCCGACGGACTGGAACGTCGCCACGAAGAGCAGCGGGATGCGCGCCACCCGGGCCCGTGACAGCTGGGCCCGGTAGACCGCGGCGAGCGCCGGCAGCAGCCGGGCGCGCGGCGCGAGCGGCTCGGCCCCGGTGGCCGCGTCGGCGGCACCGGGCAGGCCGCCCCGGGCGCCGGAGCCGCCAGGAGGGAGGGCCTCGCCGCGCGGCGGGATCTCCGGGTTCGGCTGGGACTGCGCGGAGACCACTGCGGTCACGCCTTCACCAGCCCCTTCGTACGGCCGCCCAGCGCCATGTACACGTCCTCCAGGCTCGGTGTGGACAGCGTGAAGTCGTCGAGTGCGCTGAAGGCGGGCCCGCCGGTCACCGTGGCGACGGCGGCCCGTGCCTCGTCGGGTGCCAGCCGCAGCACCCAGCGGCGCCCGGACTCCTGCGCGGACTCGCGGAGAGCTGCGACCTCCGGGATGTCCAGCGGCGCCCGTTCCCGCCAGACCAGCTCGACCCGGACCTCGCCCGCGACCTGGGCCTTCAGCCCGGCCGGGGTGTCGCAGGCGATCACCCGGCCGCGTTCGATGACGGCGACCCGGTCCAGCACGGTCTCGGCCTCGATGACGTTGTGGGTGACCAGCAGGACGGTCACGCCGCGCTCGGCCCGCCGCCGGTCGACCGCGGCCCACACGGCGCGCCGTGCGACGGGGTCCATCCCGGTGGTGGGCTCGTCCAGGACGAGCAGCGAGCGGTCCCCGACGAGCGTGGCGGCGAAACAGGCGAGCCGCCGCTGGCCGCCGGAGAGCTTCTTGAGCGGCCGCCCGGCGAGCTCGGTGATCCCCAGTTCCTCCAGTACGGCGTCCCGCTCCCGGCGCGCGTCCGGCACGGAGAGACCGCGCAGCCGGCCGGTGGTCTCCGCCGCGAGGGCGACGGTCAGTTCGTCGAGCGCGGTGGACTCCTGGCCCAGATAGCCGAGCAGCCGCGCGGCGCGTTCGGGATGGCGTACGAGATCGTGGCCGAGCACCTCGACGTGGCCGGAGTCGGGCCGCATCAGCCCGGTGAGCTGGCGTACGAGGGTGGACTTGCCCGCGCCGTTGGGTCCGAGCAGCCCGAAGATCTCGCCGCGGCGCACGGCCAGGGAGATCCCGTCGGTGGCCCGCACCTCGGGCGTGGCGGGAGCCCCCCGTCTGCCGCGCGCGGCCGGGTACGTCTTCACCAGCTCGCGCACCACGCACACATTGCCCGTACTCACGAGGGACGAGCCTACGGGGTTGGGCGGCCCGGAAGGGCGCCGGGGCCCATCGCGCCCGCTCCCGGTGACGGCCGTCGGCACACGTCAGCGCCCGGTCTGCTCCCCGGCGGGCGCGTGCTCCGCGGCCCGTACGTCGATCTCCCGCCAGAACCCGGCCCTGATCGCGTACCGGTCGTGCTCGTCGATCTGGTCGTCCTTGTGGGCGAGCAGCCCGAACCGGGCCGCGTACCGCAGCAGCTCACCGTCGATCCGGTGCGGGATCCGCGGGTACATCGCCGACAGCTTCTGCACATGGCCGGGGTCCGGCAGCCGCTCCATCCACCGCCTGGCGAAGACCTGCCCCACCTCGAAGGGGTCACCGCCGACCGTGGTGATGTCCTCCTCGCGGTCCGCCCACCGCTGCTCCGCCGTGGTGACCTGGGCGAGCGTCGGCAGGGACGCGGTCTCCGCCGGTTCACCGGCCTGGCCGCCGGGGCGCTCGATCCAGCCGCGCTCGGACGACCAGCGCAGCGTCGCGTTCGCCGGGTGCTGGGCGGCGGGCTGCGCTCCGGGGCCGCGCAGGCCCGCGAGGTCCTTGGGGGTGGGGACACCTCCCCTGGCCGCCGCCGCGTGCGCCCGTTCCTCGTCGGTGGGCTGCTCGGTGGCCGGGCCCGCCGTCGCGACGTTGTGCACGGCGGCGGCCTGCGCCGCGCGCTCGGCCGACGCGGCGAGCGCCGACTCCGGGAGCGGGGCGGAGAGGATCGCGGCGATCTCCGGGCGGGGCGCGGACGCCGGTGCGCAGGCCCCGCCGGTCTCCTTGGCCCGTACGGCCTTGGTGATCCAGGTCCGGTCCAGCACCCGGCGCTCATCGGCCTCGGCCACCAGGTCCTCGGACTGGTTGTAGTCCCCGTCGGCCGCCTGCACCGCCCACAGGTGCACGGCCACGCCGTGCTCCTTCGCGGACATCAGGCCGGGCAGCAGATCTCCGTCGCCGGTGACCAGCACGATGTCCGAACAGGCGCGATTTCTGGCCAGTTCGGTGAGTTCCGCGTGCATGGCGGCGTCGACGCCCTTCTGCGCCCAGCGGCCGTCGCTCCTCGTCAGTGCGCCCAGCCGGACGGTCACCCGCGGCATCACCCGCAGCCTGCGGTGTTCGGGCTGCGGCACCCGGTCGGGGGCGCCGTCGAACCAGTAGATCCGCAGCAGCGGCTGCTCCGTGTCGTCCTCGGCTCGCTCGCGCAGGCCCTGGATGAGCGCCGCGTGGTCGACAGTGATGCGGGAGCGGGCAGGTTCTCCCGCGAGAAGACTCGCGGCGGCTCCCAGCAGGTATCCGGCGTCCACCAGGACGACGCAGCGGTCCACGCGATCCACCCTCTTTCGGGTACCTCGGGAGAAGGGGAAGTACTTCGGGTTTCCTTCGAGTCTGCCCGACCGTACGAGGGTTAACGGCCGGAACTCGATCATCGGCGTGGCGTAGCGCGAAGTTGGTCCGAAGTAACGCGGGACAAGCCCTCATTACGCACGGTAATGATCCAAAATGCGGCAGTCTGTGCGATATGTGAATCTGGTCGCGGCCCTGGCCCCTAGTCCCCCTCAAGGAGGCATCACCATGGCCAAGCACAAGAACCGCCATAAGCACGGCAGTCAGCAGGACCGCTCGTCCGCCGCCGAACGCAGCGGCGAGGACGCCCGGTCCAGCTCGTTCGAGTCGCAGAATGAGTCCCAGCCGCAGTCGATGCCGCAGGGCAGCCCGTCAGATGTCGCACGTAAGCACCAGAAGCGCTTCGGCCACAACTGATCTTCGCCGTAATGATGTTCGAGGGGCGCGCCGTGCACGGCGCGCCCCTCAAGCGGCTCAGCCCGCCAGGCAGGCCGGGCCCAGCAGCACCTTCAGATCGCCGAAGAGTGCCGGGTCGGGCTGCACCCGGTGCCGGTCGAGCCGGAGCACCGTGGTCTTGCGGGAGCCCTGAAGCTTGATCCGCACCTCGGAGTTGCCCCGGTGGTGGGAGAGGATCTCACCGAGCCTGCTGACCATCGGCGGGGTGACCTTCACGGTGGGGATGGTGATCGTCACCGGGGCGTTGGTCCCGGCGGACGACAGGTCGGGGACCTGCATCTCCATCGCGACGAGGCGCGGGATGTCCTCGCGCTTGTCGAGCCGGCCCTTGACGAACACCACGGTGTCCTCGACCAGCTGGGTCGACACCAGCTGGTAAGTGGCCGGGAAGAACATGCACTCGATGGTGCCCGCGAGGTCCTCGACGGTGGCGATGGCCCAGGCGTTGCCCTGCTTGGTCATCTTGCGCTGGAGGCCGGAGATGATCCCGCCGATGGTGACGACCGCGCCGTCCGAGTGCTCCCCACCGGTCAGCTGGGCGATGGCGGCGTCGCTCTTGTCCGAGAGCACGTGTTCAAGCCCGAAGAGCGGGTGGTCGGAGACGTAGAGACCGAGCATCTCCCGCTCCTGCGCGAGCAGATACGACTTCTCCCACTCGATGTCGGAGAACTCCACGTCGAGCCCGAAGCCCGGCTCGGAGCTGTCCTCCTCGCCGCCGCCGAAGAGGTCGAACTGCCCCTCGGCCTCCTTGCGCTTGACCGCGACCACGTTGTCGATCATCGGCTCGAAGTGCGCGGTGAGGCCCTTGCGGGTGTGTCCCATCTCGTCGAAGGCGCCCGCCTTGATGAGCGATTCGGTGGTGCGCTTGTTGCAGGCCACGGCCTCGACCTTGTCGAGGTAGTCGGGGAAGGAGCTGTATTTCCCCTTGGCCTTGCGGGAGCGGATGATCGACTCCACCACGTTCGTACCGACGTTGCGCACCGCGGAGAGACCGAAGAGGATCACGTCGTCGCCCTGGGCGGCGAAGTTGGACTCGGACTCGTTCACATTGGGCGGCAGCACCTTGATGCCCATGCGGCGGCACTCGTTGAGGTAGATCGCCGACTTGTCCTTGTCGTCGCGCACCGAGGTGAGCAGCGCCGCCATGTACTCGGCCGGGTAGTTGGCCTTGAGGTAGGCGGTCCAGTAGGTGACCAGGCCGTACGCGGAGGAGTGCGCCTTGTTGAACGCGTATCCGGCGAACGGCACCAGGACGTCCCAGAGCGCCTTGATCGCCGCGTCCGAGAAGCCCTCCTTCTTGGCCCCGGCCTCGAAGAGCACGAAGTTCTTGGCCAGTTCGTCGGCCTTCTTCTTGCCCATCACACGGCGCAGGATGTCGGCCTCGCCGAGCGAGTATCCGGCGACGATCTGGGCGGCCTTCTGCACCTGCTCCTGGTACACGATCAGGCCGTAGGTGAGGCCGAGGACCTCCTTGAGCGGCTCCTCCAGCTCCGGGTGGATCGGGGTGATCTCCTGGCGGTTGTTCTTGCGCTCCGCGTAGTTCGTGTGCGAGTTCATGCCCATCGGGCCCGGCCGGTACAGGGCCGAGACGGCGGAAATGTCCTCGAAGTTGTCGGGCTGCATCTGGCGCAGCAGGGAGCGCATCGGGCCGCCGTCGAACTGGAAGACGCCGAGCGTGTCACCGCGGCAGAGCAGTTCGAAGGTCTTGGGGTCGTCCAGCGGGAGGGACAGCATCTCCAGGTCGATGCCCTTGTTGGCCTTCACCATCTTGACGGCGTCGTCCATGATCGTCAGGTTGCGCAGGCCCAGGAAGTCCATCTTCAGCAGGCCGAGCGACTCGCACTGCGGGTAGTCCCACTGCGTGATGGTGACGTTGTCCGTGTGCCTGACCCAGACCGGGGCGTGGTCGACGATGGGCTCGCTGGACATGATCACGCCGGCCGCGTGCACACCCATCTGCCGGACCAGGCCCTCGACGCCGGTGGCGGTGTCGATGACCTTCTTGACGTCCGGTTCGTTCTCGTACATCCCCCGGATCTCGCCCGCCTCGCTGTACCGCGGGTGCTTGGGGTCGGTGATACCGCTGAGGTCGATCCCCTTGCCCAGGACGTCGGCGGGCATCGCCTTGGTGAGGCGGTCACCCATCGCGTACGGATAGCCGAGCACGCGCGCGGAGTCCTTGATCGCGTTCTTGGCCTTGATCTTTCCGTACGTGCCGATCATGGCGACCTTGTCGGCGCCGTACTTCTCCGTCACGTACCGGATCACCTCGACGCGCCTGCGCTCGTCGAAGTCGATGTCGACATCGGGCATCGAGACCCGCTCGGGGTTGAGGAACCGCTCGAAGATCAGCCCGTGCGTGATCGGGTCGAGGTCGGTGATGCCCATCGCGTACGAGACGATCGAGCCGGCCGCCGAACCACGCCCGGGGCCGACCGCGATGCCGTTGTTCTTCGCCCACATGATGAAGTCGGCCACCACAAGGAAGTACCCCGGGAACCCCATCTGGATGATGATGTCCATCTCGTACGCCGCCTGCTTCTGGCGGTCCTCGGGAACACCCCCCGGATACCGGCGCTCCATGCCGACCCGGACCTCTTCCTGGAACCAGGTGATCTCGGTGTAGCCGTCCGGGATGTCGAACTTCGGCATCAGGTCGCGCTTCTCGAACATGCCCGAGGTGTCGATCTGCTCCGCGACCAGCAGGGTGTTGGCGCACCCCTGCTGCCAGGCGTCCGAGGAGTCGATGGCGTACATCTCGTCGGTCGTCTTGAGGTAGTAGCCGGTGCCGTCGAAGCGGAAGCGGTCCGGGTCCGAGAGGTTCTTGCCGGTCTGGATGCAGAGCAGGGCGTCGTGCGCGCTCGCCTCGTGCGCGTAGGTGTAGTGCGAGTCGTTCGTCACCAGCGGCGGGATGCCGAGCTTCTGGCCGATCTCCACCAGGCCGTCGCGGACCCGGCGTTCGATCTCGATGCCGTGGTCCATCAGCTCCAGGAAGTACCGGCCCTCACCGAAGATGTCCTTGTAGTCGGAGGCCGCCTGCATCGCCTCGTCGAACTGCCCCAGCCGCAACCGGGTCTGCACCTCACCCGACGGACAGCCGGTCGAGGCGATCAGGCCCTCGGACCACTGGGAGATCGTCTCCTTGTCCATCCGCGGCCACTTCTGCAGCCAGCCCTCGGCGTACGCGTCCGACGACAGCTTGAACAGGTTGTGCAGACCTGTACTGTTCGCCGCCCAGATCGTCTTATGCGTATAACCACCCGAACCGGACACATCGTCGCGCTTCTGATGCGGCTGGCCCCACTTGACCTTCCGCTTGTTCCGCCGCGACTCCGGAGCGACATACGCCTCGATACCGATGATCGGCGTCACACCCGCCTTCTTCGCCGAATGGAAGAAGTCGTACGCCCCGTGCAGGTTCCCGTGGTCGGACATCGCGATATGCGACATGCCCATCTCATTGCAGGCGTTGAACATGTCCTTGAGCCGCGCGGCACCGTCCAGCATCGAGTACTGCGTGTGGACGTGAAGGTGCGTGAAAGGCGGCTTGGTCACGGGGATGCCTCCTGCGGGACGAGTGGGGAACAGCGATGAAGTCTACGTCGGCCCACCGACAGCGGCGGGGCACTCCCGGGTGGCTCCGTGCGTTGAGCCCGTTGGAACAGCTGTCCCTTATGTGATGCACCTGGAGGCACCCGCGATGTCGGTCCCGCAGCCCAGCTCCGAGGAGCGCGGCGAGCAGATTCTCGCCGTTTTCGGCACCGCGTTCGGCGAGCTCCTGGCCGCCGATCCGGCTGCTTTCCGGGTCAAGTTCCGGAAGATGGCGGCCTCGGCCTTCGCCTTCTACCGGGGCGCGGCCTGCCTCTTCTACGAGGACCTGGGCGGGAGCGCGGAGGGCGGCCCGTATCTGGACGAGCGGACCGGCCGGGTCTGGGTGCACGGCGATCTGCACGCGGAGAACTTCGGCACCTATCTGGACGCCAACGGCCGGCTGATTTTCAATGTGAACGACTTCGACGAGGCCTATGTGGGCCCCTTCACCTGGGACGTCCAGCGCTTCGCGGCCTCGCTGGCGCTGCTCGGCCACGCCAAGGCGCTCAGCGACGACCAGATCACCGGTCTGGTGGAGACCTATGCGGCCGCCTACCGCGAGCGGATCCGGGTCCTGGCGTCCGGCGCCCGGGACGACGACGTGCCTCCGTTCACGCTGGACACCGCCGAGGGACCGCTGCTCGGCGCGCTGCGCGCGGCCAGGTCGCGCACCAGATTCGCGCTCCTCGGCTCCATGACGGAGATCCGCGACCACGAGCGGCGCTTCACCACCGACAGCAGCACGGTGGAGCTCGACGCGGCGTCGCGGTACAAGATCCTCGCCGCCTTCGACGGCTATCTGGAGACGCTGCCGGAGGAGAGCCTGGGCCGCCCCGACTCGTACCGGGTGAAGGACGTCGTGGGGCGCAAGGGCATCGGGATCGGCTCGGCCGGGCTGCCCTCGTACAACATTCTCCTGGAGGGCCACAGCGACGCCCTGGAGAACGACGTGATCATCTACATGAAGCAGGGGCAGACCCCGGCGGTCTCCCGGCACATCACGGACCCGGCGGTCCGCGGGTACTTCCAGCACGAGGGCCATCGCACGGTGATCTCGCAGCGCGCCCTGCAGGCGCACGCCGACCCGTGGCTCGGCTGGACCGAGCTGGACGGCGCCGGGCAGCTGGTGGCCGAGGTCTCGCCGTACGCGGTGGATCTCGACTGGTCGGACCTGGACGACCCCGAGGAGATCGCGGCGGTCGTCGCCGACCTCGGCCGGGCCACGGCCACCATGCACGCGGCGGCGGACGACGAGAGCGGCCACTCGCTGGTGCCGTTCTCGACGGAGCGCGCCATCGACGCGGCCATCGCCGCCGACGAGGACGGCTTCGCCAAGATGCTGGTGGACTTCGCACACGCCTACGGGGCGCAGACCCGGCGTGACCACGCGATATTCGTGGAATTGTTCCGCAATGGCCAGATCCCCGGTCTCTAGACTCAGGAACCTTTAAGGGTCTCTTACCTGCGCCCATGGCACACTCGGGGCCGATGGACATATCAGGGACACAGCTCAGAGCGGTTCGCGCGGCGCTTTTCACAGCGCTGGTCGTGACCCTCTCCACTGCGTCCCATGTGCTCCTCTCACAGGTCCCGCTGCCGCCGGTCACGGTGGCGGCGCTCGCCGCCGCCGTCTTCACCGTGGCCTTCGCGCTGGCCGGCCGCGAGCGCGGTTTCGGGGCGATAGCGGGCGTCCTCATTCCGCTCGAACTCGCCGCCGACACCGTCTTCACGACCGGCCAGCATGTCTGTTACGGCCCGTCGGGCGGCCCCGTCGCGGGCGCCCTGCGCTCGGTCGGGGTGGACGTGCTCTGCGGCGGCCAGGTCGGCACCCCGCTGGCTGCCGTGACCGGCCCCGGCAAGGACGCGGTGGCGCTGCTCGACTCGCAGGCCCCGGCGCTGCCCTGGCTGCTGCTCGGCGCTCATGTCGCGGTCGGGCTGCTGGCCGCGCTCTGGCTGCGGCGCGGCGAGAGCGCGCTGGCCTCGGTGGCCCGCTCGGTCGGCGCCCTCGCCTTCCGGCCGCTGCGCGTCGCGGTGGCCGTCGTCGGAGCGGCCTGCACCGCCGTGCGGGACGGGGCGCTCCCCGCGCACCGCCCGCGCACCTCGCGCACCCTGCTCCTCGTGCACTCCGTGGGACTGCGCGGACCTCCGTACCCGGCTCCCGTTCCGAGCTGAGTACGCAGTTCCGCCCTGCCCCGACCACGCCCCACACGGAGAACCCCACCATGAGTGCACGCAACAACCAGACCAACAAGGCAGCGGCCCGCGAGCGGCTGCGCGCCGAGCGCGAGCGCCAGGCGAAGAAGGACAAGACCCGCCGGCAGCTCTTCGTCGGCGGTTCCATCGTCGTCGTCCTCGCGATCGCCGCGGGCGTCGGTTACGGCGTCATGCAGCTGAACAAGCCCTCCGGCTGGGAGGCGGCGAAGAGCGCCAAGGTCGTCGCGCCGAAGAACACCACGGGCACGGACGGCACCACGGTCGTCGTCGGCAAGGCGTCGGCCAAGAAGACGCTCCAGATGTACGAGGACCCGCGCTGCCCGATCTGCGCGACGTTCGACCAGACGGTCGGCGCGACGGTGCAGAAGGACCTCGACGCGGGCAAGTTCAAGATCCAGTACATCGGCGCTACGTTCATCGACAACAACGGCGGCGAGGGCTCGAAGAACGGTCTGAGCGCTCTGGGCGCCGCGCTCAATGTGAGCCCCACCGCGTTCGAGCACTACAAGACCGCGATGTACTCCGCGAAGTGGCACCCCGATGAGACCACGGACACGTTCAAGGACGACTCGTATCTCATCAAGATCGCGCAGACCGTGCCGGAGCTGAAGGACAACAAGGCCTTCCAGAAGGCCGTCAACGGCGGCACCTACGACGCGTGGGCGATGAAGATGTCCGCGAAGTTCGACAAGAGCGGTGTCACGGGGACGCCCACCCTCAAGATGGACGGCAAGAAGCTGACCACCCCGGGCAGTGACAACGCGCCCATGACCGTCGCGGACTTCAACACCGCGCTGGACAAGGCCCTCAAGGCCTGATCCGGCCCGATCCGGCCTGATCCAGCGGAAGACCCTAGAGCGTTTCGAGGAAGCCGAGTGCGACCCGCCAGGTCCGCTCGGCCGCCTCGGCGTCGTAGTCGGGCAGCTCGGGGTCGGTGTAGAGGTGGCCCGCGCCCGCGTAGTGGTGCACCTCCACATCGGCCCCGATCCGCTGCATCCGCAGATACCAGGCGTTCAGCCAGTCGTGCGGCTCGAACGGGTCGGGGTCGGCGACATGCAGCTGTACGGGCAGCTCGTCCACCGACACGTCGTCGGCGATGTCCGACGTCCCGTGCAGAAGCAGCAGTCCGCGGGCCTTCTCGTCCGCGATGGCAAGATTCTGCGCGAGGGAGCCGCCGAGCGAGAACCCGGCGTAGACCAGGCCCTCGTCCGAGTGGGGAGCGGCGGCCGTCACGGCGCGCTTCAGCAGCTCTTCGGAGCCGAGCTCCTCCTTGAAGGCCATGCCTTCCTCGACGGTCCCGAAAGTCTTACCGTCGAAAAGATCGGGCACCAACACCTGATGACCGGCCGCACGCAGCCGGTCGGCCGCCGCACGGACGGCGGGCCGCAAACCGTACGTCGAATGGAAAAGGATGATGTTCACGTGGCCATGGTGCCAGCTTCGGCCGGAAGCATGGAGACCGTACTGCGTCCCCTGATCGTCATCGGCGGCTCGGTGCTGCTGACGCTCGCGGTGGGCTGGCTGGTCGACCGCGCGCTCAAGCGGACCGACGAGCGCCACCACGAGACCCCGCTCTGGGGCCTGCTGCGGCGCTGCCGGGTACCGCTGCAGTCGGTCCTGATCACCGGGCTGCTGCGCGGCAGTTACCAGCAGGTGCGGTTCAAGCCGGTGCAGCACCACTCCACCGGGATCGGGCAGTTCCTCACCCTGGTCCTGATCGGCTTCACGGCCTGGCTGGCCCTGCGGATCGCCACGGCGATCGTCGACTCCTCGTACGCCCGTTACGCGGCGACCACCCACGACCAGGCCAGGCTCCGCCGGGTCCGCACCCAGGTCACGCTCATCCAGCGGGTGGTGACGGCGATCGTCGGGACAGTGGCCGCATCGGCGATGCTGCTGACCTTCCCCACGATGCGTACCGCGGGCACCTCGCTGCTGGCCTCCGCCGGGCTCCTCGGCATCGTCGCCGGTGTCGCCGCCCAGTCCACTCTGGGCAACCTGTTCGCCGGGCTGCAGATCGCCTTCGGCGACATGGTCCGCATCGGGGACACGGTGGTCGTGGACGGCGAGTGGGGCACCGTCGAGGAGATCACGCTGACCTTCCTCGCGGTGCGCACCTGGGACGAGCGCCGGATCACCATGCCGGTGTCGTACTTCACCAGCAAGCCCTTCGAGAACTGGTCGCGCGGCGGTGCCCAGATGTCCGGCACCGTCTTCTTCCAGCTCGACCACTCGACGCCGGTCCCGCAGATGCGCGAGAAGCTGCGGGAGATCCTGAGCGAGATCCCGTCGTGGGACGGCAGGAACTGGTCGCTCGCCGTCACGGACACCACTCCGAGCACCATCCAGGTGCGGGCCGTGGTCACCGCGAAGGACTCGGACGACATCTGGACCGTGCGGTGCGCCGTACGGGAGCAGCTGATCGCCTGGCTGCGTGACGAGCACCCGTACGCCCTGCCCAAGGTCGCGACCGCACCGGCCGAGCTGGCGAAGAACCACTGGGGACCGGATCTGTTCAAGCACGACCCCGCTCCCAGGACCGGCCGGGGCTGACCAGGAGCTGACGGCCGGGGCCGCCGCAGCGGCGCGCGCTACCGCAGGCTGCGCACGTCCAGGTGGCGCAGCACCCGGTCGACGATCTCCGGGTCGGCGCCGGGCTCGTTGCGCGCGGAGAGCACTTCGTGGCGGGCCGCCGACATCATCTCCCGCTGGATCCGCTGGGTGGTCCTGACCCGCTCGGCCCGCTTCAGATACGCGGCGTGCCGCTCCTCGTCGACCATCCCGGGGCTGATCCTGACGCCGATCTCGAAGGCGCCGCGGGCCAGCCGTTCCATGACCTCCTCGGGCAGCTCCTCGACGTCCTGGATCTCCTTGAGCCGGTGTCTGGCGGCCTTGGCCGCCCGTACCGCCAGGCTCCGTTCGAGTTCGCGCTCGGCGCCGGCGTCCGAGCGGACGCCCAGTTTCTTCACCAGCCAGGGCAGGGTCAGCCCCTGGAAGACCAGGGTGACCATGACCACGGCGAAGGCGATGAAGATGATCTCGCTGCGCGCCGGGAAGGGGCTGCCGTCGTCCTTGGTCATCGGGATGGCGAGGGCCAGCGCGACCGAGGCGACCCCGCGCATCCCGGCCCACCACATGACGATGGTCTCGCGCCAGCTGGTGGGGATGTCCTCGTCGTAGTCCCGCAGGGTGTGCAGTCTCTTCGCGAGCCAGGTGGCGGGCAGCAGCCACACCAGGCGCAGTGCGACGACGACTCCCACGGCTGCCGCGCCCCAGCCGATCATCTCGGCCAGATGCCCGTTCGCGGTGCCGAACACCACATGCAGTTCGAGCCCGATGAGACCGAAGGTCACCCCGGTGACGAGGGTGTCGACGATCTCCCAGAAGGCGTTGCCCTCCAGCCGGCCGCGTACGTCGTCGGCGTCGGCGGTGTGTTCGGCGAGGAACAGCGCGGAGGTGAGCACCGCCAGCACGCCCGACCCCATCAACTCCTCGGCCAGCACATAGCTGAGGAAGGGCACCAGCAGGGTCAGGCCGATCTGCAGGGTGGTGTCGCCCAGCAGCCCCATCAGCTTGTTGGTGAGCCAGCCGAGGGCGAGTCCCACCACCAGGGCCACCACCGCGGAGAGCACCAACTGGCCCGCCGCGACCGGCCAGGAGAAGGTTCCGGTGACGGCGGCGGCGATCGCCACGTGGTAGAGCACGATCGCTGTCACGTCATTGAACAGCCCTTCGCCCTCCAGGATCGAGACGAGCCGGCGGGGCAGCCCGAGCGCGCCGGCGACGGCGGTCGCCGCCACCGGGTCGGGCGGCGCCACCAGCGCGCCCAGCGCGACGGCCGCGGCGATCGGCAGGCCCGGCACCATCGCGCTCGCGACCGCGGCCACGGCGGCCGTCGTCACGAAGACCAGCGCGACGGCGAGCAGCAGGATCGGCCGGAAGTTGGCCGTGAACTGCCGCCAGGAGGTGCGCTGTACGGCCGCGTACAGCAGCGGCGGCAGCACCAGCGGAAGGATGAAGCCCGAGGGGATGTCGACATTCGGCACGAAGGGCAGCAGGGCGAGGCAGATCCCGAGGAGCGTCATCAGGACCGGGGCGGGCAGCCCGAGCCGCTCACCGATCGGTACGGAGACCACCGCCCCGATCAACAGCAGGAGCAGCAGTGCCAATTGGTCCACGGGTTGCCCTCCGGGGCTGTCGGAATCTCCGTCGGCATCGCTGCCGAAACCTTGACGGTCAGTGGCTCAAGCGTGCCATGCAATACGTGCGTATCAGCCCAATAGCCCCGCCTGCTCCGCCTCCGCCTTGGCCGCACTCCATCTTTCATCCGATGTCTATGGTGCGCGAGGTCTTCCCGTCCGGTTGAGGCGCGGGCACTATGCAGGGTGCATGGATTCAGGGACGAGAACTGTCGACACATACCTGACTGGAGCTCATATGCCCTCCGCGCATCAACCGCCGTCCAGGAGAGCAGTCCTGGGCGCCGCGGCGACCGGTGCGGGCGCGCTGCTCGCCCTCGGCGCCGCCCCGCACGCGTACGCCTCCACCGCACCGGCCCGGCCGCCCGCCCACTCCCCCGGCAGGCGGTTGCCCTTCCTCATGGACATGGTCCAGGCGAACCCGGGCGAGCCGATGACCGAGTCCCGCTACAACGACCCGCACACCCTTGCCTCGTACGGATATGACGGCCAGGTCATCAACGAGTTCCGCCCGCCGCACACCGGAGTCACCTTCGACACCGTCGACGATCGGATCTTTCCGGCGGGGTCCGAGGCGCGTGCCTGGGTCGAGGAGAACGCCAGGGGCATCGACGAGCACATCCGGCGCGCGCACGCCGCGGGCATCGACTCGTACTTCTTCACCGACATCATCGTGCTGCCGAAACGGCTGGTCGAGCTGTACGGCGACGAGGTCCTGGACGACCAGGGCCGGATCAGCCTGCACCGCCCGCGCACCCTGGAGATCCACCGGCTGATGCTCCGTGAGGTCTTCGCCCGCTTCCCCGGCATCGACGGTCTGGTCATCCGGACCGGTGAGACCTATCTGCAGAACGTGCCGTACCACACGGGCAACAACCCGATCACCGAAGGGAAGGACAGCCACCACCTGCTGATCGGTCTGCTCCGCGACGAGGTGTGCGTCCGCGCGGGGAAGCGGCTCTTCTACCGCACCTGGTCCACCGGCGGCGACCCGCTCACCAACGACCCGGCGTTCTACCGCACCGTCACCGACGCGATCGAGCCGCACCGGAACCTGCTGTTCTCGGTGAAGCACACGGCGGTCGACTTCTGGCGGACCGTCGCCTTCAACCCGACCCTGGGCATCGGGAACCACCGGCAGATCGCCGAAGTGGAGTGCGCCCGCGAGTACGAGGCGAAGGGCGCCTGCCCGGACTACATCGGTGACGGCGTCATCAACGGCTTCGAGGAGTACGCCGGTCTGCCCGGCCCGCAGGGTCTCGCGGATCTCGCGGGCAACCCGCTGTTCGCCGGGGTGTGGACCTGGTCGCGCGGCGGTGGCTGGCGCGGCCCGTACATCACCAACGAGCTCTGGTGCGATCTGAACATGTGGGTGATGGCCCGCTGGACCCGTGACACCGGGCTCGGCGAGGCGGGCGCCTTCCGCGCGTACGCCCACCGCGCCGGGCTGTCCGGCAGCGCCGTCGACAGCTTCCACCGGCTGGCGCTGCTCTCCGCGGCCGGCACCCTGCGCGGCCACTACAGCGCGCTCACCCAGGTCAAGCGGCTGACCTGGACCCGCGACCAGTACCTCGGCGGCTCCGACAAGGACCTCACCGACGACTACCGGGCGATCGTCGCGGCGGGCAGCGTCGAGCGGATCCTGGCGGAGAAGGCGCAGGCGGCCCGGATCTGGCAGGAGATCAGCGCGCTCTCCGGGCGGCTTCCGCTGCGCGACCGGGCCGACCGCGAATTCCTGCGCGTCTCGTCCCGCTACGGCCTGCATCTGTACTCGGTCATCCACCACGGCTGGCAGGTGATGCTGCGTGCCTACGCGGGCGAGCGGAGCCACCTGATGGCCGCCCATCTGCGGGCGTACGACAGCGCCTGGGCCTCCTGGCAGCGGCTCGCCGACCGCGAGCCGTCCTGCGCCACGCTCTACCAGCCGCTGGGCTTCGGCCAGAAGGACGCGAACGGGGTGTACGGCGCCGACCCCGACCACGGCATGGGCCCGTCCGTCGACGCCTGCCGGAAACTGCTCGCCTCATGAGGCACGTCACCACGCGCCGCGCCCCGCTCGGGGGCGCCCCGGACCGCACCCCCGTACCGAACAGGAGCCTCCACCGTGCATGAGCTCTCCCGCAGACACTTCGCCGGTACGGCGGCGGGCGCGACCGCCGCCCTCTGGCTGGCCGGGTCCCGCACCGCCTGGGCAGCCCCGGCCGACGGCCGGCCCGGGTCGCACGGCCCCGACGTGTACGAACGGACGGTCCGCGCCGCCGCCATGAAGTGGCGTCGGCTGCCCACCGGCTGGCAGGACGCCCCGTTCCTCGCCAACGGATACCTCGGCGCACAGCTCTACCGGGGCGCGTCCGCGAACACGCTGAAGCTGATGATCAGCCACACCCAGGTGCAGGACCAGCGCGGCCAGTGGCGCGGCGGCACCGGCTACTCCCGGCTGCCCGTCGGGTACTTCACGCTTACCCTGGCCGGGGAGATCACCGCCGTCGACTGGACGCTCGATCCGTACGACGCGGAGCTGCGCGGCACGCTCACCACCACCCGCGGCTCCCTGTCCTTCTCCGCGCTCGTCCAGAACGACTCGGGCGCGCTGCTGGTCTCGACCCGGCCGAGCGCGGGCGAGGAGTCCGCCGCCTGGGCCTTCCAGTGGCTCCAGGCCGCCAGTACCCGGCTCATCGACAAGCCGGCCGACTACACGCCCAATCCGGACCCGCGGGCCGGCGCCGGCTTCGTCGAACAGCCGCTGCTGGCGGGCGGCGGCTGGACGACGGCCTGGCGGGAGCAGCGCGAGGGGACGGGGCGGCTGCTGGCCGCGCAACTGGTCTACCGCTTCCCCGGCGATGTGCGGCAGGCGACCGCGGACGCCGTGGCGGCGGTGGACCGCGCGCTGGCCACCGGCCCGGACCGGCTGGTCGCCCGGCACCGCGAGTGGTGGCACGCCTACTACCGGCGCAGCTTCCTCTCCGTACCGGACAAGCGGCTCCAGGCGTTCTACGTCCTCCAGCTCTACAAGATGGCCTCGACCACCCGCGCCCAGGGCCCGACCCTGTCCGAGTGGGGGCCCTGGTACCCGGAGGTCGGCAACAGCTGGACGGCGGTGTGGTGGAACCTCAACGTCCAGATCGGGATGCCCGCGGTCAACGGCACCAACCACCCCGAACTGGACTCGGTGACCCAGGCGTTCCGCCGTTTCGAGAAGAACCTGCCGACGTCCGTTCCGGCCGCCTACCGCGACGGCCACAACTACGCGCTCGGCCACCCGTCCGACTGGCAGCTGCGGGCGGGCGACACATACGACGTCGGGGTCCCCGGCTCCGACCACATCTCCGACAACTTCGGCAATCTCACCTGGGCGCTGCACAACGTCTGGCTCTCGTACCGGCACTCGATGGACCTCGCCACCCTGCGTGACGTGGTGTATCCGATCCTCGCGAAAGCCATCAACTTCTACGCCAACTTCCTGCACGAGGGCGGCGACGGCAAGCTGCACCTGCTGACCACCCGCTCCCCCGAGTACGCCAACGCGGCGGACTGCACCTACGACCTCTCACTGATCCGCTGGGGCGCCCGTACGCTCATCGACTCGGCCCGGCTGCTGCGCGTCGACGACCCCCGCGCCCGGCAGTGGCGGGACATCTCGGCGCGGCTCACCCCGTACGCCGAGGACCCGGCGGACGGGGTGATGATCGGCAAGGACGTGCCACTGGCGGACTCGCACCGCCACCACTCCCATCTGCTCTGGCTCTATCCGCTGCGCGAGCGGAAGTGGGACAGGCAGGGCGACCGGGATGTGATGCGGCGCTCGCTGGCCCACTGGACGAGCATGCAGAGCGCCTGGCACGGCTACAGCTACGCCACCTCGTCGTCCATGTACTCGGTGATGGGCGAGCCGGAGAAGGCGCTGGACCAGCTGACCTTCTTCACCGACGGGAACACCGTCGCCGACTGTCAGATGACGCCCAACACGATGTACCGCGAGGGCAAGAACCTCGCACTCGAATCCCCCCTGGCGGCGGTCCAGTCGATGCTGGACATGGCGGTGCAGGGCGACGGCGGGGTGCTGAAGGTGTTCCCCTCGGTGTCGGAGCGGTGGGCGGACGCGTCGATCGCCTCCCTGCGCACCGAGGGCGCCTTCCTGGTGGACGCGGACCGTGCGGGCGGCGCCACCCGCTGGATACGGATCCGGAGCGAGGCCGGCGAACCGCTCACGCTCGACCACGGGATCTCCGGCGCGGTCGACGTACGGGACGAGCACGGTCGTCCGCTGTCCTGGCACGGCACGGGCCCCGGCCGGATCGCGGTGCGGCTGCCGCGCGGCGCGACGGCCGTGGTCACCCCGCGCGGCGCCCGCGCGTCCCGGGGGCCCAGGGACGTACCGGCGAACGGGCCGGCCGAGCCGTGGGGGCTGCCGTCCTGACCGGGCTGCACCTCGCCCGGCGCTGACTTGCCCGCAGTCCGCCTTACTTGCTGTCCGCGCCGGTGCGATGCGCGGCGCTGTCCCCGACGGTGCGGCGCATCGCCCGGTGCGGGATGCCCGCATCCGGGAACTCGGGTCCGTACGCCACGTACCCCAGGCGCTCGTAGAAACCCAGCGCATGGGTCTGCGCGTGCAGATCCACCGCGGTCAGCCCGCGCTCACGGGCCGCGTCCTCGATCGCCCGGACCAGCGCGACACCCACGCCCCTGCCCCGCGCGGCAGCGGCGACGGCGAGCCGGCCGAGCGAGCCGACGCCCGGCTCGTCCACCCCGCGCCCGGGTCCGGCGGCGGGCAGCAGCAGCCGCCCGGTCCCCAGCGGCCCGTCCGCGCCGGCGGCCAGTACATGCACGGTGGCCGCGCCGAGGGCGTCGTACGCGTCGTACTCCAGCTCGGGCGGCACGCCCTGCTCGGTCACGAAGACGTCCCTGCGGACGGCGAAGCAGGCGTCGAGACCGGCCTTGTCGGCCACCACCCGCACCTCGTACCCGCTGGTCACCGCTGCTCGCTCTCCGCCCGGATCGCCTCCAGCGCGTGGCGCAGGTCCTCCGGGTACTCGCTCCGGAACTGGACCCACTGGCCGTCCGACGGGTGCTCGAAGCCCAGGCTCATCGCGTGCAGCCACTGCCGCGTCAGACCGAGCCGCTTCGCCATGGTCGGGTCGGCGCCGTAGGTGATGTCGCCCACACAGGGGTGGCGGTGAGCGGACATGTGCACCCGGATCTGGTGCGTGCGCCCGGTCTCCAGCTTGATGTCGAGCAGCGAGGCCGCCCGGAACGCCTCGATCAGGTCGTAGTGCGTGACGGACGGCTTGCCCTCGGCCGTCACGGCCCACTTGTAGTCGTGGTTGGGGTGGCGCCCGATGGGGGCGTCGATCGTCCCGCTCATCGGGTCGGGGTGGCCCTGCACCAGCGCGTGGTAGCGCTTGTCGACCGTGCGCTCCCGGAACTGCTGCTTGAGCAGGGTGTACGCGCGCTCCGACTTGGCCACCACCATCAGCCCGGACGTCCCCACGTCCAGCCGGTGCACGATGCCCTGGCGCTCGGCCGCGCCCGAAGTGGAGATGCGGTACCCGGCGGCGGCGAGACCGCCGATGACGGTGGTGCCGGTCCAGCCGGGGCTGGGGTGGGCGGCGACACCGACGGGCTTGAGGATCACCACGATGTCGTCGTCGTCATGGACGATCTCCATGCCCTCGACGGGCTCGGCGACGATCTGCACGGGGGCGGCGGCCGCGGGCATCTCAACCTCCAGCCAGGCGCCGCCCCGGACCCGCTCGGACTTCCCGACCACTGACCCGTCGACCTGGACCTTTCCCGAGGCGGCGAGGTCGGCCGCCTTGGTGCGGGAAAACCCGAACATGCGGGAGATGGCGGCGTCGACGCGCTCGCCCTCCAGGCCATCGGGAACGGGCAGGGTGCGGATCTCGGGAACGGTACTCACCCGTCGAGTATGCCTTGCCCGGAGGACCCGCCGGTCCGTCAGTCCTTGTGGACGGTCCCGTCGGGGTCGAGGCCCTTGAACGACAGCAGCACGATCAGGATGCCGCCGCAGACGATCGCGGAGTCGGCGAGGTTGAACACCGCGAAGTGCGCGGGCCTGATGAAGTCGACGACCTCGCCCTGGAAGACACCGGGCGAGCGGAAGATCCGGTCGGTCAGATTGCCCAGCGCGCCACCGAGCAGCAGACCGAGCGCGACCGCCCAGGGCGCGCTGTAGAGCTTCCTGGCCAGCCGGACGATGACCACGATCACGGACGCCGCGACAATGGTGAAGATCACGGTGTACGCCGACCCGAGCCCGAAGGCGGCGCCCGCGTTCCGGATCGCGTCGAACTGCAGCAGATCACCGATCACCTTGACGGGGGCGTGGTGCTCCAGCTTGGCCACCACGATCGTCTTGCTCACCAGGTCGAGCAGATAGGCGAGGACGGCCACGACGAAGAGCACCGTGAGCCTGCGCTTGCCCCGGGGCCGCTCTTCGGGGCTCTCCCCGTCGGCGGCCTGCCCGTCGGCGGCCGGTTCGTCCGCGGCCGGCCCGTCGGCGGAATGCGCCCCGGGGGCGTCCACCGCGGAGGTCTCCTCCTCGGGCGACTGCTCCGGTGCGTCCCCTGCCGACTCGGGAATGTCCGGCGTACCGATGATGCGCTCCGCCTCTGCCACGTGATTCCCTCGCCCTAGTACCTGACTGAGGACGAGGGTACGACACACCGCCCCCGAAGCTCTCAGGACCTGCGCTCCTGTTTCTGCTTGCACTCGACGCAGAGGGTGGCGCGCGGGAAGGCCTGCATGCGCGCCTTGCCGATCGGCTTGCCGCAGTTCTCGCAGAGCCCGTACGTCCCGGCGTCGAGCCGCTCCAGCGCCCGCTCGGTCTGCTCCAGCATCTCGCGGGCGTTGGCCGCGAGTGCCAGCTCGCTCTCCCGGGTGATGTTCTTGGTGCCGGTGTCGGCCTGGTCGTCACCCGCGCCCTCGCCGGAGTCCCGCATCAGACCGGCGAGAGCCGTCTCCGCCGCCGCGATCTCGGCTCCCAGCCGCAGGTCCTCGCTCTGCAGCTCGGCCCGGGCGTCGGCGACCTCCTCCGGGGTCCAGGGGTCCTCGCCGGGCCGTACGGGCAGCTCCCCCGGGGCCACGGGCGCGGCGACCCGGGCCTTGGGTACGGCGGAGGGGGCGGGCTTGCCGGCCGCCGCGCTCCCGCCGGCGCTCTTCTTCGCAACCACCGTCTTGGCTCCCGTCTGTTCCGCGGCCTCGGCCGCCCCCTGCGCCGCGGTCGCGGCCGTGCTGTCCGGCGCCGGGTGGCCCGGTGACGTACTGGACGCGGCCTTCTTCGCGGCCGTCTTCTTGGCAGCCGCCTTCTTGGCTGCGGTCTTCTTCACGGGCGCCTTCTTGGCGGGCGCCCTCTTGGCTGCGGTCTTCTTGGCTGCTGCCTTCTTCCCCGCCGCGGCCTTCTTCGCGGTGGGTTTCCCGGCGACGGTCCCGTCCGCGGCGGCTCCGTGCTCGCCTGCCGCGTCCCCGGCCGTCGCCCCAGTGGATTCTGCGGACGCCGATCTCGATCCGGCGGTCTTCTTCGCCACCATGGCCGCGGCCCCTTCACATTTTGTGATCTTGCTCGCGAGTCTGCTGGGACGATAAATCGACACCAGTCCCGCGGCAACGGGGCACGCCGCCGGTTCAGCCCTCCTCACGTCCTGGACAAGCCGAGCCTGCAAGCGTTGTGCCCAGCTCCCCGCCCGGTAATCCGCCAACCGGGAGTCCCGGTATCCCGCGGGGCCGCGTGTGGCCATTCGGGTCAGCCCGGCGGCCGCGAGCGCCCGCGGGAAAACCGGTCGGAACCCGTCCATGCGGGCCCGTACACTGGCCCCAGCGGAAGGCATGGACGGGACGAGTAGCGGCGCAAGCGGCCACGAGCGATCCGGGGACGGTGTGAGCCCGGAGGCAGGCACGGCGTGAAGATCACCCCTGAGCCGTCGGAAGAAAGCCCGTGAGCCAGTGGACGGGGCGAGTAGAACCGGCACCGCGACCCCAATGAGGGGGCCACGGCACGACAGCCGGGGCCAAGGAGGGTGGTACCGCGGGAGCGACTGGGCTCTCGTCCCTCCGACGGAGAGAGAAACGTCCGTTGGAGGAGTTCGATGACACCGCCCCTGTACCGCCAGGTGCCCGCCCAGGTCGACCTGCCCGCCCTTGAGCACGCCGTGCTCGACTTCTGGCAGGAGGCACAGGTCTTCTCGAAGAGTCTGGAGCAGTCCGAAGGACGCCCCGAGTGGGTGTTCTACGAGGGACCGCCGACCGCCAACGGCATGCCGGGCGCGCACCACATCGAGGCCCGTGTCTTCAAGGACGTCTTCCCGCGCTTCCGCACGATGCGGGGCTACCACGTGCCGCGCAAGGCGGGCTGGGACTGCCACGGTCTGCCCGTCGAGCTGGCGGTCGAGAAGGAACTCGGCTTCACCGGCAAGCAGGACATCGAGGCGTACGGGATCGCCGCCTTCAACGACAAGTGCCGCGCCTCGGTCACCCGGCACACCGACGCCTTCGCCGACCTGACCACCCGGATGGGCTACTGGGTCGACCTGGACAACGCGTACCGGACGATGGACCCGTCCTACGTCGAGAGCGTCTGGTGGTCGCTGAAGGAGATCTTCAACAAGGACCTGCTGGTCCAGGACCACCGCGTCGCCCCCTGGTGCCCGCGGTGCGGCACCGGCCTCTCGGACCACGAGCTGGCCCAGGGGTACGAGACGGTCGTCGACCCCTCCGTCTTCGTGCGCTTCCCGCTCACCTCCGGGCCCCTCGCGGGCGAGGCCGCCCTGCTGGTCTGGACGACCACTCCCTGGACGCTGGTCTCCAACACGGCTGTCGCCGCGCACCCCGGCGTCAGCTATGTCGTCGCGACCGACGGCACGGAGAAGCTGGTGGTCGCCGAGCCTCTGCTCGAAAAGGCGCTCGGCGAGGGCTGGGAGACCACGGGCGAGCGTTTCACCGGCGCCGAGATGGAGCGCTGGACCTACCAGCGCCCGTTCACGCTGGTCGACTTCCCGGCCGAGGCGCACTACGTCGTCAACGCCGAGTACGTCACGACAGAGGACGGCACCGGACTCGTCCACCAGTCCCCCGCCTTCGGTGAGGACGACCTCAAGGTCTGCCGGTCGTACGGCCTGCCGGTCGTCAACCCGGTCCGCCCCGACGGCACGTTCGAGGAGGGCGTCCCGCTCGTCGGCGGTGTCTTCTTCAAGAAGGCCGACGAGACGCTGGTAGCCGACCTCCAGGCACGCGGCGCGCTCTTCCGGCACGTCCCGTACGAGCACAGCTACCCGCACTGCTGGCGCTGCCACACCGCGCTCCTCTACTACGCGCAGCCGTCCTGGTACATCAGGACCACCGCGGTCAAGGACGCGATGCTCCGGGAGAACGAGAAGACCAACTGGTTCCCGGACTCGGTCAAGCAGGGCCGCTTCGGCGACTGGCTGAACAACAACGTCGACTGGGCGCTCTCCCGCAACCGTTACTGGGGCACCCCGCTGCCGATCTGGCGCTGCGAGGACGACCACCTCACCGTCATCGGATCGCGCGCCGAACTGACCGACCTGACCGGCACCGACCAGTCGGAGCTCGACCCGCACCGCCCGTACATCGACGAGGTCACCTTCCCGTGCCCGCAGTGCGAGAAGACCGCGACCCGGGTCCCGGAGGTCATCGACGCCTGGTACGACTCGGGTTCGATGCCGTTCGCGCAGTACGGCTACCCGTACCGGAACAAGGAACTCTTCGAGCGCCGCTACCCGGCGCAGTTCATCTCCGAGGCCATCGACCAGACACGCGGGTGGTTCTACACACTCATGGCGGTCGGCACGCTGGTCTTCGACAAGTCGAGTTACGAGAACGTCGTCTGCCTGGGCCACATCCTCGCCGAGGACGGCAGGAAGATGTCCAAGCACCTGGGCAACACCCTCGACCCGATCCCGCTGATGGACCGGCACGGGGCGGACGCGGTGCGCTGGTTCATGGCGGCCGGCGGCTCCCCGTGGGCGGCCCGCCGCGTCGGCCACGGCACGATCCAGGAGGTGGTCCGCAAGACCCTCCTCACGTACTGGAACACGGTGGCCTTCCAGGCGCTGTACGCCCGTACGTCCGGCTGGGCCCCCTCGGCCTCCGACCCGGCGCCCGGCGACCGCACGGTCCTGGACCGCTGGCTGCTCAGCGAGCTCAACGCGCTGGTGGACCAGGTGACCAAGTCGCTGGACGCGTACGACACCCAGCGGGCCGGCAAGCTCCTGTCGGCCTTCGTCGACGACCTGTCGAACTGGTACGTGCGCCGCTCGCGCCGGCGCTTCTGGCAGGGCGACGCTGCGGCGCTGCGCACGCTGCACGAGGTGATCGAGACGGTCACCGGGCTGATGGCGCCGCTCACCCCGTTCATCACCGAGCGGGTCTGGCAGGACATGATCACCCCGGTCACCCCGGACGCCCCGGAGTCGGTGCACCTCTCCAGCTGGCCGAAGGCCGACCTGGCGGCGATCGACCCGCAGCTCTCGCAGCAGATGGCGCTGGTGCGGCGCCTGGTGGAGCTGGGCCGTGCGACGCGCGCCGAGTCGGGCGTCAAGACCCGCCAGCCGCTCTCCCGCGCACTGGTCGCGGCGGCAGGGTTCGAGTCACTGACGCCCGAGCTCCGCGCCCAGATCACCGAGGAGCTGAACGTCTCGTCCCTGGCCTCGCTCTCCGAGGTCGGCGGCTCGCTGGTGGACACCACGGCCAAGGCCAACTTCCGCGCGCTGGGCAAGCGTTTCGGCAAGGGCGTCCAGGCGGTGGCCAAGGCGGTGGCCGAGGCCGACGCGGCAGCGCTCTCGCTCGCGCTGCGCGAGGGCACGGCATCGGTGACGGTGGAAGGTGAGACCGTCACGCTCTCCCCCGACGAGGTGATCATCACCGAAACCCCGCGCGAGGGCTGGTCGGTGGCGTCCGACTCGGGCGCGACGGTGGCCCTGGACCTGGAGATCACCCCGGAACTGCGCAGGGCCGGGCTGGCGCGCGACGCGATCCGCCTGATCCAGGAGGCCCGCAAGAACAGCGGCCTGGACGTCGCGGACCGCATCGCGGTCCGCTGGTCGAGCACCGCCCCGGAGACCAGGGACGCCCTGACCGAACACGCGGGCCTGATCGCGGACGAGGTGCTGGCCCTGGACTACGCGGAGGGCGAGGGCGAAGCGCCCTACGGCGCCCCGTTCACGGACGAGGGCCTCGCACTGACGTTCCGCCTCCACAGGACAGAGGCGTAACACCCGCACCACCCCCGATGGGCCCGGCCGGAACTTCCCGGCCGGGCCCATCGGGCTTTTCGCGGAACGCAACCCCAGCCCCACCTCCAGCCCCTCCGGCGTCCAACTCGGACCCCCAACCCCAGCCCCACCTCCAGCCCCTCCGGCGTCCAACTCGGACCCCAACCCCAGCCCCACCTCCAGCCCCTCCGGCGTCCAACTCGGACCCCCAACCCCAGCCCCACCTCCAGCCCCTCCGGCGTTTGAGGAGCGGGGTCCGGGGCGGAGCCCCGGTTACGGGAAGGGGCGGGGAGGGGAGAACAGGCCCGCCGCAGGCGCCACCCACCCGCACCACCGAACGCACCCGCACCCACCGCACAAACCACCCACCCACACAAAAGGGCCGGGCCCCAGGGAAAACCCCGGGGCCCGGCCCTCAGTCTGCCGACCGTCAAGCGCTCAACGCACTCACGATCAGTTGTCGTCCTCGTCGATCAGGAACCCCCGCATGGGCGAAGGTGCCTGCTGCATCGGCTGCGGAGCCTGCGGCCGCACCGGCGCCATCGGCTGAGTCATCGCCGGCGACATCTGCTGCTGACCGCCGTACGACGGGGCACCGCCCATCGACGGCTGACTGCCCATGGACGGGTTCCCGCCCATGCTCTGCTGCGCGTGTCCCATCGCGCCCGCTCCGGCCGAAGCCATCGAGGGCGACGGCGGCAGCGAAGCGGTCGCCGGAGTACGCGGCGGGGCCAGCGAGTCGTCCGCCTGGGTCTCCAGCTGACGCAGCTGGCTCTCCAGGTAGGACTTCAGCCTGGTCCGGTACTCACGCTCGAAGCCACGCAGATCCTCGACCTTGCGCTCCAGCGTCGCGCGGGCGGACTCCAGGGAGCCCATCGCCACGCGGTGCTTCTCCTGAGCGTCCCGCTCCAGTGCGTCGGCCTTGGCGCGGGCATCCCGCTCCAGCCCCTCGGCACGGCTCCGCGCCTCGCCGACGATCTTGTTGGCCTCGGAACGGGCCTCCGCGATCGCCTGGTCGGCCGTCTGCTGCGCGAGCGAGAGCACGCGGGCAGCGCTGTCGCCGCCGGGGCCCTGCTGCTGCATCTGCGGGGGACCGCCGTGGCCGCCCATCGGACCGCCCATGGGGCCCTGTGCGAGCTGCCCCTGACCGCCCATCGGACCCTGCTGGCCCATCGGACCCTGACCCATCGGACCCTGCTGGCCCATGGGACCCGGGCCGAGCTGACCCTGGCCGCCCATCGGGCCCTGCTGGCCCATGGGACCGGGGCCGTGCTGACCCTGCGGGCCCGGACCGTGCTGACCCTGGGGACCAGGGCCGTGCTGACCCTGCGGACCCGGGCCGTGCTGACCCTGGGGACCGGGGCCGTGACCGCCAGGACCTGCAGGCAGCTGGGGCTGACCGCCCGGCAGTTGGGGCGGACCCATCTGCGGCTGCTGCTGGCCCTGCGGTGGACCGGATATGGCGGCGGGCACCGGAGCGTTCGGACCGCCGCGGCCGTCCTGCTGCTCGGGCGGCTTGCGCATGCCCTGCTGCTGATTCTGCGCGGCGGCACGCGTGGCGGCTGCCAGCTTGGCGCGCAGATCCTCGTTCTCGCGGAGCAGTCGCGTCAGTTCGGCTTCGACCTCGTCGAGGAAGGCATCGACCTCGTCCTCGTCATAGCCTTCTCGGAGGCGGACGGTCGTGAACTGTTTGTTCCGCACGTCCTCGGGGGTCAGCGGCATCTCTTCTTCACCTCTACGTAGTCGTCGGCAGTCGGCAGGACCGAATCGTTCACACCCGGCTCACAATGCTGATCAGGATGTAGACGATGATCATCAGAACGAAGAAGGACAGGTCGAGTGCCACGCCCCCGAGACGCAGCGGCGGAATGAACCGCCGCAGAAGCTTGAGCGGTGGATCGGTGACAGTGTAAGTGGCCTCCAGAACGACCACCATCGCCTTGCCAGGTTGCCATGAACGGGCGAACTGGAAGACGTAGTCCATGACAAGCCGGAAGATCAACACGATGAGGAAACACATCAGCGCGATGTAGACCACATCCAATGCGATGCCCATCTAACGCTTCCCTCTCCCCTGACGTTCTCGTCTTCCGGCCTCCCGGCCGGGGTTGTACCCGGTGTCTCGTTCTCAGCTCTGGTTGAAGAAACCGCCCTCTGCGATACGGGCCTTGTCCTCCGCCGTGACATCGACGTTAGCAGGCGACAACAGGAACACCTTCTGCGTCACCCGCTCAATGCTGCCATGCAGACCGAAGACAAGTCCTGCGGCAAAGTCGACAAGTCGCTTCGCATCCGTGTCATCCATCTCGGTCAGATTCATGATCACCGGAGTGCCCTCACGGAAGTGTTCCCCGATGGTACGGGCCTCGTTGTAGGTCCGGGGGTGCAGCGTGGTGATGCGGTAGGGCTCCCGCTCGGACACAACCTTGGGCATGATCACCGGGGCGTTCTTCTCCATACTCGGGCGTTCAGGTGTGATGGACGCCACGGGGGCGATTCGGGCGGGTCGTCCGCTTTCCGCCGGTAGCGCAACAGGCTCGCGCTGGGCGGGCGGTTGCACCATTCGCACCGGTTCGTCCTGCTGGGACTGGTGCGACTGATGCGGAGGTTGGTGTCGCCGTCGGTCCCTCTCGGGCTCGGGCTCGGGTTCGAACTCGTCATCGGGGTCGAACCCCGGGCCGTCGTACCCATCGTCCTCCACGAGGCCGAGGTAGACCGCCATCTTGCGCATCGCGCCGGCCATGCTCTGAGTCCTCCGCTCTGTGGTGGATCGCCCTTGTGCCAATTTCGCAGCGTCACCAAGTGCCCGCGATCCACTGGGTCTGCCCGCCGATCGGCGGGAATGACCATATTTTCTGCTGTGGTCCGACTTGCTTCGCGACGTTACCCGAGCGGGGGACGGACGCCGAGTACCGCAGTGCCGACGCGGACATGTGTCGCACCCGCCTTCACTGCCTCTTCGAGGTCCGTACTCATCCCTGCTGACACCATGTTGGCAGCAGGATGGGTCGCGCGCAGGCGGGATGAGATTTCCATCAGCCGCTCGAACGCCGCCTGTTGCCGTCCCGCGTACGGTCCGGCCAGCGGTGCGACGGTCATCAGCCCGTCGAGCCGCAGTCCTGGCGCGGCGGCCACCGAATCGGCCAACTCGCCGACGCCGTCGGGTGCGACGCCGCCCCGCTCACCCCGCCCGCCGGCCTCCGCGTCGAGCGCGACCTGAACCAGGCAGCCCAGTTCACGGTCCGCCCGGACGGCGGCGGTTGAGAGAGATGTAACAAGTCTGGCCCGGTCCACCGACTGCACTACATCGGCATAACTCGCCACAGAGCGGACCTTGTTCGTCTGAAGCTGACCGACAAAGTGCCAGGAAAGCGACAGATCCGCACACTCGGCGGCCTTGGGCGCCGCGTCCTGGTCGCGGTTCTCCGCGACCTGCCGTACGCCGAGTTCCGAGAGAAGTCGCACATCGCTCGCGGGATACGTCTTGGTGACCACGATCAGGGTCACCTCCTCCCGCTCGCGCCCGGCGGACGCGCACGCGGAAGCGATACGTTCCTCCACGCGGGCCAGGTTTGCGGTGAGTTCACGCTTACGGTCCGTCATGCCCTATCAGTCCAGCCAGACATATCCGGCGAGCCGCCCGGTGGTGCGGTCGCGACGGTAGGAGAAGTGGTCGGTCGATTCCAGAGTGCAGACCGGCGAGTGCTGCCGGTCCGCGACGCCGAGCGCCGACAACTGGGCGAGTACTCCTGCGGTGACATCCACCGCCGGTGTGGACCAGCTCGTCTCCGACCAGGCTTCGGGAACGGTCCGTGCGACCTCGGCCCGCATATCGGCGGGCACTTCGTAGCAACGGCCGCAGACGGCGGGGCCGGTGCGGGCCGTGATCCGTGCGGGGTCGGCGCCGAGCGACACCATCGCGCCGACCGCGGCGGGGACCACCCCGGCGACAAGCCCGGGACGGCCCGCGTGCGCCGCGGCCACCACCCCCGCGACCGGGTCGGCGAGCAGTACGGGGACGCAGTCGGCGGTGAGCACCGCCAGCGGGACCCCCCGGCGGGCTGTCACGACGGCATCGGTGGCGGGGATTTCCGCACCGTCGCCGAGTGTTTGTGCCCAGGGGCCGTCGACCACGGCGACCTCGCGCCCGTGCACCTGGTTCATCCAGACGACCCGCGCCGGGTCGATGCCCAGCGAGCGCGCCGCGAGTTCACGGTTCGTCACGACCGCGGCCGGGTCGTCGCCGACCGCTCCGCCGAGATTGAGCTCATCGTACGGAACGGCGCTCACCCCGCCCCACCTGTCGGTGAAAGCGAAGTGCGCGCCGTTCGTGGACATCGCGGTGTCGTACGCGGTTATGGGACGCCGCATCACTTCAAGAAGTCCGGTACGTCCAGCTCTTCGGCCTGGCTGTCCTGGTACGGACGGGCCGGCGGGACCTGCGGCGGGGCGACCGGCGCTGCCGGGGCCTCGTTCACACGCTCCGTGTCGGCCGGTGCCGGAGTCTCCTCGCGCTGGGTGACCGCACCGAGACCGCCGAGCGAACGGGGCGTCTCCGCGGCCCGTACCGGAACGGGCTCCTCGCGCTTGGCGGTGCCGGAACCCGTGGCGCTCTCCCGGCGGGTCGGCGGCTGTCCGCCGTCGAAGCCGGCCGCGATGACCGTCACCCGCACCTCGTCACCGAGCGCGTCGTCGATGACGGCGCCGAAGATGATGTTGGCTTCGGGGTGGGCCGCCTCGCTGACCAGCTGTGCGGCCTCGTTGATCTCGAAGAGACCGAGGTCCGAACCGCCGGAGATGGAGAGCAGCACCCCGCGTGCGCCGTCGATGGACGCTTCGAGCAGTGGCGAGGAGATCGCCATCTCTGCCGCGGCCACCGCGCGGTCGTCGCCGCGGGCCGAGCCGATCCCCATGAGCGCCGATCCGGCCTCGGACATCACGGACTTGACGTCGGCGAAGTCGAGGTTGATCAGGCCCGGTGTGGTGATCAGATCGGTGATGCCCTGGACACCCGACAGCAGGACCTGGTCCGCCGACTTGAAGGCGTCGAGGACGCTGACCTGGCGGTCCGAGATGGACAGCAGGCGGTCGTTGGGGATGACGATGAGGGTGTCGACCTCTTCGCGGAGTTCGGCGATGCCGTCCTCCGCCTGATTGGCGCGGCGCCGGCCCTCGAAGGTGAAGGGACGGGTGACCACGCCGATGGTGAGTGCGCCCAGTGAACGGGCGATGTTGGCGACGACGGGTGCGCCGCCGGTGCCGGTGCCGCCGCCTTCTCCTGCGGTGACGAAGACCATGTCGGCCCCCTTGAGGACCTCCTCGATCTCCTCACGGTGGTCCTCTGCCGCCTTGCGCCCGACTGCCGGGTTGGCCCCGGCGCCGAGGCCGCGGGTCAGTTCACGGCCGACGTCGAGCTTGACGTCGGCGTCGCTCATCAACAGGGCCTGTGCGTCGGTGTTGATCGCGATGAACTCGACGCCCTTGAGGCCGACCTCGATCATTCGGTTGATGGCATTGACACCACCGCCGCCGACACCGATGACCTTGATGACTGCGAGGTAGTTCTGCGGTGCTGCCACGTCGAAGGCCTCTCGCCTCGAGTTACGTGTCGCCGCTGCGCGCTTGCCGCGTCGCGACGACGGATGCCGATGGGACGGTCCGAACGCCGACCCGAACCCTAACTGTGAAGTTCAGGGTTACCAGTGTGTCTGCTCCTTGGACTCTCCGAACAGGACACTAAGTCGACAAGTGGCGCACGTTCAATGAACACGCCGAACCTCCCGTTTTTCTTTTCACCCTATGTGATCAGCCGTTGCGCTGACCAACCAGGGTGCTGGCCAGCAAGGATGTGCGTCAACTCCCTGACACCGCAGGGGCGGTGGGGGCGCTCACGTCGAAGTGCGCCGCCTTGGGGGCTGCTTTCGTCAGCGCGGTGAGCGCGCGTGCCTTGGCCGCGCCGAACTCGCTGCTCCCCCAGGCCACCGTGCGGTGCCCGGTCAGCTCCAGCGAGATGGAGTCGTATGAACTGACCCGGACGAAAAGGGTGTCCCGGGCGACAGCGGAAGGAAGTTCTCCGGCGACCCGGACCGCCTCGACCCGCAGCCGGTCCGCGCCGAAGCGGCGGAGGCTCGGTGACTGACCGGCAGTCAATTCGAGGACCGGCACTCCACGGGGGGCGCTTTCCACTGTGGCGAAACGCACGCCCTTCGCGTCCACTTCTGTGAACTTACCGCCCGACTTCATGAGCAGTACCGGCTTTCGCTCGGTTACTTTCAAGCTGATGCCGTGCGGCCATGAACGGGCGACAACCACCGAGTCGATTCGGGGCAATTTCGTCCGAAGCCGGTTCTCCATCGCATCCGTATCGACAGAAATCAACGGATCGCCGATCGGAACGGCCGCGGCCGACTCCACCTGGTCCCGGGTCAGAACCCGCATCCCCGTGGTCCGAATATGCTCCACCCGCAGCCAGGAAGAGCCATAGAGCGCCCAAATGCTGCCGCCCAGCAGAAGCAACAGGACGACAAGCACCAGGATCACCAGCCGCCTGCCGCGCGGCCGGAGACGGCCGGGGGGCTTCCCCTGCCCCTTGGGGCGGCCGCGGCCGGACTCCGCCGCTGGATGGCGCTCACCGCGCTGTGCGGTCGTCGGTCCGGCCACGCTCGCTCCTTCGGGCGTCACGCCTGGCGGCGCGCCGCAATCGCCTCGTACACCATGCCGACAAGCAGATCATCGGCATCCCGGCGGCCGAACTCGGCGGCGGCGCGGGACATCTCGAACAGCCGGTGCGGATCGGCGAGAACCGGCAGGACGTTGCCCTGCACCCACTCGGGGGTCAGCTGAGCGTCGTCCACCAGCAGGCCGCCGCCCGCGTTGACCACCGGCTGGGCGTTGAGCCGCTGTTCGCCGTTCCCGATCGGCAACGGCACATAGGCGGCGGGCAGCCCGACGGCGGAGAGTTCGGCCACGGTCATCGCGCCCGCGCGGCAGAGCATCATGTCGGCCGCGGCGTACGCGAGGTCCATCCGGTCCACGTACGGTACCGGGAGGTAAGGCGGCATTCCGGGCATGTTGTCGACACGCGGCAGTTCGTTCTTCGGGCCGACCACGTGCAGGATCTGGATCCCGGAGCGCTGGAGCACCGGGGCGACCTGCTGGACCACCTCGTTGAGGCGGCGGGCCCCCTGCGAGCCGCCGGAGACCAGCAGCGTCGGCAGGTTGGGGTCGAGCCCGAAGGCGGCACGCGCCTCGGGGCGGACCTTGGCCCGGTCGAGGACGGCGATGGTGCGGCGCAGCGGGATGCCGATGTAGCGGGCGCCGCGGAGCTTGCTGTCCGGGGTGGAGACGGCCACGGCGGCCGCGTACCGGGAGCCGATCTTGTTGGCGAGCCCCGGTCTTGCGTTGGCCTCGTGGACGATGATCGGCACCCCGAGCCGCTTGGCCGCGAGATAGCCGGGCAGTGCCACATAGCCGCCGAAGCCGACGACGCAGTCGGCCCTGGTCCGCTCCAGGATCTGCTCGGCGGCCTTGATCGTCCCGCGCAGCCGTCCGGGGACGGTGATCAGCTCAGGCGTGGGCCTGCGGGGCAGTGGTACGGCGGGGATGAGCCCCAACTCGTAACCCCGTTCGGGCACGAGGCGGGTTTCGAGTCCGCGCTCCGTGCCGAGGGCCGTGATGCCCACGGCCGGGTCCTGCCTGCGCAGGGCATCCGCAAGGGCGAGCGCCGGCTCGATGTGGCCGGCGGTCCCCCCGCCGGCGAGTACGACATGCACCGAAATTCACCGCTCTCCGGACGGACGCTTCTTGACGCGCCGTCTCATCGACTTCCATCTCACCCCGGGCCTCCGCAAGGCCAGAGCCGTTCTCGCTGCGGGGTCCGACCGCGCAAAGGCGATCAGCAGCCCGACGGCGAACATGGTCGGCAGCAGGGCGGAGCCCCCGTAGGAGAACAGCGGGAGCGGGACACCGGCGATCGGCAGCAGACCGAGCACCGCACCGATGTTGATCACGGACTGGACCGTGATCCAGGTGGTCACACCTCCCGCTGCGTACCTCACGAAGGGGTCCTCCGTGCGTCCGGCCACGCGGATACCCGCATAGCCTAGAGCCGCGAAGAGGCCGAGTACTGACAGAGTCCCCGCAAGGCCCAGTTCCTCCCCGGTGACGGCGAAGATGAAGTCGGTGTGGGGCTCGGGGAGTTGGCCCCATTTCTCCACACTCGCACCCAGTCCGGATCCGAACCAGCCGCCGGACGCGAGCGCGTAGATTCCGTGCACCGCCTGCCAGCACTGGTCCTGCGGGCCCGGGTCGGTCGCGCCGATGCAGGCGAGCCTGCCCATCCGGTTCGGGCTGGTCTTGATCAGCAGGAACGTCATGAACGCCGCGATACCGAGCACCATCGCGAACATCCGGGTGGGCGCTCCCGCGAGCCACAGCAGCCCGAACAGGATCGCGGTGAGGATGATCGCCGTGCCCATGTCGCCGCCGAGCATGATCAGTCCGAGCAGCATGAAGGCGACGGGGACGAGCGGCACGAGCATGTGCTTCCACTGCGTGAGCAGCTTCTTCTCCTGCTTGCGGGCGAGCAGGTCGGCGCCCCACAGGATCAGGGCGAGCTTGCCGAACTCGCTCGGCTGGAGCATGAAGGGGCCGCCCAGCGAGATCCAGTTCTGGTTGCCGTTGACCGAACGCCCTATCCCCGGCACCTGGACGAGGACCATCAGGAAGACGGTGGCCGCGAGCAGCGGGTAGGCGAAGGCCCGGTGCAGCTTGACGGGCATCCGGGTCGCGATGAACGCGAGACCGCCGCCGAGTGCCGCGGCGAAGAGCTGTTTACGGAAGAAGAAGGAGCCGGGTTCGGAGATCTCCAGCGCCTTGATCATCGAGGCGGAGTAGACCATCACCAGGCCGAGCACCGTGATCAGGAGCGCCGACCCCACCAGCAGGTAGTAGGCCGTCAGAGGGCGGTCCAGGGTGCTCCGCGCCTGCTCGTAGGTGCGGCGCAGCTGGCTGCCGCCCGCGCCGCGCGGTGCGGAGCCGCGCCGGACCGCCGACGGGCGGCGCGCCGTCCCCGTACCGCCACGCCCGCCTCTGTCCTTGACCGGCATGCCTGTCCCCTCCACTCGTGCCCGGCTTCTTCTGCCGGGTCCCGGCGCGGGGCCGTACGGCCGGCCAGGAGACATGCTCCTAGTGCCACGGCAGGCAACGTTTGCCCCGTCGCGACGCCCGGCACGCACTCTCGCCGCACCGAACGCCGCTCCTTGACGGGCAAACCTTGCCTGCCGCGGCACTAGCCGCTCTCGGCGGCCAACTCGCGTACCGCGTCGGCGAATGCCTCGCCACGCTTGTTGTAGTTGGCGAACATGTCCATGGAGGCACAGGCCGGAGCCAGCAGGACCGTGTCCCCCGGCCGGGCGAGCCGTGCCGCCTCCCGGACCGCCGCCGACATCGCCCCAGTGTCGGTCCGGTCGAGGTCGACCACCGGTACTTCCGGGGCGTGTCGCGCCAGGGCTTCGGCGATGAGCGCCCGCTCGGCGCCGATCAGCACGACGGCCCGCAGGCGCTTCGCCGCCCCGCCGACCAGGTCGTCGAAGCTCGCGCCCTTGGCGAGACCGCCCGCGATCCAGACGATCGGGTCGTAGGCGGCCAGGGAGGCTTCGGTGGCATGGGTGTTGGTGGCCTTGGAGTCGTCGACGTACGCGACACCCGCGACGTCGGCCACCTTCTCGATGCGGTGCGGATCCGGCCGGAAGGCGCGGAGTCCGTCGCGTACGGCGGCCGGCGCCACGCCGTACGCGCGGGCCAGCGCGGCCGCGGCGAGGGCATTGGCGATGTTGTGCGGGGCCGGCGGGTTGACGTCCCCGATCTCGGCCAGCTCCTGGGCCTGCTTCTGGCGGTCGGCCACGAAGGCGCGGTCGACCAGGATCCCGTCGACCACGCCGAGCTGCGAGGGGCCCGGCGTGTCGAGGGTGAAGCCGATGGCCCGGCAGCCCTCCTCCACGTCGGCCGCGCGGACGAGTTCCTCGGTGGCGGGGTCCGCGGCGTTGTAGACGCAGGCGACGGTGTTGCCCTCGTAGACCCGGCCCTTGTCGGCCGCGTACGCCGCCATGGAGCCGTGCCAGTCGAGGTGGTCGGGCGCCAGGTTGAGCACGGCGGCCGAGTGGACGCGCAGGCTGGGCGCCCAGTGCAGCTGGTAGCTGGAGAGCTCCACGGCCAGTACGTCGTACTCCTCGTCGCCGAGGACGGCGTCCAGGAGCGAGACGCCGATGTTGCCGACGGCCTCGGTGCGCAGCCCGGCGGCGCGCAGGATCGAGGCGAGCATCCGTACGGTCGTGGTCTTGCCGTTGGTGCCGGTGACCGCGAGCCAGGGCGCGGCGCCCGGACGCCGCAGCCGCCAGGCGAGTTCGACGTCGCCCCAGACCGGCACCCCTGCTTCGGCCGCCGCCAGGAAGAGCGGCTTGTCCGGCCGCCAGCCGGGGGCGGTGACGACCAGTTCGGTGCCGTCCGGCAGGGTCGTCGCGTCGCCGAGGCGCACCGTGATGCCCAGCGCGGTGAGTTCGGCGGCCTGGGCGCGGGCGCGCTCGTCCGCGCCCTCGTTGACGACGGTGACCTCGGCGCCGAGGCCGTGCAGGGCGCGCGCCGCCGGAAGCCCGGAGACGCCCATGCCCGCCACGGTGACGCGCTTGCCCTGCCAGATCACTTGGCGGCCGCCCAGCCCGCGTAGAAGAGCCCGAGGCCGACGATCACGCACATGCCCTGGATGATCCAGAAGCGGACCACGACAAGGACTTCGGACCACCCCTTGAGTTCGAAGTGGTGCTGGAGTGGCGCCATCTTGAAGACGCGCTTGCCGGTCATCTTGAAGGAGCCGACCTGGATCACGACGGACATGGTGATCAGGACGAAGAGGCCGCCGAGGATGGCCATCAGGAACTCGGTGCGGGAGCAGATGGCGAGCCCGGCGAGCGCGCCGCCCAGCGCCAGCGACCCGGTGTCGCCCATGAAGATCTTGGCGGGCGATGTGTTCCACCACAGGAAGCCGAAGCAGGCGCCCATCAGGGCCGATGCGACGACTGCCAGGTCCAGTGGGTCTCTGACTTCGAAGCAGGCGCTGGGGTTGGTCAGGGTCGCCGCGTTGGCGCAGGACTCCTGGAACTGCCAGACACCGATGAAGGTGTACGCGCCGAAGACCATCACGGAGGCACCGGTGGCGAGGCCGTCGAGGCCGTCGGTGAGGTTCACCCCGTTCGACATGGCCAGGATCATGAACAGCGCCCAGACGACGAAGAGGACCGGTCCGATCGACCAGCCGAAGTCCGAGACGAAGGAGAGCTTCGTGGAGGCCGGCGTGTAGCCGCGCGAGTCCTTGAACATCAGGGCCAGGACGGCGAAGGCGATACCGACGATCAGCTGGCCGGCCATCTTCGCCTTGGCCCGCAGGCCCAGCGAGCGCTGCTTGACGATCTTGATGTAGTCGTCGAGGAACCCGACCAGACCCATCCCCGCCATCAGGAAGAGCACCAGCACACCCGAGAACGTCATCGGGTCGCCGGTGATCAGCTTGGTGGCGAGGTACGCGATGATCGTGGCCAGGATGAAGGCGATACCACCCATGGTCGGCGTACCGCGCTTGCCGTGGTGGCCGCGCGGTCCGTCGTCCCGGATGAACTGCCCGTACCCCTTGCGGGCGAGCAGCTTGATCAGCAGCGGTGTGCCGACCAGGGTGAGGAAGAGTCCGATGACTCCCGAGAAGAGAATCTGCTTCATCGGGCGGCGACCTCGCCCTCGGTACCACCGTCGAGCAGCGCGTTCGCCACCTGCTCCAACCCCACCGACCTGGACGCCTTCACCAGCACGACGTCTCCCTCACGCAGTTGACTGCGCAACAGGTCGACGGCCGCCTGCGCGTCGGACACGTGCACCGACTCCTCACCCCACGAACCCTCGTTATAGGCGCCCAGTTGCAGCCAGGACGCTTCCCTGCCCCCGACTGCCACGAGCTTGCTCACGTTGAGCCGGACGGCCAGCCGTCCGACCGCGTCGTGCTCGGCGAGTGACTCGTCTCCGAGCTCGGCCATCTGACCGAGCACCGCCCACGTGCGTCCCCCCTTCGCCTGTGAGGCCTTGCCCATGGCCGCCAGCGCACGCAGCGCGGCTCGCATGGATTCGGGGTTCGCGTTGTAGGCGTCGTTGACGACCGTCACACCGTCCGGACGCTCGGTGACCTCCATGCGCCAGCGGGAGAGCGTGCCTGCCTCGGAGAGCGCCGTTGCGATCTCGTCAGCGGACATGCCCAACTCATGTGCGACGGCGGCCGCGGCGAGCGCGTTCGACACGTGGTGCTCACCGTACAGGCGCAAGGTCACCTCGCTGCACCCGGTGGGTGTGTGCAGCGTAAATGCGGCCTGCCCGGTGTCGGTCAGGCGGACCTTCTCGGCACGTACGTCCGCTTCATCCGCCTCTCCGAAGAGCAGGAGGCGCGCCTTGGTCCGGGAGGACATGGCACGTACGAGCGGGTCGTCGGCGTTGAGCACGGCGACGCCGTGCTCCGGAAGCGACTCGACCATCTCGCCCTTGGCCTGGGCGATCTGCTCGCGGCCGCCGAACTCCCCGATGTGCGCGGTCCCGACGTTGAGGACGAGACCGGTCTTCGGCGGCACCAGGCCGGTGAGGTAGCGGATGTCGCCGATGTAGCGCGCACCCATTTCGAGAACCAGGTAACGGGTGTTCTCGTCGGCCCGCAGCGCGGTGAGGGGCAGGCCGATCTCGTTGTTCAGATTTCCTTCCGGGTAGACCGTCGGACCCTTGCGCTCCAGGAGTTGGGCGATCAGGTCCTTGGTCGACGTCTTGCCGGCGGAACCGGTGAGTGCGACGACTTCGGTACCCAGGCGCTCCACGACGGTACGCGCGAGCGTCCCGAGCGCGGCGGTCACGTCGGGCACCACGATGGCCGGCACGCCGACGGGCCGGGTGGCCAGCACGGCCGACGCTCCGGCTTCGACGGCGCTCCGCGCGTAGTCGTGGCCGTCTACGCGCTCACCGGCGAACGCGACGAAGAGACTGCCGGGCCGCACCGCGCGGGAGTCGGTGACGACAGGACCGGTGACCAGGACGGACGGATCCGGTATGTCGTGCGACTGCCCGCCGATGATGTCGGCGATCTCGGAGAGGGAAAGGGCGATCACTTGGTCATCCCTGACTGTTGTTCTCGATTGCTGCGCGCTCGATTGCTGCGCGGAGGACCTGGCGGTCGTCGAAGGGGCGTACCACGCCGGCAATGTCCTGGCCCTGCTCATGGCCCTTGCCTGCGACCAGCACGGTGTCGCCGGGGCGGGCGCGGGCCACGGCCGCGGCGATGGCCGCCGCGCGGTCGGAGTCGATCAGCACGTCGCCGCGCTCGTGCACCGGGACCTCGGCGGCGCCGGCGATCATCGCGGCGAGGATCGCGAGGGGGTCCTCGCCGCGCGGGTTGTCGGAGGTCAGTACGGCGGTGTCGGCGAGGCGGGCAGCCGCCGCGCCCATCGGGCCGCGTTTGGTCTTGTCGCGGTCGCCGCCGCAGCCGAGCACGATGTGCAGGCTGCCCTCGGTGACCTTGCGCAGAGCGCGCAGCACCGACTCGACGGCGTCCGTCTTGTGCGCGTAGTCGACGACGGCGAGGTACGGCTGCCCGGCGTCCACCCGCTCCAGCCTGCCCGGCACCCCGGGGACGGCGGCGATGCCGTCGGCCGCGGTCTGCGGGTCGGTGCCCGCGACGGCGAGGGTGACGATCGCGGCGAGGGTGTTGGCCACGTTGAAGGGGCCGGCCAGCGGCGAGGTGGCGGCGATGCGCTGTCCCTGCGGGCCGACGGCGGTGAAGGTGCTGGTGAACAGGGCGACTTCGACGTCCTCGGCCCGCCAGTCGGCGTCCGGATGCCCCTCGGCGGAGAAGGTGGTGATGGGGACGGTCGCCTCGTCGACGAGCCGGCGGCCGTACTCGTCGTCGTAGTTGACGACGCCGACCTTGCTGCGCAGCGGGGTGAACAGCTGTGCCTTGGCCTGGAAGTAGTCCTCCATCCCGGAGTGGAACTCCATGTGCTCCGGGCTGAGGTTGTTGAAGACCGCGACGTCGAAGACGCAGGCGTCGACCCGGCCGAGCACCAGCGCGTGGCTGGAGACCTCCATGGCGACCGTGTCGACCCCGCGCTCGCGCATGACCGCGAACAGCGCCTGGAGGTCGGTGGCTTCGGGGGTGGTGCGCTCGGACTTGATGCGCTCGTCGCCGATCCGCATCTCGACCGTGCCGATGAGGCCGCTGAGGTGCCCGGCCGCCCGGATGCCGCCCTCGACCAGATACGCCGTGGTGGTCTTGCCCGATGTGCCGGTGATGCCGATCTGGAGGAGATCGCGGCCGGGGTGGCCGTAGATCTCCGCGGCCAGTTCGCCCATGACGGCCCGCGGGTCGGGGACGGTCAGCACGGGGAGCCCGGTGGCCTCGGCCCGTTCGGTGCCCGTGGGGTCCGTGAGCACCGCGGCGGCTCCCAGGCCTGCCGCCTGCTCGACGAAGTCGGCGCCGTGCAGCCGGGCGCCGGGGAGTGCGGCGTACAGGTCTCCGGGCCGCACGGCCCGGGAGTCATGGGTGATGCCGGTGACCTCAGCGGCACCGGGTGACGCGATGCCCACTCGTCCTGCCAGATCCCCCAGAGGGGTCGGTCGGACCTCGGCCGGACGGGGTGCTCCCGGATAGGTCACAGAAAGGTCTTTCTGGGCGATTTGGTACTGATCAGCGTGTGGCACGGCGGTGAGCGTACCGGGCGCACCGGGCTCCCCGCGAAGTGAGGGTGCGGCGGTGTTCCGGTTCCCCGGCTCGGGGGTGATCGTCGTCACTGATGGTTCCCAGTCACTGGTGAGGGCCGAAGGTGACCGGCAGCGGGTCGGCCTTCTTGCCGGTCGGCGGGGTCTGGAGGGTCTTGAGGGCGAACTCCATGACCTTTTTGTAGACAGGGCCACAGGTGGAGCCGCCGAAGTGGCTTCCGCTGGTGGGGTTCTGGATGGCGCAGTAGACGGTGACCCGGGGTTTGTCGGCGGGGGCGAAGCCCGCGAAGGAGGCGGTGTATCCGCTGTAGCGGCCTGTCTTCGGGTCCACCCGGTTGGCCGTTCCCGTCTTGCCCGCGACCCGGTAGCCGGGGATACGGGCGGAGATGCCGGTGCCCTCCACATCGCTGACGACCGACTCCAGCATCCGGGAGACCGTCTTCGCCGTCCGCTCGCTCACGACCCGGCTCTCCTTCGGGGCCGGCGACGGGGTGAAGCGGCCGTCGGGGCCCTTGATGCCGCTGATCAGCGAGGGCTGCACGCGTACACCGCCGTTGGCGATCGTGGAGTACACGGAGGCCGCCTGGAGCGCGCTGAGCGAGAGCCCCTGTCCGAACGGGATCGTGTACTGCTGGGACGTCGACCAGTCCTGCGGCTTGGCCAGGATCCCCGATGTCTCGCCGGGGAAGCCGACCCCGGTGGGACTTCCGATGCCGAACTTGTGCAGATAGGAGTAGAGGACCCTGTTGGCCTCGGGCTGCGTCTTGCCGAGCTGGCCCGCGGCCTCGATGGTGCCGATGTTGCTGGACTTGGCCAGTACGCCGTTGAGCGTCAGCGACCAGGTGTCGTGGTCGACGTCGTCCTTGAAGAGCCGGTCCCCGCGGTGCAGCCGGTTGGGGACGGTGACATGGGTCGTCGGGGTGGCCACCCCCTGCTGGATGATGGCGGCCATGGACATGATCTTGCTGACGGAGCCCGGCTCGTAGGCGTCCTGGACCGCGGCGTTGCCGAGTGCGGCGGGGTCGGCGTGGGTCAGGTCGTTGGGGTCGAAGCCGGGCGCGTCGGCCATGGCGAGGACCTGACCGCTCCTGGTGTCCTGCACCACCACATAGCCGCGGTCGGCCCTGGACTCCTTCACCTGGGCGGCGATGGCGCTCTGCGCGGCCCACTGGATGTCGCGGTCCAGGGTCAGTTCGACGTCCGAGCCGGGGACGGCCGGCTTCTCGCTCGTCCCGGCGGTCGGCACCGTACGGCCGCCCGACTGGGCATAGGTGATCTTGCCGTTCTTGCCCGCCAGCTCCTTGTTCAGCGAGGACTCCAGGCCGCCGGCGCCCTGGCCCGCCGAGTTGACCCAGCCGAGCACCCCGGCTGCGAGGTCGCCGTTCGGATACACGCGTTTGGTGCTCGGCTCCTGGAAGACCCCGGCCATCACATCGGCACCCTTGCCGCCCTTGGCCTTGTCCGCGGACGCCTTCTGCGCGAAGACGTTCTTCAGGTCCTTGATCTGGTTCCAGACCTGCGGGGTCTGCCGGCTCGCCAGCAGTACGTAACGGGTGTCGGGCGTCCTGAGTTTCCGCGCGATCGCCTCGGCGTCCTCACCGAGGATCGGCGCGAGCAGAGCGCCCGCCTGCTCGGGGGCGTCGGTTGCGTGGCTCTGGGCCCGGCTGAACATCGTGGGGTCGGCCGTGATGTCGTACGCGTCGACGCTGGCGGCCAGGGCCACACCGCTGCGGTCGGTGATCTCCCCGCGCTCGGCGGTCAGCGTGTGGCTGAGATAGCGGTTCTTGTCCGCCTTGGCCGTGTAGGCACTCGCGTCGATGGCCTGGACCTGGAGCAGCCGTACGACGAAGACCGCCATCACGAGGGCCAGGGCGAGGCTGACGAGCCGCAGCCGGGGGCGCGGGCTGCCGAGCCGCAGTGTCCTGGGCCGGCGTGCGGGGCGCGGGCGGCGCTGCCCCGGGCGTGCGCTCCGTGCGGCGGGCCGTGCCGGACGCGCGGGTCCTGGTACGCGGCGGCGCGGGGGTTCCTTGGACGGCACTGCGTCACCTGCCGGGGGTATGGGTCGGCGCCGCTGTCGTGCCGGCCGGCGCGGAGGGCGCGCCGCCCGAGGGGGTCGCGGCCGGTGCCGAAGGGGTGGCGGACGGCTTGGGCGTGGCCGGGGGCGGCGGTGCGGGCTGCGCCGTGGACTCGGCGGCCTGGCCCAGGACCTTGCCGTCCGGGTCGAGGAAGGCGGGGCCGCCGCCCGGCACCATGCCGAGTTCGCGGGCCCGCTTCTCCAGCGCCCCGGGTGCGGAGCGGCCGTCGACGTCCCGCTGCAGCGCCTGTTCCTCGTCGGTCAGCTCGGTGATCTGCTTCTGGTCCTTGCTGAGCTTGAAGGAACCTTCGTTCAGCGCCGAGTTGAGCAGCAGGAGCGTGATCAGGCCACCGCCGAGCAGCACCACGACCAGCAGCACGAAGGGCATCCGGGCCGCTCTGCCGGGCCCGGCCGGCATCAGCGCGGCGAGCCGCGCGGCCCGGCCCTTCAACTGCCGGGGCGGCTTGCTCACAGCGCCTCCTCGCGGATGCGCTGCGCACCCCGCAACCGGGCGGGTGCCGCGCGCCTGTTGTCCGCGACCTCCTCCTCCGCGGGAAGTTCCGCACCGCGGGTGAGGAGCTTGAGCCGTGGCTGGTAACGCTCGGGAACCACCGGCAGACCGGCCGGCGCCGTGTTGGCAGCGCCCGCCGCGAAGACCTGTTTGACCAGCCGGTCCTCAAGCGAGTGGTACGAGAGGACGGCGATGCGCCCGCCCACGGCGAGGCTCTTCACGGCGGCCGGAATGGCACGCTCCAGCACGGTCAGTTCGCCGTTGACCTCGATGCGCAGGGCCTGGAAGGTGCGCTTGGCGGGGTTGCCGCCGGTGCGCTTGGCGGCCTGCGGCAGCGAGTCGCGGATCAGCTCGACCAGCCGGGCGCTGTTGGTGAACGGTTCCCTCTCGCGCTCCCGTACGACAGCGGAGACGATCCGCTTGGCCTGCTTCTCCTCGCCGTACGCGCGCAGGATCCGGACCAGTTCGCCGGGCGGGTAGGTGTTGAGCACCTCCGCGGCGCCCATGCCGGTCGTCTGGTCCATCCGCATGTCGAGCGGGGCGTCCTGGGCATAGGCGAAACCGCGGTCCGCCTCGTCCAGCTGCATCGACGAGACGCCGAGGTCGAAGAGGACTCCCTGTACGCGCGGGACGTCCAGCCGGTCCAGGACCTCGGGCAGTTCGTCGTAGACGGCGTGCACCAAGGTGGCCCGGTCGCCGAACGGCGCGAGCCGCTCGCCGGAGAGCCGCAGGGCTTCCTTGTCGCGGTCGAGTGCGATCAGCCGGGCCGCCGGGAAGGTCGAAAGGAGCGCCTCGCTGTGGCCGCCGAGGCCGAGGGTGCAGTCGACGACGACCGCACCGGGCTGGGCGAGCGCCGGGGCCAACAGGTCCAGGCATCGCTGGAGCATCACCGGGACATGTCGGGACTGGCTCATGCGCCCTCTCAGGTACGGCGCGGCCGGACGTACTGCCGGGTCCCCGCCCGCTCGGAAGGGGACGGCCCGCCGGCGCCGGGAAGGGCGTCGGCCGGCCGGCGAGCGGGAGAGGGCCGGGCCGTACGTACGCCGCGCATGCGCGGGTGTGCGGGATGTGTCCGTCAAGCAGATGTGTCTGCGGTGAGTGACCGTGAGGAGTGCGCCCGTACAGCACGTGACGACGCTCACGCCTCCCACTTCGCGCCACTTTAGTCCACTCGTCCCCCCGGTCAATCAACCGCCCAGCGCGCCGCGAACCCCGGCTTTCACCCGAACGGGTTACTGGCCATCACCGCTGTGGATTAGCTCACAACCGCCCGTGTTGACACTTTTTTTCCGGCCCCCTGGCAGGACCGTTCGATCAACGGCGGCTACCGTCATACACATGTCGACCGCTGCGCACTCTCCCGCAGAGCCCACCCCGTCCCGTCCGCACCTGGCTGTGTCCGACGGCGGAACGGTGACCGACCGGCTCGTCGAGTCCAACCGCCACTACGCCGAGGCGTTCAAGGACCCTGGCATGGACGCGCGCCCCGTACTCCAGGTGGCTGTGGTCGCGTGCATGGACGCGCGACTCGACCTGCACAAGGCTCTCGGGCTCGATCTCGGTGACTGCCACACGATCCGCAACGCGGGCGGTGTGGTCACCGACGACGTCATCCGGTCCCTGACCATCAGCCAGCGCGCCCTGGGCACCCGGAGCGTGATACTGATCCACCACACCAGCTGCGGTCTGGAGAGCCTCACCGAGGACTTCCGGATCGAGCTGGAGGAAGAGGTGGGTCAGCGTCCGCCCTGGGCTGTGGAGTCCTTCCGCGATGTCGACCAGGACGTACGCCAGTCGATGCAGCGTGTGCGGACCTCGCCCTTCCTGCTGCACACCGACGACGTCCGGGGCTTCGTCTTCGACGTACGGGCGGGGCTTCTGCGCGAGATCGACCCGGCCGGTCAGAACCCTCAGGAGTGAGGTCCCGGGCTGCCGTTCGCACCCTCGGAGCAGGACGAAACCACGGCAACCTGCGACATATCCGGCCCACTTGTCCACATGCGAGTGACACGAAGCGGTAACGGCAACAACAATGCGAGGGCGACACCTCGTCCGGATCCCTCCGGGCGGGGCGTCAGCTGTTCGGGGTTGGGCCGGGGCCGTACGCAGCGCCCAGGCCCGTGGACGGGTATCCCCTGCTTCTCAGGAGCGTGGGAGTAGGGCCGAGGAGGGCCGGGTGACGACCTATGACGATCGAGCGAGCCTCGCGGATCTGACGACCACGGCGGAGCGTATCCGCGGGTCGGTGGAGGGTGTGATCGAGGGCAAGCCCGAGGTCGTACGGCTTTCGCTGACCGTGCTGCTCGCCGAGGGGCATCTCCTCATCGAGGATGTGCCGGGCGTCGGCAAGACCATGCTGGCCAAGGCGCTGGCCCGTACCATCGACTGCTCGGTGCGGCGCATCCAGTTCACGCCCGACCTGCTGCCTTCGGACATCACCGGTGTCTCGATCTTCGACCAGCAGCGGCGCGACTTCGAGTTCAAGCCCGGGGCGATCTTCGCGCAGATCGTGATCGGCGACGAGATCAACCGCGCATCGCCGAAGACCCAGTCGGCGCTGCTCGAATCGATGGAGGAGCGCCAGGTCACCATCGACGGGAAGACGTACGAGCTGCCCGCCCCGTTCATGGTGGTGGCCACGCAGAACCCGGTGGAGATGGAGGGCACCTACCCGCTCCCCGAGGCGCAGCGCGACCGGTTCATGGCGCGGGTCTCCATCGGCTATCCCAGCCCCGAGGCCGAACTCCAGATGCTCGACGTGCACGGCGGTGTCTCACCGCTCGACGACCTCCAGCCGGTGGCGCACGCCCACGAGATCCTGAAGCTCATCGACGCGGTGCGCGCGGTGCACGTCGCCGACGCGGTGCGGCGGTACGCGGTGCAGCTGGTGACAGCCACCCGCAGCCACCCGGACCTCAGACTCGGCGCTTCCCCGCGCGCCACCCTGCACCTGCTGCGGGCCGCCAAGGCGTCGGCGGCGCTGAGCGGACGGGAGTACGCGCTGCCCGACGACGTCCAGGCGCTGGCCGTCGCGGTGCTCGCGCACCGGCTGCTGCCCACGGCCCAGGCCCAGTTGAACCGCCGTACCGCCGAGCAGGTCGTCCTGGAGATCCTCCAGCGGACTCCCGTTCCCGCGTACAACAACCAGCAGCCCGGCGCCCGGCGGCTGTGATGGCCGTCGGGGGTGCTCCGGCCGCCGCCGACGAGGACAGCGGCGGGCTGCGGACCGCGCTGTCGGGGCTGACCACACGGGGCCGCTCGTTCATCGCGGCAGGTGTCGCCGCGGCGGTCTGCGCGTATGTCCTGGGCCAGAGCGATCTGTTGCGGGTGGGGCTGCTGCTCGCCGTGCTGCCGCTGGTGTGCGTGGCCGTGCTGTTCCGTACGCGGTACCGCGTCGCGGCCAGCAGGCGGCTCTCCCCCGCCCGGGTGCCCGCCGGGTCCGAGGCCCGCGTCCATCTGCGGATGGACAACGTCTCGCGGCTGCCCACGGGGCTGCTGATGCTCCAGGACCGGGTGCCGTACGTGCTGGGGCCGCGGCCCCGTTTCGTCCTGGACCGGGTGGAGGCGGGCGGGCGGCGCGAGGTGTCGTACCGGGTCCGCTCCGATCTGCGCGGGCGGTATCCGCTGGGCCCGCTCCAGCTGCGGCTCACCGACCCGTTCGGGATGTGCGAGCTGACCAGGTCGTTCAGCGCGCACGACACCCTGACGGTGATTCCCAGGACCGAGCAGCTGCCGCCGGTCCGGCTGACCGGTGAGTCGGCCGGGTACGGGGACGGCAGACAGCGCTCGCTCGCGCTGGCCGGCGAGGACGATGTGATCCCGCGCGGATACCGGCACGGCGACGATCTGCGCCGGGTGCACTGGCGCTCCACCGCCCGCTACGGCGAGCTGATGGTGCGCCGCGAGGAGCAGCCGCAGCGGGCCCGCTGCACGGTGCTGCTCGACACCCGCCGGACCGCCTATCAGGGCGCGGGGCCGGACTCGGCCTTCGAATGGGCCGTGTCGGGGGCGGCGTCGGCGCTGGTGCACGTGCTCGAACGGGGCTTCTCGGTACGGCTGCTGACGGACACGGGCAGCTCGGTGCCGGGCGAGGGCTCGGGGGGATTCGCCGGGGCCACCCAGGAGTCCGCCGACTCGGCCGGGCTGATGATGGACACGCTCGCCGTCGTCGGACACTCCGACGGGGCCGGGCTCTCCCGCTCGTACGACGTGCTGCGCGGCGGGAACGAAGGACTTCTCGTCGCCTTCTTCGGCAGTCTGGACGAGGAGCAGGCCGCGGTCGCCGCCCGGATGCGGCAGCGCAGTGGGGCCGCCGTCGCCTTCGTACTGCACAGTGACGCCTGGGTGCACGGTGAGGCGGCGGAGGACGGCACCCGGACACTGCGGCTGCTGCGGGACGCCGGCTGGACCGCGCTGGAGGTCGGGCCCGGGGCGGTGCTCACCGAGCTGTGGCGGCAGGCGGGGCAGCAGCGCGGCGGTACGGGCCCGGCGTCCTGGTACGGCGGCACAGCGGCTACGGGCGGCGGCACGGCGGCGACGGGAACCGGCGCGGGCAGTGGCACAGGCGCCGCAGGCACAGGCGCAAGCACAGGGGGATGGTCATGAGCAGCCGGGCGAGGCTGGCGCTGTGCGCCTACGCGGCCACGATGCTGGCCGCGTGTGCGCTGCTGCCGCTCGTCCAGCCGGTCACGTGGATCATCCAGGCCGCACTGCTGCTGGCCGTACAGAGCGGCGTGGGCGCGCTGGCCCGGCGGGTCCCGCTGGCGCGGCCCCTGACCGTGGCGGCGCAGGCGGTGACCGCGCTGCTGATGCTGACCGTGGTCTTCGCGCACGGCCAGGCGCTCGGCGGCATCGTGCCGGGCCCGGAGGCCGTTGAGCATTTCGGGGCGATGCTGCGGACGGGCGCCGACGACATCGGGCAGTACTCGATACCGGCGCCGACGACCGCGAGCATACGGCTGATGCTGTTCGGCGGAGTACTGGTGGTCGGGCTGCTGGTGGACGCGCTGGCGGTGACGTTCCGGAGTGCCGCGCCGGCCGGACTGCCGCTCCTCGCGCTGTACTCGGTGGCGGCCGGCATCTCGCAGAGCAGCGCGGCCTGGCTGTGGTTCGTGCTCGCCGCGTCCGGTTATCTGCTGCTCCTGCTGGCCGAGAGCAAGGAGAGGCTCTCCCAGTGGGGACGGGTCTTCGGCGGCTCGCCCCGCGAGCGCGGGAGCGCCGGTTCCACGGGCGGTACGGGCGGCCCGTCGGCGCCGGTCCGCACGGGGCGGCGCATCGGGGTGGCCGCGCTGGGGTTCGCCCTGGTGCTCCCGGCCGCGCTGCCCGCGATGGACACCGGGCTGCTCGGCGGCGCGGGGCGGGGCACCGGAGCCGGGGGCGGCGGGACCATCTCCGCGGTCAACCCGCTGGTCTCGCTGCAGAACAGCCTCACCCAGTCCGACGACCGCGAGGTGCTGCGCTACCGCACCAACGCGGTCGACACCGACGGGATGTATCTGCGGATCGTCTCGCTGGACCAGTTCGACGGCACCGCGTGGAAGTCGTCGGAGCGCCGGATCCAGGGCGTTCCGAAGGAACTGCCGAGACCGGAGGGGCTCGGCTCCGATGTGGGCACCACCGAGGTCAAGACCAATATCTCGGCGGCCGGCTGGTACGCGCAGAACTGGCTGCCGCTCCCCTATCCGGCGACGAAGGTGGACATCAAGGGCCGCTGGCGCTTCGAGCCGGCCGGGCGGACGCTCGTCGGCGACCGCGGGCAGACCACCCGCGGTGCGCAGTACGGCGTGGACAGCCTGGTCGTACAGCCGACGCCGGCGCAGCTGGCCTCGGCCCCGCCTGCGCCCGACGCCCTGCTCCGGGAGTACACGGAGGTGCCGGGCTCGCTGCCCGGCGTGGTGAAATCCACGGCGGAGCAGGTGACGAAGGGCGCCACGAACGACTACCAGCGTGCGGTCAAACTGCAGGACTGGTTCGCGTCGGAGGGCGGCTTCACCTACGACACTCAGGTGCAGTCGGGCACCGGTACCGAAGCCATCGCGCGCTTCCTGAAGGAGAAGCAGGGCTTCTGTGTCCATTTCGCCTTCACGATGGCGGCGATGGCCAGGACGCTGCACATCCCGGCCAGGGTCTCGGTGGGCTTCACTCCGGGCACCGCGCAGCCGGACGGCACGATGTCGGTCGGGCTGCGCGACGCGCACGCCTGGCCCGAGCTGTACTTCGAGGGGGTGGGCTGGACACGCTTCGAGCCGACGCCCACCCGTGGTTCCGTACCGTCCTACACCCAGGCGGACAACTCCTCCGACGGTCCGGCCTCTCCTGCGCAGCCGGAGTCCACGTCATCGCCCGCTCCGGAGGCGACCCCGTCCGCGGCGTCCGCCTGTCCGCCGCAGCTGCGCAAGATCAGCGGGTGCGGGGCAGCGGCACAGGGCGGCGGAGTGCCGCCGGCCGGCCGGGGCACCGGCCTGGGCGCGGAGGTGGGCCTGGGGCTGGCTGCACTGCTCGTGGTCCTGCTGCTCGTGCTGCCGATGCTCTGGCGTATCAGAGCGCGGGCCCGGCGGCTGGGGTCCGGCGGGCGCACGCCCGGGTCCGCCGGAGCGTCGGCGGCAGAGCGGACGCTGTCGGCCTGGCGGGAGATCACCGATTCGGCGTGGGACTACGGGGTCCGGCCCGATGACTCGCTCACCCCTCGGAAGTCGGCCGACCGGATCGTACGGACCGGTGGGCTGGCGGGTCCGGCGGCCGATGCGGTGCACCGGGCCGCGCACGCGGTGGAGCAGGTGCTGTACGCGCCCCGAGCCGGTGAGGTGGGCCGCCTCACCGATGACGTCCTGCTGGTCCGGGCCGCGCTGCGGACCGGTGCGGGCCGGGTGACACGGGTCCGTGCGGTGCTGGCGCCGTCCTCATCCGTACGAGTGGTGTGGGAGATCTCCCGGCGCCGGGAGCGTGCGGCGGACCGCTGGGGCCGCCGCCGTGCGGGGCTGGGCAGGCGGATGGCGAATCTGCGGCCCTCCCGGCAGCGCGGCTGAACCGCCCGCGCACGGGCCGCCGGGGGCCGGTCATGGCTGAGGGGCGACCGCTTCCGGGCGGTCGCCCCTCGATCGCTGGTCCGTTGCTGGTCCAGCGTTGGTCCATCGTCGGACAGCCGGGGTCAGTGCCCCTGTTCGTCGCGGCGGCGCTGCCAGCGCTCCTCGATGCGATTCATCACCGAACGGTGTTTCCTGGCCTGCCGGCCCGGGGCCGGGGCTCCGGCCTGTTGCTGTTCACCGGGCTTGGGCGCTTTGCGCCATCCGGTGACCGCGAGCACCGCGCAGCCGAGCATGACGAGGAACCCCACCACACTGATCCAGATCTGCTGAGCGACCATTCCTGCCATGAGGAGGGCGATACCCACCAGAAAGCCAGCGATCGCCTGGTACACCCGGCGACGGGTGTACGTACGCAGCCCGCTTCCCTCAAGCGCTGTCGCGAACTTGGGATCTTCGGCGTACAGCGCTCGCTCCATCTGCTCGAGCATGCGCTGCTCGTGCTCCGAGAGCGGCACGGAGTCCTCCTACTCGTCGGTCGCGGGGTACGACCGTGATGCGGCCCTTCCAGAATAGGCAGGGATTCGCCCCCGTGAAACCCGCCCTCTACGCCAATTCACCATCCGGGCCGCCATGCAGGCACAGCTGCCGGGGCGTGCATTCCCCGACGGCCGGACCGTCATGCCGGATGGTTACCCCGATCATACGGGGACTAGCCCCCGTATGGGGGGCCTGTGTGTCAGTCCGTGCGCGACTGCACTGCTGATCAGCCCTGCTTCTCGCCCAGAACGTGCAGCTGGGTGGCGACCGAGTGGAAGGCGGGCAGCTCCGCCGCGGCCGCCTCCAGCTTCAGCAGAGCCTCCAGGGCACCCGGCTCGGTGTCGACCAGAACCCCGGGAACCAGGTCGGCGAAGACCCGGACACCGTGCACCGCGCCGACCTCCAGACCGGCCGTGGTGACCAGCCCGGTGAGCTGTTCCGCGCTGAAGCGCCGGGGCACCGGGTCGCCGTCGCCCCAGCGTCCCGCCGGGTCCGTCAGCGCCTGCCTGGCTTCGCTGAAGTGCCCGGCCAGCGCCCGGGCCAGGACGGCGCCACCGAGCCCGGCGGCGAGCAGGCTGAGCGCGCCGGAGGGGCGGAGCGCGTCCACCGCGTTCCTGATGCCCTCGGCCGGGTCCTCCACGTATTCGAGGACGCCGTGGCAGAGCACCGCGTCGTATCCGCCGCGCTCCACCACGTCGAACAGGCCGAGCACATCGCCCTGCACCCCGCGCACCCGGTCCGCGACCCCGGCCTCCGCGGCCCTGCGCTCCAGGCCGAAGAGCGCGTTGGGGCTGGGGTCGACCACGGTGACCCGGTGACCGAGGAGGGCGACGGGCACCGCGAAGTTCCCGGTGCCGCCGCCGGTGTCCAGGACGTCCAGGGTGGACCGGCCGGACGCTTCGGCCCGACGGTCGAGGGCGTCCTTGAGTACGTCCCACACCACGGCGGTACGAAGGGAGGCGCGGGGGCGCGGCTGGTCCGACACGGCGGTTGACTCCTCGGCGCGGTGCCGCCGCGGACGGCGGGCCGTAGACAGCAAAGACTGGCTCCCACCCTATTGCCTTGGAAGGTCCCCCTGGTCACCCCACGTGCTCACCCCGTGGGGGTTGCTCCGTCCCGGGCCGCGGCAGCACCGGCTGGAGGGCCAGCAACCGCTCGACCAGGCGCAGGAACATGGCCGCGTCGCGCAGCAGATCGTCGGCGTCGCGGCTGCTCGCCGCGCCCGGTATACCGGCCTCGGCCCTGGCCCTGCGGCCGGCTCCGGAGGCGAAGAGGGCACTCCACTCGGTCAGCTCGGGCGCGAGCTCCGGCAGCAGCTCCCAGGCCGTACGGATGGCGTTCCGGCGGCGGGGGCCGCCCGCTTTCCTGCGCGGCACCTCCTCGGGCCTGGCCCGCGAGGCGAGGACCGCGGCGGCGGTACGCAGCGCGGCAAGGTGGGCCGTCGCGTACCGCTCGTTGGGCGCTTCGAGCCCGGCGGCCTCGTCCAGTCCGGCCCGCGCCTGGGTCAGCAGGTCGAGGGCGGCAGCGGGCGCCGTGCTGCGGCGCGCGACCGGGTGGATGTCGCCCGCGGGGACGAATGGAGCGGGGACAAGTGAAGGGGCAGGGGCGGTGACACGGTGCCGGTGGGCTGGTGCGGCGTTCGAGCCGGCCATGACGGAACCTCCTGTCGTCGTGTGACGGCACTGTGGCCGTCTGTGCCCATCGTGCGGGCCACCACTGACAATCGGCTCTGACCTGGGCCTTCACAAAGAAAGAGCGCCGCCCGTCCCGGCCCGGTCTCCCGGGCCGTTCCTGGCGGCGCTTCCCCCGTACTCCCCCGCTGTACTCCCCCGTACATCCCGTACTCGTCGGGGGAGCCGCGCCGTTCCGCCGCCCCGTGTCGGCAGTGCCGGCGCTGCGCCCCTTCCGTGTCCCACACTCTGCCGTCTTCGCAGGTGGGGGCCCATCCGCGTAACTACTCATCTCTGCCTCTAGGTACGGATACTCAGACGTGTGTGCGCCACCCCACCGGGGGCGCGCAGGGCACCGATAAAGTTCCCGCCATGGCACGGATTGCGGTGATCGGCGCCGGGATGGGCGCCATGGCGGCTGCCGCCCGGCTGGCTGTGGCAGGCCACCGGGTGACGGTGTACGAACGTACGGCGACCCACGGCGGGGCGGTGGGCCGCTTCGCACGCGACGGCTTCGCCTTCGACACCGGGCCCGGACTGCTCCAACTTCCCGCCGTCTACCGCGACTTGTTCGTGAAGACGGGCCGTGAACCGCTGGAGCAGTGCGTCGAACTCGTGCAGGTGGACCCGGCGAGCCGCCATCTCTTCGACGACGGGACCGACGTCGTGCTGCCGAACGCCTCACGCGCCGGGGCCGTCGCGGCCCTGGACGCGGCGCTGGGCGGCGGCGCGGGCGCCCGCTGGGGTGCGTTCCTCGACCGGGCGCGGGAGACCTGGGACAGGACCAGGCGCCCGCTCCTCGAAGAGCCGCTGCCCGCCGATCCCGGCCCGCTCGGCCGCGATCCGTACCCGGCGCTCAGGACCGGGCTGCTGCGGCGCGGCACGTCCACGCTCGGCGAGATCGGCGGCAGGGAGCTGCGGGATCCGAGGCTGGCAGCCCTGCTGGCGAGCTACGCGCTGTCCTACGGTTTCGATCCGCTGACCGCGCCGGCGTCGGCGGCCGTTCTGCCGTACATGGAGCAGACCTTCGGCAACTGGTACGTGCGCGGGGGGATGCGCGCGCTGGCGGACGCGGTGTACGCGCGGTGCCTGGCGCGGAAGGTCGAGTTCGTGTTCTCGGCCGAGGTCACCGGCGTACGCGAGAAGGACGGCCGGGCCTGTGGTCTGGAGCTGGCCGACGGGAGTGGCGTCGATGCCGATCAGGTGGTCGCGGGCGCCCCGTTGCCGTCGGCCCACGAGCGGCCGCACCGGGAGACGGACCTGCGGACCGGACGGTTCGTGGTCTGCCTCGCGCTGCGCGGGGACCGGGAAGCGGGCACCGTCCACCGCACCGTGGTGCACCGGACGGAGCGCGCCCTGCCGATGGTGACGGTGCTGCGCCCGGACGATCCGGCGCTGGTCCCCGGCCCGGGTCACGAGTCCCTCACGCTGACGGTCACCGTGCCGGTCACCGGCGGGACCGTCGGCGGCGCGCAGGAGTGGGCCACCGAGGAACACGCTGCGGCGTTCGCCGACCGGGTGGTGGCAGCCGCGGAGACCGCCGTGCCCGGGCTGCGCGAGCGCGTGCTGTGGCGCGAGGTACGGACCCCCGCCGACACCCTGCGGGAAACCGGTTCGCTCCGGGTACCCGGGCCCGCCCTGGCCGGTGCGCAGGGGCAGTTGCTGCCCGCCCCCAACCGGTCGCCGCTGCCCGGCCTGTATCTGGCGGGCGGCTGGTCGCACCCGGGCGGCGGACTCGCTCACGCCGGAATGTCCGGGGCGCTGGCCGCCGGGCTGATCGTCGAGGGCGAGGGGTTCCGCGGCTCGCAGTGAGCGCCCGGCGGACGGCGCGGCACCGGCCGCCCGCGCCGGGTCGGTGCGTCCCGCGCCCGGCGCCGCCGCCGGCTCTCAGTACCGCTGCTGCTCGTTGTAGCCGTTGTGACCGCTCTGGTACGGCGGCTGCCCCGGGGGCTCGGGGTGCTCGGGGTACTCGTCGTACTGCGGGGTGTACGGGGCGCCGTACGCCGGTTCGGTGTCGCGCTGCTGCGGGACCCAGACCCCGCCGGGCGGGGTGTCGTTGGCGTACTGGTCCGCGTACGGATCGGTGTACTGCTGCTGGCCTCCGTAGGAGGCTCCGTACTGGCCCGCGCCGATGTACGGGTCCGAGTAGGCGGAGTACTGCTGCTGCTCGCCGCCGTAGCCGTACTGGCCGTCGTACGACTGGCCGTTCTGGCCGTTGCGGTCGTAGCCGGAGCCGTACTGCGCTCCGGTTCCGTACGCCGTGTCGCTGTATATGCCGTACTGGCCGGTGTCGTCGGGCATCGGCTGCGGGGCGTAGACGCCGGCGGCCATGGGCTCGGGGGTCTGCGACTGCGGGGAGCCGGCGGAGTCCGCGGTGTGCGGCGGGTAGGCGGATCCGTCGTAGCCGGAGCCTTCGTCCGTCCCGTAGCCGCTGCCGCCGTACGCGGGCTGCCCGTAGCCGTCGTGATCCTGGTCCTGGCCGTGGCCGTGCTGCGCGAAGGCGTCCTCGTGGCCGCCCCGCTGCGTGCCGTCCGGCTGTGTGCCGTCCAGCTGGTCCTGGCTGCCCGGCTGCTCCTGCCCGGGCTGCTCGTACTCCAGGTCCGAGACTTCGAGTACCGGGTCCTTCGCCGCGCTCCCGCCGCGTGCCCTGCGCCGTTTCTTCTCCCGGGGTGCGCCCTTTATGGCCCAGCCGGTCGAGAAGCCGCGCCGGAAGGAGAGCGTGACGTACAGCTGGCCGACGGCGAACGCAATGGCCCCGACCACGATCACCGGCACGGAGTGCAGCAGCACACCGATGACCACGCCGAGGAATCCGGCGAAGGCGAGCAGCCGCCAGCGCAGCCTGGCCTTGTACTGGAGGAGCACTTCGCCCAGCAGCCACAGCGCGACGAATGCGAACCCGACATAGAGGACCGTCCAGCCCATGTACGCCCCTCTCTGCGGCCACCGCCCCGTGCGGGGGGCGGATGTGCCGGTCAGGACTGCTTGTGCAGTCCGAGATTCTCGTAGATTTCGAGGGTCGCGGTGGAGTTGTTCAGCGTGATGAAGTGCAGCCCAGGGACATCCTCGGAGAGCAGCCTCGCGCAGAACTCCGTAGCGAACTCGATGCCAATGGAGCGTACAGCGGCCGGGTCGTCCTTGACCGCGTGGATGCGCTCTTTCAGGTCGGACGGGAAGTGTGCGTTGCTGAGCTGTGCGAACCGGTCCAACTGCCGCACATTGGTGATCGGCATGACTTCCGGAATGACCGGGGTGTCGCAGCCGGCGGCGACGACCCGCTCGCGCATCCGCAGGTAGTCCTCCGGGTCGAAGAACATCTGGGTGATCGCGTAGTCGGCACCGGCGCGGCACTTGTCGGTGAAATGCCGGATGTCGCTCTCCCAGTTCTCCGAGCGCGGGTGCATCTCGGGGAAGGCCGCGACGCCGACGCAGAAGTCGCCGGACTCCTTGATCAGCCGGACCAGGTCGGCGGCGTACATGACGCCTTCCGGGTGCTTGACCCACTCGCCCATCGGGTCACCGGGCGGGTCGCCGCGCACGGCCAGGATGTTGCGGATTCCGGCGTCCGCGTACTGGCCGATGATGTTGCGGAGCTCGGCGACGGAGTGGTCGACGGCCGTGAGGTGCGCGACCGGGGTGAGCGTGGTGTCGGACGCGATCTGCTCGGTGGCCCTGACCGTGCCCGCACGCGACGAACCGCCCGCGCCGTAGGTCACGGAGACGAAGCTGGGTGCCACCGCCTCGACGCGGCGCAGCGCGTTCCACAGGTTCCGCTCGCCCTTCTCGGTCTTGGGCGCCCAGAACTCGAAGGAGTACAGCGTCCTGCCGGTCGCGAGCAGGTCACGCACGGTCGGGGCGTGGTCGGTTCTGGTGGATGAGGTGCCGAAGGCCATACGGGCAGATTAGTCAGGGCTTGCCGCTACCCCAACCACGCCGGGACCTTATGACCGATTTGCGAGATAGTTGTCCACCCATCGGACACTTCCCGGATCCTCCGGAACTGCCGCGTCCGCTTCCCTGCCGGGCTCACCGCCCGGCCCCCTGCCGAATCCCCCCTCCGGGACTCCCGGCCCGGCTCCCTATCCGGCTTCCTGCCCGGTACGGGCCCGGACCCGGGCGGCGAGAGCAGCAGCGGCGGCGGCCGGGTCGTCCGCCTCGGTGATCGCGCGGACGACCACCACTCGGCGCGCTCCCGCGTCCAGCACCTCGTCCAGGTTGCCCGCGTCGATCCCGCCGATCGCGAACCAGGGGCGCGAGGTGGTGAGCGCCGCCGCGTACCGCACGAGGCCGAGCCCCGGTGCGTACCGTCCCGGCTTGGTCGGGGTGGGCCAGCAGGGGCCGGTGCAGAAGTAGTCCACGCCCGGCTCCGCGACGGCCGCGTCCACCTCGGACTCGGCGTGGGTCGAGCGGCCGATGAGCACGTCGGGGCCGAGCAGGGCACGGGCCGCGGGCACCGGCAGGTCGCCCTGGCCCAGGTGCAGCACGTCGGACGCGATGGCGTGTGCGACATCCGCCCGGTCGTTGACCGCGAGCAGCTTGCCGTGCCTGCGGCAGGCATCGGCGAAGACCTGGAGGTGGTCCAGCTCCTCGGCCGCCTCCATGCCCTTGTCCCGGAGCTGGACGATGTCCACGCCGTTGGCCAGGACTGCGTCCAGGAACTCGGGCAGGTCCCCCTGGCGCCTGCGCGCGTCCGTGCAGAGGTACAGGCGGGCATCGGACAGCAGTGCGGGTGCGGTGGACATCGGGCGTTCCCCCCATGGACGGCGGCGGGCTGCCGGGCCGTTGGACAGCTGGGCGGCCGGACAGCGATGGACCGCGGTGTACGGCCCGGGGCAGGCCCGGTCCGTACACCGCGAGGTGATCACACTCTGCTCAGAGGGCGAGCGCCTGGGCCCGGCGCTTCACCTCCGTCCCGCGATTCTCGCTCAACGCCTGCGCGGGCGTGCCGGGCAGGGTCTCGTCGGGGGTGAAGAGCCACTCCAGCATCTCCTCGTCGCTGAAGCCGTCGTCCCGCAGGAGCGTCAGGGTCCCGGAGAGGCCCTTGACCACTTTGGTGCCGTCGATGAAGGCGGCGGGCACCTGGAGCGCCCTGTTCTCACCACGGCGTACGGCGATGAGCTTGCCGTCCTTGACCAGCTGGCGTACGCGGGTCACCTCGATGTCGAACATCTCGGCGATATCGGGGAGGTGCAGCCAGGCGGGGATGAGAGCATCGGTTTTTGCGTCAATCTCGGTCACGGGACAAGCCTGCCATCCCGCACTGACAGCCGATACCCGGACTCAGCCCTTCAGGGCGCGCGCCGTCACGGTCGGCTCACCTCCCGGCGGACCGCCGACTTGAGCGGCACGGCGGGGTCGGCGGCGCGGACCGGGTCCACCGGGGCTCCGGACTCGATGAGCTTGCGGCCCTGGGCCAGGTCCCGGGGCCTGCCGACGGCGAGCACCGCGACCAGCCGCTCCTCCCGCAGCCAGCAGACCGACCAGGCCGGACCCGACGGGTCGCCGCGCCGGATCAGGGTGTCGGCGGCCGCGTGGTGTCCCGCGTACTGGACGAAGCGGCCGAACTGCTCGGACCAGAAGTACGGCACCGGGTCGTAGATCTGCGGCGTCTCGCCGATCACGTCAGCCGCTACCGTGCGCGGCCCCTGGAGGGCGTTGTCCCAGTGGTGGACCAGCAGCCGCTCGCCGTACCGGCGGGAGGGGAAGGACGCGCAGTCGCCGACCGCGTACACATCGGCGACCGAGGTGCGCAGCCGTTCGTCGGCCGTGACCGAGCCGTCGGCGCCCAGCGCGATGCCCGAGCCGGCCAGCCAGCCGGTCGCGGGCCTGGCCCCGATGCCGACGAGGACGGCCCCGGCCGGCAGCCGCCGCCCGGACTCCAGGACCACGGCGCCCGGCTCGACACGGGCCACGCGCGCGTGGGTGACGAGTTCGGCTCCGCTGTCGGCGTACCAGTCGGCCATGGGCGCCGCGATCTCGGCCGGCAGCGCCCCGGCCAGGGGCCGGCCGGCCGCCTCCACGACCGTCACGGCGCACCCCGCCTCGCGGGCGGCCGTGGCGAACTCGGCGCCGATCCAGCCCGCGCCGACCACCACGACGTCCCGCCGCTCGGCGAGAACGGCACGCAGCCGCCCCGCGTCGTCGAGGGTGCGCAGCAGATGGACGCCGGGGACGCCCTCGCTGCCGGGCAGCGTGACCGGACCGGCGCCGGTGGCGACGACCAGCGACCCGTACGGGACGGGGCCGCGCGCGGTGTCCAGCTCCCGGTCGTGCGGGCGTACGCCGGTCACCTCGCACCCCAGCAGCAGCTCGACCCCGAGCGCGCCGAAGTCGACGTCGAAGGCGGAGCCATCGGCCTTGCCGAGCAGCACGGACTTGGAGAGCGGCGGTCTGTCGTACGGCTGGTGGGGCTCCTCACCGATCAGCGTGACGGGTCCGGTGAAGCCCTGGTCCCGCAGGGCGACAGCGGTCTGCACTCCGGCCATGCCCGCACCGGCGATGACGACGTTCCTCGGCTCACTCACCCGGTCACCATAAACAGCTGACACACCGTCAGGACAGGGGGCCGCCCGGGGACGCCTTACGGGGCGGCGGGGACCGGGGTTAGGCTGGCCGGGCTGAACCACTCGCGGGAGTCCGGGCGCACCGGGCTGAGAGGGAGGCTGGACGGCCTCCGACCGTACGAACCTGATCCGGGTCATGCCGGCGAAGGGAGGGGCTGGACGCCCATGCACGCACACCACTCCAACCAGCACGCGCACCGCGCCGACACCTCGGACGCGCTGCCGGACGTACTGGTCGTCGGGGGCGGGATCATCGGTCTCGTCACCGCCTGGCGGTCGGCGCAGCGCGGGTTGCGCACCGCGGTCGCCGACCCGCAGCCGGGCGGCGGAGCCGCACAGGTCGCGGCCGGCATGCTGGCGGCCGTCACGGAACTCCACTACGGCGAGCAGGTCCTGCTCGGGCTGAACCTGGAGTCCGCCCGCCGCTATCCGGCGTTCGCCGCCGAGCTGGAGGAGGCTTCAGGACAGGATCTCGGCTACCGCTCCTGCGGCACCCTCGCCGTGGCGCTCGACCTCGACGACCGGGCACATCTGCGGGAGCTGCACGCACTTCAGCGCCGCTCGGGCCTGGAGTCCGAGTGGCTCACGGGGCGCGAGTGCAGGCGCCTCGAACCGATGCTCGCGCCGGGCGTACGCGGCGGGCTGCGGGTGGACGGCGACCACCAGGTGGACCCACGACGGCTGGCGAAGGCGCTGCTCACCGCGTGCGAGCGGGCCGGGGTCGTCTTCCACCGCGACCGGGCCGAGCGTCTGACGGTGGAGCGCGGCCGGGCCACCGGTGTGGTGCTCGCCGACGGCGTCGCGCTCAGCGCCGGCCAGGTGGTGCTGGCGGCCGGCAGCCGCAGCGGACAGCTCGCGGGCGTACCGGACGACGTGCTTCCGCCCGTACGCCCGGTCAAGGGGCAGGTGCTGCGGCTGACGGTGCCGCCGGTGTACGCGCCGTTCCTCAGCCGGACCGTCCGGGCGGTCGTCCGGGGCAGCCACCTCTATCTGGTCCCGCGCGAGAACGGCGAACTCGTGATCGGCGCGACCAGCGAGGAGCTGGGCTGGGACACCACGGTCACCGCGGGCGGGGTGTACGAACTGCTCCGCGACGCCCATGAGCTGGTGCCCGGCATCACCGAACTCCCGCTCACCGAGACGATCGCGGGGCTGCGTCCCGCGTCGCCCGACAACGCGCCGCTGCTCGGCCCGAGCGCGCTGCCCGGCCTTCTGCTGGCCACCGGCCACTTCCGCAACGGTGTGCTGCTCACCCCCGTCACCGGCGATGTGATGGCCGAACTGCTCACCACCGGGGAGCTGCCCGCCGAGGCCCGCGCCTTCACTCCCCGGCGCTTCTCCCCCGTACAACAGGAGCAGTCCGCATGAACATGCCTCCCACACCCACGGACGTGCCGCCGGCCGATGCGCCGCCGGTCGCTGTGTCGGTCAACGGCGAACCCCGCAGGATCGCGCCGGGCACCACCCTCGATGTGCTGGTCACCGGCCTCACCAGCGCTCCGTCGGGGGTCGCCGCCGCGGTCAACGAGACCGTCGTACCCCGGGGCCTGTGGTCCCGCACCCCGCTCGGCGACGGCGACCGCGTCGAGATCCTCACCGCAGTCCAAGGAGGCTGAACCGGACATGGCAGATGATTCCCTCACTCTCGCGGACGCCGTCTTCTCCTCCCGGCTGATCATGGGGACCGGCGGTGCGCCGAGCCTCGACGTGCTGGAGAGGTCCCTGATCGCGTCGGGCACCGAACTCACGACGGTCGCGATGCGCCGCCTCGATCCCACGGTGCAGGGCTCGGTCCTCTCGGTGCTCGACAAGCTCGCCATCAAGGTGCTGCCGAACACCGCCGGCTGCTTCACGGCGGGCGAGGCGGTCCTGACCGCCCGCCTGGCCCGCGAGGCGCTGGGCACCGACTGGATCAAACTGGAGGTCGTGGCGGACGAGCACACCCTGCTGCCCGACCCGGTGGAGCTGCTCGACGCCGCCGAGACACTGGTCGACGACGGCTTCACGGTCCTGCCGTACACGAACGACGACCCGGTCCTGGCCCGGCGGCTGGAGGAGGCGGGCTGCGCGGCGATCATGCCGCTCGGCTCCCCCATCGGCTCCGGGCTCGGAATCCGCAACCCCCACAACTTCCAGCTCATCGTGGAGCGGGCCGGAGTGCCGGTGATCCTCGACGCGGGGGCCGGTACGGCGTCGGACGCGGCGCTGGCGATGGAGCTGGGGTGCGCGGCCGTGATGCTGGCGTCGGCGGTGACGCGCGCGCAGGAGCCGGAGCTGATGGCGTCGGCGATGCGGCGGGGCGTGGAGGCGGGCCGGCTCGCGTACCGGGCGGGCCGGATCCCCCGGAGGCACTTCGCCCGGGCGTCGTCACCGGAGGAGGGCCGCGCGGCCCTCGATCCGGAGCGGCCCGCCTTCTGACTTCTGAGAGGCGCGCGGCCCTCCACCGGAGCGGCCCGCGTTCCAGGGCCTCCCGCTCGGATCGGGCGGGGGGCCGTGGAGGGGTGTGATGCCTTCCCCGCGGCCCCCGCCCGCCCTGTCACAGCTCGGCTTCAGTCGCGGCCGATTCACCAGGACGGCTTAGGCCCTGTCAGCGCCGACTCGTACACTCGCCAGCGTGGATACGACGCTTGGTGACCCGCAAGCCCCGCTCGTCGGGCAGCTGCTCGACGGCCGCTACCGGGTGGACGCGTGCATCGCCATCGGTGGCATGGCCACGGTCTACCGGGCCGTCGACACCCGTCTGGACCGGGTGGTCGCCCTCAAGGTGATGCACCCCGCGCTGGCGGTCGACGCCACGTTCGTGGAGCGGTTCATCCGCGAGGCCAAGTCCGTCGCACGCCTCGACCACCCCAATGTGGTCGGCATGTTCGACCAGGGCGCGGACGGCGCGCATGTCTATCTGGCGATGGAGTACGTCGCCGGGTGCACGCTGCGCGACGTCCTGCGCGAGCGGGGCGCGCTGTGCCCCCGCGCCGCCCTGGACATCCTGGAGCCGGTGCTGGCCGCACTCGGCGCCGCACACCGGGCCGGATTCGTCCACCGCGACATGAAGCCGGAGAACGTCCTGATCGGGGACGACGGCCGGGTCAAGGTCGCCGATTTCGGCCTCGTCCGGGCCGTGGACACCGAGACGAACAGCACGGGCACCATCCTGGGCACCGTCTCCTATCTGGCCCCCGAGCAGATCGAGCAGGGCACGGCCGACACCCGGGCGGACGTGTACGCCTGCGGTGTGGTGCTGTACGAGATGCTGACCGGCGCCAAACCGCACAGCGGCGACACCGCCGCCCAGGTCCTCTACCAGCACCTCAACGAAGGCGTGCCCGCGCCGTCCGCCGCCGTACCGGGGCTCGCCGCCCGGCTGGACGGCCTGGTGGCGAGCGCCACCGCCCGGCACCCCGATGACCGGCCGTACGACGCCGTGGCGCTGCTCGGCCAGGTCCGTGAGGCCCGCGCCGCACTGAGCGACGCCGAGCTGGACGCCGTACCGCCGCAGGCGCTCCCGAGCGGGCCGATGGACTCCCGGGCGGCCGGGGCCGGCTCTTCCGAGGACCGCACGGATGTGATCCGGCGCCCGCTGCCCGCCGCGGGGATCAACCGGACCAGCCGTCTGGTGATGCCCCCCGCGGAGGAGCCCGAGCCCGGACGGCAGCCCGTGCGCCGCGGCCGGCGGACCCGCCGCGGTCTGGTCGCGTCGGTCGTCGCCGTCCTTCTGGTACTGGGGGTCGGCGCCGGTGTCTGGTACATCAACTCGGGCCAGTTCACCCGGGTCCCCTCACTCCTCGGCCAGCCCGAGAAGGCCGCGAAGTCGCGGCTGTCGGCCGCCGGTCTCGACGTGAAGAAGACCGAGCACAAATTCAGCGACACCTACGACCGCGGCCAGGTCATGAGCAGCAGTCCGGCGTCGGGCGCCCGCATCCGGGACAACGACGCGGTGTCCCTGGTCGTCTCGCGCGGGCCCGAGATCGTCCGGGTGCCGCACGTCGGGGGTGAGCCGCTCGCACGGGCCCGGCAGGATCTGACGAAGGCCGGACTGGCCTCCGGCATGGTCACCAAGGAGTTCAGCGAAGACGTCGACCGCGGCAAGGTGATCCGTACGGACCCGGCGTCCGGCACCCGGCACGCCGGTTCGGCGATCGCCCTGGTCGTCTCCAAGGGCGCCCCGGTCGACGTACCGGATGTCACGGGCGAGTCCCTGGAGGACGCCCGCGCCGACCTGCAGGACGAGAACCTCAAGGTCGTGGTCGCACCGGGGCGGATCAACTCCCCCGAGGACGCCGGGCAGATCGCCAAACAGTCACCCGCCGACGGAGCCCGGGCGGCGGAGGGCGACACCGTCACGCTGACGGTGTCCAAGGGCCCCCGGATGATCACCGTCCCCGATGTCACGGGCGACAACGTGGACGACGCCAAGAGCGCGCTCACCGACAAGGGCTTCAAGGTCCATGTCGACAAGCCGTTCCTGTCCTTCAGCGACACCGTCGACACCCAGTCCGTCGACGGCGGCAGCCAGGCCCCCGAGGGCAGCACCATCACCATCAAGACCAAGGGACTCTGAACACACCGTGCGCAACCCCATCGGCGGCCATGTCCCCGTGGCCGGCGGCCTCGCCAGGGCCGGACTGTCCTACGCCCGTGAACTGGGCGCGGAGACCGTGCAGGTCTTCGTGGCCAACCCGCGCGGCTGGGCCACCCCCACCGGGAACCCGGACCAGGACGAGCAGTTCCGCAAGGAGTGCGCGAACGAGTCGATCGCGGCCTATGTGCACGCGCCGTATCTGATCAACTTCGGCTCGCACACGGCCGCGACCGTGGAGAAGTCGGTGGAGTCCCTGCGCCACTCACTGCGCCGGGGCCGGGAGATCGGCGCGCTGGGCGTCGTCGTGCACACCGGCTCCGCGACCGGCGGCCGTCCGCGGTCCGAGGCGCTCGCGCAGGTCCGTACGCATCTGCTGCCGCTGCTCGACGAGCTGACCCACGACGACGACCCGTTCCTGCTGCTCGAATCGACGGCGGGCCAGGGCTCCTCGCTCTGCTCACGTACCTGGGACTTCGGCCCGTACTTCGAGGCGCTCGACTCCCACCCGCGGCTCGGCGTCTGCCTGGACACCTGCCACATCCACGCGGCCGGGCACGACCTCGCGGGTCCCGGCGGGATGGACCAGACCCTGGACCTCCTCGTGGACACCGTCGGCGAGGGCAGGCTCAAGCTGATCCACGCCAATGACTCCAAGGAAGCCACGGGCGCCCACAAGGACCGGCACGAGAACATCGGCGCGGGTCACATCGGGGCGGAGCCGTTCCGGGAACTGCTCGCCCACCCGGCGACCGAGGGGGTGCCGCTGATCATCGAGACACCCGGCGGCAAGGAGGGGCACACGGCGGACGTGGCCCGCCTGAAGTCGCTCCGCCTCTGAGGAAGCCCCTGAATAATTCCGCTGAACGGTTCCACCGCCGGTGAGCAGCCCGCTCAGAGCTCGGGGCCGTCGCCGGGGCCTTCCTGGTACGAGTAGCGCTGCTCCTGCCAGGGGTCGCCGAGATTGTGGTACCCGCGCTCCTCCCAGAAGCCACGGCGGTCCGCGGTCATGTACTCGATCCCGCGGACCCATTTCGGGCCCTTCCAGGCGTAGAGCTTCGGTACGACGAGACGCAGCGGGAACCCGTGCTCGGCGGTCAGCAGCTCACCGGCCTTGTGGGTCGCGAAGAGAGTCTTCGCATCTGTGAATTCTGCCAGGCGCAGATTGGCGCTGTAGCCGTACTCGGCCCAGACCATCACATGGGTGACCTGGGGCGCGGGCGGTGCCAGCTCGACCAGGGTCCGGGCCCGTACGCCGCCCCATTCGGCCGACAGCATGGAGAACTTCGTCACGCAGTGCAGGTCGGCGACCACGGTGGAGAACGGCAGAGCCGAGAACTCCTCGTGGTTCCAGCAGTGCTTCTCACCGTCCGCGGTGGCGCCGAAGACCCGGAATTCCCACCGGTCGGGCTTGAATTTGGGGACGGGGCCGTAGTGCGTCACCGGCCAGCCGCGCTGCAGCCGCTGCCCCGGCGGGAGCTCGGACTGCACCGCTCCCTGTTGCTCCCGGCTCTCCGGCTGACCCATGCATCCATGGTGACAGACCTCGCGGGGTGGTCATGACCAGGTCTGCACCGATGAGGTCAACTCGTACTAAGCCTGCACTTACTGGACTGCCCCGGTGGGCGGTGACAGGATGCGCGGAATCTGCCCGGATCCACCCCTGGAAGGAGCCTCTGCGATGCAGGGCGACCCCGAGGTCATCGAGTTTCTCAACGAGCAGCTGACCGGAGAGCTCACGGCGATCAACCAGTACTTCCTGCACGCGAAGATGCAGGAGAACTTCGGCTGGACCAAGCTCGCGAAATACACCAGGTCCGAGTCGTTCGACGAGATGAAGCACGCCGAGATCCTCACCGACCGGATCCTCTTCCTGGAGGGGCTGCCGAACTACCAGCGGCTCTTCCACGTACGGGTGGGCCAGACGGTCACCGAGATGTTCCAGGCGGACCGGCAGGTCGAGGCCGAGGCCATCGACCGGCTCCGGCGCGGGATCGAGGTCATGCGCAACAAGGGCGACATCACATCCGCGAACATCTTCGAGTCGATCCTGGCGGACGAGGAACACCACATCGACTATCTCGACACCCAGCTGGAGCTGGTCGAGAAACTCGGTGAGCCGCTCTACATCGCCCAGCTGATCGAGCAGCCGGAGAGCTGAGAGGGACGGGCCGGGGCGGGGCTCAGGCGGCTTCGGGGAGCGGTGATCCGGCGGGCTCCGGCCGGCCGACGGGCTCCTGTGCGGGCTGCCGCCGCCCGTCGAGCAGTTCACGGCGGGGGCAGCTTCCCCGGCCGAGGAGCGCCTGGATGCTGCGTACGCAGCCGCCGCAGTCCGTACCGGCCTTGCAGGCCGACGCTATTTCGCGGGGGGTGCACGCACCGGCGTCCGCGTGGTCCTTCACCTGCTTCTCGGTCACGCCGAAGCACGAGCAGACATACACGCGGGTTCACCTCCCGGACGGGATCGCTGACGACGGGGACCACCCCGAAGCAGCTTCAGCAGCTTCGGTGAGGCAATCCTAACCTTACCCGCCGCTCCGGGGGTGCAAAAGGGCCGTGGGGTCCGGATCGCTGTGATCCGCGCCCCACGGCCCTTTCCGCTGTACTGCCGGTGTCGCTGTCCTGCCGCCTACTGCGCCCGGTACATCTCCGCGACCAGGAACGCCAGGTCGAGCGACTGGCTGCGGTTGAGCCGCGGGTCGCAGGCCGTCTCGTAGCGCTGGTGCAGGTCGTCGACGAAGATCTCGTCGCCGCCGCCCACGCACTCGGTGACGTCGTCACCGGTCAGCTCGACATGGATGCCGCCGGGGTGCGTACCGAGGCTCTTGTGGACCTCGAAGAAGCCCTTGACCTCGTCGAGCACGTCGTCGAAGCGGCGGGTCTTGTGGCCGGACGCCGCCTCGAAGGTGTTGCCGTGCATCGGGTCCGTGACCCAGACGACCTGGGCGCCGGACGCGGTGACCTTCTCGACCAGGTTCGGCAGCTTGTCGCGGACCTTGTCGGCGCCCATCCTGACGATGAAGGTCAGCCGGCCGGGCTCGCGGTCCGGGTCCAGCCGCTCGATGTAGCTGAGCGCCTCCTCCGGCGTGGTCGTCGGGCCGAGCTTCACGCCGATCGGGTTGCGGATCTGCGAGGCGAACTCGATGTGCGCGTGGTCCAGCTGCCGGGTGCGCTCGCCGACCCAGACCATGTGGCCGGACGTGTCGTAGAGCTTGCCGGTACGGGAGTCCGTGCGGGTCAGCGCCGACTCGTAGTCGAGGAGCAGCGCCTCGTGCGAGGCGTAGAACTCGACCGCGCGGAACTCCGCCGGGTCGGTCCCGCACGCCTTCATGAAGTTGAGCGCGCTGTCGATCTCGCGGGCGAGCTGCTCGTAACGCTGCCCGGACGGCGAGGACTTCACGAAGTCCTGGTTCCAGGCGTGCACCTGGCGCAGGTCGGCGTAGCCGCCGGTGGTGAAGGCGCGGACCAGGTTCAGCGTCGAGGCGGACGCGTGGTACATCCGCTTGAGCCGCTCGGGGTCCGGGATCCGGGACTTCTCGTCGAAGTCGAAGCCGTTGACCGAGTCACCGCGGTACGTCGGGAGCGTCACGCCGTCGCGGGTCTCGGTGCCCTTGGAGCGCGGCTTGGAGTACTGCCCCGCGATCCGGCCGACCTTCACCACGGGCACGGAGGCCGCGTAGGTGAGCACGGCGCTCATCTGCAGCAGCGTCTTCAGCTTCGCCCTGATCTGCTCCGCGGACACGGCGTCGAAGGCCTCGGCGCAGTCCCCGCCCTGAAGCAGGAACGCCTCGCCCCTGGCCACGGCTCCCAGACGCTCGCGCAGCTGGTCGCACTCGCCCGCGAAGACGAGCGGCGGATACGACGTGAGGTCCGCGATCACATCGCGCAGGGCTCCGGCATCCGGGTACTCGGGCTGCTGCACCGCGGGAAGGTGTCGCCAGGCCGCCTCTGCGGCGGGGGTTTGGGTTTCAGCGTTCACGGTCACACCGCCAACAGTACGGGGTCACCGTCACCGGTTCTGGTGGTGCCCGGTGGATGAGACGGACGGGCATCCCGGACGGGCATCGCCGATGCGCTACAGTCCCGACCATGTTCGCGACGACGATTCGAAACTGGTGGTGGACCGCTCATCCGGCGGCCCACTGACATCGCGCGCACAGACGAAGCGAAGGCCGCCCGAGGGGCGGCCTTCCGTGTTTCCACCGGCCGTTCCTCTCCGTATCCCCTCCCCGCACCGCGGGGCGCCCGGAAGGAACAACCCCGATGCTCATCAGCGCACTGCTGGACGACCACCGCCCCTTCGCCCTGCTGCGCAGGCGTGCTCCCGGCCATGACCACGACACGGTCGAGCTGCTGACCGGCGAGGTCCACGAGGTGGCACGGCTCGCGGACATCCCGGACGGCGGCAGCGGTCCGGTGCTGGCCCTGGTGCCGTTCCGGCAGATCGCGGAGCGCGGTTTCGACGTACGCGACGACGGGACTCCGCTGGCGGTGCTGGTCGCCGACGAGACGTACGAGCTGCCGCTCGGCGAGGTGCTCGACCAGCTGCCCGCCCACGGCGTGCAGGTCGAGGACGGCGGCTTCGACATCAGCGACGACGCCTACCGGGAGATCGTCGGACGGGTCGTCGCGGACGAGATCGGCCGCGGCGAAGGGGCGAACTTCGTCATCCGCCGTACGTACACGGGCTCGGTCCCCGGCTTCGGACGGGCGGACGCGCTGGCCCTCTTCCGGCGGCTGCTCGACGGTGAGCGGGGCGCGTACTGGACCTTCGTGGTGCACACCGGGGAGCGCACCCTGGTCGGCGCGAGCCCGGAGGTGCACGTCCGGATGTCCGGCGGGACGGTCGTGATGAACCCGATCAGCGGGACCTTCCGCTATCCGCCGGAGGGGCCGACCACCGAGGCGCTGCTGGAGTTCCTCGGCGACCGCAAGGAGACCGATGAGCTCTCCATGGTGGTGGACGAGGAGCTGAAGATGATGTGCACCGTCGGCGACATGGGCGGGGTCGTCGTCGGGCCGCGGCTGAAGGAGATGGCCCATCTCGCGCACACCGAGTACGAGTTGCGGGGCCGTAGCTCGATGGATGTGCGGGAGGTGCTGAAGGAGACGATGTTCGCGGCGACCGTCACCGGTTCGCCGGTGCAGAACGCCTGCCGGGTCATCGAGCGGTACGAGGCGGACGGGCGCGGCTACTACGCGGGCGCGCTGGCGCTCATCGGGCGCGACGCGGGCGGGGCGCAGACGCTGGACTCGCCGATCCTGATCCGTACGGCGGACATCTCGGCCGGGGGCGCGCTGCGGGTCTCGGTCGGCGCCACGCTCGTACGCCACTCGGACCCGGCGAGCGAGGTCGCCGAGACCCATGCCAAGGCGGCGGGGGTGCTGACGGCCCTCGGAGTACGGGAGGGCCGGCCCCGACGGGAGACGGCGGGGCCGCGGCTCGCGGACGACCCCCGGGTGCGGGCAGCCCTGGAGTCGCGGCGGGCCGACCTCGCGCCGTTCTGGCTGCGGATGCAGGAGACGACCGCCACCGTGGCGGGCCATGCGCTGGTGGTGGACGCGGAGGACACCTTCACCTCGATGCTGGCGCATCTGCTGCGGTCCTCGGGGCTGGAGGTGACGGTGCGGCGGTACGACGAGCCCGGTCTGCGGGAGAGCGTCCTGGGGCACCGGGGCCCGGTGGTGCTCGGCCCGGGGCCCGGCAACCCGGCGGACCGGACCGACCCGAAGATGCGGTTCCTGCGGGGGCTCACCGCGGAGCTGGTCCGCGACCACCGGCACGGGCTGCTCGGGGTGTGTCTGGGCCATGAGCTGCTGGCGGCCGAACTGGGCCTGGAGATCGTCCGGAAGGCGGTCCCCCACCAGGGCGCCCAGGAGCGGATCGACTTCTTCGGACGCCGGGAGACGGTCGGGTTCTACAACTCGTACACAGCCCGGTGCGACGACAGCGCGGCGGCGGAGCTGGCGATGCACCGGATCGAGCTGAGCCGTGAACCGGTCGGCGGCGAGGTGCACGCGCTGCGCGGGGACGGGTTCGCCGGTGTGCAGTTCCACCCCGAGTCGGTACTGACGAAGAACGGCGCCCGTCTCGTGGCCGGGCTGCTGGCGGGGGTGCTGGTGTAGACGGCCGTCCGGCGCGGACAGCGGACGTACGGCGCTGGTGCACGGCGCTGGTGCACGGCGTAGTGCGCGGGCCCGCTCAGCCTCGGCGGCGCGGGCCCGCCCGCCCGGGCTCAGCCGAAGAAGACCCCGGCCTCACGGTAGAGCGCGGGGTCGACCGTCTTGAGCCGTGCGGTCGCCTCGGCGATCGGCACCCGCACGATGTCCGTCCCGCTGAGGGCGACCATCTTGCCGAAGTCCCCGTCGCGTACGGCGTCGATCGCGTGCAGGCCGAACCGGGTGGCCAGCCAGCGGTCGAAGGCGCTGGGGGTGCCGCCGCGCTGGACATGGCCGAGGACGGTGGTGCGGGCCTCCTTGCCGGTCCGCTTCTCGATCTCGGTGGCGAGCCATTCGCCGACCCCGGAGAGCCGGGTGTGGCCGAAGGAGTCGAGGGTGCCGTCCTTGAGTACCGCGTCGCCGTCCCTGGGCATCGCCCCCTCGGCGACGACCACGATCGGGGCGTACGAGGCGCGGAAGCGCGAAGTCACCCAGGAGCAGACCTGGTCGATGTCGAAGCGCTGCTCGGGGATGAGGATGACGTTGGCGCCGCCGGCCAGCCCGGAGTGCAGGGCGATCCACCCCGCGTGCCGGCCCATCACCTCGACCACCAGGACCCGCATATGCGATTCGGCGGTGGTGTGGAGGCGGTCGATGGCCTCGGTCGCGATACCCACCGCCGTGTCGAACCCGAAGGTGTAGTCGGTGGCCGAGAGGTCGTTGTCGATGGTCTTCGGTACGCCGACACAGGGGACCCGGTACTCGTCCCAGAGGCGGCCGGCCACGCCCAGCGTGTCCTCGCCGCCGATCACGATCAGCGCGTCGACCCCGTCCCGTGCGAGGTTCTCCCGTACCCGGTCGACGCCGTCCCCCGTGCGGAACGGGTTGGTGCGCGACGAGCCGAGGATGGTGCCGCCGCGCGGCAGGATCCCGCGCACCTCCGGGATGCCGAGTGTGACGGTGTCGCCCTCCAGGGGGCCGCGCCAGCCGTCCTTGAATCCGGTGAACCCGAAGCCGTACTCCTGCACGCCCTTGCGGACGGCAGCCCGGATGACCGCGTTGAGCCCGGGGCAGTCGCCGCCCCCGGTCAGCACTCCGACCCGCATGGAACCACGTCCCTTCGCAGTGGAAGACACCGTTCGCAGTGGAAGACACCGCCGTCCACGCTACGGTGACCCAGGTCACAAAGGGATAGGGCGGAAGGTCAATTCCCGCCCTGCCGGGTGCGGTTGGCCTTGACTGCCGCGGCCTGTTCCGGACGAAGGGACCTAGGCATCATCGAGGCCGCGCTCTATCGCGTACCGGACGAGCTCCACACGGTTGTGCAGCTGGAGCTTGCCCAGGGTGTTCTGTACGTGGTTCTGCACGGTGCGGTGCGAGATGACCAGGCGTTCGGCGATCTGCTTGTAGCTCAGCCCCTTCGCGACCAGCCGCAGCACCTCGGTCTCCCGCTCGGTGAGCTGCGGGGCCTTCGGCTCGTCGGAGGCCGCGGGCGCCGGGTCGGACGCGAGTCTGCGGTACTCGCCGAGCACCAGGCCCGCCAGGCCCGGGGTGAACACCGGGTCGCCTGCCGCGGTGCTGCGGACGGCGTCCGAGAGCTCCTGTGTACTGGCCGACTTCAGCAGATAGCCGGTGGCGCCGGACTTCACCGCCTCCAGTACGTCGGCGTGCTCACCGCTCGCCGAGAGCACCAGGACCCGGAGCCCGGGGTCGGCTCCGACCAGCTCCTTGCAGACCTGTACGCCCGGCATGCCCGGCAGGTTGAGGTCGAGCACCAGGACGTCGGGGGTGACGGCCCTGGCCCGCCGCACCGCCTGCGGGCCGTCGCCCGCCGTGGCGACGACGTCGAAGCCGGCGGCCGCCAGATCCCGGGCGACCGCGTCCCGCCACATCGGGTGGTCGTCGACCACCATCACCTTGACCGTCCGCTGCTCACTCATCCGGTTCCGCTCGCTCATGTCCGTCCGCTCCCCCGTGCGTTCCGCTTGTGCCCCGGATCCCGCGGGCTCCTCGGGACTTTCAGTTCCACCTCGGTGCCCTGGCCCGGTACCGAGATCAGCTCGGCGCTGCCACCCAGATCCCGCAGCCGGCCGCGGATGGAGAGAGCGACACCGAGGCGCCCCTCCCCCTCGGCGACCGCGAGCCTCCCCGCCGGGATACCGGGGCCGTCGTCCCGTACGGTCACGATCACCTCGTCCGGCTCGTCCTCCAACAGGATCCACGCCCGGGCTCCGCTGCCCGCATGTCTGCGGACATTGTCCAGGGCGGCACTGACAGCCGCGGCGAGCTCCTTCGCGGCCACCGGCTCCAGGAGCACCGGAGCACCCGGTTCCGCGAAGGTCACCCGCGATCCGGCGTTCGGGGCGAGCAGCGCCCGCAGATCGCAGGGCCCCGGCTCCGGCCCGCCGGCTTCCCGCGCACCGGGCTCCCGTCCGGCCCCGTACCCGCCGCCCCGCCTGTCCGGTCCGTCCCGTCCATCCGGTCCGTCCCCGTCAGTGCCGCCGGGAGCCCCGTCGGTGCTGACGGGGTCCCGGGCCGGCGGGACGAGACCGCTGGAGACCAGGGTGCGCAGGGCCACCTCCTGCTCCCCCGCCATCCTGCCGAGCTCGGCCGACTCCCCGCCCAGCTCGGCGCCACGCCGCTGCACCATGGCCAGCACCTGGAGCACGCTGTCGTGGATGTCGCGGGCCAGCCGCTCCCGCTCACGGGTGGCCGCCTCGATCTCCAGGGCGCGCGCGAGAGTGCGCTCGGAAGCCCGGGCGACCTCGACGATGTAGCCGATGGCGATGGAGGCGATCCACACCAGGATCACGTTGTGGATGGTGTCCCCGCTGGGCTCACCGCGCTCGGTGACGTTGGCGACCGCCACCAGCGACGACGCGAAGGCGGCCCAGCGCCAGCCGCCCTTGATGGCGAAGGCCAGGACGGAGCCGGCGGTCCATATGGACGGCATCGTCGTGGCGCCCCCGACGACCCGGGCGTGCGAGTCGGCGACGGGCGTCAGCAGGATGCCCGCGAGGGCGACGGTGAGATCGGCGCCCAGGAAGCGCTTGGTGCAGCGGGCGGCGTTGGCCACCCTGGGAAGGGTCGCCAGGGTCCAGACGGTCAGTACCGCGAAGTAGCCGATGGCCACCCACGGGCGGTGGAACTCCCGGTACGCGAAAGCGAACAGCAGGATCGCGTAGACCATCGTCAGCACGCGGTACGCGGTCAGAGCCCGCCACAGGGGCAGCTCCACCGACATCCGTACGACGCGCTCGCGCCGGTCCTTCGCCATCACACCCACCCCCGACGGACAGTACGGCTAGCTGCCGGACCCGTCCGCCCCGTCGCTCTTCTCTCCGGCCCCGGCGGCCTCGGCGGCCTTCCGGGCCTTGTCCTCGTCCGCGATCCGGCGCTTGGCAGCGGTCGCGTAGATGTCCACGTACTCCTGGCCGGAGAGCTTCATGATCTCGTACATGACCTCGTCGGTCACCGAGCGCAGGATGAACCGGTCGTTCTCCATGCCGTAGTAGCGGCTGAAGTCGAGCGGCTTGCCGATCCTGATGCCCGGCCGCATCAGCTTGGGCATGACCTGTCCGGGCGGCTGGATCTTCTCGGTGTCGATCATCGCGACGGGGATGACGGGGGCACCGGACGCCAGCGCCACCCGGGCGAGACCTCCGGGCTTGCCCCGGTAGAGGCGGCCGTCCGGTGAGCGGGTGCCCTCCGGGTAGATCCCGAAGAGTTCGCCCCGGGCCAGCACCTCGACACCACTCCTGATCGCGGCCTCGCCCGCGCCGCGGCTGCCCGAGCGGTCGACCGGCAGCTGGCCGACGCCCTTGAAGAAAGCGGCGGTGAGCTTCCCCTTCACACCGGGCGACGTGAAGTACTCGGCCTTGGCGATGAAGGTGACCTTGCGGTCCATCACGGCGGGCAGGAAGAAGGAGTCCGAGAACGACAGATGGTTGCTCGCGAGGATGGCGGACCCCTCCGCGGGGATGTTCTCAAGCCCTTCCACCCAGGGCCTGAAGGCGACCTTCAGAGATCCCCCGATGGCGAACTTCATTGCGCCGTAGATCAACTCGCATGCCTTCCTGTGACGGTCGGACCGACCATATCCCGCGCGGGGCGTGCGCCCCCGGCCATCCGCCCCCGGTCCTGGGGTGACGGCCCTGGTCGGTGTCGGTCCGGTCGCGTACGGTGAAGTACACCTTTCGAGACCTGACGAACAGGAGACCCCGGTGCCGGTGCTTCCTGGAGCCGAGCCCTACCGCCACGAAGGCGGAGAGACCGGCGTCCTCCTCTGCCATGGATTCACCGGATCGCCGCAGTCGCTGCGGCCCTGGGCCGGGTATCTGGCCGAGCAGGGACTGACGGTCTCGCTGCCGCTGCTTCCGGGGCACGGCACGCGCTGGCAGGACATGCAGGTCACCGGCTGGCAGGACTGGTACGCGGAGGTGGACCGCGAGCTGCGCGCCCTGCTCGACCGGTGCGAGCGGGTCTTCGTCTTCGGCCTCTCGATGGGCGGCGCGCTGGCCCTGCGGCTGGCCGCCAAGCACGGCCACTCGGTGAGCGGCCTCGTCCTGGTCAACCCGCTGAACAAGGTGCACGGCCTCGCGGCGCAGGCGCTCCCGGTCGCCCGGCATCTGGTGCGTACGACGAAGGGGATCGCCAGCGACATCGCGCTGGGCGGCTCCGTCGAGGTGGGTTACGACCGGGTGCCGCTGCACTGCGCCCACTCGCTGCGGCGTTTCTGCCGGCTGGTGGACCGTGAACTGCCCCAGGTCACTCAGCCGTTGCTGCTGCTGCACAGCGCCGAGGACCATGTGGTGCGGCCCTCGGACTCGGCCCGCATCCTCAGCCGGGTCTCGTCGACGGACGTCGAGGAGGTCCTGCTGGAACAGAGCTACCACGTGGCGACGTTGGACCACGATGCGGAGCGGATTTTCGAGCAGAGCCACGCGTTCATCGGCCGCCTCGCTCCGAGCGTCGGGATGAAGGGGAGCACCACCGGTGGCTGAGAACGAGGCGGAGCGCGAACCGCAGCCGATCGACGAGGAAGCGGTGTGGGCGGCGATCGTCGCGGGGTACGGCGAGGAGCCCGCCGATCCCGCGGGCACCAAGCCCTTCAAGTCGGTGGAGGACCTCGCCCTGCTGGAGGAGGGGGTCAACGCCGACGGGGCCCGGGAGCCGGCGGCCGAGGAACCGGACACGGACGCCGAGCCCGGTCCGGCGAGCGGGCCCGGCCGGCCGCTGGGCAGCTCGGTCGTCTTTGCCCCGGGCGTCGGCGGCCCGCGCGACCACGGCCTGGCGCAGCCGTCCGACGACGACCTCGGCCCTTCCGACGAGGGCCACTTCGTCCAGCCCGACCCGGATCTCCCCGAGGCGGACGTCACAGCGAAGTTCGCGTGGCTGGCCGTCGTGGGTGGGCCGGTGCTGCTGATCCTCGCCGTGGTGCTGGGCTGGGACATGACGTGGTGGCTCGCGACGCTCGGTATCGGCGGGTTCCTCGGCGGGTTCGCGGCGCTGGTGGTGCGGATGGGGCCGGGGGACGACGACGAGGACGATCCCGGCCGGGGCGCCGTGGTCTAGGACTGCTGCCCTTGGTTTGATCCGGTCGCCTCAGGCGCCGGACGGGCCGGTCCGTACCCGGAGCGCCGCGAGTACCGGGAGATGGTCGGACGCCGCCCGGAGGTCCGCCTCCGGGATGTCCTGCGGCACCCCGCACCCCAGTACCTCGACCTCCGGCGTCGCGAAGACCGCGTCGATCCGCCGGTCCGGGTCGGCCGCCGGGTAGGTGTGCTCGCCGCCCCACGGCTTCACCGCACGGCAGTCCTGGAGCTCCGCCGCCAGCCGCCGGAAACTCCGGCCGTCCGGGCGGTCGTTGAGGTCTCCGGCGACGACCGCGTGCGGGACGTCCATCGAGCCGAGCCGGTCGAGCAGCAGCCCCGCCTGCGTGTGGCGCTCGGCGGGCTGCAGGCTCAGATGGCAGTTGAGCACACCGAGCCGGGCACCCCCGATACGGATCACAGCGGTCGCGAAACCGCGCCGGTGCTGCCCCGGGGTGCGCGGCAGGAGCACGTCCTCGCTGCGCTCCACAGTGGCGCGCAGCGAACAGAGCAGCAGCGGGCCGGCCGCGGGAGCTCCGCCGCCGAGTGTCACCAGGTCGGTGGCGGCCGCGAGCCGGGCCGCGGCCTTGCGCCAGCGGAAGAAGCGCGGGGCCTCCTGGATGAGGACCAGATCGGGGTCGCAGGCACGGATCACCCGGACCAGCGCCGCGCGGTCGTCGCGCATCGAGCGGATGTTGTAACTGAGCACCCGGATTACGGCCGAGCCGCTCTCAGTACGAGATTCGGGCAGCGTAGTGATCGCCATGGGCGACACCCTACGACGGGCAACGGGCGGCGCCTGCCGCACCCCGGGGATGCGGCAGGCGCCGGTCCAACTGCCCGTGTCAGCCCTGGCGGGCCAGGTCCGCGGCGCCCACCAGCCCTGCCTCGCCGCCCAGTTGGGCCGCGAGCACCTGGGCGTGCGGTCGCCATGCGCCGCCGATCAGCCAGCGCCGGAACGACTTGCGGATCGGGTCGAGGACCAGTTCGCCCTCGTCCGACACACCACCGCCGACGATGAAGGCCGAAGGGTCGAAGAGCGAGGCCAGATCGGCCAGACCGGCGCCGGCCCAGCGGGCCAGCTCGCGGAACGAGTCGATGGCCACCGGGTCGCCCTGGCGGGCGGCCTCGCTGATGTGCTTGCCCTGGATGCCGCCGGGGGTGCCGTCGCCGAGGCCGAGCAGCACCTGTGCGTGGTCCGGGGTGGCGTTGGCGCGCTGAGTCGCGTACCTGACGAGGGCCCGGCCCGACGCGTACTGCTCCCAGCAGCCCTGGCTGCCGCAGCCGCACAGCAGCCCGTCCGGGACGACCCGGATGTGGCCGAACTCGGCGGCCACACCGAACCGTCCACGGCGCAGCTTGTTGCCGATGATGATGCCGCCGCCGAGACCGGTGCCGATCGTGATGCAGATGACGTCCTCGTGCCCCTGGCCCGCACCGAACTTGTACTCGCCCCAGGCAGCCGCGTTGGCGTCGTTCTCCACGACCACGGGCAGGCCGATGCGCTGCTCGACCTTGTCCTTGAGCGGCTCGTGCCGCCAGTTGATGTTCGGCGCGAAGAGGACGGTCGCCCGCTTGTCGTCCACGTATCCGGCTGCCCCGATGCCGACCGCCTCGATCTCGTGCCCCTTGCCGGCCTCGGAGACTGCCGCGCAGATAGCGTCGACGATGCCTTCGGCGGTCGGCGGGGTGGGCACCCTGTGCACATCGAGAATGGCGCCCTCTTCGTCGACCACTCCGGCCGCGATCTTCGTGCCGCCGATGTCGACGCCGATGGTGAGTCCCATGAGTCCCTCAGTTTTCGGTCGAGCCCCGCTGAGGGGCAACCGTACCCGAGGGCCGCAGGCACGGGGTGATCAGTCCAGATCGATGCGCTCGGCCGGGCCGGGGCCTTCGTCGCCGCCGTCGTCCTTGCCCGCGTCCCGGCCCTCGGCCGTTTCCCGGCCCGCGGTCCACCGCTGCTCCTGCTTCTCCACCGCCGAACGGTAGGCGGCGAGGAGTTCACCGCCGGCGGCCGCCAGGTGGTCGAAGACATCGGGGTTACGCTCGACCACGGGCTCGACGACGGACTTCGCCTGGCTGAGGAACTGCTGCACGGCGCCCTGGGCGGCCATGCCGGGGAGCGACGACTGGAAGTCGGACACCTTGTCGGCGACCGCTTCGAAGAGCTTCTTGAGCTCGTCGGCCGCCGATCCCTCGGGGCTTCCGTACTGGGCGCGGCGGCGGGCCTTCTCCGCTGCGAGGTCCTCGGCGCAGGCCTTCGCCCAGGCGTCCGAGTCGGTGTCGGGCTGCTCGGTGGCTTCGCTCATGGCGGACTCCTGCGACGGATACGGGTGTACTTCGGACCGTACTTACGACGTTACCCGAACGGCCCTGCTACGTTCACCGGCCCGGTCAGCGGCAGTCGGGCCGCTCGGTCGACGGCTCCGTGTCCGGGCCGGTCAGCGGCTCTGCGGCCACAGCCCCGGATCGGGCGCGAACCGGATGCCCAGCACCCCGTCCGTGAGCCCCGCGCCCTCGACCGTGCAGCGGCGGAGCGCGGACGGCAGGGTGACGGTCCTGCGGAACGGCCCTGCGGTGAGCAGCAGTTCGTCGCCGCGCCGCACCAGGCCCAGCTCCTCCTTGACCGCGCCGGGCAGCGGAAGCTGCCAGACCACCACGCCGTCGTCAGCGAGCCGGTCCTCGACGCTCCACTCCGGGGCCGCCGCACGGCGAGCGGCCGGGCGTTCCAGCGGGACCAGCTCGTCCGCGGTGCGCGGGGCGCGTCCCAGATGGGGAAGTTCCGCCACGTCCACGTCGCCGAAGCAGGCCGACAGCTCCTTGAGGTGCTCCTGCTGCTGGGCCGCGAGCGCGGCGAGCCAGGGGTCGCGGGAGCCGGTGGGCAGCAGCCGGTTCGCGACGACCAGGTCGAGGGTGCGGCGGTACAGGGCGATCCCGGTACGGGCGGTGCGCAGCGCCCGGGTGGCGGCGGGTCCCGGCTCGGCCACCAGCCGCACGGTGGTGTCCGGGTCGTCGATCCTGGCCTGGACCGCGGCCAGTTCGTCCTCCCACCGGGCGGTCGTCCCGTACACCCACTGCGCGGGCATCGGGACGCCCGCGAGCTGGGCCAGCATCGGGCGCAGCGCGCGGGCCGCCTGCCGCTCGGGCGGCAGCAGCCGGCGCAGGTAGCGGCGGAGCTGCTCGGGGAGGGCGAGGACGGCCAGGGTCTCCTGGACGGGAGGCATGTCGACGACGGTCAGGTCCCACTCGGCGCTGTCGACGGTGCGCAGCGCGTGCAGCAGCGCGAGCTGCCCGGCGCCCGGCAGCTCGGTCAGCTCCTCCTCGTCCAGCCTGGCAGCGCCGAGCAGATCGAGGGCCGCGGCGCCGCGTTCCTGGAGGGCCAGCAGTTCGGTACGGAAGTGTGCGCCGGAGTCGATCCGTTCGGCCCGCACCCCCGCGTCGCGGGCGGCGGACAGACTCTCCCCCGGGTCCGGGTCGGTGGAGAGCAGCAGGACCCGTTCGCCTTCGCGCGCGGCCGCCAGCGCGGTGGCCGCCGCGACGGTGGTGCGGCCCGCGCCGCCGAGGCCGGTGACGAGGACCGTACGCATCGGGCGTCAGCCCTCGGACTGTGCTGCGGCGCCCGACTCGACCCGCTTCTTCAGACCGGCCAGGGCGCGGTCGATGATGACCTTCTCGGCCTTGCGCTTGATCATCCCGAGCATCGGGATCTTGACGTCGACGGTCAGCCGGTAGGTGACCTCGGTGGCGTCGCCGGCCGGGGCGAGGAGGTACGTACCGTCGAGCGCGCGGAGCATCTGCGACTTGACCAGCGTCCAGCTGACCTCGTCGGCGCCGGTCCAGGTGTACGCGAGGGTGTGGTCGTCCTTGATCGCGCCGGCGTCGAGCACCAGCCTGACCTGCTCGGCGCGGCCCTCGGCGTCGGTGGAGAGCACTTCGGCCTCCTTGACCTCGCCGGTCCACTCCGGGTAGCGGGCGAAGTCGGCGATCACGCCCATGACGTCGGCCGGTGCGGCCTCGATCGTGATGCTTGAGCTGGTGTGTTCAGCCATCGCCGTGGCTCCTCCAGTGCGGAATCCGGTGTGCATGCGCTGTGAAGGCTATCGCGTGCGCACCGGACCGCTGACCGCCCACCACCGACCGGCCACCGCTGACCGCCCGCCACTGACCGCTACCACTCCATGACCCAGGGCCGCGAGGTCGAAGCGAAGTGGCCGACGTTCACGCACTCGGTCCGGCCGACACGGACCCGGCGGGACAGGGGCTGGTGCACATGCCCGAAGAGCGCATACTTCGGGCGGATGCGCTGGATCGCGGCGAGCAGGGCGCGGCTGCCCCGCTCGAAGCGTCGGGCCACCGTGTCGTACACCAGCTCCGGGACCTCGGGCGGGATGTGCGTACAGAGCACGTCGACGTCGCCGAGCGCCTCGATCTTGGCCGCGTACTCCTCGTCGCTCACCTCGTAGGGCGTGCGCATCGGGGTCCTGAGGCCGCCGCCGACGAAGCCGAAGACACGGCCGCCGATCTCGACGCGCTCGCCGTCCAGGACGGTCGTACCGGGGCGGGCGTACTCGCGCCAGAGCGGTGGGATGTCGACGTTGCCGTAGGTCGCGTACGTCGGAGTGGGGAAGGCCGCGAACATGTCGGCGTACTGGCTGCGCACCGCCGTCTCGATCGCGGTGTCGCGGTCCACCCCGCTCCAGAGCCTGCGGCCGAGGTCGCGCGCCTCGTCGAAGCGGCGCGCGGTGCGCAGCTCCACGATGCGGTCGGCGTTCTCGACCCCGAAGAGGTCGGGGAAGATCCCGCGGGAGTGATCGGCGTAGTCCAGGAAGAGGACCAGGTCGCCGAGGCAGATGAGAGCGTCGGCGCCGTCGCCGGCCCTCGCCAGACCGCTGGTGTTGCCATGGACGTCACTGACCACATGCACGCGCATGGAGATCACCCTAGGACTCCTGGGCACAACATGGATAGAGGGTGCCGGACCTGCGAATACCGCCGCCGCTCGACATGCGTGGACTACTCTGCGCGAAGCACAGCGGTGTCGTGTGACGCATGGAACATCTGGCCGGAACCCCCTATCGGGAACCGCGTACCCATGGGTAACGTCCGGGCGGTCAGGTCCAGTCGTGGCGACAGCGATGTCGACCAGAGGAGCAGCAGTCTTGCGTGAGTTCAGCCTTCCGGCCCTGTACGAGGTCCCATCGGACGGCAATCTGACAGATCTGATCCGCCGCAACGCCGCTCAGCACCCCGATGCCGCGGTGATGGGCCGCAAGGTGGCCGGCGCCTGGACCGATGTCACCGCCGCGCGGTTCCTCACCGAGGTCCATGACGCCGCGAAGGGCCTGATCGCCGCGGGTGTGCAGCCCGGGGACCGGGTCGCGCTGATGTCCCGTACCCGGTACGAGTGGGTGCAGCTGGACTTCGCGATCTGGAGCGCGGGCGCGATCACCGTGCCGGTGTACGAGACCAGTTCGGCCGAGCAGGTGCAGTGGATACTCGGCGACTCCGGAGCGGTCGCGGTGCTCGTGGAGAGCGACGCGCACGCCGCGACCGTGGAGGCCGTACGGCACTCGCTGCCGGCCCTCAAGCACGTCTGGCAGATCGACCGGGGCGCCGTCGACGAGCTCAGGGCGAGTGGCGCCGGGGTCGCGGACGCGACCGTGGACGAGCGCAGCTCCCGGGCACGGGCCGACGATCCGGCCACCATCGTCTACACCTCGGGGACCACCGGCCGCCCGAAGGGCTGCGTGCTGACCCACCGCAGCTTCTTCGCCGAGTGCGGCAACATCGTGGAGCGGCTGAAACCGCTGTTCCGCAGCGGCGAGTGTTCGGTGCTGCTCTTCCTGCCCGCCGCACATGTCTTCGGCCGGCTGGTCGAGGTCTCCTCCGTGATGGCGCCGATCAAGATCGGCTGCGTACCGGACATCAAGCACCTCACGGACGAACTGGCCTCCTTCAGGCCGACGTTGATCCTGGGCGTGCCCCGGGTCTTCGAGAAGGTCTACAACTCGGCGCGCGCCAAGGCGCAGGCCGACGGCAAGGGAAAGATCTTCGACAAGGCCGCGAACACCGCCATCGCATACAGCCGCGCGCTCGGTACCCCGCAGGGCCCGTCCGCGGGCCTGCGGATCAAGCACAAGGTCTTCGACCGGCTGGTCTTCAGCAAGCTGCGGGCGGTACTCGGCGGACGCGGCGAGTACGCGATCTCCGGTGGCGCGCCGCTGGGCGAGCGGCTCGGCCACTTCTATCGGGGCATCGGCTTCACGGTGCTGGAGGGGTACGGCCTCACCGAGTCCTGTGCGGCGACCGCCTTCAACCCGTGGGACCGGCAGAAGATCGGCACGGTCGGCCAGCCGCTGCCCGGTTCGGTCGTACGGATAGCGGACGACGGCGAGGTGCTGCTGCACGGCGAGCACCTGTTCAGCGGCTACTGGAACAACGAGACGGCGACGGCCGATGCGCTGGCGGACGGCTGGTTCCACACCGGTGACATCGGCACGCTCGACGAGGACGGCTATCTCGCGATCACCGGCCGCAAGAAGGAGATCATCGTCACCGCGGGCGGCAAGAACGTCGCCCCCGCGGTGATCGAGGACCGCATCCGTGCTCATGCCCTGGTCGCCGAGTGCATGGTGGTCGGCGACGGGCGGCCGTTCATCGGCGCGCTGATCACGCTGGACGAGGAGTTCCTGGCGCGGTGGGCCGAGGAGAACGGCAAGCCGGTGGGGTCCACCGCGCTGTCGCTGCGCGAGGACCCGGAGCTGCTCGCCGAGATCCAGCGGGCGGTGGACGACGGCAACGCGGCGGTCTCCAAGGCCGAGTCCGTCCGCAAGTTCCGGGTGCTGCCCGCGCAGCTCACCGAGGAGGCGGGACACATCACACCGTCGCTGAAGCTCAAGCGCGCTGTGGTGGCGAAGGACTTCGCGGACGAGATCGAAGCGATCTACCGGGGCTGACCTGGCACCACACGAGAACCGGGTGCGGGCCGCGCGGCCCGCACCCGGCCGCGGTTACGGCTCCGGTTACGCACGCGGCCCCGATTCCGCACCCGTTCCGGTTCCGGTTCCGGTTCCGGTTCCGGTTCCGTCAGAGCAGTGCCCTCAGAGCAGTTCCCTGAGCTTCTCGGCGAGCAGGTCCCAGCGCCACTTCTCCTCGACCCACGCCCGGCCGCGCTCGCCCATCCGCCGCCGCAGCCCGGGGTCCTGGAGCAGCGTGACGATCCGGTCCGCCGCGTCATCGGCCGAGCCGCCCCGCACCACCCAGCCGGTCTCACCGTCGAGCACCGCGTCGGGCGCGCCGCCCGAATCGCCCGCCACCACCGGCAGCCCGGTCGCGGACGCCTCCAGGTAGACGATGCCGAGCCCCTCCACATCGAGCCCGCCCCTGCGGGTGCGGCACGGCATGGCGAAGACGTCGCCCGCGCCGTAGTGCGCGGGCAGCTCCGCCCAGGGCACCGGCCCGGTGAAGCGCACCGAGTCCGCGACGCCCGTCCGTGCCGCCAGTTTCTCCAGGTCCCCGGCGTACGGTCCGCCGCCCACGATCAGCAGCACCGCGTCCGGCAGCTCCCGCAGGATCCGGGGCATCGCCAGGATCAGGGTGTCCTGCCCCTTGCGCGGGACGAGCCGCGATACGCACACGACCACCGGCCGGTCCGTGAGCCCGAGCCGGGCGCGTACCGCCGCACCGCCCGAGGCCGGGTGGAAGGTCTTCTCGTCGACGCCCGGCGGCAGTTGGACCATCCGGCCGGCGGCCGCCGGGGACAGCGCGGCGGCGATCCGCGAGCGGGTGTACTCGCCGAGGTAGGTGAGCGTGTCCGTGCCTTCGCCGATGCGCCGCAACAGCTGCCGCGACCCGGGCAGCTGCGCCCAGCCCGCCTCGTGGCCGTGCGTGGTGGCGACGATCCGTTCGGCGCCGGCCGCCCGCAGCGCCGGAGCCATCAGGCCGAGCGGGGCCGCCGCCCCGAACCACACCGACGTACAGCCGTGTTCGCGCAGCAGCCCGCTCGCCCTCGCCGTGACGCGTGGGGTGGGCAGGAGCATCGTGGTCCGGTCGCGTATGACCGTGAACGGCTGCTCCGCGTCGAACGCGGCGGTGGCCGCCGCGCCCTCGGCGCCGCGCTTCCAGGTGGAGGCGTAGACGACGAGCTGTCCGGGGTCCAGACGCAGCGCCATGTTGTGCAGGAACGCCTGGATACCGCCGGGGCGCGGCGGGAAGTCATTGGTCACGATCAACGTCTTGTGCATCGCCGCCGACAGTACCCAACGGCCCTGCCTCACCGCTCCCGCCCGCCCTCGCACGGCATCATGACCCCGATGTCGGAGCACACCACGGCGCAGGCCGTCACAACGGACGGGGCGGTCCGGCGGGCCGTACGCGGCACGGCGCTTCCGGTCGTGGTGTGGGCCACGACCAGGGCGCTGCTGATGCTCTGCGTGTTCAAGGTCCTTGTCGTGCCGGGGGCCGATGTCACCGTCGATGTGTCGGGGATCTACCACGGCTGGTACGAGGTGCTGCGGACCGGCACCTTCCCGCTCTCCGACGTGACCTGGCAGTACCCGCCCGGTGCGGCGCTCGCGGTCCTCTCCCCCGCCCTGCTGCCGTTCCTCGGCTACGCACCGGCCTTCTTCGTGCTGACCCTCGTCGCCGACGCGGTGGTGCTCGGTCTGCTGCTGTACACGGCGGGCCGGCCCGGCAGACGGCCGGCCGGCGTCTGGGTGTGGGTGGGGGGCCTGCCGCTGCTCGGCCCGACCGCGTACTCCAGGTACGACCTGATGGTGACCGCGGTCGCGGTGGCCGCGCTGCTGGCCGGGGCCCGCCGGCCGCGCACCATGGGCGCGCTGGCCGCGTTCGGGGCCCTGCTCAAGGTCTGGCCCGCGCTGCTGCTCGCGGGCGTGCGGCGCGGCCGTACCGCGCGCCGGTCCTGGTCGGCCTTCACGGCGACGGCAGCGGGCCTGCTGCTGCTCGCGGGCACGGCGGTGCCCGGCGCCTTCGCCTTTCTCACCTTCCAGCGCGAGCGGGGCACCGAGGTCGAGTCGCTGGGTGGTCTGGTCTTCCAGGTGGCCCGGCAGTTCGGCTGGCAGGGGCAGGTGCTGCTCACCTACGGCTCGGTGGAGTTCGTCGGACCGTACGTCCACGCGGTGAGCGCCGTCGCGCTGGGGCTGACCGCCGCGGCCTTCGGCTGGCTGCTGCTGTGGCGGCTGCGGGCCAGGGAGTACGCCCCGGCGACGCCGTGCGACGCGGCGTTCACCGCGGTGCTGCTGTTCACCACGACGAGCCGGGTGATCAGCCCCCAGTACCTGGTGTGGCTGGTCGGCCTCGGCGCCGTCTGCCTGGTCTTCCGCACCAGCGCGATGGCGGTCCCGGTCCTGCTGGTGGTGGGCGCCACGGCCGTGACCTTCCTGGAGTTCCCGCTCGGGTTCGACCATGTGGTGGCCGGGGACGCGGTCGGGCTTGTGCTGATGTGCGTACGGAACGGCCTGCTGGTCGTGGCGTCGTTGGCCGCGGCCCGCGCGCTGTGGCGGCACACGGTCCCACGGCACGGGCGGACGGCGGCGGCGGACGGGGCCGCCGTCGGGCCCGGCGGCACCACACAGTCCGAAGCTGCCTCAGCCGCCGGGACCGCCGGAGACACCGACGCGGGCCATGAGCCGCTCAGCCCAGCTGCGCCCTGAGGTACTCGCGCCACCGCGCCGTGAAGGCGTCCGGATCCGTACCGAGCACGTCGTTCATGGCCTCCTCCACCGCGCCGTCGCGCTGCCCGTGCGCCCCGACCGCCCGGTAGAAGTCGGTCAGCTTCTGCTCGCCCCAGTGCTCGGCGATCAGCCGGCAGGCCAGCCAGCCGCCCTCGTACGCCCGCGCCAGCCGGTCGGCACTGTCGCTGAAGGCGAAGTCGGCGTCCGTGGGCAGGGTCGCGGGCAGCGACCCCGAACGCACCGTCCGCTGGAGTTCCGGTGCCGTCTCCCGGGGGCTGCTGCCGGTGCCGCGGTAGGCGACCCAGTCGGCGAACCCCTCGGAGAGCCAGAGCGGGGTGGCCGCGGACGTCGCGGTGCGGGTGGCGACATGGGTGCTCTCGTGGGTGATGACCACCTGCCGGCCCAACTGGCCCAGCTGGGCGTACGCCTCGGGGTTGACGATGACCCGGTCGGCGGGCGCTGCGCCGGAGCCGCCCGCCTCGCCGGTGGTGACCGCCGCGATGCCCCGGTAGGTGGCGGCGGGCGAGCCGAGCAGCGCGCCCATCGCGTCCAGCGATGACGGCACCAGCACCACCACACGCCCTGCCCACTTGCGGTGCCACGCCTTGTCGACGGCGGGGACGGCACGGTCCGCGACGGCGGCCACCTGCCGGAGCAGCCCGCCGGACTCGCCGACGCCGAGCACCAGGCTGTGCTTGCCGCGGGCGATCCGCACCGGGCCCTGCTGCCAGAGCTGCTGCCCGGTGCCGGTGGCGGGGCTGTCGTCGTCCAGGTACCAGCGGCCGTCGCGCCGCACCAGCTTGAGCGTGCGCCGGGCCGCCACCGGCGCGCTGTCGTAACCGGAGATCCGGTACCGCAGCTCGACCTGCGCGGTGGCGGTGGCGCCCGCCTGCCTTACCTCGTCGACCCGGTACTGCCAGGAACTCAGCGGTAGGGCGGCGAGGTTGTGGAACTCCGCGCGCTGCGCCGTCCGCAGCCCCTTCGCCCGCGGGTCGACGACGGACAGATAGCCACTCTCGTCATGGCCGACGACAGCGGCGGCCCGGCGGTCGAGAGTGCGGCGGATGTCGCGCTCCGCGGTGCCGGATGAGCCGGGTCCTGAAGGCCCGCTGCACGCGGGAAGCAGCAGACAGAGGGCGAGCGCGCAGCCGGCGGCCCGCTTCCGTCCCGTCCTGCTCCCCCGCGCTGTCACGCCGCCGATCGTACGTGCCCCGACGGACCGGCCCGACCGCCGCCCGGCACAGGTCAGACCCGGGTCACCGAGGAGACGGGCATCATGCCGACCGGGTCGTAGCGGACCCTGGCCCCGGGATACGGCGCGTGCAGGACCTGGCCGTTGCCCATGTACATAGCGACGTGGCTGGCGTCGCTGCGGTACACCACGAGGTCCCCGGGCTGCGCCTCGGAGAGCGGGATCTGCCGGCCCGCGTACCGCTGCTCCTGCGAGGTGCGCGGCAGGGATACGCCCGCGTGCGCGTACGCCCACTGCATCAGCCCCGAACAGTCGAAGCCCGAGGGGCCGTTGGCTCCCCACACGTAGGGCTTGCCGAGCGCGCTGCGGGCCGCGGCCACGGCGGCGGCGGCCCGGCCCGACACCGGCAGCGCGCCGAGGTCGGGCAGTGCGCCCCGGTCCGAGCGCGAGACCTGGTCGTACTGGGCGCGCTGCCCGCTGGGCAGCGCGTCGAGCAGCCGGCGCGCGCGGGCGAGTTTGCCCTCGACGGTGCGCTTGTGGCGGGCGACCTCGGTGCGGCTGCTGCGGAGTTCGGCGAGTTTGCGGGTCGCGTCGGCGCGCCGCTGTGTCAGCTCGCGCTGGGCCTGTTCGATGCGGTGCAGTTCACCGGCCCGGACATCGCCGAGCTGCGCCAGGGCAGCGGCCTTGTCGAGATACGAGGCGGGGTCCGACGAGAGCAGCAGGGCGAGCGACGGGTCGATGGCACCCGCGCGGTACTGGGCCCCTGCCAGCGCACCGAGCGCCCCGCGCATCACGTTGAGCCGCTCCTGGCCGCGTGCGACGCCGTCCTGCGCCTCGCTGACCTGGTGGCGCAGCCGCTGGGCCTGCTCGTCGGCCTTGTCGTACTGCTGGGTGGCCCGCTCGGCCTGCGCGTACAGGCCGTCGACCTCGCTCTTGGTGACCGCAGCCGACTCGTGCGGCTCGGCGCCCGCCGGTGCGGCCCCGAGTCCTGCCGCGGCCGTCGCCAGCGCGGCGGACAGCACGGTGATCCGGGTGCTCCGGCCGAGGCCGGACTGGGTGGCACGGCGATGGGACACCACAGGAGCCGCACTCCTTCCGCTGCGTGCGGTCCCTGCCGCCCCGATGGGCGGACCGGTTGCCGGGCACCGCACGCCGGACAGTAGCCGTGTGACCACGCTGTGACCAAAGACCCCGCCGTGCACACAGAGTGACGCCCCGCCGTAGACATCAAGGTCACGACGGGGCGGGGGGTCAGCTCACAGCACCGTAATTCGCCCGATCGGGCGGTGTCGGCGGCGCCGCACGGAAGGGGTCCCGATCAGATGCGGACGCCGAACTGGAAGGGCATGTCGGCCATCGCCTCGTACCGGACGACCGCGCCGGTGTGCGGTGCGTGCAGCACCGTGCCGTTGCCCGCGTAGATGCCGATGTGGTGCATGTCGCCGTAGAAGAGCACCAGGTCGCCGGGCTTGAGGGCGCTCTGCGAGTAGATGCGCTGACCGGCGTTGGCCTGGGCCTGCGAGGTGCGCGGGATCGTGACACCGGCCTGCGCGTACGCCCAGGACGTCAGCCCCGAGCAGTCGAAGGAGGCGGGTCCGGTGGCTCCGTACACGTACGGCTTGCCCAGCTGGGTCTTCGCCGCGTTGAGGGCGGCGGCCCCGCGGGCGGAGGCAGGCACGGAGTTGCCGAGGTCGGGACGGCTGTTGTCGCGGTTGGCGCGCTGGTTCTCCGCGGCTATCGAGGCGCGCTCGGCAGCGGTCAGGGAGGAGAGCAGCTTGCGCGCGTCGGCGAGCTTGTCCTGGACTTCCTGCTTCTTCTTGCCGAGTTCCGTGCGCGTCGACGCCAGGTCCTTGAGCTTGTCCTGCGCCTCGGCACGCTCCTGGGCGAGGGCCCGCTGCTTGGCCTGGATCTTCTTGACCGCGTCGGCCTGCTGATCGCTCAGCTGGTCCTGCGCGGTGGCCTTGTCGAGGAAGGTGTTCGGGTCGGACGAGAGGAAGAGCTGGACCGACGGGTCGATGCCGCCCGAGCGGTACTGGGCGCTCGCGATCGAACCGAGCTGGCCCCGCAGCTTGTTGAGGTCGCCCTGGCCGCGAGCGACGCTGTCCTGGAGGTCGTCGACCTGCTTCTTGAGCTTGTTCTGCTGGTCCTTGGCGCCGTCGTACTTCTGGCTGACCGCGTCGACGTCTTCGTAGAGCTTGTCGACCTTCGCCTTGACCTCGCTCTTGGTCGGCTTCGGGTCTGCGTGTGCGGCCTGAGCTGTCAGGGCCACAGCAGCGGCAGCGGTCGCGGTGAGCACGGTCACGCGGGTGCGGCTCGGCTGCTTCAGTCGACGGTGGGACGCCACGGAGGCGAGCTCCTTCTTCCTCAGAGCCGCCGAACACGTAGCAAAACCGTGAAGGCTTCGGCGGTTCCTTCGCTGCCACCCTGGATGAGTGATCGACCGCGCGAAGGTTCGAGGCCCGACCTTAGTGACCTTCTTGTGATCAGTTCAAATCCTGTTGCCAAAAATCTTGGTCACTGAGTGCATATTTTACAGACACCGCACGGGCAGTAACGGTCACTTGACGCTGTGGTGGAAAACGCCCGGCGCGAAGTCGGGCATTGTGCGCAGGAGTTATCAGGCGCGCGAAAGCCTCTTCAGCAACAAGACGGACGCAACGGGCCTGGCGCCCGATCTCGCCACGCCGTCGGCGACCTCGCGGTCCGCCGACACGACCACCACGGGACGCCCGGAGGGCTCCGCCCTGACCAGCTGACGGATCACCTCGTCCGCGGTCACCCCGGGCTTGCTGAACAGCACCCGCACGCCGCGCGGCGGCGCGAGCAGCACCGGCGCCGCGAGCTCGGCCCCGTCGAAGACACAGGTCATCTCGGCGCCCGTCTGCGCCGCGAGCATCGAGAGACCGCCGAGCAGGCGCAACCGCTGCTTCTCCAGGGGCAGTTGCGGATAGCCGGTCTTGGTGACGTTGTAGCCGTCCACCACCAGATGGGCCTGCGGCAGCGAGAGCAGCTGATCGAGCAGGGCCGGGTCGGTGTCGGAAAGCGCCCTGGCCGCGATGTCCTTGGGCGAGAGCCGGCCCGGCTCGACCGCGTCGACGGAGTCGGCGGGGCGCGTGGTCACCGGTGGCAGGGCCAGCTCGCGCCGCAGCCCCTGAGCAGCGTCGAGCACCGTGTCGAGCAGCAGCCGCAGCCGCATGTCCTCGACCGAACGCCCCTCGCGTACGGCTCGGCGGCCGGCCTCGACCGCCGCCTCGGCCTCACCGAGCCGCGCCTTCAGCCGCCGCGACTCGCTCTCCGCCGCGGCGACGCGCGCCGCGGCGTCGGACCGGACCGTTTCGATCTCGGAGCCGGAGCGGCGCAGCGCCGCCTCGCCACGCTTCACATCGCTCTGCGCGCTGCGCAGCTTGCGCTGAAGCGATTCAGCATCCTTGCGGGCCGCGTCCAGCTCCGTACGCAGCCGCTCGTTCTCGGTCCTGGTCTGCGCCCGCGCGTCCGCCAGCTCCGCGCGCAGCCGCTCCAGCTCGTGCCGGCCCGCCTCGTCGGCGCGCTCGGCGACCACGCGCTGGGCCTCCTCGCCCGCGGCGGCGACGAGCTTCACCCAGCCGGCCGGACGCAGTACGTAGGCGGCCGCAGCCACGTCCACCGGGTCGGCGGCCGCGGGCGGCGAGCCGGCTTCGAGCGCCCCGGTCAGTTCGGGCTGGGACTCCTTCAGCCGCTCACCGATGCGCCGGCGGAACAGTGCGTCGCCCTCCAGGGCCGCCGCCATCGCGTTGCCCGCGAACTTGGCCCGCCTGGTGGGGGTGAACCGGGCGTACTGCCGCAGCTGCGCCGGGAGTTCGGGTACGGTCAGCCCGCCGAAGGCGTCGGAGACGAGCGCGACCACACGCCGCCGTACCGCTTCGGGCAGCGGACGGTCGAGCGCCTCTGCGGCGTCGCCGGCCGCGTCGGCCGGCTCCGCACCGCCTTCAGCCTCCACCATCCGTCACCCCACTGTCGCTCTTCGGGGGGCTCCCTCAGGAGCCGCCGCCCGGCCTGTCCACCAGCTCGATCTGGTCCACCGCGTTGCACCACCGGCAGCGCACCTGCTCGATGGTCTCACTGACCACCTCGCGCTCCTCCACTGTGGGCTCACCGGCCAGGTCGAGATGTATGTACTCGACAACTTTCGACGAGCGCGTCACGTCGAACCGGGTGAGATTGCCGCAGAGTGTGCAGCGCCACCGGGTGTCGGCGGTCGGCGTGGGAACCGTCGTCATGCGTGCGTCCTCTTCGTTCGTACTGCCTCGGTCGCGGTGCGCCATCGAACTGCGGATGTACTCCCCGCAACCCTACGGCCTACGGCATACCCCGGGGGCGGACCTGCCGACCGTACGGGGCCCGGCGAGGCGATCTGCCCGATTGCGTCCGGTTGGGCCATGCTCGGTCAATGTTCAAGTGGCGGGATGCACCCGGACGGAAGGCGCCGGGGCGGCGCGCGGACGCGCTCGGCGGGCCGGTGGTGACGTACGGCCTGATCGGGGTGTGCTGCCTGGTCTTCCTGATGAGCCCCGTCTCCGGGCTCGATCCGGCCTACGGGACCGGCGACAACCTCCTCGCCGCCCAGAGCGCGTACTTCGAACACTGGGGCGTCGTGCCCACCGAACTGATGAGCGGTACGGCGGGGGCCCTGCTCACCCCGCTCACCGCGCTCTTCATCCACGCGAACTGGCTGCATCTGCTGGGCAACATGCTGTTCCTGTACGTCTTCGGCGCGATGGCCGAGGAGCGCATGGGGCGCCTGCACTTCGCCGTCTTCTATGTGGTGAGCGGCTATATCGCCCTGACGGCGTACGCGCTCACCCACTCGGGCTCCGACCAGACCCTGGTGGGTGCGTCGGGTGCGATCTCGGCGGTGCTCGGCGCCTTCCTGAGCCTCTTCCCCCGGGCCCGGGTGACGAGCATCTTCCCGTTCCTGCTGTTCCTGCCGCTGCGCTTCCCCGCCTGGATCGTGCTGGTCTTCTGGTTCGTCCTGCAGTGGCTGGCGGCCGGGCAGCAGACCGGCACCGGCCCCGGGGTCGCCTACACGGCCCATCTGGTGGGGTTCTCGCTGGGCTTCGGCTACGCGGCGGTGCGGTACTGGCGTACGACTAGAGTGAAACTCCCAGCGACGGCCACCGAGGGAGAAAGCAAGCCGTGATCACCGCGATCGTGCTCATCAAGACCAGCGTGGACCGGATCCCCGAGATCGCCGAATCGCTCGCCGCCCTGGAGAACATCAGCGAGGTCTACTCCGTCACCGGTACGTACGACCTGATCGCACTGGTCCGGGTGGCTCGCCACGACGATCTGGCGGACATCATCCCCGGCCGGATCAGCAAGATCCCCGGGGTGGAGGCGACGGACACGCATGTGGCGTTCCGTACCTACTCGCAGCACGACCTGGAAGCGGCTTTCGCCATCGGCCTGGACGCGTGACGGCCGCCCTGCCGCAGGGCCGCGAGGCCTGAGAAGCCCCGCCCCGCGCCGGACGGCCGTCACGCGTCCGCGTCGCCGCGGTCAGACAGCCGGCACGCAGCGGCCGTCCTCGGTGCGGTAGTTCCAGCGGGCACCGTCGCGCACCAGTTCCTTCACCGCGCCCACGAAGCGCTCCACGTGCTCGTCCGGCGTACCGGCGCCGAAGCTCACCCGGACGGCGTTGAGTGAACGCTCGCCCGGCTCACCCTCCGGAGCACCGCACTCGCCCTGGTCCTGCGGGTCGCTGCCGAGCAGGGTGCGTACGAGCGGGTGGGCGCAGAACAGACCGTCGCGCACCCCGATGCCGTACTCGGCGGAGAGCGCCGCCGCGAAGTGCGAGCTGTTCCAGCCGTCCACCACGAACGAGATGACCCCGACCCGCGGGGCATCGTCGCCGAAGAGCGAGAGGACCTGGACCGCGTCCACCTCGCCGAGCCCGTCGAGGACCTTGCCGACCAGCGTCTGCTCGCGCTCGACCAGGGAGTCGAAGCCCGCGTCGGTGAGCGCCCGGCAGGCGGACGCGATGGAGTGGACCCCGATGACGTTGGGCGATCCGGCCTCGTGGCGGGCGGCGGTGGTGTGCCACTCGACGTCGACACCGCCGTCGGCGCGCCGGGCCACGCTGCGGGAGGCGCCGCCGCCCGCGAGGTACGGCTCGGCGGCGAGCAGCCAGTCGGAGCGGCCCGCGAGGACCCCGGAGCCGAACGGCGCGTACAGCTTGTGGCCGGAGAAGGCGACCCAGTCGACGTCCAGCTCCGTGATGTCCACGGGGTGGTGCGGTGCGAGCTGCGCCGCGTCCAGCACGATGCGCGCCCCGTGGGCGTGGGCGGCGGCCGCCAGCTCCTTGACCGGCCACAGTTCACCGGTGACGTTGGAAGCGCCCGTGACACAGACGAGGGCGGGTGCCTCCGGCGTCGTACGGTCCGCAAGCGCGCGCTCCAGGGTCTCGACTGCCTGCTGCGGGGTGCGCGGGGCGTTGAGGTAGGTCACGGCGGCGTCGCGCCAGGGCAGCAGCGAGGCGTGGTGCTCGGTCTCGAAGACGAAGACCTCGCAGCCCGCGGGGACCACCGAGGCCAGCAGATTGAGCGAGTCCGTGGTCGAACGGGTGAAGACGACCTGGTCGTCCGGACGGCAGCCGAGGAACTCGGCGACAGTCGTCCGGCTGTTCTCGAAGAGGTCGGTGGAGAGCTGCGAGAGGTACCCGGCGCCGCGGTGCACGCTGCCGTAGTACGGGGCGTACGCCGCCACGTCGTCCCAGACGCGCTGGAGGGCCGGGGCGCTCGCCGCGTAGTCCAGTGCCGCGTAGGTGACCTCGCCTCCGGTGACGAGCGGGACCAGGACGTCCCTCCCGAGGACGGGGAGGTTCTCGGAGGAATCCTTACAAACCGACGCGTTGACGGCAGCACTGGGAACAGACATGACGAACTCCCGGAAAAGGGCAGGCGAATTCACTGCGCGTGCCACACGCGGCAGTGCAAGGAAAGGGGTGCGGAGAAGGGGGCTACTGCCCTATCGCATTCGCTGAACCACGGAAGATCTCCCTCGACGACCAGGATCCCTGTCGAGGGATCCGCGCTTGCCGAGGACTTCGCTGCCCACGGCCTGGTCTTCACCCAGGGCACCCCGCCACGGACGGAGGGTTGCCGGACAGCGGGCTGGGGCCGTAGTCGCTGTCACTCATGACCTGCAGAGGATCCTGCCATACGTATCCGGACGTGCCAAGGCGCAGTCCACAGCATGAGACCGGTGGCCGGCCGGAGCTGCGCGACTGCGCCCTGGGTGTCCTGTGCGGTGGGGTGTCGTGAGAGGGACAGGGGCTCAGGCGTTGCTGGCGGCCACCCAGCGCTCCAGCGCACGGGCCGCCGACCCGGAGTCGATGGAATCGGCGGCCCGCGCGATGCCCGCCGCGATCCGCTCGTTGAGGGATCCGCTGCCCGGGTCCAGCGCGACCAGCGCAGCCGCCGAGTTCAGCAGGACCGCGTCCCGTACCGGACCGGCTTCACCGGACAGCAGCCTGCGGGCCACATCCGCGTTGTACGACGAGTCGCCGCCGCGCAGCGCCTCCACGGGGACCAGTCCGATGCCCACGTCGCGCGGGTCGAAGGATTCCTCGTGCACCGTGCCGTCCGCCACCGTCCAGACTCTGGATGTGGCGGTGGTGGTCAGCTCGTCCAGCCCGTCGTCGCCGCGGAACACGAGGGCGGACGAACCGCGCTCGGCCAGCACCCCCGCGATGATGGGCGCCACCCGCGCGTCGGAGACACCGGTCGCCTGTGCCCGGACCTTCGCCGGGTTGGTGAGCGGACCCAGGAAGTTGAAGGTGGTGCGGATCCCCAACTCCTTCCGGGCGGCGGCCACATAGCGCAGTGCGGGGTGGAACTTGACCGCGAAGCAGTAGGTGATGCCGGCGTCGGCGGCCACCTCGACGACCCGCTCCGGGGTCAGCTGGAGATTGACGCCCAGCTTCTCCAGGACGTCGGACGCCCCGCTCTGGGACGACGCCGCGCGGTTGCCGTGCTTGACGACCTTGGCGCCGGTGCCCGCCACGACGATGGAGGACATGGTCGAGATGTTCACGGTGTTGGCGCCGTCGCCGCCGGTGCCGACGATGTCCACGCTCGGGCCGGGCACGTCGATCAGCCTGGCGTGCGCGTACATCGCCCGGACGAGACCGCTGATCTCCGCGACCGTCTCACCCTTGGCACGCAGGGCGACCGCGAACCCGGCGATCTGCGCGTCCGTCGCCTCGCCGCTCATGATGCGGTCCATCGCCCAGGCGGTGGCGTCCGCACTCTGGTCGATGCCGCGGAGCAGCGAGTCGAGCACGCCCGGCCAGGAGTGTGCCGCCACGCTGTCGCCGCCGACCGGGGTCACAACGCTCATGGTCCACTCCTGGGGTCCACCGTCGAATAGGGATGCGGCCAAGCTTATCCAGCTCCGGGTGACAGCGAAGAGCCCCGTCCAGCGAATGGACGGGGCTCCTGCTGTGGCGACTTTTCAGTCGGTCAGGTGATCAGTGGTGACCGTGGCCGCTGGTGATCTCCTTGTACTCCTCGGCAGTGGGCTTCTCGATCTGGTTGTGCTCGCCGTAGTAGCCCTTGCTCAGCTTGGCGCGGACCCGGGTCAGACGGGACACCTTGCGCGCGACACCGTTCTCGTCGACCTCGGGGCCGATTTCGAGCGGCTGGTACTGCTCGTGCGCGGTCAGGGTGTGCAGCTGCTGGGGCTTGAGCGGCTCGTGCACCTCGATGAACTCACCGTGCGGCAGGCGCTTGATGACGCCGGACTCGCGTCCGTGCAGCACCTTCTCCCGGTCACGGCGCTGCAGACCCAGGCACCAGCGCTTGGCGACGATGAACGCGATGACCGGTCCGACGAACATCCCGATCCGGACGAACCAGGTGATCGCGTTGATCGACAGATCGAAGTGCGTGGCCCAGAGGTCGTTGCCGCCGCCGACGAGCAGGATCAGATAGAGCGTGATCCAGGCGACGCCGAGACCCGTACGCGTGGGGGCGTTGCGCGGGCGGTCCAGGATGTGGTGCTCGCGCTTGTCCCCGGTGATCCAGGACTCGATGAACGGATAGACGCCGATACCGACCAGGACCAGCGGGAAGACCACGATCGGGATGAACACACCCAGGACGAGTGTGTGACCCCAGGCGTTGATCTCCCAGCCCGGCATGATGCGGACGAGCCCCTCGGAGAAGCCCATGTACCAGTCGGGCTGGGCGCCGGTCGACACCTGGTCCGGACGGTACGGGCCGATCTCCCAGATCGGGTTGATCGAGGCGATCGCGGCCATGGCGGCGATGACACCGAAGACCAGGAAGAAGAAGCCTCCGGCCTTGGCCATGTAGACCGGCAGCAGGGGCATACCGACGACGTTCTTGTTCGTCTTGCCGGGACCCGCGAACTGCGTGTGCTTGTGGTAGAAGACCAGGATCAGGTGGCCGACCAGCAGGCCGAGCATGATGCCCGGCAGCAGTAGCACGTGGACCGAGTAGAACCGGGAGACGAAGTCGCCGCCGGGGAACTCACCGCCGTACAGGAACATCGACAGGTACGAGCCGACGATCGGGATGGAGAGCATGACGCCCTCCATGAACCGCACACCCGTACCGGAGAGCAGGTCGTCCGGGAGGGAGTAGCCGGTGAAGCCGGTGAACATCCCGAGCACCAGCAGCAGGAAGCCGAAGAGCCAGTTGATCTCGCGCGGCTTGCGGAAGGCGCCCGTGAAGAACACGCGCATCATGTGCACCAGCATGCCGGCCAGGAAGACCAGCGCGGCCCAGTGGTGGATCTGCCGGATGAGCAGACCGCCGCGGACCTCCAGGCTGATGTTCACCGTCGAGGCGTACGCCTCGGACATGTGGATGCCCTGGAGCGGCACGTACGGGCCGTCGTAGACGACCTCGTTCATGCTCGGGTGGAAGAACAGCGTCAGATAGACACCCGTGAGGATGATGATGATGAAGGTGTAGAGGCAGATCTCCCCGAGCATGAAGGACCAGTGGTCCGGGAAGATCTTGCGCATGTTGGTCTTGGCCAGGCCGTAGATGCCCAGACGGCCATCGGCCCAGTCGGCCACCCGCTCGCCGGCGGGCGCCTTGCGCTGTGTATCCGTCACGGTGCTCATCCGCGCTCCCAGAAGGCAGGACCGACGGGCTCTGCGAAGTCGCCGAGCGCTTCGAGATTACCCTCGCCGTTCACACCGATCCGCAGCTGCGGAAGCGGGTGGCCGGCCGGGCCGAAGATGACGCGGGCGCCGTCGGACAGGTCGAAGGTGGACTGGTGGCACGGGCAGAGCACGTGGTGCGTCTGCTGCTCGTACAGGCTGATCGGGCAGCCGACGTGGGTGCAGATCTTCGAGAACGCGACGATGCCGTCGTGGGCCCACTCGCGTTCCTTCTTGTCCTTGATGTTCTCCGGCTGGATACGGACGATCATCAGGGCAGCCTTGGCGATCTGCGTCTGGAAGTCCTCGTCGGACTCCTGAAGGCCCTGCGGCATGGCGAAGGTCAGCGAACCGACGGACACGTCCTCGGGACGCAGCGGCTGGTTGGTGTTCATGTTGATGAGCACCTTGCCGCGCGCCCACAGCGTCTTGCGGAGCTTCTTCTCCGGCAGCGGACCGAGGTCGCGCAGCAGCATCACACCGGCGAGCGGCACCATGGCCATCGCGCCGAACATCGTGGTGCGGATCAGCTTGCGGCGGCCGAAGCCGGACTCGGCGGCACCTGCCGCGAAGTCGGCCAGGACCTGCGCCTTGACCTCGGCCGGGGCCTCGATCGGGTGACGCTCGGCCGGCATCTCGACGTCCGACATCAGCGTGCGGGCCCAGTGGACCGCGCCGGCGCCGATCGTGAAGAGCGCCACACCCAGGGTCAGGCCCAGGGAGAAGTTGAGCGCGCTCACGTGCCCGAACGGGAAGACGAAGATGATCTTGTCGACGGGGAAGATCACGTAGGACGCGATGAACCCGATCGTCGCCAGCATCGAGAGCGTGAACAGGAAGGCGACCACGCGCTCGGAGCGCTTGGCGGCCCGCTCGTCGATGTCCTGGATACGCGGCTTGTGGGCCGGCAGTCCCGGGTCCGCGAACGGGTCGTCCGCGGGCTCCACCGCGCCGTGCGCGGGGTCCTGCTCACTCGGCAGGTTCTCTTCGGAATTCTCTTGGCTACTCATGACTTCTTGGCCTTAGCGGTGTGGGCCGCGACCCAGATGGCAACTGCGATCAGCGCACCAAGTCCGAAGATCCAGCCGAACAGACCCTCACTGACCGGACCGAGGCCGCCCAGCTTGAGGCCGCCCTCGCTGGCGGAGTTGTCGCCGTTGACGGTCTTGATGTACGCGATGATGTTCTGCTTCTGCTTCTCCGGCATCGTGGTGTCGGGGAAGTTCGGCATGGACTGCGGGCCGGTCTGCATGGCCTCGTAGATGTGCTTCGGGCTCGCGCCCTCAAGGCTCGGGGCGAACTTGCCGTGCGTCAGTGCACCGCCCTCACCCGTGAAGTTGTGGCACTGGGCGCAGTTGGTGCGGAAGAGGTCGCCACCGGCTGCGGTGTCGGCGCCCTGGTCGCTGTACTGCTTCGAGGTCGGCGCGATGGGTCCGGCGCCGAGCGAGGCCACGTACGCGGCCAGCTGGTCGATCTGGCCCTGCGAGTAGATGACCTTCTTCTTCGGCACCTGGGCGCCGGGCTGCTGGGCAGGCATACGGCCGGTGCCGACCTGGAAGTCCACGGCGGCTGAGCCGACGCCGACCAAGCTGGGGCCGTCGGACGAGCCCTGGCCGCCCATTCCGTGGCAGCTTGCGCAGCCCACGGAGAACAGCTTCTTGCCCTCACTGATGGCGAGGGACTGGGAGGTGTCGTCGGCCTGCGCCTTGCCCGCGGGAGCGAACGCGGCGTACAGCCCCCCGGTGGCCGCCAGCGCGAGGAGTAGGACGACGACCGCCGCCAACGGGTGGCGTCGTCGTGCGGAGAGCTTTTTCACGGATTACCCCGGTGTCAGGATCTTCTGCGTCGGTGCTTGCTGGATGAGTGGGGCGTCGGGCCCGATTACTTGATCAGGTAGATCGTCGCGAAGAGGCCGATCCACACGACATCGACGAAGTGCCAGTAATAGGACACGACGATGGCTGCGGTCGCCTGCTGGTGCGTGAATCTCTTGGCTGCGTATGTCCTGCCGAGAACGAACAGGAAGGCGATCAGGCCGCCTGTCACATGCAAGCCATGGAAGCCCGTGGTCAGGTAGAACACCGAACCGTACGGGTCGGAGGAGAGCGAGAGGCCGTCCTCCTTCACCAGGTTGGTGTACTCGAAGATCTGGCCTCCGATGAAGATCGCACCCATCACGAACGTGATCGAGAACCACGAGCGCAACTTCTTCACATCGCCACGCTCGGCGGCAAAGACGCCGAGCTGGCATGTGAGAGAGGAGAGCACAAGGACCGTGGTGTTCGTCGCCGAGAAAGGAACGTTCAGCGAGGACGCCATATCCTTCCAGTGCTCGGGACCCGTCACCGATCGCAGGGTGAAGTACATCGCGAAGAGGGCCGCGAAGAACATCAGCTCGGAACTCAACCAGATGATGGTTCCGACGCTGGTGAGGTTCGGCCGATTGACCGACGGGTGCGCGTGCCCGGTTTCTACTGTCGTTGCTGTCGCCACGACCGACATTATGTCGGTCGCTTATCCCGCCCTCACCCTGGGGGGTGCCGTTCGGTGTGTCAGCGGGTCGTGTCCAGCCCTAACAGCCCATCGCGAGGCGGTCCGTAACGGTGTTGACGGGGTGTCGGACGGAGTAGCATCCGCGCCAGGGTCCGACCCCAACGGGCCCCGCGGGCCCGGCAGATCCCGCTGATCCCGAAGACACAGCCGTCACGGAGGAACAATGCAGCCGAGCGCCACGGTCCTGGTCTACAGCGACGACGCGAATACCCGGGAACAGGTACGGCTCGCGGCGGGTCGCAGGCCGGCCTCGGACGTGCCGCCGGTGCAGTACCTGGAGTGCGCGACGCTCGACGCGGTCCTCAGCGCCCTGGACAGGGGCGGGATCGACGCCTGCGTGCTGGACGGCGAGTCGGTCCCCGCGGGCGGTATGGGCGTCTGCCGGCAGATCAAGGACGAGGTCTTCCGTTGCCCGCCCGTGCTGCTGCTGATCGGCCGTCCGCAGGACGCCTGGCTGGCCACCTGGAGCCGTGCGGACGCCGCGGTGACCCTTCCGGTGGAACCGGTGGAGTTCGCGGCCTCACTGGCCGCTCTGGTGCGTGACAGGCTCGCGACGGGCACCGTGTCCGCGGGGTCCTGACGGGTCCTGAACAGGGGGCCCGGACCCTCCCCCGCGGAAGCACGGCGCGGGTCGCGGTTCAGAGCGCGGCGGGCCGCAGCCGGGCCGTCTGCGCGGGTGTCTCCGTGTTCGGCTTTCCGTTCGTCAGGGCGCTGCCCTTGGCCCATTTGGCCCAGGACAGGTTCCAGTCCCCGTAGCCGTTGTCGAAGGGCGTCATCGTGTCGCCGTCGCTGCCGACGACGGAGACTACGTCGCCCTGGCGCACGTGGTTGAAGAACCACTCGGCGTTGCCGGTGCTCATACCGGTGCAGCCGTGGCTGGTGTTGGCGGACCCCTGCGAGCCCTCGGACCAGGGCGCGGCGTGCACGTACTCACCGCTGAGTGTGACCTGTGTCGCGTAGTAGACCGGCAGGTCGTACGAGTCGGAGCTGCCGGCGGCTATCCCGATGCTGGAACTGGTCATCCGTACGTAGTACGTCTTGCCCAGCACGACCTTGACGCCGTTGCGGGTGGCGAAGCCCGGTTTGCCCGTGGTCACCGGGATGGTGTTGATCACGTGGCCGTCGCGCTTGACCGTCATCTCGTGGGACGAGGCGTCGGTTATCGCCTCCAGGCGGTCCCCTGTCTTCAGCTTGAGCGGCTTGGCCGTGCCGCCGTAGAGCTTCTTGCTGACCTTTATCCCGTTGAGGTTGCTGTGCACGTTGACCGTGGCGTGCGCGGGCCAGTACTCCTTCGGCCGGTAGTGCAGCGTCTTGCTGTCCACCCAGTACCAGGCGCCTTCGACGGCGGGCACCGAGTCGACCTTCAGGGCGCGCTCGACCTGTGCCCTGGCCGCCTTGTCCTTGACCGGGGCGCTGAGTTGGGCGGTGACGGGCTGGCCCACTCCGTACTCCCCCGCCTTGGGGCCGAAGGTGACGTTCAGCCGGTTGGAGGCGGGCTTGGTGTCGAACGCCATCGTCCGGTTGCCCGGCGCGCCCTGGTCGTCCTCAGTGGCGACCCGGACCGTGTAGTGGACACCTGCGGCCAGCGGAGCGGTGCTGTGCCACCTGGTGCCGTCGGCGGAGAGTTCGCCTGCCAGCTGGCGTCCTGTGCTGTCGGTGGCCGTCACGTCAGTGATGCGGCCGTCGTCATCCTTGGAGGTGATTTCGAGTGGCTTGTCGGGGTCGGCCTTGCCGTCGCCCTTGGGGCCGTTGAAGGAGATCGAATCGGCCGCGTTGAACGGCGAGGCCGAGAGCGGATTGCTGCCGGAACTGCCGCACGCGGTCGCCGCTGCCCCAAGGGACACGACCAGCAGCGTGCAGCTCAGGACCGTACGGATTCGAGGTGCATGGCTCATATGCACACGTTAAGAAGATCCCCTGGTAACGGCACGCCGGATGACTGCAAATGAGGAGGCCCGGACGCCTGATTGGCGTCCGGGCCTCCTCATACGGTCCAGCGGTGGGGTTCAGCCCCTACTGGTTCTGGTTCTCTCCGCGGTAGAACTCGAAGACCCAGCCCCAGAGGCCGACCACCACGAGCGGTGCCGAGAAGTACAGCAGCCACCAGCCCATGGCGATGGCCAGGAAGGCGAGCGCGCCGCCGACAGCCAGGGAGATCGGCTGCCAGCTGTGCGGGGCGAAGAAGCCCACCTCACCGGCGTCGTCCGCGACGTCGGCCTCCTTGTTGTCCATCGCGCCGGCGTCGATCCGCCTGGCCGTGAAGGCCAGGTAGAAGCCGATCATGATGCTCAGCCCGAAGGCCATGAAGAGGGCCGTCGTTCCGGCTGCTTCCTTCGACCACACGCCGTAGACGACCGCCACGGCGAGGATGAAGACGGCCAGCCAGATGAACATCTTGCCTTGGACCTTCACTTGCCTGCCTCCTTGCCGCCGGACAGGACCTTGTCACCGGCGCCGTGGTTCTCAAGCTGGTCGAGAGCCGCGATCTCCGGGTGGTGCAGGTCGAACGCCGGGGATTCGGAGCGGATCCTCGGGAGGGTCGTGAAGTTGTGCCGGGGCGGCGGGCAGGACGTCGCCCATTCGAGCGAACGGCCGTAGCCCCACGGGTCGTCGACCTCGACCTTCTTGCCGTACTTGGCGGTCTTCCAAACGTTGTAGAAGAACGGCAGGATCGACAGGCCCAGCAGGAAGGAGCTGATGGTCGAGATGGTGTTCAGCGTGGTGAAGCCGTCAGCGGCGAGGTAGTCCGCGTAACGACGCGGCATACCCTCGACACCCAGCCAGTGCTGCACCAGGAACGTGCCGTGGAAGCCCACGAACAGCGTCCAGAAGGTGATCTTGCCGAGCCGCTCGTCCAGCATCTTGCCGGTGAACTTCGGCCACCAGAAGTGGAATCCGGAGAACATCGCGAAGACCACGGTGCCGAAGATGACGTAGTGGAAGTGCGCGACCACGAAGTACGAGTCGGAGACGTGGAAGTCCATCGGGGGCGAGGCCAGGATGACGCCGGTCAGACCACCGAAGGTGAAGGTGATCAGGAAGCCGACGGCCCAGAGCATCGGTGTCTCGAAGGACAGCGATCCCTTCCACATCGTGCCGATCCAGTTGAAGAACTTCACACCGGTCGGCACTGCGATCAGGAAGGTCATGAAGGAGAAGAACGGCAGGAGCACACCGCCGGTGACGTACATGTGGTGGGCCCACACCGTCACGGAAAGACCGGCGATCGAAATCGTCGCAGCGACCAGGCCGATGTATCCGAACATCGGCTTTCTGGAGAACACTGGAATCACTTCGGAAATAATTCCGAAGAATGGCAACGCGATGATGTACACCTCTGGATGGCCGAAGAACCAGAAGAGGTGTTGCCATAGGAGCGCGCCGCCATTTGACGCATCGAATACATGAGCGCCGAACTTGCGGTCCGCCTCCAGCGCGAAGAGTGCCGCGGCGAGGACGGGGAAGGCCAGCAGGACCAGCACACCGGTCAGCAGGACGTTCCACACGAAGATCGGCATACGGAACATCGTCATGCCAGGGGCACGCATGCAGATGATCGTGGTGATGAAGTTGACCGAACCGAGGATCGTACCGAAGCCCGAGAAGGCCAGACCCATGATCCACATGTCGGCGCCGACACCCGGCGACCGGACGGCGTCCGACAGCGGGGAGTAGGCGAACCAGCCGAAGTCGGCCGCGCCCTGCGGGGTGATGAAGCCACCGACCGCGATGAGCGAGCCGAAGAGGTACAGCCAGTACGCGAACATGTTCAGCCGCGGGAACGCCACATCGGGCGCCCCGATCTGCAACGGCATGATCCAGTTCGCGAATCCGGCGAAGAGCGGCGTCGCGAACATCAGCAGCATGATCGTGCCGTGCATCGTGAACGCCTGGTTGAACTGCTCGTTCGACACGATCTGCGTACCCGGACGGGCCAGCTCGGCGCGCATGACGAGCGCCAGCACACCGCCGATGCAGAAGAAGGCGAACGATGTGACCAGATACATCGTGCCGATCGTCTTGTGATCAGTGGTGGTCATCCACTTGATGACGATGTTTCCCGGCTCTTTGCGCCGTACCGGCAGCTCGCTCTCGTAGGAGTCGTCTGCTGCGGCGGCACCCTGAGGTTCGTTGAGGATGCTCACAGGTTGTTCGTCTCCGCGTTCTTGGCGTGGCCAGTCTGCGCGATCCCGGCGGGGATGTAGCCGTTCTGGTGCTTGGCCGCCAGGTCCTTGAGGTGCTGCTTGTAGCGCTCCGGGGAGACGACCTTCACATTGAAGAGCATCCGGGAGTGGTCTACGCCGCACAGCTCAGCGCACTTGCCCAGGAAGGTGCCCTCCTGGTTGGGGGTCACCTCGAAGGAGTTGGTGTGGCCCGGGACAACGTCCATCTTCATGAGGAACGGCACCACCCAGAAGTCATGGATGACGTCGCGCGAAGTGAGAACGAAGCGGACCTTCTCGCCCTTGGGCAGCCAGAGGGTCGGCCCCGGGTTGCCGGTCTGCGGGTTCCGGGAGGCCGGCGTACCGACGTCGTAGACGCCTTCGGCTCCCTTGGGGAAATCCTTGGTGAAGCGGTCCGGGATATCGGACAGCTCTGTGGTCTTCGCCGCGTTGCCCGTGGAGGGGTTGCCGTCCACGTCCTCCACGTAGTTGAAGCCCCAGCTCCACTGGAAGCCGACCACGTTGATCGTGTGGGCGGGCTTCGGCGAAAGACTGAGGATCTTCGACTCATCGCGCGCGGTGAAGTAGAAGAGCACCGAGACGATGATCAGAGGAACCACGGTGTACAACGCCTCGATCGGCATGTTGTACCGGGTCTGCGGAGGTACCTCCACCTTGGTCCGGCTACGCCGGTGGAAGATGACACTCCAGATGATCAGCCCCCACACCAGCACGCCCGTGGCGAGCGCTGCCGCCCACGAGCCCTGCCAGAGGGAGAGGATCCGAGGTGCCTCTTCCGTTACCGGGGTGGGCATACCAAGGCGGGGGAAATCCTTGTACGAGCAACCGGTAGCGGTCACAAGGATCAGGCCCGCAGTCAGCACCTGCGGCAGCTTCCGCCGCATCGGGCGCCGCGACGAGCGGTCGGAGCCGTTGGGACTCACGTAGCGCCTTCCCGAGAGTCTCGCCCGTGCGGCCGGCTGCGGCCGCATCGAGGTCGGTCGCCGGTCCTGCTCGGGCAGGGGTTTGGATGTTTATGCGGACCAAACCCTACTGGAGGCCATTTGGGGCCGCGCGGGGAGGGTGCCCAACGCGCCGTCCGACACCCCGAAGGGGTGGAATCCCGGCTTCCGGCGGGGATCTGACGATCCCTCCCCCGACGAGGCAGGCGGTCCGTCCGCAGCCGCAGACTAGCGTGGCGCCGTGTCCTACTTCGATGCCGCGTCCTCCGCGCCCCTGCACCCCGTCGCACGTCAGGCCTTGCAAGCCTCCATGGACGACGGCTGGGCCGATCCCGCCCGGCTGTACCGGGAGGGGCGGAAGGCGCGGCTGCTGCTCGACGCGGCCCGCGAGGCGGCGGCCGAAGCGGTCGGATGCCGCCCGGACGAGCTCGTATTCAGCTCGTCCGGCACTCGGGCGGTCCACTCCGGAATTACTGGAGCACTTTCTGGCCGTCGGCGTGTCGGCGGCCACCTGGTGGTGTCGTCGGTCGAACACTCCTCCGTGCTCCATTCGGCGGCGGCCCATGAGGCGGGCGGCGGTTCGGTGACCGAAGTGCCGGTCGGCCGGACCGGGGCGGTGGACCCGGGGACGTACGCGGCCGCGCTGACCGCCCGGACCGCGCTGGCCTGCCTGCAGTCCGCCAACCACGAGACCGGCACCGAACAGCCGGTAGCCGAGGTCGCCGACGCGTGCCGGGCCGCCGGGGTGCCGCTGCTGGTGGACGCGGCCCAGTCGCTGGGGTGGGGGCCGGTCGACGGGGACTGGTCGCTGCTCACCGCCAGCGCGCACAAGTGGGGCGGGCCGGCCGGGGTGGGGCTGCTCGCCGTACGCAAGGGTGTGAGGTTCGTCCCTCAAGGCCCGGCGGACGAGCGGGAGTCGGGGCGCGCCGCCGGTTTCGAGAACGTCCCGGCGATCGTGGCCGCCGCTGCCTCGCTGCGGGCCGTGCGGGCCGGGGCGGCGGCCGAATCCGTACGGCTGCGCGCTCTTGTGGACCGGATCAGGGCCTCGGTGGGCGAACTGGTGACGGATGTCGAGGTGGTCGGGGATCCGGTGCGACGGCTGCCGCATCTCGTGACGTTCTCATGTCTCTATGTCGACGGGGAGACTCTGCTGCACGAGCTTGATATGGCCGGTTTCTCCGTGTCATCCGGTTCGTCCTGCACCAGCAGCACGCTGACGCCCAGTCATGTGTTGCGGGCGATGGGGGTGCTCTCGGAGGGGAACGTCCGCGTCTCGCTGCCGCTGGGCGTGGCCGAGGCGGAGGTCGACCGGTTCCTGGAGGTGCTGCCGGGCGTGGTCCGTTCCGTACGGGAGCGACTGGGTGCCGGAAACGGTCCGGTGGCGGGTGCGGCTCAGGGGCCGGTGCGGGGAGCGGCGGCGGAGCCGGAGGGGGCGACTGTGCCGGACCCCGAGGGCGGCCCCGCGGCGGAGCTTGTCGTGGACGCGCTCGGGAAGCGCTGCCCGATCCCGGTGATCGAGCTGGCCAAGGTGATCGGGGACGTGCCGGTGGGCGGGGTGGTGACGGTGCTCTCGGACGACGAGGCCGCGCGGCTCGATGTGCCCGCGTGGTGTGAGATGCGGGGGCAGGAGTACGAGGGGGCGCACCCGGTCGACGGGGGGACCGCCTTCCGGGTGCGCCGCGTGTCGTGAGCCGGTCCGCCGGGGCCGTACGGAAGCGCCCCAGGGGTCCGGTCCTGCCGCCGGTGGGCTACGGGAGGTGGATCTGGACCTCTGCCGCCGCGTCGTGGCCGTACGCCTTGGTGAAGCGGTCCATGAAGTTGGTGCGGCCCAGGGTGTACTCCTGCGTACCCAGCGTCTCGATCACCAGCGTGGCGAGCATGCAGCCGATCTGCGCCGCGCGCTCCAGGCCGACGCCCCACGAGAGCCCGGACAGGAAGCCCGCGCGGAACGCGTCACCCACGCCCGTCGGGTCGACCTTCGCCTCCTCCTCGGCGCAGCCGACCACGATCGGGTCCTCGCCCTTGCGGTCGATGCGGACGCCCCGGGCGCCGAGCGTGGTGACCCGGTGGCCGACCCGGTCGAGGATCTCTTCCTCGGTCCAGCCGGTCTTGGACTCGATGAGCCCCTTCTCGTACTCGTTGGAGAAGAGGTACGTCGCGCCGACGAGCAGCGTACGGATGTCCTCACCGGTCATCCGCGCGATCTGCTGGGAGAAGTCGGCAGCGAACGGGATCGAACGGGTGCGGCACTCCTCCGTGTGGCGGAGCATCGCCTCGGGGTCGTCGGCGCCGATCAGCACCAGGTCGAGACCGCCGACGCGCTCGGCGACCGACTGGAGCTCGATCAGGCGGGCCTCGCTCATCGCGCCCGTGTAGAACGAGCCGATCTGGTTGTGGTCGGCGTCCGTGGTGCACACGAAGCGGGCGGTGTGCAGGACCTCGGAGATCCGGACCGACTCGGTGTCCACACCGTTCCGGTCGAGCCAGGCGCGGTACTCCTCGAAGTCCGAGCCGGCCGCGCCGACCAGGATCGGGGCCGTGCCGAGCTGGCCCATCCCGAAGCAGATGTTGGCGCCGACGCCTCCGCGCCGTACGTCGAGGTTGTCGACCAGGAAGGAGAGGGAGACCGTGTGGAGCTGATCGGCGACCAACTGGTCGGCGAAGCGGCCGGGGAAGGTCATGAGGTGGTCGGTGGCGATGGAGCCGGTGACTGCGATTCGCACGGCGAGGACTCCTGCGGATGCGGAGGAGGGAGGCTGACACCTCACGCTACCGGTTCACGCCTCTCGGCTCGAAGGGAGGAAACTACCCGATAGTAGGTCTTTCTCCGCAGGCCGACCCGTGCCTACGGTGGCGATATGCCGAACTCCATCGCGCCGCACCCCGCAGCTCCGTCCGAGTCCGAAGCCGACCTGACCGATCTGCGCGGCGACTGCGCGCGCATGGCCCCGCACTGGGTGGTGCCCGTGGCGCCCGCGCCCACTCCCGTACCCCCGTCCCTGATCCACGGGGTCACCGTGCCGCCCGCCTCCGCGCGGCTGATCGACGCCATGTCCGAGTACGGCGACTGAATGTCCGGGTACGGCGCCTGAGCGGCGCTGAGCGGGCAGCCGAAGCAGCAGGACAGACAGCACAGGGAACCGTGCGCTCCCCCGCCCCGTCCCACCCCTGTTCCCCCACACGGGGGAACGGCCACACGGCAGTGGACGGCAGCGGAGTCGAAGGAGCATGCGGTGAGCAGCGAGCGACCCGAGCACGACACGGCGCGTCCCCGTCGGCGGCGGTCCCCCGCCGCCATCACCTCGGTTGCGGCAGCGGTGCTGCTGGCCGGAGGCGGCGGGGCCTACTGGGCGGCGACCGCGGCCGGCCACGACAACGGCGGCACGGAGACCAGCGGCGCCCCCACCGGCACCACGGACCCGCCTCCCCTCGCGCTGGACCAGTCGGCGCGGAGCAGCGGCTCCCCGGGCATCGCGCCGGGGGAACCCGACCCGCGGGGCACCGTCTACCGCCCCGCAGGGACCTTCCCGGACCCGCCGAAGACGGCTCCGGTGTACCGGGCCGACGGCACCGTCAGCGCCGCCGACGTGGCGAAGCTGGCCGACGCGCTCGGCGTGCCCGGCACACCGCGGCTCGTGGGTACGGACTGGAAGGTGGGCGCGGCCAAGGACGGTTCGGGCCCGCTGCTCCAGGTCGCCCGGCAGGCCCCCGGCACCTGGACGTACACGCGGTTCGGCAGCGGCCGCGGCGACAACTGCCCGCAGGGGAAAGAGTGTGCAACCGGCGGGACCGCCTCGGCCGGCGGTGGGAAGGCCGTGAGCGAGCGGGCGGCGAAGGCCGCGGCCGCTCCGCTGCTGAAGGCGCTGGGCGAGAGTGACGCGAAGCTCGACGCCGGCCGGGTGATGGGTTCGGTGCGGGTGGTGAACGCAGAGCCGAAGATCGGCGGGCTGCCCACGTCCGGCTGGACGACCGGGCTCCAGGTCGGAGCGGACGGCCGGCTGACCGGCGGCAGCGGCCCGTTGAAGGCTCCCGTCAAGGGTGCGGAGTATCCGCTGATCAGCGCGGCCGACGCGCTGAAACGGCTGAACACGCCCGCGGCCGGGGCCCCGGGCGCCGGGAGCGGGGGCTGCGCCACCATGGAGCCGCTCACCGAGCGCTCGGCCGCCGGTACCGGTAAGAGCGCCTCCAGCAGCAGCGCCGGCACCACCGCCGGCCGGGCGAGCGCCCCGCCGTCCGCTTCCTGTGCACCGTCGTCTCCGCCGAAGGCGCCCGAGTCCCGGCAGGTGACCGTGAGCCACGCGGAGCTGGGGCTCGCGGTGCGGCTGGCCGGAGGGCGGCAGATCCTCGTCCCCTCCTGGCTGTTCGGGACACGACCGGAGGGTACGACCGGACCCGCCACGGTCACCGCGACGGCGGTGGCGGACCGCTATCTGGCGAAGCCGGAGCCGCCCGCGGACGGAAACCGTCCCGGCGGTTCGGACCAGACGCCGACGGCCTACCGCGCCGACGGGCGGACCCTGACCCTGCGCATCATGGGCCGGGTGTGCGGCCGGTACGGCGTACGGACCACCGAGAACAAGGACACGGTGCGGCTGGCGCTGAGCGCGCCCAGCCCGAAGCCGGGGACGGTCTGCCCCGACATCATCGGCGCGGTGACGCAGAAGGTGGTGCTGGAACAGCCACTGGGGAGCCGGCAGGTCGTCAACGCGGCGAACGGCGACCCCGTACCCCGGATGTGAGACGGCCCCGTACCGCGAACAGCCCGTACCGCAAACAGCTCGTACCGCAAACAGGCAGGGACGACAGCCGGCGACGACAGAGGCGGCGGCCCCGGATGTCCGGGACCGCCGCCTCTGCGTGCCTTGCCGAGAAACTCGGCCAGGGCTCAGCTGAACGAGTCGCCGCAGGCGCAGGAGCCGGTGGCGTTCGGGTTGTCGATCGTGAAGCCCTGCTTCTCGATGGTGTCCACGAAGTCGACGGAGGCGCCGCCCAGGTACGGGGCGCTCATCCGGTCGGTGACGACCTTGACTCCCCCGAAGTCCTTGACCACATCGCCGTCGAGCGAGCGCTCGTCGAAGAAGAGCTGGTAGCGGAGGCCCGAGCAGCCGCCGGGCTGGACGGCGACGCGGAGCGCGAGGTCGTCACGGCCTTCCTGGTCGAGCAGGGCCTTGACCTTGGACGCGGCGGCGTCGGACAGGAGGATGCCGTCGCTCACCGTGGTCTTCTCGTCCGATACGGACATCTGCTTCACTCCCGGGATGGGGTCTCCCCGCCGAGGCAGGGGAAGTACGGACTGCTTGCCGACCATTGCAACCGGCAGGGCCACGGATTCATTCCGGGGCCTGGCGCTTCTCTTTGCCCCTTCATGCTCGCACACCCTTTCCGTCACGTCACAGATCCGGGCGCCCAGGGATACGTCACACTGACGAGATTGGCATCGTCAATCTGACGTGAAGCGGCTATGATAGATAACGTCATTTAGACGAGAAGGCCCCGGTGCCCGCACCGGCTCCACCGGAGCGGCACAAGCCGCACGTGTTTCTTGAGAAGAAAGGGTGCTGTCGTGACCACCGCCCAGCCCCGTCAGGATCTCGATGTACAGCCCTCGGCACTTGCGCTGCTGCTGCTCGGCCGCGAGGCCGACCCGAAGAGCGAGCGCGGTGTGGAGTGCCCGGGCGACCTGCCCTCCCCGTCCGACCCGGACCTGGTGGAGCGCGCCCGCGCGGCCAAGGAGAAGCTCGGGGACAAGGTCTTCGTGCTCGGCCACCACTACCAGCGCGACGAGGTCATCCAGTTCGCCGACGTGACCGGCGACTCCTTCAAGCTCGCCCGCGACGCGGCCGCCAGGCCGGAGGCCGAGTACATCGTCTTCTGCGGCGTGCACTTCATGGCCGAGTCGGCGGACATCCTGACCACAGGCGACCAGAAGGTCGTGCTCCCCGACCTGGCGGCGGGGTGCTCGATGGCCGACATGGCCACCGCCGAGCAGGTCGCCGAGTGCTGGGACGTGCTGACCGACGCCGGCGTCGCCGACCGCGTGGTGCCCGTCTCGTACATGAACTCGTCCGCCGACATCAAGGCCTTCACCGGCCGGCACGGCGGCACCATCTGTACGTCGTCGAACGCGAAGCGCGCCCTGGAGTGGGCCTTCGACCAGGGCGAGCAGGTCCTCTTCCTCCCCGACCAGCACCTGGGCCGCAACACCGCCGTACGTGACCTGGGGATGTCGCTGGACGACTGCGTCCTCTACAACCCGCACAAGCCGAACGGCGGCCTCACCGCCGAGCAGCTGCGTGGCGCGAAGATGATCCTGTGGCGCGGGCACTGCTCGGTGCACGGGCGGTTCTCGCTGGACTCGGTGAACGACGTCCGCGAGCGGATACCCGGTGTACGGGTGCTGGTCCACCCCGAGTGCAAGCACGAGGTCGTCTCGGCCGCGGACGAGGTGGGCTCGACCGAGTACATCATCAAGGCGCTCGACGCGGCCCCCGCCGGTTCGAAGTGGGCGATCGGGACCGAGCTCAACCTGGTGCGCCGGGTGGCCAACGCGCACCCGGACAAGGAGATCGTCTTCCTCGACAAGACGGTGTGCTTCTGCTCGACGATGAACCGGATCGATCTGCCGCATCTGGTGTGGACGCTGGAGTCGCTGGCCGAGGGCAATCTGGTGAACCGGATCGAGGTCGATCCGGAGACCGAGAAGTACGCGAAGCTGGCGCTGGAGCGGATGCTGGCGCTGCCGTAGCGGCGCCTGCGGCCGGACCACCGGATCCCCCGGTAACCGGCCGCAGCACGGAACAACGCGAGCGGGCCCCGCACCGGATGCCGGTGCGGGGCCCGCTCGTGCGTGTGCCGGGTGTCAGACGTTCGCCGGCTCCGGCTCGTCCGACGTCGAGTCGGCGCCCGAGGGAGTCCCGTCGCCCGACTGCTTCTGGCGCTTGGCCTCCTTCTTCGCCGCCCGGCGCTCCTTGCGGAGCTCCACCAGCGCGTAGAGCGTCGGCACCAGCAGCAGCGTCAGCAGCGTCGATGTGATCAGACCGCCGATCACCACCACCGCCAGCGGCTGCGAGATGAACCCGCCCTCGCCGGTGACGCCGAGCGCCATCGGGAGCAGCGCGAAGATCGTCGCCAGTGCGGTCATCAGGATCGGCCGCAGACGGTGCCTGCCGCCCTCCACGACCGCCTCGACCACGCCGAGGCCCTGCGAGCGGTACTGGTTGATCAGGTCGATCAGCACGATCGCGTTGGTGACCACGATGCCGATGAGCATCAGCATGCCGATCATCGCCGGGACACCCATCGGGGTGCCGGTGGCGAGCAGCAGACCGATGGCTCCGGTGGCCGCGAACGGGATCGAGACCAGCAGGATCAGCGGCTGGACCAGCGAGCGGAACGTCGCCACCAGCAGCATGAACACGATCGCGACGGCGGCCAGCATGGCCAGCGCCAGGTTCTTGAACGCGTCGCTCTGGTCGGAGGAGACACCGCCGATCTCGACGGTCGCACCGCTGGGCAGCGCCTTCTTGACCTCGTTGATCTTGGACTGGAGCGCGGTGGTGACCGCGCCCGTGTTGTCACCGGTCGGCTTCGCCGTGATCGTCGCGGCGCGGGCGCCGTCGATACGGGTCATCGAGACCGGTCCCGGGACCAGCTTGACCGTGGCGATGTCGCCGAGCTTGACCGCGCCGAGGTTCAGGTTCCGCAGCTGGGCGAGGGTGGCGGCCGGCTGCGCCGACTTCACGACGACGTCCCGCTCGCTGTCGTCCAGGATGATCTGGCCCGACTTGGTGCCCTGGACCGCCTGGCCGACGGCCGCGCCCAGCGTCGTCTCGTTGAAGCCCGCTGCGGCCGCCTTGTCGTTGGTCTTCACCGAGATGCGCGGCACGCTCTGCGAGAGGTCGCTCTGCACGTCCTTGACGTGGTCGAGCTTGGCCACCGCGGCCCGTACCTGCTCGGACGCCTTCTTGAGGGTGTCGCCGTCGCCGGCCTTGACCACGACGCTGAGGTCCTGATCGCCGAAGCCGCCGCCGCTGCCGACGCTGGCGTCGCCGATGCCGTGCAGCTTGGCGAGGCCCTTCTCGATGCGGTCCTGGGTCGCGTCGTAGTCCGACGCGTTCTTCAGGGTCACCTGGTACGAGGCCTGGTTGGCGCCCGTACCGCCGCCGAAGGCAGCGGCGAAGCCGGAGGAGCCGACGGTGACCTGGTAGTTCTTGATCGTGTCGATGCCGTCGAGCACCTTCTCGACCTTCTTGGCCGCGGTGTCGGCGGCCTGCAGGCTGGTGCCCGGGTCGAGCTTCTGGGTGAGCGAGAGGGTGTCCTGGTCGCCCTGGTCGAAGAAGTTGGTCTTGAGCAGCGGGGCCATGCCGAAGGTGGCGATGAGCACCACGGCCGCGATGACCAGGCTGGTGATACGGCGCCGGGTCGCGAAGCGCAGCACCGGGACGTAGAAGCGCTGCAGGCGGCCGCGCTCCTCCTTCTCCTCGGCCCTGCGGCGCAGCTCCTGCGGGTCGACACCGGCCGAGCCCTTGGGCGCGCGCAGGAACCAGTACGAGAAGACCGGGACCACCGTCAGCGAGACCAGCAGCGAGGCGAGCAGCGCAGCGGTGATCGTGATGGAGAACGAGCCGAAGAGCTGGCCCACCATGCCGCCGACGAGGCCGATCGGCAGGAAGACCGCCACGGTCGTCAGGGTGGAGGACGTGACCGCGCCCGCGACCTCCCGGACCGCGCCGATGATCGCCGCCTGGCGCTCCTCGCCGTAGCTCAGATGCCGCTTGATGTTCTCCAGGACGACGATCGAGTCGTCGACCACCCGGCCGATCGCGATGGTGAGCGCGCCGAGGGTGAGCATGTTGAGCGAGAGGTCACGGGTCCACAGCACGATCAGCGCCAGGAGCACCGAGATGGGGATGGAGAGCGCGGTGACCAGGGTGGAGCGGAGCGACGCCAGGAAGAGCAGGATGACGATCACGGCGAAGAGGAGGCCGAGCGCGCCCTCGGTGGTGAGGCCGGAGATCGACTTCGAGACGGACGGGCCCTGGTCGAAGATGACCGTCAGGTCGCTGTCGGAGCCGAGGGTCTTGCGGAGCTCGGGGAGCTTGTCCTTGACCGCGTCGGAGATGGCGACGGCGCTGCCGTCCTGGTCCATCGTCAGCGACAGGGAGAGGCTGGGCTTTCCGTTCGTACGGGTGATGGAGACCGGGGTCGCGGGCTGCTCGGCGACCTTGGCGATGTCACCGAGGCGGACCGGCTTCGGGGCCTTGCCTCCCGCGGAGGCGCCGCCCGGCGCGGGCTGGCCGGTGACGCGCAGGTCCTCGATCTGCTTCAGCGAGGTGTAGCCGCCGCCGACCTGGACCGTGCGGCTCTTGCCGTCCTCGGAGAACGAACCGGCCGGGAGGGTGGCGCCGCCCGCCTGGAGTGCCTGGCTGAGGGTCGCCGCGTTCAGTCCGGCGGCCGCCAGCTTCTGGGAGTCGGGGGTGACGGTGACCTGGAGGTCCCGCACGCCGTCGACGCTGACCTGGCCGACACCGTCGATGTTCTGCAGGACCGGGACGACCGAGCGGTTGAGCTGGTCGGAGAGGGCCTGCTGGTCCTTGTTGGAGGTGACGGCGAGGACGACCGTCGGGATGTCGTCGGTCGAACCGGCGACGACCTGCGGGTCGACCGAGTCGGGGATCTTCACCCGGGCCCGGTTCACGGCCTGCTGGACATCGGCGACGAGCTGCTTGGTGCCGTTGCCGTAGTCGAACTGGGCCATGATGACGGCGTTGCCCTCACTCGCCGTGGAGGTCACGCCCTTGATGCCGTCGACGGCCTTGATGGTGTCTTCGAGCGGCTCGACGACCTGCTTCTCGACCACGTCGGGGGACGCGCCCTGGTACGGGGCGAGCACCGACACCATCGGCAGTTCGATGGTGGGCAGCAGCTGCTGCTTGAGCTGCGGTATCGCGATCGCACCGAAGACGACGGCGACGATCGATATCAGCCCGATCAGGGCCCGTTGCGCGAGGCTGAATCTGGACAGCCAGGACATGGGGTCTCTCTTCTGTGGCGTGCGAGGCAGGTGGAGCCGGAGGAATGACTGAACGTACGGCGGGGTATGAGGGGGGCACGTGTGACCCACGTCTACCTTCAGCCATCCGGCAGGCCGGATTCGTCGCTCCCAGGTGCCCTACTTATCCGGCGCATACCGCAGCTGGAGTAGGCGGCCGCTACGCCCTTGGGTGGACCAGGCCCGATTCGTAGGCGATTACCACCAATTGGGCCCGGTCGCGGGCCCCCAGCTTCGCCATCGCCCGGTTCACATGTGTCTTGACGGTGAGCGGGCTGACGGACAGCCGCTCGGCGATCTCGTCGTTGGAGTGGCCGCCGCCGACCTGGACGAGGACTTCACGCTCGCGGACGGTGAGCGCGGCGAGCCGTCCCGCGTACGCCTCGGGGTCCGATCCGTCCGAACTGCCGCCCTGGGCAAGGAAACGCGCGATGAGCCCCTTGGTGGCGACCGGGGAGAGCAGCGCCTCCCCCGCCGCCGCGATACGGATGGCGTTGAGCAGCTCCTCCGGCTCCGCGCCCTTGCCGAGGAACCCGGACGCACCGGCCCGCAGGGACTGGACCACGTACTCGTCCACCTCGAAGGTCGTGAGCATCACCACGTGCACCGCGGTGAGTTCGGGGTCGGTGCTGATCATGCGGGTGGCGGCGAGTCCGTCCGTGCCGGGCATCCGGATGTCCATCAGGACGACATCGGGGGCCTCGGAGCGGGCGAGGGCCACTGCCTGCGCGCCGTCCGCCGCCTCCCCGACGACCTCCATGTCGGGCTCCGAGTCCACCAGCACCCGGAACGCGCTGCGCAGCAGCGTCTGGTCGTCGGCGAGCAACACCCTGATCGTCATACGTCCTCCCCCGCTCCGGCCGTGACCGGCAGTATCGCCTGTACGCGGAAGCCGCCGCCGTAGCGGGGCCCCGCCGAGCAGGAACCCCGCAGCGCGGCCGCCCGCTCGCGCATCCCGGTCAGGCCGTGGCCCCCGCCGTCCGCCGACGCGCCGTACCCGGCGCTCTCCGGCCCGGACTCCGCGCCCCGGCCCGCGCCGTCGTCGAGGACGGTGACCTCCAGGGCGGGTCCCACCCGCACCACGCTGACCTCGGCCCGCGCGCCGGGCCCCGCGTGCTTGCGCACATTGGTCAGCGCCTCCTGGATGATCCGGTACGCGGCCAGGTCGACGGCGGCGGGCATGGCGGTCTGCTCGTGGCTGCAGGCCACCTCCACCGGGAGTCCGGCGTTGCGGAAGGTGTCGACCAGGTCGTCGAGCACCGCGAGGCCCGGCGCCGGTTCGGTGGGTGCCTCGGGGTCGCCGGACTGGCGCAGCAGGCCGACGGTGGCGCGCAGTTCGTTGAGCGCGGAGCGACTGGCCTCCCGTACGTGCGCCAGCGCCTCCTTGGCCTGGTCGGGGCGCTTGTCCATGACATGGGCCGCCACCCCTGCCTGGACGTTGACCAGGGCGATGTGGTGGGCGACGACATCGTGGAGGTCGCGGGCGATCCGCAGCCGCTCCTCGGCGACCCGGCGCCTGGCCTCCTCGTCGCGGGTGCGCTCCGCCCGCTCGGCCCGCTCCCGGATGGCGTCGACAAAGGCGCGGCGGCTGCGTACGGCGTCGCCCGCCGCCGACGCCATTCCGGTCCACGCGAAGATCCCGAGGTTCTCCTGCGAGTACCAGGGGGTCCGGCTGAAGCACATCGCCGATGCCGTCAGCACGGCCATCGTGAGCAGCCCGACCCGCCAGGTGGTGGGGCGGTCAGTGCGGGAGGCGACCGTGTAGAGCGCGATGACCGCGCTCATCGCCACCGGCGCGGGCGGCTCCCCCGCGATCAGCTCGACCATGGTGACCGCGCCGGTCACCGCGAGCACGGGCATCGGACTGCGGCGCCGCAGCACCAGAGCGGCGGCGCCGACCAGCATCAGGATGACGCTGCGCAGCTCGGGGCTCCGGGTGCCGAAGGTCGGGCCGTCGGGGCCGCCCGCCGAGGCGAACGAACCGGTGATCATGCAGACGAGCACCGCCAGGGCCAGCACGGCGTCGAGCGCCGTCGGATGGGCGCGCAGCCAGCCGCTGGCCCGGGCGTAGCGGGTGGCGGCTTTCGACGGTGGGGTCACGTCCAGCAACGGTACGGCGTGCCGCAACCTGGTCCGGCCGCTCGGCCGGCGCCCCGGTACTGCACTGCGTTTCCGCGCGGTGTTCTCCCCGCACCGCACCGCACCGCACGGGGGCAGCACGTCCGCCGACAGCACGGCGCCCCGCCCTGTTCCGTCCCCTCGGCCGGAGGGGGCAGGACGGGACGGGGCGCCGGACAGTACGTCGCCGGAGTCGTCCGGGCGGGCCGCCCAGCGGCGGCCCGGGTGGCTCAGCCCGGGATCAGACCGTCGTCGTTGAGCATGTCCCTGACGTCCGCCAGAGTCGCTTCGGCGGGCGGCAGGATCAGCTCCGACGGTGCCAGGGAGTCGTCGGGGAGCGGCGTTCCCAGGTCCCTGACCTTGTCGAGCAGGGCGTGGAGTGTGCGACGGAAACCTGCTTCGTCGCCGCCCTGCACCTCGACGAGCAGCTCGTCGTCCAGCTTGTTGAGCTCCGTGAGGTGGCTGTCGGCCAGCTCCATCTGGCCTTCACCCATGATCCGTACGATCATGACGCGTCCCTACTGCTTGTCCAGATTCGGATGGGGCCTGTCCTGCGGCTCACTGCCTTCGATGGCCTGCTGGGAAGCGGAGGACCCGCCGGCCAGCTCGGCCTTCATGCGCTGCAGTTCCAGCTCCACATCCGTACCACCGGAGATCCGGTCCAGCTCGGCGGAGATGTCGTCCTTCCCCATGCCGGACTGGTCGTCCAGGGCACCCGAGGCGAGCAGTTCGTCGATCGCACCCGCCCTGGCCTGCAGCTGGGCGGTCTTGTCCTCGGCCCGTGCGATGGCCTGGCCGACATCGCCCATCTCCTCGGAGATACCCGAGAAGGACTCGGCGATCCGGGTCTGCGCCTGGGCCGCCGTGTAGGTGGCCTTGATGGTCTCCTTCTTCGTACGGAAGGCGTCGACCTTGGCCTGCAGACGCTGAGCGGCGAGAGTGAGCTTCTCCTCCTCGCCCTGCAGCGTCTGGTGCTGCGTCTCCAGGTCGGTGACCTGCTGCTGCAACGCGGCACGGCGCGACAGCGCCTCCCGGGCCAGGTCCTCACGGCCCAGCGCGAGGGCCTTGCGTCCCTGGTCCTCCAGCTTGGTGGACTGTCCCTGCAGCTGGTTCAGCTGCAGTTCGAGACGCTTGCGCGAGGTAGCCACATCGGCGACCCCGCGGCGTACCTTCTGAAGCAGTTCGAGCTGCTTCTGGTACGAGTAATCGAGGGTCTCGCGCGGATCCTCGGCCCGGTCCAGGGCCTTGTTGGCCTTCGCGCGGAAGATCATTCCCATACGCTTCATGACACCGCTCATGGGCTTCGCGCGCCCCCTTCTGACGGACTTCAGCTCCAGCACTTGAACCCACACTACGGGCCCTGCATCCATTACCGCACTGTTCGCGAGCGGATGCGCTCCTCCTCCAGGACGAGGTGAGGCGATTCCGCTCCCGCGCAGGGAGTAGGGACACCTCGGGGAAAGCCCCGCAGAACCGGCGGAACCAGCGCAGGGAGCTCCCGGCCGGGCAGACCGTTGCGCGATCGTTCCCCCTCGGTCCTGGCGCCCCGCACGGCACCCCGTACCCTTGGGTTTTGTGTTCCGAAGCCGCGCCAATGAAGAGAAGGTCCGCACCTCCAAGGTGACGCCGGACCTCTCCAAGCAGCCCCGCGACCCGCAGGCTCCCAAAGGTCGCCCCACCCCCAAGCGGAATGAGGCGCAGTCCCAGCGACGCCGCGCGGTCACTCCCACGACCGACCGCAAGGAGGCGTCCAAGCGTCAGCGCGAGGCCCGCCGTGCGGACATGGCCAAGCAGCGTGAGGCTCTCGCCAGCGGCGACGAGCGTTATCTGCCGGCCCGGGACAAGGGCCCGGTCCGCCGCTTCGCGCGGGACTACGTGGACTCGCGCTGGTGCCTCGCCGAGTTCTTCCTGCCGCTCGCCGTGGTCATCCTGGTACTGAGCGTCATCCAGGTGCCCGGCATCCAGAGCATCGCGCTGCTGCTCTGGCTCATCGTGATCGTGCTGATCATCATCGACTCGGCCGGAGTCTGGTTCCGGATGAGGAAGCAGATGAACGAGCGCTTCCCGGACCAGCCCAAGGGCGGCGCCCTGGCCTACGGTCTGATGCGCACGCTCCAGATGCGCCGGATGCGTCTGCCGAAGCCGCAGGTCAAGCGCGGAGAGCGGCCCTGAGCACGGGCGTCTCGGGGTTCGACGGCGCTTCGGCCGCATGGCTGAAGGGCCTGGGAGGGCTCCGCAACACCGTTCGCCAGGAGCTCGTCGCGCGTCAGCTCGACGAGCAGCTCGCAGCGCGTTTCCCGGTGGGGCAGCGGCTGCGGATCCTCGACGTCGGTACGGGGCAGGGCACCCAGGCCCTGCGGCTGGCCCGTGCCGGGCACACGCTGACCGGCCTGGAGTCCGACCCCGCGATGCTCAAGGTGGCCCGTGACGCGCTGGCCACCGAGCCGGAGGGCATTCGCGCGCGGATGCGGCTGCTGGACGGGGACGGCCGGGAGACCGGTGCGCACTTCCTGCCCGGCAGTTTCGACGTGGTGCTCTGTCACGGCGTCCTGATGTACGCCGATGAGCCGGACGCGATGCTGGCCGGTCTCGCCCGGATGCTGGCACCCGGCGGCTTGCTCTCGCTGCTCGTGCGGAACGCCGACGCGCTCGCCATGCGGCCGGGGATGGCCGGTGACTGGCCCGGCGCACTGGCCGCCTTCGACAGCGACACGTACACCAACCGGCTGGGCCTGAAGGCCCGCGCCGACCGGCTCGAAGCGGTCACCGCCACCCTGGCCGGTATCGCCGCCCCCCTCCATGCCTGGTACGGGGTCCGGGTCTTCACGGACAACGTGGGCAATGACGAGGAGCTGCCGTCCGCCCACGAGCTGGACCAGCTGCTGGCTGCCGAGGACCGTGCCGGGCGCACCGAGCCGTACAAGAACGTGGCGGCGCTGCTGCATCTGTGCGGTGTACGGGGCTGACGCCCGCCCGGGCCCGCTTCCGGCTCCGCCCTCCGGGGATTCCCCTGATCGGCGGCGCACCGCAGGCAGACCCCACCTGGCAAAAGCGACACTACGGACATGGATTCCTCCCGTACCCGTGGCCGTTTCCGTAGCCGTGCGCACCGGTTGCTGCTGCCGCTGACCGCAGGAATCTGTGGCGTCGCCCTGGTCGGCGGCTGCTCAGGTTCCGGTTCCTCGACAGGCCCCGCCGCCGGCCACGGTCCTTCGGCGTCCCCGTCGGTGGCTGCCGACCCCGCCGCCACCGACGGCGGGGACGCCCTGCAGAGCAACTACGAGCAGGTGATCAAGAACGTCCTGCCCTCGGTCGTCCAGATCGAGTCGGGCAACGACCTCGGCTCGGGCATCGTCTACGACAGCAAGGGCGACATCGTCACCAACGCCCATGTGGTCGGCAAGGCCAAGCAGTTCAAGGTCACATCGGCCACCGGCGGCGGCCAGCTGCACGCCCGGCTCGTCTCCAGCTACCCCGCACAGGATCTGGCGGTCATCAAGCTGGACAAGGTGCCGTCCGGGCTGAAGGCCGCCTCCTTCAGCCAGTCGTCCAAGGTCGACATGGGGAAGATCGTGCTCGCGCTGGGCTCGCCCCTCGGGCTCTCCAGCAGCGTCACCCAGGGGATCGTCTCCGCCACCGGACGCACCGTCAGCGAGGGCAGCTCCGGCGGCGGCACCGGGGCCACCATCGGGAACATGGTGCAGACCTCGGCCGCGATCAACCCCGGCAACAGCGGGGGCGCACTGGTCGGCCTGGACGGGAAGGTCATCGGCATCCCCACGCTGGCGGCGACCGATCCGCAGCTGGGCAGCGGCGCCGCACCCGGCATCGGCTTCGCCATCCCGGCCTCGATGGTGACCAACATCGCGGGCCAGATCATCAAGGACGGCAAGGTCACCAACTCGGGCCGGGCCGCCCTGGGGATCACCGGGCGCACCGTCGTGGGCGCCAATTTCCAGCCCGCGGGGGTCGCGGTGGTCTCCCTCACGAAGGGCGGCGCTGCGGGCGCCGCCGGGCTGAAGACCGGGGACATCGTCACCCGGGTGGCCGCCACTCAGGTCAAGTCGCTGACGGCGCTCTCCGAGGTGCTGGCTTCGTACAAGCCGGGGCAGAAGGTCAAGGTCGGCTACGAGCGGGACGGCAGCGCGAAGACGGCCGAGGTCACGCTCGGCACGATGTAGACCGGGTCCGCGAAGTCGCGCGTCCACGCAGCGGTGAGGGGCGGTGCCCGTGCGGGCGCCGCCCCTCACCGCTGCCGGAACGGGGGTCTCAGGCCGCCGGACCGGCCGCGTCCGCGCCGTCCGCCGTCTCCTGCGGGTGCAGGCTCATCGGGCCGTAGATCTTGGTCGCGTCCTCGAAGAGCGTCACCTGGTCGGCGCCGCCGTCGGCGAGCTCCTTCCACACCTCGCCGACCCAGGACTCCGCGTCGCCCTGCGTGGTGAACTCATCGGGCGCCACCGCCGGCTGGGTCTCCGTACCGTCGGACTTCTCGAACCGCCACGTCCATGCCATGTCCGCCTCCTGGATGCCACTGGATGCCACGCTGTCTTCGGCCGGCCGGGATCCCGTACGGGTCTCCCCGGCGGGTTCAACAGCTGCTGGCAGCGTAGCCGGGCGAGCACCGCGAGCGGCCGCGCGGGAGGATCTTCCTGTGGAACTCACTCTCCTCGGCACCGGTGCCCCCGACGGGCTGCCCCGTCCCGACTGTCCCTGCGCCGTCTGTGCGGCCGCCCGGGGCGAGCGGGCTCGGGCGGCGACCGCGCTGCTCGTCGACGGCGTACTGCTGCTCGACCTCACTCCGGGGGCCGCCATGGCCGCCGCACGCGCCGGGCACTCGCTGGCCGGCGTACGCCAGGTGCTGCTCACCCATCCGCACAACGGGCCCCCGGTGGAGCTGCCGGCCGGGCTGCCGCAGGCCGGCCGGGTGGCCGACGGACGCGTGCTGACGCTGATCAGCGGGCACCGGGTACGGGCGGTCGCGATGGACTCCCCCGGCACCGGGTACGAGGTGACGTCGCCGGAGGGCGAGCGGCTGCTGTACCTGCCGCCGGGCGCCTCACCCGCGGGATTCCCCGACGACGGCCGGGCTCCGTACGAGATGGTGCTGGCCGATGTCGTCGGACGCCCGGACGCCCTGGCCAGGCTGCGGTCGGCCGGGGCCGTCGGTGCCACCACCGATGTGCTCGCCGTCCACCTCGGCCACGAGGTGCCGCCGGGTCCTGAGCTGGCGAGACGGCTGGCCGCCGCGGGGGCGCGGGCGGTACCGGACGGGACGACGCTGATCGTCGGCGAGTACCACGCGGTGCCCGACCTGCCGCGCCGCACGCTGGTGCTCGGCGGGGCCCGCTCGGGGAAGTCCGTGGAAGCCGAACGGCGTCTGGAGGGGTTCCCGGGGGTCGTGTACGTCGCGACGGGCGGCAGCCGCGACGGGGACGCCGAGTGGGCGTCCCGGGTGGGGCTGCACCGCGAGCGCAGACCGGGCTCCTGGCGGACCGAGGAGACCTGCGACCTGCTGCCGCTGCTGGCGGAGCACGACGGGCCCCCGCTGCTGATCGACTGCCTGTCCCTGTGGCTGACCGACGCGATGGACCGGGTGGGCGCCTGGGAGGACGAGCGGTGGGCGGACGGCGGCGAACGGGCGCTGCACGAGCGGGTGAGCGAGCTGGTCGCCGCGGTCAGGGCCACCCGGCGCATGGTCGTCACGGTCAGCAACGAGGTGGGCTCGGGTGTGGTGCCGGCGACCGCGTCGGGGCGGCGCTTCCGGGACGAACTCGGGCGGCTGAACGCGGCCTTCGCCGCCGAGTGCGAGCACGTTCTCCTGGTCGTCGCAGGGCAGGCGGTCGTGCTGCGCGGCTGACCGTGCTCCTCGACGGGGCGATGCGGGCGATCCGGCGCACGGATCGACGTATCGGCAGGAGGTACGGGCCGCGCGGCGTCCCGCGGGAAAGGTGCCGGTACTGTTCGGCGAATGAGCGCGCTGAATCTCGACGACTTCTCCGATCTGATCGAACGTTCCGACAGCGGCGTACGGCGCGAAGCCGAGGAACGCCGGGAGCGGCTGGCCGTCCCGCCCGGCGCGCTGGGCCGGCTCGACGAGCTGGGTGAGTGGCTCTCGGCAGCGCAGTCCGCGGTACCGGTCAGGCCGGTCGACAACGTGCGCGTGGTGCTCTTCGCGGGCGATCACGGTGTGGCCGAACTCGATGTGTCGGCTCGGCCCGCCAAGAGCGCGCATGTACTGGTGCGGGCCGTGCTCGACGGGGAGAGCCCGGTCGCGGTGCTGGCCCGCCGGCTCGGGCTGCCGGTACGGATCATCGACGCCGGTCTGGACTGCGACCCGGCGCTGCTGCCCGACGAGGTCGTACGGCACCGGGTCCGGCGCGGCACCGGGCGGATCGACGTCGAGGACGCCCTCACCGTCGAAGAGGCCGAGCAGGCCGTACGTCTCGGCATGGCCATCGCGGACGAGGAGGCCGACTCGGGCACCGACCTGGTCGTGCTGGGCGATCTGAGCGTCGGCGGCACCACGGCCGCGTCCACGCTGATCGCCGCGCTCTGCGGCACGGACGCCTCGGTCGTCACCGGGCGCGGTGGAGCGGTCATCGACGATCTGGGCTGGATGCGCAAGTGCGCGGCGGTCCGGGACGCGCTGCGCCGGGCCCGGCCGGTCCTCGGCGACCAGCTGGAGCTGCTCGCCGCGGTCGGCGGCGCGGATCTGGCCGCGATGACCGGGTTCCTGCTCCAGTGCTCGGTCCGGCGGCTGCCGGTGATCCTCGACGGGGTGGTCGCGGCCGCGTGCGCGCTGGTGGGCCAGCGGGCCGCCTTCCGCGCCCCCGATTCCTGGCTGGCCGGCCAGGTCAGCGGTGAACCGGCCCAGGCGAAGGCGCTGGACCGGATGGCGCTGACCCCGCTGCTCGACCACGGCGTGACGGTGGGCGAGGGCGCGGGGGCGCTGCTGGCGCTGCCGCTCGTCCAGGCGGCGGCAGCTCTGGCGGCGGAGCTCCCGGAGCGTACGGCGGACGGCGCCGGCGAGATCGCCGCCGCCACGGAAACCCCCGGCGCGGAAGCCTCCGACGCAAAGGCCTCCGATGCAGAAGCCTCGGCCCAGGACGCCTCCGCCCGGTAGTGCCCGGTCCGTGCCGTCCGGCCGGAAACACCCCCAATCGGGCCGGGAATGGCGCGACTTCGGTGGCGGCGGGGCCATCGCCGGGAGACAGTGGGAAGTAGCACCGCGGCCGGCGGCCTGCCGTCGGCCGCAGCACGTCCCGGCAGGACACCCGGCGCCCCATATCATCGCGTTTCATGGGAGACGTCCGTACATCTGCCGGGGGCACCCCCCTGACCACGGTCCGGTCGCGCCGCTGTGCGGCATTCGCCGTCTGGTACCTGCGTGCCGTGACGTTCATCAACCTGCTGGGCGCCGCATGGGTCTCCCTCGGCCAGGATGTGCGGCGGCACAACACCGAGTACTTCTTCACCCCCTATCTGCTCACCGCGGGCTTCGCATCGGGTGCCTTCAGCCTCTTCCTGGCGATCACCATGCGCCGCCGCAAGCGGGCCGCCTGGCTGCTCAACCTGGTCATGGGCGGGCTCTTCCTGCTGGTGCTCGTGCTGGCCATGTGCTTCCCGGAGTTCCGCAGGTACGCGCAGAACTGGGTCTCGCTGGCGCTGACCGCCGCCTTCGTCCTGTCGCTGCTGATCGGCAGGCGGGAGTACTACGCCAAGGGTGACCGCTCCAACCCGAAGCTGGCGGCCGCCGTTGCCGTGGGCGGGCTGCTGGCCTGCTCGCTGCTGGCCGCGCTGCTGGTCACCGTCACCAACACGGCCCATGACACGTACCGTTCGACGTTCCCGGACCGCTGGCGGTACGGCGTGATGCGGCTGATCTCGCTGGTGCCCAACGACTCCCGTATCCAGGGCATCGAGACGCCCGCCTGGGTCGACGTCTTCATCAACGTCATGTCCACCGCGCTGCTGCTCGCGGTGCTCTTCGCGGCGTTCCGCTCCCGGCGTGCCGTCGACCCGATCACCCCGGACGACGAGGAGCGGCTGCGCGCCCTGCTGGACCGGCACGGTGAGCGCGACTCGCTCGGCTACTTCTCGCTGCGCCGCGACAAGAGCGTCGTGTGGTCCCCCACCGGCAAGGCCGCGGTCGCCTACCGGGTGCTGGGCGGGGTCTCGCTCGCCTCCGGTGATCCGATCGGCGATCCGGAGGCCTGGCCCGGGGCGATCGAGCCCTGGCTGGCCGAGGCGCGCGAGCACGGCTGGCTGCCCGCGGTGATGGGGGCCGGCGAGGAGGCCGGCACGGTCTACGCCAGGCACGGCCTCGACGCGCTGGAGTTCGGCGACGAAGCCATCGTGGACACCGCGGAGTTCACCCTGGAGGGCCGGGCCATGCGGACGGTGCGCCAGGCGTACAAGCGGGTGCAGCGCGCCGGGTACACGGTCCGGACCCGGCGGCACGAGGAGATCCCCGAGGCCGAGATGGAGCGCCTGGTGCACCGGGCCGACGACTGGCGCGACGGAGCCACCGAGCGGGGGTTCTCGATGGCGCTCGGACGGCTCGGCGATCCGGCGGACGGGCGCTGCATGATGCTCGAATGCCGGGACGGCGACGGCGAGTTGCGTGCCGTCCTGAGTTTCGCGCCCTGGGGCCCCGAAGGGCTCTCGCTGGATCTGATGCGCCGTGACCGGGAGGCCGAGAACGGTCTGATGGAGTTCATGATCATCGAACTCCTGCAGCGGGCGAAGGAGATCGGGATCACGCAGATCTCACTCAACTTCGCGATGTTCAGATCGGTCTTCGAACGTGGCTCGAAGCTCGGGGCCGGCCCCGTGCTGAGGCTCTGGCGCTCGTTCCTCACCTTCTTCTCACGGTGGTGGCAGATCGAGTCGCTGTACCGCGCCAACGCCAAGTACCGGCCGATCTGGGAGCCCCGTTTCATGCTGTTCGAGAAGAGCGCGGATCTGCTGCGCATCGCTGTCGCCTCGGCGCGCGCCGAGGGGTTCCTGGAGGCCCCGGGGCTGCCCGAGTGGCTGCACCGCAAGCAGCTCGGGACCAGACGGTGAACCGGCGTGCGCTGCGCGCCGCGGCCCGCCGCGAGTGGGGGCCGCTGTTCACCACCGTACGGACGGCGCTCGTCACCAGGAAGTGGCGTGCCGTCCCGCTGACGCTCGGCGCCGTCGCCCTGACCGCGTGCTTCCAGATCGTGCAGAACCAGTCGTGGGGGCTGCGGCCGGTGCACGACATCGGGTTCGTCCGGGCGATGGACCCGCTCTGGCTCGCGCTGCTGCGCACCCCGCTCTCGCTGTTCGTACCGGCGCTGGACCTGCCGGTCTGGGGCGCCCTGGTCCAGATCCTGCTGGTGTTCGGCATCGCGGAGATCTGCATCGGCTGGTGGCGGACGCTGCTGATCTCGTACGTCACCACACTCGCCGGGACGCTGTACGCCCGCGCCGCGATCGCGTTCGGGCCGGACAACAGCTTCGGTGTGAAGGCCTCGGACGCGCTGATCGTCGACACCGGCCCGTCGGCCGCCGTGGTCGGTCTCGCCGTCTTCGTCTGCTGGCGGCTCGGCGCCCGGTGGACGGCCGGCGCGGTGATCGTGGGCATGGTCCTGGAGCTGGTCGTCAAGGACAACCTGGCGGGCAAGGAGCATCTGGCGGCGATCCTGGCGACGCTGGTGCTCTGCGCCCTCGCGGCCTGGCGGGACCGCAGGCGTCAGCGGGGCGGTCCGCCGTCCCGTCCGGGCAGCTTGGTCCGGGCCGGGTCGGGGGCGCCGCCGATGAACTCCTCCAGCCGGCGCCGGGGGCCCGCCCAGCGCCTGTCGTGACGGTAGGCGCGCCGGATCGCCCTGGCGCGGGCCCGGTGCCTGGTGCGGTAGAACCGCTTGGCCCACGGGGACACCGGCCGGGCCAGCCGGACGGCGCCGATCAGGGCGACGAACGGGACCACAGCGCCGATCAGGGCGATCCGGGGTTTGCCCTTGCTCAGCGCGATGAGCGCGAAGGCGAAGTCCAGCACGGTGTTCACGATGAACGCCCCCCGGTCCTGGGCCTCCTGGGGCGACAGCTCGTTGACCCCGAACGGCAGGAAGCCGCCCAGGATCAGCCCCACCAGGGCCGCCGTCAGCACCACGATCTCGACGCTCTTGCGGCCCTCTTCGCTCCAGTACACGTCGTCGAGGTGGAGGAGCAGGGCGAACTCGTCGAGGACCAGGCCCGCCCCCGCTCCGAAGATGACCGCGCAGACGGCGCCGCCCACCCCGTGTCTCCCGCTGGCCACCGCGCCGAAGCCGCCGATGACCACCAGGATGACGCCGGGCACCACATGGTGGATGTGCATGCCGCCGGGGGTGATGTTCCGGAACGGTCCGCGGCCCGCCCGGATCAGCCGGGCGATGGACCGCACGACCACGAAGGACAGCACGAACGAGAACAGCGCCAGCGTCAGCGGGAGCTTGCCGGGTTCCACGATGTTCCGTGCCCACCAGTGACCCATGCCACCTGCTTCCCTTATGGCTGTTACGCGTAACTTATCCGCCCGCGCCGGCGGATAACCTGCGCGCCATGGACGGCATACGTTTCGCCTTCGGCACGCTCACGGTCCTCCCGGTCCGGGTGACGCGCTGGGACCGGGCCGCGGCGCGCTCGGGGATGCTCTGGGCCCCGCTGGCCGGGCTGGTCGTGGGGGTGTGCGCGGCGGCGCTCGGCGCACCGGTGCTGCTGCTCGGGCCGGGACCGCTGCTCGCCGCCGTGGTGAGCGCGGCCGTGCCGGCGGTCCTCACCCGCGGTCTGCATCTGGACGGGCTCGCGGACGTCGCCGACGGACTCGGCAGCGGGAAGCCTGCCGATGACGCGCTGCGCATCATGAAGCAGTCGGACATCGGCCCGTTCGGCGTGGTGACGCTGGTCCTCGTCCTGCTCGCCCAGGTCGCCGCGCTGGCCCGGCTGTACGGGGAGGGCTGGGCGCACGGAGCGGCCGGCGCGGTCGTCTGCGCGCTCGCGGCCAGGCTGGCGCTGACGCTCGCCTGCCGCCGGGGCGTTCCGGCCGCCCGCCCGGACGGGCTGGGCGCGGCGGTGGCCGGGGCCGTGCCCGCAGGGGCCGCGCTGGGCGCGGCCGTTGGGGTCACCGCGGTGTGCGCGGCGGCGGGCGCGCTCCTCGGTCCGTACGGCGCACTGCGCCACGCACTGGCCGTGCTGCTGGCGCTCGGCGCGGCCCAACTCCTGCTGCGGCACTGCGTGCGCCGCTTCGGCGGGGTGACCGGCGATGTCTTCGGCGCGCTGGCCGAGACGGCGGCGACGGCGGCCCTGGTGGTGCTGACGTTCGGGTGACGCCGGCCTTCGGTGGCAGCGGGTCTTCACGGGGCGCACCGCCCGGTCCGCACGCCCCGCCGTATTTGCTGCTCTGTCTAATAAGCAGCCCGCGTGGGCGATTTCCGTCACCGAGCGTAGGCTCTGCGGCGGGGCGGCCCCATCCATCGGCCACCGACCAACTCAACGGAAGCGAGATTTCACCACCGTGACTGCTCTCACTCTCAGCACGGCCGGCGCCGCAACGCTGCGCGCCGACGCCGTCGTCGTAGGCGTGGCGAAGGGCGCCAAGGGCCCCGTGGTCGCACCGGGCGCCGAAGCCGTGGACAAGGCGTTCGGCGGAAAGCTCGCCGCCGTTCTGGAGACCCTCGGTGCCACCGGCGCGGAGGGCGAGGCCACCAAGGTCCCCGCACCCGCCGGCCTCAAGGCCCCGGTCGTCCTGGCCGTCGGGCTCGGCGCCGAACCGGACAGCAGGAGTGCCGGCGACGCCGGGGCCGAGTACGCCGAGGAGACGCTGCGCCGCGCGGCCGGTGTCGCCGCCCGCGCGCTGGCCGGTGCCAAGAAGGCCGCCTTCGCGCTGCCCGTCACGGCGGCCGAGGACGTCCAGGCGATCGGCGAGGGCGCACTCCTCGGGGCGTACGCCTTCACCGCGTTCCAGGCCGTCCCCAAGGACGCCAGGGGTCCGCTCGGCGAGGCCGCCCTGCTGGGAGCCAAGCCGCGGGACAAGGCGCACAAGGCCGCCGCCGAGCGCGCCGTGACCGTCGCCGAGGAGATCAACCGCGCCCGCGACCTGGTCAACACCCCGCCGAACGAGCTGAACCCGGCGTCCTTCGCCGCTGTCGCCACCGCGGCCGGCAAGGAGCACGGCGTCAAGGTGCAGGTGCTCGACGAGAAGGCCCTCACCAAGGGCGGCTACGGCGGCATCCTCGGCGTCGGTGTCGGTTCGGAGGCCCCGCCGCGGCTGGTGAAGCTCTCGTACACGCACTCCAAGGCGGAGAAGTCGCTCGCCTTCGTCGGCAAGGGCATCACCTACGACTCGGGCGGCATCTCGCTCAAGCCGGCCGGCCACAACGAGACGATGAAGTGCGACATGGCCGGCGCCGCCGCCGTGTTCGCCGCCGTCGTCGCCGCCGCGCGGCTCGGCCTCCAGGTCAATGTCACCGGCTGGCTGGCGCTCGCCGAGAACATGCCGTCCGGCTCGGCCACCCGCCCGGGTGACGTGCTGCGGATGTACAGCGGCAAGACCGTCGAGGTCCTCAACACCGACGCCGAGGGCCGGCTGGTGCTGGCCGACGCGCTGGCGAAGGCCTCCGAGGAGACGCCCGACGCGATCGTCGACGTGGCGACGCTGACCGGCGCGATGGTGCTGGCACTCGGCAGCCGCACCTTCGGCATCATGTCCAACGACGACGCCTTCCGTACCGAGCTGCACGAGATCGCGGAGGAGGTCGGCGAGCCGTCCTGGCCGATGCCGCTCCCCGCGGACCTGCGCAAGGGCATGGACTCCCCCACCGCCGACATCGCGAACATGGGCGAGCGGATGGGCGGCGGCCTGGTGGCCGGTCTGTTCCTGAAGGAGTTCGTCGGCGAGGGCATCACCTGGGCCCACGTGGACATCGCGGGTCCGGCCTTCAACGAGGCGGGCCCCTTCGGGTACACCCCCAAGGGCGGTACCGGCTCGGCGATCCGCACCCTGGTGCGCCTCGCGGAGCGCACCGCCGACGGCGACCTCGGCTGATCCACGCCACCGCACCTCCCGTACGGCCCCGGGCTCCCCGCCCGGGGCCGTACGGCTTTGCCGTGACTTTGCCGGTGTTCGCCCTGAACGAAATCCGTACGTGCGTACGCCCGGGTGAGCGGCCCGGAGGGCGGATGGGACGTACCGCACTACGGCCCGGCGTCTCGTCGGCGGCCGACAAGTGCAAAGATGGGTCTTCGGCAGGACAGGGCCCCCACCACAGGGCCGAAATAAAAGCGGCCGTACACCCGCCGCCGCCCGGTCAGGGAAGACCGGCACCGGCGCACCATGCATGGAGGACGTGACGTGGCGAACGACGCCAGCACCGTTTTCGACCTAGTGATTCTCGGCGGCGGTAGCGGCGGTTACGCCGCAGCGCTGCGCGGGGCGCAGCTTGGTCTCGACGTCGCCCTGATCGAGAAGAACAAGCTCGGCGGCACCTGCCTGCACAACGGCTGCATCCCCACGAAGGCCCTGCTGCACGCCGGCGAGATCGCCGACCAGGCGCGCGAGAGCGAGCAGTTCGGTGTCAAGGCCACCTTCGAGGGCATCGACATCGCCGGGGTCCACAAGTACAAGGACGACGTGATCGCGGGCCTCTACAAGGGCCTGCAGGGACTGGTCGCCTCCCGCAAGGTGACCTACATCGAGGGTGCGGGGCGTCTCTCCTCCCCCACCTCGGTGGACGTGGACGGCAAGCGCATCCAGGGCCGCCACATCCTCCTCGCCACCGGCTCCGTACCGAAGTCGCTGCCCGGCCTGGAGATCGACGGCAACCGCATCATCTCCTCCGACCACGCCCTGACGCTGGACCGGGTCCCGGAGTCCGCGATCATCCTGGGCGGCGGCGTCATCGGCGTCGAGTTCGCCTCGGCGTGGAAGTCCTTCGGCACCGACGTGACCGTCATCGAGGGCCTGAAGCACCTGGTGCCGGTCGAGGACGAGAACAGCTCGAAGCTCCTGGAGCGGGCGTTCCGCAAGCGCGGTATCAAGTTCAACCTGGGCACCTTCTTCGACAAGGCCGAGTACACCGAGAAGGGTGTCAAGGTCACGCTGGCCGACGGCAAGGAGTTCGAGGCCGAGGTGCTGCTCGTGGCCATCGGCCGCGGACCGGTCTCGCAGGGCCTCGGTTACGAGGAGCAGGGCGTCGCGATGGACCGCGGCTATGTCCTGGTCGACGAGTACATGCGGACCAACGTCGAGACGATCTCGGCCGTCGGTGACCTGGCCCCGACCCTTCAGCTCGCGCACGTCGGCTTCGCCGAGGGCATCCTCGTCGCGGAGCGGCTGGCCGGCCTGAAGACCGTGCCGATCGACTACGACGGTGTGCCGAAGGTGACGTACTGCCACCCCGAGGTCGCGTCGGTGGGACTCTCCGAGGCCAAGGCCAAGGAGGTGTACGGCGCGGACAAGGTCGTCGCACTCAAGTACAGCCTCGCGGGCAACGGCAAGAGCAAGATCCTCAAGACCGCGGGCGAGATCAAGCTCGTCCAGGTCAAGGACGGTGCCGTCGTAGGCGTCCACATGGTCGGTGACCGGATGGGCGAGCAGGTCGGCGAAGCCCAGCTGATCTACAACTGGGAAGCTCTGCCGGCCGAGGTCGCGCAGCTCATCCACGCGCACCCGACGCAGAGCGAGGCGCTCGGCGAGGCCCACCTGGCCCTTGCCGGCAAGCCCCTGCACTCCCACGACTAGTAGCCCTCCCGGGCACTCAGTCCCTGGGCGCGACGACCACTTCCAGACTTCCCCAAGCTCTCGGCTGCGCTTGAGCAGGGGAGACCCCATCCGTAAGGAGCAACTGAAACCATGTCGGTTTCCGTAACCCTGCCGGCGCTCGGTGAGAGCGTCACCGAGGGCACCGTCACCCGCTGGCTCAAGGCCGAGGGCGAGCGCGTCGAGGCCGACGAGCCGCTGCTTGAGGTCTCGACCGACAAGGTCGACACCGAGATCCCGGCTCCGGCTTCCGGTGTGCTGGCCTCCATCAAGGTCGCCGAGGACGAGACCGTCGAGGTCGGCGCCGAGCTGGCCGTCATCGACGACGGCACGGGCGCGCCCGCTGCCGCCCCTGCCCCCGCCGCCGCCGAGGCGCCTGCCGCCGAGGCTCCCGCGCCCGCCGCCGAGGCCCCGGCCCCCGCGGCCGCTCCGGCTGCCGAGGCGCCCGCCGCCGGCGGTTCCGCCGAGGGCACGGACGTCACCCTTCCCGCCCTCGGTGAGAGCGTCACCGAGGGCACCGTCACCCGCTGGCTCAAGGAAGTCGGCGACGACGTCGCCGAGGACGAGCCGCTGCTTGAGGTCTCGACCGACAAGGTCGACACCGAGATCCCGTCGCCCGTCTCGGGCACCCTGCTGGAGATCCTGGTCGGCGAGGACGAGACCGCCGAGGTCGGCGCCCGGCTCGCCGTCGTCGGTGCGAAGGGTGCGGCCCCGGCCGCGGCGCCCGCCGCCCCGGCTCCGGCCCCCGCTGCCGCCCCGGCGCCCGCCGCTCCGGCTGCTCCGGCCGCCGCTCCTGCACCGGCTGCTCCGGCTCCGGCGCCTGCCCAGCAGGCTCCGGCCGCGCCGGCGCCCGCACCGGCCCCCGCCGCCTCTCCGGCCCCCGCCCCCGTCACCCCGGCCCCGGCTCCTGCGGCGAACGCTGCTGACGACGGCGCCTACGTGACCCCGCTGGTCCGCAAGCTCGCCGCCGAGAACGGTGTCGCGCTCGGTTCGGTCAAGGGCACCGGCGTCGGTGGCCGCATCCGCAAGCAGGACGTCATCTCCGCCGCGGAGGCCGCCAAGGCCGCCGCCCCGGCGCCGTCCGCCGCTCCGGCGGCCGCTGCCAGGGCGCCGAAGCTGGAGGTCTCCCCGCTGCGCGGCCAGACCGTCAAGATGACCCGGATGCGCAAGGTCATCGGCGACAACATGATGAAGGCGCTGCACAGCCAGGCTCAGCTGACCACCGTGGTCGAGGTGGACATCACCAAGCTGATGAAGCTGCGCAACCAGGCCAAGGGAGCCTTCGCCGCCCGTGAGGGCGTCAAGCTGTCCCCGATGCCGTTCTTCGTCAAGGCCGCCGCCCAGGCGCTGAAGGCCCACCCGGTCGTCAACGCCCGGATCAACGAGGACGAGGGCACGATCACCTACTTCGACACCGAGCACATCGGTATCGCGGTGGACTCCGAGAAGGGTCTGATGACCCCGGTCATCAAGGATGCGGGCGACCTCAACCTCGCCGGTATCTCGAAGAAGACCGCGGAGCTGGCCGGCAAGGTCCGGTCCAGCAAGATCAGCCCGGACGAGCTGTCCGGTGCGACCTTCACCATCAGCAACACCGGTTCGCGCGGTGCGCTGTTCGACACGGTCATCGTCCCGCCGAACCAGGCAGCCATCCTGGGCATCGGCGCGACCGTCAAGCGTCCGGCCGTCATCGAGACCGCCGAGGGCACCGTCATCGGCGTCCGCGACATGACGTACCTGGCTCTCTCCTACGACCACCGCCTGGTGGACGGCGCCGACGCGGCCCGTTACCTGACGACGGTCAAGGAGATCCTGGAAGCCGGCGAGTTCGAGGTCGAGCTCGGCCTGTAACCAGCCTCACCTGCGGCGCCCCCCTCCGGACTCCTTCCGGACGGGGGCGCCGCCGTATTGTCATGGGGAGCCTGGTCCGCGCGACCGGCCTCACCCAGACCAATGCGGTCCGAAGGAGCACAAAATGACGCCGCCCGTCATCCACTCCCTGCGCGAGCAGATTCGCGAGCACATCGTGGAGGGCATCGTCCGCGGGCGGTGGCAGCCCGGTGAACGGATCGTGGAGCGGCGGATCGCCGTCGAGCTGGAGGTCAGCCAGACGCCGGTCCGGGAGGCCCTGCGTGAGCTGGAGTCGTTGCGGCTCATCGAGTCGGCCCCCAACAAGGGCGTACGCGTACGGAATCTGACCGCGGCCGATCTGGAGGAGAGCTACCCCGTCCGGGCCGGTCTTGAGCAGATCGCGGCCGAGCTGGCCGTCGACCGGCTGGCCGACGACGTCTCCGTCCTTGAGCCCTCGGTCGCTGCGCTCTACCGGGCCGACCAGGTGGGCGACAGCGCGGCGCAGGTCAGGCACACCGTGGCCTTCCACCGGGAGCTGGTGCGGGCCGCCGAGAACAGCGTGCTGATGCACACCTGGGAGTCGCTGGGCATCGAGGTGTTCACCACGCTGTCGATCCGCTGGCTGGGGACCGTGCAGAAGTCCTACGCGGAAGAGCACGAGGCGCTGGTCGAGGCCTTCCGCCGGAGGGACCCGCAGATCGGCCCTCTGGTGAAGGACCACGTGCTCGGATGTGCACCGCGGGCCTGATGAGAGGCCCTTTTCGCGGCACCGCGTGCCCTCATCGCTGACACCGAATGCCGACTTTCTACGTTACGGAAAGATTTTTCCTTCAACCCTTTGATCGATCATCGATCAGCGATTTACAGTCTCCGGAGGGCTTCACCCAGCCCGTCGCCCTGTCCTGCCAGACCGGGCCTATCTGCACCCCCTGTTCTGTCCGGAAGGCGGCGACCATGACCGACCCCGTAGGCAAGCTTCACAGCGAGCTCGACCAGCTCCCGGACCGCGACCCCGAGGAGACCGCCGAGTGGGCGGCCTCCCTGGACGCCGTCACCAAGGCCGCCGGCCCCCACCGTGCCGCATATCTGATGCGCCGCACGCTGGAGCGGGCCGAAGGCGACGGTCTCGCGCTGCCGAAGCTGCTGGAGACCGACTACGTCAACACCATTCCGACTTCCGCCGAGCCCGCCTTCGACGGCGACCTGGCGATGGAGAGCCGGATCACCGCGTGGAACCGCTGGAACGCGGCCGCGATGGTCACCCGCGGCTCCCGGTTCGGCGTCGGCGGCCACATCGCCACCTTCGCTTCGGCCGCCTGGCTCTACGAGACCGGCTTCAACCACTTCTTCCACGGCAAGGAGGGCGACGGCTCGGGCGACCAGCTCTACATCCAGGGCCACGCTTCGCCCGGCATCTACGCCCGCGCCTTCCTCGACGGACGCCTGAGCGAGCAGCAGCTCGACAACTTCCGCCAGGAGGCGGGCGGCGACGGTCTGCCGTCCTACCCGCACCCGCGCCGGCTGCCCTGGCTCTGGGAGTTCCCGACGGTCTCGATGGGCCTGGGCCCGATCTCCTCGATCTACCAGGCGCGGTTCAACCGCTATCTGACCGGCCGCGGCATCAAGGACACCTCGCAGTCGCACGTCTGGGCCTTCCTCGGCGACGGCGAGATGGACGAGCCCGAGTCGACGACCGCGCTGACCCTGGCGGCCCGTGAGGGCCTCGACAACCTCACCTTCGTCATCAACTGCAACCTGCAGCGCCTCGACGGCCCGGTGCGGGCCAACTTCCGGGTCGTGCAGGAGCTGGAGGCGCAGTTCCGCGGCGCCGGCTGGAACGTCATCAAGACGCTCTGGGGCTCCGCCTGGGACGAGCTGTTCCAGCTCGACACCACGGGTGCGCTGATCCGCCGCCTCCGCGAGGTGCCGGACGCGCAGTTCCAGACGTACGCGACGCGCGACGTGGCCTACATCCGCCAGCACTTCTTCGGTGCCGAGCCCGCGCTCGCCGAGCTGGCGAAGCTGCTCACCGACGCGAAGATCGCCGAGTGCTTCCACACCTCGCGCGGTGGCCACGAGGCCCGCAAGGTGTACGCGGCGTACAAGGCGGCCCTGGAGTTCAAGGGCGCGCCGACCGTGATCCTCGCGCAGACCGTCAAGGGCTTCACGCTCGGCGAGGGCTTCGAGTCCCGCAACGCCAACCACCAGATGAAGAAGCTGGACGGCAAGCAGTTCCGCGCCATGCGCGACCTGCTGGACCTGCCGATCCCGGACGCGAAACTGGACGAGGGCCTGGTGCCGTACGGCCACCCCGGCGCCGACTCCCCCGAGGTCCGCTACCTCCAGGAGCGCCGCGCCGAGCTCGGCGGCCCCGCCCCGGCCCGCCGGGTGCACCAGGTGGTGCTCCCGGAGCCCGAGGAGCGTGCGTTCAAGGCGCTCATCAAGGGTTCGGGACAGCAGGAGATGGCCACCACGATGGCCTTCGTCCGGCTGATGAAGGACCTGATGCGGGACAAGCAGACCGGCAAGCGCTGGGTGCCGATCGTCCCCGACGAGGCCCGTACGTTCGGTATGGAGTCGCTGTTCCCGTCGGCCGGTATCTACTCGCCGAAGGGCCAGACGTACGACGCGGTCGACCGCGACCAGCTGATGTACTACAAGGAAGCCACCGACGGCCAGATCCTCAACGAGGGGATCACCGAGGCCGGCGCCATGGCCGACTTCATCGCCGCCGCCTCGTCGTACGCGACGCACGGCGAGCCGATGATCCCCTTCTACATCTTCTACTCGATGTTCGGCTGGCAGCGCACCGCCGACCAGATGTGGCAGCTCGGCGACCAGCTCGGCCGCGGCTTCATCGTCGGCGCCACCGCGGGCCGCACCACCCTGACCGGTGAGGGGCTCCAGCACGCGGACGGCCACTCGCAGCTGATCGCCTCCACCAACCCGGCGTCGCTCAACTACGACCCGGCGTTCGCCTTCGAGATCGCGGTGATCGTCAAGGACGGTCTGCGCCGGATGTACGGCCCGGACGCGGAGAACGTCTTCTACTACCTGACGGTCTACAACGAGCCGAAGCACCAGCCCGCGATGCCCGAGGGCGTCGAGGAGGGCATCCGCCGCGGTCTGTACCGCTTCAAGGAGGGCACGGCGGCAGCCGCCGACGCCCCGCGGATGCAGCTGCTCGCATCGGGTACGGCGATCCACTGGGCGCTGGAGGCGCAGGAACTGCTCGCGGCCGACTGGGGTGTCACGGCCGATGTGTGGTCGGCGACCTCCTGGGGCGAGCTGCGCCGCGACGCGCTGGAGTGCGACGAGGCGCTGCTCCGCGGTGAGCAGCGCACCCCGTACGTCACCCGGGCGCTGGCCGGTGCGCCCGGTCCGGTGCTCGCGGTGAGCGACTGGATGCGACAGGTTCCGGACCAGATCAGCCAGTGGGTCGAGCAGGACTGGACCTCGCTCGGCACGGACGGGTTCGGTCTCTCGGACACCCGTGAGGCGGCCCGCCGCCACTTCGGTGTCGACGCCCAGTCGGTCGTCGTCGCGGCGCTGGCCTCGCTCGCCAAGCGCGGCGAGGTCCCCGTATCGGCGGTCAAGGAGGCTCGCGAGCGCTACGGCCTGTGACCGTGGGGCGTTGTCAGTGGTGGCGTGCATGCTGATTCCATGCGCGCTGCCCGCCTGATCAAGATGGTGCTCCTGCTCCAGTCCCGGCCGATGATGACAGCGGCCGAGCTGGCGCAGGAGCTCGCCGTGTCCGAGCGCACGGTCACCCGGGACGCCCTCGCCCTCTCGGAGGCGGGCGTTCCGGTGTACGCGGAGCGGGGCAGGTCCGGTGGGTACCGGCTGATCGGCGGTTACCGCACCCGGCTGACCGGTCTGGCCCGCACCGAGGCCGAGGCACTGTTCCTCTCCGGGCTGCCCGGCGCGCTGCGGGAGATGGGGCTCGATGACGCCGCGTCGGCGGCCCGCCTGAAGGTGTCGGCGGCCCTTCTGCCCGCGCTGCGCGACGCCCCCGCATCGGCGGCCCGGCGCTTCCATCTGGATGCGCCCGGCTGGTACCAGGAGCCGAGCACGCCGGAGCTGCTGGCGCCGCTGGCCGGTGCGGTGTGGGCGGACAGACGGGTGTCGGCGCGCTACCGCCGCCGGGACGGCTCCGAGGTGGAGCGCGTCCTGGAGCCGTACGGACTCGTACTGAAGGCCGGTGTCTGGTACGTCTGCGCCCGCGCGGACGGCGGCCCGCGCGGCATATCCGATTCGCGGGACGCGGCCGGTTCACGGAACGCAACCGGTTCACGTGACGCGCCCGGTTCGCGTCACATACCCGATCCGCGGGGCACGCCCGATCCGCCGGACGTGCCCGATCCGTGTGATCCGGCCGACTTCCGCGTGTACCGCATCGACCGCTTCTCCGCGCTCACGCTCCATGCGCACGATGAGCACGGCTGTTTCGTGCGGGACGAGGCATTCGACCTGTCCGCCTTCTGGGAGCAGCGGGCCGCCGGGTTCGCCCGATCGCTGCTCCGGGCGGAGGTGGTGGTCCGGGTCTCCGCGTCCGGCGCCGAGTCCCTCCCGTACGCCGTGGACCGCGCGGCGGCGAACGAAGCGCTGACCGCGGCCTCCGCCCCCGACGATCTCGGCCGGGTGACGGTCGCGCTGCCCGTCGAGTCGCTGGAGGTGGCGTACACACAACTGCTGGCGCTGGGACCGGAGGTGGAGGTCCTGGAGCCGCCGGAACTCCGGGCGCGCTTCGCCGAGGCACTGACGGCGGCGGCACGGCTGTACGCCTGAGCCGGCCCGGCCGTTACCGCTGTACGCCCGAGCCGGGACAGCCGTTACCGGTACTCCTCCGCCGACCGGGCGGCCCCGCCGAGCGCGACCTCCGTGATGTACCGCCAGGCGTCGGGCCGGCTGCCGTCGGCGTCCGTGAAGCCGTACTCCGCGGCCAGTTGTCCGCTGGACAGCGACTGCCCGTTCCACCGTGCACGGTCCGCGTCGGCCGCGAGCGCCGCCACCGCGCGGCCCACGAACACCGGGGACTCCGCGATGGCGAAGTGCGGTTCCTTGGCGATGGCGTCCCGCCATGTCGCCTCCGTCACCCCGAAGTGGTCGAGCATCGCCTCCGAGCGCAGGAAGCCGGGGGTGATACAGACCGCCGTGGAGCCGACGGACTTCAGCTCGTGGGCGAGGCCGGCGGCCATCCGGATCGGTGCGTTCTTGGCCAGGTCGTAGTAGAAGTTCACCCGGTAGTCGCGGTTGGACTCGGCAGTACCGTCGGTCACTTCGACCACCAGGCCGCCGGGGGTGCGGGCCAGCAGCGGGAGTACGGCGCTGCTGGTGATGATGTGGCTCTTCACCCCGAGTTCCAGCATCCTGATCCCCTCCTCCAGCGGGATCTCCCACATCTTGTTCTCCTCGCCGACCCGGGCGAGATGGTCACCGCCCCAGACGTCGTTGACCAGGATGTCCAGCCGTCCCTGCTCGCGGTCGATCCGCTCGGCCAGCGCGCGGACCTGCTCTTCCTCCAGATGGTCGGTGGGCACGGCGAACCCGGTCCCGCCTGCGGCACCGATCAGCTCGGCGGTCTCCTCGATGGTCTCGGGACGCCTCACCTCGCTGCGCTGCTCGCGGGTGGTGCGCCCGGTCGCGTACACGGTGGCGCCCGCCGCGCCCAGCTGTACGGCGATGGCCCGGCCCGCGCCCCGGGTGGCCCCGGCGACCAGGGCGATTCGTCCCGTCAAAGGCTTGTCTGTCTCCATGGGGCCACCGTGCCAGCAATACCCGACAGCTCCGGTCCGGATTCCCGGGGCAGTCCGGATCGATCCGGTCTCAGCCCAGCGCCTTCAGCGTGTCCCCGTTCGCCAGCCGGGCCGACATGACGGCCCGGTCGTCCTTGCCCGCCCGTACCGCCAGCGTCGTACCGTCCGCCGTGGCCCGCACTCCCCCGGTCGCGTCGATCCTGCGGACCTCCCTGCTGCCCGCGGCCAGCAGGTACCACCGCCCGGAGCCGGACTTCCACTTGGCGCCGGCCAGTACGTTCTGGCCGAAGCGGCTGCACAGTGCGGTGTTCTTCTGCTGCGCCACGATCACGCCCGGCCGGGACGCCGGCCCGGTGGGGAGCTGGAGCTGTACGGAGACCCGGCCGGGCCCCTGCCAGGTGTCCGCCCTGGTGCACACCCAGGAGGCGCGGCCACCGTTGTCGGGGAGCTGCTGGCGGGCGTACTCCCAGTTGTTCACGGCGCGTACACCGCTACCGCGGACACCGGTCAGCGAGCAGGCCGTGTGCGCCCAGCTGAGCAGCGCCTGGCTGCCGGTCGCCTCCCTCGGCTGCCGTGCCGGGACGCCGCCGCCCGGCGGCGGGGTGTAGGTGAGGTGGACGGGCGTGAGGTCACCGAGGTCGGTGAGGAGGAACGCGTGCTTCTCCGCGACCTTGCTCGATGAGCGGAGCTGGAGCGCGGGCCAGGAGCCGCATCCCTTGCCGCCCACGACCATGGCCGGGCTCGACACCGGGGCGGTCACCCCGCCCTTGCCCTCGTCGAGCCTGCGCGCCGGGGCGTCCGGGGCGAGGAGGTCGCGGGTGCCGGACTCGGCGACCCAGGGAGCCAGCAGGAAACGCGCGTTGCCGTCGGTACGGCCGACGACCACCGCGGCCCCGGTGGTGATGTCGGCGCCGTCGGTGCGGGCGAAGTCGAGCGCGGGCACGCCCTTGCCGCCGGTGGGTTCGGCGTAGCGGACGACCCGCTCACCGTCGGCGAACAGGACCACCACCGCACCGTCCACGTCGCCCGCGTAGAGGAGCCGGGGCGGCTGGGCCGGCGGGGTGGTCGCGGCGCCCTGGGTGGCGGAGATCCGTACCGTACGGGACGGGCTCGCCCAGACCTTCAGCGCCCGGCCGAGCAGCGCGGTGTCGTCCTTGCGGGCGCCGCGCGCGGGCCAGACGGTGAAGTCCATGCGCGAGCTGTCGGCCCACTGCTGCGCCGGGGCGCGCAGCAGCAGCGCGGGGTCCACCGCACGGGCGCTGACGGCGGGGTTGAACGGCCCGGTCGCGGCGGACGGCGCGGAGCTCCCGTCGCGGTCCACCACGACCAGCGCCACGGCGAGCACGGTCACGGCGATGCCCACGCACCGCGCGAACCTGACGCGCTGTCTGCGCCGGATCAGATCGGTGGGGCGGGTGTGCACCAGACAGGGGTCGAACTCGTCGGACCGCAGCAGCGCGTCGGCCCCCGTCTCCGCCGGGGTACGGGCCAGCCGGAGCGCCGTGCGCAGCGCCGACCCCGCGTCGGTTGCGCCCGCAGCCGTCAGCAGCGTGCGGGTGGCCTGTTCGCTCAGGCCCTCGATGCGGTGCAGCACGAGGGCGGCCCTGGCGGCCGCCGTGGTCCCGGACAGCGCCTGTTCCAGGGCGAGTTCGTCGGCGCCGCCGGACCGGGGGAAGATCCGCAGCCCGAAGACGGCGGGCAGCGCGGGCCGCAGCGCACGCGGCGCGGGCAGTTGCCGGGGCCACCAGCCGGGACGCTGTCCGTACGCCAGGGCGGTCGCCAGCACGCGCTGTCTGACCAGGGCGTACCCGGGGTCCTCCGATGTGCCGCGCTGGACGGGCACGCGCGGCCCGCCCGGGCCGCTGTCACGCGAGGCGGGCAGCGCCCGCTGGACGGCCGCATGGGCGGCGAGCGCCCGGCGGTGGCGGCCGAGGGACGGGGGCAGCGTGATGTAGGCGAGGCGGACGAGCCGCGGATAGTGCTCGACGAGTGCGGCTTCGGCCTGTTCCACGCCCACTCGGGCGGCGCCGGACCGCGCCCCTTCCGGTTGCTCTTGCGTTCGCATGACGGGGGTGGCCCCTCCGGGGTGAGTGATCGAATCGCTTCACCCGTCAAACGAGTGATTCATCGGACGGTCACATCGCCTGGTAACAAGAGGGCCGCTGATCGGCGCTCCGCGTGCGCGGCGCCCCGCCAACCACGATGCTGGACGCGTGAGGGACGAGACGGAGTTCTGGGAGACCATCGACAGCACTCGCGCGGCCGCCGACGGCGACCCCGAGGACCATGCCGACCTGCTCACCGAGCGATTGGCGCAGCTCGACCCGGAGTCCGTACTGGAGTTCGCCCGGTACTTCGAGACGCGCTACAACCGTGCGTACCGCTGGGACCTGTGGGGTGCGGCGGTCGTGCTGCTGCGCGAGAGCGACAGCGACTCCTTCGACTACTTCCGCTGCTGGCTCATCGGCCAGGGCCGGGAGATCTTCGAGGGCGCGCTGCAGGACCCGGACGCCCTGGCCGATCTCCTCGACGACTTCGACGAGGAGATCGACGGCGACGGCGAGGAGCTGGGGTACGCGGCCGACGAGGCGTACGAGCAGCTCACCGGGGCGCCTACGCCCGACCTCGGTATTCCGCCGCAGGCCGCCGACCCGGAGGGGCCGCCCGTCGACTTCGACGACGAGGCGCTCGCCGAGCGGTATCCGCGCCTGTGGGAGCGGTTCGGCTCCTGAGCGCGCACGCGCCCCCCGGTCGTGGCTGCGGGCTCAGTACGCGGTGAGGCCGCGTCCCATCAGTACGTCGTCGACATACCGGCCCGCCAGGTGGAACTCTCCCGGCAGCACGCCCTCCACCGCGAACCCCTCGGCGGCGTAGAGCTCGCGGGCCGGGGTGTTGGGTCCGAGCACCCGCAGGGTGATGCGGGTGGCTCCCTGACGCCGCGCATCGGCGCACGCGGCCCTCAGCAGCGCCCGGCCCACACCGTGGCGGCGCGCCGTGGCGGCGACGGCCAGGCCCTGGATCTGGCGCACATGGGCGTTGCTGGCGAGCGGGGTCGGCCGTACCAGCCGGATGTAGCCCACGACCGAGCCCGCCAGCTCGGCCACCAGGTGGTCGTCCGGCCGGTGGTGCTCGTCGAAGAAGGGCCGATACGGGGGCTGGGGCTGCGGCATGACCTCGTGCAGCGTGGACCAGGTCGCCCGGTCGAGCTCGCCGAGCACCTCACCGTCACCGGGTACGGCCACACGTATGTTCGGGTCGGACATACGAGCCACTCTGCCACGGGCACCGGCGGCGGCACTGCGCAATTCCACCGCGGTGCGTGAGGATGGGCCCATGCGTATCGCGATTGCCGGAGCATCAGGACTGATCGGTACGGCGCTGGGCCGTTCCCTGCGCGCCGACGGCCACGAGGTGGTGCGGCTGGTCCGCCGGACCGCCCAGGCCGCGGACGAGGTGGCGTGGGACCCGGTCCGGGAGCACGTGGACACGGCCGGTCTGACCGGCTGCGACGCGGTGGTCAACCTGGCCGGGGCGGGGGTCGGCGACCACCGCTGGACGGACGCGTACAAGAAGGAGCTGCGGGACAGCCGGGTGCTGGGCACCGCCACCCTCGCCGACGCCGTCGCCTCGCTCGACGTGCCGCCGGCGGTGTTCCTGTGCGGCAGTGCGGTCGGCTACTACGGAGACACGGGCGACCGCGCGGTCGACGAGGGCGCGCCCCCCGGTGAGGGCTTCCTCGCCTCGCTCTGCGTCGAGTGGGAGGAGGCGGCCCGCGCGGCCGAAGAGGCGGGCGTCCGGACGGCGTTCGCCCGTACCGGACTTGTGGTGGCCAAGGAGGGCGGGGCCTGGGGCAGGCTCTTCCCGCTGTTCAAGGCGGGGCTCGGCGGCCGGATGGGCGACGGCAGCCAGTACTGGAGTTTCATCGCGCTGCACGACCATGTCGCGGCGCTGCGCCACATCCTGGACACGGAGACCCTGTCGGGCCCGGTGAACCTGACCGGCCCTCAGCCGGTCACCAACCGCGAGGTGACAGCGGCCATGGGCCGGGTCCTGCACCGCCCCACCGTGTTCACGGCACCGGCCCCCGCGCTGCGGATCGCGCTGGGCGAGTTCGCGGGGGACGTCCTGGGGAGCCAGCGGGTCCTCCCACAGAAACTCCTGGAGTCGGGCTTCACTTTCGCGTTCCCGGAGATCGACGAGGCGATCCGGGCGGCGGCGTAGGGCGCGTTCACGCCCCCGCGCTGAAGGCGACAGACAGGCGGCTTCCCCGGCCCCCGCGGCCCCACGCCGCCCACCGGCCCCGCGCCGTGCGACCCCGCGCCCCCGTACCCCCGCGCCGCGCGCCTGCCCCGCGCCGCCCCGCTCCCTACTCTCAACCCGAATCAGGGCATTTCCGCGGCCCGTTGGGGGAATCAGCCCTGCACGGAAGACCGCGGCCGCGCCGACCTCGGGGAGGGGCACGTGCTCAGTACCGCACGCCATGCCGACGTGATCATCGTCGGAGCCGGGCTCGCCGGCCTGTCAGCAGCTCATCGGCTGACCAGTGCCGGTGTGTCGGTCAGCGTCCTGGAGGCCGCCCCTTCGCCGGGCGGCCGCATGTCCACCGAGCTGACCGGCGGCTTCCGCCTGGACCGCGCCGGAGGGTTCCTGAACACCTCGTACCCGGAGCTGCTCCGCGCTCCGTGTCTGGGCGAGACGGACCTCAGACTGTTCTCACCGGGCGTCCTCGTGCACAGCGGGGGCCGTCTGCACCGTACGGGCGAGGCCCGGGGCACACGGGGCGCATTCAGCGCCGCACGCGCCCTTCGAAGCGCCTCACGCGCCCCCCTGAGCAGTGCCCTCGCGGGCAGTGCGCTTACGGGCGGCGGACGCCCGGGCAGTGCACTCGCGGGAAGCGCCCTCGCCGGCGGTGCGTTCGTGAGCGGCGCACTCGACCGGGCCAGGCTGGGCGCCGCGCTGGCCCGCCTCGCGGCCACCCCGGTGGAACGGCTGCCGGCCCGCCCGGAACAGACCGCGCTCGCCGCGCTCCGCTCGTACGGCCTCCCGCCCCGTACTGCCACCGGCGTCCTCAAGCCCCTGCTGTCCGCGCTGCTGAGCGACCCCGGGCTGACCACGTCGAGCCGCTGCGCTGATCTCGCCCTGCGGAGTTACGCCCGCGGCCGGCTGTGCGTACCGGCGGGCGGCGCGGGCGTCCTGCCCGAGCGGCTGGCGGCGACGCTGCCGCCGGGCACGGTGTGCACCGGGGTGACCGTCACCGCCGCCTCCATCAGCTCGGTCACCACGGCAGAGCTGGGCACGCTGAACTGCCGTGCGCTCATCGTGGCGACCGACGCCAGCTCGGCGGCCCGGCTGCTGCCCGGTCTGCGGATCCCGGACTTCCACCCGGTGACGGTCCTTCACCACACCGCCCCGGCGCCTCCGCCCACCGGCGCGGCCCTGGTCCTGGACGCCGACCGCTCGGGCCCCGTCTCGCACAGCGCGGTCATGAGCGAGGTCGACCCCCTGCGGGCCCCGGACGGCCGCGCGCTGATCTCGTCGACGGTGCTCGGCGCCCCGGGACCCGGCCTGGAGCGTGCGGCCCGCGCTCAGCTGGCCGCGCTCCACGGCACACCGACCGACGACTGGGAACTCCTCGGCGTCCACCACTCCCCCGACGCGGTCCCCGCGATGCCGCCGCCGCACGACATGCGCCGCCCGGTCCGGCTGCTCGCGGGTCTGTACGTGTGCGGCGACCACCGCGACACCAGCAGCGCCCAGGGCGCACTCGCCTCGGGCCGGCGCGCCGCACAGGCGGTCATGCGGGACTTCGGCATCAAACCGGACGTCGAGGTGGACGAGTTCCCGCTCACCGCGTGACACGACTCCGGCCGCGTGCTGCCGGGGCCTCCTGCCGTCGACTTCCGGCCGCCCGGTATGGCTCCCCGGGCGGACTCCGCATGCCGGGCGGGCGGGCCCGTCGGGCACGGAGACCCGCGGGGCGGCCGCCCGGCCTCAGCCCATCGCCGCGACGCGGTCCCGGTACCCTCGTACCGCCGCCGCGTCCCGGTACGGCTCCAGCCTCCGCTCGAACTCGCGCACATACTCAACGGCCCGCACCGACCGCATCTCCCCCGCCTGCTGCGCCGACTCGGCCCCCAGCGCGCACGCCTGGTCCAGCTCACCGAGGCCCAGCCGCGCCGTGGCCAGCACCACCCGGCAGAAGAGCCGGGAGCGCGCGAAGGCAGGAGCGCGCAGCTGGAGCGAGCGTTCCGCGTACTGCGCGGCGGGCCGGTACTGCTGGAGGTCGCGGTGGCAGTGGCCGAACTCGTCCGCCAGCTGCGCCTCGTCGAAGAACCGTGCCCAGTACGGCACTTCGTCGCCGGGACGCGCCGCCTCCAGGGCCCGCTCGGCCCGGGCGAGGGAGGCCGTGCAGGCCCGCACCTCGCTGAGCACCCCGTGGCCGCGCGCCTCGACGGCGTGCAGCAGCGCCTGGACGATCGGCGGCGCCGAGCTCCCGATGCCCTGCTGGGCCACCCGCGCCAGCTGGACCGCCTCCCTGCCGTGCCCGAGATAGACGGCCTGGCGGCTCATGGTGACGAGCACGTACGAGCCGTACGCCCGGTCCCCTGCCGCCTGCGAGAGCCGCAGGGCCTGGACGAAGTAGCGCTGGGCGAGCCCGTGGGCCGCGATGTCGTACGAGGTCCAGCCCGCGAGCCGAGTCAGATCAGCGGCGGCCGCGAAGAGCCGCCGGCCGGTCGTCTCCCCGTACGTCCCGCGGAGCATGGGCTCCGCCTCGTGCTCCAGATAGCGCACCAGTGCCTGCCGGGCGTGGCCGCCGCCGTACGCGTGGTCGAGCGTGCGGAACAGCTCGCCCACCGACCGCAGCGCCGCGATGTCCCCGGCCCCGACCCGCTGCCCGGTCGTCCGGTCGGTCTGCCGCTGGCGCGGCACCGTCGGGCGGGGCTGCGCGGGGACCCTGGCGCCGGAGCGGGGCGGCTCGGCGCGGCCGTTCTGCCCCGGCCTCACTCCACCGGCCGAACCGGGTGTACCCCAGTCGTCCGGGCGGCCGATCAGCCAGTCCCGGCTCGGCACGACGAGCCCGGCCGGGGTGAAGGCGATCTTGCGCAGTTCGGCGTGGCTGCCGGAGTCCTTGCGCCAGAGACCGCTGACGATGTCGACGGCCTCCTCGGGTGTACCGGCGAATTCCAGCCCCGCGTAGACCGGCGCGCAGGCGTCGAGCCCCAGATCCTGCGCGGAGAGCCTGCGTCCCAGGCGTCTGGTGAAGACCTCGGCGATCAGCGCGGGCGTGGTGCCGCGCGGCTGCTGGCCGCGCAGCCAGCGGGTCACCGACGTCTTGTCGTACCGCAGGTCGAGACCGTGCTCAAGGCCGAGCTGGTCGACTCTTCTGGCCAGCCCCGCGTTGGAGAATCCTGCCTCTCCGATGAGCGCGGCGAGCTGGCGGTTGGACGTGCGCTGCGGGGTTCGTTCCGTCATCAGCTGTGCGGTCTCCTGCCTTCCGGGCCGGGAGCAGCCCTCATGGAACGGCGCGAATTTAGCGGGCTCAACCGCTCGTTCCGCCACCTTCGCCCCGGATTCATCCGATCGTGTGAGGAGGTGTCGTTTCTGCCCGCCCAGGGGTGCCGTTCGAGGCGGTCGTACAGTTGCTGGGTGGCGCCCTCCGGGGCGCGCTGTCCGTATGCGATGAGGAGCTGCCGTGAGCGAGCTGCGGTTTGTCCGTCTGGGGTTCGGCGAGGAAGCCGTCGAGTACCGGGAGGCCTGGCAGAAGCAGCGTGAGGTGCACGCGGCACGGTTCGCCGACGAGACGCCGGACACCGTGCTGCTTCTGGAGCACCCGCCCGTCTACACGGCGGGGCGGCGCACGGATGACAGCGAGCGCCCTCTCGACGGGACGCCGGTGGTGGACGTGGACCGCGGCGGCAAGATCACCTGGCACGGTTACGGCCAGCTGATCGGCTATCCGATCCAGAAACTGCCGCGCCCGGTGGACGTGATCGCGCATCTGCGCCGTCTGGAGGAGGCGCTGATCCGGGTCTGCGCCGAGTTCGGCGTCGAGACCAGCCGGGTCGAGGGCCGCGCGGGTGTCTGGGTGCTGGGCGACCCGGTGGAGCAGCGCCCGTCGATCGGCGGGCTGTCGCTCGATCTGGACCCGCGGCTGCACGACGAGGAGTTCGACCCGCGGATGAACGGCCCCGAGTACGCCCCGTCCAACGCCGGGCAGCGCCGCGAGGACCGGAAGATCGCCGCCATGGGCATCCGGGTCGCGAAGGGCGTCACCATGCACGGCTTCGCGCTGAACTGCAATCCGGACACCACCTGGTTCGACCGGATCGTGCCGTGCGGGATCCGGGACGCGGGGGTGACATCGCTCTCGTACGAACTGGGCCGCGAGGTCACGATCGCCGAGGTGCTGCCCGTCGTGGAGAAGCACCTGCGGGACGTGCTGGAGAACGCGGCCCTGGCACCGCGTACGGTCGAGAGCGCCACCGCGTAACGCGGCCGGCGGGCTTCGTCCGGGCGGTCCGTCCCCGTCCGGAAGAGGAGCGGTCCGGGCCGTTCGGGGGAATGCGCCTCAGCGGCCACGGGTTGGCCGGAGAACAAGCCATACATATGACGGGCGTACCCTGGTGTTCGCCGAAGAATCGAAGCTGTAGGGAGCCGGACGTGTCCGCTGTCGCACCCGACGGGCGCAAGATGTTGCGTCTGGAGGTCCGGAACAGCCAGACCCCCATCGAGCGCAAGCCCGAGTGGATCAAGACTCGCGCCAAGATGGGCCCCGAGTACACGAAGATGCAGGCCCTGGTGAAGTCCGAGGGGCTGCACACGGTCTGCCAGGAGGCGGGCTGTCCCAACATCTACGAATGCTGGGAGGACCGCGAGGCCACCTTCCTCATCGGCGGCGACCAGTGCACGCGGCGCTGCGACTTCTGCCAGATCGACACCGGCAAGCCGGCCGCTCTGGACCTGGACGAGCCGCGCCGGGTGGGCGAGTCCGTCGTCACGATGGACCTGAACTACGCGACCATCACCGGCGTCGCCCGCGACGACCTGGAGGACGGCGGCGCCTGGCTGTACGCGGAGACCGTGCGGCAGATCCACGCGATGACGGCCGAGCGGGCCGAGGGCCGCACCAAGGTCGAGCTGCTCATCCCCGACTTCAACGCGGTCCCCGAGCAGCTGGCCGAGGTCTTCTCGTCCCGCCCGGAGGTCCTCGCGCACAACGTGGAGACGGTGCCGCGCATCTTCAAGCGGATCCGCCCCGGCTTCCGCTACGAGCGCTCGCTCGAAGTCATCACCAAGGCCCGTGAGGCCGGTCTGGTCACCAAGTCGAACCTCATCCTGGGCATGGGCGAGGAGCGCGAGGAGATCAGCCAGGCGCTCCAGGACCTGTACGACGCGGGCTGCGAGCTCATCACCATCACGCAGTACCTGCGCCCCTCCCCGCGCCACCACCCGGTCGAGCGGTGGGTGAAGCCGGCCGAGTTCGTGGAGCTCCAGAAGGAGGCCGAGGAGATCGGCTACTCCGGCGTGATGTCGGGTCCGCTGGTCAGGTCCTCGTACCGCGCGGGCCGGCTCTTCCGCCAGGCGATGGACCGGCGCGGCGCCGCCGCCGTGTGAATCTGAGCACAAGCTACTACTGTGCGGTAGTCGCCGTGAGACGCGGCTCGTACGGTCCTCGCAGGTCGGGGGCTGCTACGGGCCGCGTCGGCCGTTCGGCGGGGATCACCTGGCCTTCATGGGCGTTTGACCGCCCGGACATGCCTTGGTAACAACAATCAGTGACTCTGGAACTACGCACCGGTCCGGAGCAACGATCCGGGCGCAACAATCCGGTGCACGACCCGGGAAGCACCGTTCCGGACGCCGCAGAATCGTTCCGCTTCACGCGCCGCACCACCCGCCTCTAGCACCACTCGCCGTACCGCTGTATCCACTGTGTATCCGCTGCCGTCCCGAGGGGACCCCATCATGCAGGCCGCGACCCAGTCCGTACGCGCCACCGCCATCCCGACCGTCACCGGAGCACTCCGTGCGGTCGAGTCACTGCTGCTGAGCAACGGCCAGCGCACCGCCCGCCGCAATGCCTGGACATCGGTCCTGGAGGACCGCCGCCGGGCCAGGGACCGGGTCGACGCAGAGCACGTACTGGAGGCCGTGGCGGCCCGCACTTCTTAGTCCGCGTAAACTTCTGGCCATGGCGAGGAAGGCAAACGCAGACTCTGAGAACACCGGGCGGCTCAAGCAGATCGCCCTGACCTACAAGATGACCCGCAAGGCCGATCCCAAGGTCGGTCTTGTCGTCGGTGGCCTGGGAATCGTCGTCTTCGGCGTCCTCCTCGTCGTCGGCTTCTTGATCGGTCACCCCATCTACCTGGGCATCCTGGGTTTCCTGCTGGCCTTCCTCGCGATGGCGATCGTCTTCGGACGCCGCGCCGAGCGAGCGGCCTTCGGGCAGATGGAGGGCAAGCCCGGCGCTGCGGCGGCGGTGCTCGAAAACGTGGGCCGAGGCTGGACCACGACCCCGGCCATCGCGATGAACCGCAACCAGGACGTCGTACACCGCGCGGTCGGCAAGGCCGGCGTGGTCCTGGTGGCCGAGGGCAACCCGAACCGGGTGAAGTCCCTGCTGGCCGCCGAGAAGAGGAAGATGGCGCGCGTCGTGGTGGACGTGCCGGTGCACGACATCATCGTGGGCGACGGCGAGGGCCAGGTGCCGCTGAAGAAGGTGCGCACCACGCTGCTGAAGCTGCCGCGCATCCTGACCGGCGCCCAGGTCACCGCTGCCAACGACCGGCTGCGCGCGATGGGCGACCTGATGTCGAACATGCCGCTACCGAAGGGCCCCATGCCGAAGAGCGCCCGCGCCCCGCGCGGCGGAAAGACGCGCTGACCCACGCCACACACGACAAGGCGGCCCGGACCTGGTGGTCCGGGCCGCCTTGTCGTGTGTGCTCCGGGCGACGGATTGTGCCGGGCGACCGAATGCGGCGTTCGTGAGATCCGCAGCCGCCGTACGTGAGATCCGTACGCCGCCGTACCTCAGATCGGTGCGCCGCCGTACGTCAGATCCGTACCTGCACGGCGCGGGCCAGCCGGTCGTGGAGGCCGCGTCCGTCGCGGTCCCAGATGAGCGCGGGGATGGCTACGCAGAGCAGCAGACTGCGTACGAAGACACGGCCCGTACCGAGGCGCCCGCCGCCCTCCGCGACGACCCGCAGCCGGAGCAGGCGCTTGCCCGGGGTGAATCCGACCGTCGAGACGGTGAGCAGGCTCAGCACGAAGAACACGAGCAGGGCCCAGTTCCCCGCCGACTGCTGCCCGCCGCGCGAAATGAGCCCGTATGCGATAAGCATGCAGAGTGCCCAGTCGATGAAAACGGCCCCGAACCGGCGGCCCAGCGGCGCGATCGCGCCCGGCCCTTCCTCCGGCAGACCGAGTCGCTTGCCCCGGTAGCCGAAGTCGGCGCCCATCTCTTTCGCGGCCTCGCCAGGCCCGGAGAGCCACGATCCGACTACTTGCCTGTTGTCCACCCGTCCACGGTACTGCGGCCCCCTTCCGATCCGTACGGTCGGGGGTCGTCGCGGCGGTACCGCACCCGGCCCGGTTAACTTCAGCGAAACAAATGGGTCATGCTTGAGAAATCCGCTGTCCCTATGGTCGGGTCCAGCGTGTGCCACCGCACTGGCCCCACAACGAGCCGCAACCCCGCCCCTCCCGGGTCGGGAGTAGGAGGAGTTGGATGTTCCAGAACGCCGACGACGTGAAGAAGTTCATCACCGACGAAGACGTCAAGTTCATCGATGTCCGGTTCTGTGACCTGCCCGGTGTGATGCAGCACTTCACCATCCCGGCGGCGGTCTTCGACCCGACCGAGGAGCTTGCCTTCGACGGCTCGTCGATCCGCGGCTTCCAGGCCATCCACGAGTCCGACATGGCGCTCCGCGCGGACCTGTCGACCGCCCGGGTCGACCCCTTCCGCCGCGACAAGACCGTCAACATCAACTTCTTCATCCACGACCCGATCACCGGTGAGCAGTACAGCCGTGACCCGCGGAACGTGGCGAAGAAGGCCGAGGCGTACCTCACTTCCACCGGGATCGCCGACACGGCGTACTTCGGCCCCGAGGCCGAGTTCTACGTGTTCGACAGCGTCCGCTTCCAGACCTCGGCGAACGAGAGCTTCTACCACATCGACTCCGAGGCGGGCGCCTGGAACACCGGTGCGGAGGAGAACAACCGCGGCTACAAGGTCCGTTACAAGGGCGGCTACTTCCCGACCCCGCCGGTCGACCACTTCGCCGACCTGCGTGCCGAGATCTCCCTGGAGCTGGACAAGAACGGCCTCCAGGTCGAGCGCCAGCACCACGAGGTCGGCACCGCGGGACAGGCCGAGATCAACTACAAGTTCAACACGCTGCTCGCCGCGGCCGACGACCTGATGCTCTTCAAGTACATCGTGAAGAACGTCGCCTGGCGCAACAACAAGACCGCGACCTTCATGCCGAAGCCGATCTTCGGCGACAACGGCTCGGGCATGCACGTCCACCAGTCCCTGTGGACCGGCGGCTCTCCGCTCTTCTACGACGAGCAGGGCTACGCGGGCCTCTCCGACATGGCCCGCTACTACATCGGCGGCATCCTGAAGCACGCCCCGTCGCTGCTGGCCTTCACCAACCCGACGGTGAACTCGTACCACCGCCTGGTCCCCGGCTTCGAGGCCCCGGTCAACCTGGTCTACTCGCAGCGCAACCGCTCGGCGGCGATGCGGATCCCGATCACGGGCTCGAACCCGAAGGCCAAGCGCGTCGAGTTCCGCGCACCGGACCCGTCGTCCAACCCGTACCTGGCCTTCTCAGCACTGCTAATGGCCGGCCTGGACGGCGTCAAGAACAAGATCGAGCCGGCCGAGCCGATCGACAAGGACCTCTACGAGCTGGCCCCCGAGGAGCACGCGGGCGTCGCCCAGGTCCCGACCTCGCTCCCGGCGGTCCTCGACGCGCTGGAGGCCGACAACGAGTACCTCCAGGCCGGCGGCGTCTTCACGTCCGACCTGATCGAGACGTGGGTCGACTACAAGCGCACGCAGGAGATCGCCCCGATCCAGCTGCGCCCGCACCCGCACGAGTTCGAGCTGTACTTCGACCTCTAAGAGCGTGCGGCCGGCCGGCCTGGGCGGATGCCCGCAGGTCGGCGTTCGGTACCGCGAAAGGGCCGCCGCCCAGTTGCTGGGCGGCGGCCCTCGGTCGTGTCGTGGGTCAGTGTCCGGTGCGTGATCCGGTGTGCAGGAAGGCCGTGTTCACGCCACGACCGAGATCAGCAGGGCCATCAGCAGGCCGCAGACGCTCACGATCGTCTGGATCGCCGTGTGTGATTTCGTGGCCTGGCCGAGTGACATCCCGAAGGACTCCTTGACCAGCCAGAATCCCGCGTGGTTCACGTAGTTGAGGCCGATCGAGCCTGCTCCGATCGCGACGACGAGCAGTGCGGTGTGCAGGCTGCTGCCGGATGCCGCCAGGGGGGCCAGGATGCCGGTCGCCGCGACGATCCCCACGGTGGCCGAGCCCGTCGAGAACGACAGGAGCAGGGCCAGCAGCCAGCCCAGGATCAGCACGTTGATGTGCAGTCCCGAGGCGGCCGACTCGACGGCCTTGCCGATGCCCGAGTCCTCCAGGACCTGGTTGAACGCGCCGCCGCCCGCGATGATCAGCAGGATGCCGGCCACCGCCTTGAGGCTGTCCGTCAGGGACGACCTGATGGCGTCGGGGGTCATGTCGCTGCGGTAGCCGAGTGCGAACAGCGCGAAGAGGAAGCCCGCGAGCATGGCGATCACCGGCTCACCGGTGAAGGTCAGGACGTGCCGTACCGGGCTCGACTCGTCGTACACCAGCTCCGCGAGGGTGCGCAGCAGCATGAGTACGACCGGGACGAGCACGGCGGTCAGGGCCCAGCCGGTGCGGACCTTGTTGGCGGGAGGAGCGGAGCCGTCGGCAGCAGTGGCCGTGGTGTCGTCGGAGCGCTCGGGGCCGGTGAACTTCGCGACCAGTTCCGGGTCGGGGTGTACGTCGAGACGCGGCGCGATCCAGCGGCCGTACACCGGACCGGCGATGATGATCGTCGGGATCGCGCAGATCAGGCCCACCACGATCGTGATGCCCAGGTTGGCGTGCAGACCCTCCACCGCGACCAGCGGGCCGGGGTGCGGCGCCACCATTCCGTGCAGGGTCGAGAGCGCGGCGATCGCGGGGGTGGCGAGGAAGACGTACGGCGAGCCCTTGACCCGGTGGGTGTCCTGGAGGCGCCTGGCCACGCTGAAGATCAGCGGGAGCAGCACGATCAGCCCGATCTCGAAGAACATCGGGATGCCGATGACGAAGGCGGCGCCCGCCATGTACCAGGGCAGGGAGCGTTCCCCTGACCGGTCGACGATCAGGCGGGCGATCTTGTCCGTGGCGCCCGACCCCGACAGCAGCCTGCCCAGCATCGCGCCGAAGGCCAGGGTCACACCGACGTTGCCGAGGATGCCTCCGGCACCCGACTCCAGTGACTCCGCGATCTTCTCGACCGGCTCGCCCGCGGCCAGCGCGACACCGATCGACACGGTCATCAGCGCCACGAAGGGGTGGAACCGCAACCGTGAGTTGATCAGCAGGATCAGTACGGCGATGGCTGCCGCCAGGATGATCAGCAGCGTCCAGGTGTGCCCCGTCACAGCAGGCCCCCGCGGGTGCGACGCGAGCGGGCCCGTGGTCCGGGGCGCGGTATCTTCAGCAAGAGAACTCCTGGTGCGGCTCGTTGTGTCCCGGGCGGAAGCTATCCGGCGCCTGCCACTGCTCTCCAGGTTCTGCGCACAACCCGCGTAACCCCTGATCCGCGCGTTGTGTGCATTCTGTGCACCGGGCGGAGGCGGTTACCGTCGACCGGGTGAGATTCTTCGGACCGTCCGCCAGGAAACCGGCTGCCAGGATTCCGGCTGCCGGAAAGGCGGCTCCCGGAATACCGGCTGCCGGGATGCCGTCCGCCAGGAGGCTGTCCGCCCGGCTGCCCTCCGCGCGCCTGCGGATACGCGGGCGGGTGCGGCTGCGCACCCAGGTCCTGCTGCTCCAGTGCGCTGTGGTCGCGGTGACCCTGGCCACCGCGTTCGGCGCCTTCGCGTACACCAACGAGCACCGGCTCGTCAGCGAGTACCAGCTGCGTGCGCTCGCGGTGGCCCGTACGGTCGCCGCCCAGCCCGCCGTCCGGCGCGGCGCGGCGCAGTACTCGGCGGCCAACTCCCGGCCCGGCGGCGGGGCCGCGAGCACGCCGCGCGCGACGCTCGCCGCCGGGCCGGTCCAGACGGCGGCGGAGGCGGCCCGCACCAGGACGGGTTCGCTGTTCGTGGTGGTCACCGACGACCGGGGCATCAGGCTGGCGCACCCGCAGCGGGCCCAGCTGGGCCGGATGGTGAGCACCGACCCCAGCGGTGCGCTCTCCGGTCGTGAAGTGCTGGCGCGGGACCACGCGCATCTCGGCGACGAGGTGGTCGCGAAGGTCCCGGTGTACGCCCCGGGCTCGCACCGGGTCGTCGGCGAGGCCAACGCGGGTGTCGCCGTCTCCGACGTGCGGGCGCAGCTGATCCGCGTACTGCTGGGCGGCCTCGGCTGGCTGGTGGCCGCCCTGCTGCTCGGTGTCGGCGCTTCGGCGCTGCTGGCCCGGCGCTGGAAGCGGCTGACGCTCGGCCTGGAACCGGAGGAGCTGGCCGGTCTGGTGCAGGAGCAGGAAGCCGTCCTGCACGGAATCGGCGAAGGGGTCCTGGCCGTCGACAACGCCGGGACCGTCACCGTGGTCAACGACGAGGCGCGCCGGCTGCTGGCGATCCCGGCCCGGCCCGGACGGTCCGTCGCATCACTGGGGCTGACACCGCGGGTGCTGGAGACGATCCGTACGCCCGTCGGCAGCCCGGTCATGGCGGCGGTCGGCGAGCGCGTCCTGGTGCTCTCGGCGCGGCCCGTCGAACGCGACGGGCAGGATCTCGGCACGCTGCTGACCGTGCAGGACCGCACCGACGTCGAGTCGCTGACCCGCCAGCTCGACGCGGTCCAGGCGATGAGTTCGGCGCTGCGCGCGCAGCGCCATGAGTTCGCCAACCGGCTGCATGTGGTCTCGGCGCTGGTCCACGGCGGTCACCTCGCGGAGACGACCGAGTACATCGGCACACTGCTCGGCACCGGCCCGCTGGGTGAGGCCCTGCCCGGTATCGACGCGGTGCGCGACTCCTACGTACGGGCCTTCCTCTCCGCGAAGGCCGCCCAGGCGCGGGAGAGCGGGGTGACGCTGGTGATCGGCGGGGCGACCTGGGCCGACGGGACCGTGACCGCGCCGGTCGATGTCACCACCGTCTTCGGCAATCTGGTCGACAACGCGATCGACGCCGCCCGGCACGGGGCGCGCACCCCTTCCCTGGTCGAGGTCGAGCTGATGGCCGAGGGCACCACCCTCCTCATCACCGTCGCCGACACCGGGGACGGCATTCCGCCCGGAGCGGCCGACGATGTGTTCCGCGAGGGCATGTCGACGAAGGACCACACATCGGCCGTCGGCGGCCGGGGCATCGGGCTGGCGCTGGCGCGGCAGATCGCGCGGGTCAGGGGCGGCGACGTCCATCTCGCCGAGCACGGGGGTCCGCCCGAACCGGAAGCTGGACGCCGGGGCCCGTCGGGGCCGTACGAAGCAACGGCGTCCGCATCCGGACAGAGCGGCGCCGAGCAGGGGCGGGTCTCGGGCGGTGCCGTGTTCGTGGCCCGGCTGCCCGGAGTCATGGAGCCCGGAGTCATGGAGCCAGGAGCGACCGGGCCGGGAACCGCGGTCGCAGAAGCCGTGGTCGCAGGAACCGTGGAGCAGGAACCGTGGAGCAGGAACCGTGGATGAGGCAGGCCGATGACCGAACGTGAGCCGTTCTCCGTGCTGGTCGTCGACGACGACTTCCGGGTTGCCGGGATCCATGCGTCGCTCGTGGACGGCGTACCCGGATTCCGGGCCGTCGCCACGGCGAACTCCGCCGGGGCCGCGCTGCGGGCCGCCGACGATGCCCCGGTGGACCTGGCGCTGATCGACCTCTATCTGCCCGACGGTTCCGGGATCGACCTGCTGCGCGGCCTGGCCTGCGATGCCTTCGTACTGAGCGCGGCCGCCGAGGGAACGATGGTGCGGCGGGCGGTGTCGGCGGGTGCACTGGCCTATCTGGTCAAGCCGTTCACGCCGGAACTGCTGTCCGAGAAGCTGCGCGGCTACGCCCGCTTCCGCCAGCTGACCGACGCGGAGATCGTCGACCAGGGCACGGTCGAGAGCGCGTACGCGGCACTGCGGAGCCCGCCGGCCACCCGTACGGCCCGGCATCCCGCCGCCCGCACGGTGACCGGCGACGCGGTGCTCTCCGCCGTACGGGGTTCGGCGTCCCCGCTGTCGGCGGGCGAGGTCGGTGCCCTCATCGGCGTCTCGCGCGCCACCGCGCAGCGCTACCTCGCGGGGCTGGTCACCAGCGGTCTCCTGAAGATGAAACTGCGCTACGGGACGACCGGGCGCCCCGAGCAGGAGTACCGGATTCCGTGAGCGGCAACCGGAACCGGAACACCCAACAGGCGCGGCTCCCAGGGGTGTTGGGCCCCCGGGAACCGCGCCCGCGCCACCCGTCGCGGTGGCCTTCGCCTTCGTCCGTCAGTGACGCACTGTCCGGGTCACCGTGACGTCCGCCGCGTTGACCAGGATGTACCGGTGGTTGAACTGGACCGTGTAGTAGCGCTTGGCCCCGGTGACCACCTGTCCTCCCTTGGGGAAGAAGTCCTGGCCGGCGACCGGCGGTTGGGCCGCCACATAGGCCTGGCCGACCGGGATCGAGTAGTTCTTCGCCGTCAGCGGGGCCTGCTTCGACGGGGAGAGCCCGGCCGGGTACTCGGACGGGTCCGGGTACGCCGTGCCGTACACCGGGGCGGCGGCGGTACCGGCCGGACTGAGGATCCGTGCGCCCGGGGCGGGTGAGGTGTTGCTGCCGCCCGGGTTGTGGATCCAGCCCTTCTGGCCGTCGTACCAGATCGCCGTCCAGTCACCCTGCTGACCGGCGACGACGAACTGCTGCCCGGCCTGGACGGTGACGCTCCAGTCGCTGACGCTGTCGGTGCCGCCCTTGGCCGCGGGGTCCGGGTGGACGACCGGGTCGAGGATCAGCGGGGCGTCGTCACTCGGTGCGCTCCGTACGAACAGGGCGCTCGACGGCGCGGTCACCGGCGTGCAGGTGGTGACCGCACCCGACGGGTCGTCCGCCGGGCAGACGGTGTACGTCTGCTGGTTGTTGCTGAACCCGGGGGTGATCGTCACAGCGGACCCGACGGGTCCGACACCGTGGAGGCCGGAGTCGAACGGGGCGCCGAGCAGCTGCATGAAGCGCGTCCAGTCCCAGCCGTCGGCCGGGTCCCAGTGCATACCCGACAGGGTGGCGTCCGACGGTCCCGGCACGTTGTCGTGGCCGAGGATGTGCTGCCGGTCCAGCGGGATACCGTACCGGTCGGCCAGGTACCGCACGAGCTTGGCGGTCTGCTCGTAGGCCGCCGTCGTGTACCAGTCCGCGCCGTGCGCGGAGAAGCCCTCGTGCTCGATCTGGACCGCGTGGAGGTTGCTGTCGTAGTTGCCGTCACCGAACGCGACGTCCTTGTCGGCCACCATCTGCGTGACCGCGCCGTCCGACGACCGCATCACGTACTGCGCCGAGGCGCCGCCCGGGGTCTGGAAGGTCTTGATCGCGTCGTCGTACGACCCCTCCGTGGTGTGGATGATGATCTGGTTGATCTTTATGCCGTTGGCGGGGCGGTCGGACACCTGCCCGTTGGACGGATCCGCCGGGACGAACTGGCAGTCCATCGACTGCGGGCATTCGGCCTGCGGCGACGAGGTGTCCTTCAGACGGAGCTTGCTCAGCTGACTGGTGACCGGCTTCGCGGACGGCACTGCGTGCATGGTGACGGCGGTGGTGGGCGCCGTGGCCGCCGTCGCCGCCTTCGATCCGGCGGGGGCCTTGGAGTCGTGCTTGGCGCCCGACGCGATGGTGGCGAACACGTCGTGAACGTACGACGTGGCCGCCTTCCGGTCCGTCATCCGGCTGTACTTGGCGATCGCCGCGGTCCACTGCGACGGGTCGGCGGACGTACTGCCGGTGAGCTGCTTCTGGTACGAGGCGAGAAGGGCGGCCCCACCCCGGATGTTGTCCCGCCGGTTGTGCTGGAGCTGTCCGGCCGGAACACCGGTCAGCTTCGCGGCGGCCTGCAGGGTGTGCAGTTCGGGGTGGTCGGTGAACGAGGTGAGGTCGGAGCGGCCCGATGCGCCGGCCGAACCGTCCGCCACCATCGCCGGTGTCACATCAGTGAGGTTCATCAGGCCCCAGCCACCGGTGTCGCTGTAACCGGTGTGCTGCTGCCAGCCGGACTCCTCGTGAGCCACGCCCTGGAGGACAGAGACCGGAACCTTGAACTCCGCAGCCGCTGCGTTGAAGTCGGCCTGCGCGGTGCTCGGCTGTTTCGCGTCGTCCTCGTTCCCCGCCTGGGCGATGGCAGGCAGGAAAGCGAGGGCTCCTGCGGCCAGGGTGCCGCCGAGGACGGCCGCCGGCAGCCATCGCTTCCCTTTTCTCTTGTGCAAGGGTGTTTCCTTCCGTGCAACTGACCCCGGAATGCCTTCGGCTGGGCGGCTGTCACTTCGCCCCACGGAGGCCGGGGATGGTGGGGGTATGGCGCTCGGGGTCTGCTCACGCACACCGGGGCGGGTCGGGTCTCCTGAGCGGAGACGGCCCCCGGTGTCCCGGCGCCATCTGATCTGTCACTTTGTCAGTTTCTAGTGACGGGGTGAAGAACCGGAGCCGTTCCGTCGGAAAACATTCACCGCGGCTCCTGATATGGAGGCAGATCGGGTGCTGCGGTGGTCCGCCGCAGTCCGCCCGCCCCCCCCTGACCGGGTTCGCGGTGAGGGCGCCGCCGGGGTGCCGTCGTAGGCTGCCCGGATGGCTTCCGTACTCGTTCTCGGTATTGATCCCCACGTGGTGCCCGGTATCGACGCCGACGGCGTTCGTGCGGCTCTCGACGGTGAGCTGGCCCGCTTCGGTGAGCTCGGCGTCGATGCGTCCATGGCGCTGATCGCGCTCGACGAGTCGGCCGGGCCCGCGATGGTCGCGGCGCTGGCAGGGCGCGCGTGGGACGTCGTGGTCGTCGGGGGTGGCATCCGTAAGCCGGAGCCGCTCCTGCCCCTGTTCGAGCAGGCGGTGAATCTGGTCCGGCAGCACGCGCCGCAAGCCGCCATCGCGTTCAACACCAGTGGGGGCGACAGCGTCGAGGCGGCCCAGCGGTGGCTGTGAGGGGCTGAGCCGCGTCGCGGCGCCGCACCCGGCTCACGACGCCCGTCGCCGCCGTCCGGCATCCCGGCGGACCGGCACCATTACCCCGGACGTAATCGACCCCTCCGCGCTCGCACGGCAGGCTGAAGCCATCCGAAGGCCGGGGGGCGCACTCCCCCGGGGTTTCGGTAACCGTCGCCCGTACGACCTGCCGGAGGCTGATCCACCATGTCTGTGCACGAGACCGCTGTCGCCCGTTACTTCGAGGCTTGGAACGCCGCCGGGCGGCCCGACGAGATCGCCAAGGCCGTGGCCGCCGCCTGGAGCGAGGACGGCAGCTATACCGACCCGCTGGCCGATGTCACCGGGCACGAGGGGATCGCGGCCGTGATCGCGGCGGCCGGGGAGCAGTTCCCCGGCTTCGAGTTCCGGCCGACCGGGACCGTCGACGGCCACCACGGCATCGCCCGCTTCAGCTGGGAACTGGTGTCCCTCGCCGACGGCTCGGCGCCCGTCGCCGGGTTCGATGTGATCGCGCTCGCGGAGGACGGCCGCATCCGTACGGTGCACGGCTTCCTGGACCGCGTCCCCGCTGCCTGAGCGAGGGCCTGGTAGCCCGGTCCGCCCCTCGACGGCGTACGAAGGGACACATCCGGCGCGGACCGGTCCGGCGGCTTCCGGCGGTCCGGTCGCGCCGATGCGAGGCAGAATGACGTTATGCCTGAATTGCCGGAGGTCGAGTCCCTCACCCGATTCCTGGGCGAGCACGTCGTCGGCCGTACCGTCGCCCGTGTCCACCCGGTGGCCATCAACGCGCTCAAGACCTACGACCCGCCCCTCACTGCGCTCGAAGGGCAGTCGTTCGACCAGGTGACCAGGCACGGCAAGTTCCTCGACCTCGGGATCGGCGGAGTGCATCTGGTCATGCATCTCGCCAGGGCGGGCTGGGTCCGCTGGAGCGACCGTCTGCCGGAGGCGCCGCCCCGTCCGGGCAAGGGCCCGCTGGCGCTCCGGGTCAGGCTGAAGGAGCCGGACGGCGCGGGGTTCGACGTCACCGAGGCCGGGACCCAGAAGCGGCTGGCGGTCTACGTCGTCCGGGATCCGCTGGAGGTGCCGGGCATCGCGCGCCTGGGGCCCGATCCGCTCGCCGGCTCCTTCACCCTGGCCGCCTTCACGGGCCTGCTGGAGGGCGAGCGCCGCCAGATCAAGGGCGTGCTGCGCGACCAGAGCGTGATCGCCGGGATCGGCAACGCGTACTCGGACGAGATTCTGCACGCGGCCCGGATGTCGCCGTTCCGGCTGGCCGCCAAACTCTCCGAGAAGGAGGTGGCCGCGCTCCACACGGCGATCGGGACGACGCTCGGAGAGGCGGTCGAACGGTCGCACGGGCTGGCCCTGCGCAATCTCAAGGCCGAGAAGAAGAGCGGTCTGCGTGTCCACGGGCGCGCGGGAGAGCCCTGCCCCGTCTGCGGGGACACGATCCGCGAGGTGTCCTTCAGTGACTCCGCGATGCAGTACTGCCCCACCTGCCAGACCGGCGGCAAAATCCTGGCGGACCGGCGGATGTCCCGGCTGCTGAAATAGCCCGGCCCCGTGACACCGTGGCTCGAACCGAACCACCGCCGTCGAACCCTCTGGTGCACCCCGTGACTGAAGCCTCCGCCGTACTCGCCCAACTGGACTCCGTAGGGGCGTACTTCACAGTCCGGTACGGCGAGAGGCCGGACCCGGATGGTTTCAGGCCGCTGTCGGATCTGTACGGAACGGACGGCGCCGGCGACGGTGGCGGCGCGGCCGACCCGCTCAGTGCGTATGTGCGTCTGTACGCCCGGCGGATGGGCACCGACCAGCTCCGGGTGGCCGCTTCCACCCTTCAGCTGGGTCTCGCCGCCCGCCTCTGGTCGGTCGCGCTCGGCACAGCCGTACTCGCCGGGCGGCTGCCGGACCTGACCCCGGAGCGGCTGCGGGTCCGCCTCACCGACGACGGTCCGCTCGAACTGTGGCTGCCCGTACCGGTACTCGCGCCGCAGGGACCGCAGCCGGACCACCCGGCCGGCGCCGTACTCGCGGCGGTGTACCTCGCCCATCTGCGCCCGTTCCACGCGGCCCTGCGGGCCCGGTACGGCCTCTCGCCGCACACCCTGCGGGGCAACGCGGCGTCCGCGCTGGTCGGGGCGGTGCGCGTACTGAACGGCCGGCGCCCCGAAGCCGAGGCGCGGGCCACCGCACTGGCGGCCGCCGTGCTGGCGAGCGAACCCCTCGCGGGCAGCGGCGATTTCATCGTCGAGGAGGGTCTCGGCTTCGCGTTCCTGCGCAACAACTGCTGCCTCTACTACCGGGTCCCGGGCGGCGGCCTCTGCGGCGACTGCGTCCTGCGGCATCCGCGCAGCAGCCGGCCCGCCGCCCGCTAGACCGGCGGCGGCCCGCCCCGGAAGAACCAGCTCCTCCATGAATCGGCAAGCATGAACCGGCAAGAGTTTTCTGCAACTTGCAGGAAACTTTTGCGCAAACTCTTGAAGTGCTCATGCCTTAGCGGCAGGCTCCTCTGCGTCTCCCCCCACGGTGGTCGACCGCACGCGGCCACTCCGGGACACCGCACTGCCCGCACAGCGAAGGAGCCGCAAACGATGCGCAACCGTCTGATCGGCACGTCCATGGCCGGGGTCATGGCCGCCGGCGGCCTGCTCGCCCTCTCCCCCTTGCAGACGCAGCAGGCGCAGGCCGCGCCTCCCGGCGACCGGACCGTCACCGCAACCCTCTTCGAGCGCCCGTACGCGGACGTCGGCAAGATCTGCACGGACTCCCTCGGCCCGGCCGGTTACGGGTACGTCGAGGTGTCACCCGCCACCGAGCACATAGCGGGCCCCCAGTGGTGGACCTCGTACCAGCCCGTGAGTTACCGGATCGCCGGGCGCCTCGGGGACGCCGACGCGTTCCAGGGCATGGTGAGCGCGTGCCACGCGGCCGGCGTCAAGGTGATCGCCGACGCGGTCATCAACCACATGTCGGCCGGGTCGGGCACCGGGACCGGCGGCACCCAGTACAGCAAGTACAACTACCCGGGGACCTACAGCGACCCGGATTTCCACACCTGCCGCCAGGACATCACCGACTACACCAATCGCGAGAACGTCCAGACCTGCGAACTGGTCGGCCTGGCCGACCTCGACACCGGCAGCGACTACGTCCGGTCCACCATCGCCGGCTACCTCACCGGCCTGCGGAAGATGGGCGTCGACGGATTCCGTATCGACGCGGCGAAGCACATGGCCGCCGCCGACCTGCAGGGCATCAAGAGCAAGATGGCAGACCCCGGGTTCTGGGTCTCGGAGGTCATCTACGGCAGCGGCGAGGCCGTACAGCCCGACGAGTACACGGGCCTCGGCGACGTCGACGAGTTCCGCTACGGCACCCACCTCAAGAGCGCCTTCCAGGGCGGCGACCTCAGCGGCCTGCAGAACGTCGCCGACGGAAAGCTGGCCGGTGACAAGGCCACCACGTTCGTCGACGACTGGGACACCGAGCGCAACGGGTCGACACTCAGCTACAAGGACGGCGACACCTACAAGCTCGCCAACGCCTTCATGCTGGCGCACCCCTACGGCTCGCCGAACGTCTTCTCCGGTTACGAGTGGTCCGACAAGGACGCAGGACCGCCCAGCGGCAGCGACGGCTGGACCAATATGCACGCGGACCCCGAGATCACCGGGATGGTCGGGTTCCACAACGCCGTCGGCGACGCGGCGTTGACCGACTGGTGGTCGCAGGGCAGCGCCATCGCCTTCGGGCGCGGCGCCAAGGGGTACGTCGCCCTCAACAACGGGGACGGCGACCTCCAGCAGACGTTCACCACGTCACTGCCCGGCGGCACGTACTGCAACGTCGCCAAGGCGTCTCCGGACAACTGCGCGGGCAACACCGTGACGGTCGGCGACGACGGCAAGGTCACCGCGACGGTCCCGGCCAAGGGCGTACTCGCTCTGGACACGGCCGCCACGTCGTAGGCCACAGCGGGGCGGCGCGACCGGTGCGGCTCGTGCGCCCACCGGCTGCGCCGCCCGCTCATGTACTGTTGCCCTCCCCACGACCCGTGGACCGTACCGAGGAGGTGAGCCCCATTACCGCTGTAGCAGGACGGGCGCTCCCCCTCACGGCCGTGCGGTTCATCTGACCCAGGTGACCGAGGGAGCCCCACAGGTATCCCGAAAGGCTCACATGCCGGTCCCACCGTCACATCTGTCGCATCCCTCACCGCCGTCACCTCAATCGCCGCTGCCGCTCTCCGCCGTCGTCACCAGGCTCCGGGCCGCGGGCTGTGTCTTCGCCGAGGACGAGGCGGAGCTGCTTGTCTCCGCCGCCCGCGACTCCGCCGAACTGGCCGCCATGGTCGACCGGCGCGTCGTGGGTCTCCCCCTCGAACACGTGCTGGGCTGGGCCGAGTTCTGCGGTCTGCGCATCGCTGTGGACGCGGGTGTCTTCGTACCCCGCCGGCGGACCGAGTTCCTGGTCGAGCAGGCCGTCGCCCTCGCTCCGCCCGGGGCCGTCGTCGTCGACCTGTGCTGCGGATCGGGCGCCCTGGGCGCCGCGCTCGCCGCCGCGCTGGACGGAGCCGAGCTGCACGCAGCCGATGTCGACCCCGCTGCGGTCCGCTGCGCCCGCCGCAATGTCGCCGGCGCGGGGGGCCGGGTGTACGAGGGCGACCTCTACGGCCCGCTGCCCCGGTCGCTGCGCGGGCGCGTCGACATCCTGCTGGCCAACGTGCCGTACGTGCCCACGGAGGAGATCGAGCTGCTGCCCGCCGAGGCCCGGGTGCACGAGGCGCGCGTCGCGCTCGACGGTGGTGCGGACGGCCTCGACGTACTGCGGCGGGTGACCGCGGCCGCGCTGCCCTGGCTGGCACCGGGTGGCCATCTGCTGTTCGAGACCAGCGAACGGCAGGCGCCCGCGGCCGTACGGACGGTCACCCGGGACGGGCTGGCCGCGCGGGTGGCCAGTTGCGCCGAGCGGTACGCCACGGTCGTCATCGGGACACGCGGCATGGACTGACGGTCGAACGGGCCGGATTCCGGGGGCCGTTCGGCCGGTGGGTGCGGGCTGACGTCCGCCCCCACCGGCCGAACGACTGGTGAAGCAGTCGGTGAAGCAGTCGGTGAAGCAGTCGGTGAAACATCGGTCGGGCAGGTGCTGTGCTCAGCGCCCGAAGCGGATCAGGACGCGCACCATCCGGCAAGTGGCGTCGGACGGCGGGTGGATGCCCGCGAGGGCAGCCGTGGAGCGTATCTTCCGGTTCGGTGCCTGATCCGGTCGGTAGACACCGGTGTCGAGCAGTGCGATGGCCAGGCGCATCGCCTTCAGCCTGCGGTTGTGCGAGACGTACCAGTCACGGGGCTTTCCCGCGGGCAGCTTCTTCTTGACCAGTGACTCCGTCGGGGACATGGCTACGGCCATCGGCGACCTCCAGGCGCTGGTGACGGGGCCCTTGCGGACCCTCACGAACTGCCCCCATTTTACTGCCGGGCACTGACAGAAGCCCCTGGCCAGAAGGGTCCCGGCAGCCTCTCACGTACCTTTGACCCCATGGAGATCTGGATCAATCCCGCGTGCTCGAAATGCCGCAGTGCGGTGGACCTGCTGGACGCGGAAGGTGCTTCGTACACCGTCCGCAGATACCTGGAGGACGTGCCCGGTGAGGACGAGATCCGGGCGGTGCTCGGCCGGCTCGGACTGGAGCCGTGGGACATCACCCGGACCCAGGAGCCGGACGCGAAGGCGCTCGGGCTGAAGGAGTGGCCGCGCGACGCGGAGGCGCGGGACCGGTGGATCGCCGCGCTGGCCGGGCACCCGAAGCTGATCCAGCGGCCCATCATCACGGCGGAGGACGGCACAGCGGTGGTGGCGCGTACGGAGGAGGCGGTCCGGGACGCTCTCGGGCGGTGAGTTCCCCCGGCCGGGCTGCCCGGCCGGGGGTTCAGCGGCCCTGCTGCGGCCACCGCCGGTCACTTCCCGGTCAGTTGCTGCTCCGCCTCCGCCAGGATCTCGGTCAGCCGCAGGCCGAACCGTACGTCGCACGGATGTGGTTCACCGGTCCGTACGGCCGCGAGCAGCGCGTCGACCGCCGCGGCGAACGGCACCCGCGCACCCCCGCCCCGGCGCTCCGGCAGCACCGCGACCCCGTGGGCGCCGCGGAACTCGACGGTGGTGCCCGCCGCTCGGGCCGGGGCGCTCAGGCTGAGCGTCGCCGAACTGGAAGCGCCCGAGGTGTGGCGCAGCGCGAGCTGGACGGTGTCCTCGGCGCCCCCGGCCGCTGTGACCTCCGTCGCGTCCCCGAGCACCGGCAACAGGACGGAGAGCGCGTGCGGGCCCACGTCCCACAGCCCGCCCTTCTCCCTGCGCCACGGGGATGCCGCGTACGGGCTGTCCGCTCCGGGCGAGAAGAGCGCCCCGAGCCACTCCGCGCGGCCGGTGAACCAGCCGTCCACAGCGGCCTGTCCGGCGATCCACTCGGCCACCCCCGGTGTGAAGCGCAGCGTGCAGAAGACCACGGACGCGACACCGGAGCGCTCGGCCGCGGCAACGACGTCGCGTGCGCCGGCGACCGTCGTGGCGACCGGCTTGTCGAGCAGCAGATGACACCCGGCTGCCGCGGCGCGGGCCGCGAGCGGGGCCTGGATGTCCGGCGGGAGAGCCACCGCTACCGCGTCGCTCGCCGCGAGGAGCGCGTCCACCTCGTCGTATGCGGTCGTCCCGTGTTCGGCGGCGAGCTCGTCCGCCGCCTCGCGCCGCCTGCCCCAGACCCCGCTGAACTCGATCTCCGGGTGGGCGGCGAGCGCGGGAGCGTGGGTGGACCGCGCCCAGGGGCCGGTGCCGAGGAGACCGATGCGCGGCCTCGTACGGGGTGGCTGCACGCTGGATGGCTGCGCAAGGGAAGGCTGCGTACGGGATGGCTGCGTACCGGATGGCTTCGTCATACCGGCCAGTCTCGGCCATCGGATCCGGGCCGGGAAACACCCCGTTCACAGTCGGGCAACGGCCGGGAAACCGCGGATTGCGATGCTGCCGCCATGGACCTGCCGCACTCGCAGGGCCGCACCAGCAGGGCCGCACCAGCGAAGGATGGCTTCCGTGACGTTCAAGGCCGAGTACATCTGGATCGACGGGACCGAGCCGACCGCCAAACTCCGTTCGAAGACGAAGATCCTGGCCACCGGGGAGGCGCCGCCGCTCTGGGGTTTCGACGGTTCGAGCACCGGCCAGGCGCAGGGCCACGCGTCCGACCTGGTGCTCAACCCGGTGTTCAGCTGCCCCGACCCGATACGCGGCAGTGATCACGTACTCGTCCTGTGCGAGGTCCTCAACACCGACCTGACCCCGCACTCCTCCAACACCCGGGCCGCGCTCGCCGAGGTCGCCGGGCGGTTCGAGGCGCAGGAGGCGATCTTCGGTATCGAGCAGGAATACACCTTCTTCGACGGCCACCGGCCGCTCGGCTTCCCCGAGGGCGGGTACCCGGCCGCGCAGGGCGGTTACTACTGCGGGGTCGGCGCCGACGAGATCTTCGGCCGCGACATCGTCGAGAAGCACCTCGACCACTGCCTCGCCGCGGGCCTGGGCATCTCCGGCATCAACGCCGAAGTCATGCCCGGCCAGTGGGAGTTCCAGGTCGGTCCGCTGTCGCCGCTCGAAGTGTCCGACCAGCTGTGGATCGCACGCTGGCTGCTCTACCGGACCGCCGAGGACTTCGACGTGTCGGCGACGCTCGACCCGAAGCCGGTGAAGGGCGACTGGAACGGCGCGGGCGCGCACACCAACTTCTCCACCCAGGCGATGCGCGAGGGATACGACGCGATCATCACCGCGTGCGAGGCGCTGGGCGAGGGCTCGAAGCCGTTGGACCACGTCAAGAACTACGGCGCCGGGATCGACGACCGGCTGACCGGTCTGCACGAGACGGCCCGGTGGGACGAGTACACCTACGGTGTCTCCGACCGCGGTGCGTCGGTCCGGATCCCGTGGCAGGTCGAGCGGGACCGGAAGGGCTACATCGAGGACCGCAGGCCCAACGCGAACGTCGACCCGTACGTGGTGACCCGGTTGGTCACCGACACCTGCTGCACCGCGCTGGAGAAGGCAGGACAGGTCTGAGCACCCGGAGTGCCTGAGTGCCTGAGTGCCTGAGTGCCCAGAACACTCTGCGCACCCGGGTACGCCTCCGCACCGCGTTCCCCACGGGGGCGCCCGCCGCACCGGTGGGCGCCCCCGTGCCGTTCCTTTGCCGGGAGCCCCTGCTGCCGGTCCGGCGCATCTGGTTCAATGGGCACATGGCCCGCCATCAGAACACCTCGACCGGTCGCTTCGACCTCGAACCGTTCTGGCCGTCCCGTCAGCATCACGACTTCGACCGAGTGTGTTGCCGTGCGACACAGGCGCCGGCCCTCTAACGCCTCTTCCGCTTCGAAGCCTTCGGCCGGCGCGCACGACGTACGTCCCTCGACGACCTCTCCGCGTGAAAGAGCTGACCACTCATGGCTGACACCCGTTCCTTCTCCGCAGCGACCGCCGCGACGGCTGCGACCACTGCGGCTGCCGCGACCGCCACACCTCTCCCGTCCCACCGGCACCGGCTGCGGTCCGTCGACCGTGACGAGGTGGTCCCGGTCGCGGACTTCCTGCCGCCCGGCGCCACCTGGCTGCCCGCACCCCAGCACACCTTGCCCTCCGTGCCCGGGCAGCCGCCGATGGTCGGCTATCTGGTGCTGGTGCCCGCCGATCACCAGCCGGGCCCGGTACCGGCCCCGACCGCGTCCGACGGGGCGGTGCGGATCGACAGTGCGCAGCGCACCGCTTCGGTGGACGGGCGGACGCTGGATCTGACGTATCTGGAGTTCGAGCTGCTCGCGCATCTCGTCGCGCACCCCCACCGGGTGCACAGCCGCGACCAGTTGGTGACCACCGTGTGGGGTTACGGGCATGTGGGCGACGGCCGGACCGTCGATGTCCATGTGGCCCGGCTGCGCCGCAAGCTGGGCTCCGAGCACCGGCACACGATCCGTACGGTGCGCCGCGTGGGGTACAAGTACGCGCCCTGATCACACCCGTACGTCTCCGTCTCCGCGCACCCACCGAAGCGCCCTCCCCGGCTGGTCCCCTGTCCCACGGCCCGGGAGGGCGCTGTGCTGCCTTTGATCCTGAACCGGTGCGGCCGCCGGGTGCGTACGGTCAGATGCCTGCCGGTACCTTCGGCGGCGCGTCGCGGTGATCGCGGCCGGGCAGCCGGGAAGCCCCCTTCGGTGTACGCCAGTTGCGCTCGCCCAGCAGCGTCATCACCGCGGGCAGCAGCACCATCCGCACCACGGTCGCGTCCAGCAGGACCGCCACCGCGAGTCCGACGCCCATCTGCTGCATGTCCTGCATCGAGAGCGAGCCGAAGACCGAGAACACCGCGACCATGATCACTGCTGCGCCGGTCACCGCGCCCGCGGTCCGCCGGATGCCCTCGTCGACCGCGTCCCTGGTGCTCAGCCCCCGTTCGCGCGCCTCCCGGATCCGGGACACGACGAACACGTGGTAGTCCATCGACAGACCGAAGAGGACGACCAGGACGAAGAGCGGCATCCAGGACTCGATCGCACCGGCCTTCTCCGAGCCGATCAGCGACGCCCCCCAGCCGTGCTGGAAGACGGCGACCATCACCCCGTAGGCGGCGGCCACCGAGAGCAGGTTGAGGAGGACCGACGTCAGCGCGATGACGTACGAGCGGAAGCAGAAGAGCATCAGCAGGAAGGTCACCGCCGTGATGAAGGCGAAGACCGGAACGATGCCGTGCTTCAGCTGATGGTTGAAGTCGACCGAGTTCGCCAGTTCCCCGGTGACGTAGGCATGGGCGCCGGTGCCGTCGAAGGCGGCGGGCAGCCGCTCGTCCCGCAGTTCGGTCAGCCCGGCCCGGCCGGTGGGCAGGGGCACCTCGATCTCCGCGACGTTCTGCCGGCTGTGCACGGTGACCCGGTCGAAGCCGGCGAGTGCCGTGCGTACGCCCGGCGCTCCGATGTCGTCGGCCTTGACCACCACCGTGGCCGGGGCGGGACCGCCGGGGAAGGTGTCCGCGATATGGCGGTAGGAGACCGACAGCTCGGACGACGAGCCGAACTGCTTCTCCAGGCCGAGCTCCTCCGTCTTCATACCCAGCGCGGGCGCCGCCAGGGCCAGCAGCACCACCACCGCTCCGGCCGCGAAGACCGCGGGACGGGCCAGCACCGGCTTCAGCAGCCGTCCGGCTGTCGCGCCGCTCTGCCGCACGCCGCGCCTGCCGCGCCGGTTCAGCAGCGGGACCCGGCCGGCGTCGATCCGGTCGCCCAGCCAGGAGAGCAGCGCGGGCAGCACCGTCACCGAGCCGAGCATCGCGATGAGGACCACGAGGATGGTGGCGAGCGCGAAGCCCTTGAACAGCATCAGGCCGGACAGGAACATCCCGGCCATCGCCACCATCACGGTGACCCCGGAGACGAGCACGGCCCGGCCGCTGGTGGCCGCCGCGATACGCAGCGCGGTCTCGGCGTCGCGCCCCGCGGCCCGTTCGTCCCGCTCGCGCCGCAGGTAGAAGAGGCAGTAGTCGACGCCGACGGCGAAGCCCATCAGGAACATCACCGAGTACGTGGTCTGGAAGAGGTGCAGCTGGTGGCTGGCGAGTGACAGCAGCCCGAACGCCGCCATGCACGCCGTCAGCGCGAGTCCGACGGGCAGCAGCGCGGCCACCACGGCCCCGAAGGCCACCAGGAGGATGCCCAACGCCAGTGGTACGGCGGTGAATTCGGCCGAGCGGAGGTCCTTGGAGAGCAGGTCGCCGAGCCACTTGCCCGCGCTGGCGTCGCCGAACTGGTAGATCCGTACGTCCGGCCGGCCGGCACGCACCCCGGACACCGCGTCGAGCACCGGCCCCACCCGGTCGGCCGCGGTGTCCGCGTCGCCCTTCATGTCGAAGGTGATCAGCGCGTCCCTGCCGTCCTTGGAGGGGACGGGCGCCGCGATGTTCCGTACCGCTCCGGTCTTCCCGACGGCCGTGGTGACCGCGCGGGCCGCGGGCTTCCAGTCGCCGGCGCTCCTGCCCGACACCATGACCATCTCGCCGGCGGGCCGGCTGAGACCGGCGTCCTCCAGGATGCGGGTGGCCCGCGCCGAGTCGCCCGCGCCGTTCTCGGAGTCGGACATGTTGACCATGCCGGAGGCCCCGCCGATGCCCATGGCGAGCACCACGAACACCAGCCAGCCGATGATGGCTGTTCTGCGGTGGTGCGCGCTCCACACACCGATACGGGCCGCGAGGTTGAGCCTCATGGCGTTTCGCCCCCAGTTGTAAGCGTCGGTTGATTCGCCTCCCACGCTAGGAACGGGCCGCGGACGGCCCCAGCCGTCGAGGCCCCCTGTGCGGAGCCATAAGGCGAGGGGCGGGGGGTGGTGCCAGCTACACCCCCGAATCGGGTGCGGAACCCAATGCCCCGGGCGCCCCCTTGCGGCCACACTGGTGTCCAGGCCGGCGATCACCCGGCCAGGGACGAGAGGGACATCACCATGAGGGCGACGAAGGCACGCGACGCGGGGGTGGCGGCCGTACGGGGCCTGGCGCTGGCCGGGATGTCACTCATCGGCTCGATCACGCTCTTCACTCTGGCGGTCACCTCGATCGCGCTGATCCCGGTCGGTGTCGGTGTCTTCACCACGCCGGCGCTGCTGGACCTGATCCGCTCGCACGCCGACCAGCGCCGGCTGCTGGCGGCCAAGTGGACGGGCACCCGCATTCCGGTGGTGCGCCGGCCGCTCCCGCTCCAGCCGCGGCCGGGCACAGCCGGTCAGGTGGAGCGCTGCACGGTGCTGGTGAAGGATCCCGCGACGTGGCGCGACATGCGCTGGCTGCTCGTCGACATGACGGCGGGCGCGGTCACCGCGCTGCTGCCGCTGTCGCTGTTCAGCGAGGGGGTCTTCGGCATCCTGCTGCTGCTCGGTCTGTGGAAGCCGATCGTCCGTGCGGGCGGCGGGTACTGGTACGAGTTCGTCCGGGTCGACAGCTGGACCACCGCGGCGCTCGCGGCCCTGGTCGGTGTCTGCTGGATCGCGGCCGGACTGCGTTTCGGGCCCGCTCTGATCCGCGCCCACTTCGCCATCACCCGCTCGGTGCTGGCCCCGACCAGGGAGGCCGAGCTGGGCGAGCGCATCGACCGGCTCACCGAGACCCGGCACGACGCCGTGGACAGCTCGGCCGCCGAACTGCGCCGGATCGAGCGGGATCTGCACGACGGTGCGCAGGCCAGGCTGGTGGCGATGGGCATGAACCTCTCCACCGTCGAGGCGCTCATCGAGAAGGACCCGGCGCAGGCGAAGAAGATGCTGTCGATGGCCCGCGAGTCGTCGGCGGAGGCGCTCACGGAGCTGCGGGACCTGGTGCGCGGCATCCACCCGCCGGTGCTGGCGGAGCGCGGACTCGGTGACGCGGTCAGGGCCCTGGCGCTGCGGCTGCCCGTACCGACCGAGGTCGAGGTGGACATGGCGGGCCGTGCGGAGGCCCCGGTCGAGTCGGCGGCGTACTTCGCGGTCAGCGAGGTCCTGACGAACGCCGTCAAGCACGCGGGGGCGGACCGGATCTGGGTCGACATCCACCACACCCGGGGGATGCTGCGGATGTCGGTCACCGATGACGGCCGCGGGGGCGCGTCGCCGGGAAAGGGTTCGGGACTGAGCGGAATCGAACGCCGACTGGGTACATTCGACGGCGTACTGGCCGTCAACAGCCCGGTGGGCGGCCCGACCATGGTGACGATGGAGATTCCGTGCGCGTTGTCCTCGCCGAAGACCTCTTCCTGCTGAGAGACGGCCTGGTCCGGATGTTGGAGGCGTACGACTTCGAGATCGCGGCTGCGGTCGAGACCGGACCCGAACTGACAAAGGCCTTCGCCGAGTTGGAGCCGGACGTCGCTGTGGTCGACGTCCGGCTGCCGCCGTCCCACACGGACGAGGGCCTCCAGTGCGCGCTGGCCGCCCGCCGGGCCAGGCCCGGGCTGCCGGTCCTGGTCCTGTCGCAGCATGTGGAGCAGTTGTACGCGCGCGAGCTGCTGGCGGACGGTACGGGAGGCGTGGGATATCTGCTCAAGGACCGGGTGTTCGACGCCGACCAGTTCATCGACGCGGTGCGCCGGGTGGCGGCGGGCGGTACCGCGATGGACCCGCAGGTGATCCAGCAACTGCTGTCCCGGCGGGCCCAGGACAAGCCGGTGGGCAGCCTCACCCCGCGCGAGCTGGAGGTCATGGAGCTGATGGCGCAGGGGCGTTCCAACGCGGCGATCGCGGGCCAGCTCGTGGTGACGGAGCGGGCGGTGGCGAAGCACACGTCGAACATCTTCGGCAAACTGAGCCTGCCGGTGTCGGACGACGACAACCGGCGGGTCCTCGCGGTGCTCGCCTATCTCGACCGGGGGTAGCGGTACCGGCGGTTGAACCGTACGGACCGGAACCGGGAGCGAGATCCCGCGGATAAGCGAACGTGGCCCATCTGCGGCCTTTCCCCCGAAAAGAACCGGCCTTTCCGTGGTCCGGTTTCTTTCCGCGCGACTTTGCCGCCCCGCCGCGAATGATCGGGCTTGATACCGGTCACTCGAATTCATTGAACGGTCCGTCCGTACCGGAAATGCTGATCGGAGATCTCCCGGAGCGGGAGGCCGGCGCCCGGCGGGGCAGGCAGCTGAACGGCCCTGCCGGGAACGGGTGAACAATTCGCAGGTCAGCGCCGTACACCCGAGCAGCTGCCAACAGACCGTAATCGACCTGCTGAAGATCGCCGTGATACCCAACTCCACGGCTGACCAACCATGAATCCGGCGGGCCGAAAGATGGAACCGGGCCGCTTTTACGCACTCATACCTGTGCGCCCCATTGCTCCGCCTCCCCCTCGTCATTACCGTGCGCATCGCATGCATCTGTCATCGCACGGACCGTCAGCAGCATTGACGCGCAACACGAGGGAGTGCCGATGCACGAGCTGTCCAGACGTACGCTGCTGAGCACCGCGGGCGCGATCGGCGCCGGCGCCGCGATCGGCGCACAGGCGACCCCCGCCGCAGCGGCCGGCGCACCGGCCGCCATCCCCCCGAGACGCTCCCCCGCGGCACCGGAGCCCCTCAACACCGGCCCGGCCCGCGCCGCCCTGAAGCGTCTGCTGCCGCGCCACGCAGACCAGTTCACGCTCACGCTTCTCACCGGCGCGGAACGCTTCCGGGTCACCGGCTCCACGGGCCGGATCGAGGTCGCCGCCACCGGCCCCGCCACGGCACTGACCGGCGTCCACTGGTACCTCAAGTACGTGTGCCGGGCGCACATCTCGTGGAACACCTCGCAGCTCGACCTCCCCGCACGGCTGCCCGCACCCGGCGCGGCCGTCCAGCAGTCGGCGACCGTCCCGCACCGCTTCGCGCTCAACGACACCCACGACGGCTACACCGCCCCCTACGCGGACTGGCCGCACTGGGAGCGGACGATCGACGTCCTGGCCCTGCACGGCTGCAACGAGGTCCTCATCACGCCCGGTCAGGAAGCCGTCTACCACCGGCTGCTCCAGGACTTCGGGTACTCCGACACCGAGGCCCGCGCCTGGCTGCCCGCCCCTTCCCACCAGCCCTGGTGGCTCCTCCAGAACATGAGCGGATACGGCGGCCCGCTCTCCACCGCGCTGATCGACCGGCGCGCCGCCCTGGGCCGGCAGATCGCCGACCGGCTGCGCGAACTGGGGATGCACCCGGTGTTCCCCGGCTACTTCGGGACCGTGCCTGACGAGTTCCCCGAGCGCAACCCCGGCGCCGACGTCGTACCGCAGGGCACCTGGAACGGGCTGCGGCGCCCCGACTGGCTCGACCCGAGGAGCGAGGTCTTCGACCGGGTGGCCGCGGCCTTCTACCGGCACCAGTCCGAACTCCTCGGCGAGGCACAGCACTTCAAGATGGACCTGCTCCACGAGGGCGGCACCCCCGGTGATGTCCCCGTCGCCGACGCCGCCCGGGCCGTCGAGACCTCCTTGCACACCGCCCACCCCGACGCCACCTGGGTCATCCTCGGCTGGGGCGCCAACCCGCGCGCCGAACTGCTCCGGGCCGTGGACACCGACCGGATCCTGATCGTCGACGGGCTCTCCGACATCGACACCGTCACCGATCGGGAGAAGGACTGGGGCGGCGCCCCGTACGCCTTCGGCTCCATCCCCGACTTCGGCGGCCGTACGACGATCGGGGCCGACACCGACCGCTGGACGGAGAAGTTCACGGCGTGGCGCGACAAGGCGGGCAGCGCGCTGGCCGGCACCGCGTACATGCCGGAGGCAGCCGAGCGCGACCCGGCCGCCTTCGAGCTCTTCAGCGAACTGGCCTGGCGCACCGAGAAGATCGACCGGACCGCGTGGTTCACCCGGTACGCCGGCGTGCGCTACGGCGGCGACGACCGCGCCGCGCGCACGGCCTTCGCCGCGCTCGCCACCACCGCGTACCAGCTGACCACCACCGACGGACGCCCGGTCGACTCGCTCTTCGCCCGCCGGCCCAGCCTCACCGCCTCCGTCAAGTCCGCCTTCGACACCGCCGGGTTCGACACCGCCTTCGCCGCCCTGCTCGATGTCGGCGCACCGCTGCGCGGCTCGGACGCGTACCGCTACGACCTCGTCGATCTCGCCCGGCAGGCACTCGCCGACCGGGGCCGGATCCTGCTGCCCCAACTGCACGACGCCTACACCGGCAAGGACGCCGCCACCCTCCGTACGCTGTCCGCGCTCTGGCTGAAGCTGATGCGGCTCGCCGACACGCTGGCCGGCTGCCACCAGGCGTTCCTGCTCGGTCCCTGGCTGGAGGAGGCGAAGCGCTTCGCCACCAGCCCGGCCGAGGCGGTGCAGTTGGAGTGGACGGCCCGCACTCTCATCACCACGTGGGGCGACCGCACCGCAGCCGACCACCTCAGCAACTACGCGAACCGCGACTGGCACGGGCTGCTCAGCGATGTCCACCTCCCGCAGTGGCAGGCGTTCCTGGACGAACTGGCGGCCGCGCTCGCCGAAGGACGGGACGCCAAGACCTTCGACTGGTTCCCGGACGAGCAGTCCTGGACCCACGGGACGCAGTCGTACCCCGTCAAGGCGACCGGCGACGCGTACCGCACAGCGCAGCGGGTGTACGACACCCTGGCCACGGCCCCGTACCAGGGCGCCGCCACCGTCTCCGCGCAGCCCGTCGCCTTCACCCCGGGCAGCACCGGCACGGTCACGGCCGGCTTCCGCAACCTCAACGGGCTGCGCGCGACCGGCCAGGTCGACTTCACGCTGACCGGCCTGAACGGCACACCGAAGGGCGGCACCTCCCTGAAGAGTGTCGGTCCTGGCGCGTCGGGCTCGGTCTCCTGGCTGGTCACCGCCCCCTCCGAACCGCTGACCACTCCGCTGCGCCCGATGCCGTACACCCTGCTGACCCGGTTCGGACCGCAGGGCGGGAAGCAGGTGGACGTGCGGGAGCGGAGCGCGGTGTACGTGGCCGCTCCGCTCGCCGCCGGGTGGCGGACGTACACCGGCAACGACGCCGTGTTCGGGCAGCTGGACGGACGGCTGGCGATCAACGGCGGCGGGCAGGACCTGTGGAAGGGCACCACCCAGTTCGGCACCGCGTTCCAGGCGGGGGCGATGACCGACGGTACCAGCGTGACCGTACGGGTGGACTCCCAGGACGACACCGGGAGCTGGGCCCGGTGCGGGATCGTCGTGCGCAACAGCCTGGCCACCCCGGGCTCTGCCGGGTTCCTGAACCTGGCGGTGACACCCGGCCAGGGCGTCGTGCTCTCGTACGACACGGACGGCGACGGAGCGCTGGACACCTACAAGCGCGTCACCGGGATCAAGGCACCGGTCGTGCTGCGGCTCACGCGGGCGGGCACCGCGTACACCGGCTCCTTCTCGACGGACGGCGGGAGCAGCTGGCGCGCGGTCGCCACCGTCGCCGTGCCGAGTGCGGCGGACAGCCAGGACACCGGGATCTTCATGAGTGCGACGAACGGCGGAAACGGGATGCGCGGGACCGTGGACTTCAGCGGCTGGTCGCTGAGTTGAGCCGCGCCGGGGCCCCGTCGCGGCGGGGCCCCGGGTGACCATCCCACCATTCGCTCGTTCTGCTGAATGTGCCGTCAAACACCCGTCGCTCCGCGCCCGGCCCGGCCGCCGCCGATGCCGCCACCGATGTCGACGCCGGACAGGCCGGGGCCGCGCTCGTCGAGCACTACCCCCGGCTGGTCCGGCTGGCGTATCTGATCCTGCCGCCCTCGCTCGGCCGCAACCGCCGGGTGCTGACCGCGCACTCCCTCGCGCAGCGGGCGCTGCCGCGCGGACGGCGGTCCGGGGCGGCCGATTCCTTTCCGTCGCCCCGCCGGGCGGACGACTGCGACCCGGCCTACGCCTATGTGCGTGGCCGCGTGGTCGCGGCGGCGCTGGAGGTCGCACGGCCCCGGCGGTGGAACGCCTGGCCCCGCCGCGCCCAGTTGCCGCCGCTGCTGCCCCAGGTGTGGGGGCTGCGGCTCTTCCCCCGGTCCGGTGGCGCCGACGAACTCGCCCTGGACCAGCGGCTCTCCGCCCTCTCCGGGCCCGCCCGCGCCGCGTACGCGCTGCGCGGCCTCGAAGGGCTCGACGACACCCGGGTACGGCGGGTGCTGGAGGCCGCCGGAGTGGCCGACCCCAGAACGGCGCTGGACCGGGCGGACGGCCCGGCGGCGCAGTACGGGCTGCTGGCGTCCGCCGCGTTCGACCCCTGTTCGCTCCAGGCCAGGCCGACCGATCTGCTGCGGCGCAGGCGCCGTGGCAGGGGTGCGCTGGTCGCGGCGGCCGCCGTCCTGGTGTGCGGGACCCTGCTGGCACTGCCGGACGGCGGTCTGGGTGCCGGTCGGGCCGCAGCACCTGCGTACACCGGCAATCCGGTGTACGAACAGGCCCTGAATCCGGCGAAGCTGACCCGGGTCGCGGGCACCGCGTGGAAGACGTCGTCCCGTACCGACTTCTCCGTGTGGCCCGCGCGCGGCGACCGCACCGGTGACACCGCGCTGCTCCGGCGCGCGCTCGCCGTCTGGGCCCGCCCCGGCGACTCCGTACAGGTCTCGGCGACCCCCGGCACTCCCGCCGGGCCGCCGATGGGCGCGCCGCAGCTGCTGTACGCGGGCACGGTGGACGACGCGGTGGTCGTGCTGCTCTACGACGGTCTGCGGGTGGTGCGGTACGCCGAGGCGAAGGACGGCGGCGGAGGCAGCGCACTGGATTTCGCGCGGGTGGACGGCGCGGACGAGGCCGCTTCGGACGCGCTGGTCGTGGGCAGGTCCGACGGCAACGTCCGCTATCTGACGGCGCCCTGGGTGCGCGGCGCGAGTGTGCGGGACCTGCTCGCCCCTTCTGCGGGGGCGCGGCCACTGGGCCGCTCGGCCGACGGTGTCACCGATCCGGTGCCGGGCCCCGGTGTCTCCCGCGCCTGTACCTCCTGGAACGCGCTCGCGCTGCGCGACGGCGCGGGCACGCATCTGGTGACCGATCTGGGCGAGCTGCCCCCGGCCCGGCTGCTCGCCGGTCCGCCGGCCGGGCCGCACGACGTGACGGGTGCGGCGGACCTGGCGAGCTGGGCGCACACCGCCTGTCTGCTCCCCGTGGTCCGCTCGCACGGCGTACGCACGGTGAACTCCTGGCAGTTCGCCGCCCAGCAACTGCCCGCGTCGGGCGGCCGGGCGGCCTGGCTCTGCACCCGCGCGGAGACCTGGCGCGGCGCCGGGAGCCGGGTGCTCGCGCAGTTCCGGGTGCCTGGTGGCAGGGGGCCGGACCCCGACACGGTGGTGGCCAAGGCGGAGAACTCACCGGCCTGCGGGAAGCGGCAGCCGCGGGTGCTCGCCGGAGTGCTGTGGAAGTCGCGGGGCGGGCAGTGGTACGTGCTGGCTGCGGGCAGTACGCAGTTCACTTCGCTGGCCACGACGGGCGGCGTGACGGGCAGCGCGACCGGCCCGCTGCTCGCCGTGCCCGCGAAGCAGGGCGCGAAGGCGCAGCTGACCGGACGGCTGGCGGACGGGACCCGCGTCAGCGCGCTGCGATGACGCGGAGCGGGGGCGGGGCGGCCCGGCACTCCAGCGGCCCAGCCGGACGCTCAAGTCCCCATGCCCCTCTCCCTTCCGTGTTCCGGGCTGACCGGACAGGCGTTCACAGCCCTTGGCTCTCCGCCCGCTCCCGGCCTTCCTGCGCGCGCCGCAGCGCGGCAACGGCGATGCCGGTGTCCTCCGCCACCAGATCAGCGTTGATCGCGGCAGCACTCACCGTGCCGGCCGCCGCCGCACCGACGACCTGAGCGGCCAGGTCGGTGGCATTGCCGGCCACCCACACGCCCGGCACCGCGGTGCGGCCGGTCGCATCGGCCTCGATGTGCTCGCCGACTCCCATCGGGTGCTCGACCGGGTCGAGGCCCAGGCTCGACAGCACCTTGCCGGCACGCATCCGTGGACTCAACGCCACCGCCGTCACCTCGACCACCCGGCCGGAAGCCAGCCGAATCCCGGTCAGCCGGTCCTTGTCCACCTCGATGGCCGCCACCGCGCCCTCCACCACGTCGACGCCGCGCGCAGTCAGTTGTTCGCGCTGATCATCGGTGACCTCGACGCGGTCGGCGGTGAACAGGGTGATGCGCGAGGTCCACTGCCGGAAGAGCAGCGCCTGGTGTACCGACATGGGCCCCGTCCCCAGCACTCCCAGGGGCTGGTCGCGGATCTCCCACCCGTGGCAGTAGGGGCAGTGCAGAACATCGCGTCCCCACCTCTCGGCGAGACCGGGCACCTCAGGCAGTTCGTCGGTCAGCCCCGTGGCCACCAGCAGCCGCCGGGCGCTGTAGCGTTCGCCGGTCTCCGTCGTGACCTCGAACAGGCCGTCGACGTGCTCGGCCGAGACCACACGACCGGGCACCACACTGCCGCCGTAGCGGGCCACCTCCTCCTGCCCACGAACGACGAGATCGCGAGGCGGCATGCCGTCGCGTGAGAGGAATCCATGCACGCCGGAAGCGGGCGCGTTGCGTGGCTCCCCCGAGTCGATCACCATCACGGAGCGGCGCGCCCGGGCCAGGGTCAATGCGCCGGACAGACCGGCGGCACCGCCGCCGATGACGATCACTTCCACGGACTGGTTTGTGTTCATATCAGGCATGTTCACCCGCCCTGGCCGATGAGGCAAAGGAACTTGCCGAATCCGCAAACCCGCCGGTGGGACGCCGTTCCGGACGCGCACGTGCACGCCAATCCGCTGCTCGCCGCCCGCGATCACCGTCACGGCACCTTCCCCGCATTTGCCGTAACAGCAAACAGCTTTGCTCATGTTCTCGGGCGAGCGCACCATCCGAACCATCGCCACGACCGGTCGGACCGCGACGGTCCTGACGGCGGTCACAGGTGACCGCCACCTACAGAGGAGAACACTGTGTCCAGCGAATGCTTCAGTGACGACGGCGCGTTGACCGGGTACGACCGGTGGCGTCGGAGCCGGTGGGAGGAGATGGCCGGCCCGGACGGGAAGGCGGGCCGCATCGCCTCTCGGCTGATCACGGAACCGGGTCAGGAAATCCCCGAGGTCCCCGGGCGGTGGACGTCCACCGGCCTCTCGGGGAGCCTGACGCTCACCGCGGCGCATGCGGAGGGCGTCTCCGCCGATGACCAAGCCGTGGACGGGGCGGTGGAACTGACCAGCGCCAGCCGCCTGTCCTTCCCCGGCGGACGGCGCGGCACCATCGAGGAACTGCGGGGAGCCCATGTCCTGGTCGTGTGGGATCCGGCCGCGCCCACCCTCGTCGGCCTGCGCGGGATCGAGGCGTGGCCATGGGATCCGGCTTGGGCCGTCGAGGCGGAGTACCGTCCGGCGGACGCCGGGCGTCTCCTGGAAGTGACCCGGCTGACCAGCCCGAGTATGCGGGACACCCTCCCGTCCCCTGGTGACTTCGTCCTGGATCTGCGAGGCGAGCGGCACACGCTCCGGGCGTTCGGTGTGGGCGGCGACACTCTGCTGATCACGTTCACCGACGGCACCAGCGGCACGGAAACGCCCGCCATGGGCCGGTGGCTGATCCTGCCTCTGCCCAACTCCGCCGCTGGTACGGCCCGTATCGACTTCAACCGGGCTGTTGTTCCTCACCACATGTTCTCGGCGGCCTTCCCCTGCCCGCTGCCGCCCCGGGAGAACCGCCTCCCCCTGCGCATCGAGGCGGGGGAACGTGCCCCCGTCTTCGGCGAGGAGACGGCCGCGGGCACCGCGGCCGGCCCCGCCGTCTGACATCCGCCGCAACCGGCACACCCGAGAGGAAGAAACAATGACACCCGACCAGGACCTTCGCGCAGCAGCGGTGCACTACCTCCGGCAGTGGGAGGTGCGGGACTACGCCACGATGCGATCCCTGTGCACCGGCACCGCCACCGTGTGGCACAACGACGGAAGCGGCGACCAGCCGATCGACGAGAACATGGAACTGCTGAAGCAGTTGGCCGCCGACGTCGAGACCCTTCGGTACGACATCGTGCGGCAGTTCCAGGACGGTGACGAAGTGCTCCAGCAGCAAGTGCTCCACCTGACCATGACCGACGGGTCCCGCAGTGACGTACACGCGGCGATGTACTTCCGGTTCGACGGCGGCCTCATCGACCGCATCGAGGAATACTTCAACGTCGTACCGCTCAACGAATCCATGCCGTCGCCCGGATCGCCCGGCCGGCGCTGAGCAGCTCCTCACCCGCCCCCACGGCACCGGCCGACCCGCACCAGCCACGGCCGACCAGGGCCCTCGCGCAGCCGAACAGCTGCGTGCAAGGCCCTGTTCCTCGGCCGTACCCGTCGGTACATTGACGCCATGTCTAATACGCAGCCCGCCCCGGTGGCTTCGGAGCACATAGCACTCAAGGCCCGCAAGGTCTCCTTCGACTGGGAGTCCACCCCGCTGCACTGGGTGCCCGGTGACCCGTTCACCACGCACACCATCAATGTGCTGCATCTGCTGCTCCCGGCGGGCGAACGCTGGTTCGTGCACGTCTACAAGCAGGTGCTGCCGCTGATCCGGGACGCGCGGCTGCGCGAGGACGTCATCGGGTTCATCGGCCAGGAGGCCATGCACTCACAGGCGCACGACGACGTACTCCCCCATCTCGCGGCACAGGGGCTCGACCCGTCCCCGTACACGGCCCAGGTCGACTGGCTCTTCGAGAAGCTGCTCGGCGACCGGACGCTGCCGCCCGGCCGGGCGAGCCGCTGGTGGCTCAAGGAGCGGGTCGCGACGATCGCAGCGATCGAGCACTACACGGCGTTCCTCGGCGACTGGGTGCTCAACGCGGAGGCTCTGGACCGGCGCGGCGCCGACCCCACCATGCTGGACCTGCTGCGCTGGCACGGCGCCGAGGAGGTCGAGCACCGGTCGGTCGCCTTCGAGGTCTTCCAGCACATCGACGGCGGCTACCGCCGCAGGGTGCGCACCTGGGCGACCGCCTTCTCCGCGCTGGTCTTCCTCTGGCAGCGCGGTGTCAGGTTCTTCATGGAGAACGATCCGCTGCTCGTGGACGGCCGGGCGACCCTGCGGGCCTACCACCGGCGCGGCAAGCAGGGGCTGCTGCCCACGACCGGGGCCATAGCCCGGTCCGTACCGGGCTATCTGAGCCGTACGTACCACCCCTCGCAGGAAGGCAGCACCGCGCAGGCCGTCGCCTATCTCGCGAACTCGCCTGCCGCGAACTCGTCTGCCGCGAACGGAGCTCACTGACATGGCGCCGTCACTGCCCCGCGTCCGTACGGTCGTCCTGGTCGCCGGTGCGGCGCTGCTCGCCAAGCGCGCCCTGCGCCGCCGTATCACCGCGTCCCCGCTCTGGCCGCTGCCCGCGCTGGAGACCCCGGTCTCGGGCCGTGGCCGCCACCGGACCGTCAGCCGGCGGCTGCTGATCACCGAGCGCACTCCGGAGGCCGACGGCGTGGTGCGGCTCCGGCTGGAGAGCGCGTCCGGCGAACGGCTCGACCCCTGGACACCGGGCGCCCATCTGGATCTGGTGCTGCCGTCCGGCCTCGTCCGCCAGTACTCGCTGTGCGGCGACCCGGCCGACGGGGCGGCATACACGGTCGCCACCCGGCTGATCGAGGACGGCCGGGGCGGCTCCCGCGAGGTGCACGAACAGCTCCATGAGGGCGCGGAGATCGAGATCCGCGGCCCCCGCAACCGCTTCCCGCTGGTCGAAGCCGCCTCGTACGTCTTCGTCGCCGGCGGCATCGGGATCACCCCGGTCCTGCCGATGCTCCGGGCGGCCGAAGCGGCGGGTGCGCGCTGGCGGCTGGTGTACTGCGGGCGTACGCGCGCATCGATGCCGTTCCTGGCGGAGGCCGAGAAGCTGGGCGGCGGCACGGACCGTGTGACGGTGGTCCCGCAGGACGAACTGGGCCACCCGGAGCTGGAGTTCGGGGACGATCCGGCGGAGACCGCGTACTACTGCTGCGGACCGGAGGGCCTGCTCGAAGCGGTGTCGGCGGCGCTCCCGGCCGGCGCCGCGCTCCATCTGGAGCGGTTCGCGCCGCAGGCGGCCGCAGCGGACTCGGACAGCTTCGACGTCGAACTGCGCCGCTCCGGCCGTACGGTGACGGTCGCGCCCGGCTCCACGGTGCTGGCCGCCGTCCGCGCGGAGGTGGCGAATGTGCCGTACTCCTGCGAGCAGGGCTTCTGCGGGACCTGCCAACAGCGCGTCGTCGAAGGCGAGATCGACCACCGGGACGAACTGCTGACGGACGCGGAGCGGGACGACTCGATGCTGATCTGCGTGTCACGGGCGCGGGGCGGGCGACTGGTCCTGGACCTGTAGCTCTGACGCGCCTCGGGTGCTCCCCGGGTCCGTTCGCGGGCCCGGGGAGCCTTGACACCCCGGATCGGCAGGAGGAGCATCCTCACGTCGTTGACAACGTTGTCTGAACGGCGCGCCGCTCCGGAGTGGTCAACGGCGCTCCCGTTCCTGCCGCGTTGACCGACCGCCACACAGAGTCCGTCACACAGAGTCCGTCACACAGAGTCCGTCACAACGAGTCCGTCACACACGAAGGGCAGGAACGGGTGTCAGACACGCACAGCCGTCGGACGCGCACCGGGACCAGAGCGCTCAGCTCCGTCGTGGTGACCGCCATGGCCGCCCTGGGGATGGCGGCCACCGCCGCCCCCGCCTCGGCCGCATCCCCGCACGGCACCGTCAAGGACCCGGTGTCGTACGTCCACCCGCTGATCGGTTCCGCCAACGCGGGCAACACCTACCCGGGCGCGGTGCAGCCCTTCGGGATGCTGGCCTGGAGTCCGCAGAACTCCAAGGGCAAGCAGGTCTCCACGCCCGCGCCCGGCGGCTACCAGTACGACGCCACGAAGATCCGCGGCTTCAGCCTCACCCACCTCAACGGGGTGGGCTGCTCCGGTGCGAACGGCGACATCCCGATCATGCCGTACACGGGTGACGTCGACTCCTCGCCCAGCGCGGACACCACCGACGCGAAGTACGCCAGCACCTTCTCGCACGCCAACGAGAGCGCATCGCCCGGCTATTACAAGGTCGGTCTGGACAACGGCGCATCCGCCGCGCTCACCACGACGGCGCGGACCGGCTCCGGGCAGTTCGGGTTCCCCAAGGACAAGCCGGCCACCATGCTCTTCCGCACCTCCAACTCGGAGAGCGGCAGCACGGACGCCACCGTGAAGATCGACAAGAAGACCCGGACCGTGACGGGTTCGGTCACCGCGGGCAACTTCTGCGGTCCGCAGAGCGCGAACAACCGGCACGATCTGTACACGCTGTACTTCACCGCCCACTTCGACAAGGCGTTCGCCAAGGTCGGCACCTGGAAGGACAGCACGGTCAGCCCGGGCTCCACATCGGCGTCCGGCGGTACGGGCTACAGCTCGTCCGGCAACGCCGTGGAGGGCAAGGGCTCGGGCGCGTACATCACCTTCGCGGGCGGGACCACCGAGGCACAGGCCAAGGTCGCCGTCTCCTATGTCAGCCCCCAGAACGCCGAGGCAAACCTCCGCGCCGAGAACGCGCCCCACAAGAGCTTCAGCTCCGTGAAGTCACGGGCGGCCGGCGCCTGGAACAAGGTGCTGAAGTCGGTCGAGGTGGGCGGCGGCACCGACGCCCAGCGCTCGACCTTCTACACCGCGCTCTACCACTCGATGCTGGAGCCGACGCTGACCAGCGACGTCGACGGCCGCTATCTGGGCGCCGACCGCAAGCCGCACCGGCTGGCCAAGGGGCAGAAGGCGCAGTACGGCACCTTCTCGGGCTGGGACCAGTACCGCGCCCAGGTGCAGCTGATGACGCTGCTCAACCCCCGGGCGGGCAGCGACTACGCCCAGTCGCTCTACAACTATGCGGGCCAGCGCGGCGGCGAGTGGGACCGCTGGCTGCTGGAGAACGGCAAGACGAGCGTCATGTCGGGCGACCCGTCCGACGCCGCGCTCGCCGGGATCTACGCCTTCGGCGGCCATGACTTCGACGTCAAGGGCGCGCTGAAGTCGCTGGTCAAGGCGGCGACCGTGCCGACGGCCAACGACTCGGACAGTGCGGGCTGCAACGTCGAGTGCGTGGGCCAGCGCCCCGCGCTCGACAAGTACCTCGACCTCGGGTACGTACCGGCCGACAACTGCCACTGCTGGGGCGGCGCGGCCGAGACGCTGGAGGACGCGGCAGCCGACTACGGGCTCTCCGAGCTGTCCCGGCAGACCGGGAAGAACGCCGACGCGAAGAAGTTCCTGGACCGCTCGGGGAACTGGACGAACGTCTTCGACGCCAACGCCACACCGCAGGGCGGCTACATCCGCGACCGCAAGGCCGACGGCACCTGGGCGGGCACCTTCACACCCGGCACCGGCAGCGGCTTCGTCGAGGGGACCAGCGCCCGCTACACCTGGATGGTGTACTCGGACGTGGCGGGGCTCGCCTCCGCGATGGGCGGCGACGACACCGCGGTGAAGCGGCTGGACGCCTTCTTCCGTACGCCGGACGGCAAGTTCGACTTCTCGGCGAAGGACGACACCCGCTACGACGCGACCAACGAGCCGGACATCAACACGCCTTATCTGTACGACTACCTGGGCGCCCCGTACAAGACGCAGGAGACCGTCCGCGCGGAGATGGACCAGCTGTGGACCGACGCCCCGGGCGGCATTCCCGGTAACGACGACGCCGGGACCATGTCGTCCTGGTACGTCTTCTCGGCGCTCGGCATGTACCCGCAGAACCCCAGCCGCGCCGACATGACCCTGTCCGCGCCGCTGTTCCCGCACGCGGTGGTGCACACCGGGCACGGGCGGACCATCACCGTCAACGCCCCCGCCGCTTCGGCCGGCAACACCTACATCCACGGGCTGAAGGTCAACGGCCGGACGTCCGGCAAGCCCTGGGTCCCCGCCTCACTGGTCACTCACGGCGGCACCCTCGACTACACGCTGGGCGCCACGGCGGACACCTCGTGGGGCAGCGCCGCTGCCGACGCCCCGCCGTCCTTCCCGGGCGGCGGCGTGAAGTACTTCACCGGCGCCACCCCCGAGCAGCTGAAGATCGAGCCCGGCGCCGCGGGTGCGGACACCACGGTCAAGGTGCAGACGCTGGAGAAGGAGCCGACCACGGTGCACTGGACGGCGACGCCGCCGGCCGGTGTCACCGTACGGCCCGCGCAGGGCGACTTCACTGTCCCGGCGGGCGGTTCGGCGAGCGCGAAGCTCTCCGTGTCGGCCGCGTCCGGCACGGCGGAGGGCCGCTACACGGTCCCGGTCACGCTGAAGTCGTCCGCGGGCACCGAGCTTCCGAAGACGTCGGTCGCGGTGACCGTCGCCGCGAAGAACAGCATGCTCTGGAACCGCAACAGCACGGCCATCTCCACCGACGACGACAACCCGCAGGCCAACTTCGACGGTGAGGGCTGGAGTTACTCGGCCAAGGCGCTGGCAGCGGCGGGCGCCACACCCGGGGGTACGGTCTCGTCCGGCGGCTTCGACTTCACCTGGCCGAAGGTGGCGGCCGGGGACCCCGACAACATCGAGGTGGCCGGGGACACCCCGCAGGTGCTGAACGTCCCGTCGGCGCAGGGTGCCACGAAGCTGAGCCTGCTGGGCAGCGCGGCGGAGGGTTCGGCCAGCGGTACGGCGACGCTGACGTACACCGACGGCACCACGCAGAAGGCGGACATCGGCTTCAGCGACTGGACGCTGGGCGGCGGAGCGGACAAGCCGTCGTTCGGCAACACGGTCGCGGTGCACACCCCGTACCGCGATGTACAGGGCGGCGGTACGGACCCGGTCGGCACGGAGATCTTCGCGACCGCGCCGGTCACGCTCCAGGCGGGCAAGCAGCTGGCGAGCGTGACACTGCCGTCCACGACGGACGGCGGCGTGCTGCACGTCTTCGCGGTGGCCACCGCCTGACGGGGCGGCCACCGGCCGGCGGGCCGGCGCGGCACGGATTCCGTGCGGCGCCGGCCCGTTCGCTTCTCTCCTCCGGGCGGTTGCACCACCCCGGGGCCGCGGGGCGCCTGTGGCACCCTGTGCTGGTGCCCGTCCTCGCGTCCGATCTGCTGGCCCAGCCCGAACTGCGGCTGACCGCGGTCACCTCCCCGAGCTCCTGGGCCGACGTACCCATCAGCTGGTCCTCCACCACGGAGCTGGAGGACCCGGTCCCCTTCCTCCGCGGCGGCGAACTGGTGCTGACCACCGCGCTGCGCAGGCGCACCCGCGACCAGTGGGACCGGCTGGTACGCGACCTGGTGGCGGTTCCGGTCGCGGCCCTCTGCGTCGGGACCGGGCTGGTCCACAACCGGGTTCCCGCCGGGCTGCGGGCCGCGGCGCAGCGGCACGGTCTTGCGCTCCTGACGTCGCCGGTGGAGATCCCGTTCATCCAGATCAGCCGGTGGGCGGCGGACCGGATCTTCGCCGAGCAGTACGCGCGCACCCGGTTGATGATCCAGCTGCAGGAGGAGATCACCGGCGCCCTGCTCGCCGGCCGCGGACTGCGCCATCTCGTCCCGTTGCTGGCCCGCCGGCTGGGCGCCGATGTGGCGGTCCTCGATCCGGCCGGCGCGGTGCTGGAGCAGCATCCCCGGTCCGCGCGGTGGCCCGTCGACGAGGTCGCGGACGCTTCGGACGCCCCGGGAACGGCCGCTCCGGGACCGGGTCTGGTCTCCTTCCCGGTACGGGCGGACGGCACCGTCGCCGGTTACCTCGTGGCCCGGGGCGCCGACGAGCAGGTCACGTTGCTGGCGCCGGTGGCCGGTCTGGTCGGCCTGGAGATCGCGCGCCGTCAGGCGCTGCTGTCCGGACGCCGTGAACTGGTCGGCCAGGTCGTCGCGGACATCCTGCACCACGGCCTCGCGGGGCCCGAGGCGGAGCGCAAGCTGACCCGGATCGGCGTGGATCCGCGGGGCAGCCACCGGGTGGTCGTGGCGAGTTCGGGCCAGGCGGCTGCCCTGCTGCGGCAGCGGCCCCTCGATCTGGCGGCGCTGCTGCACGGGCAGTCCGACCCGTACCCGATGTGCCCGCTGGACGACGGCATCGTCGTGGTCGTCGGTACGGACGGCGACGCCCGGACCGTCGCCGACCGGCTGCTGCACCACATCGGCGGCGGGCCCGGGACGACGGCGGTCGGGGTCAGCGGGGTGCACCAGGGGGCGCACGGCATCCGCATCGGATACCACGAGGCCCGGCAGGCCCAGCGCCAGGGGCCCGGGGTGCAGGAGTGCCGCACCCTGTCGCTGCCCGGTCTGCTGCTGAGCAGCGCCGAACTGCCGCTGGCTGAGCTGGCGTCCGCCCTGCTCGAACCCGTACGCCGCTACGACGCCGAACACGGTGCGGCACTGGAAGCCACCGCGCGCAGCTATCTCGAACACGACGGGTCGGTCACGGAGACCTGCCGCGCCATGAACCTGCACCGCAACTCGCTGCGCTACCGGCTCGGCCAGATCGAACGGTTGCTGGGCAAGCGGCTCACGGCGACCCAGGACCGGCTGGAACTCTGGCTGGCGCTCCAGGTGCTCGGCCCGGCCGAGGGCTGAAGGGCTGATGGGGCCGAGCCGCACCGGACCCTCGTAAGGAACTGCGGGAGCAGACCCGGAACAATCGTCAATTACAGGTTGACGATCCCCGGGCGTCAACTTACGCTTGACGCATGAGTCCACTCGACATCAGCCTCGCCGACCTGATCGCCCGTCTCGACCAAGAACTCCCCGGCACCGACGAACTGGCCCGTATCAGCGAGGCGCGACTGCGCGCCCAGACCCTGTCCGACCTCGGTGACCAGCTCATCGACCACTACGTCAGCAAGGCCAAGCAGACCGGCGCGTCATGGACCGAGATCGGCGACGCCATCGGGGTCTCCAAGCAGGCCGCCCAACAACGCCACGCCCCCGGCCCTTTCGAGCGGTACACCAACCTGAACCGGCACAGCATCGTGCTGGCGCAGGAGGCCGCCCGAACACACAAGCACGACTTCATCGGCACGGAACACCTCCTGCTCGGCCTGCTCGGCGAACCGCGGGGCCTGGCCTGCGAGGTGCTGATCGCGAAGGCCGGATCGGAGCAACGCGTCCGCGACGCAGTCGAGGAAGCGATGCCGCCGTCCGGGGAGAAGGCGCTGCGCGGTCACATCGCGTTCCGGCCGGAGAGCAAGGAGGCCATCGAGCAGGCGCGCCGCGCGTCGGCCGACCTCGGCCACGACTGGGTCGGCACGGAACACGCGCTGCTGGGTCTGGTCCGCGTCGGGGAGAGCCCGGCCGCGCAGATCCTGCGCAACCTGGGCTTCACGTCGGACGAGTTGCACGAGACGGTCAGGACCGAGATCACCAAGCGGTCCGCCGCACACGGCAAGCAGTAGCGAACGGACAGCCGCCGCGGGAGGCCGGGACCGGCACGGCCTCCCGCGCGGCCTTCTCAGGCCCGTATGTCACGGTCCTGTCATACGGCGATCAAGCCCGGAACTTCCGGGGGTTGCCCCTGCATCTCACCTCGAAGAACAACCGCAGGGAACCCGTTGGGAGAGCGTGATGCTCGTACGGAGAGGGGCGCGAGCAGTGACGCAGAAGAAGGGCCGGGCGGCGGTGCCGGACGGAGCGGAGGACCCGGAGTACCCGGAAGGCGGGGGGATCCGGCGCGGGACGCCGCCACGGCGCGGCCTCATCGCGGGCACCCTGGAGCTCTTCCGCACCGGGTGGCGCAGCCTGTTCGGCTTCTCCTCCGGCGTCGCGCTGTTCACCGCGCTCGCGGGCGCCGCGCTGGTGACGGTGGCATTCGCTCTCACCTGGCACGACTTCGCCCTCACCTGGAAGCTGGCACGCTCCGATATCGCGTACGAGGATCCGCCCCTGGGCTACTACCCGGGCCAGTACACCTCCATCTTCCTCAGGAGCCTCCCTTTCATGGGGCTGCTGCTGCTGGTCGCCCTCTTCGTCCTCGCCCTGCTGTATGTCGCGTATGCCGTGGCCGTCCGCGACACGGAGGCGGGCGGACACCGCCCGGGCTCCGGCGAGCTGTGGCGGCGCAGCCGCCCCCACATCGGGCTCGCCATCCGCGTACAGCTGCTGACGATCGTGTGCCTGGCTCCGCTGGCGCTGCTGGCGTATCTCGTGGCGGCCTTCTTCCGCGACGGCGGCATGATGGGCATCGATATCGAGCCGCTCGACTACTGGAGCAGTACGCGCTACCGGCTGTCGGCCAACGGCCTGACGTCCCTCGTCATCGTCATCGGGGCCTTCGTATGGCTCCGTCTGAGCCTCGCCACCGCCGCCGCGGTGAACGGCGCGTCCACCGCGCGGGCCGCCGTACGCCGGTCCTGGTCACTGACGGGCCACCCGCGACGGTGGCGGGCGCTGCGCGTCACCGCACCGGTCATGGGTGTCGCCGTCGCCGCGTACATCGCCCTGGCGCACGCGGCGGAGCCTCTCGCCCATCCGGTCGGTCTCACCGTGCTGTGGCTCACGGACGACAACGCCTATGCCACGGGCGCCGTGATGGAGATCGTCCCGACCGCGGTGAGCCTGCTGGTTCTGACGGCACTGGTCGTCCCCCCGGTCAGCGCGGCACTCGCACGCCTCCATGCGGAACTGCAGACGGCGGAGGCCACCGAACCCCCTCGTGGACGGTGAGCGGGCCCGACAAGTCGACGCCCGCTACGGCAGGTTCCTCACCATGACGATCCGCTGGATCTGGTTCGTCCCTTCATAGATCTGGGTGATCTTCGCGTCGCGCATCATCCGCTCCACGGGGTGGTCGCGGACGTAACCCGCCCCGCCCAGCAGTTGAACGGCGTCGGTCGTGACCGCCATCGCCGTGTCGGATGCGAGGCACTTCGCGGCGGCGCCGAGGAAGGTGAGGTCCCCGGATCCCGCCTCTGAGGCCGCCGCGGCACGGTAGGTGAGGGTGCGCGCCGCCTCGATGTGCATCGCCATGTCGGCGAGCATGAACTGGACGCCCTGGAACTCCGCGACCGGGCGGCCGAACTGGCGGCGCTCGCGTACGTAATCCGCCGCGTAGTCCAGGGCGCCCTGCGCGATGCCGACGGCCTGGGCGGCGATGGAGATCCTGGTGTGGTCCAGCGTCGCCAGGGCCAGCCGCAGCCCGCGCCCCCGCTCGCCCAGCAGCCGGCCGGCGGGGATGCGGACACCGTCGAAGTGGACCTCCCTGGTGACCGAACCGTGCAGCCCCATCTTGCGTTCCGGGGCGCCGTAGGAGATCCCTTCGTCGGTCCCCTCCACGACGAACGCCGAGATACCGCGCTTGCCCTGGCCGGGATCGGTGACCGCGAACACGATCAGTACGGCGGCCTCGCCCGCCGCTGTGATCCAGCTCTTGGTGCCGGAGAGCCGCCAGCCACCGTCCTCGGGCTCCGCCCGGCAGGTCATCGCGGCGACATCGCTGCCCGCTTCGCGCTCGGAGATCGCGTACGCGCACAGCGCTTCGCCCGATGCCACGTCGGGCAGATACCGGCCGCGCTGCTCGTCGGACCCGGCGAGCAGCAGCGGGGTGACGCCGAGTTTGTTGGAGCTCAGCACGGTGGAGATGCCCGCGGACACCCGTGCCACTTCCTCGATGGCGATGGCCTGGGCCAGCGCGTCGGCGCCCGCCCCTTCGTACTGTTCGGGGACGCCGAGTGCGTGGAATCCGGCGGCGACGAGTTCGGTGTATCCGTCGGCGGAGAAGACGTCCTCGGCGTCGGCGCGGTCCGCCAGCGGCTGGATCCGGTCCTCGGCGAAGGCGCGTACGGAGGCCCGGAAGTCCTCGTACTCGTCGGGCATCCGGTACGGCAGGTGCTCCTGGGAGGTCTGTTCAGAGGTGCTCATGGACTCAAGTCATCCACTCACCGACCGCCCACCGCCATGTGCGGCCGCACAACAACGGCGGCTGTCTCCGTGGCTGTGCACATATCCCCGGGCCGCTCCGCGCTCCTAGCGTTCGGCGTACTGCGCAGTACGCACTGTGCGGTCGAACCGAGTCGAACCGTGTCCAACCGAGGAGTTGCCATGCCGGCGTTGAGCGGTATTCGTGTGCTGGACCTGTCCCGGGTACTGGCCGGCCCGTTCTGTACGTCCCTGCTGGCCGACATCGGCGCCGATGTCGTCAAGGTCGAGCCGCCGGGCGGTGACGACACCCGGCGGCTCGGCCCGTTCGCCAAGGACCGCAGCGTCTACTTCGCGATGCTGAACCGGGACAAGCGGAGCATCGCACTCGACCTGAAGGACCCCGGGGACCTGGAGACCCTGTGGTCGCTGGCCGCGCAGGCGGACGTACTAGTGGAGAACTTCCGGCCGGGCGTCGCCGACCGGCTCGGCATCGGCGCACCGGCGCTGCTCGCCCACAACCCGAGGCTGGTGTACGCGAGCATCTCCGGATTCGGGCAGTCGGGCGCGATGTCCGCGCGCCCCGCCTACGACCTGATCATCCAGGCCATGTCGGGGATCATGGAGACCACCGGCACCCCGGACGGCGAGCCGACCAAGGTCGGTGAGTCCATCGCCGATCTGCAAGCCGGTCTCTACGGGTCATGGGCGGTCTGCGCCGCACTGGTCGAACGGGCCCGCACCGGGCGGGGACAGCATCTCGACATCGCCATGCTGGACGCGATGGTCTCCCTCCAGCTCACCGGTGCCAGCCTGCTGGCGGCCGACGGCGCCCCGCCCACCCGGGTCGGCAACCGGCATCCGGTGTCCACCCCGTTCGGCGTCTACCGGGCGGCCGACGCACCGGTGGTCCTGGCTGCCGCCAACGACCGTACGTTCCAGCGCCTGCTGGACCTGATCGGCCGCCCGGACCTGGCCGACCACCCCGTGTACCGCACCGACGAGGCGCGCACGGCCCATGAACCGGAGGTCCGCGCCACCATCGAGGCCTGGACCCGGCAGCACTCCGCTGCCGAGATCGTCGCGCTCGCCGGGGAACAGGGCGTCCCGGCAGGCCCGGTGCAGGACCTCAGGGAGGCCATCGGCAGTGTCGGTACGCGGGGTGTCACCGGCCGGTTCCGGGATCCGGAGCTGGCGGGCATGACCGCGCTGCGCCAACCCGTCGTGTTCCAGGGCGTCCCCGACGCCCCGCCGTCCACCACCCCCGGACTCGACGCGCACCACGAGGAGATACTCCGCGACTGGCTCACCCGCTGACCCGCGGACCGCTCCGCCCGGTGTCCGGGCAGCCGCCCGCGCCCGGCGCGGGTGACGCAGCCGGCCCCGGTACGGCCAACACCCGGCGGCGCCGCAGTCGGTACCCTGTCCCCATGACGACCGGGGTACGCCGCAGGATGGGCGTCGAAGAGCGCAGGCAGCAGCTGATCAGCGTCGCCCTCGAACTGTTCAGCCACCGCTCCCCCGACGATGTCTCCATCGACGAGATAGCCGCGGCTGCGGGCATTTCGCGGCCGCTCGTCTACCACTACTTCCCCGGCAAGCAGAGTCTGTACGAAGCGGCGCTGCGCCGCGCGGCCGACGAGCTGGCCGAGCGGTTCGTCGAACCGCGCGAAGGGCCGCTGGGGGCGCGGCTGCTGCGGGTGATGGAGCGGTTCTTCGACTTCGTCGAGGAGCACGGGCCCGGCTTCTCCGCGCTGATGCGCGGCGGCCCGGCCGTGGGTTCCACCACCACCAACGCGATGATCGACGAGGTCCGCACCGCCGCGTATCTCCAGATCCTGTCCCATCTGGACGTCCAGGAGCCGCCCGCCAGGCTCCAGTTGGTGGTCAGGTCATGGGTGTCGCTCGCCGAGTCGACCGCGCTGATCTGGCTCGACGGGCGGAGCATCCCGCGGGCGGAGCTGGAGTTGCAGCTGGTGCACGACTTCGCCGCGCTGGCCGCGGTGAGCGCCGCGTACGACACGGAGATGGCGGCGGTCGTACGGCGGATACTGAGCGAGGAGCCCGCCGACGGGCCGTTCGGGGATCTGGTCGGCCGGCTGCTCTCGCTGGCGCCGCCGCCCGCGACGGACCTCCCGGCCCAGCGCACCGGCTGAGCGCCTGCTCAGTACCGGCTCAGTACCGGCCAACGGCCCCGGCGGGCGCGGTGTCATGGGGCGGTCCTGCCGGCCCGTGCCCATGAACACCCGGCCCCATGAACACCCGGCCGCGCTCAGCCCTTGTGGTAGGACGCGTCCAGATCGCGGGTCTCGGCGGAGAGGTGCACCGTGCTCCCGGTGGGCTTCAGATGGCGGCGTACGACATCGAGCACCGCCTCGCTCAGCCGCGCCTTGGCCTCGTCGGTACGGCCGGCCAGCAGCGCGATCTCCACGTGCACCACGGCGTCGTCGCCCGTGCCGTCGCCCACGACGAACCCGGCAGTCCTGACGAACCGCGTCTTGCACGCGGGGAGTCCTGCGGAGACCGTCTCCACGACGACCGGGTGCAGGCCGAGCGCGAAGCCCCTGCGGTCGAAGGCGTCCTCCAGGGACTCGGAGTACTCGACGGTGATCTGCGGCATGGCGGTTTCCTCCCGGCGGGCTGCTGGTCCGGAACGGACGGCGTCCGGTCCGGTCGGCAGGGCGGAGCGGCGCCGCTGCCACCGCTCAGCCTCGCACGCCGGTCCCGCCGCCGGTCAGCCGGTACGGCGGGCCGTGGACCCCCGTACCACCAGCTCGGGCCGGAAGACGAACTCCGTGCGCTGGACGGGGTTGCCGCCGATCTCCTCCAGGAGCGCGCCCACCGCCGCCGCGGCCATCGCCTGGACGGGCTGGCGGACCGTGGTCAGCGGCGGACTGGTGAAGGCGATCAGCTGCGAGTCGTCGAAGCCGACCACCGAGACGTCGTCGGGGACTTCGAGACCGCGTTCGCGGGCCGCCCGTACGACGCCCAGCGCCATCATGTCGCTGCCGCACACCACGGCGGTGCACCCCTGGTCGAACAGCGCGCCCGCCGCGGCCCGGCCGCCCTCGACGCTGAACAGGGTGTGCTGGACCAGGGCTCCGGCCTCCTCCGCGGACTGGCCGAGCCGGTCCGCCATCGCCTCGATGAACCCCTCCCGCTTGCGGCGCGAGGGCACATAGCGGAGCGGCCCGACCGCCAGACCGATCCTGCGGTGCCCCAGATCCGAGAGATGGCGCACGGCCATCTGCGCCGCCGCGTGGTCGTCGGGTGAGACGAAGGGCGCGCTGATCCGCTCGTTGTAGCCGTTGATCAGGACGTACGGCACCCCCCGTTCGGCGAGACCGGCGTAGCGCCCGGGGTCCGACGAGGTGTCGGCGTGCAGCCCGGAGAGGAAGACGATGCCGGCCACCCCGCGCTCCACCAGCTGCTCGACCAGTTCGTCCTCGGTGGCGCCGCCCGGCATCTGCGTGCAGAGGACCGGGGTGTAGCCGTGTCCCGCGAGCGTCTGTTCCACGGCCTGGGCGAAGGCCGGGAAGATGGGGTTGGTCAGCTCGGGGGTCACCAGGCCGATCAGGCCCGCGCTGCGCCGGCGCAGCCGCACGGGCCGCTCGTAGCCGAGGACGTCGAGCGCAGCGAGCACCCGCTGGCGCGTGGTGTCCGCGACGCCCGGCTTCCCGTTGAGCACCCGGCTCACGGTGGCCTCGCTGACGGCGGCCTGCGCGGCGATGTGCGCGAGCCGGGGAGGGACGGTCACACCGACCACCAGACGGTGCTGTCCGCGGGCAGCTCGAACTCGCCTTCCGCCGGCTCGCCTTCCGCCAGGGCGACTTCGGTGCTGGCCAGCACCATCCGGCCCGGCACGGGCAGGCGTACGGGGCGGCCGGTGGTGTTGACGGTGCAGTGGAAGCCGGGGCGGGTGAACGCCAGCACTCCGTCCGGGGTGCCCGGCACCCAGTCGACGGACTCGCCGGCGCCCAGGCCCGGCAGCTCCCGTCGCAGGGCGAGCGCGCCGCGGTACAGCTCCAGGGTGGAACCGCGGTCGCCGGTCTGCGCCTCGACGCTCAGCGCACCCCAGTCCGCGGGCTGCGGGAGCCAGCTGCCACCGCTGCCGAAGCCGTACGAAGGGCCTTCCGCGGTCCATGGGATCGGCACCCGGCAGCCGTCGCGGAAGCCGTCCTGGCCCGCCGCGCGGAAGAACGACGGGTCCTGCCTGACCTCGTCGGGCAGGTCGGTGACGTCCGGGAGGCCCAGCTCCTCGCCCTGGTAGAGGTAGGCGGAGCCGGGCAGCGCCAGCATCAGCAGGGTCGCCGCGCGGGCCCGCCGCAGGCCCAGTCCCCGGTCGCCGGGGGTGCGGATCTGGGTGCCGGCCGGCGGGTTGGCGAAGCGGGTCGTGTGCCGGGTGACGTCGTGGTTGGAGAGCACCCAGGTGGCGGGCGCGCCCACCGGGAGCATCGCGGCCAGCGAGACGTCAATGACCTCGCGCAGCTCGGCGGCGTCCCAGTGGGTGGCCAGGTACTGGAAGTTGAACGCCTGGTGCAGCTCGTCGGGGCGTACGTAGTTCGCGGTGCGCTGCACGGTCGGCGTCCACGCCTCGGCGACGGCTATCCGCTCCCCCGGGTACTCGTCGAGGATGGTGCGCCAGGAGCGGTAGATCTCATGGACGCCGTCCTGGTCGAAGAACGGCATGACGTCATTGCCGAGCAGCCGGAGCTGGTCGGTGCTGCCGAGGTCGGGCAGGCCGGGCGCCTTGACGAGCCCGTGGGCGACGTCGACCCGGAATCCGTCCACGCCCATGTCGAGCCAGAACCGCAGGATCGAGCGGAACTCGTCAGCGACCGCCTGGTTCTCCCAGTTGAGGTCGGGCTGCTCGGGGGCGAAGAGATGGAGGTACCAGGCACCGTCGGCGACCCGGGTCCAGGCGGGGCCGCCGAAGACGGACTCCCAGTCATTGGGCGGGAGTTCGCCGTTCTCCCCCTTGCCCTCGCGGAAGTGGTAGCGGTCGCGGAGCGGCGACGCGGGGCCGTCGCCGATGGCGCGCTTGAACCACTCGCACTGGTCGGACGAGTGGTTGGGCACCACGTCCACGATGATCCGCAGGCCCAGGCCGTGGGCGTCGCGGATCAGTGCGTCGGCGTCCATGAGCGTGCCGAACATGGGGTCGATGGCCCGGTAGTCGGCGACGTCGTACCCGGCGTCGGCCTGCGGCGACGCGTAGAACGGCGAGAGCCAGACGGCGTCGACGCCGAGGTCGCGCAGGTACGGCAGCCGGCCGCGGACGCCTTCGAGGTCGCCCATGCCGTCACCGTTGCTGTCGGCGAAGCTGCGCGGATAGACCTGGTAGATCACCGCGTCCCGCCACCAGCCGGTGCTGGCGGCGGTCGCCGGGCTGGCGGGGGCGGCAGGGGCGGCGGAGTGCTGAGTCATGTCTTCCCTGGGTGAGTCAGATGCGTCATGGGGCGTAAGAAGGGGTGCGGCTCAGCCCTTGGTCCCGCCCGCGGTCAAACCTGTGACCAGGTGCTTCTGCACCAGGTAGAAGATGACGGAGACGGGGATGGCGATGAGGACAGCGGTGGCCGCCATGTAGTTCCACTGGGCGTCGTGCTCACTGACGAAGCTGGAGAGGCCCACCGCGAGGGTGTACTTGCTGTCGTCGAGCATGAACGTCGAGGCGAAGGCGACCTCGCCCCAGGCGGTCAGGCAGGTGTAGAAGCCGGCCACCGCGAGACCGGGCCTGGCGAGCGGCAGGATGAGCCGCCAGAAGGTGCCGAAGGGGCTCAGCCCGTCGACGCGCCCCGCCTCGTCGATCTCGTACGGGATGGTGTCGAAGTACCCCTTGAGCATCCAGGCGCAGTACGGGACGGCCGTGGAGCAGTACACCAGGATCAGGGCGCCGAAGGTGTCGATGAGGCCGAGGTCCGCGAGGATCACGTACATCGGCACCATCAGGACGGCGACCGGGAACATCTGGGTGACCAGCAGGAGCCACATCAGCTTCTTGTGGCCGGGGAACCTCATCCGGGAGACCGCGTAGCCGGCGGTGGCGGCCATGAAGACCCCGATGACGCTGGTCGCGACGGCGATCAGGGCGGTGTTGCCGAGCCAGGTGAAGAAGCGGGTGTGCTCCAGGACGAACGAGTAGTTGGAGAACGAGACCTTGGACCAGATCCGGCCCGGGTGCAGATAGTCGCTCTTGTCGGGGCCGAGCGAGAGGAAGGCCAGCCACGCGATCGGGAAGAGCGCGATCAGGCTGGCGATGCTGAGCGCGGTGTGCGAGAGCACGGTGGCCCTGCGGCTCGGCCGGTCGCGGCGGACGGTGCGGGCGGGCCGCCGTACGGGCGGCGGTGTCTGCTCCGCCGGTGTGGTCGCTGTGGTGAGGGTCGTCTGGGTCGTCATCGGGGGCCTGCCTTCTTGTGTGTCCGGCCGGTCTCAGCTGCTGGCCTTCTCGCTACGGGCCAGCCAGCGCCGGTAGAAGGAGGTGAAGACGATCAGGATGGAGAGCAGCAGCACGCCGTACGCGGCGGACTGGGCGTAGTCCCTGGGCTGCTGGCCGAAGCCGAGGCGGTAGGCCCAGGTGACGAGGATCTGGGCGTCCGGTGCGCCGTTGCCGAACAGCAGGAAGATGATGGCGAACTGGTTGAACGTCCAGATGATGCCGAGCAGGACGACGGTGGAGCTCACCGAACGCAGGCCGGGCAGGGTGACGTTGAGGAACCGCTGCCAGGGGCTCGCGCCGTCCATCTCGGCGGCCTCGTACAGGTCGGCGGAGATCGACTGGAGCCCGCCGAGCAGCGACACCATCATGAACGGAACCCCGCACCAGGTGTTGACGATGATCGCGGCGAGCTGCTGGAAGTGCGGCTCCTCCAGCCAGGCGGGCTGGGGCAGATGGAGGCCGCCCAGCACCGAGTTCACGATGCCGGAGTCGCCGAGCATGATCCGCCAGGAGAAGACGGTGACGAAGGTCGGCACCGCCCAGGGCAGGATCAGGAGCATCCGGTAGAGGGTCCGGCCGCGGAGCTTCTGGTTGAGCAGCAGGGCCAGGCCGAGGCCGATGCAGTAGTGCAGGGCCACACAGGCGGCGGTCCAGACGATGGTCCAGAGGAAGTGGGACCAGAAGCGGTCCCAGGCGGTCGGCCCCCAGAGGATGTCCGCGTAGTTGTGCAGCCCGATGAACTTGTAGGTGGCGTCGATGTGGTTGACGCCGATGGTGCGGGCCGAGTTGAGGCTGTTCGCGTCGGTCAGGGTGAGGTAGAGGCCCTGGACCAGCGGATAGCCCACCAGGACACCGAGGACGACGACGACCGGGGCCGCCATCGCGTAGGCGTACCAGTGCTTCTGCCAGGACTGCTTGATGCGCTGCGCCGGACTGCGACGCTTCGGGCCCGCGCCTGCGACGGCAACGGTCATCTTGACACCTTTTCAGGGGAGTTCGGCGTGACGCACGACGATCGGGCCGCCGGGCCCGCGGGTGCTTGCGGGCCGGCGGCCGGCTGATCAGTTGGTGAAGCCGGGGACCAGCTTGGCCATGTTCTCGCTCAGGGACTTGACCCCGTCCTGGAGCGATTCCTTGCCGTCGGCGACCTTGGGCAGCTCGGTGTCCATCGGACCCCAGAGCGAGCTGTACTCGGGCAGTTCCGGCCGCGGCTGCGAGGCGCCGAGCACCTTCTGGAAGCCGGCGATGCCGGGGTCGGCCGTGACCTCGGCGGTGTAGGCGTCGGAGCGGGTCGGCAGTGTGGAGTTCTTGAGCGCGATCTGCTCCTGGCTCTTCGCCGATGTCATGAAGTTCAGGAACTTCAGCGACGCGGCCTGGTGCGCCTTGTCGGAGCCCGCGTAGACGGCGAGGTTGTGGCCGCCGGTGGGGGCGCCCGCCTTGCCGGTGGAGCCGGCCGGGACGGTGGCGATGCCCAGGTTCTTCTTGTCCTTGAAGGCCGAGCCCTTGTAGAAGTTCGTGATCTCCCAGGGCCCCTGGATGATCGAGGCGACCTTGCCGTTGACGAAGGCGTCCTGCTGGTGGGCGTAGGCGTCGGCCGTGGTGTCCGCCTTGTGCAGACCGGGGCCGCTGAAGAGGCCCTTCCAGGTCTCCAGGCCCTTGACCGCGGGGGCACCGGCGATGGTGACCTTCTTGTGCGCGAGGTCGACGGTGTCGGTGCCCTCGCCGTACAGGAAGGGCTGCGCGTAGTACCCGGCGGTGCTGGCCCAGTAGCCGTCGGCCCTGGTCTTCGACTTGACCGCGGCCGCGTCGCTCTTCAGCTCGCCCCAGGTGGCGGGGGCCTTGGTGATGCCGGCCTTGGCGAAGAGCGCCTTGTTGTAGACGAAGGCGAGGGTGTCCGTGACCAGCGGGACACCGTAGGTCTTGCCGTCGAACTGCGCCTGCTTCAGCAGGTTGGGCTCGAAGTGCGCCTTGTCCTTGAGGGCTTCGGTGCCGTCCAGCGGGAGGAAGTAGCCCTTCTTGGCGAAGGCAGGGGTCCAGCCGACCTCGGAGCGCAGCACGTCCGGGGCGCCCTTGGCACCGGCGGCCGTGTCGAACTTGTTCTGCGCCTGGTCGAAGGGGACGTTGACGTAGGTGACCTTGATGCCCTTGTTCGCCGCCTCGAACTCCTTGACCAGCGCCCGGTAGGTCGGTGCCTCGTTCGTGGCGTTCGAGGTGTCCCACCAGGTGATGGTGGTGACACCGTCCGCCTTGCCGCTGCCGCTGTCACTGCCGCAAGCCGTCGCCGCGAGCGCCAGGGCCGCGACCAGGGCGGTGGCCGCTATGCCACGTCGCATGTGAACTCCTTCGAGGGGTGCCGTGCCGTCACGGCTCCGGGTCGTCGAGGAACGTAACAAGGATGAAAGACGACCGAAAGACCTTGCGAAGAATTTCTGCAAGAAGCCGCCTTCGTTACCTCGGCGTGTCCGCACGGTTGCCGTGATGACCCTTGTCAAACGGGGCATTGGGGCTCTTTGCACGCCGCGCTGGGCGTCGCGGCGGCCTTCGCAAGCCCTTGCAAGACTGTTACTTTCGGAGGGCACCGGCGTTGTTCCCGTACGTTGCAGCCTTCCGAAAGGGACCCATCCCCTCATGACGCAGCAGACGCAGCAGCTCACCGGCGCGGCCACCGCATCCGGGGCCCGCACCCGATGGTGGCGGGACGCCGTCATCTACCAGGTGTACGTGCGGTCCTTCGCGGACAGCGACGGGGACGGCATCGGGGATCTGCGGGGCATCGAGGAGCGGCTGCCGTACCTCGCCGAGCTGGGCGCCGACGCGGTCTGGCTCACCCCCTTCTACGCGTCGCCGCAGGCCGACGGGGGCTACGACGTCGCCGACTACCGGGTCGTGGACCCGCTGTTCGGGACGCTGTCCGACGCCGAGTCGCTGCTGCGCGCCGCGCACCGGCTGGGGCTGCGGGTGATCGTGGACGTGGTCCCCAACCACACGTCGGACCGGCATGTGTGGTTCAGGGAGGCACTGGCGGGCGGCCCGGCCCGCACCCGCTACCACTTCAGGCCCGGCCGGGGTGCGGACGGTGAACTGCCGCCCAACGACTGGCAGTCGGTGTTCGGCGGCCCGGCCTGGACGCGGGTGTCCGACGGCTCCTGGTACCTCCATCTCTTCGCCCCCGAACAGCCCGATCTCAACTGGGAGAACCCGGAGGTACGTGCGGAGTTCGAGTCGGTGCTGCGGTTCTGGCTGGAGCTCGGCGGGCGCGGCGTGGACGGGTTCCGTGTCGACGTGGCGCACGGCATGGTCAAGGCCGCCGGGCTGCCCGACATCGGCACCGCCGAGCAGGTGCGGATGATCGGCTCCCAGACGCTCCCCTTCTTCGACCAGGACGGGGTGCACGAGATCCACCGCTCCTGGCGGACGTTGCTCGACTCCTACCCGGGGGAACGCATCGGGGTCGCCGAGGCGTGGGCCCCGTCCGCCGGGCGCCTCGCCCTGTACGTGCGCCCCGACGAACTGCACCAGGCCTTCAACTTCCAGTTCCTGCGGTGTCCCTGGGACGCGGCGGCGATGCGCGCGGTGGTGGACGACTCGCTGGCCGCGACGGCTTCGGTGGGGGCGCCCACCACCTGGGTGCTCTCCAACCACGATGTCGTACGCCATGTCACGCGGTACGGGGACGGGGCGGCCGGACTGCGCCGGGCCCGCGCCGCCGCGCTGCTGATGCTGGCGCTGCCCGGCTCCGTCTACCTCTACCAGGGCGAGGAGCTCGGGCTGCCCGAAGTCACCGACCTGCCCGACGAGCTGCGCGAGGACCCGTCGTTCTTCCGCGGCGCGGGACAGGACGGGCTGCGGGACGGCTGCCGGGTGCCGATCCCCTGGACCGGAGAAGGGCCTTCGTACGGATTCGGGCCCGCCCCGGGATGGCTGCCGCAGCCGACAGGCTGGGGGGAGCTCTCCGTTGCGGCGCAGACCGGGGACGCCGGATCGACCCTGGAGCTGTACCGCGCCGCGCTCGCGCTCCGGCGCCGGGTGGACGGTCTGGGCGACGGTCCGATGAGCTGGCTCGAAGGGCCCGACGGGGTACTCGTCTTCACCCGGCCCGGTTTCGTCTGCACCGTCAACACCCTGCCGGACTCCGTCGAACTGCGCGTACCGGGAAGGCCGCTGCTGTCGTCGGCCGCCCCGGACATCTCCGGTGAATCCGTGCGCATTCCCGGTGATTCCTGCACCTGGTGGGCAATCTGACACACGCCCGGTACAGTCCCTTCCCATGACCGCACGGCTTGCCGACATCGCAACTCAGGCGGGGGTCAGCGAAGCGACGGTGAGCCGGGTCCTCAACGGCAAGCCCGGGGTAGCGGCGGCCACCCGCGAGTCCGTACTCGCCGCACTCGACGTACTCGGCTACGAACGTCCGGTACGGCTGCGGCGGCGGAGCGCCGGTCTGGTCGGTCTGATCACGCCCGAGCTGGAGAACCCGATCTTCCCGGCGCTGGCCCAGGTCATCGGCCAGGCCCTGACCCGGCAGGGGTATACGCCGGTCCTGGCCACCCAGACACCGGGCGGCTCCACCGAGGACGAGCTCACCGAGATGCTGGTGGAGCGCGGGGTCGCGGGCATCATCTTCGTCTCGGGACTGCACGCGGACACCACGGCGGACATGCGGCGCTACGAGCAGCTGCGCGCCCAGGGTGTGCCGTACGTCCTGGTCAACGGCTTCTCGGCGAAGGTGCAGGCGCCCTTCATCTCGCCCGACGACCGCGCGGCGATGCGGCTGGCCGTCACCCACCTCGCGTCGCTCGGCCACACCCGGATCGGGCTGGCGCTCGGACCGCGGCGCTTCGTGCCCGTACTGCGCAAGACAGAGGGCTTCCAGGCCGAGATGCGGGCCAGGTTCGGGCTGTCGGCGGCCGAGAGCGGGAAGCTGATCCAGCACTCGCTGTTCACGCTGGAGGGCGGCCAGGCGGCCGCGTCCGAGCTCATCGCGTCGGGCTGTACGGCGGTGGTCTGCGCCAGCGACATGATGGCACTCGGTGCCATCAGGGCCGCCCGCCAGCTGGGGTTCGACGTTCCGCGCGACATCTCGGTGGTCGGCTTCGACGACTCCCCGCTCATAGCGTTCACGGACCCGCCGATGACCACCATCAGGCAGCCGGTCACCGCCATGGGCCAGGCAGCTGTCCGGACCCTGCTCGAAGAGGTCGGCGGCACCCCTGCACCGCACAGCGAATTCGTCTTTATGACCGAGTTGGTAGTCCGTGGTTCCACCGCGGCCGCGCCGGGATCCGCGTCGGGCCCGGTATCCCGGGGCGAGGACGTCAACAAGGCGTAGCGGGTGCGGACGCGTCCCTCCCGAGGGATGATCTGTGGGAAGCCGAGTTTCTGGCAGACTCTTCCCCTATGGGTGAAACGACTGTGAAGACACTGGACGGCCATTCGGCCACCGCGTCACCCGTCGTGGCCAAGGAGCCTCACATCTCATTCATCGGGCGTCTGCGTACGCCCCGCCGCCCCCGTATCTGGTTCGAAGTACTGCTGATCGCGGTGAGTTACTGGGGTTACTCCCTGATCCGCAACGCGGTACCGGAGCAGAAGGCGGAGGCGCTGCGCAACGCGGACTGGATCTGGCACGCCGAGCACTTTCTCGGTATTTCGGTCGAGCAGCACATCAACCACGCCATAAATTCGGTGACATGGTTGATCGTCGCGATGAACTACTACTACGCGACACTGCACTTCATCATGACCATCAGCGTCCTGGTCTGGCTGTTCCACTTCCATCCGGGGCGCTACGCGGCGGCCCGTCTGGCGCTCTTCGCGACGACCGCGGTGGCGCTGGCCGGCTACTACCTGTACCCACTGGCACCGCCGCGTCTGATGAACAACAACCACTTCATCGACACGGTGCTGGTGCACCACACCTGGGGTTCGATGGCCTCGGGCAACCTCAAGAACATGTCGAACCAGTACGCCGCGATGCCCTCGATGCACATCGGCTGGTCCCTCTGGTGCGGCCTGATCATCTTCGCCCTGGCCCGTGCCCCCTGGGTCCGGATCCTGGGCCTGGTGTACCCGGCCCTGACCCTCCTGGTGATCGTCTCGACGGCGAACCACTTCTGGCTGGACGCGGTGGGCGGCGTACTCTGCCTGGCTTTCGGCACCGGCCTCTCGTACGCCTGGTACGGAGCACTGCCGCACCGGCTGCCACGGGTCCCGGAGAAGGTCAGAGCCAGCGGCAAGGGCGGTACCTTCACCCAGGGCATCCACGGCACGCTGAAGCCGGTACCGGCCAAATCGGTCCCGTCGGACCGCTGAGGCGCCCCCTGCGCACCTACGCCCCGTAGAACCGCTCCTCCATCACCCCGCGGGCCCGCCTCGTCGCGCGCCGGTAGTCGTCCAGCATGTCCCCCACGTGCCCCGTCTCGTACCCCAGGTACCGCGCCATCGCGGCCAGCTCCCGCCCGTCCGAGGGAAACGTGTCACCGGCCCTCCCCCGCACCAGCATCACCGCGTTGCGCACCCGCGACGCCAGCACCCACGCCTCGTCCAGCGTCTGCGCGTCCTCCGTGGAGATCAGGTCCGCGGCGTGCGCGGCGGAGAGCGCGGTCCGGGTGCGGGTGGTCCGCAGCCCCGGCACCTCCCAGCCGTGCTGCATCTGCAGCAGCTGCACGGTCCACTCCACGTCGCTGAGCCCGCCCCGGCCCAGCTTCGCGTGGAGCGTCGGGTCGGCGCCGCGCGGCATCCGCTCGGACTCCATCCGCGCCTTGAGACGGCGGATCTCGCGTACGGCGTCGTCCCCGAGCCCCTCGACGGGATAGCGCAGCGGGTCGACGAGCTCGATGAAGCCGCGGCCCAGCTCCGCGTCGCCGGCCATCGGCTCGGCGCGCAGCAGCGCCTGGCTCTCCCAGACGCGCGACCAGCGCCGGTAGTACGCGGCGTAGGAGGCCAGTGTCCGCACCGTCGGGCCGCTCTTGCCCTCGGGGCGCAGGTCCGCGTCGATCACCAGTGGCGGGTCGGCGGTCGGCAGCTGGAGGAGCCTGCGCATCTCGGCGACGACGGCGTTCGCGGCGCGGGCCGCCTCCTGGTCGTCCACGCCGTCCCGCGGCGCGTGCAGGAAGAGCACGTCGGCGTCCGAGCCGTAGCTCAGCTCGTGGCCGCCGAAGCGGCCCATGCCGATGACCGCGAACCGGGTGGGCAGGGTGTCGCCCCACTGCGCCCGTACGGCGGCCCGCAGCGCGCCCGCGATGGTGGCGGCGTTCAGATCGGTGACGGCGTTGCCGACCCGGTCGACCAGCGCCCCGGGATCGGATTCCGCGGGGTTCTCCTCGGTGCCGTACGAGCTGATCAGGTCGGCAGCCGCGGTACGGAACAGTTCGCGGCGGCGCACTCCGCGCGCGGACGCGACAGCGCCTTCGGGGGTCTCGGCGCGGCCGACGGCCGCCAGCACCTCCTGCTCCAGGATCTCGCGAGGGCGCGGTTCGAGCCCGCCGCGCGCACCGAGCAGCGCGACCGCCTCCGGGGCCCGCAGCAGCAGGTCGGGGGCGAGCCGGCCAGCGGAGAGGACCCGGGCGAGATTCTCGGCGGCGGCGCCCTCGTCCCGCAGCAGCCGCAGGTACCAGGGGGTCTTGCCCAGCGCGTCGGAGACCTTGCGGAAGCCGAGCAGCCCGGCGTCCGGGTCGGCGGAGTCCGCGAACCAGCCGAGCAGCACGGGCAGCAGGGTGCGCTGGATGGCGGCCTTCCTGGAGACCCCGGAGGAGAGCGCCTCCAGATGCCGCAGGGCGCCGGCCGGGTCCGCGTAGCCGAGCGCTTCGAGGCGCTGGCCCGCCGCCCTGGGGCTGAGCCGGATCTCGCCGGGCGCCAGCTGTGCGACGGCGTCCAGGAGAGGCCGGTAGAAGAGCTTCTCGTGCAGCCGCCTGACGACCGCCGCATGGCGCTTCCACTGCCTGGTGAGTTCGGCGACAGGTTCGGTGCGCAGTCCCAGCGAGCGCCCGAGCCTGCGCAGGTCCGCCGGGTCCTCCGGCACCAGGTGGGTGCGCCGGAGGCGGTACAGCTGGATCCGGTGCTCCATGGCCCGCAGGAAGCGGTAGGCCGCGTCGAGCTGCGCCGCGTCGGTCCTGCCCACGTAGCCGCCGGCTGCCAGGGCCGCGAGGGCGTCCAGGGTGTTGCCGCTGCGCAGGGTCGCGTCGTTGCGGCCGTGCACGAGCTGGAGCAGCTGGACGGCGAACTCCACGTCCCGCAGCCCGCCGGGCCCGAGTTTCAGTTCGCGGTCGACGAGGTCCGGGGGGATGTTGTCGATGACCCGGCGGCGCATCTTCTGGGCGTCGGCGACGAAGTTCTCCCGCTCGGACGCCTGCCACACCAGGGGCCCGACCGCTTCGGTGTACTCCACACCGAGCGCGGCGTCGCCCGCGACCGCGCGGGCCTTGAGGAGCGCCTGGAACTCCCAGGTCTTGGCCCAGCGGTCGTAGTACGCGAGATGGCTGGAGAGCGTACGGACCAGCGGTCCGTTGCGCCCCTCGGGCCGCAGGTTCGCGTCGACGGGCCAGATGGTGCCCTCGATGTTGGTGTCGGAGCAGATCCGCATGAGGTGTGCGGCGAGCCGGGTGGCGGCCTGCATCGCCCCGGCCTCGTCGGCGCTCTCGCCGATGCCGGTGGGCTCGATGGGCTCCGCGACGAAGATGACGTCCACGTCGGACACGTAGTTGAGCTCGTGCCCGCCGCACTTGCCCATCGCGACGACCGCGAGGCGGCAGAGCGCGGCGTCCTCGGGGGCCGCGGCCGATGCGATGGCGAGGGCGGCGCGCAGGGTGGCGGTTGCCAGGTCGGCCAGTTCGGCGGCGGCCTCCCGCACGTCGGTCGTGCCGCAGACGTCCCGGGCCGCGATGGCCAGCAGACACCGCCGGTAGGCGATCCGCAGCTCCACCGCGTCGGTCGCCCCGGCGAGCCCTTCCTCGAACTCGGGAACGCCGGGATGCAGATCGGCCGTCTCGTACGTGACGAGGGCGTGCCAGTCGTGCGGGTGCCGCGCCAGGTGGTCGCCGAGCGCCTCGGACGCGCCGAGCACCCCGAGCAGCCGGTCGCGCAGCGGCTTGGCCGCGATCAGTGTGTCCAGCAGCGTCTGCCGCTCGTCGGGCTGCTGGGACTCGGCCATGCGGACCAGCCCGAGCAGGGCGAGATCCGGGTCGGCGGTGGCACCGAGCGCGTCGAGCAGGACGGAGTCATCGCGTACGGAGGCCAGCTCGGGGGCGTCGAGCAGCCGCTCGGCCGCCGCCGGGTCGGTGAAACCGTGCCGGAGCAGCCGGGTGAACGTACTGCCTCTGCGTCCCGGCACGCTCATGCTGCCGCCTCTCGTCACGTGGCACCCGGCTGGCCGGAACACCGGTTGATCGAAGTCCGGTTCCGAGCGTAGTCGCAGCGGGCTGCGGTGGCGTTGCCGCATCGCACTGCGGGGGTCGGCCGGGTCCCCGGGGACCCGGCCGACGGCGGGTGCCGCTTGTGCCGCGGGTGGCGTTTGTGCCGTGGCAGACGGTCGGAGGCCCGGCTACTGCCCGATGCCGTTCTCCTCCGTCGCCCCGGAGGCGTCCAGGGTCACCTTGGCGATGGACTGGCAGGTGTCGCTGAGGCTGGAGGAGTTGTAAGTGCCCTTGCCCGCACTGGTGGTGGGAATGCCGAACAGCAGCTTGGAGTACTTGGCGTCGGCGCAGACGGTGGCGGGGTTGTTCCAGTCGAAGTACTCGGTCCAGCTGTCGAAGCTGGATCCGGCCATCGGATGGTCGCCGTCGATCTTGATGTTCCCGAGGACCGTGGTGGTGCCCGCGGTCCTGTCGACGATGGAGTACTTCCAGTACGAGCCGGACTGCTGCGCCGCCTCCATCGCGTACTGGTGCCCTTCGACGGGCCGCTGGTCGAGCCGGCAGGTCTTGCCGGTGCCGCCCTCGTCGAAGTCCTGGCAGTAGGTTCCGGAGCCGCCCGCGGTGGCCTCCGTACCGTTCCAGATCGAGACGAGGAACATCCCGCCGCCGTCCTGGTGGGTCTGGAACCCCATGTACCCAGAAGCCCCGCTGCCGGCGAAGTTGAACTGGGTCGACCAGTAGGCGTTGTAGTTGCCGGGCGAGTGCTGGAGCGTCATCGGGATGGAGACCGATGTGACGTCGGAGGGTGCGCTCCAGTAGGCGTACGTACCGGGGGTCTGCCCGGTGTCGGCGGCCTGTACGGGGGCCGCTGGCCCCATGAGCAGCACGGCGGCGCCCGCCGCCGTGGCCAGTGTTCCGGTGGTGAGCAGGTGCCGCATCCGCATGTGTGTCTCCTGTGTGGGGGTGGAGTTCACTGCTGGCGTTGTGCAGCCTGGTGAGTGGTTCTGTTCACCGAGGGCTTTGGACAAGCACGTTCACGCACCAACTGACGCTTCGTCAACGGCTGGTGACGAAAAGACAAGTGCTGCCCTGCCAAAGTCCAAGAGCCACTTCGCCGGGCCCGGCCACACCGGGAATCGGCGGACGGCGTCAGGGCGCGGTGTTCAGTGCCCGGAGGCTGGCTGTCGCCTGGCCGGAGCGCAGCGGAAGGAAGACCTGCTGTCCGGCCACCACGTGCTGCCCCTGCTTGCTGAGGATGAAACGGATCAGCTCCTCCATCACCGGGTCCAGCTGCTTCCCGGGCCGCTTGTTGACGTTGAAGTACGTAACCCTGCTCAGCGGGTAGGCGGCCGAGGCGACGTTCTCGTACGTGGGGGCGTAGGCGGCGTCACCGACGTGATCGCTGAGCGAGAGGACCTTGACGCCCTGGTCGACGCAGGCCATGCCGGTGTACCCGATGGCGTAGGGATCGTCGTGGACGTCCTTGGCCAGGTTGAAGACCGTCTTCTCCCAGTGCACGTTCGGGTCCGCGGGCGTACTGCCGTCAGCCGCGCCCGGCCTCCACTCACCGCGCTTGCCGTTGTGGTCGAGCACCCTCTGGCGTGCGAACTCCTCGAATCCGTTCCACGGCTGAAGCCCGACGATATGGATCGGCTTGTCGGCCCAGTCACCGGTCACGCCCAGATCCCCCCATGTCCTGGCCGCCTTGCCGCCGCGGTTGCGGGTGGTGGAGAGCGCGGCGTCGAGCTGGTCGAGGGAGAGCTTGTCGATCCCGCGAGGAGATCCGAAAACTTCGCACGGAACGCGACCAGCTCCAGCGCAACGCACGCCTCCACCTCGGCCACCAACTCGACCAGATCGGCGCCGCCGATCTCACCACCAGAGTCTATGAACTCAACCATTCCAAAGTTGAGTTGGAAGCACTCCTCGCCACCAAGACCGTCGAGGCCAACGGCCTCGCCCACCGCGTGACCGAGCTCGAAGACGAGCTCACCGCCGCCCGCACCAGCCTCCGTCAGATGATCAAAAACCAGAGCAAAGGGGCCACGTCGTCCACATGACTACCCGGCAGCCTTCACCTGCCCGGACAGAATCACCCCTGGCAGATGGGAAAACGGGTCGCCTGCCCGCGCACCGATCAGGCACTGTCCCCGGCAGAAGGGCGCTTGGGGAGTGCGGGCGACCGATGCGCCTGTCGAAATCCGAGGCTGATCTGTATGGGCCGATCCGCCGCGACCACCGCGCCAGGATGTCGGCTCTCACCGGCCGGGTGTCTCAGCGGAAGATGTTGGCATTCTCCGCAACCCACTGCCGGAACGGTCTGCCCGACGAGCCGGTGACCTGTGAAACCGTGTCGCGCACCGCGAGCAACTCGTCATTGACGTCTCCGCCCGTGACGTCGAGCACTGCATCCGCTGCCTCGTGCCCGAAGACCGCGGCCATCTGAGCATGGGCCTCCTGCCGGCTGATCTCCATGAAGGGCACCTCCCGCCCGAGGGCTGCCGCGATGGCCTTGACCTGCTGCCGGGCTGTCACCGGCTCCGGACCGGTCAGGGCATACGTCCGCCCCTGGTGGCCGGGCTCGGTCAGCGCAACCCGCGCCACCGACGCGATGTCCGCGGGGTGGATCGTGGGCAGCCCGGTGTCCGCATACGGCGCGCGGACCGCCTCACGGTCGCGGATCGACGCCGCCCACATCAGAGCGTTCGAGGCGAACTGCGTCGGCCGCAGGATCGTCCAGGCCATGCCACTGTCCTTGAGTAGCCGCTCGACCGCCAGGTTCTCGCCGGCGGGGCCCAGGTGCGGATGGGTCTGGACGGTAATGGACGACACCAGCACCACGTGCTCCACACCCGCCCGACGGGCTGCCGCGAGGATGTTCGCGTCCGGGCCCACACGCGACAACAGGAACAGCGAGCGCACCCCGCCCAGAGCGGGCTTCAACGACTCCTGCACCGCGAAGTCACCCTCAATGGCCTCGACCTCTGCGGGGAACGCCGCCCGTGAGGCGTCACGGGTGAACCCTCTCAGCGGCCCCGCACCGCATGCGTGCAACTCCCCCAGCAGTGCACTTCCTATGTTTCCGGTGGCTCCGGTCACGAGGATCATGAGCGCGTTCTCCCGTCGGCAGGTGAGCAACTTGAGGACACGCTAAAAGCTCAATCGCACTTCAGGTCAAGGAAAGCCTGCACGCTCGTCGAGCGACATCGGAACTCACTGGTATCCAGAAGCGCGCAGACCCTCCACTGGCATCCGAACTCGTCGACAAGCGACACCCGTTGAGGGCTACAGCCGAGGGGCAGCCTGGATGACGTCGTGGAGAGCGCGGAGTGCTCCTGCGACGCCGGTGACGACAACCCCCACTGACCGACACGGCCCGGTCGATTCCGTTCAGGCCCCGGTTCGTTCACGCCGGGGCCCGAACCCCGACCGGCCGCCCCTCAGGATGCCGCTCATGTTCTTCCGCTGGGACTGGCTCCGGTCCGTACTGACCGCGCCGATCGTGCCGACTCTCGGTCCCGTCCACCCGCACGCGCTCACCGTCGACCTCGCATCCAGCTCCAGGACTTCACGGCCCGTTCCTGCCCCGACCCCGGCGGCCCGGTCCGCCCGGTCACCGACTGGCCGACCACCGTGCAGGAGACCTTCGTTCCGTTCGCCGAGGCCATGGCGGGCGTTGGTTTGGCCTTCCTTCACACCCAGATGCAGGCCGGCCGGTGCGGCCCGGTCCTCGCTGCCTCCGTCGAAGACCGCATCGTGGGCGCGATCGGCCTCATGGAGGTACGCCCCGATGCCATCGGATGCCCTCAGCTCATGCCCCAGTACTTCGCCGTCCTGCCCGGGGCGCGGGAGCTGGGACTGGGCCGCATGCTGTGGCGGGCCGCGATGCACTGGGGCCAGTCCCACGGCGCTGCCTACCAACTCCTCCAGACCGAGGTCAGCGGCCCCTCCGACCGGCTGTGTCAGGCCGGAGGACTGACCTCCCTCGGCTTCAGCCACATCACCCGGGTATGGCCGCCGGATCCGGCCTTCCGGGCCCGCAACTGCGAAGTGCGGGCCCGGGAACGAAAACCGAGCGGGAAACCCTCGCTGACCTGCCCCTACAACACCGGCAGGTTCTTCCGCAGCTCGAAGGCGGTGACCTCGCTGCGGTACTCCTCCCACTCCTGCTTCTTGTTGCGCAGGAAGAAGTCGAAGACATGCTCGCCGAGCGTCTCGGCGACCAGTTCGCTGCGCTCCATCAGTTCGATCGCCTCGCCCAGGTTCTGCGGCAGCGGCTCGATGCCCATCGCGCGGCGCTCCGAGTCGGAGAGCGCCCACACGTCGTCGTCGGCGCCGGCCGGGAGTTCGTAGTTCTCCTCGACGCCCTTGAGCCCCGCCGCGAGCAGCAGCGCGTAGGTCAGGTACGGGTTGGCCCCGGAGTCGATGGAGCGGACCTCGACCCGCGCCGAGCCGGTCTTGCCCGGCTTGTACATGGGGACGCGGATCAGCGCGGAGCGGTTGTTGTGCCCCCAGCAGATGTACGAGGGGGCCTCGCCGCCCGCCCCCGCGCTGCGCGCCGAGCCGCCCCAGATCCGCTTGTAGGAGTTGACCCACTGGTTGGTGACCGCGCAGACCTCTGCGGCGTGCGTCAGCAGGCCCGCGATGAAGGACCGGCCCACCTTGGAGAGCTGGTATTCGGAGCCCGACTCGTAGAAGGCGTTGCGGTCGCCCTCGAAGAGGGAGAGGTGGGTGTGCATGCCCGAGCCCGGGTACTCGCTGAACGGCTTCGGCATGAAGGTGGCCTGCACCCCCTGTTCCAGCGCGACCTGCTTCATGACCAGCCGGAAGGTCATGATGTTGTCGGCGGTCGACAGCGCGTCGGCGTACCGGAGATCGATCTCCTGCTGTCCCGGTGCGCCCTCGTGGTGGCTGAACTCGACCGAGATGCCCATGGATTCGAGCATGGTGATCGCCTGGCGGCGGAAGTCCATGCCGACGTTCTGCGGAGTGTGGTCGAAGTAGCCGGAGTTGTCGGCGGGGGTGGGGCGGGTGCCGTCGAGCGGCTTGTCCTTCAGGAGGTAGAACTCGATCTCCGGGTGGGTGTAGAAGGTGAAGCCCAGGTCGGAGGTCTTGGCCAGGATCCGCTTCAGCACATAGCGGGGGTCGGCGAAGGACGGGGAGCCGTCCGGCATCAGGATGTCGCAGAACATCCGGGCGGTACCGGGAGCCTCCGCGCGCCACGGCAGGATCTGGAAGGTACTGGGGTCCGGCTTGGCGATCATGTCGGACTCGTAGACCCGCGCGAATCCCTCGATGGCCGATCCGTCGAAACCGATGCCCTCGTCGAAGGCCTGCTCCAGCTCGGCGGGTGCCACGGCGACCGACTTCAGGAACCCGAGGACGTCGGTGAACCACAGGCGCACAAAGCGGATGTCGCGCTCCTCCAGCGTACGGAGTACGAATTCCTGCTGTTTATCCATACCGTTCCTACCTATCCTTGCTGGTCAGCCACCTGCTCCCACGCCTCCGGAGTCACCGGGGCTCATGAGCATCCCACCACACGATTTCCAGCATGTTGCGAACCCTCGTCCGAACATCTGACCCCGTTCGGGTGTACCGCAGCCTCCATTGTGAGTCACGTGGGGGCCGTGAACGAGTCAGGGTCGCTGCCCTCCCGGACGGCCCCCGCGCGGGCGGCGGGCACGTCGAACACCCGCGTACGGAGTTGATGTTGTGCGGGCCGCCGGCCGGCTACCAGCGGACCAGCGCGCCCAGCAGGGACGCCCCCGCGACCAGCCACGCGACGTAGTCACCGACGTGCCCCGAGTGGAGCCGGCGCAGTGGCCGGAACCGGTCGGGGCCGCCGAGACGGTCCGGCCGGCGCACGGCCACGGTGGCCAGGGCCGCCGCGAGCACCGTGGACAGCAGTCCCAGGAGCACTCCGGCAGCCGACCACGCGGGCCCGTGGTCCGCCTTCCCCGGAATCGCCTCGTCCAGCGCGTGGCCGACCGCGCCGGCGATACCCGGCACCACACCGGCGGCCAGTGCCCCGGCGAGCAGCACCGCCGGCACGGCGAGCATGGTGTCGGGGACGCGGGACAGCGGCCGGTCGCCGGTCTCGGGCTCCTCGTGCTCACCGCTCGTCTCGTACCGGCGGCTCTCCTCCGGGGGCCTGCCGAAACCGCCGAAGACCCGCGCGGCGACGCGCAGCACCGCTCCCCCCGTGAGCACCGACACCGCGACGCAGAGCACCGTGAGGGGGATGCCTGCCGACTCCTCGATGACTGCCTTGCCCAGGGCCGTGCCGAACGGCGGCAGCCCCGCGAGTGCGAGACCGCCGGCCGTGAACAGCACACCGACGAACGGGAGTCCACGCGCCCGGCCGTGCAGTTCGTGCTCGTCGATGGAGCCGTAACGGTCGAGGAGGATCCCGGCGCAGGCGAAGAGCGCCGCCTTCACACCCGCGTGCCCCAGCACGTACAGCGCGACGCCCGCAGACGCCTGCGGGGTGAGCAGTCCGAGGCCGACGAGGAAGAGGCCGGTGTGCGCGACGGTCGAGAAGGCGAGCAGGCGTTTGAGATGGCGCTGGTACCAGCACATGACCGCCCCGACCAGGGCGGTCAGTACGCCGAGGGTCACCAGGGCCCGCTCGGCGTCGTGCGCCGGGACGCCGCCCGGGCCGCCGAAGACCGTCCAGTAGACCCGCCCCGTCCCGTACACACCGAGCTCGACCATCACACCGGAGAGCAGCATGCAGACCGGGGTGGGGGCGACCGCGTGCGCGTCGGGAAGCCAGAAGTGGAAGGGGACGGCGGCCGCTTTGACGAGCAGCCCGGTGAGGATGAGGACGAAGGCGGTGAGGACGAGGGCGTCCGGTCCGCCCTGCTCGTCCAGGCGGCGCCCGATGGCCCGCATACCGAGTTCACCGGTCCGTGCGTAGAGCAGCACGATCCCGGTGAGCGTGGCGTACGCGCCGAGCGAGTTGACGATGCCGAAGGTGAGGGCGCCCTGGACCGCTTTCGCCTCCTCGACCCGGTAGCCGGTGAGCGCATAGGCGACCACGCTCATCAGCTCGAAGAAGACGAAGGCGTTGAAGAGGTCCCCGGTGAGCACGAAGCCGCACATTCCTGCCTGGAAGAGCAGGACGAGCGCGGGGAACGCCCCGGCGTGCCGCAGCGGTGGCTCGTCGAAGTACCGCCAGGAGTAGGCGAGTACGGCGACGACGAGCAGGGAGATCAGCGTGGCGATGCCCAGCGCGAGCGGGTCGCCGGTGAGGACGATGCCGACGCTCTGCCCGTGCTCCGGGGTCCAGCCGCCGACCCATTCGGCTGCGTGGTCCGTGCCGCCCGCGAACAGGACGGCGGAGAGCGCCGCGGTGCCCGCGGCGAAGGCGGCGGCGATCACTTCGGCGGCGGACCTGGGCAGCCTGCGGCCGGCGGCGACCAGGGCGACGGCCCCGGCGAGCGGGAGCGCCACGATCAGCGGCAGCAGCTGGTTCAGCTGCCCGGACCCGTTCATCCGCGCAGCTCGGAGAGTTCGTCGGGGTCGACGGTGCCGTGCCGTTTGTCGACCTGCACGACGAGCGCGAGCAGCAGTGCGGTGAGGGTGGCGCCGACCACCACGTCGGTCAGGGCCAGGGCCTGCACGACGGGATCCACCAGGGGCCGTGAGCCCGGCTTCAGATCGGAGAAGACCGGGGCGGTGCCGCCGTCGCGGTAGCCGACGGAGAGGAGGAGGACATAGGTGGAGGACTGGCAGACGGCGAGGCAGCCCACGGCATGGATGAGATTGCGGCTGGTGGCGAGGCCGTAGATACCGATGACGAAGATCCATCCGGCGATCGCGTACGGCAGTGCGGACATCATCGCGTCGCTGTCTCCGTCTCTGTCTCCTCGATCTCCAGTGCCTGGTCGAGGAAGCCGGCGAGGAGGACGACCACCGCGCAGGCGACCTCGACCCCGATGGCCGCGTTGAGCAGCGGCACGGTCCCGCCCGACGCGAGGGTGTTGAAGGTGCCGTACGGCAGGAAGTTGGCGAGGAACGAGGTCCCGCAGAGGAGTCCCGCGAGCCCCAGGACCAGATAGGCGCCCTCGCCCGCCGCGTCACCGATGTGGTAGACGCCGATGGGCCGGACCCGCTCCAGCGCCCGGTAGTCGACCGCGATGTAGAGCAGATGCAGGGCGGTGGCCATCACGACGCCGCCCTGGAATCCGCCGCCGGGGCTGAGCTGGCCGTGCGCGACCACGTACGCCCCCGCGAGCAGGGTGACGGGCAGCGCCACCAGCGCGTAGCGGCGCACGGAGCGCAGGACGGGGGCGGGCTCGGGGCGGTGCTGCCGCTCGCCCCGTGTCTGGCGCAGCAGCACGACCGTGCCGAGGACCGCGCCGAAGAGGATGCTCTCCTCCCCCAGGGTGTCGAAGGCCCGCTGGTCGAAGTTGACGGAGGAGATGACGTTGGCGGTGTGCCGGCTCAGCGCCGCCCGCACCGCGCGCTCGCCGTACGGGTGGACAGCACCGCCGAAGCGCGGGAGCAGCCGGTACGCGCCGGCGAGCATGGCCGCGAGTCCGGCCAGGCCCAGGGCCAGCACCCACAGTCGCAGCCGTCGGCTCATCCGCTCCGCTCCTTCCGCTCGCCCCGGCGCCTGCGGCGGACCTTGCGTACGGAGAGGAGCACCAGCAGCGGGGTGAGCGCGGAGCCCACCGAGAGCTGGGAGAGCGCCACGTCCGGGGCCTGGAGGACGGTGAACAGCACGGCCAGGGCGAGGCCGAGTACCGAGAGGACCAGCGCCTGCCGGGCAGGGTCCCGGACCAGGACGGCGGCGGTCGCGGCGGCCGCGACCAGCAGCAGCGCGATGGTGATCAGCGCGTCAGTCATGGGGCGCCGCCTCCGGGACCGGGTCGTCCAGCGCCCGTGAAGCGACGACGTTGCCGACGACCAGCAGGGCCCCGATGACGAGCAGCTTGACCGTCGCCCGGCCCGGCCCGGTCACCACGCACAGCGGCAGGACGACCAGCACCGTGGCGGCGACGGCCGGCCAGCTGGTCCGGGAGCTGTGCGGCGGGTCGTCCGCCAGGTCGTCGGCGAGCAGCCGGGCGTACACCAGGGTGCCGACCGGGCCGAGTACCGCGAGAACGAGGGCGAGATCGGTGTACGCGGAGGAGCGGCCGAACCCCTGGGCGAGCAGCAGCAGGGCGAGGCAGACCAGCAGAGTGGCCTGGTTCTGGGCGACGACGCGGCGCCGCAGCGGGCCGGTGGCCACCCCCCACAGGGCCGGCGCCAGCCCGCAGACCAGCAGCGCTGCGGCGGCGAAGAGCCAGCCGTTCACCGTTGCCTCACCGCCGTCCGTGCCGCGCGGGCGGCGACTGCCGCCGGCAGCGCCAACGCCGCTCCCACCACTGCTTCCAGTACGTCCACGGTGCTGATGAGGACCAGCCACAGCGCCGTCAGAGCCGCCCACCAGAGCAGCAGTTCCGCGGCGATCGCATACTTGTGCACCCTTCGTCCACCTCCGTACGCCAGTGCCCCGGCCACAGTGCCGCACTTGTGCTGTCCGGCCCCTGTGCCATGCCGCATGCCCCGCCATTACGATCTGAGCCCCCGGACCGTCCGTATCCCACCAGGACTTGAGGACTCATCGATGGCTTCGACGCAGGGCTCGAAGAACGATCGCAGGACCCGAATAGAGGAGATGCGCCGCGCCGAGAAGTCGCGTGAGCGCCGTGTCCGTATCGCCGCGATCACGGTGGCGGCGGTCGCCGTGGCGGGTCTTGTGGGCTTCGGTACGTATCTCGTCAGCGACAGCTCGTCGAACAGCACCGCGTCGGACAGCACGGCGTCCGACAGCACGGCGGACGGCGCGACGACAGCCGGGCCCATCAAGGGTGAGCGGGACTGGGACATCAAGAAGCTCGGCCGCACCCACGTCACCACGAAGGTGAACTATCCGATGACGCCGCCGGTGGGCGGGAACCACAACCAGGTCTGGATGGACTGCAACGGGAACGTCTACACCAAGCCGCTCCCCGACATGAACGCCGTCCACTCGCTGGAGCACGGCTCGGTCTGGGTCACCTACACGGACAAGGCCCCGGCGGCCGATGTGAAGAAGCTCGGCGCGAAGGTGTCGAGGACCCCGTACTCGCTGATGAGCCCGTACCCGGGCCAGTCGGGTGCGATCATGCTCAGCGCCTGGGGCAAGCAGGTGACGGTGGACGGCGCGGACGATCCGAGGGTGAACCAGTTCTTCACCAAGTACGTGCAGGGCCCGCAGACCCCGGAGCCGGGCGCGGCGTGCACGGGCGGGCTGGACGGCCAGTGAGCAGGGGCACCCGGCTGCTGGCCGTCGCCGCCGCCGTTCTCGTCCTGCTGTGCGCGGCCGCCGGGACGATGGCGTTCACCAGGGGCCCCGGCACGCACTCCGCTCCCGCCGCGCGGACGCCCACCGAGGGATCGGCGGACGCCGGTTTCGCCCGTGACATGTCGGTCCATCACCAGCAGGCCGTGGAGATGTCGTTCATCGTGCGGGACCGCACGGACGACGCCGATGTGCGCCGTCTCGCGTACGACATCGCCAACACCCAGGCCAACCAGCGCGGCATGATGACGGGCTGGCTGAACCTGTGGGGGCTGCCGGTGAGCGACGCGGACCGGCTGCCGATGCAGTGGATGGGGATGGGCCAGGAGCCTTCCACGGACGGGGCGTTGATGCCCGGCATGGCCACCACGGCGCAGCTCTCCACCCTGCGGAAGCTGAGCGGCAGGAAGGCGGAGATCCTCTACCTCCAGCTGATGACGGCCCACCACAAGGGCGGTATCCACATGGCGGAGGGGTGTGTGCAGCTCTGCAAGGTCGGCGCGGAGAAGAAGCTGGCGCAGGGAATGGTGGCCGCCCAGCAGTCCGAGGTGCAGCTCATGGCCGATCTGCTGAAGGAAAGGGGCGCTTCGGCAACAACGGGATCAACTGCCGGTTCATGACCGTTCCTTGATCTCTTCTTGGTCATCACATACCCCTGGCATGAGCTGTTCATCGGGCAGGGTGTGGCGTACACGCGTACCTGCGACGAACCGCAACACAGGGGGTTCCATGAGATCCAGCCGCTCGAAAATGCGCGCCGGGCTGAGCGTGGCAGCGACACTGCCACTGCTCGCCGGCGCGCTGGCTCTGTCCATACCCAGCGCCAACGCCGACTCCGGTACGGGCAGCCGCCATGCACTTCAGGGCACCAAGCCGCTGTGGGCGAAGGCCTCCGCCGACCGTGGCGCGAGCGCGAACTCGGGCCAGGTGAACGCGCGCGTCTATCTGGCCGGGCGCGACGCCCAGGGCCTGACGGCGTACGCGAAGGAGGTGTCGGACCCGCAGTCCGCCTCCTACGGCAAGTACCTGAGCGCGAAGCAGGCCAAGGCCCGCTTCGGCACGACGCCCGAGCAGATCAAGCAGGTCACCGCCTGGCTGAAGTCCTCGGGTCTGAAGGTCACCGGCTCGAACCAGCACTACGTCTCGGTCAGCGGTGACGTGAGCGCGGCCGAGAAGGCCTTCTCGACGCAGCTGCACAACTACCGTAAGGGCAGCAAGACCTACCGCGCCCCGACGTCGACGGCTTCTGCGCCCGCGTCCCTCCGCGGTGCGGTGCTGACGGTGGTCGGCCTCGACAACGCGCCGCACAACGTCAAGCACGACACCACGACGCTGCCCCCGCCCAGCGCGGTCTTCAAGAACGCCGGGCCGATGTCGTCGTACTACGGCTCGAAGGTCAACAAGACGCTTCCGAACGCGTACGGCGAGAAGGCCCCCTACGCGATCAAGGGCTACACCGGTCAGCAGCTGCGCTCCGCGTACGGCGCGGGCAACAAGACCGGCAAGGGCGTCACGGTCGCCATCACGGACGCCTACGCCTCGCCGACCATCGCGCAGGACGCGACCAAGTACGCCAAGCGCAACGGCGACAGCGCGTACGCCGGCGGCCAGCTCTCGCAGGTGCTGCCGAGCGACTACACCGACATCGACGAGTGCGGCGCGGCCGGCTGGTACGGCGAGGAGACCCTCGACGTCCAGGCCGTCCACGCGGTGGCACCCAAGTCGGACATCGTGTACGTCGGCGCCGCGTCCTGCAACGACGACGCGCTGCTCGACTCGCTCGGCAAGGTCGTCGACAACCACCTCGCCGACATCGTCTCCAACTCCTGGGGCGACATCGAGGCCAACGAGACCCCGGCCGTCGCGGCCGCCTACGACCAGGTCTTCCAGCTGGGCGCCGTCGAGGGCATCGGCTTCTACTTCTCCACCGGCGACAACGGCGACGAGGTCGCCAACACCGGTACGAAGCAGGTCGACACCCCGGCCAACTCCGCCTGGGTGACGGCGGTCGGCGGTACCTCGCTCGCCGTGGGCAAGGGCGACAAGTACCAGTGGGAGACCGGCTGGGGCACCCTGAAGTCGAGCCTCTCGGCCGACAACAAGACCTGGACGGCCTTCCCCGGCACCTTCAACGGCGGCGCGGGCGGCGGCACCAGCAAGACCGTGGCGCAGCCGTTCTACCAGCGCGGTGTGGTCCCCGGGAAGCTCGCCAAGGCCAACGGCAAGACGGCCATGCGCACCACTCCGGACATCTCGGCGATCGCTGACCCGAACACCGGTTTCCTGGTGGGCCAGACGCAGACCTTCCCGGACGGTTCGCAGCAGTACAGCGAGTACCGCATCGGCGGCACCTCGCTGGCGGCTCCGGTCATCGCGGGCATCCAGGCGCTGGCGCAGCAGGCGCAGCACGGGGTTCCGATCGGGTTCGCCAACCCGTCGATCTACTCCCGCTACGGCACGTCGGCGTACCACGACGTCACCGACCACCCGCTGGGCGCGGGCCACACCCAGTCGGTCGTCCGGGTCGACTTCGCCAACAGTGTCGACGCGAGCGGTGGTCTGCTGACCTCGCTGCGGACGCTCGGCGCGGACTCCTCGCTGACCGCCACCGTCGGCTACGACGACGTGACGGGTGTCGGCAGCCCGGGACGGACGTACATCAGCTCGTTCGCCCGTCGCTGACCGCCGCAGGCTGTCACTGACGTCCGCGGTACGGCGACCCGTCGTCGCACGCGGTAGTCACAGTCGCCGCCCCGCCCCCTGCAACCCCGCATCGCGGGTGGGGGCGGGGCGGCACTGCTGTGACATGCCGCAGCGGCCTGCCGCAGTGACATACCGCGCACCCTCCCAGCAGGACATCGCGTCAGAGAGACGATTACACTGGCCACGTGCCTCAACTACGCCTCGCACTGAATCAGATCGACTCGACCGTCGGTGACCTCGCCGGGAACGCCGAGGCGATCGTCCACTGGACCCGGCACTCCATCGAGCAGGGCGCCCATCTGGTGGCGTTCCCCGAGATGATGCTGACCGGATACCCCGTCGAGGACCTGGCCCTGCGGTCGTCCTTCGTCGACGCGTCCCGGGCCGCGCTGCGCGCGCTCGCCGCCCGGCTGGACACCGAAGGGTTCGGGGAGGTCCCCGTCGTCGTCGGCTACCTCGACCGCACCGAGAAGGCCCAGCCCCGCTACGGGCAGCCCGCGGGCGCCCCGCGGGACGCCGGGGCCGTGCTGCACCGCGGGGAGGTCGCGCTGACCTTCTCCAAACACCACCTGCCGAACTACGGCGTCTTCGACGAGTTCCGCTACTTCGTCCCCGGCGAGACCCTCCCGGTGATCCGGGTGCACGGCGTCGATGTCGCGCTCGCCATCTGCGAGGACCTCTGGCAGGACGGCGGACGGGTCCCCGCCACCCGGTCGGCCGGCGCCGGGCTGCTGGTCTCGATCAACGCGTCGCCGTACGAGCTGAACAAGGACGACCAGCGCCTTGAGCTGGTCCGCAAGCGGGCCAGGGAGGCCGGCTGCACCACCGCGTACGTCGCGATGACCGGCGGCCAGGACGAGCTGGTCTACGACGGCGACTCGATCGTGGTCGACCAGGACGGCGAAGTCGTCGCGCGGGCACCGCAGTTCACCGAGGGCTGTGTGGTGGTCGACCTGGAGCTGCCCGCCGCGGGCCCGGTCCCTTCCGGCGTGGTCGCCGACGGGCTGCGCATCGAGCACGTCACGCTCTCCGACAAGCCGGTTCCCGAGTACCCGGCCGAGCTGCCCGGCGGCTACGCCGACCGGCTCGACGACGACGAGGAGCTGTACACGGCGCTGGTCGTGGGCCTGCGGGCGTACGCGGCGAAGAACGGCTTCTCCTCGGTGCTGATCGGGCTCTCCGGCGGTATCGACTCGGCGCTCGTCGCGGCCATCGCCTGCGACGCCATTGGTGCGAAGAACGTGTACGGCGTCTCGATGCCGTCCAAGTACTCGTCCGACCACTCCCGGGGCGACGCGGCCGAACTGGCCCGGCGTACCGGGCTGAACTACCGGACCGTGGAGATCGCGCCGATGTTCGACGCGTACATGGAGTCGCTCTCGCTCACCGGCCTGGCCGAGGAGAACCTCCAGTCGCGGCTGCGCGGCACCACGCTGATGGCCATCTCCAACCAGGAGGGCCAGATCGTGCTCGCGCCGGGCAACAAGTCCGAGCTGGCGGTGGGGTACTCGACGCTCTACGGCGACTCGGTCGGCGCGTACGGCCCGATCAAGGACGTCTACAAGACCTCGATCTTCCGGCTCGCCGAGTGGCGGAACCGGGCGGCGGCCGAGCGGGGCCAGACGCCGCCGATCCCGGAGAACTCGATCTCCAAGCCGCCCAGCGCCGAGCTGCGCCCGGGTCAGGTCGACACGGACTCGCTGCCGGACTACGAGGTGCTCGACGCGATCCTGGCGCGGTACGTCGACGCCGACCAGGGCCTCGACTCCATTGTCGCGGCCGGGTTCGACCCGGAGCTGGTGGCGAAGACGCTCCGGATGGTGGACACCGCCGAGTACAAGCGGCGTCAGTACCCGCCGGGCACCAAGATCTCCGCGAAGGGGTTCGGCAAGGACCGGCGGCTGCCGATCACGAACCGCTGGCGCGAGACGAGCTGAGCGCACGCTCCGTACGGGGGCCTTCCGCGACCACGCGGGAGGCCCCCTTCCGCGTACCGCGGTCCAGCACGCCCGCGGTCACCGCGATGGCGAGACCGATCACGGCGAGCGCCGCGCCCACCAGGGTCGGTGACATCCAGCCCCAGCCTGCCGCGATGGCGACCCCGCCGAGCCAGGCGCCGCCCGCGTTGGCCAGGTTGAAGGCGGAGTGGTTGGAGGCCGACGCGAGGGTGGGGGCCGACCTGGCCTTCTCCATCACCAGCATCTGGAGCGGGGTCGTGGTCATGAAGCCGACCGCGCCGAGGAGCACCACGCTCAGCAGCGCGGCCCACTTCACATGGACGGTGAAGTCGAACGCGACCAGCACGACGGCGAGCCCGGCCAGCGAGCCGTACACCGTGGGGCGCAGCGCCCGGTCGCTCAGCGGCCCGGCGGCCAGCGCGCCCAGCGTCATACCGATACCGAAGAGCGCGAGCACCAGGGTCACCGAGGACTCGGAGAAGCCCATGACCTCGGTGGTGATCGAGGCGAGGTAGCTGTACACGGCGAAGACCCCGGCGAAGCCGAAGACCGCGGTGAGCAGCCCGAGGAGCACCTGCCGGTTGCCGAGGGCGCGCACCTCGTGGCGCAGGCTCTGGTGTGCGTCGACGGGGACGTACGGGATGAGCCGGGCCAGCGCGGCCAGCGCCACCAGGCCGATCACGCCGACCACGACGAAGGTGGCGCGCCAGCCGAGGTGCTGCCCGAGCAGGGTGGCGGCGGGGACGCCGACGATGTTGGCGATGGTCAGGCCGAGGAACATGGTGGCGACGGCGCGGCCGCGCCTGCCCTCGTCGACCAGGCCTGAGGCGACGACCGCGCCGACGCCGAAGAAGGCGCCGTGCGGCAGCCCGGCGAGTACCCGCCCGGCCAGCAGCCAGCCGAAGCCGGGCGCGAAGGCGGATGCCAGGTTGCCGACGGTGAACAGGGCCATCAGGAGCAGCAGCATCCGCTTGCGCGGGATCCGGGAGCCGATGGCGGTGAGGAGCGGGGCGCCGACGACGACGCCGATCGCGTAGGCGGAGACGAGATAGCCCGCAGTGGGCACGGAGGTGCCCAGGTCGTCGGCGACATTGGGCAGCAGGCCCATCATCACGAACTCTGTGGTGCCGATGCCGAACGCGGAGATGGCCAGCGCGAGCAGGGCCAGGGGCATGAAGGGAGACCTTCTCTTACGAGAGCGGAACACGGGGACGGGATCACGGGGAGTACGGGAAACGGGGGCACGGCGGCGTGCCCGAGGACCAGCGTAAGTTCTCCTGCTGAACAAAGTGTCCCCACCGTGTTGTTCCGGCAGGTGAACGCCCCGTTAAGTGATGTGCGTCTCCCGGGAACGCCTATCCCTGGAGCTTGATGCGGGCCGCGATCGGCAGATGGTCGCTGCCGGTCCTGGGCAGCGTCCAGGAGGAGACCGGGTCGGCGCCCTTGACCAGGATCTGGTCGATCCGCGCCATCGGGAACTTCGCGGGCCAGCTGAAGCCGAAGCCGTTGCCCGCTGCGCCCTGGGTGGAGCGCATCTGCGCGCTCACCGCGTTCAGCGAACGGTCGTTCATCGTCCCGTTGAGGTCACCGAGGAGCACCACGTCCTTCAGCGGCTCCTTCCTGATGGCCGCACCCAGCGCGTCCGCGCTCTGGTCGCGCTGCGACGCGGTGAACCCGGCGTCGAGCTTCACCCGCACCGAGGGGAGGTGCGCGACGTAGAAAGCGACCTTGCCCTTGGGTGTGGTGACCGTGGACCGCAGGGCGCGGACCCAGCCGAGCCTTATATTGACGGGCTCGGTGTCGCTCATCGGGTACTTGCTCCAGAGCCCGACCGTGCCCTCCACCGCGTGGTACGGGTAGGTGGCCGCGAGGGCCTTCGAGTACGTCGAGACCTTGCCCGCCGCCAGCTCCTCCAGGGCGACCACGTCGGCGCCCGAAGCGGCGACCTTCTTCGCGGTGCCCACCGGGTCGGGGTTCGCCGCGTTCACGTTGTGGGTGGCCACCACCAGGTCGCCGCCGGAGGCCGACTTGTCGGTGAGCAGTCCGCCGAAGACGTTCAGCCAGACGATGACGGGCAGCAGCAGGGCGATCAGCGCGGTGGCCGAGCGGCGCAGCAGCCCCAGAACGAGCAGGACCGGGATGCCGATCAGGCCCAGCCAGGGCAGGAAGGTCTCGGTGAGACTGCCGAGGTTGCCGATGTCGTTGGGGAGATGCCCGTGGAAGAGCATCGTCAGCGTGAGCAGAACGGCGAAGCACGCGAGGACGATGCCGCGGCGCCAGATGCCCTGGTCACCCCGCCAGCGCCCGCCGAACAGACGCCGGGAACCGGACTCGGAATGCCCGTGCTCCGAGCCGCCGTGTTCCGTGTCCGTGAAGTGCGCCTGCGCCATACCGTTGCCCTCGCTGCCTTGCCGTGCACGCCGTCCCGCCCTTGACACTAAGCGATGGAACGGCACTTTCCGCGCCGTGGGGACACGGCCGTACTGTCACGAGGACGTGGGGGTGGCACCTGGAGTTCCGGTTGTGACGGAATGCGCATATTTCAGCTGTGCTGCCCCTCGCTTCCGCGCGGAGCGAGCCCCTCCAGGAGCGCGTCCACGACCCGGGCGGCCAGATCGTCATCGAGCTCCGCTTCGGGGCGGAGCACGGTGCGCAGCAGCATGGGCCCCACGAACAGGTCGTTGATCAGGTCCGGGGCGAGGTCGGAGCGGATCTCACCCTCCTCGATCCCCCGGCGTACGATCTCCGCCCCCATCCGGCGGCGGGCCTCGACGACCGTGTCGTGGTAGGCCCGCCAGAGTTCCGGATAGCTCTGCATCTGCGCGAAGACGTTGTACAGCAGTGTCGATGAGCGCTTCGCGAGGCCCTGCCGACGCAGCGATTCGAGCATGGCGACCAGATAGTCGCGGACCGAGGTGCCCCGCAGCTCCGGGGCAGCGGGCTCGATGGCCTTGAGCACATCGATGAAGAGTTCTTCCTTGCCCTTCCAGCGGCGGTAGATGGTCGCCTTGCCGACGCCCGCGGTGCGGGCGACCCGCTCGATGGACACCTCGGTGAGCGGGACGCCCTCCTCCAGCAGCTTCACCACGGCCTCGACGATCGACCGCTCGACCGCCTCCGAGCGCGGCCGTCCGCGCCGCTGCTCAGCCGGCCTGTGTTCCGTCGGGGGCACGCCCGCTCCACCTCTCGCTGTCCGTTCAGTCCGTACCGATTGTCGCCGACGCGGGGACCGCCTCCACCTCCGCTCCGGCGGCGCCGCCGGACTTCGGACGGCCGGGCAGGAAGAGCACCACCACGACGGCGCCGAGCAGGGCGACCCCGGCCGAGCCGAGTGCCGTCACATGCATGGCGTGCAGGAATGCGGTGTCCGCCCGGCCCGCGAGTGCGCGGCCGGCCGGGCCGAGCTTCTCCGCGATGCCCAGCGTCGCCTCGATCGACTCCCCCGCCGCCTTGCGCGCACCGGGCGGCACCGCGCCGAGGTGACCCTCGATGCCACTCCGGTACGAGGCGGAGAGCACCGACCCCAGGACGGCGACCCCGAGCGCCCCGCCCACCTGGCGGAAGGTGTTGTTGATCGCGGAACCGGAACCGGCCTTCTCACGGGGCAGCGACTGCATGATCGAGACGGTGACCGGCGGCATGATGTGGGCCATTCCCGTGCCCATGACGAAGAAGACGGCCTCCATCACCCAGATGGGCGTACCAGCGCCGAAGAACGCGAAACAGCCGAGCCCGGCGGCGACCAGCACCATGCCGGCCGTGCAGACGGCGCGGGCGCCGAACCGCTCGACGACGAGCCTGGCCCGCGGCGAGAAGATCATCTGGGCCGCGGCGAGCGGGAGCAGCAGGACGCCGGACTCCAGCGCGCTGTAGCCGCGGACGCTCTGCATGTAGAACGCGGAGAAGAAGGTGACGCCCATCAGCGCGAAGAAGACCAGCGCGATGGCGGCGACGGCCGCGGAGAACGCCGGGTTCTTGAAGTAGGTGACGTCGATGGCCGGGTGGCTGCTGTGCTTCTCGTACAGCACGAAGCCGGTCAGCACCGCGACCCCGCCGAGCGTGGTCAGCAGTACGGACGGCGCGGTGAAGTCGGCCAGTTCGCCGCCGCGGATGATCCCGTACACCAGCAGCACCAGGCCGACGATGGACAGGCTCACGCCCACCGGGTCGATGTGGCCGGGGTTGGGGTCCCTCGAATCGGGGACCAGCAGCACCATCGCGATCAGCGCGACGATCACCACCGGCACATTGACCAGGAACACCGAGCCCCACCAGAAGTGTTCGAGCAGCACTCCGCCGGTGATCGGGCCGATGGCGATGGCCAGGCCGACGCCGCCTGCCCAGATACCGATGGCCTTGGGCTGCTCCTCGCGCTCGAAGACGTTCATCAGCACGGCGAGAGTGGCGGGCATCACGAAGGCCCCGCCGAGGCCCATCACGGCCCGGAACGCGACGAGTTCGGCCGGCGAGGTGGAGAGCGCGGCGAGCACCGAGCCGATTCCGAAGACCGCGAGCCCGAAGAGCAGGACCTTCTTGCGGCCGATGCGGTCACCCAGGAGACCCGCGGTGAAGAGCAGTCCGGCGAAGACCAGCGTGTAGGCGTTGATCGCCCATTCCAGCTGGCTCTGGGTGGCGCCGAGTCCGGTCGGCGCGGGGGCGGCGATGGTCTTGACCGCCACATTGAGGATGGAGTTGTCGAGCACCACTATCAGCAGGCTCAGCATCAGCGCGGCCAGGATCGCCCAGCGGCGCCGGTGTACGGCTTCGGGTATGCGGGGCGCTGCGACTGGCCCCGTGGAGTTGGTCATGCGGACAGCTTAGCAATTTCGATACGACACCGTCTCGTATCGAAAAGATTTTACCCGGCGGCCGGTTGCGGGCCCGGAGCCCACTTCCGTACGACGGCGGTCCGGTGCAACCATGGAGGCGGTCCGGGGACGCCGTCAGGGCGCCTCGAGATGACGAACAGGAGCGTTGCGATGACGCGCGCGTTGAACCCCCAGAGCCCCACCGCCTCCGCCGGGAAGCCCGCCGACAGCAGCAAGGCGCTGTACGGCGGCCGGAGCAGCAGGCGCATCACCGTCCACGACATCGGCGGCGCCAAGGAGCGCGGCGAGAAGTGGCCCATGCTCACCGCGTACGACGCGATGACCGCTTCCGTCTTCGACGAGGCAGGCATCCCGGTGATGCTCGTCGGCGACTCGATGGGCAACTGCCATCTCGGCTACGACACCACGGTCCCGGTCACCCTCGACGAGATGACGATGCTCTCCGCCGCCGTCGTACGCGGCACCTCAAGGGCGCTGATCGTCGCCGACCTGCCCTTCGGCAGCTACCAGGAAGGCCCCGTCCAGGCACTGCGCAGCGCGATGCGGCTGATCAAGGACGCGGGCGTGGGCGCGGTGAAGCTGGAGGGCGGCGAGCGCTCCCACCAGCAGATCGATCTGCTGGTGCGGTCCGGCATCCCCGTCATGGGGCACATCGGGCTGACGCCGCAGTCCGTCAACTCCATGGGCTACCGGGTGCAGGGCCGCGGCGAGGAGGCCGCACAGCAGCTGCTGCGCGACGCCAAGGCCGTGCAGGACGCGGGCGCGTTCGCGGTCGTACTCGAACTCGTACCCGCCGAGCTGGCCGCCGAGGTCACCCGCATCCTGCACATTCCGACGGTCGGGATCGGCGCCGGCCCCGAGTGCGACGCGCAGGTGCTCGTCTACACCGACATGGTCGGTCTGACGGGCGGCAAGGTGCCGCGCTTCACCAAGCAGTACGCGGACCTCCGCCGGACGCTCGGCGACGCGGCGAAGGAGTTCGCCGACGAGGTCGTCGGCGGGACGTTCCCGCAGGAGCAGCACACCTTCCACTAGGTCCTGTCCGGCCCTTCCCGGGCCCCTTCGAGGCCACTGCCGCACGGACCGACAGCCCGCCGACATCCCCCATCGGCGGGCTGTCGGCATTCTGTCGGTGACTTGTCAGTGGTGGCTGGTCTGATAGTCGGCATGACGCGAATCGACAAGAACCCCGGGAACGGCGGACCCGCCGTACAGGTGCGGGGGCTGGTGAAGCACTACGGGGACACGAAGGCCCTGGACGGCGTGGACCTGGACGTCCGGGAGGGCACGGTCCTCGGTGTGCTCGGGCCCAACGGCGCCGGGAAGACCACCCTCGTACGAGTCCTCTCCACCCTGTTGCAACCCGACTCGGGCACCGCGACCGTGGCCGGCTACAACGTCCTGACCCAGCCCCGGCAGCTGCGCCGGGTCATCGGTCTCACCGGGCAGTACGCATCGGTCGACGAGAAGCTCTCCGGCCGGGAGAACCTCTACATGATCGGCAGGCTGCTCGACCTCCCCCGCAAGGACGCCAGGCGCCGCGCGGACGAGCTGCTTGAGCGGTTCTCGCTGACGGAGGCCGCCAAGAAGGCCGCGATGAACTACTCGGGCGGGATGCGCCGCAGGCTCGACCTGGCCGCTTCCATGATCGGCCGCCCGTCCGTGCTCTTCCTCGACGAGCCGACGACCGGTCTCGACCCCCGTACCCGCAACGAGGTCTGGGACGAGGTGCAGCGGATGGTCGCGGAGGGGGCGACCGTGCTCATCACCACCCAGTACATGGAGGAGGCCGAGCAGCTCGCCAACGAGCTGACGGTCATCGACAAGGGCAAGGTCATCGCCAACGGCAAGGTGAACGAGCTGAAGGCGAAGGTCGGCGGCCGCACCCTCCGGATCGAGCCGAGCGACCGTGCCCAGCTGCCCGCCATGGCGCGCGCCCTGGCTGAGGCAGGGCTCGACGGTGTCGCCGGCTCGCAGGCGGTGCCCGACGAGGGTCTGCTCAATGTGCCGATCCTCAGCGACGAGCAACTGACCGCGGTGGTCGGCCTGCTGGCCTCGCGCGGCTTCGGCATCACCAACATCGGTACCCATCTGCCCAGCCTGGACGAGGTGTTCCTGGCCATCACCGGCCAGAAGCCCACCGTGCAGGACGGCTTCGACGAGAACGAGAAGACGGACCAGGTCCAGGAGGCCGCGGTATGAGCACGGCAACGATCGAGAAACCGGCACCCGCCGTGACTGCCGCGACCGCCGGTGAGGGGCGGATCGGGCTGCGGGCCAATCTGCGCCACATCGGAGCGCTGGCCCGGCGCAACGCGCTGCAGATCAAGGCAGATCCGGAGTCGATGTTCGACGTCCTGTTCATGCCGATCATCTTCACCCTGCTGTTCGTGTTCGTCTTCGGCGGCGCCATCGCGGGCAAGGGCAACCAGACGCAGTACGTCGACTACGTCGTCCCCGGCCTGATGGCGATGATGGGCATGAACATCGCCATGGCCGTCGGCACCGGGGTCAACGACGACTTCAAGAAGGGGGTGATGGACCGGTTCCGCAGTATGCCCATCGCCCGGTCGTCCGTCCTCATCGCGAAGATCGTCGTGGAGATCGGCCGGATGCTGGTCGCCATCACGATCCTGCTGACCGTGGGCTTCATCCTCGGCCTCACCATCCACACCTCGGTGCTCTCGCTCTTCGCGGCGATCGGCCTCTCGCTGGTGTTCGGCGCCTCGCTGATGTGGATCTTCATTCTGCTCGGACTGACCATGAAGACGGTGCAGGCCGTCCAGGGGATGGCCATGCTGGTTCTGATGCCGCTGCAGTTCGGCTCGTCGATCTTCGCCCCGCCCACCACGATGCCCGGCTGGCTCCAGGCGTTCACCGACTACAACCCGCTCTCCAACCTCGCGGACGCGGCACGGAACCTGGTGAACGGCGGCCCGGTCGCCCACTCCGTGCTGATGACGCTCGGCTGGTCGGTGGCGATCACCGCGCTCACCGCTCCGCTGGCGATCCGGAAGTTCCGCAAGAAGACCTGACCGGGCCGCCGGGTCCGCCGGCCCGGCGGTCCCGTTCACCGATCGCGTCGCTCCACCAGGGCGGTGGCCTCCTCCGGGGTGAGGCCACCGCCCTCGGCGTACGCACGCTCGTAGCCGGCGTCCCCCAGCGCCGCGCGGGCGGCCGCCTCGGCCTTCCCTCGGTTGGCGCGCTCCGTGGCCGCGCTGAAGTGGCCGGGCGGCAGCTGCGCGTCGGATGCCGCGATCAGCCGCGCCGCGTCCCGGGCGTCCGCCGGATCGCCGAGGCCCGCCAGCGACCAGGCATACGTCACCAGATGAGTGGCGGGCATCTGCGGGGCCACCATCAGCGACAGCGGATCACGGGTCCGGGTCAGCGCCTTCCGTGCATGGTCGATGCCGTCGGCGTACCGGCCTTCCTCGTTGTCGAGCCAGGCCGTCAGACCGAGCAGGATGCCCTCGAAGACGGCGAGCGGCCCCGACGTGAACTTCTCGTGCAGCAGGTCCAGTTCGACCCGCGCCTCCGCCGTCCGGCCGCTGCGGCCCAGCCACATCGCGAGGAACATCCGGGCCATCGGCCAGACCTCGTGCCCGAGGTCGGGGCCCTGCTCCTCCGCCAGGAGTTCCCGCAGGATCGCCTCGCCCTCATCGCCGCGGCCCGCTTCGAGGAGCACCCCGGCGTGCCGCGCCCGCAACACCGCGACCTGGGTCCGGGCGCCGAGCTTCTCGGCGTAGCCCAGGGCCATCCGGTAATCCTCACCAGCGAGCAGGAAGTCGCCGCGCCGCTCACGCGCCTCGCCCCGCGCCGAGAGCGCCTCGCCGGCGCCCCAGGCGTCGCCGAGGCGGATGAAGATGTCGAGGGCCTCCTCGGCGTCCCTGGACGCGTCGCCCGCCCAGTCGCTGCGATTGGCCAGGATGTTGGCCCGCATCTGCAGGGCGGAGGCCAGCTCCCACTCGTAGCCGAAGTTCCGGCAGGAACGCACCGTCTCGTCGAGCACCACCCGCAGCTGGTCGGGGGAGCCGGTGCCGGTGAGCATGACGGCGAAGAACCAGAGCGAGGCGGGGCTCCGGCAGGTCTGCGGCAGCCCGGGGCCGTAGGCCTCCACCACCCGGCTGAGCCGCTCCCTGCTCTCCGGTGTGTTCCAGTCGTCGAAGTCGTGGTCGGCCGAGGTCAGGTGGATCAGCCGCACCCCGCGCCGCGCCTCCTCCAGGAGTTCGGGGCTCATCGGCGGCGGGGCGTCCGTGCACCGCGCGTGCAGCGGCGGGGCCTTCACGACCGGCGGTTCGAACGGGTCGGGGCCGAGTTCCGCGGTCGCGGCGGTCCAGTGCCTGGAGTCGCTGCGCAGATCGCGCATCTGCCAGAACCAGGCGAGGGAGTGCACCAGGATCAGCGCCTCCTGCTCGTCGCCCGCGGCGACGGCCCGGCGCAGGGCGGTGCGCACGTTCTCGTACTCGCGCACCAGCAGGTCGATCGCCGCGCGCTGCCCGTGCCCGCGCAGTTCGGGGTCGGCCCGCCTGGCCAGCTCCCGGTAGTGCACCAGGTGGCAGCGCTCGGCATCGGCGCGGTCCCCGGCCTCGTCCAGCCGCTCGGCCGCGTACTCGCCGACGGTTTCGAGCAGCCGGTAGCGCATGTCGCCTTCGCCCGAAGGGGCCGCCACCACCAGGGACTTGTCGACCAGTGAACCCAGTACGTCCAGGGCGTCGGCGCCGCACACCGCCTCCACCGCGGTGAGCCCGCAGCCCCCGGCGAAGACGGAGAGCCTGCGCAGTACGGTGCGCTCCGGCCCGTCCAGCAGGTCCCAGGACCAGTCGACGACCGCCCGCAGGGTCTGCTGGCGCGGCAGGGTGGTCCGGGCGCCACCGGTGAGCAGCCGGAACCGGTTGTCGAGGCGGTCGGCGATCTGGCGCGGGGAGAGCATCCGCAGCCGGGCCGCGGCGAGTTCGATGGCCAGCGGCAGTCCGTCGAGGCGGCGGCAGATCTCGGTGGCGGCCGCCGGGTCGTCGTCGATCCGGAAGCCCGGTCTCGCGGCGCTCCCGCGCTCGGCGAACAGCCGCAGCGCGGACGGCTGGGGCAGCGGTTCGAGGGGGCGTACGACCTCGCCGGGCACCCCGAGCGGCTCCCGGCTGGTGGCGAGGATCGTCAGACCGGGGCAGTGTGCGAGGAGTTCCTCGGCGAGGGTGGCGGCGGCCCCGATGACGTGCTCGCAGTTGTCGAGCAGGAGCAGCATCCGGCGCCGCGCGCAGTGCTCGGCGAGCCGGGTGAGGGGGTCGTCCGCGTGCCGGTCGGCGGCGCGTATCTCCTCGGCGCCCGCACCGCGCAGCACCGTCTCGCGGGCGCCGAGTGCGCCCAGTACCGCTTCGGGCACGGTCTCCGGGTCGTCCACCGGGGCCAGTTCGGCCAGCCACACCCCGTCGGGCCAGGCTCCGGAGGCGGCCTCGGCCGCCTCCTGCGAGAGCCGGGTCTTGCCGGCCCCGCCGGGGCCGAGCAGCGTGACGAGCCGGGCCGACCCGAGGTCGCCGCGCAGGGCGTCGATGTCGCTCTCACGTCCGACGAAGCTGGTCAGCCGGGCCCGCAGGTTGCCGGGCGGGCGTCCGGGGGCCGGGGCGGGGCTCGCCTGCTCAGAGGTGTCCAGGCCCGGCGGCTGCCGGTCAGTGATCTGCCCGCTCGGGGGCTGCTGGTCCGGGGTCTCCGGTCCGGCGGCGGGTGCGGCCGGGGCCTGCCCGTCCGGCCGGTGCTCTGCGGCGGGCTCGCCGGATGACAGCAACTCGGCGTACAGCGAGCGCAGTTCGGGCCCCGGGTCCACGCCGAGCCGCTCCACGAGGCCGCGCCGCACCTCCTCGTACGCCACCAGCGCCTCCGCCGTCCGCCCCGCGTCCCGCAGCGCCCGGATCCGCAGGGCCTGCAGCGGTTCGTCGATCGGATGGCCGGCGCAGAGCGCGGCCAGCTCCGGCAGCGTCTCATCGGCCCGGCCGAGCGCGAGCGCGGCGCCGAGCGCCGCCCGGCGCGTGTCCAGCCGCCGGGCCTCCCAGCGGGCCGCCACCGCCGTGCGGTCGGGGAGGTCGGCGAGCACCATCCCCCGCCACAGCGCCAGCGCGTCCTCCAGGAGAACGGCCGCCTTGGCCGGGTCGCCCTCGTCCAGCGCCCGCGCCCCCTCCCCCGCCAGCCGCTCGAACCGGTACAGATCGACGTCGTCCGGATCGGCGCACAGCCGGTACCCGCCGTCCACGGAGACGACGGCCGCATGTCCGATGGCCCGCCGCAGCCGGGCCACCAGCGCCTGGAGCGCGCCGGTGGCGTCGGCGGGCGGCTCGCCGTCCCACACCTCGCCGACCAGCACGGCCGCCGGGACGGTCCGTCCGACGCGCAGCGCCAGCACGGTGAGGAGAGCACGCAGCCGCGCCCCGCCGAGGGCGACGGCCGTGCCGTCGGGGCGGAGCGCCTGGGTCGTGGAGAGGATCCGGTAGCGCACGGGCCCATTGTCCGTTACCCGGCGCACCTCAGCCGCCCGGTCTTTCCAGCTCGACCAGGACACCGGTCGCACGCCTGTCGTGACCCGGCGCGCCGGCCCCGTCCGCCTCCCGGCTGAACCACTTCGGGCAGCGCCGCACGGACCGCAGCCCGAGCCGCCCCGGCACGGGCTCGTACCCGGACCCGCTCGTCGCCTCCACGAACTCCTCCGTCATCACCTGGATCGACCGGACGCGCGCCGTCAGCGGCTCCGCCTCCGGACCGCCCATGCTGTGGTTCGAGACGCGGAGCGTCCCGTCGGGCAGGCCGGGGCCGGCCCCGGCGTACGGGCCCACGGTCCAGGTGACCTCGTCGCCCACCGAGAACGGGGTGCCGCAGCACTCCATCTCCCAGTCCGCGTACACCACCTGCCATACCGTCATGCCCCCACCCTGCCCGGAACCCCTCCCCGACCGCGAGACGTTTAGCGCGTGTCACCTGTACGGTCGGAGCTCTTGAGACACGGCCGCCCACGCACCGCCCACCCATCAGGAGCTCCGTCCATGACCACCGCCTTCACCCGCCGCAGCGAGCGGCGGATCAGTCCGGTCTTCCTGGGGATCGTCGCTGTCATGGCGGTCACCGGCTGGGCGGTGTGGGCGGACTTCGCGAAGGTCCCCGGTTTCTCGGTGTTCCTCTTCGTGACGTCGGCGTGGGTGGTGTCGCTCTGTCTGCATGAGTACTCGCACGCGCGCAGCGCCCTGCACAGCGGTGACATCTCGGTCGGCGCGAAGGGCTATCTCACCCTCAACCCGATGAAGTACACACACGCGATGCTCTCCATCGTGCTGCCGCTGATCTTCCTGGTGCTGGGCGGGATCGGTCTGCCCGGTGGCGCGGTCTTCATCGAGCGGGGCCGGATCAGGGGCCGCTGGCGGCACAGTCTGATCTCGGCGGCGGGACCGCTGACGAATGTGCTGTTCGCGTTCGTCTGCACGGCGCCGTTCTGGCTGCACGCGCTGGACGGCGTACCGCCGCTGTTCCGCTACGCGCTGGGCTTCCTCGCGCTGCTCCAGTTCACGGCGGCGATCCTGAACTTCCTGCCGGTGCCGGGGCTCGACGGGTACGGCGTGATCGAGCCCTGGCTGCCGCACAGCGTCCGCCGCCAGGTCGAGCCGTTCGGGCAGGTCGGGATGATCGCGGTGTTCGCGCTCCTGTGGATCCCGTCACTGAACCACGCGTTCTTCGACCTGATCGACGCGATCCTGCGCGGTGTCGGGGTCAGCGGCAACGACACGTACTGCGGGCAGAACTTCTACCGCTTCTGGTACGGGCAGCCCGCCGGGTTCTTCTGCCCGCGGTAGCGCGAGCGGCGCGGCCGGGTCAGCGGGCGGCTCGGCGTCAGCGGGTGGCGGTGGCGCTCGCCGACTTCGCGGCGCGGCTCTTGCGCAGATAGAACCAGGCCATGTTCGAGGAGAGTCCCGCCAGCAGGATCCAGACGATCCCGATGAAGCTGCCCTGGACGAAGGAGACCACGGCCGCTGCTACGGCGAGGGCGCAGACGACGAGGGCGTACAGAGCGAGGCGGGGCATGGGGGCGGCTCCTGTCCGGGGGCTGAGTCGGTTCGCCCCCCAGTGTCCCCCATGCCCGATCGCACTCACACGTCGGTGACGCGCAGCCCCGCGTGGGCCTTGTAGCGGCGGTTGACCGAGATCAGATTGGCGACCAGCGACTCGACCTGGTGGGCGTTGCGCAGCCGGCCGGCGAAGACTCCGCGCATCCCGGCGATCCGCCCGGCGAGCGCCTGCACGATCTCGACGTCGGCGCGCTCCTCGCCCAGCACCATCACATCGGTGTCGATCTCGTCGATCGCCGGGTCCTGGAGCAGTACGGCCGAGAGATGGTGGAAGGCGGCGGCCACCCGGGATTCCGGCAGCAGGGCGGCGGCCTGCTCGGCGGCGCTGCCCTCCTCGGGCTTCAGGGCGTACGCGCCCTTCTTGTCGAAGCCGAGCGGGTTGACGCAGTCGACCACGAGCTTGCCGGTCAGCTCTTCGCGCAGCGACTCCAGGGTCTTGGCGTGCCCGTCCCAGGGCACGGCCACGATCACCACATCGCTGCGGCGTGCGCACTCGGCGTTCTCCGCGCCCTCGACACCGTTCCCGAGCTCTCCGGCCGCGGCCTCGGCCCGCTCGGCGGCGCGCGAGCCGATGATCACCTTCTGGCCCGCCCTGGCCAGCCGGTAGGCGAGCCCGCGCCCCTGGTCGCCGGTCCCGCCGAGGACGCCGACGACCAGGTCCGAGACGTCGGGCAGGTCCCAGGGGTCCTTGGCGGCCGGCTGCTGTGCACTGTCGGTGGAAGTCATGGCCCGACCATACTTGCCGGCGCCCGATGCCCGTACGGGTGATGACCGGCCAACGGCCCGCGCCGGGCGGCCCGGTGGGGCAGGATGCCGGGCCATGGATGCCGTACGGGTGGCGCTGCTCCGGGAAGTACTCGCCGGGACCGAGTGGCCGCGCGCCGCCCGCCGGTTCGCCACCGCGCTGCGGTCGTCCGTGGTCCCGCACGGCGGGGGGCTGCTCCTGGTGGGGACCGAGCGGTACGAGCCCTGGCATCTGGCGGCCCATCTCGTGGACGAGGCCGCCTGGTCGGGGCTGCCCGAGCTGGCGCCCACGCTGGTACGGCACCGGGTCGGGGGCGGTGAGCCCGCGCATCTCTCCGTGGGGCTCGGGCGGATCGAGGCGGCGGGGCGCGGCGAGACGCTGCTCGTCGTCGCGCCGGGGCTGCCGGGCGCGGGGCTTCTCGAACGGGTGCACGGGGCGCGGCGGGCGGGTGCCACCGTGCTGACGCTGGACGGCGGGGATCCGGAGGTGCACGGACTCGCACACGAGACGCTGACCGTGGCGGACGGCGACGAGGTGGATCTCGACACCGTGCAGCACCTGGTCAGCGCGGCCGCCGGGGAGAACAGCCTGCCCGCGCAACGTGGCAAGCCACGCTTCCGCGACCGTCTGTCGCGCCTCGCCGACCAGCTGACGGCTCCCCCGCCGGGCCGCTGGTAAACCGGTTGCGGCCGGGGCGCGAAGCGGCCGAGCATGACCCCTTGTGGCTCCTCGCACGCGGCTCGGCGCGATCCTCCCCGACCTCACCCCCTGGCGCTCGTCGCGGGAGTTCCGGCTGCTCTGGGTCCAGGGCCTGATCGCCTTCTTCGGCAGCTCGATGGCGCTGATCGCGCTGCCGCTCCAGATCAAGGACCTCACCGACTCCCCGGCAGCTGTGGGTGCGATGGGGGCGGTGGAGCTGGTGCCGCTGGTCGTCTTCGGGCTGTACGGCGGCGCGCTCGCCGACGCGGCCGACCGGCGCAAGGTCATCCTGGCCACCGAGGCGGGGCTCGGGCTGCTGGCCGTACTGCTCCTGGTGAACGCGCTGATCCCCGCGCCGATGCTCTGGCCGCTGTACGTCGTGGCGGCCGGGGTCTCGGCCCTCGCCGGGCTGCAGCGGCCCGCGCTCGACTCGCTGCTGGCGCGGATCGTGCCGCACGACCAGCTCACCGCGGCCGCCGCGCTGAACGCGCTGCGCTGGCAGACCGGTGCGATCGCGGGCCCGGCGCTGGCGGGCGTGGTCGTGGCGTACGCCGGATACCCCACCGCATACAGCGTCACCGTGCTGGGCTTCGCCGTCTCGGTGGCCATGTGCACCCGGCTGTCGCCCGCGCCGCCGTCCCACGGTGCCGAGCGGCCTTCGCTGCGCGGGATCGCGCAGGGCGCACGGTACGCGTGGAGCCGCCCGGTGCTGCTGGGGACGTACGCGATCGACCTGGCCGCGATGTTCTTCGCCTACCCGAACACGGTCTTCCCCTTCCTCGCCGACGATCTGCATGCCACCTGGGCGCTGGGTCTGATGTACGCGGCCGGGTCGGTGGGGTCCGTGCTGCTCAGCCTGACCAGCGGCTGGACGTCACGGGTCAGACGGCACGGGCTCTTCGTGGTCTTCGGGGCGGCGGGCTGGGGCCTGGCGATCACGGCGGCCGGCTGGTTCGCCAATGTCTGGCTGGTGCTGCTCTGCCTGGTGTTCGCGGGCGCGGGCGACATGCTCAGCGGACTCGGCCGCTCCACCATCTGGAACCAGACCATCCCGGAGGAGCTGCGCGGGAGACTCGCGGGCATCGAGGTGCTCTCCTACAGCGTCGGGCCGCAGCTGGGCCAGGTCAGGGCGGGCACCCTGGCAGGCTGGACCGGGACCCGGAACGCGATCTGGAGCGGTGGTCTCGCGTGTGTCGCGTCGGTGGGCGTGCTCGCCGCGGTGCTGCCGAAGCTGCTGACGTACGACGCGGACACGGACACCGACGCGCAGCTGCGCCGCGCCCGCAAGGAGGAGGCGGCTGCTGCGGCGGCCATCTGACCGGACCCGCCGGACCTGCCGGAGCAGCCGGACCCGCGGAGCGGTCGGGTCCGGCCGGCCGGGATGCCGGCGCCGGGGCGGTCAGCCCTCCTCGTCGGTGGGGGCGCTCTTGTCGTCGTTCCACTTGGGGTCGGTGTCCCACTCCAGGTTGCGCTCGGCCACCTTGTCCATCGCGTGCGCCGCCTCCTCGCGGGTGGCGTAGGGGCCGAAGCGGTTCTTACCCGGGCACTCGGGACCGTCTTCGACCTTTTTGTGCTGGAGGCAGTAGTACCAGTCGCCCGGCTGCGCGGTCGTTCGCCTCTTGAACAAAGCCATGGCCGGTTCCTCTCTCATACACTCGCTGGCATGTCTGGCCAGTCACTGCTCGTACCAGGGGAGCTTTCTCCCACCCGTTCCGTACCCGGAAACATCCGGCGTCCCGAGTACGTGGGCAAGCCCGCGCCGACGCCGTACACCGGGCCGGAAGTCCAGGATGCCGACACCATCGAGCGTATGCGCGTCGCGGGCCGTATCGCCGCGCAGGCGATGGCGGAGGCCGCCAAGCACATCGTGCCCGGTGTGACGACGGACGAACTCGACCGGGTCGCCCATGACTTCATGTGCGACCACGGCGCCTATCCGTCGACCCTCGGCTACCGCGGGTTCAAGAAGTCTCTCTGCACCTCAGTCAACGAAGTCATCTGCCACGGGATTCCGGACTCCACCGTGCTCCGGGACGGCGACATCGTGAACCTCGACGTCACCGCGTACATCAACGGGGTGCACGGGGACAACAACGCCACCTATCTCTGCGGGGACGTCGACGAGGAGTCCCGGCTCCTGGTGGAGCGCACCCGGGAGTCGCTCGCCCGTGCCATCAAGGCGGTGCGGCCCGGCCGCCAGATCAACATCATCGGGCGGGTCATCGAGTCGTACGCCAAGCGCTTCGGCTACGGCGTCGTCAAGGACTTCACCGGGCACGGCATCAGCACGTCGTTCCACTCGGGGCTGATCGTCCCGCACTACGACAGCCCGTACGCCACGGAGCTGATCCGGCCCGGGATGACGTTCACGATCGAGCCGATGCTCACCCTCGGCTCGTACGAGTACGACATGTGGGAGGACGGCTGGACCGTGGTGACCAAGGACCGTAAGCGGACCGCGCAGTTCGAGCACACGCTCGTGGTGACGGAGACCGGGGCGGAGATCCTGACGCTGCCCTGAGCCCGCTCACGGCCCGCTCGCGGGAGTTCACACCGCCCGGCGCCTGCTCACCTCGGGCGCCGGGGCGCGCGAGCCGGTGAGGAGCCGGCGGGCGGCGTCCCAGCCCGCGTACCGGGCGGACGCCACCGCCGCCTCGTCGTCGCCGAGTATCCGCAGCCACGCGCCGCAGTCGTGCGGCAGCACGCTCACCCCGTACGGCAGCCCCATACCGTCAAGGGCGGCGTGCAGGGCGTCGGCCACCTCGGCGGCGGGCGTCCGGCCGGTCACGACGAAGAGCGAAGCCAGCTGGGTGTGCCCGGAGAGCACGCCAGGACCTGCCACATCGTGCCGGTCGGGGCAGAGCCGTACCGCGTCCAGGGCCAGCAGCCTGCCGTGCGGCCGGCGCACCTCCAGGTCGAGGCCGAGCACGTCGTACCCATGGCGTGCACCGGGGCCCGGACGTCCCGCCGCCACCGTCTCACCGATGACGACGGTGGCGGCGGGGTCCGCGGTGATCACGGTGCGCTGGTAGAGCCGGGCGCCGGGGAGGGGGAGCAGCGGATCCGGCAGATACTCCAGATACGCGTCGGGCCCCGCCGAGAGGTTGACCAGCCGGGTGGCACAGCCCCGCTCCATCGGCCGGACCTCGGTCGCGGCCCCCGTCGAGAGATGCACCTCGGTCTCGGCACCGCAGCAGACATCGATGCGCTGGCGGTCCTCCTGGATCAGGCCGCCCACGACCGGCGCCAGCCGGACGAACGCCATCTGTGGCCGCAGCGGGTCGGGGTACTGCGGCCGGCCTGTCCGCAGCGGCATCCTGCTGTACCGGCGGACCAGTTCGGTGCGTCCGCTCAGCCGCTCGAATCCCATCTCCAGGAGACCGACCCGGGTGGACGGTTCCGCGGATCCAGCGATGGATTCGCCGGCGGATTCACCGGCGTCGGGCAGGTGCCGGGCCACCTCGGGCGGTATCCGGCCGGGGGTGTGGTGCGCGGCGGACAGCCGCGACTCCCCCTTCGCGCGTCCCGTCCCCGAGGTCTCGGGCATCTCGTCCGTGACGAGCGCCATGTCAGACCACCGCCCCGTGCAGGACACCTGGCAAAGAGAGTCCGGCGTGGCAGCGGACCGCACGCAACACCCTGTCGTTCATGGTGATTCCTTCCGGTCTCTGGCGGCCGGTGGGCCGGCAGGTCGTGCGCTGCGTACCGGATCAGCCGGCGGACGCCGGCGCCGGCGCACGGCCGGGGAGCCCCGACAGGGCTTCGGCCGCGGGCACACAGCCGCCCAGATCGGCGAGTTCACGGCAGAGGGCGTCCGCCGTCACTTCCCCGATCACCGGGACCGCCGCGCGCAGCAGCAGTTGCGCGGCGCCGTGGTCGGCCGCGCCCGTCCGCCGGGCCGCGTCGGCGAAGGCGGCGCAGAACGCGAACAGGTCCGCGGCCACGGCCTGTTGGCGCGGTACGCCCGCACCGGCCTGGATGACCGCGGAGACCACGGCCCGGCTGCCGGGTGCCTCCCTGCGCGCGACCAGGGCGGCGAACTCCTCCACGGCCTCGCTGGGGAACACGGCACGGCCCAGGTCGAGCATCCGCCGGCCGGTCCGGGTCGCTGCCGCCCGCTGCTCCCGGCCGAGCTTGGTGGCGTGCAGCCGTTCGTCGATCTCGGCCACCTCACCCCAGCAGCCCTCCGAAGCGGCGACGTGGGCGAGGGCGAGGGCCGTCGCGTCGGACGGGCCGACGCCACGGCGCAGCAGGGCGTGGAGCAGGGGCTCCAGGCCGGCCCGGTCCACCCGGTGCGGCTGGACCAGGCAGTCCCACTCGTAGGCGGGGTTGCACCCGCCGCCCGGGAACTCGGGGTCCGCCAGTTGCAGGCTGACCAGCAGGGAAGCGTACGGGCCCGGGACGACCGGGTCTGCGGGCGTCACCGGACGCGGGGGCAGGGCGGGCAGCACGGCACGCGGCGCCCCGATTCGGCTCCGAGCGGACCGTCGGCACGTGGGACGACCGGGGGGTCATCTCCGTACGGGTACACCGGCTGGCCGGCCATGGTTGCCTCGTTTCGGCAGTTCGAACAGATCACTGATTCGGGCAGATCACTGAGTGAAGTGGAGTCGGGCACGGCGAAGGCCGCGCTTCCGACGCTACGAGAGCCGGGCGGACCTGCCACTCCAGTCGGCCCGTTGGAGTGAGCGGCGCCGCACCGGCGCGGGGCGGGCTCGATCGGGCAACAGCCGGCCCAGCCGCGGCGGTGACCGGCCAGGACCGGACCCAGGAGAAATGAGACCTGAATCACAACACGGGCAGGTATCGGTGAGGTAAGCCTCGGTTAAGTTAGGGCTGCCTCACTCGACCATTCACCCAGCGCGGAGCCCCTATGAGACCCGTCCGACTCTCTGTTGTCACCGCCGCCACGGCGGTGGCCGCTCTGACCGCCGTCACGGGCTGCGCCGAGAAGAGCGATGCCAAGGCGGGCGGCAGCGGCGTCGTCTCCGTCACCGCGAGCGACTCCTCCTGCAAGGTGTCCACGACCGAATTCCCGGCCGGACACGTGCAGTTCGCCCTGGAGAACAAGGGCTCCAAGGTCACCGAGGTCTATCTGCTCTTCCCGGACGACCGCATCGTCGCGGAGCGCGAGAACATAGGCCCCGGCCTGAAGCAGAACCTGACCGCCGAGGTGAAGGCCGGTTCGTACGAGATCGCCTGCAAGCCCGGGATGAAGGGCAACGGCATCCGCCAGAAGGTCACCGTCACCGGTGGCAAGGCCGTCAAGCGCGACCCGAAGCTGGACGCCGCGGTCGCCGCGTACCGCAAGTACGCCCAGGAGCAGGCCGACGAGACGCTGCCGAAGGTGAAGGTCTTCACGGACGCCATCCGCAGGGGCGACCTGGCAGCGGCCAAGAAGGCGTACGCCCCCTCGCGCATCGGCTGGGAGCGCACCGAGCCGGTCGCCGAGTCGTTCGGCGACATCGATCCGAAGACCGACACCCGCGCGGACGGCCTGGAGAAGGGCCAGAAGTGGACCGGCTGGCACCGCCTGGAGAAGTCGCTCTGGCAGGACGGGAAGACCGGCGCCACCGAGAAGTCCCTCGCGAACGAGCTGGACACCGACCTGGCCGACTGGCAGAAGCGGGTGGGCACGGCGGCGATCACCCCGACCTCGATGGCCAACGGCGCCAAGGAGCTGCTCGACGAGGTCGCCACCGGGAAGATCACCGGTGAGGAGGACCGCTACAGCCACACCGACCTGGTCGACTTCAAGGCGAACGTCGAGGGCGCGCAGCAGGCGTACGAGCTGCTGAAGCCGGTCGCGTCGAAGAACCAGCCGGCCCTGGCCAAGGAGCTGGACAAGCAGTTCGCCGCGCTGAACTCGCTGCTCGACCACTACCGCAAGGACCAGACCTCGTACGACTTCACGTCGTACGACAAGGTCTCGGAGGCGGACCGCAAGAAGCTGTCGGACGCCGTCAACGCCCTGGCCGAGCCGCTGTCGAAGCTCGCAGCGGCCGTGGTCGCCAAGTAGATGACCCACACGGAGAAGACGGCCGGACAGCAGAGTTCCGGACAGCAGGGTTCCGGACAGCAGAAGCCGGATCACCGTACGGCTGACGAGACCGCCGTCCCTTCCCCTTCCAGGCGTTCCCTGATCGGCTGGGGCGGCGCCGGGCTCGCGATCGGGGCGGTGGCGGCGGGCGGCGCCGTCGCCGCGCTGCGCACCGGCGACGACAGCGCTCCGGTGGCGGAGTCCGGCGCGGCCGTGCCCTTCCACGGCGCGCACCAGGCCGGTATCGCCACCGCGGTCCAGGACCGGCTGCACTTCGCCTCGTTCGACGTGACGACCACCGACCGGGCCGAGCTGATCCAGCTGCTCAAGGACTGGACGGCGGCGGCCGCCCTGATGACGCAGGGGCACACCGTGGGCGACGGGGCGTACGGCGGTCTCCCCGAGGCCCCTCCGGACGACACCGGCGAGGCCCTCGGTCTGAAGCCGTCCCGGCTGACGCTGACGGTGGGCTTCGGCCCCGGGCTCTTCGAGAAGGGGCGGTTCGGCCTGGAGGGCCGGCGCCCCGAAGCGCTGGTCGATCTGCCGGAGTTCCCCGGTGACAACCTCGAAGCGACGCGCAGCGGCGGGGACTTGTGTATCCAGGCGTGCGCGGACGACCCGCAGGTCGCGGTGCACGCGATCCGCAACCTGGCCAGGATCGGCTTCGGGAAGATCGCGATCCGCTGGTCGCAGCTGGGTTTCGGCAAGACCTCCTCGACCACTCCGGACGCCCAGACCCCGCGCAACATGATGGGCTTCAAGGACGGCACCCGGAACATCTCGGGCACCGACACGGCCGCGCTGAAACAGCATGTGTGGGCGGTGGAGAAGGACGGGGCGGCCTGGATGACCGGCGGCTCCTATCTGGTGGCCCGCCGTATCCGGATGCACATCGAGACCTGGGACCGCGCCTCGCTCCAGGAGCAGGAGGACGTCTTCGGCCGCGACAAGGGCGAGGGCGCACCGGTCGGCAAGGCCAAGGAGCGCGACGAGCCGTTCCTGAAGGCGATGCTGCCGACCTCGCACGTACGTCTCGCCCATCCGGACAGCAACCACGGGATCCGGATCCTGCGCCGCGGCTACTCGTTCACCGACGGCACGGACGGTCTGGGGCGGCTGGACGCGGGGCTGTTCTTCCTGGCGTACCAGAAGGACACCCGGCAGGGATTCATCCCGCTCCAGCGCGGTCTGGCCCGCCATGACGCGCTCAACGAGTACATCCAGCACGTGGGTTCGGCGCACTTCGCCGTCCCGCCGGGTGTCCGTGACAAGAGCGACTGGTGGGGCCGTGCGCTGTTCACCTGACGCGCCACGCCTCCCCTTTCCCTCATCCTCCTTCCGTCCTTCCGTCCTCCCGTCGTTCTCGTAATCCGGTTCCTGCAACCAGAAAGGACCCGACGTGTTCGGCAACTATCTGATCGGTCTGCGCGAGGGGCTCGAAGCGAGCCTGGTCGTGTGCATCCTCATCGCCTATCTGGTCAAGACCGGGCGGCGTGACGCGCTGCGCCCGGTGTGGATCGGTATCTCCACCGCGGTCCTGGTGGCGCTCGCCTTCGGCTTCGCGCTCGAATTCGGCTCGGAGGAGCTGACGTTCAAGGCCCAGGAGGCACTCGGCGGTTCCCTGTCGATCGTCGCCGTGGGCCTGGTGACCTGGATGGTCTTCTGGATGCGGCGCACCGCCCGGCACCTCAGGACCGAGCTCCACGGCAAGCTCGACACCGCCTTGCAGATGGGGACGGGCGCGCTGGTCGCGACGGCGTTCCTGGCCGTGGGCCGGGAGGGCCTGGAGACCGCGCTGTTCATCTGGTCCTCGGTGCACACCTCGACCGACGGCGCCCAGGGGCCGATGATCGGCGCCCTGCTCGGCATCCTGAGCGCCGTCGTGCTCGGGTGGCTCTTCTACCGGGGCGCGGTCCGTATCAACCTGTCGAAGTTCTTCACCTGGACCGGCGGGATGCTGGTGGTCGTGGCCGCGGGTGTGCTGGCGTACGGCTTCCATGACTTGCAGGAGGCCGACTTCGTCCCCGGTCTGCAGAGCCTGGCGTTCGACATCAGCTCGGCCGTGCCGCCGGACAGCTGGTACGGGACGCTCCTGAAGGGCGTGTTCAACTTCCAGCCCGACCCGACGGTGCTCCAGGCAACGGTATGGGTGCTGTATCTGGTCCCCACGCTCGTGTTCTTCTTCGCCCCGGTAGGGTTCACCACGTCCTCGAAGGCAGCGGGATCGCAGGAGCAGAAGGCAACTCATGGGCAGGCTGGGGCGGCTGGCAGCGGGGCTCGCGACGACGGCGGCGATGTCGCTGACGGCGAGCGGGTGCATGACGGTGCACGGCGAGCTGGAGGTCGTACCGTCAGCGACGAAGGCTGAGGCGGCGCGGGCACTCGCCGCCTTCACCGTCGCGTACAACAAGGCGGACAAGGCGTACGACCCGGCTCTCGACGCGGGCCGGGTCACCGGGCCGCTCGGGGCCATCCACCAGGCGGGGCTGAAGGCGCGGCACGTCACCACTCCGGCCGGCAACGCGCACCACTCGGACCTGAAGCTCACCGACGCGAAGTTCGTCATCCCGAAGAAGGCCGGCTGGCCGCGGTGGTTCGTCGCGAACACGGACTCCAACCAGGACCAGGACGGCGGCGGCAGGCTGGACACCCGCTGGCTCGTGGTGTTCGTACGGGACGCGGCCGACCAGCCGTGGAAGGCCGCCTATCTCTCGGTCCTCCGCTCGTCGGCGGTCCCCGACTTCGCCATGGACAAGGACGGCTGGGCGGAGCCCGCCGAACCGGCCGACCCCTCGCTCGCGGTTGCTCCGGAGAAGCTCAGCGGCGAGTACGCCGGGTATCTCAAGAGCGGGAGCCCGGACCACTTCGCCCCCGGCAACGACACCACCGTCTGGCGCGAGACACGAGCGAAGAACGCGAATCTGCCGGGGCTCTCCACGCAGTACGTCGACCGGTCGCTCACCGACGGCGACTACCGGCCGCTGGGTCTTGCCCTCCGGGGCGGCGGGGCGCTGGTCTTCTTCTCCACCCGGCACTACGAGCAGCAGACCGCCGCGAAGGGTCTGCATCTGACGGTGCCCGCGGATGTGAAGGCGCTGATGACCGGTGACGCGACGAGCACCGTCACCAAGGAACGCGTCTCCAGCCAGGTGGCGCTGGTCCCGGCGAAGGGGCAGGTCACGATCCTCAACCGGCTGGCCGGACTGACGGCGGCGAAGGGCTCGTAACGTCCGGCCAGCCGGTTACGCGTACACCGCGTACGCGTGTCCGGGTGCGGCACGGTACGGCTTCACGGGTCCGGCCGGGCCAGGACCCCTCGTCCGGATCAGCGGCCGAGTGGCCAGGCCACCGCGTGGGCGTCCTGGTCGCCGTCGGCATGGCGCGCGCAGGCGTCGGTGAGCGTCTCCAGGAGGGTCAGCGGGTCGGGCAGCGGATGTTCGAGTCCACGTACCCAGTCCACACTCGCCTCGCCGGGCAGCCGGGCGGGCGGTACGAGCACATAGCTGCCGCGGCAGTGCCAGCGCAGCCCCGGGTGCTCGTCCATCGTCTCGGGGTGGCAGTCCAGCTCACACGGCCACCACTCGTCCTCGTCCTCGGGCGTACCGCGGGTGGCGGTGAAGAAGAGCATCCGGTCGATGCCCGACTGGGCGACGGGTCCCACCTGGATCCCGTCGGCGAGCAGCCGCTCCAGCGCGCTGCGCCCCGCGTCGAGCGGCACGTCCAGGACGTCGAGGACCATGCCGGTCGCGGTGATGAAGTTGGCCTCGGGCTGGTTGCGGACCCAGCGCTCGACCTGGGCGCGGTCGGTCGTGGACTGCGTCTGCCAGGCGAAGGAGAGCGGGTGCCTGGCCGGGGTGGGACAGCCCACCCGGTCGCAGGAACACCGGTACCCGACGGGGTGCGCGGCAGGCGAGAGGGGCAGCCCGGCTTCGGCGGCGGCGACGAAGAGCTTCTCGCGGGTGAGGTTGTCGTCAGGGGACTGTCTGGGGCGGCGGCGCAGCCACTGGGTCATCCTGCTCGCCGGGCCACGGTCTCGGCCGAACTCTGTTCCCATCTATCCCCTCACCTCACCGCTGCCGCTGCCTGCTCCACGGACCCTCCATGCTGCCACCATCCTGCGCCCCGGGTGACCACACTTACCGGCCGGGGTGGTTCAGCCACCGTCCGGGCGGGCCCCGATGCCGCGGAGTACCTGGTCCACACAGGTATCGGCGAAGGCGTGGGTGAGCGGATTGGTGCGCTGGAGCCAGCGGTGGGTGAGCGGCCCGACCAGCATCTCCACGGCGATCCGGATGTCCACGTCCGCGCCGATCTGCCCGGCGGCGACGGCGGACCGCAGCCGCTCCTCGTACAGCCCGAGGGCCGGTTCGAGCAGCTCGCGGGTGAAGCGCCTGCCGAGTTCCGGATCGGTGCACCCGGCCGCCGTCAGGGCGCGGGTGGACGCCTCGTACTTCTCGTCGTTGAACTGGTCGACGGTGAGCCGCAGCACATGCTTGAGGTCGGCCGCGATGTCCCCGGTGTCGGGGAAGCCGCTCCACGCGCCCTCGGTCTCGGCGTCCCCGGCGAGGGCGAGGGACGCGTCGAGCAGAACGGCCGCCTTCGAGGGCCACCAGCGGTAGATCGTCTGCTTCCCCACTCCGGCCCGGGCAGCGATGGCCTCGATGGTCAGCTTGTTGTAGCCGGCCTCCGAGACCAGGGAGAGCGCCGCGTCGAGGATCGCCCGGCGTGAGCGTTCGCTGCGGCGGGTGGCGTCCGGAGCCCTCGTGGGCCGGGCGGCGGGCGGGTCTCCGGGCTGGTGTCCGGCGGGCGGCTTCGCTGCGGGGGACGGGGAGTCGGCCATGGAGGGGAATCTAACATCGGCGGATCCGATACGTATCGTCTCGGTATCCGCGTGATGTGGCGCTCCGTACCGGCACCGGGCGCGCCCGGCGGACGCGCCCACGGCCACGGTGGGTGAACCACCCGATCGGTGCACAGCGCGCGGGCCCCGCAGGGCGGACCATGGCAAACAGTCGGCTGCACACCCGCAGCCCATGTCCGCCGTGAGGAGCCCTCATTGCCTCGTGACGCCAGACCCCGGCGCTATCTGATGTGCCCACCGGCACACTTCAGGGTGACGTACTCCATCAACCCGTGGATGGACCCTTCGAAACCGGTCGAACTGCCCCTGGCCCTCGCCCAGTGGGAGGACCTGCGCGACCGCTACCGCACGCTCGGCCACACGGTCGACATCCTGGACCCCGGGCCCGGCCTGCCCGACATGGTCTTCGCGGCCAACGGTGCGACGGTGATCGACGGGCGCGTGCTCGGCGCCCGCTTCGCCCACGCGGAGCGGGCCGAGGAGGCCGAAGCGCACCTGGAGTGGTTCCGCGCACACGGCTTCACCGGGATCCACCGGCCCGCCCATGTCAACGAGGGCGAGGGCGACTTCGCCGTCACTTCCTCGTACATCCTGGCCGGGCGGGGTTTCCGCTCCAGCCCGCTCTCGCACGACGAGGCGCAGGAGTTCTTCGGCCGCCCGGTGATCGGCCTCGATCTGGTCGACCCGCGCTACTACCACCTCGATACGGCGCTGAGCGTCCTGGACGACGCGGCGGACGAGATCATGTACTACCCGGACGCCTTCTCGCCCGGCAGCCGCTCCGTCCTGGCCAGGCTCTTCCCCGACGCGCTGATCGCGGCCCCGGAGGACGCCGCGGCGCTCGGGCTCAACGCGGTGAGTGACGGCCGCCATGTGCTGCTGCCACAGGCCGCGGTCGGCCTCTACGCGCCGCTGCGGGCCCGCGGGTTCGAACCGCTCGGCATGGATCTGAGCGAGCTGCTCAAGGGCGGCGGCAGCGTCAAGTGCTGTACACAGGAGCTGCGTTCGTAGCCGCGGCATGATCACAAGGCTCCTGTGCCGCGACAGGCCGGCGCGTGCTGGTCGGGGAGCGGCGTACGGCGCGTTCCCCGAGCTCCGCCAGCAGGGGGAGTACCGGCCGGAAGTCCTCGTACTGGACGTACGCGGGCTTTCGGCCGGTGCTGTGAGAAAGGGGGCTTCCCCTCTCTGGGGCACGAGTGTCATCCGGCGTCGTAGCGGTGGCGCGCGCTGTCGATCTCTTCATGGTGGTCCGTGACCCACTGGGCGAGCGCGTGGACGATGGCGCGCAGGCTCTCGCCCAGTGGCGTCAGTTGGTACTCGACGCGTGGGGGCACCTCGGCGTAGACGGTGCGGGAGACGACCCCGTCGCGTTCCAGGTGGCGCAGGGTGAGGGTGAGCATGCGCTGGGAGACGCCCGGAATCCGCTGGTGCAGGGCGCCGAACCGCAAGGTATCGCGGCTGAGGACACCGATGACCAGGACCGACCACTTGTCGCCGATCCGGTCGAGGGTCTCCCGGAACCTTCGGCCGTTGTCCGGCCAGCTCTCGCACGGGTGGGGGACATCGGCAGGCCGGGCGTCTCCCGGGTGCGGGGCGGCGGCACGGTCAGGGTCAGTGGTGTGCTCTGCGTACATCAATGTGCCTTTTGTGAGGTCCTCGGTGCATCCCTATGGTGGGGCTACGCACTAATCGTAACCAACCGAGGAGCGACATGCCGGTCCAGCGTCTCAACCACGCCGTGCTCTACGTCCGCGACGTCGAACGCAGCGTCGCCTTCTACACCGACCTGCTGAACTTCCGCACCGTCTTCCGCCTCCACGCCGACGGCGGCAAGGTGCCCGAGGGCGCGTTCCTGCAGGCCGAGGAGTCGACCAACGACCACGACTTGGCCTTCCTCCAGATCGACGGCCCGGCTTCCCCGCAGAGTCCGGGCCGACGCCCCGGGCTCGCGCACCTGGCGTGGGAGGTGGACACCCTGGCCGAGTTCCAGCAGATCCGCGGCAAGCTGCAGCAGGCAGGTGCACTGGCCTACGAGACCGATCACGGCACCACCAAGTCGGTGTACGCCAGCGACCCGGACGGCCTGGAGTTCGAAGTGTGCTGGCTGGTGCCCGCCGACAGGATCAACGAGGTGGACCCCGTGGCATTCTCACCGCTCGACCTGGACGCGGTCATCGCGCAATTCGGCGCCGACCTCCCGGGCGGGACCGGCATCTCCGCTCCGGCCCGCAACTGAACCACCAGACGCCGTCCTTCGGCCCCGGCGGGCCATTTGCGAGGCGCCCTCGTCCAGCACCGGACGGTTCCGCGGTCGCGGCCTTCTGGAGTTCACCGGCTGACTGTCACTGGTCACCTCTGCGGGCTTATGTATCGCCTCCCACAGGATGCCCGGCGGCAGGTGTCCGATTCAGCCCCCAGGTGCGCACGCAGTTACGCGTGGGGCGGCGGCCATGCGTCGCCCCACGCGGTGTCCCGGGCCGCTCGGTAGAGGTCGCCGTGGCGCTTGGAGACGGTCTCGCGGGTGAGTTCGCCCGCGGCCGTGCACAGTTCCAGCTGGACCAGGCCCTTGCGGATCTGCGGTTTGCGTACGACCCGGGCCGGGACGGTCGCCACCTCGCCCCGGAACGCGGCGACATAGCTGAACTTCTCGTCCTCGTACGCCAGGGAGCCGCCCTTGACCTTCCGGTGCAGCGACGACCTGCTCACCCGGGCCGAGAAGTGGCACCAGTCGGTGCCGCGCTCGATGGGGCAGGCGTCGCTGTGCGGGCAGGGGGCCGCGGTCCGCAGACCCGCCGCGGTCAGCCGGTCCCGGGCCGCCATGATCCGCAGATAGCCGTCGGGCGTGCCTGGTTCGACCACGACGACCGCCTGGGCTGCCTGCGCGGCGGCGTCCACGACGGCGGTGCGGGCGGCCTCGGTCAGCTCCCCCAGGACGTACGAGACCGTGACCAGATCAGTGCTCTCCAAAGTGAGCCCCGGTCCGATACGAGAGCGCTGCCAGTCGGCCGCGCGCAGCGCGGACGAGCCGGACTGCGCGGCAAGTTCACGGCCGAGTACGAGCGCGGGCTCCGCCCAGTCCAGCACCGTGGTGCGCCGGGTCGCCGCCCCGTCCGGCCCGTCCGCTCCGCCCCGTCCGTCCGGGCCGTCCCAGGCCCCCGCCACCGCCCAGGTCGCCGCGCCGGTGCCGCCGCCGACGTCGGTGTGCCGGGCGGGCACCCACCCGGGCACCGCGGCACGGAAGGCGTCGAGCGCCGCCCGTACCGCTTCGAACGTGGCGGGCATCCGGTACGCGGCGTACGCGGCGACGTCCGAGCGGTCGCGCAGCAGCGGGGTACCGGTGGGGGTGGTCCCCCGGTAGTTGGCGATCAGCCGCTCGACGGCCTGGGCGGCCTGTTTGGGCGGCAGTCCGTCGAGGAGCCCGGCCAGGGCGGTGCGCAGGGCTTCGGCGGTGGGGAGGGAGTCGTTCACCGGAGGAGTCTAGGCGGTGTCCGGTCCCGGTCAGTGCGTTGGTGCCGATGCCCAGCTCGACGCAGCCGAAGACCCTCTCGTCCTCGACGATACGGCCCGTGGGCACGAGCACGCCGGGGTTGAAGCCGGGCGACCAGTGCGCGGCGCGGAACGCGTGGGAGTGCCGGCCCGCGTCAGAGCGGACCGGCACCACGGAAGGGGCCTGCGGAGGCCGTCAGGCGTGCTGGAAGGCGAGCACGGCGTTGTGCCCGCCGAAGCCGAAGGAGTGGCTGACCGCGCGCGACACCCGTACCCTGCGGGGCTGTTTGGTCACACAGTCGATGTCGAACTCCGGTGCGGGGGCGGTCAGATTGGCGACCGGCGGTACGAGTCCGTGCTGGAGGGTGAGGACGGTCAGCCCGGCCTCGATGGCGCCCGCCGCGCCCATGCAGTGACCGAGCACACCCTTGGGCGCGGTCACCGGGGGCCGGTGCGGGTAGGCGCGGGCGATCAGCCCCGCCTCGGCGGCGTCGTTGAGCAGGGTCGATGTGCCGTGGGCGTTGACATGGCCGACGTCCGCCGCGCACCATCCCGCGTCGCGCAGCGCCGCGTCCACCGCGGCCCGGGCGACGGAGCCGTCGGGCCGGGGGCTGGTCGGGTGGTACGCGTCGGTGGTGGCGCCGGTTCCGGCCAGCAGGGCGCGCGGGGCGACGTTCCGGGCCAGCGCGTCGGCCTCCCGCTCCAGGACCATGACGGCGGCGCCCTCCCCCATCACGAGACCGCGCCGGTCGGCCGCGAACGGGCGGCTGATGGCCGGGGGTTCCTCCCCCGCCCGCATCGCACCGGCCCCCGACCGCGCGAACCCGGTCAGGGCCAGCCGGTCGATGATCGATTCGGTGGCGCCCGCGAGGGCGATGTCGCACTGCCCGGTGACCAGCAGATCGCGCGCCACCGACAGCGCGGTGGCGCCGGACGAACATGCCGTGCAGGGCGCCAGGCTCGGCCCGGTGGTCCGCAGCCGGATGGCGACCTCGGCGGCCGCCATGTTGGGGACGGTGAGCAGGGTACCCAGGGGCGAGGTCGCCTCGGGCCCCCGGTTCGTCAGGGCGACCGACTGCTCGTACAGCCCGGTCGAACCCGCACTGCTGGTCCCGATGACGACGGCGACCCGGGTGCCGTCCCAGCCGGCCGGGGAGAGACCGGCGTCGGCGACGGCCTCCTCGGCGGCGAGCACCGCGAACCTGACGTAGCGTCCCATGCGGTAGACGGTCCGGCCACCGACGGCGTCCGCCAGGTCGATTCCGGTGACCTGACAGGCGAAGTCGATGGCGCAGCCGTCCAGTTCGGGAACGGTACGGGCCGTGGAGCGGCCCGCACACACACCCCGCCAGGTGGATTCCGTGTCGTTGCCGGCCGGGGTGATCATGCCCAGGCCGGTGATGGCGACAGGAGGAAGCGTCATCGGGCGCCGGCCGCGGTGGATGCGGTGGATGCGGTGGATGCGGTCAGGAACTCGCTGATCCGGCCGAGCGTGGCTCCCTTGTAGGCGGTGTCGGCGTCGGCGTCGACACCGAGGGTCTCCTTGACGATGACCCCGAGCTCCGCGACGGCGAGGGAGTCCATCTCCAGGTCGTCCATGGTGGCCTCGGGGCGGAGTTCGACGGCGGGGACCTTGAAGGTGTTGGTCAGGACGTCGACAAGGGTCGGGTGCAGCTCGGACATGACATTCCCCTTCATTCAAAGCGGACATACCTACAGAACAGACCCACAGAACAGGCCTGCAAAAATGGACCTACAAAACAGACTGAATACGGATGAATCGCATCCCATAGATATCGGTCCAACGGTTGGACGATCTTCCGGTTACGCGGTGACGGAAGGTTTTTTCACCCCGCGGGGACGGCCGCCGGAAGCCTCTCCGGGCCCACCGGGGCGCGACTCCGCGGACACGGCCTAGCGGCAGAAACGGGACAGCACGTGGACCGTGCCCCAGTACGCGACCAGAACCGCGCGCAGCAGCAGCCGGCTCACCGCCGCGCCTCCACTGCCGAACGGTGCCAGGGCCCTTCGGGGTCGTCGTACGCCGATGCGTACCCGGCGTCCGTGACCGGCACATCCGCCAGCCACTCGTCCGGCAGGTCGAACGCCCCGGTCAGCATCTGCGCCTGCCCGGCGATCCGGGCGGCCAGCCGGTCGGTCTCGGCCGGTAGTTCACTGATGTGACGGCCCGCCATGAACCCCTCGTTCAGCAGATCACCTCCGTGGGGCGCGATGCGCTCCAGGGCGAACAGCCGGCCCAGGGTGTGCAGCAGTTCCCCGGCGGCGGAGTCCGGCGGCAACGCGTCCGCGGCCGCCGCGACGGCCTCGGCGGCCCGGAGCTGGGCGTGCGCGGTGGCAGCCCGCAGCGCTGCGCTCGCCCCCGCGTTCCACCGGCCGAGCGCGTCCCCCGGGGCCGCCGCACGCATCCCGGCGCGGGCCCGGTCGAGTTCGACGCACTCGACGGCGGCCAGCAGCTCCCGCAGGAACACCGGATCGGTCAGTTCACGGCCGGCCGGGTCGGCGGGTGGCCTCGGCGGGCGGTGACCCGACACCATCCCGGCCGCCGCCTTGGCGTGGATGGCGATGTTGTCGCCCTCGGCGGTGATCGCTCCCTCGATGCCGGTCACCAGCGCGGCGAGGCCGTTGTTCTCCAACAGCCCCTGGGCGCCGCACCGTTCGCGGCACTGCGTGATAACAACGCGCGCCTCCCAGGTGATCCACGCCTTGGCGACGGCGACCAGCCGCTCGGCCTCCACCCGGCCGGCCACGCCCGTCCGGTCGTGCACGGTCCGGTCGCGCTCCGTCCGGTCGTACTCCGTCCAGGCGCGCAGGACCGTGCGGTGCAGCAGCGTCATCGCGTACGCCGTGGCCAGCGCGCCCGCGAGGGGGGCGTAGTGGCTGCGGTGCGCCATGACGGGCACCCGCTCGGATGCCCGTACCCCGCCGATCAGCCGGTGCGATCCATGGCGCACCGCCACCGCCAGGGCCGCCCGTACGGACCCCACCGCGGAGGCGCTCATGCTCAGCTTCCCGGCGGTGACCCGGCCGATCGACAGCAGGAAGCGGCTGCGCCGGTTGACGACCTCGCTGGTGAAGGCGCCCTCGGCGTCCAGCCGGCCCTGCGCCCCGGAGAGCAGTGCCTCGCGCGGGACGAAGACACCGTCGAAGGAGGTCAGACAGTGGTCGACCGCGCTGCCCATGCGCCGGGGCAGCAGCCTGACGCGTACACCGGGCAGCGGTCCCTCCGCCCCGGTCAGCGCGGTCAGGAACAGGAAGACGCCGAGGTCCCTGCCGTCGACCAGCAGCCGGGCCGCCACCACTCCGCTCTTGGGGCCGCCCGCCGCACTGGTGTTGGGCATGAACTTCTGGGCGCCCGCATGCGGGGTGCGCAGCAGGAACCCGTCCCTGGCCCGGTCGTAGTCGGCGGTCGTCTCCAGCGCCGTCGCGTCGTTGCCGTGGTCGAGCTCGGTACAGAGGAAGGTCCCGATGCGGGTCAGATCCGCGAAGGCGGACAGATCCCGCCGTACGTCGCCGTCATGGTCCAGCAGGCTGCCGAGGAACAGGTTGTAGTGGATGCCGGCGACCGTGGTCAGCGTGGTGTCGACCGGGCTGAGCCACTCGTGCATGTTGGCCAGCGCCACCGGGTCGGCGGCCAGCCGGAAGGCGCTGTCCAGCGTGGAGTTGAGGGTCCGCAGCCGCCCGTACGCGAGTCGCAATTGCGCGTCCGGTGCCAGATCGGACCTGCGCCGGAAGGGTTCCGTGGTGAGGAGCGCGCGCCAGGGGCCGTGGGCGGCCCGGTGGTCGTCACCGAAGAGCACCCGGACGAGCTCACCGCGCACGGCGGAGCTGCCCGCGGTACCGGCATCGGCCCCGGCAGCGTTGGCGTCGGTGGCATCGGCGCCGGCAATCGTGGTCAGGGTTTCCGCAGTCATGTCTCACGCTCCGCGCTGGAAGGCCAGCACCACGTTGTGCCCGCCGAAGCCGAAGGAGTGGCTGACGGCCCGCTCCACCGATTCGCGGCGTGCTTGCTTGGTCACACAGTTCAGGTCGAACTCCACAGCGGGGGCGTCGAGATTGGCGATCGGCGGGATGACGCCCTCCTCCAGGGTCAGTACGGTCAGCGCGGCCTCGATCGCCCCGGCCGCCGCGAGCGAGTGCCCCAGGACGCCCTTGGCCGAGGTCACCGGTGGCCAGTGCGGGAAGACCCGCGCGATCACGTCGGCCTCCATCGCGTCGTTGAGCGGGGTGGACGTGCCGTGCGCGTTGACGTGCCCGACGTCGTACGGACTCCAGCCCGCGTCCCGCAGCGCCTCCTCGACGGCGGCCTGCGCACAGCGGCCGCGCGGGTCGGGGGCGGTGGGGTGGTGCGCGTCGGTGGTCGATCCCACCCCGGCGAGCAGCGCCCGCGCCCGGCCCCCTCGCGCCGCCGCGTCGGCGGCCCGCTCCAGAACCAGCATCCCGGCGCCCTCGGCGATGACGAAACCGTCCCGGTCCCCGGCGAACGGCCTGGACGCCCCCGCCGGGTCGTCGCAGCGCCTCGACACGGCGCCCATCTGCGCGAATCCGGACACCACGAGCGGCTGGAGCACCGACTCCGCTCCCCCGGCCACCACGACGTCGCACTGCCCGGACGCCAGCAGGTCACGGGCGACGGCGATGGCCGTGGCGCCGGACGCGCAGGCGGTGGCGGGCGCCAGACTCGGCCCGTGCGCCGACAGCGCGATGGCGACCTCGCCCGCGGCCGCGTTGGGGATCATCATCGGCACCAGCAGCGGGGAGACCGCGCCCGGACCTTCGGCGCTCAGCCGCAGGGCGTTGTCGGTGAGAACGGAGACGCCGCCGACTCCGACGCCGATGACGACCCCCACCCGGCCGCCGTCCCAGCCCGCGGGGTCGAGCCCGGCGTCGGCGACGGCCTGCCGGGCCGCGATCACCGCCAGTTTGACGAACCGGTGCATCCGCCAGGTCTTCCGTCCGCCGACCGCGGCGTCCAGGTCGACCCCGTCCACGGGACAGCCGAAGTCGACCGGCAGGCCGCGCAGTTCGGGCAGCCGGCGGGCGGTGGGCCGCCCGGCGCGGACCTCTTCCCAGGTCTCGGCCGCACCGACGCCACCCGGGGTGATCATCCCCAGTCCGGTCACAGCGATCTCGGGTGTCCTCATGAGAGCTCCTCGGAGAGTGCGGCCGCGGCGGGCCGCGCAGCGGTGGTACGGGAAGCGGTCGTACGGGAAGCAGTCGTACGGGAAGCGGGGATGCCGTCAGAAACAGCTGAGCCAGCAGCAGAGGCGGCTGACCGGGCGGAGGCGGCAGAAGCAGCTGACCCGCCGGCAGCGGCGGCCGGACCGGCCCAGCGCAGCGCCGCCGACCCCCAGGTCAGACCGCCGCCGAAGGCGGTCAGCAGTACGCGGTCGCCGGTCCGCAGCGCACCCCTGGCGTCCGCGTCGGCGAGTGCGAGCGGAATGGAGGCGGCGCCGGTGTTGCCGACGCGGTCCAGGTGGGTCACGCACCGGGCGGGGTCGATGCCCAGCCGCTCGGCGACCGCGCTGAGGATCCGGCCGTTGGCCTGGTGAGGTACGAAGTGGTCGACCTGCCCGGGGTCCCAGTCCAGCTTGGCGAGGAGGGTCCGGCAGGAGGCGGTCATCCGCTCGACGGCCTGCTGGTAGACGGCTCCGCCGCGCATCCGGAAGTAGCCGTCGCCCGGCGCTGCGGGTCCCCGCGCGGACCGCGCCCGCGAGCCGCCGCCCGCCACGGTGATCAGGTCGTGTCCGGTGCCGTCGCTGCCCAGGTCGAAGCCGAGCAGCTCCCCGGGGGCTCCGGCGGGCCCCGCCGCGACCAGCGCGGCCCCCGCGCCGTCGCCGAAGACGACCCCGGACCTGTGGTCGTCCGGGTCGAGCCAGCCGGAGTACGTGTCGGCGCCGGCCAGCAGGACACGCTCGGCGATTCCGGCGGCCACCAGACCCTGGGCGCAGGCCAGCCCGTAGATGAAGCCGCTGCACACCGCCGACACGTCGACCGCCGCGACGGAACCCAGGCCCAGCCGGGCCGCGACGGCGGGAGCCGTGGCCGGACACGGGTGGTCGGGGGTGGCCGTGGCCAGGACGAGCGCGTCGACGCGCGGATGGCCCGCGCGCTCCAGGAGCAGCCGGGCCGCCGCGTACGCCAGGTCCCCGGTGGAGACACCGGGACCGCTCCGGTGACGGGCCGCGATCCCGGTCCGGGTGCGCACCCAGTGGTCGTCCACACCCCAGTGCGCGGGTAATTCGTCGTTGGTCACGCGCCACGGCGGCACCCACCCGGCCACCGACTCGACCAGAGCCACCCCGTCCCCCCTCGTCCGTACGCTGTCTGCGGCAGCAGAACGGCTTACGAGGGGGAAGGGTTTCGCAGCACGGGGCCGAACGGGTGGCCCTTGGTCAGCCGTTCGAACCGCGTCCGTACACCGCCATGACCTGCGACGCTTCGATACGGACCGGCCGGGCGGCCGAAGCGGCGCACCGCCGCACCCGGGTGTCTACAGTGTTGCCGCCACCGCGGGCGCCCTGCGCTGCCACGGCCGGCACAGCACCAGGAAGCAGGTCATCGCGCCCAGCCCGCACACCAGTTGGACCACGGCCATCGGGGCGGCCGTCGCCTCGCCCGCGATGCCGACCAGCGGGGACGCCACCGCGCCGAGCAGGAAGGTGGAGCTGCCGAGCAGCGCCGAGGCCGATCCCGCGGCGTGCGGGGTGCGCATCAGCGCCTGCGCGTTGGTGTTCGGCATGGCCAGGCCCATCGCCGACATCAGGACGAAGAGCCCGGCGGCGATCGGGAAGAGGCCGACGTGGCCGAAGACCCCGGATGTCATCAGCAGCAGCGCCGTGGCGGCGAGTGTGATGACCATCAGCCCGAAACCGAGCGCCTTGTCCAGGCTGACCCGGCCGACGAGCAGCTTGCCGTTGATCTGGCCGACCGCGACCAGACCGACCGAGTTGATCCCGAAGAGCAGGCTGAACATCTGCGGCGACGCCCCGTAGATGTCCTGCACGACGAAGGGCGAAGCGGAGATGTACGCGAAGAGCGCCCCGAAGGCGAGACCCCCGGCGAGCAGATAGCCGGTGAAGACCCGGTCGGCGATGAGCGTGCGCATGGTCCGCAGCGCGTGGCCCACACCGCCGGTGTGCCGCCGCTCGGGCGGCAGCGTTTCGTGCAGCCACTTCCACACCACGAGGGTGAGCAGCGAGCCGACCACGGTGAGCAGGACGAAGACTCCGCGCCAGTCGGTGATCTGGAGGATCTGGCCGCCGATGAGCGGGGCGACGATCGGGGCGACGCCGGAGATCAGCATCAGCGTGGAGAAGAACCGCGCCATCTCCAGACCGTCGTAGAGATCGCGCACCACCGCACGGGCGATCACGATGCCCGCGGAGCCCGCGAGACCCTGCAACAGCCGGAAGCCGATGAGCAGTTCGACACTCGGCGCGAAGGCGCAGACCGCGGTGGCAGCGACGTACACAGCCATGCCGATGAGGAGCGGCCGCCGCCTTCCCCACTTGTCACTCATCGGACCGACGACGAGCTGGCCGAGCGCCATACCGATCAGGCAGGCGGTGAGGGTGAGCTGAACGGTGGCGGCGGGCGAGTGCAGCGCGTCCGTGACCTCGGGCAGCGCGGGGAGATACATGTCCATCGAGAGCGCGGGCAGCGCGGTGAGCCCGCCGAGGACGAGGGTGACCAGGATTCCGGTGGTGCGGGCGACGGCAGGGGCGGGGAGCCCGGTGCGTATGTGCTCCGGGGCAGAGGTCTTCGGCATGGCCCCCATACTCTCAGCTCAGCGGGTGTGATAAAGACGGATCACGCGAGCCGGGGTGATGCACGCCGGGCGCACGGTCGGGACCGCGCCCCCCGCCGGTACCGGGGCCCGCCCCGGGACCGGCCCTGTCGTAATCTGCGCCCCCATGAACACATCTCGGAAGACAGCAGTGGTCACCGGCGCGGGTTCCGGCATCGGGCGCAGTGTCGCCCGCACCCTGGCGGACGCGGGCTGGTCGGTGGCGCTGGCCGGGCGCCGCATGGAGAAGCTGGCCGGGACGGCCGCGCTCACCGGGGGTGAGACCTTCCCCGTAGTGGCGGACGTCACATCCCCCGACGAGGTGGGCGCGCTCTTCGGCGCGGTGCGGGAGCGCTGGGGGCGACTGGACCTGCTCTTCAACAACGCGGGCATCTCGGGCCCCGGCGGGGTGCCGGTGGAGGACCTTCCGTACGAGGCGTGGCGGCAGGTCGTCGACACCAATCTGACGGGTTCGTTCCTGTGCGCGCAGGCCGCCTTCCGGCTCATGAAGGAGCAGGACCCGCAGGGCGGCCGGATCATCAACAACGGCTCCATCTCGGCGCACGCCCCGCGCCCGGACTCGATCGCGTACACCGCGACGAAGCACGCCCTGACGGGCCTCACCAAGTCCCTCTCCCTGGACGGCCGTCCGTACCGCATTGCCTGCGGGCAGATCGACATCGGCAACGCGGCGACCGAGATGACCGAGCGGATGCGCAGCGGCATCAAGCAGGCCAACGGGGAGCTGCTGGCCGAGCCGGTGATGGACGTGGCGGACGTGGCGCGCACGGTGCTGCACATGGCGGACTTGCCGCTGGAGACGAATGTGCAGTTCGCGACGGTGCTGGCGACGTCGATGCCGTACGTGGGACGCGGCTGAGCCGGGCGGGGGGGTGACGGGGGCCGGGCGGTGGGTGGGGCCGAACCCGTGGGCACCGCACCGGGCCGTACGGGCCGGGTAGTTGAGGAGAAGTGAGTTGTGGAGAAGCGACTTGGCGGAAAGCGGGCACGGCGGCCTCTTCTGCCCTCTACACTCCACTACTTCAAGGTTCCTTCACACTTTCCACACCAGGAGCGCACCTTGCGCATACGTTCCACGGCCTCCGCCGCACTGCTCGCCACCGCCCTCGCGGGGGCGCTGCTCGCCACCGCTCCGAGCGCTTCGGCGGCCACATCGCCCGTACAGATCAGCAAGGTCCAGTACGACTCGCCGGGCAAGGACACCCGCACCAACAAGAGCCTCAACGGCGAGTGGGTACGGCTCCAGAACCGGAGCAAGTCGACTGTCAGCATCAAGGGCTGGAAGGTGACCGACGCGAGCCGGCACACGTACACCTTCGGCAGCGTCACCCTCAAGCGGAACCAGTCGGTCACCGTGTACACGGGCAAGGGCACGAACACGACGGCGTCCAAGTACCAGGGGCGCGGCGCGTATGTGTGGAACAACGACCGCGACACGGCGACACTGACCGACTCCAAGGGCAAGAAGAAGGACAGCGTCTCGTGGTCGCACCCCGGCAAGGGGTACGTCACCAGCTGACCCGCTGAGTGCACCGGCAGCAGCACCGGCGCGGGAACCGCTGACGCGGGAACCGGTGGACGGGCATGGCAGGGTGCCGTCCATGGACGAACACGCCTGGACCACCGTCTCCCAACTCCACGCCTGGCTGGCCGATTCCGCCTCCCGGCCCCCGCATGAGGAGACCCTGTTCCGGATCCTCAAGCTCTCCGAGGAGGTCGGCGAGGTCGCCCAGGCGGTGATCGGCGCCACCGGCCAGAACCCCCGCAAGGGCACATCGCACAGCTGGCAGGACGTGGAGGCCGAGCTCTGCGATGTGATCGTGACGGCGATGGTGGCGCTGCGCACGCTGACCCCGGACGCGGCCGAGGTCTTCGCCGGTCATCTGGCGCGGGTCGCGAACCGCTCCCTGAGCCGGCCGGACCCCGCCGGGGAATGATCACGCGGGATCGGCAGTTGGCAACGGACATGACGCCACCCGCCGCACGCCGCAGCTCCGAAATGCTCCGCTACACCGCGTTCTCCACCGACCCCGCCGGGGGCAACCCGGCCGGGGTCGTGCTGGACGCCGCCGGGCTCGACGACGCGGCGCAGCTCGCGATCGCGGCGGAGCTCGGGTACAGCGAGACCGCGTTTCTCACCGCGCCGCCGGCCGGGCTCGGCGGGGAACCGGGGCGGGCCTTCACCGTCCGGTACTTCAGCCCGCAGGCCGAGGTCCCGTTCTGCGGGCACGCGACGGTCGCCACCGCCATCGCCTTCGCCGAACGGCACGGTCCCGGTGATCTCCTCCTCGCCACCCGTGCGGGCACGGTGCCGGTCACGGTGGCCGAGGAGGGCGGCGCGCTGCGGGCGACCCTGACGAGCGTCGAGCCGGCCGTTCTCGACGTGGCCGGGGACGACGTCGGCGAAGCACTCGGCGCACTGGGCTGGCAGACCTCCGATCTCGACCCGGCCCTCCCGCCCCGTATCGCCTACGCGGGCGCGCGGCATCTGGTGCTGGCAGCCGCGACCCGGTCCCGGCTGGCGGACCTCACGTACGACTTCGACCGGCTGACCGCGTTCATGCACACCCTGGACCTCACCACGCTCCAGCTGGTGTGGCGGGAGTCGGAGACGGTCTTCCATGTCCGGGACCCGTTCCCGGTGGGCGGCGTGGTCGAGGACCCGGCGACCGGGGCCGCCGCCGCGGCGTTCGGTGCGTACGCGCGTGAGCTGGGCCTCGTCGCGGAGGACGCGGTGCTCACGCTCCACCAGGGCGCGGACATGGGCCGCCCCGGCGAGCTGACGGTCGCTCTGCGGGCGGGCGACGCGCGGGTACGGGTGAGCGGCACGGGCACCCGTATCGCGGAGAGCGGCTGACCGGCGCGCAAGGCCCCCCAGCGACCGGCTGACCGGGGCGGCCGGGCGGGTGCCCGGCCGCCCCGGCGGGCGGTTCAGTGCTTGCGGGTACGGCGCGGCCGGCGGTTGCGCATGGCCACCGTGCCGGCGGCGAGCAGCGCGGCCGCCCCGCCGCCCGCGCCGAACAGCGGCCATGAGGACGAGGAGCCGCCGGACCCGCCGGAGCCGGCCCGCGCCGCGTTCGGGCCGGGCGCCGGGGTGGCGGCGGCCGAGGGGCGGCCGCCCTCGCTGACCGGGGCGACGAGCGTGCCGACCGGGGTGACCTTGCCCGCGGCCCGGAAGCCCCAGTCGAGGAGCGCCGACGTGTCCTTGTACACCTGGTCGTAGCCGTTCACCGGATGCATGACGGTGACCAGCAGGGTGCGGCCGTCGCGGGTGGCGGCGCCGGTGAAGGTGTTGCCCGCGTGTGTGGTGTAGCCGTTCTTGACGCCGATCATGCCCTTGTACACACCGAGCAGCCGGTCGGTGTTCTGGATCTGGAACTTCTTGCCGCCCCGGGCCGGGAACTCGGCGATCCGGGTCCCGCAGTAGCCCCGGAAGTCGGCGTTCCGCAGCCCGTGCCGGGCGAACAGCGACAGGTCGTACGCCGATGACACCTGCCCGGGGTGGTCGTATCCGTCCGGGCTGACGACATGGGTGTCGAGAGCCTGCAGGTCGACGGCCTTCGCCGCCATCTCGCGCACGGTGGCGGGCACTCCGCCGTTCATGGCGCTGAGCACATGGACGGCGTCGTTGCCGGAGCGCAGGAAGACCCCGTGCCACAACTGGTCGACCGTGTAGGACGTACCGGCCTCGACGCCCACCAGGCTGCTGCCCTCCGGTATGCCCGCCAGATCGGCCGCGGTGACCCGGTGCTTCAGCGTCTTGTCGAACTTGGGCAGCACGGTGTCCGCGAAGAGCATCTTGAGCGTGGAGGCGGGCGGCAGCCGGTGGTGCGCGCGGTAGGAGGCCAGCACCTCCCCGTTCTCGTAGTCCGCGACGAGCCACGACTGGGCGGCAAGGTGCGGAAGCCGGGGTGCGCCGCCGGGACTCACCTGTATCCCGTCGAGGCCGAGCCGCTCACCCCCCACGGCGGTGGCGGCCGAGGCCGGTGCGGCCCCGGTGGCAAGAAGAGCGGCGGGCACGGCAGCGGCGGCGAGGCCGAGCACTGCGCGCCTGGAGGGCGAAGCGTCGCTGGTCACTGAGGGATCGTACGAACCGGAGCTGTGCGCGGGTGCGCCGGGGGGTGCGGATCACCCGAAATGCTTCAGGGGGCGCGTCACGCGGTCGGGCGGCCCCCGCGGCCGCACCCAGGTCAGGAGAACCGCGGTTGCGCGGGCGGGGTGTCCGGGCGGGCGGTCGCACACTGGTCCGCAGCCGCCAAAACCCCTCCCACCAGGGCGAATTCAACGAAGTGTTGAATTGAAAGCGGTGCCCACCAGAGCCTTGACAGAGATCCCGCACCGGCGGCTACGCTCATGCCGGAAAGTTAATTCCGCATGACGGAATACAAGCATGACGGAATACGCACTGCGGATCACACAGTGGAATAACACGCGCTCACCACTACCCCGGGACGTCCCCATGCCCCCTGTGTCCAAACCCCGTCCGGTTGGCGGCGCCCTGCTCCCCCTCATCGGGGCGATCCCGTTCATCGGGATCCTCGGCGGAATCTGGTTCGCCAACCGGGTGACGCCCTACGTACTCGGAATGCCTTTCATCCTGTTCTGGATCGTCCTGTGGGTGGCCCTGATCTCGGTGGTCATGGCCGTGATCTACAAACTCGATCCCCGCAACCGGGAGGAGCACTCGGCATGACCGCACTCGTCGTCATCCTCGGCTTCCTCCTGGTCGCCATCTGCCTCGGGCTACAGGCCCGCCGCGGCAAGGACATGGACCTCGAAGAATGGTCCGTCGGCGGCCGCAGCTTCGGAACGACCTTCGTCTTCCTGCTGCTCGCCGGCGAGATCTACACCACCTTCACCTTCCTCGGCGCCTCGGGCTGGGCGTACGGGAAGGGCGGGCCCGCCCTGTACATCCTGTGCTACGGCGCACTGGGGTACGTGATGTCGTACTGGCTGCTGCCGGCGATCTGGCGTTACGCCAAGGAGCACCGGCTCGTCTCCCAGTCCGACTTCTTCGCCAAGAAGTTCGACAGTCCCCTGCTCGGCGCGCTGGTCGCCCTGGTCGGCGTCGTGGCGATGGTGCCGTACCTGGTCCTCCAGCTCACCGGTATGGGGATCATCGTCTCCGAGGCCTCGTACGGCCATATCTCCAAGACCATCGCGGTGATCATCGGCACGGTCGCGCTGACCGTGTACGTGACCATCTCCGGCATCCACGGTTCGGCCTGGACCGCGGTCCTCAAGGACGTCCTGATCCTCTCGGTGGTGCTGTTCCTCGGCATCTACCTGCCGTTGCACTACGCAGGCGGCGTCGGCCACATGTTCCACACCATCAACACCGCGAAACCGGGCTTCCTGACCCTCCAGCACAGCGGCCTCAGCCCGTCCTGGTTCGTCTCGACCGTCCTGCTGTCCACGCTGGGCTTCTACATGTGGCCGCACTCGTTCAGCGCCTCCTACACCGCCCAGAACGAGCGGGTGTTCCGCCGGAACGCCATCTTCATGCCGCTCTACCAACTCGTCCTGCTCTTCGTCTTCCTGGCCGGATTCGCCGCGCTGATCGCCGTTCCCGGCCTGAAGGGTGCCGACGCCGACCTGTCGATGCTGCGGATCACGGTCAAGTCCTTCGACCCGTGGTTCGTGGGGGTCATCGGCGGCGCCGGTGTGCTCACCGCGCTGGTCCCCGGTTCGCTGCTCCTGCTGACCTCGGCGACCTGCCTGGCCAAGAACGTCTACAAGCTCGCCCGCCCGGCGACGTCGGAACAGTCGGTGGGCCGGCTGGCCAAGCTGCTGGTGCCCGTACTGGCGCTGATCGCGCTGTTCTTCACCTTCAACGGAGGCAGCAGCATCGTGAACCTGATGCTCATGGGCTACTCGCTGGTCACGCAGCTCTTCCCGGCACTGCTGGTCAGCCTGGCCCCGCGCAAGCTGGTCAGCAAACAGGGCGCGGCAGCGGGCATCGTCGTGGGCGTCCTGGTCGTCGGCGCGGTGACCATCAGTGGCGCCACCGTCGGAAGTCTGCTGCCGGGGCTGCCGCAGGCCGTCAAGGACCTCAACGTCGGCGTCATCGCCCTCGTGGCCAACGCCCTCGTGATGTTCGCGGTCTCGGCGGCCACCCGCACCTCGGTGAGTGAAGCCCCCGCGAAAACGGCACCGAAGGTCGGCGCCGTCTGACGGCCCGGCCACCGCACACCGGTTCGGAGAAGCCCCGCCATGCCGCGCATGGTGGGGCTTCTCGGCGCAACGAGGGCTCCAGCCACCGTACGGAATCGATGACTCGCTCTCCGGCGCTCCGCGGACTGTGAGCACGGCGCTCCGCGGACTGTGAGCACGGCGCTCCGCGGACTGTGAGCACGGCGCTTCCCGGACTGTGCAGCACGGAGTGCATCGCTGCACAGAGTGTGTCTTTCAATGCCCGGTCACGTTGGCGCATTCTACTATTCATCGCGAATTTGCAGTGACCGATCGACGGACAGCCACAGGCCCCCCGAATACTTGCGCGCCGCCCACTCGAAGACGTCCGACGAGCAGTCACCGAATTCACCGAGTTCACCCTTCTTCACAGAGGGCGACGCCCCCGCGCCCGTGCCGGTACGCCGGATACCATGCCCGACCGGCCGCGTTTCGCTGTCGACCGGTATCGGCGGGGCACGCCCCCCTTTACGTGGCTCGCGCGAGCGCATCCCCGGCTCGTCCGAGTGCGGCTCAGAAAGGACACCATGAGCGCCGAAAGCACCGGAGTCCGCTCTCGAAGCGGGATACCTGCCGAAGCCGGCAAAGCCAGCCTTTCCGTGCCATCCGAAAAACCCGCTGGAAGCCTGCGCGGCACCATGGGCACCCTTCAGCTCGCTCTGACCGTGCTCGCCATGTCGGCGCCCATCGGGAACGTAACCGGCGTACTGCCGCTCGGCATCACCCGCGGTAACGGGATCGGTACGCCTGTGATCTACGCGTTCGTCGGCGTGATCTTTCTGCTGTTCGCCGTCGGATTCACCACGATGACCCGCAACTTGCCGAAGCCCGGCGCCTTTTACACCTACATCACCGCGGGGCTCTCCCGAACGCTCGGCCTCGGCACGGGACTCCTCGCCGCCTTCACTTACCTGGTCTTCATGATCGGCAGCTACGCGTTCTTCGGGGTTTCCATCGAGAACGTACTCAGTTCCTTCGGTGCACCGAGTACGCCCTGGTGGCTTTGGGCTGCGCTCTGTTGCGTCATCATCACCGCACTCGGGCACTTCAATGTCGAGCTTTCCGGCAAGGTTCTTTCGGCCTTCATGGTCGCGGAAGTCGTGCTGGTCATGCTGTTCAATGCGCCCGTTCTCTTCACTGGCGGCCCACAGGGCTACCAGGTTGAGTCCTTCCAGCCGGCGCATGTGTTCCAGGGGGACCTCGGCGTCGCAACTCTCTTCGCAATCACGTGCTTTCTCGGCTTCGAGTCCTCCGCGATCTACCGCGACGAGGTCAAACGGCCCGAAAAGACGATCCCGCGTGCGACCTATCTCGCGATCTCCGGCCTCGGAGCGTTCTACGTCCTCACTTCATGGGCGATCGTGACCTTCTGGGGGCCGAGTCGTGTGGCCGCGGCCGGTTCGGCGAATCCTACGACTCTGTTCAGTGAGGGCTTCCGCCACTACATGGGTGACACCTTCACCCAGATCATGATCGTGATGGTCGTCACCAGCGTTTTCGCCGGTGCGCTGTCCACCCACAATTCACTGTCGCGGTACCTCTATTCGCTCGGCCGCGACCGTATCCTGCCTTCCTTCCTCGGTAAGGCCCACGGCCGGCACGGCTCCCCGTCGAACGCATCGGCTTTCGCCACCGGAGCAGCGGTGATCTGTATGCTCCCGTTCCTTCTCAGCAGGCTCGATGCCGTGGCGATGTACTCGTCCATGTTCGCGCTCGGAACGTTCGCCCTGCTCATCCTGTTCACGCTGACCACCGTCTCGGTCCTGCGCTACTTCCGGATCATCGAGCACGGGGAGAGGATCTGGAACACCTCGGTCGCACCGATCCTCGCACTCGCCGGACTCGTACTCCTTCTCACGCTGACTTCGGTCTACTACTCGATGTCGATCGGCGCGCCGCAATGGCTCGCGTACGGACAGCAGTTGCTCCTGGTCGCCATTGTCGTCACCGGTGTCCTGGTCGCCCTGCGGTGGCGCAGGACCCGCCCCGACGTCTACGCGAACATCGGCGGTGGCTCCGGGGAGCACCACGACGCGAGAAGGGCGGCCAAGCCGTCGTCCCCCAGCACGGCCGGCCCCGGTAGCAACACCGGTTCTCCCGGGGAGTGACTACCGGCGTTGGTTGTCGGGCGTGCCGGAACGGTGCGGGCCCATCAGGTCGAGGGCGCGGAGTGCCAGGGAGAGGCCGCCCCGCACCTCGGGGTCGTCGACGGACCTGCCGAGTAGCGCGTTGAGACGCTCGATTCGGTAGTAGAGCGTGCGCCGCTGGATGAACAAGGCCTCCGCGGCCCGTGTCTTGTTGCCGTCGGCGGCGAGGTAGGCCTGCAGCGTCGGCAGCAGCGCGTTCGTCTCGGTCGCATCGTGCTGCAGGAGCGGCCCGAGCTCGACATCGACGTACCGGTGCAGCTCGGGCCCGTCGGCCAGTGCCACGAGCAGGCGCAGGACGCCCAGCCGGTCGAAGTGGAGCGTGGTGGGTTTCTCCCTGGTGACGGCCACCGACGCCGCTGTACGGGCCTGCCGTGCCGCGTCCACGAGGTGCTCGGCGGGGCCGCTGCGGCTCACCCCTGCTCGGGCGCCCTGGGCGTCGAGCTGCTCGGTGAGCTGCTGCCCGGACACCTGGTGGGTCAGACCGACGACGGCCAGCACCTGATCGCCGGTGTCGGCCAGGACGGCCGGCAGTTTCATGCTCTTCAGCACCGGCTCCAGCGCCAGCCTGGCGGAGTGGTCGTCACCGGGCTCCTTGCAGACGACGGCCACGGCAAGCGGCCGGTCGCGCAGATCACGGCCCACCTTGAGCGCCCGGTCGACGAACTGCTCGCCGGTGATGTCGCCCAGCAGCAGCCGGTTGATCAGTGAGCTCTGCCGGTGAGAGGCGCGTGCACCGCTCTCCCGGTCGCCGAGCAGGGCGATGGCGATCGTGTCCGCGGCGCGGTCGAGGGCATAGGCGTGGGCGCCCGAGAGCGCCGCCCTTCCGTTGAAGACGTGGATCCAGCCCCACGCCTCGCCGCGCAGGACGATCATGCGGCGCGTACAGCCCGGCTCCTCGTGCGACTGAACCACCGTTGACCTGCTGTGCTCGCTGGGAGCCCCGGTCCGGTGGGCCATCCTGGCGTGCAGCCCCCAGTTCTTCATCAGCAGATCGGTGTCCGCTGTGCCCCCGGCGTACGCCACGACCTGGTGGTCGGTGTCCTCCAGGACCACGGGAGAGCCCACGTGGTGGGCGAGCGTCTCAGCGAAGGACACATGGCTGCGACTGGCCAGAAGCAGCTGGATGAAGTCCGCGTTGAGCCGCTCGAAGGCGAGGAGGTCGGCGGTCCTCTCGTCGGAGATCAACTCATGCACCTGCGCGGACACCTCGACGAACGGCAGCTCGTCCACCAGGCCGATCAGGGGAAGGCCCAGCTGCCGGGCTTCGTCCACCAGCGCCGACGGCATCGTGGTGAACGCCCTCCCGCCCAGTTCCACGACGAGTGCGGCAGCGTTCGCGGCGCTGACCTCCTGGACGTAACGCCGCTGCTCACCTGCCGTACGGCCGACCCCGAGCCCGGCTGTCAGCAGCAACTCGCCGCCCGTCAGGAAACGGGCGACGTCGGGGATCTCCACAGGATGGACCCAGCGGATGGTCCGGTCCAGATTCTCCTCACCCGCGTACACACGGACCTCGGTCCGGCTGAAGACCTCCAGTTGGAGTGCGGCTGCTACGGACAGAGCCATGACGGAACCTCTTCGGAACAAGTAGGAACTTCACCCGGGTGTACGGGTGGCGCAGCGGGGGTTGCGCCGATGCAACTGGCCGGGACGGGTGCCGGACGCAGGACGCCCGGAGCCACGGTCAGGGGGCAGGTCCCCATCGTGCCCTGCGCGGTGGGTCCTGGGATTGCACGAATGATGCAGCATTCGGCGACATCCTTGCACAGTCTGTGTCTGCCTTGCGGGTGGCCCTCGCCTTCATGCTGGTGGACGCCACAGCTTTGGTCGCGCAGCGCAGGCCGCGAGCGCGATGGGGCAGGGGCTCCCGCCGGACCGGAGCGGCGCCCCGCCCCGCGAGCGCGTCGGCAGCCGGCCGGGTGCCGGCTCCCCCGCAGCGCGAGGCACCAGGACCTCGCTGACCCGGATCCCGCCGCGCCAGGACGTTCCATCTGTACTTGGAGGACCACCATGAGAGCCGCCGTCGTTCCGCGCCCGTCCGGACCCTTCGGCATCGCAGACCTGCGGATGCCCCGGCCCGGGCCGGGAGAGATCCTCGTGCGCGTCGCCGCCTGCGGTGTCTGCCACACCGATCTGCACATCCATGACGGCTCGGTGGCCTTCCCGTTCCCCGCGGTTCTGGGGCATGAGATTTCCGGAACGGTTGTCGACACGGGGGCCGGTGTGGACCACCTCAGCCCCGGCCAGAGCATCGTCGGCGCATTCATCATGCCGTGCGGCTCCTGCGCGATGTGCACGTCGGGCCGGGAGGAACTGTGCGAGCCGTTCTTCGCACACAACCGGCTGAACGGAACGCTCTACGACGGGACGACCAGGCTCTTCGACGCCAACGGCGATCCGGTGTGGATGTACTCCATGGCGGGCCTGGCCGAGTACGCCGTCATGCCCGCGCTCGGTGCGGCGCCGATCCCCTCCGGCGGCCACCTCAGGGACTCCGCGATCCTGGGCTGCGCCTTCCTGACCGCCTACGGCGCGCTGGTCCACGTCGGCGAACTGCGGGAGAGCGACTCGGTGGTCATCGTGGGCGCCGGCGGTGTCGGCCTCAGCGCCGTAGCCGTGGCCAAGGCCCTGGGCGCCGGTCGCATCGTGGCCGTCGACGTCGCCGACGACCGGCTGGGAACCGCGTCACGCCTGGGGGCGACCGACACGGTCAATGCCTCCACCACCGACCCGGTCCGGGCGGTCCGCGACATCACCGGAGGAGGGGCCCGTCTCGTGGTGGAAGCGATCGGGCAGCCGGGCACTTTCCGGCAAGCCACGGAGATGGCAGCCGACGGCGGCCGGTGCGTGATGATCGGCATCGCACCGGCAGGCCGCACCGCCGAGATCGAGATCACCCGGCTCGTACGCCGCAAGATCCAGGTCTGCGGGTCCTTCGGCGGACGCCCCCGGCAGGACCTGGCGCACCTGGGCCGGCTCGTGGCCGACGGGCGTCTCGACCCCGGGGCCCTGATCAGCCGGCGCTTCCCGCTGGACCAGGCCGACCAGGCCTACCGGCTCCTCAGCGAAGGAAAGATCGTCGGTCGGGCTCTCATCGAGATCGACCCCGACGCCTGACACCTCGCACTCCCCGCGTTCATCAGCAGCGCTCCCGGCCCCGTGTGGACGCGGCACCAGCCGCCGGCCCGGGCGGCCTCTCCCCGCTGCGGACTCCCTCAGCAGCGATTCCGACGACAGCAGAGACGACAGCAGAATGGATCAGTCCATGGCACTCACGCTGCACCACTGGCGCAACGGTACGGCCTTCGAAGGCATCGGCGACCGGTACTCCGACGTCACCAACCCGGCGACCGGAGAGGTCACCGCTCAGCTGGCGCTGGCCGCCGAGAGCGACGTGAATGCCGTCGTGGAGGCGGCAGTTGCGGCCTTCCCCGCTTGGCGCGACACATCGCTGACAGCGCGGACCCGCGTCCTGTTCCGCTTCCGCGAGCTGCTGAACGCCCGCAAGCCCGAACTCGCCGAGATCATCACCTCCGAGCACGGCAAGGTGCTCTCCGACGCACTCGGAGAAGTCAGCCGGGGCCAGGAGGTGGTCGAATTCGCCTGCGGCATCCCCCACCTGCTCAAGGGCGGCTTCACCGAGAACGCGTCGACCAGGGTCGACGTGCACTCCGTGCGCCAGCCCCTCGGCGTGGTCGGCATCGTCTCGCCGTTCAACTTCCCGGCCATGGTGCCTCTGTGGTTCTTCCCCATTGCCATCGCGGCGGGCAACGCCGTCATCCTCAAGCCGAGCGAGAAGGTTCCCACCGCCGCGCTGTGGCTGGCCGAGCTGTGGAAGGAAGCGGGACTTCCCGACGGTGTCTTCAACGTCCTCAACGGGGACAAGTCCGCCGTTGACGGCCTGCTGACCCACCCGGACGTGGAGTCCGTGTCCTTCGTGGGGTCCACGCCGATCGCGCAGTACGTGTACGAGACGGCCGCCGCCCACGGGAAGCGCGTCCAGGCGCTCGGCGGGGCCAAGAACCACATGGTCGTGCTGCCCGACGCCGACCTCGATCTCGCCGCCGACCAGGCCGTCAACGGCGGGTACGGCTCAGCGGGCGAGAGGTGCATGGCCATCTCAGCAGTGGTTGCTGTCGGCAACATCGCCGATGAACTCGTCGCCAGAATAAAGGCGCGCACGCTCCAGCTGCGCACCGGCGACGGCACCCGCGACTGCGACATGGGCCCCCTGGTGACCGCGCAGGCCCAGCAGCGGGTGTCCGGCTATGTGGACGCCGGCGAGAAGGCCGGCGCCACGCTGGTGGTCGACGGGCGCGAGGTGCGTCCGGACGCCGACGGGGCAGGCTTCTTCGTCGGCCCCACCCTCTTCGACCACGTCGGCACCGACATGAGCATCTACACCGACGAGATCTTCGGGCCGGTGCTTTCCGTCGTCCGCGTGGACACCTACGACGAAGCCGTCCAGCTGATCAACCGCAACGCGTACGGCAACGGAACCGCGATCTTCACCAACGACGGTGGTGCGGCACGGCAGTTCGCCAACGAGATCAAGGTGGGCATGGTCGGCGTCAACGTCCCGGTCCCCGTCCCCATGGCCTACTACTCCTTCGGCGGCTGGAAGCACTCCCTGTTCGGTGACAGCCACGCCCACGGCACCGAGGGCGTCCAGTTCTTCACCCGCGGCAAGGTCATCACCACCCGGTGGCTCGACCCCAGCCACGGCGGAATCAACCTCGGATTCCCCGAGAACACCTGATCGCCGCCCCTCCGCGGGCCGAGTAGTTCCCCTCAGGCCGAACAGTTCCCCCCTCCGCTTTCCCTTTCCTCAAGGAGACCAGCCGTGCCCGTTGTACTGAAGTCCGCCGCCGCCAAGAGCGGTGCGCGCAGCAGCCGCCCGGAGGTCGTCGACACCGTCGCCGAGGTCATCGCCGACGTGCGGGCCAACGGCGACGACGCCGTCCGCCGGTACTCGGCGAAGTTCGACTCCTGGGACCGGCCGTCCTACCGGCTCGGCGCACAGGAGATCAAATCCATCGTCTCGTCGGTTCCCGCCGGCGTCCTCGAAGATCTGCGCTTCGTGCAGCAGCAGGTGCAGAACTTCGCACAGGCACAGCGCGACTCCCTGCACGATTTCGAGATCGAGACCCTGCCGGGCGTGTTCCTGGGACAGCGCAACATCCCGGTCTCGGCGGCCGGTGCCTATGTGCCGGGCGGCCGTTACCCGCTCACCGCTTCCGCGCACATGACCATCGTCACGGCGAAGGTGGCGGGCGTCGAGCGGGTGGCCGCCACCACCCCTCCGAACGAGGGCGCCCCGCCGCCGGTCAGCGTCGCCGCCATGCACATGGCGGGCGCGGAGGAGATCTACGTACTCGGCGGAGTGCAGGCGGTCGCCGCCCTTGCCCTGGGCACCGAGACCGTCGACCCGGTCCATATGCTGGCCGGCCCCGGCAACGCCTATGTGGCCGAGGCCAAGCGGCAGTTGTTCGGCGAGGTGGGGATCGACCTGTTCGCCGGGCCCACCGAGGTGCTCATCGTCGCCGACGACACCGCCGACCCGTTCACGGTCGCCGTGGACCTGCTCAGCCAGGCCGAGCACGGCCCGGACTCCCCGGCGGTCCTGATCACCACCTCCCGCGAGGTCGGCCGGCGCACGATCGAGTTCATCGGCGAACTGCTGCCCGCCATGCCGACCGGGAGGGTCGCCGGTGCGGCCTGGCGCGACCACGGCGAGGTCGTGGTGGTGGACAGCCAGGACGAGGCCTTCGCCCTGGCCGACACCTACGCCAGCGAGCACGTGCAGATCTTCACCGCCGAACCGCGGGACGCCCTGACCGGCATGCGGGACTACGGCGCCCTCTTCCTCGGCCAGGACACCTGCGTTCCCTACGGTGACAAGGTCATCGGGACCAACCACGTCCTGCCGACCATGGGCGCAGCCCGGTACACCGGCGGTCTGTGGGTGGGCAAGTACCTCAAGACCGTGACCTACCAGGAGGTCCGGAACAAGGCCAGCAGTGCGCTGCTGGGCGAGATCTGCGGTCGGGCCTCCCGCCTGGAGAACTTCGAGGGTCACGCCCGCTCCGGTGACCTGCGCGCGGCCCGGTACGGCGAGGCGGGCCTGTCGTGGAGCGACCACGACGTACGCCTCGGCGGATCCGGCAGGTGAGGTCAGCCGTGCCCGGGCCGGGCGGTCGTCGCCCGTACGACCAGTTCCGTCGGCAGGAGGATCTCCTTCGGCCCGGCGCCCGCGATCACATCCAGCAGCAGCCGGGTGGCGCTTCGTCCCTTCTCGACCAACGGCTGGCGCACGGTGGTCAGTTGTGCGCCGGCCGCACCGGGAAGGTCGTCGAACCCGATCACCGAGAGATCCTCGGGAACGCGCAGGCCGCGGCTGCGGGCGGTCCGCATCGCCGCGAGCGCCAGGACGTCGGTACCGGCGAGCACGGCCGTGATGGGGCCGGCTTCCGCCAGCAGGGTCCCGGCCGCGGCCAGCGAAGCGGTCTCGTCGAAGCCTCCCGCCTCGATGACGGTGACCTCCCTCCACGGCAGGCCGGCCGCGCGGAAGGCGGCGGCGTAGCCCGCCAGCCGTTCCTTCATCACCCGGTCGCGTGCCGCGCGCTGCCGGGCGGGAGTGACAGGGCCGCGGTAGCCGTCGGGCACCAGCCGGTCGACCAGGATGCCGACCGAACGGTGGTCCAGGGCCAGCAGGTGAGCGGCGGCCGACCGGGCGGCTGCACGGTCCTCGATCCCCACCCAGGGAAGCCCTCCGGGGTTGGGACCGTCGATGACCACCACCGGCAACCGCCTGCGCAGCACGGTCTCCACCGCGGGATGCCCCTCGGGCAGGGCGTAGGCGAGGAAGCCGTCGACGAGCCCCCGCAGCAACACACCGGAGTTCTGGGTCAGGCGTTCCGACTCCAGCGGACACGGCAGCAGGGTGAGCGCCGTCTCGGACACCTCGCCGACCTCGGCGATCCCCCGCAGCAGCGCGGCGGTGGCCGGGTCGTCGAAGGCGTAGGGCAGCGAGTCCGTGACCATCAGGCCGAGCGCCCCGACCTGGCCGGTCCGCAGCGTACGGCCGACCGAGTGCGGACCGGTGTATCCGAGTTCCTCGGCGATCTGCAGGACGCGTTCGCGCTGCGCCGCGGACAGCTTCTCCGGCCGGCTGAACGCGTAGGAGACGGCCGCCTGGGAGACACCCGCCGCCCGTGCTACATCACGCATGGTGACCACTGGCGCCTGCTTCCCCTCGTCGGCGTGGTTCGCCGGCAACCCTACCCAGCGCGCTTCCGGGCGTTGCGGGCCGCATTCACCTCTGTTGACAGCCCGGGTCGCGATGTTAGCCTCGCGTCGGTTAATCGAATAACTAAAGTGATCACCGAAGACTCGCAGCCCGTCCCGCCACCCTTCCGGGCCATGGGGTGCCGCACACCGCAGTGCCGGCGGACGAGCGGTCTCCGCACCCCCCGCCACCCCGTAGCGGATCTTCCGCACGCACCCCTCTCCAGCTCCAGCCAGGGACGAACCCCATGAACGGAAAACCAGCTCTCCCCAATGACGGCCCCACCGGGTCGCACTACGACTTCGTGATCGTCGGCTCCGGCATGGGCGGCGCCACGATGGCCTACGCCCTCAAGGACGTCGGCGCCAGCGTGCTTCTCGTCGAACGCGGTGACTTCCTGCCGCAGGAGAAGCAGAACTGGGACGCCGGAGCCATCTTCCGCCGCCACCGTTACCAGAACGCGGAGCAGTGGTACGACGGGAGCGGCAAGGCCTTCACACCCGGCAACTACTACTACGTCGGCGGCAACACGAAGCTCTACGGCTCCTCGCTCGTACGGTTCCGCCGCGAGGACTTCCGGGCGACGGAGCACGAGGCCGGCACCTCGCCGGAGTGGCCCTTCCCGTACGAAGTCCTGCAGCCGTACTACCTGCGCGCCGAGACGCTCTTCCGCGTGCACGGGGACCAGTTCGACGACCCCACCCTGGACCGGTCCGAACCCTTCCCCTACCCGGCGATCGGACACGAGCCGCCGGTCCAGGAGGCCGCCGACGCCCTGACCCGCATGGGGCTCACCCCGTCGAGCATCCCGCTCGGCCTGGACCTGCGGGACGGCGGATCCTGTATCCGCTGTGCCTTCTGCGACGGGTTCCCCTGCCGGGTCCTGGCCAAGTCCGACGCCGATGTCTGCTGTGTCCGGCCCGCCCTGGCCGCCGGTTCGGTCGAGCTGGTCACCAACGCCCGGGTCACCCGGGTGCTCACGAACGACTCCGGCAGCAAGGCGACCGGCGTGGAGATGCTCCGCAACGGAGCGCCCATCACTGTCGGCGCCGGCACCGTGGTCGTCTCCTGCGGCGCCGTCAACTCCGCAGCCCTCCTGCTGCGCTCGGCGAGCCCGCAGCACCCGGACGGGCTCGGCAACTCCTCCGGCACAGTCGGCCGCCACTACATGGTCCACAACAACTCCGTGATGGTCGGCGTCCACCCGACCCGGAAGAACACCGCGGAGTTCCAGAAGACCCTGTACTTCAACGACTTCTACACCAAGGGCACCGCTGACCACCCCTACCCGCTGGGGCACGTCCAGCTCATCGGCAAGCTCCAGGCGGACATGATGGCCGGCCAGCGCCCCGCCATCCCCGCCTGGGCACTCCGCTACGCCGCCCACCGCAGCATCGACTGGTGGCTGTTCACCGAGGACCTGCCCGACTCGGACAACCGCGTCACCCTGACGTCCGCCGGGGACATCCGGATCAACTGGAAGCCCAACAACGTACGTGCGCACGAGGTCCTCGTCCGGGAGACCAGGAAGATCCTGCGCCGCATGGGGTTTCCCCTGGTGTTCAGCCAGCGGACCGGCATCGAGGTCAACTCCCACCAGGCCGGCACCGTCCGGGCCGGCACCGACCCCGCGACCTCCGCACTGGACGCGAACTGCCGCTCGCACGGCGTCGACAACCTCTACGTCGTCGACTCGTCCTTCTTCCCGTCGCTGCCGGTGATGAACCCGGCGCTGACCATCGCCGCGAACGCCCTGCGCGTCGCGGACCACCTCACCGGCGCCTCCCCCGCAGCCGCCCCCGCCCAGCACACGAACGTCCAGCACACGAACAAGAGGTAGATATGCCCAGGCTCACCGGCGGCCAGATCGTCGTCGACTTCCTGATCCGCGAAGGGGTGGAGAAAGTCTTCGCCGTCCCGGGACACGGCAACACCGCCCTCATCGACGCCTTCGTCGACCGCAAGGACGAGATCGAAGTCGTCCCGGCCATGCACGAGCAGGGCGCCGCCCACATGGCCGACGGTTACTACCGTGCGACCGGCAAGGTCGCCGCCTGCTGTACGTCCATCGGTCCCGGTGCGACCAACACGCTCACCGGTCTGACCACGGCCTTCGCCGACTCCCAGCCCTTCCTGCTGATCACCGGCGCGGTGCACACCTACATGGAGAACCACGGGGTGCTCCAGGAGATCGACCGGCCGCACGGCAACAACTTCCCGCGCATGGCCGAGCCCGTCGTCAAGCGCTGGTGGCAGCCGAGCCGGGTCGACCAGCTCCCCACCGTCCTGGCCCAGGCCTTCAACACCATGTACGAGGGCCGCCGCGGCCCCGTCCTCCTGGACATCCCGCAGGATCTCCAGGCCGAGTACGGCGCGTACGAGCCGGAGGAGACCCGCCGCAGGCGCGCGCACGGCCGCCCCGGCGGCGACCCCGAGCGCATCGCGGAGGCCGCCCGGCTGCTGGCGGGTGCCCGGCGCCCGGTCATCCTGGCGGGCGGCGGCGTCATCGCATCCGAGGCCGGCGCCGAACTGGTGGCCGTCGCCGAACGTCTCGGCGCGCCCGTGACCCACTCCTTCATGGGCAAGGGCGCTTTCCCCGCCGACCACGACCTGTACGCCTGGCCCTGCGGCGACATGGGCTCCGTCCCCGGCAACGGCGTGACCCGCACCGCGGACGTCATCCTCGCGGTCGGCTGCCGTTTCAGCGACCGCATCACCTCCTCCTACAAGCCGGGCGTCACCTTCGACATCCCCGGCACCAAACTCGTCCAGATCGACATCGACGGCTTCGAGATCGGGCGGAACTACCCCGCCGAGGTCGGTGTCGTCGGCGATGCCAGGGCGAGCCTGAGCGCCCTGCTGGGCGAGCTGAACACGCTCGGCGACGCCCCGGACTGGCGCTCCTCCGAGTACTTCGCCGAGTTGCAGGACCTCAAGGCGCAGTGGGAGGAGCACCTGCGCCCGATGCGGACCACCGACCACCTGCCGATGACCAACTCCCGGGCCATGGTGGAGATCCGCGAGGCTCTGCCCCGGGAGGGCATCCTGGTCACCGACTCCAGCAATCCGGCCAACCAGGCCTTCAACGAGTTCCCCGTCTACGGGCCGCGTACCAACATCGTGGCCGGCGGCATGTCGGGGATCGGTTTCGGCCTGCCCGCCGCCATCGGCGCCCAGGCCGCCGTCGGTGACCGGCCGGTCCTGGCGATGGTGGGTGACGGCAGCTTCCTGCAGACCGGCACCGAACTGGCCACCGCGGTCATGCTCGGCCTTCCGCTGGTCGTGGTCGTGCTGAACAACGGCGGCTGGGAGGCGATCAAGGACCTCCAGATCAATCTCTTCGGCAAGGAACGCCAGATCGTCAGCGGCTGGACCACCAAGGACGGCAAGCCGTACTTCGCCGACATCACCGAGTTCGCCCGCTCGCTGGGCTGCACAGCCGAACGCGTCGAGAACCCGGCCGAACTCGCGGACGCGGTCCGCCGCGCCTTCGCCACTCCCGGCCCGGTGGTCATCGAGGCCATGAGCGCGCACGAACTGCCCTGGACCGAGATGCACCCGACCGGCTGGTGGGACATCACCGTCCCCGCGTACCACGGGCCGACCCGTGACGAGTACGTCGTCCAGCGCGGCTTCTGACCGGAGGGAAGGTACACACCATGGGCAACATCAAACTCGGCCTGAACCTGGAGTTCGCCCGCTTCGAGAACGGGTCCTTCGACTGGGCCATGGACCAGGCCGCGGCCATCGGCTACAAGTACGTCGAGCCAATGGTCCACTGGGGCCGTGAACTGCTCAGCGCGGCCGGCTACTTCCACAGTCTCTCGATGCTCGACGACCCGCTGCGTCTGAAGCACGCCGCGGAGAGCCGGGGGCTGAGCATCTCCTCGCTGTCCAGCCACGCACCGCTGGCCAAGCCGGAGGTCAGCGTCGAGTACCTGCGCCAGTCCATCCGCTACGCCGCCGAGTGCGGCGCCCCCATGATCATGATTGACGACGGGCCGCTGCCGTCCTGGACCACCGAAGAGGAGAACTACACCCTCATGCGGTACACGCTCCAGGAGGCGGCCCTGGTGGCGGAGGCGCGGGGCATCGCCATCGCGATCGAGACGCACGGCGAGTACACCGCCACGCCCGAGCGGCTCGACCGCCTCATGGGGCTCGTCGACAGCCCGGCGCTGACCATCAATCTCGACACCGGCAACAGCTATCTGAGCGGCAACGACCCGCACCAGTGGTTGGAGGACATCGTCGGCCGCGTCACCCACCTGCACGCCAAGGACATATCGCACGAGGACGCCGCACGTTACCGGGGCAAGGTACGCGGCATGCTCGGCTGCGCCTGCGGCGAAGGGGTCATCGACTGGGACCGCGTCGTCGCCACACTCGCCCGCGCCGATCACGAGTTGGTGCTCTCCGTGGAGTGCGCGTCCCTGGAAGCGGCCACCAAGAGCTACCAGCACCTGTCCGGGCTCATCGACAAGCACGCGCCCTGAGGGACGCCGTACGAGCAACTTCTCGTCGGGGCAAGGGTACGGTCATGCCGTGGGCGCGACCCGGTACCACCTGGCCAACTGCACTCGGTGCAAGGCGAGTAGGAGAACGTGATGGCTGTTGATGACGGCGAGTTCCGGAAGAAGATCCGGTCGGACGTACCGCACTCCGCGCGGGTGTGGAATGCGTGGCTCGGCGGGAAGGACAACTACCGGGTGGACCGGGAGCTGGCCGCCGCGGTGACCGCCGCGTACCCGCAGATGGCCGATATCGCGCAGGCTTCGCGGGCGTTCCAGGCTCGGGCGGTCCACCACCTGGCCTCCTTGGGTGTGCGTCAGTTCCTGGACGTGGGAACCGGGCTGCCGGTGGAGAACAGCACTCACGAGGTCGCGCAGTCCGTCGCACCGGACGCCCGGATCGTCTACGTCGACAACGACCCCATCGTCCTGGTCCATGCCACGGCGCTGCTGGTCAGCGCTCCGGAGGGCCGGACGGACTATGTGGAGGGGGATCTGTCCGACACGGACGCGGTGGTGGACGAAGCAGCGAAGACGCTGGACCTGTCCGAGCCGGTGGCCGTGCTTCTGCTGTCGACCCTGGGACATCTGACCCCGGCCGACGGGATCAAGGTGGTTCAGCGATACATGGCCCGGATGCCGTCGGGAAGCTATCTGGTGCTCTGCGACACGGTGAAGACACCGCAGACGCTGGCGGCGCAGAAGGCGTACGACTCGGGCGACAACCCTCCCTACCTCGTACGGGAACCGGAAGAGATCACCCGATGCGCCGATGGCCTGGAACTGGTCGAACCGGGCTTCGGATCCATCGCGTTCTGGCGCCCGACGGAAGAGAACCCCACAGCCGTCGACCAGTGGGGACTCGTCGCCCGTAAGCCCTGAGCGGGGCCGCACCGGGTATGCGAAAGGGCCTCTGACCAGCAATTAAGCTGGCCAGAGGCCCCTTGCGACAGGACGAGCCGGCCTGTACGCCGGGTTCTGTCGCCCGGAAACCTCGCGGTCGCCGGGGAGACGGCCATCCATCTACGACCGGCATTGCTGCCGGCCTCCTGCGGTCTACCCGCGGACTCGGGCGAGCAGCCCTCGAACGTCCGCGCAAAGCCGTCGTGCGACGGCCTCTCTTGACCTTGCTCCAGGTGGGGTTTACCTAGCCGCCTGAGTCACCTCAGGCGCTGGTGGTCTCTTACACCACCGTTTCACCCTTACCAGGGGCCTTGCGGACCCCGGCGGTCTGTTTTCTGTGGCACTGTCCCGCGGGTCACCCCGGGTGGCCGTTAGCCACCACCTTGCTCTGTGGAGCCCGGACGTTCCTCGGGAAGATCCGGAGGATCTCCACGCGGCCGTCCGGCCGACTCGTCTGCCGTACCGGCCATGCTACCTGCGGGTCGACGCCCCCCGTACCCGGACTTCAGACGAAGTCGGCGGTCTCCAGCTCGAAGCCGAAGGGCTCCGGGAGGGCCAGCGACTTGCCGAACGGGATGGTGCAGTGCTGCCGGTAGTCGTCGGCCTCCGGGTCGCTGAACAGCGTCACCGAGGACTCCTCGCGGTCGACGAGAAGGTAGAGGGGAATGGCCCCGCGTGCGTAGCAGCGGCGTTTGCCCTCCCGGTCGGCCTGCGGCTTGCTGGAGGTGACCTCGGCCACCAGGGCCACACCGTCACAGGGCATCCAGGGCTCGGCGCCCCGGAACAACCGCTGAGCGGTGGGGGCGAACGTGCCATCGGGGATGGCGTGGTTCTTGGGGCAGGCTCCGCCGCTCCGCAGCTTCAGGCCTTTGTTCCCAGAGAGATCCATCTCCGTCCGCGAACGTCTGATCACCTGCTTCGCCACCAGATTGATGTAGTCCTCATGATCCCCGTCCGGCGGCGGCGTCACGACAATCTCCCCCTCGATCAGCTCCGCGCGGAAGCCCTCCGGCGTCTCCAGCGCCAGGAAGCCCTCCAGCAGGACCTCTGCCTGCGTGAGCGGTTCATGCGGAATGGCAGTCATGTCACGCCCCTTCCTCGGTCGCTCGCCAGCGTGGGACATCAGCTGCTCCACTGTCCGTGAGATGGGAGATCTTCCCCCGATCGTGGCACACGCCGGTACGGGCCGGGCGCTGCTCCCGGTTCCTGTGGCGAATGCGTCGGAACCGGCTGGGCCGCAGGGAGACGGGCCGCCCCTCTACCCTGGTCAGACGCTGTTGTCCGTACATGAGGAGACCTGCTGTGCTCGTGCTCTTGCCGCCGTCCGAGGGAAAGGCCGTGAGCGGCTCCGGTGCCCCGCTGAAGCCGGAGTCGCTTTCGCTGCCCGGGCTGGCCGGTGCGCGGGCCGCCGTGCTGGACGAGCTCGTCGACCTGTGCGCGGCCGACGAGGAGAAGGCACGCGAGGTCCTCGGGCTGAGCGAGGGGCTGCGCGGTGAGGTCGCCAAGAACGCCGGGCTGCGGACCGCGGGCGCCCGGCCCGCCGGGCAGATCTACACCGGGGTGCTGTACGACGCGCTCGACCTCGCCTCGCTGGACGCGGCGGCGCGGCAGCGGGCCGAGGACTCGCTGATGGTCTTCTCGGGGCTGTGGGGCGCGGTACGGATCGGTGACCGGATCCCCTCGTACCGCTGCTCGATGGGTGTGAAGCTGCCGGGGCTCGGGGCGCTGGGCCCGTACTGGCGCGGGCCGATGGCCGAGGTCATGCCGGGGGCCGCGGGCGACGGGCTTGTGCTCGATCTCCGGTCCGCCGCGTACACCTCGGCGTGGAAGCCGAAGGGCGAGGTCGCCGGCCGTACGGCTTCGGTGCGGGTACTCCACGCGCCGACCCGGAAGGTCGTCAGCCACTTCAACAAGGCGACGAAGGGGCGGATCGTACGGGACCTGCTCCTCGCGGACGCGGCTCCGGCCGGGCCCGACGAGCTGGTGGAGGTGCTGCGGGAACTGGGTTACGAGGTGGAGACCCCGGCCCCGGTGAAGCCGGGGAAGCCCCGGGAGCTGGACGTCCTGGTGACCGAGATCCACTGAGCGGGATCGGGCGGGCGGGATCGGGCGGGCGGGGCCGGGCGAGGTCGGGCCGGGCCGGATCGGGCTGGGCGGTGGGGCGGGATTCGGTGGGCGCAGAGGACAGGACCCACCACGGCCGTTGCACGCTGCGCAACGCTCGTTGCGCAGGACGTGTGTGCCGGGGCAGGATGCCTGTATGACTTCCGTGCTTGACCTCGCCCCCGTCGTCCCTGTAGTCGTCATCGACGATGCCGCCGATGCCGTGCCGCTGGCGCGGGCCCTGGTCTCGGGCGGGCTGCCCGCGATCGAGGTAACGCTGCGGACGCCCGCCGCGCTCGACGCGATCCGCGCCATCGCCGCCGAGGTTCCGGAGGCCGTGGTCGGCGCCGGCACGGTGATCTCCCCCGACGGGGTGGCGCAGGCGGTGGCCGCGGGGTCCCGGTTCCTGGTCAGCCCCGGCTGGTCGGACCGGCTGCTCGGCGCGATGACCGAATCCGGCGTGCCGTTCCTGCCGGGGGTCTCCACCACGTCCGAGGTCGTGGAGCTGCTGGAGCGCGGGATCACCGACATGAAGTTCTTCCCCGCGGAGGCGGCGGGCGGCACGGCCTATCTCAAGTCCCTGGGCGGGCCGCTTCCGCAGGCCAGGTTCTGCCCCACGGGCGGTATCTCGCTGGCGTCGGCGCCCTCGTATCTGGCGCTGCCCAACGTGGCATGCGTGGGGGGTACTTGGATGCTGCCGGCCGATGCGGTGGCGGCGCGGGACTGGGACCGGGTGGAGCTGCTGGCCCGGGGCGCCGCGGCGCTGCGCGGCTGAACCACCGGGGGTCCGGCCCCGCACGGCCGGCCCCCGGTCCCGCACGGCCGGCCCCGGCCCCCGCTCGGCCCAACTCGCCCTGCTGCTCGGAGCTTCAGCGCTCAGCGCAGGTGCGACGTGTCGTTCAGCGCCCGTACGGACGCGTTGCCGTCGGCGTAGTACGCCACCGTCGACACCGAGGCCGCCGACAGCTCCATCCGGAACAGGGACTCCGGCGGTGCGCCCAGCGCGAGCCGTACCAGCGTCTTGATCGGTGTGACGTGCGTGACCAGCAGGGCTGTCGTACCCCGGTGGCGTTCGATCAGGCGGTCGCGGGCCGCGGCGACCCTGCGGGCCACCGTCGCGAAGCTCTCGCCGCCACCCGTCGGCGCCGCCTTCGGCGAAGCGAGCCAGGCGTCCATGTCGGCCGGGTAGCGTTCGCGTACCTCGCCGAAGGACAGCCCCTCCCAGGCGCCGAAGTCCGCCTCGCGCAGGCCCTCTTCGATCCGTACCTCCAGACCCAGCCGGTCGGCGACCGTCCGGGCCGTCTCACGGCAGCGGCGCAGGGGTGAGGAGACAACCGCCTGGATCGTGCCGCGGGCCGCGAACGCGGTCGCGGCGTCGGCCGCCTGTCCGCGGCCGACGGCCGACAGCTCGGGGTCCGTGCCCCCGCTGCCGGAGAACCGCTTCTGCGGAGTGAGCGCCGTCTCGCCGTGGCGCAGCAGGACGAAGGTCGCCGGGGCGCCCAGATCGGCCGGGGCCGCCCAGCCGACGGCCGGCGCCGCAGCAGCGGAGTCCCGGGCGGACCCGCCCCGGGCAGCCTCGTCGTGAACAGCGGCGCCCCGGGCCGTGAATTCCGCTGTCGAGGCGGACGGCTCCCACTGCCTGCCGTCCCGGCCCGCGTCCATCGCCTCGTTGGCGAGCCGGTCCGCGTGCTTGTTCTGCGCGCGCGGGATCCACTCGTACGTCACCTGCGGGCCGGGCAGCACCGCCGCCGCCTGAGCAGCCAGCGGCTTCATGTCGGGGTGCTTGATCTGCCAGCGCCCCGACATCTGCTCGACGACGAGCTTGGAGTCCATCCGGACCCGGATCCGGGCCGCCGGGTCCAGCGCGGCGGCTGCGCGCAGCCCGGCGATCAGGCCCCGGTACTCGGCCACGTTGTTCGTCGCGATGCCGATGTACTCCGCGGCCTCGGCGAGCGTCTCCCCGCTGACCGGGTCGAGTACGACGGCGCCGTAGCCGGCGGGCCCCGGGTTGCCCCGGGAACCGCCGTCCGCCTCCACGACGAACTCCCGCATCAGATGCCCGAGTCGGCCGTGCGCACCAGGATGCGACGGCAGTTCTCGCACCGCAGCACCGTGTCGGGGGACGCCGCCTTGACCTCGTTCACCTCGGTGATGTTGAGCTCCAGGCGGCAGCCCTCGCAGCGCCGCTGGTAGAGCCGGGCCGCGCCCACGCCGCCCTGCTGCTCCCGCAGCTTCTCGTAGAGCTTCATCAGGTCGGCGGGGACCGAACCGGCCACGACCTCGCGCTCCTTGGTGAGCGTGCCGGTCTCCCGGTCGATCTCCGCGGCGGCCACGTCCCGGCGCTCGGTGGCATCGGCCACCTTGGCCTCGACGGACGAGACGCGCTCGGTCAGTTCGGCGGCCCGCTCCTGGGCGGACTCGCGGCGCTCCATGACCTCCAGGACCACGTCCTCCAGGTCGCCCTGGCGCTTGGCCAGCGAGGCGATCTCGCGCTGGAGGTTCTCCAGGTCCTTGGGCGAGCTGACCGCGCCGGAGTCGAGGCGCTGCTGGTCGCGGACCGAGCGCTGGCGGACCTGGTCGACGTCCTGCTCGGCCTTGGTCTGCTCGCGGGCGGTGTCGCTCTCCTCGGTCTGCACGGCGACGCGCAGATCACGGAGCTGGGTGAGGTCCTTCGTCAGGGAGTCGATCTCGGCGTGCTCCGGCAGCGACTTGCGCTTGTGCGCGAGCTGCGACAGGCGTACGTCGAGGGACTGGACGTCGAGAAGTCGGATCTGGTCGGCGTGCGCGGCGTTCAGTTGGGGGCTCCAGAATGATCGGTTGCGGTGGACGCCGCGTGGGCGGTCCAGGGGTCTGTGACCGTACGGGACACATGGGTGCGCAGACCCCATCCGTTGCGGTCGGAAATCTCGTCGAGCTGGGCCGCGGCCTGGGTGCACCAGGGCCACTCGGTGGCCCAGTGCGCGGCGTCGAGCAGGCCGAGCGGTGACTGCTGCACGGCCTCCGACACCGGGTGGTGGCGCAGGTCAGCGGCGAGGAAGGCATCGACTCCGGCCGCGCGTGCCCGGCCGAAGAGGCTGTCGCCTGATCCGCCGCTGACCGCGACGGTACGGACGAGTGCGTCGGGGTCGCCCGCTGCGCGGACACCCTGCGCGGTGGCGGGCAGCCGGGCGGCGGCCAGTGCGGCGAACTCCCGCAGCGGCAGCGGATGGTCCAGCTCGCAGACGCGGCCGAGACCGCGGCGGCCGAGCGGATCGGTGGGGTCCGGTACGAGCGGACCCACCACCCGCAGGTCCAGCGCGCCCGCGAGGGCGTCGGAGACCCCGGGGTCGGCGGTGTCGGCGTTGGTGTGCGCGACGTGCAGGGCGATGCCGTGTCTGATCAGGGTGTGAATGACCCGGCCCTTGAAGGTGTCGGCCGCGACCGTGGTCGTACCGCGCAGATAGAGCGGGTGGTGCGTGACGATCAGCTGGGCACCGAGCTTCACGGCCTCGTCGGCGATCTCCTGGACGGGGTCGACGGCGAAGAGGACGCGGTCGACGGTGTCACGGGGGTCCGCGGGGTCACCGCAGACCGTGCCGACGGCGTCCCAGGATTCGGCCCGCTCGGGCGGCCACAGGGCGTCGAGTGCGGAGAGGACTTCAGACAGACGGGGCACGGTTACCAGGTTACCTGCGCCCCGTGCCCCTGCTGCCGGTCGGTCCCGCCGGACCGCCTGCCCGGCCGGGTCCCGGCCCGCGGTCCTACTTGACCAGGTAGCTCTGGAGGTCGTCGAGGACCTTGTTGGCCGCCGTCACACCGAGACCGAGGTACCAGGTCTCGTCCGGGACGTTCTTCGCCTGTCCGTCCTTGACCGCCTTGAGGTTCTTCCAGAGCGGGTTGGCCTGGACGGTGTCGCGCTTGGTCGCCTTGGGGTCCCCGTACACGCCGGTGAAGATCCAGTCCGCGTCGGCCGAGTCGATCTTCTCGGGGCTGATCTCCACCGCGAGGTCCTTCACCTGCTGGCTCTTGGGCCGCGGCAGCCCGGCGTCCTTGAGGATCGTGCCGATGAAGGAGTCCTCCGCGTAGAGGCGGATCCGGTCGGGCATGTAGCGGACCATCGAGATGGTGGGCTTGTGGGGGCCGACGTCGGCGCCCAGCTTCCTGGCGCGCTTCTCGTACGCGCCGAGCTCGGCCTCGGCCTGGGCGGTCCGGTCCAGGGCCGCGGCGTTCAGCAGGTAGTTCTGCTTCCAGGTGAAGCCGGGGCGGATGGAGAAGACGGTCGGCGCGATCTTCTTGAGCTGGTCGTACTTGTCCGCGGCGCGCAGCTGGCTGCCGAGGATCAGGTCCGGGTGGAGGTTGGCGATGGCCTCCAGGTTGAGGCTGTTGATGGTGCCGACGTTCTTCGGGTTGCCCGCGTTCTTCTTCAGGTAGCCGGGGATGCCGTCGCTGCCCTCGGTGGGCGCGTAGCCGACGGGCTTGATGCCGAGGGAGACGACGTTGTCCAGCTCGCCGACGTCGAGCACGACGACCCGCTTGGGCTTCGCCTTGAGCACCGTCTTGCCCATGGCCTGGGTGATGGTGCGCGGGAACTGGCCGGGTTTCGCGTCGGTGCCGAGTGCGGCGGTCTTCGTCGCCGCGTCGCCGAAGTCCTTGCCTCCGGTGGCCACGTCCTTCTTGGCGGCTGCGCCGGCCTTGCTGGAACCCCCGTCACCGCTGTCGCCGCTTCCGCAGGCGGTGAGGGCGAGCGCGCCGGTGAGCGCGAGGGCGGCGGCAGCGGTGCTGCGGCGACGTACGGACATGGCGAAGCTCCTGACAGAAACCACTTAGGTGTGCCTTACCTTAAACGGCCTCCGGTCCACGAGCACATCCGCCCCCTCCCTCTCAGGCGAACACCGGGACAGCCACCCGTATGTGTGAAGCGGCAGGCCAGGGCCGACTCGGCAGGACGTGCGAAAACTAGCTTCGGTGTCCGGAGGTGACCGAAATATGACGGCCTCGGCCACGAAGACCGCGACACCGACAGCGACACCGACAGCCGTACGGACCCCCGTGCGGATCACCGTACGGACCGCCGCAGAGGACAGTGCGGAGAGCGGTCCGGAAAGCGGCGCGAAGGGCAGCGCGGAAGGCGACCGGGAAGGCGGCCCGGAGAGCAGCGCTGACAGCGGTGCTGAGAGCGGCGCCGCACCGGAGATGGACTTCACCATCACCGACGACGGGTCCTACGCCGCCCGGCTGGCCCGCCGCACCGGGGACGCCTGGTTCCCCGAGCGCTGGACCCTGGAAGGACCGGAGCCGTACGCGGTGGAGCTGCCCGGCAACCAGCCCGAGGAGCCCGGCTCCGACGTGCTGCCGATGGCCGACGGGCGGGTGCTGATCCGGCGGTCCGTGGACGGGCGGCACGCCTTCTCGCTGCTGTACCCGACCGGGCCCGGCACCGGCGAACTGCCGCTGGGCGCCGTCGAGTGCGAGCGGCTGACGCTGCTGCCGCCCGTGCCCGGTGGCTGCCGCGCGTACGCACTGGAGCCCGGCCCGCACACGACCACCGTCTGGCTGGTGGCGGGCGGCGCCTTCGGGCCCGAGCACGTCGCCGATGTGCCGGGGCGCTGCACCGGCGGGGTGTGGCTGGACCGTACGGGCCGGATGCTGGCGCTGGACCGCGAGACGGGCGGGGTCACCAAGGCCGTAGCGGTCGACCTGGAGCGGGGCGGCGAGGTCACTCCGCTGCTCCAGATCGCCGACGGAAGCGACGACCGGCTGCTGCTCGCCGACCCGGACAGCGGTCTGCTGCTCGTACGGTCGGACGCGCCGGGGGACGACCGGCTGGGCTGGGGGGTGCTGGGGAGCAGACGGCCGATCCGGTTCCCGGAGTCCCTGCGGCTCGACGACGCGGTGCTGACGCCGTTCGCCGTGCAGCCGGGGCAGATGCTCATGCCGGAGAGCTGCGGGGTCGCGCTGCGGATCGCGAGCGCGACGGGCAGCTGGCTCGGGGTGTGGCGCCCTGCGGGGCGGCGGCTGCTGCAACTGGCATCCCCCGAAGGGTGGTTGGCGGGCGCGGGGCTGTGGAGCACGGAGGGGGTGCTCCGACTGCCCTGCACCACCGGGGCCGTGCCGGTCGGCGTGCTGGACATCGCACCGCTCGGCGGGCTGCCGCTCGATCCCCGGATGGAGTCGCCGGGTGACGGGGGCACAGAACCCGCACAAACGGAAGTCGCTGGTCAGGAACCATGTGCGGCCCAGATGTCTCCTGTTGTGTGCAAGCCCGTACCGTTGCAGCAGGCGCCTCTGACGAGCCGCCCGCAGCGTGGTTAGAATCGCGGGCCTGCACACGCAGAAGTGATCGCGTACGCGTGATCACTTCAGGCACGGAAGAGCACGGCAGAGCACAACACAGCACGGCAGCACAGCACGGCAAAGAAGCGAACACAGCGATTTGACGGGGGAGATTTCCCATCATGTCTGAAGCCAGGACCGACACCGCCCAGTCGCGCCCGCAGCCTGCGGCCGCCGGCCGGGGCGAAGCCGGAGGCTCCGGAAAGCACCGGGGGGGTGCGGCGCCCACCGAGGCGTCCGAGGCGGAGACCAACGGCCGCCATCGCCGCTCGGCGGAGCAGCAGCACTCGAACGCGGCCTGACGGTCCGCGTACGCATCAACTGCGCACGCAGAACCGCGCACGGACAATTCGCTCACGCAGAATCGTTCAGGCGCAACCGCTCAGGCGCAACCGATTCACGCACAACCGCTCGCGCACAACCGATTCACGCACACCGGAAGGGCCGGTCCCCGTTTCAGGCGGGGGCCGGCCCTTCCGTCGTGCCGCCGGGGCGTCAGCCGTGTTTGAGGCCCAGCACCTCCGCGGCCGCGAAGGTCTCGTTCGGCGGGCGGTCCGCGTAGTACGGCGAGATCACCTCGTCCAGTTCCTCGTACGAGAACACCGTCTTCGCGGTGTCGAACTTCGCCGCCACCCTGGGCCGTTCCACCACGGCGACCATCCCGCCGTGCACCACGAGCAGCTGGCCGTTGACCTTCGCGGCCGCCGGGGAGGCGAGATAGCCGACGAGCGGCGAGACGTGTTCGGGTGCAAGCGAGTCCAGTTCGCCCGCGTCCGGTTCGCCGAACCCGGCGAACACGTCCTCGGTCATCCGGGTCCTGGCGCGCGGGCAGATCACATTGGCGGTGACGCCGTACTTGGCGAGTGCCAGCGCCGTCGACGTGGTGAGCCCCACGATGCCGCCCTTGGCCGCCGCGTAGTTCGGCTGGCCGGCCGAGCCTGCGAGGAACGCCTCCGACGAGGTGTTGACGATCCGGCCGTAGACCGGGCTACCCGCCGCCTTGGACCGCTCGCGCCAGTGCACCGAAGCGAAGTGGGTGGTGTTGAAGTGGCCCTTGAGGTGGACCCGGATCACCGAGTCCCACTCGTTCTCCGTCATCGAGAAGACCATCCGGTCCCGCAGGATGCCCGCGTTGTTGACCAGGATGTCGAGCTTTCCGTAGGTGTCGACGGCCAGTTGGACGAGAGCACGGGCCTGTTCGTGGTCCGCGACGTCGCCGAGGTGGGCGACCGCCTGTCCGCCGGACGCGCGGATCTCGGCGGCGACTTCTTCGGCGGGTGCGGCGGACGCCTCGCCGGAACCGTCGCGGCCCGGCTGGCCGAAGTCGTTGACGACGACGCTCGCACCGAGCCGGGCGAGTTCGAGCGCTTCGGCACGGCCGAGGCCGCGGCCGGCCCCGGTGACGATCGCGGACAGGCCATCAAGTGGCAAGGACATGGACGAGCTCTCCTTACGGGTCTGCGGGTGCCGGCGCTCCGGCTCCGGGCGCACCGGGCACTCTCGTACTCAGGGCGCCAGGGGCGCCGGTGCTGCGGTGGTCAGATCTCGATGCAGGTGCGCAGCGCCTCGCCGGAGCGCATCTGGTCCAGCGCGTCGTTGATCCCGGCGAGTTTGACCCGGTGGGTGATCAGCCCTTCGAGGTCGATGCGGCCGGACCGCCAGAGCGAGATGGCCCGCTCGTACGAACGGACCACGTCCCCGCCGCCGTACATGGAGGGCAGGATCCGCTTCTCGTCGAAGAACAGCTCGAACATGTTGAGCTGGAGGAAGTCGTCCATGGCGCCAGCGCCGACGATGCAGAGGGTGCCGCCGCGCCGGGTCGTCTCGTACGCCGTGCGGGCGGTGGCCGACTTGCCGACGACCTCGAAGACGTAGTCGAAGCCCTCCCCCGCCGTGATGCGCTGCTTGGCGTCGTTCAGCGCGTCCGGCGCGACGGCCTCCGTCGCGCCGAAGGTCAGCGCGGCCTCCCGGCGGGAGGCCACCGGGTCGACGGCGATGATCTGCGACGCGCCCCTGAGCCGTGCGCCCTGGATGGCGGAGATGCCGACGCCTCCGCAGCCGATCACCGCGACCGACGAACCGGCCTCCACATCGGCGGTGTTGATGGCGGCGCCGAGGCCGGTGGTCACTCCGCAGCCGATGAGCGCCGCGATCTCGAACGGCACGTCGTCGGGGATCGGCACCGCGCAGCCGGCGCCCACGACGACCTCCTCGGTGAAGGTGCCGGTCCCGGCGAAGCCGAAGACATCGCCGCCGGGGCGCTTGAAGTTGGGGGTGCCCGCGTTCATGAAGCCGGCGAGGCAGAGTTCGGTCTGGCCGCGTTTGCAGGCCGGACAGACGCCGCAGGCGGGCAGCCAGCAGATCACCACCCGGTCGCCCTGTTTGACGCCCGTCACCCCGTCGCCAACGTCGAGGATCTCGCCGGCGCCCTCGTGGCCGGGCACGAACGGCGCGGGCTGCGGCAGCACCCCGTTCATCGCCGAGACGTCCGAGTGACAGAGGCCGGTGGCCCGGACCCTGATCCTGACCTTGCCGGGGCCGAAGCCCACCGCCTCGATGTCGTCGAGGACTTCGAGCTTGTCCTGGCCAATCTCGTGCAGTACGGCTGCGCGCATGGTGCGGCTCCTCACATACGGCTGGTTCTGATGGATCAGGAGTGGATGGCCGGGCGGCCTCAGTGGTGGGTGACGACCGTGTCGGCGAGTACCGGCGCCTCGTCCCGCTCGACGGCCGAGACCGTCACCCGGACCTGACCCGGCGACTGCCACATCCGGATCCTGAGCGTCTCGCCGGGGAAGACGACACCGGCGAAGCGGGTGGTGTACGAGTCGACGCGGGCCACGTCGCCACCCAGGGCCGTGTCGACCACGGCCTTCAGCGTCATTCCGTACGAGCAGAGCCCGTGCAGGATGGGCCGGTCGAACCCGGCGAGCTTGGCGAACTCCGGGTCGGCGTGCAGTGGGTTCCAGTCCCCGGAGAGCCGGTAGAGCAGCGCCTGGTCCTCACGGATCAGGCGGTCCTCGGTGCGGTCGGGGGCGCGGTCGGGGACGTCGAGCCGCGCGGAGGGGCCGCGCTCGCCGCCGAAGCCGCCCTCGCCGCGTACGAAGATCTGCGAGTCGCTGGTCCACAACGGGCCCTGCTCGTCCGAGACTTCGGAGCGCAGCACGATGACGGCCGCTTTCCCCTTGTCGTACACCGCCTGGACCCGGGCGGTGGACCGCGCCGACGCCTTGACGGGGATGGGCCGGTGCAGGGTGATGGTCTGCCCGCCGTGCAGGACGGACGCCAGGTTCACATCGATGCCCGGTGCGGCGAGCCCGCCCATCAGCGCCATGCCGGCGCCCGCGACGGTCGCGAAGCTGGGCAGGACATGGAGCCTGGACTCCAGGGTGTAGCGCAACTCGTCGGCGTCGGTGGCCGGCCGGCCGGCGCCGATTCCCAGGTGGTAGAGCTGGATGTCCTTGTGGTCCCAGGCGATCTCGCCGGAGCGGGGCTCGGCGGCGATGGCCTGCGCGGCATCAATGGGCATGGGGCAAGCGCTCCTTGACGGTGGAAAGACCTCGGTGCGACCGTCCGCACCGTCAGGCGCACCGAGGTCGTACGGGACCGGCCTCCGGCGCCCTTTGTAGAACGCGTTCTAGGCCGATGGCCCCATGTATAACGCACCCCTCATGAGTTGTGAAGACTGCTGACGCCACGTCAGATTCGGGTCGGACGAACGGCCCGCGACATCCGGCCACTGCGGCCGGGGCCCGTACAGCCGGCCCTCGGCATCCGGCCACCACAGCCGGGCCACCGCGCGCGGCCGTGACATTTGTCCCGGGCAGCTGCGTACAACCGCATCTGTCCGCGGAACGCCGCGGCTCCGTAGCGTGTGGGGCATGACGCAGACAGCAGACACCGGACCCGCGGTGAGCTTCACGGGAGCGGTCAAGACGTTCGGGGCGGTGCGGGCCGTGGACGGCGCCGACCTGGAGATCCGCCGGGGGGAGACCGTCGCCCTGCTGGGGCGCAACGGGGCCGGAAAGTCCACCACGATCAGTCTGCTGCTCGGCCTCGACGAGCCCGACAGCGGGCAGGTGCGGGTCTTCGGCCGGACACCCGAGCAGGCGGTCGCGGCCGGGCTCGTGGGCGCGATGCTCCAGGCGGGGCAGCCCATCCCGCGCGTGACGGTGCGGGAGCTGGTCGCCTTCGTGGCCAGTACGTATCCGCGCCCGCTCCCGGTCGACGAGGCGCTGGACATGGCCGGGCTCGGCGAGTACGGGGCACGCCGGGTCGACAAGCTCTCCGGTGGCCAGATGCAGCGGGTCAGGTTCGCCGTCGCGCTCGCCGGGAATCCGGAGCTGATCGTGCTCGACGAGCCGACGGCCGCGCTCGACGTGGAGGCCAGGCGGGCGTTCTGGGACTCGATGCGGGCGTACGCACAGCGCGGGAACACCGTCCTCTTCTCCACGCACTATCTGGAGGAGGCCGACAGCAACGCCGACCGCATCGTGGTCATCCACCAGGGCCGCATCGTCGCCGACGGCAGCTCCGAGCTGCTCAAGCGGGCGGCAGGCGGCAGCCTGGTCTCCTTCGACCTCGCGGGGGCCGGCTCCGGGGGGCTCCAGACGCTGCCCGGTGTCACCGCCGTGGAGATCCGCGGGGACCGGGCCTCGCTGCGTACGGACGACTCGGACGCCACCGTCGTCGCCCTGGCGGAGCAGGGCGCGATCCGCGGCCTCGCGGTCGCCCCTGCGACGCTGGAGGACGCCTTCCTGGCCCTCACCGCGCAGGACGCCCCTGACGACACCCCTCCCGGCCCCGGATCTGCCGGGATCTCCCCGCGCACTGGACAGAAGGCAGCGGTCTGATGCTGGAATACGTGAAGCTCGAAGTGCGGCGGACGCTGCGCGACCCCGGGTTCGTCATCTTCGGCATCGGTATGCCGGTGGTGATGTATCTGCTGTTCACCAACATCGGCCCGAGCAACCCGGACTCGGCGGCCTGGCGGGTCACCTCGATGGTCGGTATGGCGGCATACGGCGCGCTGGGCGCCGCCCTGGGAGTCGGCACCGGGGTCGCTTCGGACAAGTCCCTCGGCTGGCTGCGCCAGTTGCGGGTGACTCCGCTGCCGCCCACGCAGGTGGTGCTGGGCCGGGCGGTCTCCGGTTCGGTGACCGTGCTGCCGGGGATCGTGGCGGTGCTCCTGGCCGGTGCGCTCGTCAACGGCGTACGGATCGACGCCTGGCAGTGGGCCGTCCTCACGCTGCTGCTGTGGGTCGGCGCGCTGCCGTTCACACTGCTCGGGATCGGGAACGGATACCGGCTGACCGCCCAGACCACGGGCGTGGTGAACGTGGCCTGTCTGATGGGGCTCGCCATCGTGGGCGGTCTGTGGTTCCCGGTCGACGCCTTCCCCGGCTGGCTGCGGTCCGTCGCCCGCTACACCCCGACCAACCGCTTCGCCGAGCTGGGCTGGTCCACCACCCAGGGCAGTGCGCCCGCCCTCTCCACGGTGGCGGTGCTCGCCGCCTGGCTGCTGGCGTTCGGCACGTACGCGGTGATCTCGTACCGTCGGTCCGCGAAGACCGTGTGACGGGAGAGAACATGCACGCGAAGCTGGACCTGCTGAGACGGCACCACAGGACCTGGGTGCAGCGGCGGAAGGACATCAGGGCGCGGAAGCGGCCGGGCCCGCCGAACGCCTTCACGCTGCTGCCGTGGCTGCTGCTCGGCCTGGGCAGCTTCTCCAATCTGATCGGCGGCGAGACCCCCAACCCGTGGATCGGCGGGGTCGGGCTGCTGGCCTTCAACTCCCTGTACGTATCCGTGGCGTTCCGGGCGTTCAACAAGGAGAAGCGCCAGAGCCGTACGACGCTCTGGCTGCTCGGCGCGCTGGCGGCCATCACCTACGGTCTGGCTCTCGGCTACGGGGGCAGCTGGCTGCTGTACTTCCCGCTGCTCTCGCTGGCTGTCGGCACCACGCTGCGCGACCGGCGGCTCGGCTTCACCCTGATGGTCATCTCCGGCTCCGCCGGGTACATCTCGGGCAGCGAGGGGCACAGCCCGTGGGACCCCTGGACCCTGGGGTACGGCACGTTCATCTCGGGCGCTGTGACCGCCGGGCTCCTGGCGCTCTCCGAAACCGTCATGGAACTGCGTGCCACCCGTCAGGAGCTGGCCCGTTCGGCAGTCGAGAAGGAACGCCTGCGCTTCTCGCGCGACCTGCACGATCTGCTGGGCCACACCCTCTCGGTGATCGTGGTGAAGTCGGAGGCGGCCCGGCGGCTCGCACCGCGCGACATCGACGCGGCGCTCGGCCAGATCTCCGACATCGAGACCGTCGGCAGGCAGGCCCTCACCGAGATCCGCGAGGCGGTCACCGGGTACCGGTCCGCCAGCCTCGCCAGCGAACTGGACAGTGCCCGCTCCATGCTGACCGCCGCCGGGATCGAGCCCGTCGTACGGCAGTCGGGGCCGCCGTTGGAGCCGCAGAGCGCGTCCCTGCTCGGCTGGGTCGTCAGGGAGGCCGTCACCAACACCGTGCGGCACAGCAGGGCCACCCGGTGCGAGATCGCCGTGGACGGCGAGAAACCCGAACGTGTGCGGCTGGTGATCAGTGACAATGGGCGCGGCGTAGGCTCGACGCCACCCGGCAGCGGGCTGAAGGGCCTGACCGAACGCCTCGCGGCGGCGGGCGGCTCACTGGACGCGGGCCCCGGCCGGTCCGGCTTCCGTCTGGTGGCCGAACTGCCGGTGGAGAACGCCGCACCGGACACGGCGCCCGGGGCGGTGTGTACCCGGGAGTGACCAGCAGGCAGTGACCAGATTGGGAGAGCAGCGAATGATCCGAGTCCTCCTCGCCGAAGACCAGGGCATGATGCGGGGAGCGCTCGCTCTGCTCCTCGGCCTTGAGGAGGACATCGAGGTGGTCGCCCAGGTGGCCACCGGCGACGCGATCGTCGCGGCGGTCCTGGACGCGAACCCCGATGTGGCGCTGCTCGACATCGAACTCCCCGGCCGCAGCGGGCTCGACGCCGCCGCCGATCTGCGGACACAGGCTCCGGGGTGCCGGGTGCTGATCCTCACCACGTTCGGCAGGCCCGGCTATCTGCGCCGCGCGATGGAGGCGGGCGCCACGGGCTTCCTGGTCAAGGACGGTCCGGTGGAGGACCTGGCCGCCGCGATCCGCCGGGTGCTGGCCGGTGAGACGGTCATCGACCCCGCCCTGGCCGCGGCCGCGCTGAGCGCGGGGCCCAGCCCGCTGACCGCGCGCGAGTGCGACGTGCTGAACGCGTCGGTGGACGGTGCGACCGTCTCCGACATCGCGGGGAAGCTGCACCTCTCGGAGTCGACGGTCCGCAACTACCTCTCGTCCGCGATCGGCAAGACCGGCACCCGCAACCGCATGGAGGCCGTGCGGTCGGCCCGCCAGCAGGGCTGGCTGTAGCCCTGCGGGTGGGGCAGCTCCGCGCAGTGGGGCCGGCCGTAGCCCCGAAGTCGGGTCGCGGTCAGTCGCCGGACGGCTCCGACGCCGAGACCGGGCGGCCGATCACCGGCGTACGCACCCCGGGCATCCACACCAGCATCAGCACCGCACCGGCGAGCAGGACGAGCCCGCCGCACCGGAACGCCAGCGCGTACCCCTCGGTCAGTGCCTCCGTCCCGGTGCCGCCCCGGGTACGGGAGGCGGCGACGGTGGAGAGGACCGCGAGGCCCAGCGAACCGCCCAGCGTGCGGGAGGTGTTGACCAGACCGGAGACCAGGCCCGCGTCGCCCGGCGCCGCCCCCGATGTGGCGAGCGAGGCGAGCGGTGTCATGGAGAGACCGGCGCCGGCCATCATCAGCATGCCGGGCAGCATGATCGAGGTGAGGTACGCGCCGTGCGCGGTCATCGTCGACTGCCAGCCGAATCCGGCCACGGTGATCAGGATCCCGGCCACCGCCACGTTCTTGGCACCGAAGCGGGCCATCAGCCGCGGGGCGAACTTGGACCCGGCGATGACGCTCAACGAGCTGGGTACGAGGCCGAGTCCGGCCATGAACGGTGTGTAGCCCAGCACATTCTGGGCGTACAGCGTCATGAAGAACCACATACCGAAGCTGCCGGCACCGCAGACGAACATCGCGGCGTTGGCGGCGGCGACCGAGCGCACCCGGAACAGCTTCAGTGGCATCAGGGGCAGCGGGGTGCGCGCCTCGACGGTCAGGAACAGGCCGATGAGCGCGAGGCCCGCGAACAGCGGCACCAGCGTCGCCGCGGCCGTCCACCCCTCGGCCTCGGTCTGCACGATGCCGTACGCGAGGGTCGCCGTACCGGCGGTGACCAGCACAGCGCCGGGCAGGTCGAGCCGGCGCGCGCCGTCGGCCCGGCTCTCGGAGATCCAGCGGGCCGCGCCCAGCAGGACGAGCGCGCCGACCGGCACATTGATCAGGAGCACCCAGCGCCAGGACAGCGCGTCGGTCAGGACTCCGCCGACCAGGCCCCCCGCCGCGCCGCCGCCAGCGCCGACGGCCGTCCAGGTAGCTATGGCCCTCGCGCGGGCCGCGCCCTCCGGGACGGCCGAGGTGAGGATGGTGAGCGTCGAGGGCGCCAGCACGGCGGCGCCGAGCCCCTGCACGGCGCGCGCGGCGAGCAGTTGCCAGCCCTCCTGGGCCAGTCCCCCGGCGAGCGAGGCGAGGGTGAAGAGCCCGAGGCCGACGAGGAACATCCGCTTGCGGCCGAAGAGGTCCCCGGCCCGCCCGCCCAGCAGCATGAACCCGGCGAAGGCGATGGCGTACGCGCTCACCACCCACTGGAGTCCGGTGGCGCTGAGATCCAGGCTGGTGCGCATCGAGGGCAGGGCGACATTGACGACGGAGACGTCGAGAACCACGAGGAACTGCCCGGCGCACGCGGCGAGCACCACCAGCCAGGTGCGGGTCGGGGCGGACCGTCGCGCGGTGGTGCGGGCGTTCGAAGATGTGCGCAGCATGAGTGCCATCGTGGCATCCGTTCGTTGCACGGTGCATCCGCATATCGGCGCAGTGGCCACGGTCCGCAGGTCCTACGGCCCTTGTTGCCCCCCGGTCTGCCCTTCCGGACCGGGCGAGGCCGGAAGGGCGGACCGTGCCGGTCAGGAGGCCGGACCGGGGCGCCTCGCTCCCGTCTCGATGCCACCGCACGCCCGCCGCACTCCCGTCTCACTCCCGCAGCGCCGTCTCGCTCCCGTCTCACTCCCGCAGCAGCACCGTCCCGCTCCCGCCTCACTCCCTCCGCAGCACCATCTAGCCCCCGTCTCGCTCCCGTCTCACTCCCGCCGCAGCACTGTCACCACCGCGGCCCCGCCGAGACCGATGTTGTGCGCGAGGCCGACCCGGGCGCCCGGGACCTGCCGGCCCTCTGCCTCACCGCGCAGCTGCCAGACCAGTTCGGCCGCCTGGGCCAGGCCCGTCGCGCCCAGCGGGTGGCCCTTGGAGATCAGCCCGCCCGACGGGTTCACCACCCACCGGCCGCCATGTGTCGTCGCCCCGCTCTCCACGAGCTTGCCGGACTCCCCGTCGGCGCACATGCCCAGTGCCTCGTACGTCAGCAGCTCATTGACCGAGAAGCAGTCGTGCAGCTCGACGACGTCCACGTCCTCGATGCCGAGCCCTGACCGCTCGTACGCCTGCCGCGCCGCCTCGCGCGACATCGGCCGGCCCACCGCGTCGATGCACGAACCCGATGCGAAGCTCTCCTCGGTGTCCGTCGTCATCGCCTGGCCCGCGATCTCCACCGCCTTGTCGTGCAGGCCGTGTTCGACGACGAACCGTTCCGAGACGACGACCGCCGCTGCGGAACCGTCCGAGGTCGGCGAGCACTGGAGTTTCGTGAGCGGCCGGTGGATGGTCTTCGCCGCCAGGATCTCGTCCACCGTGTAGACGTCCTGGAACTGGGCGCGCGGGTTGTCCGCCGAGTGCCGATGGTTCTTGGCGCCGACCGCGGCCAGCTGCGCGGCGGTCGTCCCGTACCGCTCCATGTGCTCCCGCGCCGCGTTGCCGAAGATCTGGGCGGTGGGCGGCGACATCTCGAAGCCGTGTCCTGCGGCCATGATCCCGTAGTGCCTGGCCACCGGGGACGTCTTGAAGTCCCCGCTGTCCGCGCCGCCGCCGAGCGCGCCGCGCTGCATCTTCTCGAAGCCGAGCGCCAGCACACAGTCCGCGATGCCGCCCTCGACGAACTGCCGCGCCATCATCAGCGCCGTCGACGCGGTGGCGCAGTTGTTGTTGACGTTGTAGACGGGTATCCCGGTGAGCCCCAGCTCGTAGGCGGCACGCTGCCCGGCCGTGGAGGCCTGGAAGCAGTAGCCGACGGGCAGTTGCTGCACCTGCTCATAGCCGACCCCGGCGTCGGCGAGCGCCTGGGTGCCTGCCTCCTTCGCCATGTCCCAGTACTGCCAGTCACGGCTCTCCGGCTTCTCGAACTTGGTCATCCCGACGCCGACGATGTACGCCTTCATGGTCCTGTCCCGCCTCCCGGGCCCGCTGCCCCTGTCCGCGTCCGGACACACCGCCGGACGCTTCATATCTGACGATCCGTCAGATACCTAGATAGTGGCAGCGGAAGGCGGCCAGCGGAAGGCCGCGTGGCCGGTGAGTGCCGGGATATGGGTGTCAGCCGGGGCTCACGGATCGCGCGGCAGGCCGAGCAGGCGCTCGGCGACGACATTGAGCTGTACCTGAGTGGTCCCGCCCGCGATGGTGAGGCAGCGCGACATCAGGAAGCCGTGGACGGCCTGCTCACCAGCCCCTTCACGGACCGCCCCGGCCGGGCCGAGCAGTTCGAGGGCCAGCTCCGCGACCTTCTGCTGGTGCGGGGTCTGCACCAGCTTCCGCACCGAGGCGCCGGCGCCCGGTTCGAGCCCGGACACCTGCTGGAGGGTGGTGCGCAGCCCGATGCAGGCGAGGGCGTGCGCCTCGGCGGCGAGCGCGCCGATCCGGGCACGCTGGGCACCGTCGAGCCCGTCAGACCGGGCGATCAGCGCTTCGAGCCCGGTGGGGAAGGTCAACTGGTCGGCCATGTGGACGCGTTCGTTGCCGAGGGTGTTGCGGGCCACCCGCCAGCCGTCGTCGACCGCGCCGAGTACCGCGTCATCGGGCAGCAGCACGTCGTCGAAGTACACCTCGTTGAAGAGGGAGTCGCCGGTGATCTCCTTGAGCGGCCTGATGTCGATCCCGGCGGCCCGTTTCATGTCCACCAGGAAGTAGGTGAGCCCCTTGTGCCGGGGGGCTTCCTGGTTCGTGCGGGCGAGCAGGATCCCGTAGTCGGCCCACTGCGCGGCCGAGGTCCAGAGCTTCTGGCCGTTGACCAGCCAGCCGCCGTCGACACGGTCCGCGCGGGTGCGCAGCGAGGCCAGGTCGGACCCGGCCCCGGGCTCCGAGAAGAGCTGGCACCAGTGCACGTCGCCGCGGAGCGTCGGGGCCAGATGGCGGGCGCGCTGCTCGTCCGTCCCGTACGCCAGGAGCGAGGGCACCACCCAGGTGGCGATCCCCAGATCGCTGATCCGCACCCCGGCTGCCGCCAACTCCTGTTGTACGGCGAGCTGTTGGACGGGGCCGGCACCGAGGCCGTACGGCTCCGCCAGGTGGGGCGCCGCGTATCCGGTGGGGGCGAGGACGCGGCGGGCCTCGGCGGGGTCCAGGCCGCGGGCCACCCCGATCACCTCGCGGGCCCGCTCCCGGTGCGGCGCGGCCTCGGCGGGCAGTTCCAGGCGCAGTTCCCGGCGTGCGCCCGCGGCGGCGAGCCGCACGGCCCGCGCCCGGTGGGTGTCGCCGGGGCCGAGCAGCTGCCGGGCGACGACGGCGCGGCGCAGATGGAGGTGGGCGTCATGTTCCCAGGTGAAGCCGGTGCCGCCGAGGATCTGGATGCAGTCCTTGGCACAGCTGTGGGCGGCGTCCAGCGCGGTGGCGGCCGCGAGCGAGGCGACGAGCCCGCGCACCTCGGCACTCGCTTCGGCGCCCCCCTCGGGGCTCACCTCAGCACTCGCCCCGGAGGAGTCGCAGCCCGCTCCGGCGGCCCGCGCCGCGTCCCAGGTCAGCGCCCTGGCCTGCTCGACCCGCAGGAGCATGTCGGCGCAGAGGTGCTTGACGGCCTGGAACTGGCCGATGGGCCGCCCGAACTGTTCGCGCACCTTGGCGTGTTCGGTGGCGGTGTGCAGCGCCCAGGCCGCCGTGCCGCAGGCGTCGGCGGCGAACAGGACGGCCGCCAGATCGGTGACGAGCCCGTCGTCGAGCGTCAGCAGCCGGTCGGCGGGCACCTCCGCTCTCAGCCGCACCTCGGCGGTCGGCCTGGTCGGATCCACGCTCCGCTGGGCACGCACCTCAAGATCCGCGGCGTCCACAGCGGCCCAGCGCCCCTCGTGCCGCAGCAGAACCAGACCCGCCTCCGCGCCGCCGAGTACCGGATCACCCGCGTCACCCAGGGCCACCGCGCCGGGCCACCGCCCGTCCGCGAGCGGCGCCGCGAGGTCGGGGCGGCCCGCCCGGTGCAGCAGGGCGGAGGCCAGCACGGTCGGGAGATAGGGGCCGGGGAGCGCCGCAGCGGCGGCCTCCTCCAGGATGACGGCCTGCTCCAGGAGGCCGCCGCCCCCTCCCCCGTACTCCTCGGGGAGGTGCGCGCCCAGCAGCCCCTGCGCGGCGAGGGCCGCCCAGTGAGCCGGCGGCCCGCCTCTGCCACCGGTACTGCCACCGTCGTTGTCACCGTCGCCGCCGGGTGGCGCGTCGAGCAGTTCGCGGGCCTTCGCGGGTGGTGCCTCCCGCGCCAGCAGCCCCCGCACGGCGTCGGCCAACTCCTTCTGCTCCTGCGTGATTCCGATGCCCATGCCCAGCGAGACTAGAACACGTTACATTCTGACGGAAGGTCAGCTACTGAGGTCGGACCAGGTGATACAGATCACGCGGCACTTATATGGCGTTTACCGGAATACCTGAACCCCTCCGGAAGCTTCATGATGCAACCACTTGGACGCCCGGTCCCCTGCCGGTCTGCCTTACCTGGAGGCTTCACGCATGACACAGGCCGCTCCCTCGCTGCCCGAGACAACCGCCGAGGAACCGCGCACCACCCGTGGCAGGGGCGGCATCGTCCCCGTACTCGCCTTCGCAGGCATCGTCGTGGCCGTCATGCAGACGCTGCTCGTCCCGGTCATCAAGGACCTGCCGACACTGCTGAGCACCGCCCCGTCGAACGCCACCTGGGTCATGACCGCCACGCTGCTCGCGGGCGCGATAGCCACCCCGATCATGGGACGGCTCGGTGACCTCTACGGCAAGCGGCGGATGCTGCTCGCCAGCCTCTCCGTCATGGTGGTCGGCTCGCTGATCTGCGGGTTCACCGACAACTTGCTGATCATGATCGTCGGCCGTGCACTCCAGGGCTTCGCCATGGGCGCCATCCCGCTCGGCATCGGCATCATGCGTGACGAGCTGCCCCGCGAGAAGCTCGGCTCGGCCATGGCGCTGATGAGCTCCTCCATCGGCGTCGGCGGCGGGCTCGCCCTGCCGGCCGCCGCCCTGGTGGCACAGCACGCCGACTGGCACGCCCTGTTCTTCGGCGCCGCCGGGCTCGGCGTCATCTCGATGGCGCTCACCCTCATCTTCGTACCGGAGTCCTCGACCCGCGCCCGCGGCAGCTTCGACATCCTTGGCGCGCTCGGCCTCTCGGCCGGTCTGGTCTGCCTGCTGCTGCCGATCACCAAGGGCTCCGACTGGGGCTGGACGTCGGGCACCACACTCGGCCTCTTCGCCGGCGCCCTCGCCATCCTGCTGCTGTGGGGCGTGATGGAGCTGCGCGTCGCGGCCCCGCTGGTGGACCTGCGGACCACGGCCCGCCGCGAGGTGCTGCTCACCAACCTGGCGTCGATCATGGTCGGTGTCGCGTTCTACGCCATCTCGCTGGTGCTGCCGCAGCTGCTCCAGCTGCCGAAGGCGACCGGTTACGGCCTCGGCCAGTCGATGGTGGTCGCGGGCCTGTGCGTGGCGCCCCTCGGCCTCACGATGATGCTCACCGCGCCGGTCTACGCCAGGATCGCCGCGAAGTACGGGCCCAAGGTCTCGCTGATGATCGGGATGCTGATCATCGCGATCGGGTACGGGGCGGGGCTCGCCCTCATGAGCGCGCCCTGGCAGACCATCATCATCTCGGTCGTCGTGGGCGCGGGCATCGGTCTCGCCTACTCCTCGCTCCCCGCGCTGATCATCGGCGCGGTCGACCCCTCCGAGACGGGCGCGGCCAACGGCCTCAACACGCTGATGCGTTCCATCGGCACCTCGGTGTCGAGCGCGGTGATCGGCATGGTGCTCGCGCACTCCTCGACCGCGCTGGGCCCGGTGTCCGTACCGAGCATGAGCGGCTTCCGCACCTCGTTCATGATCGCCACGGCCGCGGTCGTGATCGGCCTGGTGTTCGCGGCGTTCCTCCCCTCGCGCAAGCGCACGGCCGCCCAGTCGCGGCCCGTCGCCGCACATGAGGGCGGCTCGGCCACCGTCGCCGAGGAGGCGGCGGCCATCCTCGACGCCGAGGACCGGAACCTCCAGGACTTCCGGGGGTTCCAGGGCCGGGTGCTCGACGCCGAGGGCACTCCGGTGCCGCGTGCCACGGTCACGCTGATCGACCACCGCGGCCGGCAGTCGGGAATCGTGGTCGCGGACGGCGCGGGAGCCTTCGCGCTCGCCGCCCGGTCGGCCGGTACGTACATCCTCGCCGCCACGGCGCCCGGCCTCCCGCCGCTGGCCACCCATGTCGCGTACACGAGCGTGGACCAACTGGTGGCGGTGGACCTGAAGCTGGGATCGACCGTGCCGGCGAACGCGGGCCGGTAACCGTTGCCGGGGGCCGGGGCGGGCCCACGGAACGTACGGCAACGGCGTCCGGGGGCCCGCGCGAGGCCCCCGGATCCCCCGGACTAGCATGGCCCGGCCGGCCGGCCACAACACACCGGCAAGCCCGCCCCGTAACAGGAGGATCCCCATGGCCGCCCCCACGCCAGCGACCCTGGCCGCGTTCGAGGCCGCCAAGGGATTCATGCCCGCGGACGAAGGGCTCGCGCTGTACGAGGCGGCCGTGCTGGCCGCCGGGCTCGGCCTCCCGCTCCTGGAGGTCGGCACCTACTGCGGCCGCTCCACCCTCCTCATCGCCGACGCCGCGCGCGCGGCCGGCGTCCCCGCGATCACCGTCGACCACCACCGCGGCAGCGAGGAGCAGCAGCCCGGCTGGGAGTACCACGACCCCTCCGTCGTGGACCCCGAGGTCGGCCTCATGGACACGCTCCCCACCTTCCGCCGCACCCTGCACAAGGCCGGACTCGAAGACCATGTGATCGCGATGGTCGGCCGGTCCCCGCAGGTCGCCAAGGCCTGGGGCGGCCCGCTCGGCCTGGTGTTCATCGACGGCGGTCACACCGACGAGCACGCGAGCGGCGACTACGAGGGCTGGGCCCCGCACCTCGCGGAGGGCGGGCTGCTGCTCGTCCACGACGTCTTCCCCGACCCGGCGGACGGCGGCCAGGCCCCGTACCGCGTCTACCTCAGGGCCCTCGCGTCCGGTGCCTTCACCGAGATCTCCGTGACCGGCTCGCTCCGCGTCCTGCGGCGCACCGGACCGGGAATCTGAGCACCCGGGACCACCGCGCCCGCGACCGGGCGGCGACGGGAAGGCCGGGCTAAGCTCGCGCCGTGCTGTACGACGACGATGACGACAACCGCCCCTCCCTCTCGCACCGCCTCCGGAAGTCACCCGGGGTGATCACGGTCGCCGCCCTGGTGCCCGCCTGTCTGGCCGGCTGGCTGATCTGGCATTCCGTGGGCGGTCCGGAGGGAACGTCGGCGAAGAGCCCGGCCACGGCAGAGACCCAGGACAGCACCCCGAGCACCACCCCGGCGAAGCCCTCGCACGCGGCGGACGGCGACAACAAGCAGGGCGACGACAAACCCGGCAACGGCGCACCCGCCGGTCATGCGTCGCTCGCGGGAAAAGTCGTCGTGATCGACCCGGGGCACAACCCGAACAATTACCGTCACCCGACCGAAATCAACCGCCGGGTAAATATCGGCAACGGCACAACAGAATGCGACACCACCGGCACTTCGACCAATAACGGTTATGCCGAGGCCCAGTTCACTCTCGATGTGTCGCACCGGCTGCGCGCCCTGCTCGAAAAGCAGGGCGCGAAGGTCAGGCTGACCCAGAACGACGACCACAGTTTCGGTCCCTGTGTGACCGAACGGGCCTCCTTCGGCAACAAAGCGAAAGCCGACGCAGCCGTCTCCGTGCACGCCGACGGCTCGTCGGTCGGCCACCGGGGCTTCCACGTGATCCTTCCCGCCCTGGTGAAAGCGGGTGCGGCCGACACGGCCGACATCGTGGCCCCGTCGCACGACCTCGGGACCCGGATCGCCGGAAAGTTCGTCCGGGACACCGGAACCGCTCCTTCCAACTACATCGGTGGCGGTACGGGGTTGGACACCCGGGGCGATCTCGGCGGGCTCAATCTCTCAACTGTGCCCAAAGTGTTCATCGAATGCGGCAATATGCGTGATCCCAAAGATGCCGCTCTGCTCACGAGTGGAAGCTGGCGCCAGAAGGCCGCACAGGGGATCGCGGACGGCATCAGCAGCTTTCTCCACGCGGAGTGACGAGACCCGGCACACGACCCGCCGGGGCAGACGATAGATTCACCCCTACGATGGGGAGCCGCCCCCGAGCTCCACGCCGCCCCGACGAGCCGACCTACTAAGGATTCTTACGTGAACATCCGCTCCCTCACACGAGGCGACGGCGTGGTGATCGGAGCAGCGGTGGTGCTGTTCATCGCCTCGTTCCTCGATCTCACCTCTTACGGCAACCAGTGCAGCGGTTCGTACTGCGCCAACCTGAACAACCCCAGCGCGTGGGACTCACTGGGCACGCTGATGGGCATCTACCTGGCCGGCGTCATCGGGGCAGCCCTGATCACCGTGGCCCGCGCCCTGCCGCAGCCGCGCAAGGTCGTGGGTCTCGACATGGCCCAGTTCGGTGTCGCGTTCACCATCTTCGCCGCGTGGACGGGGTTCTGGACCCTGGTCGACGCGTCGAGCCGGGGGGCCGGACTGATTCTCGGGTTCATCGCGGCGCTGGTGCTCGCGGGCGCGGCTGTCGCCGGCCCGCTCCTCCCCGCGCTCAAGGGCCCGCTGCTGAGCGCCCCGAAGCCGGCCGCCGTGACGCCGTCCCCGTACGGCGTGCAGGCCGCCGGTGCACCGGGCCAGGGCTACGGGTACCCGGGCGCGCAGGCCCAACAGCCTTACGGCGCCCAGCCGCAGCCGGGCCATCCGCAGCCCGCGGCGTTCGGAGCCCAGGCCGGGCACCCCGGTCAGCCGCAGGACACCCACCAGCCCACGGCGGCCCAGCCGCAGCCTTCGGCCGACGCGCCCGCCGGGGAGTTCGCGCCGTTCTGGTTCGCGGTTCCGGTGGCCCGTCCGCTGTACGGGGAGGACGGCTCTCCGGCCCCCATCGCCGAACTGGCCCCGGGCACCTGGTACCTCGCGGTCGAGCAGCGCGGCCCGGGTCTGATCGCACAGACACAGGACGGCCGGCGCGGCGTGCTCCAGGACACCACGGGTATCCAGCGCGGCTAGCAGCTCTCGTTCAGGCCCGACAACGTCACGTTCAGGCCTGATGCCGCACGGCCCCCGCCCCTTCCGGGCGGGGGCCGTTGCGTTTACAGTCGCCTGACGATGTGTCAGTTAGCGTGCGACCGGGAGGCTTTACGATGCGTCTAGGACTCGCCCTCGGCTACTGGGGCCGCGGGCCGACCCCCGGTCATCTCGAACTGGCCCAGGAGGCCGAGCGTTTGGGCTACGCCTCCGTCTGGACCTCCGAGGCCTGGGGCTCCGACGCCTTCACCCCGCTGACCTGGATCGCGGCGCACACCTCCCGTATCCGGCTGGGTACCGCGATCGTCCAGATGGCGGCCCGCACCCCCACCGCCACCGCGATGCACGCACTCACCCTGGACCACCTCTCCGGCGGCCGGATGATGCTGGGGCTCGGGCTTTCGGGCCCCCAGGTGGTGGAGGGCTGGTACGGACGCCCGTTCCCCAGCAGTCCGCTCACCGCGACCCGTGAGTACGTCGACGTCATCCGCCAGGTCCTCAGGCGGGAGGCCCCGGTCGAGCTGGACGGGCGCTTCCACGCGCACCCGTACCGGGGTGCGGACGGCACCGGCATCGGCAAGCCGCTCAAGCCGATCACCCATCCGCTGCGGGCCGAACTGCCCATCCTGCTGGGGGCCGAGGGGCCGAAGAACATCGCCCAGACCACCCGTATCGCGGACGGCTGGCTCCCCCTGTACTGGTCGCCGACCCGCGTCGACGTCTACGAGGCGTCGCTCACCGGTCTCCCCGAGGGCTTCATGATCGCGCCGATGGTCCGTGCGCACGTCTGCGACAGCGTGGCCGACGGCCTGCTCCCGGTGAAGGCGATGCTCGGCTTCTACATCGGCGGCATGGGTCACGCGGCCCGCAACTTCCACGCGGACCTGATGGCGCGGATGGGGTTCGAGGCGGAGGCCCAGCGGATCCAGGAGCTGTTCCTCGCGGGCCGCAAGGAGGAGGCGGTGCTTGCGGTTCCGGACGCGTTCGCCGACGAGATCTCGCTGGTGGGTCCACGCCAACGGATAGCCGAGCGGCTGGAGTTGTGGCGCAAGGGCCCGGTGACGGACCTGCTGGTGACGGCTCCGGACCCGACGACGCTACGGGTGCTGGCAGAGCTGACCACCTGAGCCGCACCGGCTGTCCCGCACCGGCTGCCCCGCCGGGGACGGGACAGCCGGACAGGGGCGGCCGGGACTGGCGAGGTGATCCATAACGAAAGGCCCTAGAACGAAGCCCGCTCCAGCCAGAAGTCCAGCAACTCCCGGTCCCCCAGCACCTCCACCTGGTCACTCCCGGCGGGCAGCCGCCGGTAGAAGACCTGGAGCACGTCGGTCAGCGGACCCCGCAGCGCCACCGTCGCCTTCTCGTGCGCCCGGCGCCAGGTGAACCCGTCGTCACCGAACTCGATCAGCCACTCCGCACCGGCCGCGTCCGTGGCGTGCAGATGGATCGACCGGCCCGCTCCCCGCAGGTCGGCCACGCTCTTGTCGCCGGACGCCTGGGCGAAGACGAGGATGTCCAGCCACTCGTCGATGGCGTCCGCGGCGACGTCCGCCTCCACCTCGAACGGCACACCGGCCGTCAGGGCCGCGTCCGCCCGGTGGACCGCCGTCTCGTGGACCATCCGGCGCGCCCAGAACCCGGTGCGCTGATCGGCCGCCCACGTCCAGACCTCGGCGTCCGGACCCGCCGCCCGCAGCGTCGCCGCGAGCCGCGCGGCGCCCGCGGCCAGCCAGTCGCTCAGGGCATCGGGGTCATCGTCGCCCGGACCGGCGCTGTCCGGCACCTGTTCGGGCGGAACCGCCTCGGTGGCCTTCGTCCGTACGATCGTCTCGGCCCAGCGCTGCGCGCGGCCCACATGACGGGTCAGCTCCCCCAGGCTCCACTCCGGGCAGGTCGGCACCGTCGCCGTCAGGTCGGCTCCGGCCAGCGCCGCCCCGAACAGGTCGGTCTGCCGCAGCAGTTCGTCGCAGTAGCGGTCATGCCCCAGTAGCGTCATGGCCCCACCCTAGGGCCTGTCGTCAAAGTGCCGTCGTTGCCCGAAGGGCAGCCGCGCGGCGTCTGGTGCGTGCGATCGCAAGGCGCCGGAATGTTCTCGCAGCGGAGCTACTAGGGCATTTCGGCAACGCCGCGAGCGTGCGTGCCAGACGCCGCGCGGCAGGCGGCACTTTGACGACAGCCCCTGGGGGCCCCGGCGGTACGTATGGGGCGCGCCGGCTTTCACGCGCCAGGGGTTTCACGCACGCACAAGCGGCAACACGTTCGACCATGTCCAGATATTCGAGCGGAAGCAGCCCGGCGGCGAACGTCATCATGGTGATCGCCGATGTCATGGCCTTCATCCTGGGCCTGTGGATTCTGATGTATCTCCTGGAGGCGAACCGGGCCAATGACCTGGTGACCTTCGTGCACCACGCGGCCGACTGGCTGGCCGGCTGGTCCCGCGACCTGTTCACCTTCAACGAGGCATGGGCCCGGGTCGTCGCAGGCTATGGCCTCGCGGCGGTCGTGTACCTCTTCATCGGCCACCTCGTCGCGGGCCGGGTGCGCCGGCACTGAGCCGCCAGTCGCACGGCCGGCGCCGCAACCGTCAGCGGCAGCAGTCCGGTTCGAGCCCGGCCGGCAGCCGCTCCGCGCCGAAGACCGCGGTGGTCGCCTCGTCCCCACCGAGCGCGGCCACCGCGAGCAGCAGCGACCCCGCCGTCCAGCTGGTGCGTTCCAGTGGCCACAGTGCCCGGTCGTCGAACACGTACCCCGTCCAGTACATCCCGTCGTCCGCCCGGAGGTGCCGGATCGACTGGAGGATTTCCAGCGCCCGGTCCGACTCCCCCATCACCCAGAGCGTCAGGGCGAGTTCACAGCTCTCGCCACCGGTCACCCAGTTGTTGGGCAGCACACAGCGCACCCCGAGGTCCGGTACGACGAAGCGGTCCCACTCCGCGTCGATCCGCTGTTTCGCCGCAGCTCCGCCGATCGCGCCGCCGAGCACCGGGTAGTACCAGTCCATCGAGTAGCGGCTCTTGTCCAGGAACCGCTCGGGGTGGCTGCGGATCGCGTGCCCGAGCGCGCCGGTCGCCAACTCCCAGTCGGGCTGCGGCTCCTCGCGCTCGTCGGCGAGCGCGAGCGCACAGCGCAGCGCCTGGTAGACGGACGAGGAACCGGTCAGCAGCGCGTCCTCGACGACCGCCCCGCCCTCCTCGGCCGGCTCCCTCTTCCAGCCGATCTCGCCGCCCGGCTGCTGGAGTTGGAGCACGAACTCGACCGCGGCCCGCACGACGGGCCACATCCGGTCGGCGAACGTGTCGTCGCCGGTGGCCAGATAGTGGTGCCAGACGCCGACCGCGACGTACGCGCAGAAGTTGGTCTCCCGGCCCCGGTCGGTGATCCGAGCCGCGTCGCCGTCCTGGTAGGCGGCGTACCAGGAGCCGTCCTCGTTCTGGTGCCGGGCGAGCCAGGCGTACGCGCGCTCCGCGGCCTCGTGCTCGCCCGCGGCGTCGAGCGCCATGGCAGCCTCGGTGTGGTCCCACGGGTCGAGGTGGTGCCCGCGGAACCACGGGATCGCGCCGTCCTCGCGCTGGACGGCGAGGATCCCGGCGACCGTGCGGGCTGCCTGCTCGGCGGTGAGGACTCCGGGCAGGACCAGATGTTCCGTACGGCCCGGTGAGGTCACGCGCCCACCCGCGGCGTGTGCGGCTTGGTCGCGTACGCCACGAAGCTCTTGCCGACGACCGGGTTCAGCGCGCGCTCGGCGAGCCGGGTCGCCAGCGGCTTCTTCATGATGTCCCAGACCAGCAGCTGGTGGTAGGCGCGGACCGGCAGCGCCTTGTCGTTGTCGACGCCGAACGCGCACTTGAGCCACCAGTACGGGGCGTGCAGCGCGTGCGCGTGGTGGCTGCCGTACGGGCGCAGCCCCGCCTCGCGGATCTTGCCGAGGAGTTCGTCCGCCTTGTAGATCCGGATGTGGCCACCCTCGACCTCGTGGTAGGCGTCGGAGAGCGCCCAGCAGACCTTCTCGGGTCCGTACCGGGGGACGGTGATCGCGATCCGGCCGCCGGGCTTCAGCACCCGCACCATCTCGGCGAGCACTCCCTTGTCGTCCGGGATGTGCTCCATGACCTCGGAGATGATCACGACGTCGAAGGAGGCGTCGGGGAACGGCAGGTTGAGCGCGTCGCCCTCCATGGCGGTGGCGGTGGCGCCCGCGGGGGCCTCGCCCTCCTCCTTCATGGCGGCGAACCACTTGGCGACCTCGCGGATCTCCTCGCCGTTCTGGTCGAGTGCCACCACCTGCGCACCGCGCCGGTAGCACTCGAAGGCATGACGGCCCGCGCCACAGCCGAGGTCGAGCACACGGTCGCCCGGAGCAAGCGGGAAGCGGGAGAAGTCCACGGTCAGCACGGGGGTCTGCCTTCTTCGCTAGGAGGATGGGAGGGGTACGGGCTACGCCTGCACGGACGGAGCGCCGGGGCGGCGGGCAGCGATGGCTTCGCGGTAGCGCTCCGCGGTGCCGATGGCGGCCTGCTTCCAGGTGAAGCGGGCCAGGACGCGTTCGCGCCCTGCTGCGCCGAGGCGGGTGCGGAGGACCGGGTCGGCGAGCAGCCGGGACAGGGCGCCGGCCAGTGCGCCCGCGTCGCCGGGGGGCACCGCGAGGCAGGTCTCGCCGTCGGCGCCCGTGACCTCCGGGATGGCTCCGCCGGTCGTCGCGACCAGCGGGGTGCCGGTGGCCATCGCCTCGGCCGCGGGCAGCGAGAAGCCTTCGTAGAGCGAGGGCACACAGGCGATCTGCGCGCCGCGCACCAGGTCGACCAGCTCCTCGTCACTGATGCCCTTGACGAACCGGACCGCGCCGTCGAGTCCGTACCGCTCGATGGCCTGTGCGACCGGTCCGTCCTCGGCGCGCCTGCCGACGACGACGAGGTGGGCGGCCGGGTGCTCGGTACGGAGCTTGGCGAGCGCCTCGACCAGATGGATCAGGCCCTTGAGCGGTACGTCGGCGCTCGATGTCGTCACGATCCGGCCGGGCACCTCGGCCACGGCCGGGTCGGGCGCCCAGAGTTCGGTGTCGGCGCCGATGTGCACGACGTGGATACGGTCCTCCCGCACCCCGAGGTCCTCGATGATCTCCTGCTGCGAGGAGCCGGAGACGGTGAGGACGGACGGGAGCCTGCGGGCGACCCGCTTCTGCATCCGGGTGAAGCCGTACCAGCGGCGTACGGAGGCGCGGCGGCGCCAGCCGTCCGCTGCCGCCAGGTCGAGCCGCCGGTCGACGGTGATGGGGTGGTGGACGGTGGTGACCAGCGGCGCGCCGAGGTCGCCGAGCAGCCCGTAGCCGAGGGTCTGGTTGTCGTGGATGACGTCGAACTCCCCGCGCCTGGCGAGGAGATGGCGCCGGGCGCGCAGCGAGAACGTCAGCGGCTCCGGGAAGCCGCCGGTCCACATGGTGCCCACCTCGACGGCGTCGATCCAGTCGCGGTACTCGTCGCGTCCCGGGGTACGGAAGGGGTCCGGGCTGCGGTAGAGGTCGAGGCTGGGCAGCTCGGTGAGCGGTACGCCCTCGTCCAGCACCGGGAAGGGCTGGGCGCCGATCACCTCGACACTGTGGCCGAGCCGGGCCAGCTCCCGTGAGAGGTGCCGGACGTAGACGCCCTGGCCTCCGCAGAAAGGATTGCCCTTGTACGTGAGGAACGCGATACGCAACGGGCCCCGGGCACCGGCGGCGGATCCACCGGCAAGGGGGCCCGCTTCTATGGCCTCAGCGGTCACACTCGGCCCCCTTCTCGCAGCAGTCCCGGCGGAGCGTAGTCGCTCACGCTAATCTAGAACAAGTTCTCGCAAGCCTGGGGCCCGAGGGCGCCCCCGGAAGAACTCAGCCAGACTTGATCGTTCAATGAGCTTCGAATCTACCGGCAGGTAGCTCCGTCGTAACAGCCGGATCAGGTGATTCGCGCCACGGCGGGATCGGATGGGACAGATGACTGTGGAAGCCAAGCCGGCGTCGCCACCGCTGACCGAGCGCCAGGAGGCGCGCCGCCGCAGGATTCTGCACGCGAGCGCCCAGCTGGCCGGCCGCGGCGGCTTCGACGCGGTGCAGATGCGCGAGGTCGCCGAGGACTCGTCGGTGGCGCTCGGCACGCTCTACCGGTACTTCCCCTCCAAGATCCATCTGCTGGTCGCCACCATGCAGGACCAGCTCCAGCATCTGCACACCACCCTCCGCAAGCGGCCTCCCGCGGGCGACACCCCCGCCGAGCGCGTCGCGTCGACGCTCATGGGTGCCTTCCGCGCGCTCCAGCGCGAGCCGCATCTGGCGGACGCGATGGTGCGGGCGCTGACCTTCGCCGACCGGAGCGTCAGCCCCGAGGTGGACACCGTCTCCCGTCTGACGACGGCGATCATCCTGGACGCGATGGGCCTGGAGCACCCCACCCCCGAGCAGCTTTCGGCGGTCCGGGTCATCGAGCACACCTGGCACTCCGCGCTGATCACCTGGCTGTCCGGGCGGGCGTCGATCGCCCAGGTGAAGATCGACATCGAGACGGTCTGCCGGCTGATCGACCTGACCGGCCCGGACAGCGGCCCGGACACGGCCTGAGCCGTGTCCGCGCGCTCGCGCCGTCGCCCTGCTCGTCGGACGGCTGCTCATCGGGTGGCTGCTCGTCCGTGACTACTCGTCGGGTGGGAAGACCGCCTCGCCGCTCTCCCGCAGCGTGATCATGATCGCCTCGACCGGACAGCCCTCCGCAGCGGCCAGCACCTTCTCGCTCGCGTCGGTCTCCGGCGAGCGCGGGTGGGACTGGCGCGCGGAGTCGAGTGCGAAGCCGTCCGGTGCGTGGTTCACACACATCCCGGAGCCGATGCAGACGGACCGGTCGACCTCCACGTGCCAGCGGTCCCCCATTACTCCGCCTCGCCCGCTGCCGGTTCGTACCCGGCGGGGAGATGGATCATCTTGTGCTCGAAGTACTCGCCGTACCCCTCGGGCCCGAACTCCCTTCCCACGCCGGAGTTCTTGTAGCCGCCGAACGGCCCGAGCATGTCCAGACTGAAGGTGTTCACGCTGTACGTGCCCGTCCTGACCCGGCGTGCGATGTCGATGCCGTGCTCGACGTCCGCCGTCCACACACTGCCGCTGAGCCCGTAGTCGGAGTCGTTGGCGATCTTCACCGCCTCCTCCTCGTCGCCGTAGGGCAGCAGGCAGATCACCGGGCCGAAGATCTCCTCGCGGGCGATCCGCATCGAGTTGTCGACGTCCCCGAAGAGGGTCGGCTCGACGTACCAGCCGGCCTCGGAGCCCGCCGGGCGGCCGCCGCCGGTGAGGATCTTGGCGCCCTCCTCCTGGCCGATGCGGATGTAGTCCAGTGACCGCTGCTGCTGACGGCGCGCCACCAGCGGGCCGACCTCGGTCGCCGGGTCCAGCGGATCGCCGACCTTGAGCGCACCCGCCGCGGCAGCGAACGCCTCGGCGATCTCGTCGTACCGGCTGCGCGGGACCAGGATCCGGGTCTGGGCGACACACGCCTGCCCGTTGATCATCCAGGCGAACGGCACGATCCCCGCGACCGTCGATTCCAGGTCCGCGTCGGGCAGGATGATCGCCGCCGACTTGCCGCCGAGCTCCAGGGTCACCCGGGTCAGATTGCGCGCCGCGACCTCCATCACGCGCTTGCCCGCGGCGACGGAGCCGGTGAACGACACCTTGTCGACGCCGGGGTGCCCGACGAGGTACTCGCTCACTTCGCGGTCGGCCGGGAGGATCGACAGCACCCCCTTCGGCAGCCCCGCCTCGCTGACGATGTCGGCGAGCACATAGGCGTCCAGCGGGGTCTCCGGCGAGACCTTCAGGATCGCGGGGCAGCCGGCGAGCAGCGCCGGGGCGAGCTTGGCGGCCGCCGTGAACTGCGGGACGTTCCACGGGACCACCGCGGCCACCACCCCGACCGGCTCACGCCGTACGAGCAGCTTGCCGAGGACACCGTCCCGGCTCTCCTCGTACGGGAAGGCGCGGGCGGTCGTGATCGCCGCGTCCCACACCATCATCGCGGCGAGCGCCTGGACCATGGTGCTCGATGTGTACGGGGTGCCGTTCTGGGCGCTGATGACCCGGGCGATCTCCTCGTACCGCACGGCGAACGCGTCCTTGATCCGGGTGATCACCTCGATCCGCTCGTCCAGCGACATCCGGGGCCAGGGGCCCTCGTCGAACGCCTGCCGCGCCACGGCGACAGCGCGGTCCACATCGGCCTCGGAGGCGTGCGGCACGCGCCCGATGACCTGCTCGGTGTGGGGCGAGACGACTTCGATGACGTCGGTGCCGAGTGGTTCCGCCCACTCCCCGCCGATGAAGAGCTGCCGGTGTTCCACAAGCTCGGTCATGACTGACTGCCTCCCGGGGGACACTTTCTGACGCTGTATCAGAAACTGATACCAGTTCTACTTCGCATCCGGAACCCCCAGGAGAGCGCCGTGACCGACCGGAACCGGCCCCGGCAGAACCTGCGGGGTCATTGGAACCGGTTCTAGTTATAGTGAGTCGTGATCAAAGGCAGTGCCCCGGAAGAGAGTTGAGGACGCCATGGCGCAGGTGACGGAGCACGGCGGAGGCGTCTGGTCCATCGAGGTCCCGATTCCGGACAACCCTCTGGGCCACACCCTGGTCCACGTCATCGAGACGGACAGCGGCCCCGTACTGATCGACACCGGCTGGGACGACCCCACCTCCTGGGACGCGCTGACCGGGGGCCTGGCAGCGCTGTCCCTCTCCGTCGCGGACATCCACGGCGTCCTCATCACTCACCACCACCCCGACCACCACGGCCTCTCCGGCCAGGTACGGGAGGCATCCGGGGCCTGGCTCGCCATGCACGCCGCCGACACCGAGATCGTCAAGCGCACCCGCAGCGCCGAACCGGCCGTCTGGCTGGAGTACCTCACCCGGAAACTCGCCGCCGCCGGAGCGCCCGACGAGCACCTCGCACCGCTGCGCCGGGCCCGCGCCGCCGGCAGGATTCGGACGCTCCCCGGGCTGCGGGCCGCCATACCCGACCGTGAGATCGTCCCCGGCGACCTGCTGCCGCTGCCCGGCCGCCGACTGCGCGCCATCTGGACGCCCGGCCACACCCCCGGCCATGTCTGCCTCCATCTGGACGAGGAGCACCCGGCGAACCGGCCGGGCAACGGGCGGCTCTTCTCCGGTGACCACCTGCTGCCGGGCATCACCCCGCACATCGGGCTCTACGAGGACCGGGACGACGCCACGGCCGCCGATCCCCACCCCCTCTCGGCCCCCTTCGAGCAGGGGGACCCGCCCCCACTCTCAGCTTCGTTCGAGCGGGGGGACCCCCACCCACTCTCAGCTTCGTTCGAGCGGGGGGACCCCCTCGGCGACTACCTCGACTCCCTGGAGCGGATCGGCCGGCTGGCCCCCGCCGAGGTGCTCCCCGCCCACCAGTACGCCTTCACCGACGCCGCCTCCCGGGTACGGGAGTTGCTGGCCCACCACGAGGACCGGCTCCGGGACCTGCTGACCCTGCTGGCCCAGCCGCAGACCCTCTGGCAGATCGCCGAGCGGATGGAGTGGAACCGCCCCTGGGAGCAGATTCCGCACGGTTCACGCAACATCGCGGTCTCGGAGGCCGAGGCCCATCTGCGGCGGCTGGTGAAACTGGGGCAGGCGGAAGCTCTCACCGGCAGTGACCCCGTGACCTATATGGCGGTATAGCGGGAAACAACGGCCCGGCCCTCCCGGCACCCGCGCGAGGCGGCCGCGACCACGCCGGATCAGGCCCGCCGCCCGCATGCCACCCGCTCCCCGCCCGCGGCCGAACTCGGGACCAGCGGAGGATAGTCCGCTGGTCGGAGTAGCGTTAGGGTCATGCATTCAGTACCGCACATCACGAGGGGGGCGGCCGCCGATGGCGCCGGACGAGGCTGTGATCGGCTGCACGGGGAAGCTGATCCTGGCAACGCGCGGATCCGCCGGTCCCGGTGAGGTCCTGATCCAGGTCAGAGGAGGCTGGGAAGCCTTTCTCGCCTGGTCCCAGGAGCCCTTGTCGTACGGGGCGACAGTGCTCGTGATCGAATCCCGCGGTACTCGCCAGGTCGACGTCATCGAGTGGGCCGATCCCGTGGATCCGCTGGATGCGCTGACCCTCGACCCCGGCGACACCGACTAAGGAGACCAAGGATGTTGGGTTATCGCGTTCCAGCGCCGGACGAGGCCATGCTCATCTCCGGAGGCAGGCGTGGTCTGGGCGGTGCGCCCTTCAGGGTCGTGACCGGCCACGGCAAGTTCGTACTTCCGGTCTTCCGCAAGACCCGCTTCCTGACGCTGGCGATGTGCGAGGCGGAGGTCGCCGAGACCTGTGTGACCCGGCAGGGCATCGTGCTGACGGTGCGGGCCGTCATCGCGTTCAAGGTCGGCAACGACACGGAGAGCATCGTCAACGCCGGCCAGCGCTTCCTCTCCGACCAGGACCAGATGTCGGTGCTGACCGGCCGGATCTTCTCCGGCCATCTGCGCTCGATCATCGGCTCGATGACCGTCGAGGAGATCGTCACCGAGCGGCAGAAGCTCGCCACGGAGGTGCTGGAGACCTCCAAGACGGAGATGGCCAAGATCGGTCTGATCGTGGACTCGCTCCAGATCCAGTCGATCGACGACGGCGAGACCGGCTATATCGCGGCCATGTCCGCCCCGCACACGGCGGCCATCCAGCGGCAGGCGCAGATCGCCCAGGCGCAGGCGACCCAGCAGTCCGTGGAGGCGCAGCAGGAAGCCACCCGTAACCAGGCCGAGTACCAGCGGCAGACCGCCGTCGTACAGGCGCAGTACTCGGCGGAGGTGGACCGGGCGCAGGCGCAGGCCGCCCAGGCCGGCCCGCTCGCCCAGGCGCACGCGCAGCAGGAGGTGCTCGCGGCCCAGACCGAACTGGCCGAGCGCGCCGCCCAGTTGCGCCAGCAGCAGCTGGTCGCCGAGATCGTGAAGCCCGCCGAGGCCGACGCGGAGCGCATCAGGGTGCTGGCCGTGGCCGAGGCCGAACGGATGAAGATCCAGGCCGCGGCTGCCGCTTCGTACGACCGGGTGGCGCTCGACCGGATGCTGATCGACCAGCTCCCGCAGATCGTCAAGGAGGCCGCGTCCGGCCTCGCGGGCGCCAATGTCAACGTGCTCAACGGCGCGGACGGCCTCGGCGAGATCGCGGCCGGTCTGGTGGGCCAGGGCCTGACGATCCTCGACTCGGTACGGAAGAACCTGGGCGCGCAGGACGACGACGCCCACCAGGGCGGCCGGGGCGCGGAGATCCAGCGCTACCTCGGCGGGAAGTCCGGCAAGGACAACGGCGACAACGGGCCGATCGACATCAAGTAGGACCGTCCACAGCCTCCGGGCTTCAGGGACGAGAACGACGAGTACGGACGGCGGCGCACCCGGTTCAGCGGGTGCGCCGCCGTCCGTTTCCCCTGGCCGCCCCCGAAGGCGCCCGGGGGCGGCCGGTACAGTAAGACGGTCGTCATCACACCCGCACAGGGGGAAGCCGGTGCAATTCCGGCGCTGACCCCTTCCCCAAGCTCTCGGCTCCGCTCGACCGGGGGAGGCCCCGTCCGTGAACCGCCGCCACGGCGGTGAGCCGGACCGCCCTGTACGGAAGTGACCGGCTCGTGCCACCGGAAGCCCCCGGTGGCCGGCACCGTCGAGGTATACGGAGCCGGAGCCCCGGTGCCTGAGCGGGCCCGTGTCCCGGCCCCCCGCAGGAGAGGCCCCGCCGCCATGATCCTTCGCCGCAGCGCCACCGCGCTCGCCGTATCCGCCGTGCTCTGCGCGGCCGCTGCGCCCACGGCCTTCGCCTCGCCGTCGCCCTCGCCGTCCCCGGTGCTCCCCTCCGGTCTGTACGGCAAGACGGACCCCAAGTACGACGGAGTCTGGCGGCAGTCCCTCGCGCTGATCGCGCAGGACGCCACCGGGGTCCGGCCCGCCGCGAAAGCCGTCGACTGGCTGACCGGCCAGCAGTGCGCCAACGGCGCCTTCACCTCCTTCCGCGCCGACGTGACGAAGCCGTGCGGCGGGAAGGAACTCCTGGACACCAACGCCACCGCGGCCGCCGTGCAGGCGCTCAAGGCGCTCGGCGGGCACGACGCCGCTGTGAAGAAGGGCGCCGGCTGGCTGAAGTCGGTGGCGGGCAAGGACGGCGGCTGGAGCTACAACCCGGGCGGCCCGAGCGACGCGAACTCCACATCCGTGGTGATCGGCGCGCTCGCCGCGGCCGGGGAGCCGACCGCCGGTGCCAAGAAGGTGCTGGTCTCGCTCTCGATCCCGTGCGACGCCAAGGAGGGCGGCGGCGGATTCGCGTACCAGCCCGACAAGAAGTCCGGGAAGCTGTACGCGAACGCCGACGCGACGGGCGCCGCCGTACTGGGCGCGCTGGGCGCCGGTCTGGCACCGGGCCCCGGCGGCAAGGACGTCGGCGGCACCGGCTGTCTGAACGCCTCGACTCCCGCCCAGGCCGCGCACAACGGCGCCACCTACCTCGCCGGGGCGACCGCGGGGAAGGCCTATCTGAAGTCCGCGATGCCGGGCGCCGAGGACCAGCCCGACTACGGCAACACCGCCGACGCGGTGACCGCGCTCGGCGCCGACGGCCTCATCGCGCAGGCCAGGCAGCCCCTCGCATGGCTGGAGCAGCACTCTGCGGGATGGGCCAGGCAGAGCGGCCCCGCCGCGTACGCCCAGCTGATCTTCGCGGCCCGTGCGAACGGTATCGACCCGCACGACTTCGGCGGCGCGGACCTGGTCAAGCAGCTCAACGCGACCGGCCCCGCCCCCGCCGGTTCGGTGCAGGCCGCCGACTCGAAGAAGGACAGCGACAGCTCGGGCTTCAGCGTCTGGTGGATCATCGGTATCGGCCTGGTCGCCGGACTCGGCATCGGCTTCCTGCTCAGCATGCGCGGCAGGAAGCGGCAGCGCTGATGCGCCGCCCGATACCCCGTGAGCACCCCGTGCGGACCGGTTCCGTCCGGCTGATGGCCCTGGCCGTCGCGGTGGGCGCCGCACTCACCGCGTTCGGCGCCGCTCCCGCACAGGCCGCCGGGTACCGGTACTGGTCGTTCTGGGACCGCTCGGGCAGCGGCTGGCAGTACGCCACCCAGGGCCCGTCGACGGCCCGGCCCGCCGACGGGGACGTACAGGGTTTCCGGTTCGCCGTCAGCGCGGACTCCCAGGACGCGAGCAAGCCGCGCGTCCCGGCGCACGGCGGTCCCCTCACCTTCGACGGCATCTGCGCGAAGACCCCGGCGAAGGGCGGCTCCAAGCGGATCGCGCTGGTCATCGACTTCGGTACGGCGGCCGACGCTCCGGACGGCGAGAAGCCGCCGGCCGAGCGCACCGTGTGCGCGCGGGTCGGCGGGGACGCGACCAGCGCGGAGGCGCTCGCCGCCGTCGCCCGGCCGCTGCGCTACAACAGCGACGCGCTGCTCTGCTCGATCGCGGGCTTCCCCGGGACCGGCTGCGGCGATCAGGTCTCGGGGACCCAGAAGGGCGGCGGCCACGAGCGGCGGACCGGCAGCGCCCCGCAGAACGACAGCGGCGGGCCGTCCGCAGGGCTCGTCGGCGGGGTCGCCGCGGTGGTCGTACTCGGCGCGGCCGGTGTGTGGCAGGCGCGCCGCAGGCGCAACAGCGGATGACGGTGTCACTCCGCGCCCCTGCCGTCGGCCGCAGCAACGCCCTGCACGCGGGGGCCTGGTGGCTGTGGGCCCTCGGGCTCGCCACCGCCGCGTCCCGCACGACCAACCCGCTGCTGCTCGGCCTGCTGGTGGGCGTGGCGGGCTATGTGGTGGCGGCCCGGCGCACGGACGCGCCGTGGGCCCGCTCGTACGGCACGTTCGTGCGGCTCGGGCTGTTCGTCATCGGTATCCGGCTGGTGTTCTCGGTCGTGCTCGGTTCCCCGGTCCCCGGCTCGCACACACTGTTCACGCTGCCGGAACTCCCGCTGCCTCACTGGGCGCAGGGGGTCCGGATCGGCGGCCGGGTGACGGCGGAGCAGCTGGTGTTCGCGCTGTACGACGGCGCCAAGCTGGCCACCCTGCTGATCTGTGTGGGCGCGGCCAACGCGCTCGCCAACCCGGCCCGGCTCCTCAAGTCACTGCCGGGCGCCCTGTACGAGGTCGGGGTGGCGGTCGTCGTCGCGATGACCTTCGCGCCGAACATGGTCGCCGACGTGGTGCGGCTGCGGACCGCGCGGCGGCTGCGCGGCCGTCCCACCGGTGGGGTCAGGGCGGTCCTGCAGATCGGACTGCCGGTGCTGGAAGGCGCGCTGGAGCGGTCGGTCGCCGTGGCGGCCTCGATGGACGCGCGCGGGTACGGCAGAACGGCGCAGGTGCCGCGTGCGGTCCGGCACACCACGACCGTGCTGACGCTCGGCGGGCTGCTCGGGGTCTGCGCGGGGACGTACGGCCTGCTCGCCGCCGAGGGCGCCTCGTACGGTCTGCCGGTGCTCGGCGTGGGGCTGCTGGCCGCGCTGGCCGGGCTCAGGCTGGGCGGCCGCCGCTCCGTGCGGACGCGCTACCGGCCGGACCGCTGGGGCCCGCGCGCCTGGCTGGTCGCGGGGTCGGGGATCGCGGTGGCGGCGCTGATGATCTGGGCGAGCGGACGCGACGCGACGGCTCTGCACCCCGGTGTGGTCCCGCTGGTCGCACCGGTGCTGCCGCTGTGGCCCGCGGCTGCCGTGCTGATCGGGCTGGTCCCGGCCTTCGTGGCACCCGTACCGGAAGCGCCCGTGCGGAAGGCGACCATGACGAAACCGCCCGGGGCGAAGGGCCCCGCGCCGGTGGACCCGGCGCCGCGGATTCCCGCGCCGCAGGCCCCCGTCCCACAGCCCCCGTACCGAGAAGGAGGAGGGTGTAAGTGATCCGGTTCGAGCAGGTGTCGGTCACCTACGCCGATGCCCGGGAGCCCGCCGTCCAGGGGGTCGACCTGACTGTGCCCGAAGGCGAGCTGGTGCTGCTCGTCGGCCCGTCCGGTGTCGGCAAGTCGACACTGCTCGGTGCGGTGTCCGGTCTGGTGCCGCACTTCACGGGCGGGGTGCTGCGCGGCCGGGTCACCGTAGACGGCCGGGACACCCGGACCCACAAACCCCGCGAACTCGCCGACCTGGTGGGCACGGTGGGCCAGGACCCGCTCGCCCACTTCGTGACGGACACCGTCGAGGACGAACTCGCGTACGGCATGGAGTCACTGGGGGTCGCCCCGGACGTGATGCGCAGGCGGGTGGAGGAGACCCTCGACCTGCTGGGCCTCACCGAGCTGCGCGACCGGCCGATCGCGACGCTCTCCGGCGGTCAGCAGCAGCGGGTCGCGATCGGCTCCGTGCTCACCCCGCACCCCAAGGTGCTGGTGCTCGACGAACCGACGTCCGCACTGGACCCGGCAGCCGCCGAAGAGGTGCTGGCCGTCCTCCAGCGGCTGGTGCACGACCTGGGCACGACCGTGCTGATGGCCGAGCACCGGCTGGAGCGGGTGGTGCAGTACGCGGACCAGGTGATCCTGCTGCCCGGTCCCGGCGAGGCGCCGGTCATGGGGGCGCCCGCCGATGTGATGGCGGTGTCCCCGGTGTTCCCGCCGGTCGTGGCGCTGGGCAGGCTGGCGGGCTGGGATCCGCTGCCGCTGTCCGTACGGGACGCCAGGCGCAGCGCCGCGGCGCTGCGCGAGCGGCTGGACGGCCGGGTCCGCACGGACCCGCCCGCTCCGCCGCCCGCGGGACCGGTCGCCACCGTGGACCGGCTCGGTCTGCGGCGCGGGCGGATCGAGGCGCTGCGGCAGATCTCCCTCTCGGTGCGCCCCGGCGAGACGGTCGCCCTGATGGGCCGTAACGGCGCCGGGAAGTCCACGCTGCTCGGCACGCTCGTCGGGATGCACGAGCCGTCGTCCGGGTCGGTACAGGTCGGCGGCAGCACCCCGCACCGGACCCCGCCGCGCGAGATGATCCGCCGGGTCGGGCTCGTACCGCAGGAGCCGCGCGATCTGCTGTACGCGGACACGGTCGCCGCCGAGTGCGCGGCGGCCGACGCGGACGCGGGCGCCGACCCCGGCAGCTGCCGCGCTCTCGTCTCCGAGCTGCTCCCCGGCCTCCCCGACTCCGTCCATCCGCGTGATCTCTCCGAAGGGCAGCGCCTCGCGCTGGCGCTGGCGATCGTGCTGACCGGGCGCCCCCCGCTGCTGCTGCTCGACGAACCGACACGCGGCCTGGACTACGCGGCGAAGGGCCGGCTGGTCGGGGTGCTGCGCGCGCTGGCCCGGGACGGGCACGCCATCGTGCTCGCCACTCATGACGTGGAACTGGCCGCCGAACTCGCCCACCGGGTCGTCATCCTGGCCGACGGCGAGATCGTCGCGGACGGGCCGACGCCGGAGGTGGTGGTCTCGTCGCCGTCCTTCGCGCCGCAGGTCTCGAAGATCCTGGCGCCGCAGGACTGGCTCACGGTGGCCCAGGTGCGGGAGGCGCTGTGAGGGCCATCGGGCTCGGGCCCCGTTCGGTCGCCGCGCTCGTCCTGATCACGGTGATCGGGGTGTTCGCCTTCGGCTGGCCGCTGCTCGCCGACTCCGGGTCCGGGCTCGCGCACTCGCAGGACGCCCCGTGGCTGTTCGCCGCGCTGCTTCCGCTGCTGGTGGCCGTGGTGGTGGCGACCATCGCCGACGCCGGTCTCGACGCGAAGGCGGTGGCGATGCTCGGTGTGCTGGCGGCGGTCGGCGCCGCGCTGCGCCCGCTCGGCGCGGGCACGGCGGGACTTGAGCCGATGTTCTTCCTGATGGTGCTGAGCGGGCGGGTGCTGGGGCCCGGATTCGGCTTCGTGCTCGGCTCGGTCACCATGTTCGCCTCCGCCCTGCTGACCGGCGGGGTCGGGCCGTGGATGCCCTTCCAGATGCTGGCTATGGGCTGGTTCACGATGGGCGCCGGACTGCTGCCGGGCGCCCGGCGGCTGCGCGGGCGGGCCGAGTTGCTGATGCTCGCCGGATACGGGTGCGTGGCGGCGTTCGCGTACGGCACAGTCATGAACCTGCAGGGCTGGACGTACATCGGCGGGCTCTCCACCGGGATCTCCTTCCATCCCGGTGACGCCGTCGGGGCGAACCTGACGCGCTTCTTCGCGTACTGCGCGGCCACTTCGCTCGGCTGGGACCTGGGGCGGGCGGCCGTCACCGTCGTCCTGACCCTGGTCGTCGGCTCGACCGTCCTGAAGGCGCTGCGCCGGGCGACCCGGCGCGCGGCCTTCGACGCGGAGCCCGCGTTCGAAGCGGCGACTGTACCCGGCGTACAGGCCGTCTCCGAGGCAGAGCCGGACCTTCCCGGTCCGGCCCGCCCCGGGACCGGGTCGGCTACAGCCGCTGAATGATCGTGCCGGTGGCCAGCGCGCCGCCCGCGCACATCGTGATCAGTGCGAACTCCTTGTCCCTGCGCTCCAGCTCGTGCAGTGCGGTGGTGATCAGCCGCGCGCCGGTCGCCCCCACCGGATGCCCCAGCGCGATCGCCCCACCGTTCACGTTGACCTTCTCCAGGTCCTGCTCGAAGACCTGGGCCCAGCTCAGCACCACCGACGCGAACGCCTCGTTGATCTCCACGATGTCGATGTCCTTGAGCGACATCCCCGCCTTGCCGAGCACCGCACGCGTCGCGTCGACCGGCCCGTCCAGATGGAAGTGCGGGTCCGAACCCACCAGCGCCTGGGCGACGATCCGCGCCCGCGGCCTGAGCTTGAGCGCCCGCGCCATCCGCTTGGACGCCCACATGATCGCGCAGGCGCCGTCGGATATCTGCGAGGAGTTCCCCGCGGTGTGCACGGCGACCGGCATCACCGGCTTGAGCCGGGCGAGCCCCTCCATCGTGGTGTCACGCAGCCCCTCGTCACGGTCGACGAGGCGCCACATGCCCTGCCCCGCGGCCTGTTCGTCCTCGGTGGTGGGGACCTGGACGGCGAAGGTCTCCCGTTTGAAACGCTCCTCGGCCCAGGCGGCGGCGGCCCGCTCCTGCGAGATGAGGCCCAGCGAGTCGACGTTCTCGCGGGTCAGCCCCCGGTGGCGGGCGATCCGCTCGGCGGCCTCGAACTGGTTCGGCAGGTCGACGTTCCACTCGTCGGGGAAGGGCTTGCCGGGACCGTGCTTGGAGCCGCTGCCCAGCGGCACCCGGGACATCGCCTCGACACCGCAGCTGATGCCGATGTCCATGACTCCGCCCGCGATCATGTTGGCCACCATGTGGCTGGCCTGCTGCGAGGATCCGCACTGACAGTCCACGGTGGTCGCAGCGGTCTCGTACGGCAGCCCCATGGCCAGCCACGCGTTGCGCGCCGGGTTCATGGACTGCTCGCCCGCGTGGGTGACCGTACCGCCGACGATCTGCTCGACGCAGTCGGCGTGGATGGCGGTGCGGCCCAGGAGTTCACGGTAGGTCTCGCCCAGCAGATAGGCGGGATGGAGATTGGCGAGGGCGCCTCCACGCCTGCCGATGGGGGTACGTACGGCTTCGACGATGACGGGTTCCGCGGCCATGAGCTCGTCCTCTCCTCCACGTCCGCTGAGGCGTCCCGGCGCCCGCGCGGAAGAACTGATACGCGTTCTAGTTCTCTGTGCAGTCTTATGAGTGCTACCCCCGGTACGCAAGGCCTGTGCACGGGTCTTGCGGTGCCGGGCACCCATTCCGCACGCAACAACTCCGTCCGGAACCCTTGCTCCTTGTAGAACTCGTTACTATCTTTCGGAGCACATCTGATGGGTCGTCAGACGATTGAGCGGCCGGACACAGCCAGCCAGACCTGGAGTTGGAGGAGCCGATGCACTGCCCCCATCTGCCCGAAGGGTTCGACTTCACGGATCCTGATCTGCTCCAATCCCGGGTCCCGCACCCGGAGTTCGCCCAGCTCCGGCAGACCGCTCCGGTCTGGTGGTGCACCCAGCCGACCGGGATCGCGGGCTTCGGCGACGAGGGGTACTGGGCCGTGACCCGGCACGCGGACGTCAAGTACGTCTCCACGCACCCGGAGCTGTTCTCGTCCAACACCAACACCGCCGTCATCCGGTTCAACGAGTCCATCAGCCGCGACCAGATCGACGTACAGCGGCTGATCATGCTCAACATGGACCCGCCGGAACACACCCGGGTCCGCCAGATCGTCCAGCGCGGCTTCACCCCGCGCGCCATCCGCTCGCTGGAGGACACCCTGCGCCGGCGCGCCCGCTCGATCGTCGAGACCGCGCTGGCGGGTGCGGCGGACGACGGCTCCTTCGACTTCGTGACCAACATCGCGGTGGAGCTGCCGCTCCAGGCCATCGCGGAGCTCATCGGCGTACCGCAGCAGGACCGGGCCAAGATCTTCGACTGGTCCAACAAGATGGCGGCGTACGACGATCCGGAGTACGCGATCACGGAGGAGGTCGGCGCCGAAGCGGCGATGGAGATCGTCTCGTACGCGATGAACCTCGCGGCGGACCGCAAGGAGTGCCCGGCCAAGGACATCGTGTCCACGCTCGTCGCGGCAGAGGGCGAGGGGAACCTGTCGTCGGACGAGTTCGGTTTCTTCGTCATCCTGCTCGCGGTCGCGGGCAACGAGACCACCCGCAACGCGATCAGTCACGGTATGCACGCCTTCCTCACGCACCCCGAGCAGTGGGAGCGCTACAAGGCCGAACGGCCCGATACGACGGCCGAGGAGATCGTGCGCTGGGCCACCCCGGTGGTGTCCTTCCAGCGCACCGCGACCCAGGACCTGGAGCTGGGCGGGCAGCAGATCAAGGCGGGTGACCGGGTCGGCATCTTCTACTCGTCGGCCAACAACGACCCCGAGGTCTTCGAGAACCCGGAGCAGTTCGACATCACCCGCGACCCCAATCCGCACCTCGGCTTCGGCGGCGGCGGCCCGCATTTCTGCCTGGGCAAGTCCCTCGCCGTACTGGAGATCAACCTGATCTTCAACGCCATCGCGGACGTGCTGCCGGACCTGAAGCTGACCGGTGACCCGCGGCGGCTGCGCTCGGCCTGGCTGAACGGGATCAAGGGGCTCCAGGTGAACCGCGGCTGACGGGCCGGGCCGGCGCCCCCTCTGAGGCCCGGCCCGTCAGCCGGTGCCGGCCGCCTCGGGCTCCGGCTCGGACGACGGGGGCTCGGGCTCGGACGGTTTGGACAACGGAGGCTCGGGCTCGGACGACAGGTCCGGCGACGGAGAGGCTGCGTTCGGCACCTCCGCCGTCCCGTCCGTCGGTGCCAGCAGCGTGCGCGGGCCGGCCAGCAGATAGGTGAGCCCGAAGCCGAGCGCCACCACCGTCGCCCCGCCGATCGCGTCGAGCACCCAGTGGTTGGCGGTGGCGATGATCGCGCTGACCGTGAAGAGCGGGTGCAGCAGCGCAAGCGCCTTCATCCAGCGCTTCGGGACCAGGACGGCGACGGTGACCCCGCACCACAGCGCCCAGCCGAAGTGCAGCGAGGGCATCGCCGCGTACTGGTTGGTCATCGCGGTCATCGCGCCGTAGTCCGGGTGCGCCAGGTCCTGCACCCCGTGGACCGAGTCGATGAAGCCCAGGCCCGGCATCAGCCGGGGCGGGGCCAGCGGGAAGAAGTAGAACCCGACCAGCCCGAGGAGGGTCGCGAACGAGAGCGACGTACGGGCCCAGCGGTAGTCGCTGGGGCGGCGGACGTACAGCACGGCGAGGATCGCCAGCGGCACCACGAAGTGGAACGACTCGTAGTAGAAGTTGAAGAACGATTCGAGCCAGTGGACCTTCACCACCGCGTGGTTGGCCCAGTGCTCGATGTTGATGTGCAGGGCCTTCTCGATCGAGACGACCGTACGACCGTGCGCCTCGGCGGCGGACCGGCCGCCGGTCGCGGCGGCCCGGATGTGCGAGTACACCGAGTAGCCGACGCGGATCGCGAGGAGTTCGAGCAGCAGATTGGGGCGGGTCAGCACCCGCCGCCAGAACGGCAGCAGCGGGACCCGGCTCCAGCGGGCCGGGACGGGCGTGGCGTAGACGGTGGGCTCCGCCGCGTCCCAGCCGGGCGCGGTGCGGCCCATGAACGGCACGGCGCAGGCGGCGGCCAGCGCGGTCAGCAGCACCACGTTGTCCCGTACCGGGTACAGCGCCGCCATGTTGGGCAGCAGCATCGTGCCCGGCAGGGTGCTCACCAGCACGACCACGGCGGGCCAGACCATCCGGTCGGCGGCGCGCCGGCCGACCCGGCCGACGACCGCGAGCAGCACCCACAGCAGCTGGTGCTGCCAGGCGGTCGGCGAGACGGCGACCGCGGCGCAGCCCGTCACCGCGACGGCGAGCAGCAGCTGTCCGTCCTTCGCGTAGCGCGCCGCGCGGCGCAGCGCGAGCACCGAGACCGCCACGGCGAGGACCAGGAAGACCACGATCTCCAGCGGCCCGTGCAGACCGAAGCGCAGCAGCGCGCCGTGCATCGACTGGTTGGCGAGCCCGTCCGGGTGCGAGCCGAGGCCGGCTCCCGCCACGTGGTGGATCCAGTACGTCCAGGAGTCACGCGCCATCAGGGCCCAGGCGAGCGCCGTGCAGACGGCGAAGGCGGCGGTGGCGGAGAGCGCGGCGCGCCTGCGGCCGGTCAGCCAGAGCAGCGGCACGAAGAGCAGCACGGTGGGCTGGAGCGCGGCCCCGAGCCCGATGAGCGCTCCGGAGCCGCGCTCGTCCCGTACGGCGAAGCACCCCAGCAGGACGAGCAGCACCGGGATGATGCTGGTCTGGCCGAGGTGGAAGGCGTTGCGCACCGGCAGCGAGAGCATCAGCAGGCTGATCGCGACGGGGGCGGCGATCAGCGATGTGCGCCGGGAGACCTCACCCGGCAGCGCGCGCGCCACGACCACGCCGAGGACGACGACGAGCAGCAGCGACCCGAAGGTCCAGGCGACACCGAGGCTCTGCTCGGCGGAACGGGTCAGCGGTTTCAGTACGAGACCGGAGAACGGGGTCCCGGTGAACTTCCCGGTCGCGTAGAGCGGCCCGCCGATGTGCAGCACGCCGTCGGCGCCCGTCCACGTCTCCAGGTCGGTGAGGCGTCTGCTGGGCGGCAACCGCAGTATGGCGGCCACCTGCCGGACCGCCAGTGCGGCGACGACCAGCCAGAGCACCGCCCGTGCCCGCTCGATTCCCGCTCCTGCGCCCACCGCAGTCCGCGCCCCGCTGTGCCCGTCGTTCGCCACGCCGCGCCGGCCCTCCACCCGTTTTCATCACCGGAAATGCCCGGTACCTGTGTCTGATAGAGACTCGCACTGCTCCGGAGTAAGGACGCAGGCAACCCCCTGTTCACCTGACCCGGCCCCTGCGGTTCCGGCCAAGGGTCGCGGTGAGGACGACCGTTGGGGGTACGGAGACACCACCGCCGGGATCGCCGCCCCGGCCGGCCGGTGACCGACCTCCTGGGCCTGTCCAACCGGGCCATTCAAGCACTGCCCGCGCCGGTCCGCAGGTCGCTCGGTCCGTGGACCCCTGTGGCACGGCGTCAGCCCGCGGCCTCGCGAAGGGCCCCGGACCACCGGCAGGGTTGTCCGGAACCGGCCCCCTCCGCCCGCCGTCTGTGCTCGTGTCGGACGCGGCACGGCACGGCGACGGCACGGCGACGGCACGGCGACGGGGAGAGGCCACGGGGGATGCGGGTACGGCAGGTACGGCGGGTACGGCGGGTGCAGGGGATGTGGCGGCGGGGCATACAGGCACGTGAGCCCCGGGCTCGGCAGATACGGGGAGGGGGCCGGGCGCAGCGACCGTTGGGTGCGAGGAGGCTCGCGGGGACGCTGCGGAGCCGAACGCTCCTTGTCGTGCTCGCGCTGCTGGCGGTGCAGTTGGGATCGCTGATGGCACCGGCGTACGCCTGCGGGTGCGGTGCGCTGGTGCACGACCCGGCGTCCCGGCTGAACGTCGACCGGGAGACGTCGGCGGTGCGCTGGGACGGGCACAGCGAGCAGATCGTGATGAGCCTGACGGTCGCGGGGAACGCGGCGCAGGCCGCCTGGATCATGCCGGTACCGCACCGGGCCACGGTCACGCTCGGCGACAACGCGCTCTTCGACGCGCTGGATTCGGTCACCGCGCCGGTGCACCGCACCCGTCACCACTTCTGGCCGCACGGCAACGACTGGCCGTTCGGCTCCGGGTCCTCCGGTGACGGCGCGTCCGCCGCCGCGCGCCCCGCGGGCGCTCCCGCTGTCGGTGTGGTCGGCCGCGAACGGCTGGGGCCCTTCGACGTCGCGCGGCTGACAGCCACCGACCCCGCGGCCCTGGACAGCTGGCTCCGGCTGAACGGCTTCCGGATGCCCGCCGGGATGTCGGAGGACCTCAAGCCGTACGTCGACCAGAAGTGGGAGTACGTCGCGGTACGGCTGGCCCCCGACCGCAAGGGCGGCACGCTCACCGGCGTGCTCGACCCGCTCCGGCTGAGCTTCGCCAGCGACCGGCTGGTCTATCCGATGCGGCTGTCGCGGCGTGCGCGGAACCCCCAGACGCTCGGGCTGTACGTACTGGCCGCGCACCGGATGGAGCCGCGGGGCACCATCGGCGGGCTGCCGCCCGAGGTGACGTACGCCGGGCGGATCCCGTCGACCGGCGCGCTGGGCCGCTTCGCGGACGGGGAACGGTATCTGACCGCGCTGGAGCAGAGCTTCCCCGTGCCGTCCCGGATCAATGGGGACCACGAGCTGCGCCGTACCTCGTCCGACCGGCCCTACCAGCGGGTGATCTACGAGGAGAGGCTGCTGACAGCGGGCGGGGTCCCGGTCTGGCTGCTGACCGCGGGCGGGGTGCTGCTGGTGCTCGTGGTGGCGGCGCTGCTGCTGGTGCCGGCCCGCCACCGTCGCCCGGTCGTACCCCCGCCACCGGTGCACGTACCACCGCCGCTCTCCTGACCCGCCGGGGGCGCGCACTCGGGCCACGGGTAGATTCCTGGGTGAGTTCCCAGAAGGAACTTACCGGGAACTCATTTTTCGGCGGACCCGTGGGAGGAATCCATGCCCGAGATCCAGCACCAGGATCAGGACCGGTGGACCGAGGTCGACCGGTACTTCACCGACCATCTGGTCCCGGCCGACGACGCCTTGGAGGCCACGCTGGCCGCCAGCGACGCCGCCGGCCTGATCCCGATGAACGTCGCCCCGAACCAGGGCAAGCTGCTGCATCTGCTGGCCCGTATCCAGGGCGCGCGCACCATCCTCGAAATCGGCACGCTCGGCGGCTACAGCACCATCTGGCTGGCCAGGGCGCTCCCGTCCGACGGCCGTCTCGTCTCCCTGGAGGCGGACCCGGCGGCCGCCGATGTGGCCCGCGCCAATCTGGCGGGTGCCGGGCTCGGTTCGGTCGCCGAGGTCAGGACGGGAGCGGCCCTCGACACCCTGCCGGTACTGGCAGCCGAGGGCGCCGGCCCCTTCGACCTGGTCTTCATCGACGCCGACAAGCCGAACAACCCGCACTACCTGGAGTGGGTCCTGAAGCTGACCCGGCCGGGCAGCGTGATCATCGGGGACAACGTGGTGCGCGACGGCGCGGTCGTCGATCCGGCCAACACGGATCCGCGGGTCCGGGGCACGCGGGCGATGATCGAGATGATCGCCGACCACCCGAAGCTCAGCGCGACCGCGCTCCAGACGGTGGGCAGCAAGGGGTACGACGGCTTCGTCCTGGCGCGGGTGGTCGCCTGACCCGCCCGGCACCGGTGAGCGGCGGGTACGGCAGGATGGGCGATATGAGCATCGTGAAGATCAACGTCCTGACCGTGCCCGACGAGCAGCGCGAGGTGCTGGAGAAGCGGTTCGCCTCCCGCGCGGGGTCCGTGGAGAACTCCGACGGCTTCGAGTGGTTCGAGCTGCTGCGCCCGGTCGAGGGGACCGACCAGTACCTCGTCTACACCCGCTGGGCCAGCGAGGCCGACTTCGAGAAGTGGATGGCGACCTCCATGCGCGGCGCCCACGCCGGCGGCGCGGAGGGTGGCGAGCGGCCCAAGCCCGCCGCCTCCGGCTCTTCCCTGTGGTCCTTCGAGGTCGTCCAGCAGGCCGCCCCGAAGAACGGCTGATCAGAGCTTCGGCTCCGCGCTCCGCCACCTCACGGCGGGTGCGGAGCGCGAGCCGCAGTTCTGCCGCCCCCGCCTCACCGCGGCCGGTGGTGTGCGCGGCCCGCTTCCTCGGTCTCGAAGCCGGTCCCCCGTACGTCCGCGGCGGGGTCCGCGCCCGCTTCCGCGACGGAGTCCGGCACCGGCTCCTCGTCGTGCCCGTCGGCCGTGCCTGCTTCCAGGCCGTCGCCGCGTACGTCCGGGACGCGTACATCCGAGCCACCGGTACCGGTCTGCCCCGGCGCCGCTTCCGACCGCTCCTGCCGGTCCCGCCCGTCCTGCTGGTCCTGCCTGCTCTGTTCGTACGTCATGACGCAGCCTCTCCCTTCGCTTCACCCGGTGCCGCACCGGCAGCGGGCGCCATTCGTACGCCGTTCGAGTGTCCCGGAATCCGGGTGCCAAACAGCGGCACCGCCGCCACAATGGCTCCGGTGACCTGGATCGTGGCCCCCGAGCCCTTCGACACCCCCGACGCGTACGCGCTGCGCCGCTCCTACTACGACGAGGTGGCCAGCCGTTACTGGCAGCGGGCCGCCACCGAGCAGGAGATCGACGACGGGCTGGCCGGCGACGGGGTCGAGCAACTGGCTTTCCCCACCGGGGAGTTCCTTGTCGGGCGGCACGAGGGCAAGCCCGCTTCCTGTGGCGGGGTGCTGTTGCTCGACCCGGCGACGGCCGAGCTCACCCGGGTGTACACCCGCCCCGGACAGCGCGGCACCGGGGGCGGCAAGATCCTGCTCGCCCTGCTGGAGGACGCGGCACGACGGCTGGGGGCGACGAGGATGGTGCTGAACACCCGCCTCGATCTCGTCGAGGCGCGCGGCCTCTACGTACGCCAGGGCTACCAGGAGATACCGGCGTACACGACCGGCCCGTACATGGACATCTGGTACGGGAAGGACCTGTAGGCGCACCGAACCGGCAGCGTCACACCGGCCGTTGCTCGTGCTCCCGCGGCCATTCGGCGTCGGAGCCGCACAGCTCCGCGTTCAGCTCCTCGACCAGGACGACCAGATCGGTGGGCCGTTCGGGGCCCCACCAGTCGCCGAGCAGTTCGGCCAGGGACTCCTCGCGGGCCTTGGAGAGGCGGGCCGCGACGTTCACGCCCGGCTCGGTCAGCGCGAGCTGCACCCCTTCGCGTACGGCGAGGCCGCGCTCCTCGGCCTGCCGGGCCGCCTCGGTGATGGCCCGCAGCGGGACCGGGGCCATCTCGGCCAGCTGGGCCGGTTCGACCAGGCCGTGGCGTTTGATGCGCAGCAGCAGCCAGCTCGTGGCGGGGAGCAGGTCGTAGCCGGCCTTCGCGGTGATCGTCTCGTAGATCTCGTGGCGCCCCTCCCGGCTGCCGAGCACCGAGAGGGCCCGCATCACCTCGTCGTACGACGACCGCTGGACCGGGTTGGAGGCGAGCGTCTCGGTGACTTCCGGGGTGGTGACCGAGCCGCGCAGCTTGTCCTCCTTGAGGAACCAGGAGACGACGAAGGCGAGAAGCACCACCGGGACCGCGTACAGGAACACGTCGGTGATGGACGAGGCGTACGCGTGCAGCACCCGCGGGCGCAGCGGCGGCGGGAGCGCCGCGATGGCGCGCGGGTCGGCCTGCAGGCTGCCCGCGCTCACGCCGGGTGGCACCGGGCGGCCTGCGAGGGCGTCGCTGAGTTTTCCGTGCAGCCGGGTGGTGAAGATGGTGCCGAAGATGGCCACACCGAAGGACGCGCCGATGGAGCGGAAGAAGGTCGCGCCCGAGGTGGCGACGCCGAGGTCCTGGTAGCTCACGGCGTTCTGCACCACGAGGACCAGGACCTGCATGACCAGGCCGAGGCCCAGGCCGAAGACGAAGAAGCTGATGCTCATCGACCAGGTGGAGCTGTGTTCGGTCAGCCGGTGCAGCAGCGCGAGCCCGATCGCGGTGATGCCCGTCCCGGCGATCGGGAAGACCTTCCAGCGGCCGGTGCGGCTGACGATCTGGCCGGATGCGGTCGAGGACAGGAGCAGGCCGAAGACCATCGGCAGCATGTGCACGCCGGACATGGTCGGTGAGACGCCCTGGACGACCTGGAGGAAGGTCGGCAGGTAGGTCATCGCGCCGAACATCGAGAAACCGACGATGAAGCTGATGACCGAGCAGAGCACGAAGGTCCTGATACGGAAGAGCTTCAGGGGCAGTACGGGCTCGGCTGCGCCCCGTTCGACGTGGATGAACGCGACGAGCAGCACCACGGCCAGCACCGCGAGGCCGATGATGGGCGCCGACGCCCAGGCCCAGGTGGAGCCGCCGAGCGAGGCGACGAGCACCAGACAGGTGGCCACGGACGCGATGAGGAACGTGCCGAGGTAGTCGATGGTGTGCTTCGTCGAGCGGACCGGGATGTGCAGCACGGCGGCGATGACGACGAGCGCGATCACGCCGATGGGGAGATTGATGTAGAACACCCAGCGCCAGGTGAGGTGTTCGGTGAAGAGCCCGCCGAGCAGCGGGCCCAGGACGCTCGTCGCGCCGAAGACGGCGCCGAACAGTCCCTGGTACTTGCCGCGTTCGCGGGGCGGGACGATGTCGCCGACGATCGCCATCGACAGCACCATCAGACCACCACCGCCGAGGCCCTGGAGCGCGCGGAAGCCGATGAGCTGCGGCATGTTCTGCGCGACGCCGCAGAGGGCGGATCCGATGAGGAAGATGACGATGGCCGTCTGGAAGAGCTTCTTGCGGCCGTACTGGTCGCCGAGTTTGCCCCAGAGCGGCGTGACGGCGGTCGAGGCCAGCATGTACGCCGTGACCACCCAGGACAGATGCTCCATACCGCCGAGGTCGCTCACGATCGTGGGGAGCGCAGTGGAGACGATCGTCTGGTCGAGGGCGGCGAGGAGCATTCCGAGCAGCAGGGCGCCGATCGCCACGAGGACGGACCGCTGGGGTTGCCCGTCGGCCGCCACCGGCGCCGCCGGGGGTGCCGGGGTTTCCTGAGCCATGCCTCCCATCCTGGTGCTGCGGAATGGACGCCGCGAGTTCAGGCCGCGAGTTCATCAGGGGTGGCAACGGTGCCTCGTGCGGGCTTCGGGCCGCTGCGCGTACGGCCCCGTATGTGCGGCAGTGCGGCTGTGCGGCTGCCGGATCCCCCGCCGGTCCGCCGGACGACGTGGGCAGGGGCCGCGTACCCGACAGGCCCGCCCGCCGCCGAGCGGGTGACGGGGCCGGGACTGTGCCGGGGAGTGAACAGGACGGCTGAGACAGCCGACTGGGACGGCCGGAATGGTTGGAACGGCCGGAACGGCTGGCGCACAGCCCGCTTTGTTTTGTACTCTACCGAAACAAAGTGGTTCCGCCCGTCTCCCTGACCGGCGGGCGGGGCCACCTTGTCCCCCGCTCCCGCGCCGCCGGCCGGAACAGATCAGTCGAGTGCCGCGCCCGCGGTCTCCGGCGCCCAGGCCGCCGAGACGATCGCGCCGAGCACGAGGAAGCTCGCGAGGATGGTCATCGAGGTGGCGAAGCCGAGGTGGTCGATGGAGAGCGGCAGCAGGAAGGTACCGGCGGCGGAGCCCACCCGGCTGAGCCCGTTGAGGAGTCCGACTCCGGAGCCCCGCAGGGGAGTCGGGAACAGCTCGGGCGGATAGACCTGGTCGAGGTTGGAGGCCGCCGACATCACCAGGGTGAAGACCAGGAAGAGCACGAAGAGCAGCAGCTTCGGCCCGCCCGGCCACAGCCCCATCGGGCCGAGCGCGAGGGCCATGACGATGAACGAGCCGGTGACGAAGGCGCGTCGCGAGAAGCGGGCCACGCACCACAGACCGATGACGCTCCCGAGGAACAGGAAGCCGTTGAGCAGGCCGTCCACGGTGACGCTCTCGTCGATCGCGAACTTCGCGAGCACCACGGGCAGGAAGGTGTAGATGGCGAAGTACGGGATGACCTGGCAGTTGTAGTACAGGATCCCGAACGTGGTGGCACGCCACTGCTCGCGGCTGAACAGGTCCCGGTAGGAGCCGGACGAAGAGGTCTCGGGCTGCGAGGTGTTGCGGACCGATTCGAAGTCGACGTTCGGGCCGATGTAGCGCGCGACGACGGCACGCGCCTCCTCGATGCGGCCCTTGCTCACCAGCCACCGCGGGGACTCCGGGGTGCCGATCCGGAGGACGAGGACGACCGCGGCAGGAATGGCGCCGGTACCCAGCAGCCAGCGCCAGCTGTCGCCGCCGAACCCGGTGATGTAGTGACCGAGGAAGAACGAGCAGATGTAGCCGATGGTCCACAGCGCGGTCAGCGAGGCGAGCAGGAAGCCGCGGTGACGTCGTGGACAGAACTCGGCGACGAGGGTGGGACCGATGGCGTAGTCGGCACCGATGCCCACGCCGATCAGAACACGGAGCGCGAAGAGGAGCTCGGGGCTGTTCGCCCAGATCTGGGCCACCGATGCGACCGTGATGAGGGCGAAGTTCAGCGTGTAGAGCTTCTGCCGGCCCATGCGGTCGGCGAGCCAGCCGAGGCCGATGCTGCCGACGAAGATGCCGATGAGGGCGGAGGCGCCGAGCATTCCCTGCCAGACGGCGCCCAGACCCATCTGCGGGGCCATGAGGGTGAGGGCGATGCCGATGACGCCGAGCTGGTACCCGTCGGAGAAGTTGGCACCGAAAGTCAGCGCGGTGACTTTGAGGTGGAAGCGGTTGAGAGGCGCGTCGTCGAAGGAGTACGACGTGGCCGGGGCAGGAGGCATCGCGGAAGCGGTGGGCGGTGAGGAGGTGCCGGCGTCTGCCATCGGGTTCAGGTTGTCCCCTCGATCACGGCTGCTCGGGGCGGCCCGCCTGGTGGCAGCGCTGGCCGCCAACAGGCTTGCATGGATAGTTTCATGAAGCCTCAGTTCTGAATTGATATATGTCAAGGGGTGAGCGGGACGGACGTGGGCGAGGCGACATCGGACGGCAGCCGGCCACGGACGGAGCCCTCGCGCCCACACAGATGAAGACGCGGATGAAGAGCACTCAAATCTTTTGTATCGTGATGGAACAAAGAATCACGACAGACCGCAGAGCAGCAGCAGAAAAGCCGCAGAGCACGACGAAGAGGATGGATGCCTTGAGTAACGAACGACTCCTGGGTGTGTTTAAGGGCGTACTCCTCGACATGGACGGGACGCTGGTGAACTCCGACGCCGTCGTCGAGCGCATCTGGCACCGCTGGGCCGTCGCCCATGGCCTGGACCCGCACGAGGCGCTCAAGGTGGTGCACGGCCGCCAGGGGTACGCGACGATGGCCATCCTGCTCCCGGACCGCCCCGTCGAGGAGAACTACGCAGACAACCGTACGATGCTCGCCCAGGAGACCGCCGACACCGAAGGCGTCGTCCCGGTCCCCGGCGCACCGGCCTTCATGGCGTCCCTGGCGGGTCTGCCGCACGCCCTGGTCACCTCGGCCGACGCGGCGCTCGCCCAGGCCCGGATGACGGCTGCCGGGCTGCCGATGCCGGAGGTCCGGGTCACCGCGGAAAGCGTCGGCGCCAGCAAGCCGGACCCGGAGGGCTTCCTCAAGGGCGCCGCCGAGCTGGGCTTCACCCCCGACGAGTGCCTCGTCTTCGAGGACTCGGAGGCGGGGATCGCCGCGGGCAGGGCGGCAGGTATGCGCGTCGTGGGCGTGGGCCCGCGCGCCGTCGCCCACCGGCCCACCGCACAGGTCCCCGACCTGACCCGGATCCGCGTCGAGCGGGCGGACGACGGCACCGTACTGGTCCACGTCACGGACTGACCTCGCGGCCCCGCGGGAGGTCCACGTCACAGACTGACCTCGCGCCCCCGCGGGAGATCCACGTCACGGACTGACGTCGCACCCCCGCGGGCCGGAACGGCCTGGACCGACGGCGCGACCTCGCAGGCGGGAACGACCCCGTGGGCCGGAACCGCCCGGTAGGCCGGAACCAGGCTCGCGGGCTGGAACCGCGCCCCCCGGCCCGGAAACGCACCCTCGCCCCCGGAACCAGGCCCCCGGAACCAGGCCCGCGGGGCGTCGCCCGCTCCCGGGCCGCCCCCGTCCGCCCGGGCTTCAGCCCGCGATGGCCTCGTACAGGCTGAACCCCGCGAGCGCCACCATCAGCGCGGCGGCGATCTTCGTGATGAGCCTCAGCGGTACGTGCTTCATCAGCTTGCGGCCGCCGAGGATCCCCAGACCGCCCACCGCCCAGAGCGCCAGCACCGCGCCGATGCCCACCGAGACCGGGCTGTCGTAGCGGGCCGCCAGGTTGGCCGTCATGATCTGGGTCAGGTCACCGAACTCGGCGACGAGAATCAGCATGAAACCGGCCCCGGCCACCTTCCAGAAGGACTGGTCGGCGGGGGCCTTCACCTCTTCCTCCTCCTCGTCCTTCTTGAAGAGCAGCACCGCCGCGCCCGCGAGGAAGAGCGCGCCGACGATCGCCTGCAGCAGCCGGTGCGGAATCAGAGTCAGCACGCTGCCCGCGGCGATGGCGAGTGCGACATGGACGGCAAAGGCCGCCGCGACCCCCACGAAGACGTACGAGGCCCGGTAGCGGGTGCCCAGCATCAGACCGGCGAGAGCGGTCTTGTCGGGGAGTTCGGCGAGAAAGACCACGCCGAAAGTGATCGCCAGGATCGTAAAGCTGATCACGGTTTGTTTCCTCAATCGGTTCGGGCTGACCGCACCGGGAGGACCTGACTCGGAGAGAAAAGGGGTCGCTTCGGCACGGCAGCGTCAACAGGACACTGCTGCCGAAGGTCTCGCTGGCGGGTCTCCAAGAAGATCCGCCTCCGGGCGCCGGCCGAACCGAGGTTCGGCAGTATGTCGACGTTCCGGCGAAGAGCTACTCCCCTTCTGCTCCGTACACGATACGGCACCGGCCCGGCGGCCCGCCCGCCCAGCTGCCACCTGGCCGACCGTGGCCACTCGCACCACACCCCACACCCCACGCGAATATGTCGAGCAGCGCACCGGACGCAGCGGCGCACCCGACACCACACCCCACGCTCCCCCGCCCCAGCTTCCTCAGCAGTCACACATCCCGGACAAAAGCCACGAACGGCTGACACGGCGGCCAAAAGTGCGACAACCTGCACCGGAACCGCCGCACGCCGCCTCGCCGCGCGGATTTCACAGGCGAGGCCGGACCGGACATCAGCATCCGGCGAGGCCGCGACCAGCGGAAGTACCCCGAGCGCGGCCCCGAGGACGGCGCGGACGAGGGCGGCGCGGGCCAACCGTACGGCTGTGCGGGAAATCTGCCGGAGCGTCAAACATCGGCAACCCTCTTGATGTGACGTGCTCATGTCGCCAGGCTGTTACCCGGCGCCCACCCCACGGCAATCCGGCGCCACCACGATGGCCGAGCCGGATCGGCAAAGCCCCTCCACCCCACGGGAGTTCGCATGTCAGGTGTCTCAGGTATCTCCAGTATCTACGCGCGTCGAATAGCGGTACTCACCGCGACCGCCGGTATCACCCTCGCCGGTCTCATCACCGCCCCCTCCGCCCAGGCCGCCCTGCCCACCCCGGTGAGCGCGGCCACCGCACGGACCTACCTCAGCTCCCTCACCGTCGCGGCCGAAGGGTCGTCCGACGGCTACAGCCGGGACAAGTTCCCGCACTGGATCACCCAGTCCGGCGCCTGCGACACCCGCGAGGTCGTGCTCAAGCGCGACGGCACGAACGTCGTCCAGAGCTCCACCTGCGCCGCCACCAGCGGCAGTTGGTACTCCGAGTACGACGGCGCGACCTGGACCGCGTCGTCCGACGTGGACATCGACCACATGGTCCCGCTCGCCGAGGCCTGGCGTTCGGGCGCCAGCAGCTGGACCACCGCACAGCGGCAGGCGTACGCCAACGACCTGACCCGGCCGCAGCTCATCGCGGTGACCGACAACGTCAACCAGTCCAAGGGCGACAAGGACCCGGCCAAGTGGCTGCCTCCGCGCGCCGCCTACAAGTGCACCTATGTCCGGGCCTGGGTGGAGGTGAAGCACTACTACAAGCTCACGGTCGACTCGGCGGAGAAGACGGCACTCCAAGGGGTGCTGAACAGCTGCTGAGCGCCCACCGGGCAGCCACTGAATGCCTGTTGAACGCCTGGTGAGCGGCTGCCGAGCGGATTCCGGCAGGAGCCCGGTCCTGAACCCGTCCCTGACTCTTCGTCGCTCCGTACGGCACGGGGCACGAAGCGGGACGGGTTCAGGACCGGGCAGGGGCCGGGTGGGGACCGGAGCGCCTGACTAAATGTTGAACTTGCAAGTTCTAGTCAGGCATACCTAATCTAGGGCTGCTCCGGTCCCCCACCGAAGGAGTTCGACCGTCATGCCTTCAGCGATATCCACGGCAGTGTCCTCACTCGGCCGGCAGGCCGATCTGGCCCGCCCGTACGCCCTGGCTCTCTTCCGCGCCGTGGTCGGCCTCCTCTTCGCCTGCCACGGCGCGGCTTCTCTCTTCGGTGTGCTCGGCGGCGCGCCGGGCGGCGGCACGGTGTCGGCGGGCAGTTGGCCCGACGGATACGCCGCCGTCATCGAACTCGTCGGCGGCGTACTGGTGCTGGCCGGACTGCTGACGCGCCCGGCCGCGTTCGTCGCGTCGGGTGCGATGGCCTTCGCGTACTTCCATGTGCACCAGCCCCACGCCCTGTGGCCGATCCAGAACGGCGGCGAGCCCTCCGTGATGTTCTGCTGGGCCTTTCTGCTGCTCGTGTTCACCGGCCCCGGCGCGCTGGCGCTGGACTCCGCGCTCATCACCCGTCGGCGCGTCACCGAGCCGGCCGCCCCGGTGCCGGCCTGACGCGCACGCCCCGCCCCGTCTCTCAGGTGGCGGGGCCTTACGCGGCGGGGCCGGCCGACGGCCCGAACGGCACCGTGAAACACGCGACGGGGTCCGCCGCGCCGCCCCGCACCCCGTCGATGACCACCGATCCGGCGCCGCCGGGCCGGAAGTTCCAGCCGCGCCGCGCGGTCACCGTGGCCGCGCCCTGCGCGTCCGTCGTGAAATCCAGCCGCACCTCGTCGTCGGCGCCCGGCGTCCGGCTGCCCGTGCCGCGCCGATAGCTCGGGCCCGCCGCGCCGGGGGTGCTGCCGCACTGCCTGGTGTGCACCCGCATACCGAACGCGTGCCCGGGCTTCAGCCCCGCCAGCCGCGCCGTCACTCGGGTGCCCGAGGGGTCCGTGTACTGCTCGACCTCGATACGGGAGGCCGCGGGCACCCGCTTCATGTCGTACGTCACGGCGGACGACGGGAGGAACGCGGTGGGCGGCGCGAACCGGGCGTGAACGCGCTGCCAGTACACGCCCGCGGGCGTTCTGGTACCGGCCGCGGGCGCGCTCCCCCCGGGCGCGTGACGCGCCGGAGCGCTCCCCGCCGCTGCGCTCCCCGCGGGAGCCGCCCCGCCGCCCGTCAGCATCGCCAGCGCCGCCGCTCCGGCCAGTACACCTGCCACGACCATCGTCCGCTCCTTGTACTCGTTTGCTCACTTGCCTGTTCACCGCTGCTTCGCAGCCGTACGGCCCCAGCCTGGTCGCAGCGCGGCCAAACCCCCGCACAGGAGCAGCCGTACGGGTGAACGGGACCTTTCGAACATCACCGGCCCCGGCGGATGGGCGCGGAACCTCCCCGCGTACGCTGTATGGCTGTACAGCCGCACCTGCCGCTCCCCTGCGACACCGCGGCGCTTTCACGAACGGGGAGTCCGGTGCTGGAGAGTCTGCGGTCGTTGACCGACAGTCCATGGATCTATGCCGTGGTCGCGCTCTCCGTCGTCCTCGACGTCTTCGTACCGCTGCTCCCCAGCGGAGTCCTGGTGATCACGGCAGCCACCGGCGCCGCCGCCGGTTCGACCACGGTGGCCGGCGAAGTCCCGCACAACGTCCCGGACTTGCTGGTCCTCACCGCCTGCGCCGCCGCTGCCTCGATCGTGGGCGATCTGATCGCGTACCGGCTGGCCTGGCGCGGCGGCGAACGCCTCGACCGGGCCATCGCACGCTCCCGGCGCCTGACCCGTGCGCAGGAACGGCTCGGCACGGCGCTGGCGCGGGGCGGCGGTCTGCTCGTCGTGATAGCGCGCTTCGCACCGGCGGGCCGCTCGATCGTCTCGCTGGGCGCGGGCGCCGCGCACCGCAGGGCGAAGGAGTTCCTGCCCTGGTCGGCCCTGGCGGGCGTGGCCTGGGCGGGTTACAGCGTGGGGCTCGGGTACTTCGGCGGCCAGTGGCTGGGCACGAGCTGGCTGGGCACGGCGGTCTCGCTCTTCGCACTGTTCGGCGCGGGCTCGGTGGCCGCACTGCTGATACGGCGTCCCGCGCCGGTGGCCGCACCGGTCTCGTAACCCCGGCCCGCCGCCGGCCTCACCTCTGGGGCTGCGCATCCCCCTTCGGTGTTCCTGACCCGCTCCCTCGGACCTCCAGGTCGGCGAGCAGTGTCTGCGTCGCGCGGGCGATCTCGTCGACGGCCCGGTCGAACACCGCGCGGTTGTGCGCGGCGGGGGCCCGGAAGCCGGAGACCTTCCGTACGTACTGAAGCGCTGCGGCCCTGATGTCCTCCTCGGTCGCTTCCCCGGGGAGTACGGGCGGACGGAGAGTCTTGATACTGCGGCACATACTTCCAGTCTGACGCGGACCGGCTGTCCCGGGCACGGATCCGGCGATCCGGTTGCCGCACGTTCGCGTGGCGCGAACCTGAACCGAACCTGACCCGGAGTACGCCAGGACCGGCCGGGTACGCCAGGGCCGGGGCGTCAGGCGGTCTCCGGCTCCCGTTCAGGGGTGATGCGCGGGATCTCGTAGCTGCCGTCCAGGACGGACTGCTCCGGCGTGTAGAGGCGGAGCATCGGCCGGAAGTCGCCTTCCGGCGCGGGGAGCCAGTTGGCCGCCTCCGCCGGGTCGGTGGGCCGGTCCTTCTGGATGCGCAGCGTGAGCGACCCGTCGTCGCCGTACACCAGACCCGGCGTGCGGTCGCCGATGGAGTAGCGGTCCGCGGGGTTGGCCACCAGGTAGTAGTCCGGTGAGTCGTACATGGTCACGGACCAGAACGACTGCACAGGCGGCGGGCTGTCGAAACGCAGGGTGTACTTCCTGGAACCGTTGAGCCAGTGGCCGTCCGCGTCCTCGGAGGTGTGCGCGTACACCGCTTCGTAGCCGTGGTTGCCCCACAGACCGACCCGCGCGGCGACCGCCCTGGTCAGATAGGACGACGTCCGGTCCTCGATGCGCCACTCCGGTGAATCGTGGGTCCCCACCCCGAACCAGTCGAGGTTGTAGTCGAAGAGGTGCGGGTTCATCTCCCAGTCACCGGGGGCCCGGGCGCCGTCCGCCCCCGTCCGGCTCGCCCTCTCGACCCGCGCCGCTCCGCGCTTCAGCCCTTCGGTGAGCGCGTGCAGGAGCTCGGGGGCGGGGTGGATGTACGGGGACGGCCCCTCCTCCAGCAGCTGGAGCGGCTGGAAGCGGTCCTGGTAGGCGCAGTCGTCGGCCGACGGCGGGAAGGCCGCCATCCAGACCCGCAGCTTCTCGAAGAAGTGCAGCGGTTCCGGCACATCGGGGTCGGTCGCCGGCAGCCAGGTGTGGTGCATGAACTCTTCGAGGACCTTGAGCGTGAGCCGCTTCTGCAGTCCGTGCACACGCGGCAGGTCGGCGGGGCCTTCGCAGGCGAAGCGTCCGGCGATCGAGACGACCGTGGTCGGCGCGTCGATCACCCCGGTCATCCCCTCGGGGGTTTCGCCGGCCCAACCGGGCGGCACGATCAGCCACTTGGTCTCGCCCGTGCCGGTGGCACGGCGGCCCACGTAGGCGAAATTGTTGGTCCACGCGTCGATGAACTGCAGCACGTAGTACGCACCGAGCGTGTCGGGTACGTGCAGCAGCAGCGGACCGCCGGAGAGGTCGAGCTGCGCGATCGAGTACACCGTGTCGTTGTTCACGGACACGAAGTGCGCGTCGGGGGTGGCGAGCCGCGAGGAGTGCGCGAACTCGTTGAAGGATGCGGACGGCAGCGAACCGAACCCCTCGTGGAGGGCGGCCTGGACCATCGACAGGTCGAAGACCAGCGGATACCCGTAGATGTACGCCTCGGTCGCCAGCTCCGTGAGATCGGAGGGGGCGGGGGGTGCGGCGGGTCCGTAGGATCCGGAAGGTGCGGCGGACTCGGCCGGGTCACCGGGACCGGCGGGAGCTGGGTGGGCCCCCTGATCCGGGCGGTCGGAGCGGTCCGCGTGATCGGGGCGGTCTGCGGGATCAGGGCGGTCGGGGCGGTCGGGGCGGTCTGCCTGATCGGAGCGGTCGGCTTGGTCGGTCACTTCGGACTCCTCTCGGCCGCGCACAGGCGCGCGGGAGCGCGGAGGCGGCTGCGGGAACCCTCGGATTCACGCGCCCGCCACAGTCCGGTGAGGTGTTTCCGGCCCTGGTGGACCCGATGCCGCTGCCCTCCCGGTGACAGCTCCGAGCCTCCGCGAGCGCCCGACGCGCAACCAGCGGAGCGCGGCCATCCGGGTGAAGCTGAGGGCGGGGGCTGGGGGACGCCGCTGGGGCGGGGCTGGGGGCGAGGGCTGAGGCCGGGGACCCCCGGATCTCCGGGCCGTACGGGCCCCGGCGAGACCGGACCCGCCCGGCCCCGCCCGGACCCGACGAGACCTGACCCGACCGGACCCGACCGGATCCGACCGGATCCGACCGGATCCGACGAGACCTGACCCGACCGGCCCCGCCCGGCTACGGCTCCGCCGTCACGCGGGGCTGCCTCCTGCCCAGCAGATCGCCCAGGCCCTGCCGGGTCCCGGCGACGACGACCCGGTCCTCGGGGCGCAGGACGTAGCTCTGCGGCAGGTTCCAGACCAGCTCGGCCTTGCGGTCCTCCCCGTACGAGGAGCGGTGCGCGGACAGATCGGCGCGGCGCTCGTCCGGGTCCGCGAGATCGAGCGCGAGGATCCGCCAGGCGCCCTCCCGGAAGACCTCGCCGAGGGTACGGCCCTCCAGCAGGGGGTGGCCCGCGACATCCACCGCGGCGAACAGCAGCACCCGGCGCTCGACCGGCATGGCACCGAGGATCTGGCGCCCCATCATCGCCGCGGCGAAGGCGGGTGCGGCCAGCGTGGAGACGCTCCGGCTCCGGGTGACGGCCTGCGGGTGGGCCGCACGCAGCGTACGGAAGACGGCGGAGGCGAACGCGTCGTCGAAGAGCCGCATCGCGACCCGGAGGTCGGGCTTCACCGTGCGGGCGTAGAGCGCCGCCTCCAGGTTGGTGATGTCGGCGCTGGTGAGCGCGAGCAGCGCGCGGGCCCGTTCGATCTTGGCGGCTTCCAGCACGCCCTCCGTGGTCACATCGCCGATCACGATCGGCACCCGCAGCCGCCGCGCCAGCGCGACCCCGCGCGCCTCCGGGTCGGCCTCCACGCACACGACGGGGATGTCCAGCTCCCGCAGCCGGGCCAGCACCCGCGAGCCGACCTTGCCGAGCCCGAGCAGGACGACGTGCCCGGAGAGCCCGCGCGGCGGGCGGCGCAGCGTGGCGGCGGTGCGGAACGTCCCGAGCCCTTCCAGTACGGCCGCGACCAGCACCGGCAGCAGGAGCAGTCCGGTCAGCCCGGACAGCATCTGGAGCACCTGGCGGCTGGCGGGCTCGCCGATCGCGGGGTCGTCGATCGCGAAGATGTCGAGAATCGTCAGGTACGCGGCGTGCATCGGCGACATATTCGTGGTCAGCCAGGAGGCGACGGCCAGGCCGAACACCGAGGCGAAGATCCCGAAGAGGGACCAGCGCAGCCGGCGCGAGAACACCTGCGCGAGCGGCGCGCCGCGGCCGGCCAGCCTGCTCGGCGAGAGGTCGGGGCCCTGATAGGAGACCGCCTCCAGGACGACCGTTCCGCGCCCGGACGCCGCGCGGACGGACGCCTCGTCGGGGAGGAGCTGGGGTCCCGCGTCACCGCTGCTGTCCGAACCGTCGGCTCCTCCCGGATCGCCGGTGGTCGACGAGAGCAGTGCGAGGGTGCACAGGCCGGGGTCGGTGGCCGGGCCGTACCGGACGGCCGGCGGCCGCTCCACGGCACGCAGCAGCAGTCCGTCGGCCTGGACGACCTTGCTCGTACCGGCCACGGCGGTCGCTGCGAGGGCGGGGGCCGCGGTGTCGGCGTCCGACAGTACGGTCGTGGACGCGTCGACCTCGTCCCGGTCCATGTCCGGCGCGCTGACGGCTGCCGCCTGGTCGAGCAGTTCTTCCAGATGCTGGCCGAGCTTGCGGTTGTAGAGCCGGATCACCAGCCGCAGCCGGGGGTTGAGCCGCCGGGCGGCGAGCGCGCCCCGGATGTTCGCCTCGTCGTCCTGGTGGACGAGCGCCAGCGCGGACGCCTCTGCCACCCCGGCGCGCAGCAGCACCTCGTCGTCCAGATCCGGCGCTTCGAGCAGCCGGTCGGCCACCGCGTCACGATCGCCGGGCTGCGGGCCCGCGACGACGCGCGACATCCGCCCGAAGAGCGCGGAGGCCCGGCCGACCGGGGTGAGCTGGGTGTGCGCCGGGACACCCGCCGCTCCGGCCGGCGGTACGACGAGGGTCACCGTCTCCCGGTACACACCGCGCAGCTCGGCGGCGAGCCGGTGGGCCAGACCGTCGTCACCACACACGATCATGTGGCCCTCGGGGGAGCTCTGTTGGCTCTGATTCGGGAGTGAGTACACGTCAACAGAGACTGCCCCATGGGGGTGTTCGGTTTCACACGCGGGTTCGGGAAGGGACCAGACCCCGAGGTTGCCCCGGCGATCGGCCGGTCCGTACAGCAAGCCTCGATTCCATAACGTCGCAGCGACTCCGATGCTTCGCAAGGGAAACCTTTGCATAGGCTAAACATCTAAGGTGGCACCCGGAAACGCGCCCTGGGACGCGTCCAGGAACGCGTCTGCGTGCTCTCACGTGCTCTCACGTGCAACGGAACCGCACAGATGTCCGTCTGACAGTCATGGAGGGCTGAGGAGCAGACACCACCGCCCGCGAATCGCCCGCCACACCACCGGAGAGCCCTGTGCCAGAGGAGAAGAGGCCGGAGGAGAAGAGTCCCGCGTTCGCCTCGCTGTCCGTCCAGTCGCTGTCGGTCCTGCCGTTCGCGGTGATGGCCGTGGTCGCGGGGGTGGACATCTCAGCGGGTTCGAGCGTCGGATTCCTGCCGCTGATCTCGCTCGGACCGGCGTTCGCCGGGCTGATCGGCGGCTGGCGGCGCACGGCGGCCATCGGGGTGCTGGCGCTCGTGCTCTGCTACGCGCTCGCCTGGCACGACGGGGCGTTCCACGCCAGGCGCGGATACACCGCGATGTCGTCGGTGCTCGGCGTGACCATCGCCGGGGTGGCGGCCGCGGTCATGCGCCAGCGCCGCGAGGCGGAGCTGGCCAGCGTGCGCTCCATCGCCGAGGTCGCCCAGCGGGTGCTGCTGCGCCCGGTGCCGCACAGAGCGGGCCATCTGCGCGCCGCGGTCTCGTACACATCGGCTGTGGCGGAGGCGCACATCGGCGGGGATCTGTACGAGGTGGTCGCCGCCCCGGACGGGGTGCGGGTGATCGTCGGGGACGTACAGGGCAAGGGGCTGGAGGCCGTCGAGACCGCGGCCGTGGTCCTCGGCGCCTTCCGGGAGGCCGCGCACGACGAGCCGGACCTGGCGGGGGTCGGAGCCCGCGTCGAACGGTCCGTGGACCGGGCGCTCCAGGGCGAGAAGTTCGTGACGGCGCTGATCGCGGAGATCAGCCCGGACCGGGGCGCGCTGTTCCTCAACTACGGGCATCCGCCACCCCTCCTCGTACGGGCGGACGGCTCGGCGCACTTCCCCGAGCCTGCGGAGTACGCGCTTCCGCTGGGCCTCGGCGTCCACGGGACCGAAGGGCCACAGCCGTTCCGGGTCGCTTTCGGCCCCGGCGACCAGCTGCTCCTCTACACCGACGGGGTAACCGAGGCCCGGGACCGCGACGGAACCTTCTACCCCCTCGGCAAGCGGCATCAGCTCCTGAGAGACGATGATCCCGAGCGTGCGCTGGAGTGCCTGCGCAAGGACCTGGTGCAGCACACGGCGGGACCGCTCCAGGACGACGCGGCGATGCTGCTGCTCCGTTACCGGGACGACGGCGCCGTCAGCAGCACCCGGGACACCCCGCGGTAGCAGCGCCGGAGCGACGAAACCTACCCTGACCTGCCTTTCTTTACTGCACCTTGATTGCTATTGCGAGGTGCTTGCAGTTGGCTGTCTACGGCTTATCGAACCGGAAGGCAGCACCATGAGCACCACGACCACCTCTCCACCCCCGACTCCGACGCGACGCCGACGTCTGCAGATGTCGATGACGCGCCAGGAGTGGACCCGGCTGGGTGGCATGGGCGCGTTCATCGTGGCGCTGCACGTCGTCGGGTGGCTCACGCTGGTGACGATCGTGGCCCCCGAGCACTACAGCCTCGGTACGAAGTCGTTCGGCATCGGGATCGGTGTCACCGCGTACACCCTGGGTATGCGGCACGCCTTCGACGCGGACCACATCGCGGCGATCGACAACACCACCCGCAAGCTGATGAACGAGAAGCAGCGCCCCCTGTCGGTGGGCTTCTGGTTCTCGCTCGGGCACTCAAGCGTCGTGTTCGTCCTGGCGTTCCTGCTGTCCCTGGGCGTGAAGGCCCTCGCGGGCCCGGTGCGCGACGACAACTCCCAGCTGCACAACGTCACCAGCCTGATCGGCACGACCGTCTCCGGGTTCTTCCTCTATCTGATCGCGGGCATCAACGTCCTCATCCTGGTGGGGATCTGGAAGGTCTTCCGGAAGATGCGCTCGGGCGACTTCGACGAGGCCGCGCTGGAGGAGCACCTCAACAACCGGGGCCTGATGAACCGGCTTCTGGGGCGTGTGATGAAGTCGATCACCAAGCCCTGGCAGATGTACCCGCTCGGTCTGCTCTTCGGCCTCGGCTTCGACACCGCCACGGAGATCGCCCTGCTCGTCCTGGCGGGCTCCGGCGCCGCCTCCGGGCTGCCCTGGTACGCGATCCTCTGCCTGCCGGTGCTGTTCGCAGCCGGCATGTGCCTGCTGGACACCATCGACGGCTCGTTCATGAACTTCGCGTACGGCTGGGCGTTCTCGAAGCCCGTCCGCAAGGTCTACTACAACCTCACGATCACCGGCCTCTCGGTGGCGGTGGCGTTCATCATCGGCACGGTCGAACTGCTCGGCCTGCTCACCCAGAAGCTCGGCCTGCACGGCGCCTTCTGGGACTGGGTCGGCGGGCTGGATCTGAACATCGTCGGCTTCGTGATCGTCGGACTGTTCTTCGTGACCTGGCTGGTGGCGATGGCGATATGGAAGTTCGGCCGCATCGAGGAGAAGTGGACAGCGGGCCTCAGCCCGGCAGGCCCGGGCCGGAACGGGATGGACGAGGAAGCCGGGCAGACCGGCACGCCGGGCCGTCCCTAGAGCTCCGGATCGAAGGCCCTTACGCCGTCCTCGGGGCTCCACACGGCGGCAATGGTGACGAGTTCGCGCGCACCGGACGCACGGGCGTGCCCGGCGCGACGAGTTCGGCGCAGGGCCCACCGGTGCGGGATTACGCCCGGAGCCCCCCCGGCCCGGACCGAGCCCCGCCCCCGCAGGCGGCCGACGAGGTCAGCTCTTCTGCGCCGCGGCCATGCCCTTCAGCATGTCGTCGGTGTTCATCACCGGCTGGATCTCGATCTCCGCGCCGAGCCCCTGGAAGAGCGGCTCCGCGATGGAGGGCAGCAGTGAGCTGTCCTGCATGTCGAAGACAAAGGTGCAGGCCCGTCCGCCCTTGATGGGGCCGAAGTAGGCCGCCTCCGGCTTGAGCCGTTCCGACATCGACTGCATGATCTTCTGCAGCGTGCCGTTCTTGACGGCTTCGTTCGTGATCTGGGTGTCCATACGCGCCCTCAACATGACCCTCACAGCACCGCTCCTCCCGTCCACCGTGGCCGGCGCGGTCCCGTCCGCACTCCCTGTGACTCGGTGACGTCGGGCTCAGCCTTGCTCCGGGCAATCGGGGCAGCAACATCTCAGCCACCATCCGTGGATGACAGAAACGCAAGGCGCTCGTACTCCTGCGACGACTCCCCGGGCAGGATCGGCCGGTCGCAGCTCGCGCAGATCATGAGACGGCTTCGCACTTCTCGTCCCGCCACGCGTGCTGCAGCAAGCGCCCCCGGTCGCACAAGGCGTCCTGTGTGCATTCGCGACACCAGATGATGTGCTCCAGATAGTGGGTGTAGGCCACCTGGACCCGGCGGTCCTGCTCCCGGCGGATGCCTGAGAGCGCGGTTGAAGGGTTCATGAGGCGCCGCCCGTCGACATGGCCCCCTGCTCATGGCCGGGGCAGGCGCGCGGGAACCAGGTGAGGCTGAGGCCGCCTTCTACGTATCGTCGCGGCCCGAGGTCCTTTGCAGAGCCATTACGAAGGGGGGTGGTGCACCACACGCAGTCCGCACCGGCCAGCTGGCGCTGCGACAAGGTGCCGACTGATGGCAGCTCTCTTTCCTGCGTATCACTCATGATGCCCCGTCATGTCGTTGATCAGGTCTCTGATCAGAGTGACGGGCTGGGGAGGGCTTAACGCTCACGAATCTGTGAGCGTTGTGAGCGTGACTTACATGCCGACCCAGGAGGCCATCTGCGACAAGGTGTCCGGGGTTCGGCGGGCCAGGTGGACGAGGCCGGTGACGGCCGCGCGAGTCCCCGGGAGGTAGCGGGTCTGCTCCGGCGCCGCGCGGCGGGCCTCGATCAGATGCCGCAGCGCGGCATCGGTGTGTCCCGTCTCCATCTCTACTACGGCACGGTCCACGAGGAAGCGGGCCCGTCGAGAGGTCAGGGTGGACGGAGGGAGATTCAGTTTGCGCGCTTGGACCAGGGCGTGATCGTACTGACGTAGAGACATTGAGGCGCCCATCTCGTGGAGTGCCACGTTCTTCAATCCGAAGGACAGCCAGTGCACCGCGCCGGCTTCCCCACCCACACGCACGGCAAATTCACGCGCGGCTGCGATGTGCCCCTCGACCGCACCCTGGTCACCGGCCCTGGCAGCAACCGCCGAGGCTCCGAGGTGTAGTTGCCCTGCCACCACCAGCGCCTCGCGAGACGACTCGCCAGCCAGCATCTCGTGACCTGATGCGATGAGGCGCCTCCCGATGTCGTGCTCGCCATCCTTGTAAGCGAGAGCCCGTTTGTACTGGCGCACCGCGGCGAGGCAGGGATCAGAGGCGCGTTCTGCCGCCCAGCTCATACGGTCGAGGGCCACCGTGGACAGGTCGGGATAGCCGAGCTTCAGGGCGATGTCCGCGGCGGTCCGGTAGCTGGAGGCGAGGGCCTGCCATGTACTGGTGGTCGGTGAGGTGAAGCCGAGGCAAGTGAGTTCGGTGATGATGCCGGGCAACGCCGTGGCGGCTTTGTGTAGATGCGTGGCCCGCACTTGCTGACAAACGAAATCTGCTTCCGCAGACAGATCATCTGCGCTCCTGGTGGCGGCCGCCGTCGGTTCAATGTCGTACAGGTCGAGGGCTTCCCGGATTGGGCGTACCAGCGCGGTGAGGCGGTCGTGCTGCATGTGCTGTCCCGTCAGAACGGTGACCTCGACCTTGAGCGCGCGGGCAACAGCGTCCACGAAGTCATCTGTCGCCGGGCGGGCGCCGCACTCGACCTGGTTCAACAGGCTGTACGAGTACGGGATCCGGTCCGACAGACCGCGTTGTGTCAGCCGAGCAAGTCTCCTCTGCTCTCTGATGCGGGCGCCCGTGTGGTCGTCGTCCAGTGTGGGCATCCTGGTCTCCGTTCTGACTCGTCATGTGGGACGGTACCCGCGCCGCATGGTGCTGGACCCTGCGTCGTCCCCGAACCGAGCCGGTTCGGGGCGGTTGCTTGTGATCCACTGGTCGGCATGACCTCACGAACTCTGTATCTGTTCGGCTCCGCCGCCCCGCCAGTGTTCGACATCGCCCGTGTCATCGAGGATGCTCAGGCCCACGGTTGGGATGTGTGCCTGGGGTTGACGCCGAGCGCGGCCCTCTGGCTCGACAACAGCCTGGACGGTCTGGCGGCGCTGAGCGGACACCCGGTGCGCTCCGAGTACAAGCTGCCCGGTGAGCCGGATGTGTGGCCGAAGGCGGACGCGATCCTGGTGGCGCCGGCCACGTTCAACACGATCAACGAGTGGGCGCTCGGGTTGACCAGTAAGTTCGTCGTCGGGGTCGCAGCAGAAGGCATCGGCAAGGGGATTCCGCTGGTCGCGATGCCGTGCGTGAACTCGGCATACGTGCGGCATCCCGCGTTCGCTCAGTCGGTGGAGACGCTGGCCGGTGCCGGGGTCACGGTGCTGTACGGGGAGGGCGGCTTCGTGCCGAACGAGCCCGGCGAGAAACGCCCGTTCCCGTGGACGACTGCTCTTGATGCGGTGGAGACTGTTGTCAGCTCGGAGCCGGGAGCGCCGCGCGGCTGAGTGGGACGCCGCACAGGCCAGAAGCCAGAAATACTGTCGCCTGTTTCCCGCCGGCGGCGAACAATGCCGGGCATGGGGACAGACATTCACGGCTTCATCGAGTGCCGCTGGGATCGCTGGCTGGACGAGGACGATCGCGCGTGGAGCCAGGTCATCGACATTTCGCATCTATACAACGGGCGCTCCTACGTCGCCTTCGGGGCCCTGTTCGGTGTCCGTGAAACCGCCTCGCACCGTGCACTCGCCGATCACCGAGGTCTCCCTCATGACGTGTCGAAAGAGGTCCTCGCTTGCTTCGAGCCCTGGAGTGATGAGCTGCACGGTGAGTCCTGGATCTCCTGGGCGGAGCTAGCAGCCGCCGACTGGGACGAGGTCGCAAACGAGGTCGATGACTGTGTTCACGAGTACCGCCGGAGCTCTGACGGCAGCTGGAAGATGCACGGCCGGAACTCCAGCCTCACCCGCTTTGCCGAACTCTCCGGCCTCACTGATGCCCGGCACCTCTACCGCGCGGGCAGCGTCTGTCCCGAGAACACCGAGTGGTCGGACGGCGACCGGCTCTTCCGAATCGGCCGCCGTCAGCGGAAGCATGCCGTGCCTGACAGCGAATGGGGTCCCATCTGGTCGGTCATGCGCACGCTGGCGAAGTTGCACGGCGACGAGGGAGTCCGCCTGGTCGTCTGGTTCGACGGCTGACTCCATCCCGCGTTGGCCCTCGTCCGGCGTACGTGCCATCTGGCACGTACGTGTCACGACGCCACGCGCCGCCTGAGTCGAGGACGAACGGACAAGGCCCAGGCTCCCGGCTTGCTACCGGTGGCCTGGGCCTTTGCCGTACTGCTCACTGGTGGGCGCGGACGGTTTCGAACCGCCGACATCTGCTTTGTAAGAGCAGCGCTCTACCCCTGAGCTACGCACCCGTGGATGAAGCAACAGGGTACATGGCCCCGGGCCCCCGTTCGCAAACCTGTTGCAGGAGCCAAGGAACGCCCCCGGGCAGAAGCCCCGGAGCGGCCCACCAGCCCGTACGACCGGGGGATAACCCCACCCCCGGTCCGGTGGGCCGCTGGATCGTGTGGGGATGGGGGCGGTCCGTACCGTTGGGGCTCTTCGGCAGGTTCGGTTCGATCTGGGGGAATGATCTACGTGGCACTCCGTCCTCGTACGCTTGTCGCGGCCGGAGGGGCCGTTCTTGTCGCCGTCGCCCTCACCGGGTGCGGCTCGGATCCCTCGGACGCGCCTGCCGAGCACAAGGCTTTCGCGTTCAGCGGGAAGACGCTGACCATCGACACCAACAACTCCACCATCGACCTGGTACCCGCCGATGTGAAGTCCGTGCAGGTCACCCGACACGTCGACGGGTGGGTCTTCCTGGGCAACGGGCCCGACGCCTCCTGGTCCATGCGGGACGGCACGCTCAGCCTGAAGGTGAAGTGCAGCGCCCTCGTCAGCAGCTGTGCGTCGCGGCACCAGATCAAGGTGCCGCGCGGGGTCTCCGTGATCCTCAAGGACAACAACGGGTCCGTGACCGCCGCCGGTTTCGACACCTCGCTGAAGCTCCGCTCGAACAACGGCAAGGTCACCGTCCGGGACTCCAGCGGAGCCCTCGACCTGAGCAGCGACAACGGGGCCATCAACGCCGACGGCGTCTCGTCCAGGCAGGTCACAGCGGACTCCAGCAACGGTGCGGTACGGCTGTCGCTCACCGCGGTTCCCGACCGGGTGGAGAGCTTCAGCAACAACGGGGCGGTCGAGATCACACTGCCCAAGAAGCCGGGGCTGGCGTACAAGGTCGAGACCCGGAGCAGCAACGGGAGCACCCAGGTCGGGGTGCCCACGGACGACGCCAGCCGCCACTCCATCGCTGCGCGCAGCGACAACGGAAGGATCGTTGTTCGAAGCGCGAACTGACCGGCCCGTGTGTTCGTCCCTACCTGGTGGGAGAATGGCCAGGGCAGGGCGGACCAGCACGGGAGAGGGATGTGACGGCAAGACACGGGCAGCCGTATGCGCGATCGAGTGCCGTCCGGGATGTCCTGACGCTGATGGCCCTCCCGGTGCCGTTGCTCGCCGGTCTGGCCGGTGCCTTCGCAGGTGGGGGCACGCGGCGCTGGTTCGGCGGGCGGGGTGAGAGCCAGCGGGCCGACGCGCAGGCCGCGAAGGACGCCGCGGCCGCGGCTTTCTACGACCTCGACACCGCTCAGCGCGATCTGCGGATCTCGATCGAGACGATCTCCGCTGTGGACAACTCGCCGGAGGCCCGTAAGGCCCTCTCCGATTTCGCCTCGCTGGGGCAGCGGATCGACGAGGTGAGCACTTCGTACATCACTGCGGTCGACGCCCATGACCTGGACCGGGACGGTCTGGAGGGCTCCGCCCTGTCCCAGGCGCGTACGGAGCTGACCCGGGCCAAGGACGATCTCGTACGCGTGAAGGGCGAGCTCGACCGGTTCGGGCAGGGGCTGGGGCCGCTGCTCGGCAAGGCCGAGACGCAGCTCGCCCGGCTCGCGCCCGCCGTGGAGCGGGCGCGGCAGGCGCTCCTCTCCGCGAGCAATGCTCTCGACGCGGTACGGGAATCCGGGCTGAAGGCCGACGACCTCGCCACCCGTCTCGCGCAGCTCGGGCCCGAGCTGACAAAGCTCAACCAGGGCGCCGGCCAGCACGGTGTGCAGGGCACGCTGGACCGCGCGGACAAGGTGATGCGTGACGCCGAAGCCGTACGGGCCGAGGCCGCCCGGCTGCCGGAGCGGGCCTCCGAGATCGACCGCCGCCTGGTGTCGCTCCGTACCCGCGCCCAGGCCCTCACCACCCGGGCCGGTACGGTCGCCCCGGTCCTCAGCGAGCTGCGCCGGCGCTTCACCGCGCCGTGCTGGCAGGACCTCCAGCATGTGCCCGAGCAGGCCGCCGTGTCCGTGCGGCAGGCGGAGGAGAAGCTCAAGGAGGCGACCCGGGCGCGCGAGGAGCAGCGCTGGCCCGACGCGACGTCCCTGCTCACGACGGTCAGGTCGCTGCTCAACAGCACCGACGAGGCGGTCTCGGCTGCCGGTGCGCGGCTCGAACGGCTCAACGCTGTGGCGAAGGATCCGCAGCAGGAGATCGAGCGGACCAGGTTCACGATCCGGGACGCCCAGCGGCTGGCGATGGCGGGCCGGAACACCCCCGACCCCCGGCACGCCCGTCCGCTGGACCAGGCAGTGGAGCGGCTGGACCGGGCAGTCGCGGGGCTGGAGGGCCGGCACCCCGACTACTGGCACTTCCTCACGGAGACCGAGGAAGTACGGAAGACCGCCACGCGCGTGGTCGAGCAGATCCGCGAGGAGCGCGGCACCGGCCACTGAGCCGCTGGGACCGGATTGACCGGGTTGAACTGGACGGATTGAACTGGATTGACCCGGGCTGCGGTGGATTGAGACGGTCGGAGCTTGGGCCCGTTGTCAGGGCTCGTGGGGCCTTTGCACACCGGCATCGAATCACCAGAGCACAGCAAGAAATGGGAAGAGAACAGCATGGACCGCACGGACTTCACCGCGACTCTCCGAAATGAGCGGCTGGTCGCCATCGTCCGCGGCTCGGACCCCGAGGCGTCCTTCAGGTCGGTCATGACGCTCGTCGAGAGCGGGATACCCCTGGTCGAGGTGTCGCTCAGCGGCACGGACGCGCTCGGGGTCATACGCCGGGCGCGGGCCGCGCTCGGGGACGGCGCGTGGCTGGGCGCGGGCACCGTGCTCACCGCCGACGACGCGCGGCGGGCCGCGGACGCCGGGGCCGGTCTCATCGTGACGCCGGGGCTCGGTGCGTGCGTGGACGAGTCGGTACGGCTGGGGCTTCCCGTACTGTCCGGAGTCGTCACCCCCACCGAGGTCATCGCCGGTGTCGCGGCCGGCGCCACCGCGCTGAAGCTCTTCCCCGCCTCGGTGGGCGGCCCCGCCTATCTGAAGGCGCTGCGGGCCCCCTTCCCGGATGTTCCGTTCGTACCGGTGGGCGGGGTGGACGCGGCGGCCGCCGCGGAGTACCTCGCGCTGGGTGCGGTCGCCGTGGGCGTCGGGTCGCCGCTGATCGGGGACGCGGCGGACGGCGGGGACCAGGACGCGCTGCGGAAGCGGGCCGCCGCGTTCCTGAACGTCGTGGAGACAGCGCGGGCCACCGGAGCAGCGGCCACGGCGGTCCGGTCATGAGCGTGTTCACCTTCGGCGAGACGATGGTCGCCCTGCGCGGCGAGGGGCAGCTGAAGCTGGGCGGCACCATGGCCGTCTCGGTCGCCGGTGCCGAGTCGAACGTGGCCATCGGCCTGGCCCGGCTGGGGCACCCCGTGCACTGGGTGGGCGCGGTCGGCGCCGACGAGGCCGGTGAACTGGTGCTGCGGACGCTGCGCGCCGAGGGGGTCGGCGTCACGGGCACCACGCGTGACGGGGCCGCGCCCACCGGGCTGCTCCTCTTCGAGCCGCGGCTGCCCGGCGTGACCCGGGTGCACTACTACCGCGCGGGGTCGGCCGGTTCGAGGATCGCGGCCGACGACGTGGAGCGGGCCTTCGCCGCGTTCCTGGAAGCCGGAACGGGAGCTGGGACAGCCACGAGCGGGGATGCCCACACCGGCACCGGCACGGACAGCGCCGCCCGCGTGCTGCATCTGACGGGCATCACCCCCGCCCTCTCCCCCACAGCCCGCACCGCAGCCGAGCGTGCCATGGAACTGGCCGCCGAGCACGACGTGTTGATCAGCCTCGACGTCAACTTCCGCTCCCGGCTGTGGAGTACGGATGAGGCGTCGGCGGTGATGCGGGACTGGGCACCGCGCGCCGACGTACTGATCGCATCCGACGACGAGTTGCCGCTCTGTCTGCCCGCGGGCTCCCCGGATGATCCCGCCCGGCAGGCGGGAGCGCTGCTGGAGGCCGGGGCGGGCGAGGTCGTGGTCAAGCTCGGTGCGGCGGGCGCCACGGCGTACACCTTGCAGGGCGAACTGCACGCACCTGCCCGTACGGTGCCGGTCGTGGACCCGGTCGGCGCGGGCGACGCGTTCGTCGCCGGGTATCTCTCGGCGCTGCTCGACGGCTCGGACACGGCGGGGCGGCTGGACCGTGCGGTGACCACGGGAGCGTTCGCGGTGGCCGCGGCCGGCGACTGGGAGGGCGCTCCGACCCGCACCGAGCTGGGCCTCCTCGGAGCTGCGCCGGGAACAGTGGTGCGCTGAGGTGGTGCGCGGCGGCCCCCCGCACCTCTAATCTGGGCCTCATGCCCCGTTACGAGTACCGCTGCCGCTCCTGCGGCGACACATTCGAGATCAGCCGTCCGATGGCCGAGTCATCGGCGCCCGCCACCTGCCCCGAGGGCCATGAGGACACGGTCAAGCTGCTGTCCGCGGTCGCCGTCGGCGGGTCCGCCGCCGGGGCTCCGTCCGGCGGGAGCGGCGGAGGCGCCGGGGGCGGGTGCTGCGGCGGAGGCTGCTGCGGGTAAGCCACAACCGGGGCGCCGCGCGGCCTCGGCTCAGCGCCCCCGCGCGGCGCGGGTGAACTCCCGCAGGGGCCCGGCCTCGGCTCAGCGCCCCCGCGCGGCGCGGGTGAACTCCCGCAGGATCTCCTCGCCGGCCGCGACCCCGCGCCCGGCGGTCACCTCCACATGCGGCGCGCTCCACCCCGCGTCCGCCAGCTCGCCGTGCGCGGGGCGCCAGCCCCGGTCGGCGGCCAGCAGCAGGTCCGCGTCCAGGAGTGAATCGCCTGCTGCCAGGGTGAGTTCGGCTCCGGTGCGGCGGACCACTTCGCGTACTGCCGCGCTCTTGGTGAGCGGCTCCGGCACCGCGTAGAGCTTGCGGCCCTGGAGCGAGACCGTCCAGCCGCGCGGACCGGCCCACGCGGACAGCTCGTCCACCCAGCCCTCGGGCAGCAGGGCCCGTTCGACGACCAGATAGGCGAACAGGTCCTCGGCCACCCGTTCCTTGAGCAGCCAGGCCGGATCGGCCGCGGACACCAGGTGGGCGCGTACCTCGGCCAGGGTGGCGCACTCGGCGGCCAGCCGCCGGGCCACATCGGACTGCCAGCCCGGGTCGGACACCCCGTCGACCAGCAGATGGCCCCCGTTGGCGCAGATCGCGAACCGCGGCGGCGGGCAGGGCAGCCGGATCCGGTGGTACTGCTCTCGCGTCCTCGTGGTCGTCGGTACGAAGAGGGTCTCCGCGGCGAGCGCGCCGAGCAGCCCGGCCGCGGTCTCCGTCACGTACGAGAGCGGCCTGCTCTCGTACACCTCCACGCACAGCAGCCTCGGCGCTTCGGCGTCCGGCATGGTCAGGTCGAGCGCGGGCGCCGAGTAGATGAGGGTGCGGTCCAGGTCGCTGGCGACGAGTACGGGCGCTGCCGGGTTCACGCGGTCACCGCCGCGGTGCCGTCGGCGCCGGTCGCGCCACGGGTGAAGCGCGGGTGGATCAGGCCGACGCAGCTGTACGGCAGGCCGTCCACCTCCTCGACCGGGACGCCGCGCTGCTCCGCGAGGAGCCGTACGTGGTCGAGATCGGCGCCCGCACCGCTCCTGGCGAGAATCTTCCAGGGGACGCGGCGCAGCAGGACCCGGGTGGTCTCGCCGACCCCCGGCTTGACGAGGTTGACGTCATGGATGCCGTACTCCTCGCTGATCCGCTCGACGGCCGCCCACCCCTCCCAGGTCGGCGCGCGGTCCGCCGCCAGCTGCTCCTTCACCGCGGCGTCCACCGCACCGGACACCTCGTCGAAGCGGGCGGCGACGGCGTCGATGAAGTCGGCCGATACGTCGGAGTCCGCCAGCTCGCGGTAGAACTTCCCGCCGTGGAAGTCCCCGGGCCCGACCAGGTCGGCGCGGAGGACCGTACGCGAAATCAGTCCGGACACCGTGGAGTTGAGGCAGGCGGACGGGATGAGGAAGTCCTCCCGGGTGCCGTACGTACGGACGCAGCCGCCGGGGTCGGCGAGGACCGCGATCTCCGGGTCGAAGCCGGGGAACTCCGCGAGCGCATCGGCCAGTTCGCGGGTGATGGCGCCCTTGCCGGTCCAGCCGTCGACGAAGACGACATCGGCCGGGTCGTGGTGCGCGGCCAGCCAGCGCAGTGCGTTGGCGTCGATGCCACGGCCGCGCACGATGGACACCGCGTAGTGCGGCAGGTCCAGGCCGTGGCGGTGCTGGGCCCAGCGGCGCATCAGTACGCCGACGGGCGTACCGGCACGCGCGAGCGAGACCAGGACCGGCCGTGCGGACCGCTCGGCGAGCACGGTCTCGGTGACCGTGCCGACGGCCTGCGCGATCCGCGGCGCCGAGGTCTCCAGGGCTGCCCTGAACAGCTCCTGGTACTGCTCGCTGGGCTGGTACTCGACGGGCAGCGACTCGGCGTAGTGGGCGCCGCCCGCCTGTATCGCCTCCTCGCGCTCCTCGGTGGGCGCCTCCAGCTCCACGCCGGAGAGATCCTGGAGCAGCCAGCCGACGTCTTCGGCGGCGTAGGACGAGAAGGCGGGGCCGCGCAACGGCTCGGGCATGGGGGCGGCTGCTTCCTGCTGTTCCGGAACGTACGGCGGTGGGACGACGTACGACTGTGCGGGGGTGTACGGCCGTTGGGGGACGTACGAGGGGACGACCGCCAGCAGCACCTGCGGGACGTGCGCGGCGAGTTGGGCCAGAAGGCCGTCGGGGGCGTGCAGTTCGGGGGTGTCGGCGGCCGAGTCGACGACGAGGACCACCGCGTCGAAACCACCGCCCGCCACGTTGTACGCGTAGCGGTCGCCCGGCCCGTCGGCGGGGCTGTCGTGCGCGGGGAAGACCAGTCCGGTCCGTATCGCGTAACCGGGATCGTCCAGGGCGAGTACGGGCGAGCGGGTGGTGGTCGATGAGCGCACATCGTGCCCGGCCTGCTCCAGCGCGAGACCGAGGCGGAGCGGGGCGTACATCAGCTCCTCGAATCCGAGCACGAGGACATGCGGGGTGCGCGTAACGGGCGCGTCGACGGGGAGCGGGCCCGCATCATGTGCATCCGGACCAGGCACACCCGAGCCGGGCACGCCTGAGACGGGACCGACCGAGCCGGGCGCGCCCGAGGCCGGAGCGTCCCCCTCGCCCCGTGCCAGCGCCTCCGCGAGCCGGGCCGCCATCCCCGGCAGCGCGGCCTCCAGGGTGGTGCGGTGGCCGGGGGTGAAGCCGTGCCGCCCGCCGTCCGGCAGCCCGGCCGGCCAGCGCAGGTCCACCCGGACGGCCGGACCTGGGCCCCGAGGGACAGCGAGGTGGGGCTTCCGCCCCTCGTGCTCCTCGACCAGGCGGCGCCCCTTCTCCAGTACGCCGTCGGGCAGTTCCACCTCGCCGCGCACCGACGTCAGCAGGTCGACCCGGGCGCCGATGTCCCGGCCGAAGTCCGCCAGCCGGTCCCGGTCGGCGGCCGACCGCATGTCGACCAGCGCGACGACCACGTACCACTGGCGCGGATACCGCTCGTGCAGATCGCGGATGGTGTTGAGCACCGTGTTGCCGGTGGAGAACTCGTCGTCGACGAGGACGAGCGGACCGTCGCCCGCCAGCAGCTGCGGGTCCTCGGGCAGCAGCAGATGCGAGGTCGCGTGCGAGTGCGACTCCTCGAAGCCGCCCGCCCGCGCCACCCCCGCGACCTCGCGCCGGGTGGAGTGCAGATACGGCGCGAGGACCAGCCCGTCCGCGACCGAGTGGCCCAGCCCCGTCGCGGTCTCCGCGTAGCCGAGAACGACCGCCCTCCTCGCGGCCTCGTCGCCGAGCAGCCGCCGTACCGCGCGGCCGAGCCCGTGGCCGTGGCCGTACACCGTCGAGGGGCGCTGCGGCACATGTTTGCCCAGCACGTTCGACACCAGCAGATGGGCGCGTTTCGGATTGCGCCGCAGCGCGAGGCCCAGCAGTTCGCGGAGGCCGTCGTCCCCCGCGAGCCGCACACCGAGCCGGTCCGCGACCCATGTTCCCGACCAGACCACTTCGCCCGTCTCTTCTCTTCCGGTTCGCATCAGCCGGAGAGCCCGGCCGTGAGCAGTTCGACGAAGCCGATGTCTTCTCTGGCCACACCGAAGACCTCGGCCCGCAGGAGGGTCCGCTCGGCCCAGGCCCGGTGCGGCTTCACCTCGTTCATCTTGTTCGTGTAGGCGGAGCGCAGCACCCCACCGCCGTCCCGGTCGGGCCTGACGATGTCGCGGGCGTCGCTGAACTCCTCGTGGCTGACCACCGAGAGGGCGTGCACCGGCATCACGTGTGAGGGGTGGATACAGGTCTTCCCGAGCAGTCCGTTGGCGCGGTCGAGCCCGATCTCGCGCAGCAGTCCGTCCAGATCGTGCTCGATCAGGGTGGTGCGGAGCTGGTCGGCGCGGCCCTCCATGAAGGGGCTGCGGCGCAGCTGTGGCTTGAACATCCGCTCCTGGACGCGGAAGTACTCCCAGACCGGGCCGGTGATCGTGAAGCCCGTACCGTCCGAGCGGCCCAGGACGTTCACCACGTCGCCGATGATCGAGGCGACGATCTGGACGTCGTACGCGGTCATGTCGGGCGTCCTGCGCAGCCCGTACGCCGAGCAGAAGTCGGTGACACCCAGCCGGAGCGCGAGGATCCGGTCACGGTACTTGTCGACCGTGCGGGCTATCCCGGCGAGGGAGTCCGCACGGGTCTCCAGGTGCAGCAGCTCGGGCGATTCGAGGACAGGCATGGCGAACAGCCGCCGGCCGCCCGCGGCCTCCGCCCGGGTGAGCGCCTCCAGGAAGGCGGTGCCGCGCTCCTCGGTGAACTTCGGCAGTACGAATCCGGACAGCAGCCGCGCCGACGGGCCCAGCCGGTGGACCAGGTCGGGTATCTGCTCCGGCTCGCGGACCCGGACGAAGAGCAGCGGCACGCCGTCCGCGTTCCCGGAGGGCCCGCCGCATCTGTCGTCCAGCTGGGCGAACTGGCGGACCAGATTGGCCTCGCCGTCGGCGACATCGGCGTCGTCGATGGAGTCCTCCAGGCAGAGCACCATGGAGACCACCCCGCGCGCGGCCTGTTTCAGCACGTCATCGGCGAGCTGCGGCCGGGTGGCCGGGCTGTAGAGCGTGGCGCCGAGAGCGGCCGCGAGTACGGGTGCCGGAGACCCGGAGGTGAATTCGGCCGGCTCCTGATGGAAGAGATCCGACCGGACAAGGGGCGAGATATGCCCGAAATGATGCATAAGGTCCCCTCGTAGTGCCATGCCGTCCCGATGACGCGCGGCCGGTAATAGTACGTATGGGCGCATGGCGCTAGTTCCAACAGGGAGGGAATTCGGACCGTCCTGCAACAGTCGCCCCACCCGTCCCGCCGGGATGTACCGGACTCGCCCCAAAGCGCCCCCACATTGTCCGGGGCCACGCCGGGAAGGCAGGATGACCGGCATGACGCACGCGATGATGAAGGGTTCGAACGTCCCGCTGGACGCCTTGGCGGTACGGGCCGTCCTGCGCTGGACCCCGGGCCCCGACGTCCCCGACATCGACGCTTCGGCCCTGCTGCTCGGCCACGGCGGGCGTGTGCGCTCCGACGAGGACTTCGTCTTCTACAACCAGCCGCGCCATCCGTCGGGCCTGGTACGGCGGCTGCCGAAGAAACGCGACGCCGAGGGACTCACCGACACCGTCGAGGCCGACCTGGCCGCCCTGGACCCCTCGGTGGAGCAGGTGGTGCTGGCCGCGTCGTCCGACGATGCGTCCTTCCGCGCCGTACGGGACCTGCGGATCCTGCTGTACGACGCGGCGGCGCCGGCCGGGGACGGCACTCCGGCCCTCGCCGTCTTCGACGTACAGCCGGAGACCGGCGAGGAGACGGCGATGATCTGCGGCGAGCTGTACCGCCGCGAGGACCGCTGGAAGTTCCGGGCGGTGGGGCAGGGCTACCCGACCGGTCTGGTCGGTCTTGCCACGGCGTACGGCATCTCGGTCGACGAGAACGCCGAAGCGGCCGGAGCGGACGGGACATCGGCAGACGCGGCGGCGGAGCCCGGCCGGTCCGCACCGCCCGCCCAGCGCGGCCCCATCGGCGCGACGGGCCCCACGGTCCCGGCGCCCGCCGGTTTCCCGCCGCCCCCGCAGTCACCGCCGCCCGGCTACGGCTACCCGCAGGCCGTCCCGACCCGGCCGGTGGCACAGCCCGCACGCTCGGCATCCGGAAACAGCGAAGGGAGCCGAGGCGGAGCGCAGCGGAGCGGGTATCCGCAGCCGGCCGCGGCGGCTGCTCCCGCGCCCGATCCGTACTTCCGGCTGCCCCCGATGGGACCGCAGTTCCTGCCCAGGTGAGCGGGGCGGGAGTAGTCGCAGCGCGCCGGTGAGCCGGTGAGCTGCCGGGTTCAGATCTTGGTCTTGTAGCCCCGGCCCCACTGGAGCCCCCAGCCGTACAGCCGGTCCAGCTCGGCCTGGAAGCCGTAGACGAACTTCACCTCGCGGCGCACCACCATGTCGCCCTTGACCTTCTCGACGGCGAAGACCGCGCACGAGCGGGCCTGCGGATGGCGCTCGTCCAGCTGGATCTCGATGCGCGGGCCGTTGCTGGGGTAGAGCGTCACCACGGCGTGCGTACGGTCGAAGGCGGGCGTCTGGTCGTAGATGTAGACGAAGACCAGCAGCCGTTTGATCTCGTCCCGGTGGTCGAGGTTGACGTAGAGCGTCTCGCCGGACGGCGATCCGAACCGGTCGTCACCGCTGAGCTGTACAAACGGCGATTCGTTGAGCGCGCCGAGGAAGTTCCCCAGGGGCTGCACCACGCCCTTGGTGCCGTCCTCCAGCTCGTAGAGGCAGCCCAGGTCGAGGTCGACGTTCACGACGCCCTGGGTGTGTGCCTGGACGACGTCCGGCTGGAACATCCGGGACGGATGGCGCAGCAGACTCCCGCGCTGCCGAGAGCTGCCGCCGAAGTCCGACGAACGCATCCGCCAGGACAGGTTCACCCGCAGGTTTCCGGTGGTCGCGCCCTGTTTGGTCAGTGAGACCGCCGGGTGCCGCTTGGTCAGCTCGATCGAGTTGGACGCCGAGCTCCCCGAATCGAAGTGCGGCGGCTTGTCCCGTCGAAGACTGTCCCAGAAGGCCATGTCCCACCCCCAGCTTGCTCGGTGACTCTTCCCCGGTTCTTCCCCGGACTTCTTCCCCCACGCACACGGACACGCACATGCGCGCACACGGGCACGCACACGGGGCGGTCAGGAGGCTTCCGCGTCCTGACCGCCCCGTTCAGAGCGTTCCGCAATCCGGTACGGGTCACACCCCGGACGGCACTTCTGTCCGGTCTCCGGAGCCGCCCCCGCCCTCCGCCGCGATCCGCTTGTTCCTGCGGACCGACGACCAGAAGGACAAGCCGATCAGCACGACTCCGACGAGGCCGGTGATGATCTCGTTGATGTCGTACTGGATGGTGACGAGCAGGATCACCGAGAGCGCGCCGATCGCGTAGTGGGCGCCGTGCTCCAGGAAGACGTAGTCGTCCAGGGTGCCCTGGCGGACCAGGTAGACGGTGAGCGACCTGACGTACATGGCGCCGATACCGAGGCCGAGCGTCATCAGCACGATGTCGTTGGTGATGGCGAAGGCGCCGATGACCCCGTCGAACGAGAAGGAGGCGTCGAGGACTTCCAGGTAGAGGAACATGAAGAACGCGGCCTTGCCGGCCATCATGACCGCAGGTACAGCCGAGCCGGACTTCCTGGCTTCCTCCTCGGCCTCCTGCTCACGCTCCTCGTCCTCTTCCAGCCGGTTCTCGAAGTACCCGGAGAGTCCGCCCACCACGAGATAGGCGATGAGCCCGGCGATACCGGAGATGAGGACCGTCTGCGCCTTGTCCGCGTGCACGCCGCCGTGCTGGTGGGCGTGGGTGGCAACGGTGAAGGAGGAGATCAGCAGCACCACGAGCGCGATGCAGACCGAGAGCATGTCGACCTTGCCGAGCTTGGCCAGCGGGCGCTCGATCCAGCGGAGCCACTGGATGTCACGGTCCTCGAAGATGAAGTCGAGGAAGATCATCATCAGGAACATGCCACCGAAGGCAGCGATCGACGGGTGGGCGTCGGTGACCAGCTGCTGGTAGTGGTCCTTCTCGTTGACTGCCAGCTTCACCGCTTCGATCGGATTGATCTTGGCGCTGATGGCGACGATCACGACGGGGAAGACCAGTCGCATACCGAAGACGGCGATGAGCACACCGACCGTGAGGAAGATCTTCTGCCAGAAGGCACTCATCTTCTTCAGGATTCCGGCGTTGATCACCGCGTTGTCGAACGACAGAGAGATCTCCAGGACGCCCAGGATCGCCACAACGCCCAGGGCGGTCCATCCGTCGTAGATCACCGCCGCGGCAAGACCGACCACGGTGATCACGAATGACCACCCGAAGGTTTTCAGAAGCACTGGCTACCCCATCGTGTGTGTACGGGTTCCCCCGCGCCGTGCGCGGCCCAGGTGTTGTCCCAGTCCTGCATTCTCCCGGGGTGCGAACCCTGGACCCCCGGCACGGAACCCGGGAGATCTCCCGGACTTGAACCACGCCGGAAGAATGCTTTAGGAAACATTGACCCCGAAGTCTAGAGCGATGCCCCGCAGCCCTGACGCGTACCCCTGCCCCACGGCCCGGAACTTCCATTCGCCGCCGTACCGGTACAGCTCGCCGAAGATCATCGCGGTCTCCGTCGAGGCGTCCTCGCTCAGGTCGTACCGCGCCAGCTCCTGGCCGTCGGCCTGGTTCACCACGCGGATGAAGGCGTTGGCGACCTGGCCGAAGGTCTGGCCACGGCTGTCCGCCTCGTGGATCGAGACCGGGAAGACGATCTTGTCGCAGTGGGCGGGCACCTTGGAGAGGTCGACGATGATCGACTCGTCGTCGCCCTCGCCCTCACCGGTGAGGTTGTCGCCGGTGTGCTCCACAGAACCGTCCGGGCTGGTCAGCTGGTTGTAGAAGATGAAGTACTCGTCGCCGAGCACCCGGCCCGACTGGCACAGCAGCGCGCTGGCGTCGAGGTCGAAGTCCGCTCCGGTGGTGGAGCGTGCGTCCCAGCCGAGCCCGACCAGAACTTGCGTGAGGTTGGGTGCGGCCTTCGAGAGGGAGACATTGCCTCCCTTGGCGAGCGTAACGCCCATGATCGCTGATCCTCCCCGAGGTGTGGAACGGTTGACTAGCACGTCCGGCGCCGCACTGAGGTGCGGCGCCGGACGGAGTGAATCCTGCTCAGACGTTGACGCGGAACTCAGACGTTGACGCCGAAGTCCTGCGCGATACCGCGCAGCCCGGAGGCGTACCCCTGGCCAATGGCGCGGAACTTCCACTCCGCGCCGTTGCGGTAGAGCTCGCCGAAGACCATGGCGGTCTCCGTCGACGCGTCCTCACTGAGGTCGTACCGCGCCAGCTCGGAGTTGTCCGCCTCGTTCACCACGCGGATGTACGCGTTGCGGACCTGGCCGAAGCTCTGCTGGCGGCTCTCGGCCTCGTAGATCGAGACCGGGAACACGATCTTCGAGACATCGGCGGGCACACCGGCGAGATTCACCTTGATGACCTCGTCGTCGCCCTCGCCCTCACCGGTGAGGTTGTCACCGGTGTGCTCGACCGAGCCGTCGGGGCTCTTGAGGTTGTTGAAGAAGACGAAGTTCGAGTCGTTGGCGACCTTGCCCTCTTCGTTCGTCAGCAGAGCGCTGGCGTCGAGGTCGAAGTCACCACCTGTGGTGGTGCGTGCATCCCATCCGAGACCGACGATGACCGCGGTCAGATTGGGTGCGGCCTTGGTCAGCGAGACGTTGCCGCCCTTGCTGAGGCTGACTCCCACGAGTCCTCCCAATTGGTTTCGAGGGGCCGAGGAGGGCCCTTGCCCCCGTTTTTACGTGGCATCGGATCAACGAACCGATCCTAGTGACCGGTTCCCGGACACGGCAGGCTCTTCACCGGCCGGGTCAGAGGGTGTCGAGCGCCTTGGCGTACTCGTTCAGGTCACGAGCGTCCGGCAGACCGTTGACGACGGTCCAGCGGACGACGCCCTCCTTGTCGATGATGAAGGTCCCGCGCACCGCGCACCCCTTCTCCTCGTCGAAGACGCCGTACGCCCGCGAGGCCTCGCCGTGCGGCCAGAAGTCGGAGAGCAGCGGGTATTCGAGGCCCTCCTGCTCCGCGAAGACGCGCAGCGTGTGGATGGAGTCGTTGGAGACGGCGAGCAGCTGCACGTCGTCGTTGACGAACTTCGGCAGCTCGTCGCGGAGGGCGCAGAGCTCGCCGGTGCACACGCCGGTGAAAGCGAAGGGGTAGAAGAGCAGCACCACGTTCTTCTCGCCGCGGAAGTCCGAGAGGCGGACGGTCCGGCCGTGGTTGTCCTTCAGCTCGAAATCCGGGGCCTCGGTGCCGACCTCGATCGCCATGAAAACGCTTCCCTTCGGTGGGGCCATTCGAATGATGCCCACCCTATGGCCTCGCTGCCGGCCCCACCGGGGGCGGGCGGCCCCGCATCGGGACAGGGGGAAGCGGAGCCCCGGAACAGGGGGAAGCCCCCGCCGGCAGGACGGCCGGCGGGGGCTTCTCGGGGCTTATGGCGACTCAGCGCTTGCCGGACCTTGCCACCTTCGGTGTGACCAGACGGCTCCCCGTCCAGTCCTTGCCGGCATTGATGCTCTTGGTCTGGGCCAGACCGGCTGTCTGAGATGCCTCGTTGATGTCGCTCGGCTCGACGTAACCGTCACGGCCGGTCTTGGGGGTCAGCAGCCAGACCGCGCCGCCGTCGTCGACCAGACCGATGGCGTCCACCAGCGCGTCCGTAAGGTCGCCGTCCTCGTCGCGGAACCACAACACGACAGCGTCAGCCACGTCGTCGTAGTCCTCGTCGACGAGTTCCTGGCCGATGACGCTCTCAATACCCTCACGGAGTTCCTGCTCGACGTCGTCGTCGTAGCCGATCTCCTGGACCACTTGTCCGGGCTCGAACCCCAGGCGTGCTGCCTGATTGGTCCGCTCCTCCGCGTGGTCCGCGGTCGCGCTCACGGTTTGCCTCCTGATCGTTTTTGGAAATGCACCAGCCACGCGCGTGCGCGGGGCGTTGGCCGTAGTCCACACGGGCGGGACCGATCGCGCAAGTACCCAGCGGTCGAGACAGCCGAAACGGTGACGTTTCCTGGCACCTCACCCCAACCTCAGGCAGGTCCTGACGGTCTCTGGTGATCCATCCCACACTGTTCATCCGTATTTGCGAGGGTTCCCCTCCATCCGGATACGTCAATTGTGCCCCGGATCCCTTTGGGAATGTCTGAGCGGGTCGGGCGTAAGGTTGCGATTTCGCCGGACCCAGCAGCGGCCTCCGGACGGGATGTCTCACCGCGTGACGGTTACCTACCCCTCGGTAGAGATGACGTCAGCGTCCTGGCGGTACACGATGGTGGCGGCGTACGCCCCGATACCGCACCACCGAACAGCGAAGGAACAGCGTGGTTTCCGGATCCGATCGCAACCCGATCATCATTGGCGGCCTTCCGAGCCAGGTCCCGGACTTCGATCCTGAAGAGACCCAGGAATGGCTCGCCTCCCTCGATGCCGCCGTCGACGAGCGCGGCCGTGAGCGTGCGCGTTATCTGATGCTCCGCCTCATCGAGCGCGCGCGCGAGAAGCGCGTGGCCGTGCCCGAGATGCGCAGCACGGACTACGTGAACACGATCGCCACCAAGGACGAGCCGTTCTTCCCGGGCAACGAGGAGATCGAGCGCAAGGTCCTGAACGCCACCCGCTGGAACGCGGCCGTGATGGTCTCGCGCGCCCAGCGCCCCGGTATCGGGGTCGGCGGCCACATCGCCACCTTCGCCTCCTCCGCTTCGCTGTACGACGTGGGCTTCAACCACTTCTTCCGTGGCAAGGACGACGGTCTCGGCGGCGACCAGGTCTTCTTCCAGGGGCACGCGTCCCCCGGCATCTACGCCCGCGCCTTCCTGCTCGACCGGCTCTCCGAGCAGCAGCTCGACGGGTTCCGCCAGGAGAAGTCGAAGGCTCCCTACGGGCTGTCCAGCTACCCGCACCCGCGGCTGATGCCGGACTTCTGGGAGTTCCCGACCGTCTCGATGGGCCTCGGCCCGCTCGGCGCGATCTACCAGGCGCGGATGAACCGCTACATGGAGGCGCGCGGGATCGCGGACACCTCCAAGTCGCATGTCTGGGCCTACCTCGGCGACGGCGAGATGGACGAGCCCGAGTCGCTCGGCCAGCTCTCCATCGCCGCCCGTGAGGGCCTGGACAACCTGACCTTCGTCGTCAACTGCAACCTCCAGCGCCTCGACGGCCCGGTACGCGGCAACGGCAAGATCATCCAGGAGCTGGAGTCGCAGTTCCGCGGCGCCGGCTGGAACGTCATCAAGCTGGTCTGGGACCGGAGCTGGGACCCGCTGCTGGCCCAGGACCGCGACGGCACCCTGGTCAACAAGATGAACACCACGCCGGACGGCCAGTTCCAGACGTACGCCACCGAGAGCGGCGCTTACATCCGTGAGCACTTCTTCGGCACCGACCAGCGGCTGCGCAAGATGGTCGAGGACATGTCCGACGAGCAGATCCTGCACCTCGGGCGCGGCGGGCACGACCACCGGAAGGTGTTCGCGGCCTACACGGCGGCCAAGGAGCACAAGGGCCAGCCGACGGTGATCCTCGCCCAGACCATCAAGGGCTGGACGCTGGGCCCGAACTTCGAGGGCCGCAACGCGACCCACCAGATGAAGAAGCTGACCGCGGACGACCTGAAGCGCTTCCGGGACCGGCTGCACCTGCCGATCGCGGACAAGGACCTGGAGGACGGCAACCCGCCGTACTACCACCCGGGCCGGGACTCCGAAGAGATCCAGTACATGCACGACCACCGCAAGTCCTGCGGCGGTTACGTGCCGACCAGGGTGGTCCGCGCCAAGCCGCTGCCGCTGCCCCCGGACAAGACGTACGCCATCGCGAAGAAGGGTTCGGGCCACCAGTCGATCGCCACCACCATGGCGTTCGTCCGGGTCCTGAAGGACCTCATGCGGGACAAGGAGATCGGCAAGCGCTTCGTGCTGATCGCCCCCGACGAGTACCGCACCTTCGGTATGGACGCGTTCTTCCCGAGCGCGAAGATCTACAACCCGCTCGGCCAGCAGTACGAGTCGGTGGACCGCGAACTGCTGCTCGCGTACAAGGAGTCGCCGACCGGGCAGATGCTGCACGACGGCATCTCCGAGGCCGGCTGCACGGCGTCGCTGATCGCGGCCGGTTCGGCGTACGCCACGCACGGCGAGCCGATGATCCCGGTGTACGTCTTCTACTCGATGTTCGGATTCCAGCGGACCGGCGACCAGTTCTGGCAGATGGGCGACCAGCTGGCGCGCGGCTTCGTGCTCGGCGCGACCGCCGGGCGGACCACGCTGACGGGTGAGGGGCTCCAGCACGCGGACGGCCACTCGCAGCTGCTCGCGTCGACCAACCCGGCCTGTGTCGCCTACGACCCGGCGTTCGGTTTCGAGATCGCGTACATCGTCCAGGACGGTCTGCGCCGGATGTACGGCGAGACGGCGGACGGCAGGGCGGGCGAGGACGTCTTCTACTACCTCACCGTCTACAACGAGCCGATCCAGCATCCGGCGGAGCCCGAGGACGTCGACGTCGACGGCATCCTCCAGGGCATCCACCGCTTCAAGCCGGGCGAGCGGGGCCGGATCCCGGCGCAGATCATGGCGTCCGGCGTGGCCGTCCCGTGGGCCGTCGAGGCCCAGCAGATCCTCGCCGACGAGTGGGACGTGAAGGCCGATGTCTGGTCCGCGACCTCCTGGAACGAGCTGCGCCGCGAGGCCGTGGAGGTGGAGCGGCACAATCTGCTCCACCCCGAGGAGGAGCAGCGCGTCCCGTATGTGACGCGGAAACTCTCCGACTCCGAAGGCCCGTTCGTGGCCGTGTCGGACTGGATGCGCTCGGTGCCGGACCAGATCGCACGCTGGGTGCCGGGGCCATACCAGTCGCTGGGCGCTGACGGGTTCGGCTTCGCGGACACCCGGGGCGCGGCGCGCCGCTTCTTCCACATCGACGCGCAGTCGATCGTCGTCTCGGTCCTCACCGAGCTGGCGAAGCAGGGCAAGGTGGACCGTTCGGCCCTGAAGCAGGCCATCGACCGCTACCAGCTCCTGGACGTGTCGTCGGCCGATCCGGGCGCGGCGGGCGGCGACGCGTAGGCGTCACTGAGCACGCATGAGGGCGGCGGGACCACGGCGGTCCCGCCGCCCTTCCGCGTAGGTGGCGCGGGTCAGCGGGTGCTCAGCTCTCCCGGATCTTGAACGCCCGTACCTGGTAAGGGGAGTTCGGCAGCCAGGTGCCGCCTCCCGGGTACGTATCGAACTCGCCCGTCTCCGCGCACTCGGCGGACTGGTACGTGGTGACCGGGCGCCCGGTGCGGTTGGCGACGGACTGGGCGGTGGCGCCCGCGGGGAGCGGCGTACAGCTGTCGATGCCGGCACCGGTGAGGTCGTAGGTGCGGCGGGCGCCCTTGAAGGCGCCCTTCTCCCAGAGGCAGAGTTCGCCGGTCGCGCACTCCCCCATCCGGGGCTGCGATGCGGCCAGCGCGGTGTGCGGGGCGAGTGCCTGGGGCGCGGCGAACACGGTGGCCGTGACGATCCCGGCCGTGACGGTCGTACGGAGCAGGGCCTTGCGGAGCAGGGTCCTACGGATGCCGGCCGCGGGGCCGGTGTCGGCGGCGGGTGCGGTGCGCCGGGTGAGTGCGGTGTTCATCGTGGTCCCCCGTGTGGTGCGTCGTACGTATGGATCTTCCGGACCGCAGCTTGGCCCGTGATCACGTACCGCCGGAAGAGCGCACCGCCCGTACCACCCTGATAGGCGACAGCCCCGCCGGAGGGGTCCGGCGGGGCTGTCGTGTGCGCGGAGTTGACGCCGGGGCGTCGGAAGGGGGCGTCAGATGTGGGCGGCGCCCGAAGCCGCCTCCGGGTTGTCACCGCGCTTGGTGAGCAGGGCCACGAAGACAGCGACGACCGCGACGCCGGTGGCGACCAGGCAGGCCAGGCTCATGCCCGACATGAAGGTGTCGTGCGCGACGCCGGTGATCTTCGCGGCGAGTCCGGCCGGCGCGTGCGGCGGCACCGGGGCCATGCCGACCTGGACAGCCTGCGACGCCTGGTCCAGCTGACCGAACCCGAACGGAGGAAGTTTGGCGTCCGCCCACTTGACCGGCAGGGTGCTGTCGACCTTGGAGGCCATGACCGCGCCGAGCACCGCCGTACCGAGGCTGCCACCGATCTGCATGGCGGCCTGCTGGAGACCACCGGCGACACCGGAGAGCTCCATCGGGGCGTTGCCGACGATGACCTCGGTGGCGCCGACCATGACCGGGGCGAGCCCCAGGCCGAGCAGCGCGAACCAGATCGACATGTTGAGGCTGCCGGTGTCGGTCCCCAGCGTGGACATGCCGTACATCGCGACGGCCGTGCAGACCATGCCGCCGGCGAGCGGGATGCGCGGGCCGAGCTTGGTGATCACCGCGCCCGCGAGCGGGGAGGCGACGATCATCATGCCGGTGAGCGGCAGCAGATGAAGTCCGGCGTCGACCGGGCTCATACCGTGCACGTTCTGGAGATAGAAGGTGACGAAGAAGAGGCCGCCCATGAAGGCGATGGCCATGAGCACCATCAGCACGACGCCCGCGGAGAGCGGCACCGAGCGGAAGAGCGCCATCGGGATGAGCGGCTCCCTGACCTTCGTCTCCCAGAACGCGAAGGCCGCGAAACAGACCAGCGAGACGGCCAGGAAGATCCAGACCTTGCCGTCGCCCCAGCCCCACGCCGGGGCCTTGATGAGCGCCCAGACCAGGCAGAACATGGCCGCCGAGAGCAGCAGGATGCCCAGGATGTCGAAGGACTTCGGGGCGTTCGCGGCCCGGTGGTCCTTGAGGATCACCACACCCACGACGAGCGCGATCACACCGACCGGCACATTGATGAAGAAGACCGACTGCCAGCTGACGTGCTGGACGAGCAGGCCGCCGATGATCGGGCCGCCCGCGGTGGAGGCGCCGATGACCATGCCCCAGAGGCCGATGGCCATGTTGAGCTTCTCGGCCGGGAAGGTGGCGCGCAGCAGGCCGAGCGCGGCGGGCATCAGCAGCGCACCGAACAGCCCCTGGAGGACCCGGAAGGTCACGACCAGGCTGACGCTGTTGGAGAAGCCGATGGCGCCGGACGCGGCGGCGAAGCCGACCACGCCGATGAGGAAGGTCTGGCGGTGGCCGAATCGGTCACCGAGCTTGCCCGCGGTGATCAGCGCCACGGCGAGGGCGAGGAAGTAGCCATTGGTGATCCACTGGATCTGGGCGAAGGTGGCCCCGAGATCCTTCTGGATGGCCGGGTTGGCGATCGCGACGATCGTGCCGTCGAGCGCGACCATCATCACGCCGATGGCCACGGAGAAGAGCGTCAGCCAAGGGTGGCCGCGGAGCCCCTTGACCGGCGGTGCCGCAATATCCTGCGGCGCCGGGTCGACAGTGGTCTGACTAGTCATACGAGTCAGACTAGTGTCAGCCTCTGACATTTGACAAACCAATCCACAAGTCGGTAGCTGTCACATAGCTCACAGGTACGCTGGAACGACAAAGCACCCGAAACCGGGAGAAGTTCAGCCCCGGGGCCGGAACCGAAGCCGGACCGCGCACCGCACACCCCCCCAACGCCCCCCACGCCCCCCACACCGAAAGAGGACCAGAACGTGACGATGGAGCAGACCGAGCCGTCGACGCCGGACGCGCCGACCGGACTGCGGGAGCGCAAGAAGCAGCGCACCCGCGAGGCCCTGCTGCGCATCGCACTCGAACTCTTCACGACAAAGGGGTACGAGCAGACGACCGTCGACGAGATCGCCGACGCCGTCGAGGTCTCCCAGCGCACCTTCTTCCGGTACTTCGCCAGCAAGGAGGAGGCCGCCTTCGCGGTGCACGACCTGGTGGAGTCACAGTTCTTCACCGCCCTGGAGGCCCGCCCGCCGCAGGAGACCCCGTTCGAGGCGATGCGCAACGCCGTGCTCGCCTCCTGGGACAGCATCAGCCTGACCATCGAGGACCTGATCCCGGTCGACCTGTACATGCGGACCTGCCAGATCATCGAGTCCTCCCCCGCCCTGCTCGCGATCCATCTGCGCCGCTCGGCCGAGCTGGAGGACCGGATCGCCCAGCTGATCGCCACACGCGAGGGGCTCGACGTGGACACCGATCCGCGGCCGCGCGTGGCCGTCGCGGCGTTCGACGGCGTGATGCGGGCCACCGGCCGGATCTGGGGCAAGGGCCAGGACCTGAGCATCGCCTCGATGCGGGCGATCACCCTGACCCACCTGGACCAGATCGGGCCGGCACTGGCAGGGAACTGGCGTACGACAGGCGCACACGGCATGTAGTCATTCGGATACATTCCCGCGATGAAACGTGATGTGTCTCACGGACTTCGCAAGCACGCTTCCCCGTCTCCTAGGGTGGCGGGCAGTGACTTCCTTCGACTCCTCCCCCACCCTCACCGTCTGGCGCACTCTGCTCGCGCTCGCGGTGGTGTTCGTCATGCTGGCCACCACCGGCTGGACCGCCGTGCACCACCACAGAACCGCCGGACCGCGCCAAGCCGCGCTGGCCGCCTGGGGCAGAGGCTCCATCGCCGGCCACCACCTCCCCTCGCCCAACGCGTCGCCGCACCGGCTGTCGAGTTTCTTCGCCGAGCTCACCGCGGCCGACCGCGCCCGGCTCGTCGACGACTATCCGCTGGTGGTCGGCAATCTCAACGGCGCTCCGGTGACCCTGCGTTACCAGGCCAACCGGCGTGCGCTGGAACAGGCCGCCGGGCAGGAACGCGAACGGCTGACCGACCCCACGCTGAACAAGCTCGGCCACCAGGACGCGCGCCAGACCTACGACCGCTACAACGCGCTGGCGCAGCCCGGCCGGCAGATCCTCGCCTTCGACCCGACCGGCACCGGCCGGGTCGCCCAGGTGATGGGCGATCTGCAGCAGGCCCGGCACATCTCCATCGTGGTGCCCGGAGTCGACACCAACCTGCTGACCTTCCAGAAGACCCGGCAGGCCTACTACACCGCGCCGGTGGGCATGGCGACGTCGCTGTACAGCGCCGAGCACTCCGCGGACCCCGGGTCGCACACCGCCGTCATCGCCTGGGCCGACTACACCTCGCCCGTCGGTATCGGCGTGGACGCCGCGATCGGCAGACTCGCCGCCGAGGGTTCGCTCCGGCTGCACGCGCTCGTCGACGCGCTGCCGGGCAGGGCGCCCGTCGCGCTGTTCTGCCACAGCTACGGCTCGGTGCTCTGCGGCGTCGCCGCCCGCGACCTCCCGTCCCGGGTCAGCGACATCGCGGTCGCGGGCAGCCCGGGGATGCGCGTCGAGAACGCCGCGCAACTGGACACGGGCGCCCGGGTGTGGGCGATGCGGGACAGCAGCGACTGGATCCAGGACGTCCCGCATCTGGACGTCGGGGGCCTCGGCCACGGCGCCGACCCGGTCTCGCCGCAGTTCGGCGCCCGCGTCGTGTCGGCGGGCTCGGCACAGGGCCACACCGGCTATTTCGCGCCCGGTACCGAGAGCCTGCACAACTTCGCGGCGGTCGGCACCGGCGAGTTCGATTCGGTGACATGTGCGAACGGCGGGGACACCTGCCGCAGCTGATCTTGCGGTGATTCGGGCCGCCCACCCCAATACCGGGCGGTCTCAGGGGGTTCACGCGCGTAGATGTCCGTACATCAGGTCCGCCGCAGAGGGGCGACGCGCGGGCGCACGCCGCCTACGATGTGGCACATGGGTGATGTGCTGGCCGGAATTCAAGCCACCTGGGAGTTCGCGACCGACTCCGTGCTCATCCGCTTCGAACGGGGGATTCGCACGCCGAAGCTCTTCCAGGCGCTGCGTCAGCGGCGTATCCCCCACGAGGCGCTGGGGTCGGTGACGGTGACCGAGGGCAGACGGGGGACCGTGGTGCTGCACGCGGCACCGCGCGCGGGCGCCGACCCGCTGATGGAGGCGGCCTCGGGGCAGCTGAAGGAGGGGTGCGATCCGTACCGGCTGGTGCTTCCGGCCGCGCAGCGGACGCTCGCCGAGTACTACGCGGACGAGCTGACGGCGCGGCTGGTGCCGGAGGCGGCCGAGCCGGCCGAACGGTTCCTGGTGGCGGCGCCCGAGGCGCCGCTCCACTTCAAGGCGTACGACGGCAAGGCGTCCTTCGACGGGTCGAGGGTCTCGTTCCGGTGGTCCTGGACGGGTGCGTCGTCGGCCAAGTGGAAGTGCGGCGACCAGAGCTTCCCGGTGGCCGAGCTGACCGGTGTGGACTGGCGCTCCCCCGAGGCGTACGACGGCTATCTGCGGGTGCTGCGGCAGGGCGAGCCGGACACGGCGCAGGCGGACCAGGACCCCGCGGCTGTCGTCTTCGGACTCGGTTACGGACCGGTGCACGAGTCACTGCCCTTCGCCGCCGCGGTCCTGGGGGCGGCCCGCCACTCCAGGACGGTGCCGGTGCCGGTGCCCGCCATCGCCACCGGCCGGCGCGACCCGGCGGACATCGCCGAGCGGATACGGCACCTGGGCGAGCTGCACTCGTCCGGGCTGGTCACGGACGACGAGTTCAGCGCGAAGAAGGCCGAACTGCTGGCGGAGCTGTAACGGCAGGCACGTACGGAGAGACATGCCGGAGGGGGCCCGCACTGTGGCGGACCCCCTCCGGCGTCACATTGATGTCCCCCGGATGCGGCTACTCGCGGGCCGCCGACGTCGACGACATGTCCGGGTAGCGGTCGCCCTTGACCTCGCCCGCGATCGGTTCGAGGAGCGCCAGTTCGTCACTGGTCAGCCGCAACCGCGTGGCGCCGGTGTTCTCCAGCAGGCGGGTGCGCTTACGGGTGCCGGGGATCGGCACGACCGCCCGGAGCCCGTGCACTTCGGCCCGCTGCTGCACCCAGGCGAGGGCCACCTGCGCGGCCGTCGCGCCGTGCGCCGCCGCGATCTTGTGCACCGGTTCGAGGAGCGCCGCGTTGGCCTTGGCGTTGTCGCCGGTGAAGCGGGGCTGGAACTTCCGGAAGTCGCCGCCTTCGAGGTCCTTGGACGCGTCCGCGAAGGAGCCGGTGAGGAAGCCCCGGCCGAGCGGGGAGTACGGCACGATGCCCACCCCGAGATCGGCGGCCGCACCGATCAGGCTCAGCTCCACATCGCGGCTGAACAGCGACCACTCGGACTGCACGGCGGTGATCGGGTGCACGCCGTGCGCCTCGCGCAGTTCGGCACCGGTCACCTCGCTCAGCCCCAGGTACTTGACCTTGCCGGCGGCCACCAGCTCGCCCATCGCGCCGACGGACTCGGCCAGCGGCACATCGGGGTTGCGGCGGTGCATGTAGTAGAGGTCGATGACGTCGACGTTCAGCCGGCGCAGGCTCGCCTCGACGGCCTGCCTGATGTACGGGGCGTCGTTGCGCACCCCCCGGTAGTGCTCGTCGTCGGCGCGCCGCTCGATGGAGAACTTGGTGGCCAGCGTGATCTCGTCACGGTACGCGGCGACGAACGGCGCCAGGAAGCTCTCGTTGGCGCCCAGTCCGTAGATGTCGGCCGTGTCGATCAGCGTGACACCGGCCTCGACGGTGGCCTCCAGGGTGTCCCTGGCCGCCGCCTCGTCGGTGTCCCCGTAGAACTCGCTGATGCCCATGGCACCGAAGCCCTGCACGCCGACCTCGGGGCCGCCCTGTCCCAGCCGTACCCTGTCGATCTTTTCGATGCTCATCAGGTTCAGAACCTCTCCGACGCCCGCCGGGCGTCCGCGTAAAAGCCGATCTTGAAATCGAGTACGGAGAGCGTGTCGTGGAGTTCCGCGATACGCAGCCGCACATCTCTGCGGGTCTCCTCCAGGAGCTCCTGCCGTTCCTCGAAGGTGTCCACGCCCTCGCGTACGAGTTCGGCGTAGCGGACCATCTTGGCCACCGGCATCCCGGTCAGCCGCAGTTTGCCGACGAAGGCCAGCCAGTCCAGGTCGCGGTTGGAGAAGCGGCGCTGGCCGGTGTGCGACCGGTCGACATGCGGCATCAGCCCGATCCTCTCGTACCAGCGCAGAGTGTGCGCTGTGAGACCGGTGAACGCGACGACCTGGCTGATCGTGTACTGGTCCTTCCCGTCGGGCAGCCTGCCCGCGGTGGGCGGTCCAGCGCAGAGGTCCACGGTCTCCGACGCGGGCACGGTCTCGGTCACAGTCATGCGGTCCCAGCTCCTTCATCCTCGCGACAACACCAACGCTAGATCCTTGGAGTGCACTCCAAGCAAGCGAAATCGAGCGGAACTTCACAGACGGCTCCCGTAGCCTCCAGGATCATGAGCACCGCCCGCCGCGCGATTCCCGATGACGCCGTCGAACTCGTACGCCTGCGCAAGCTGATGCAGGACTCCATGTCCGGGAAACCGCACCCGGACATCAGCTGGCAGCCGGCCGCCGTCGAGACGCTGCGCGGGAAGCTCAAGGACCCGGAGTCCGATCTCACCGCGTTCGTCGTCGACCGGCCGGACGGCGGGCTCGCCGCCTGCGTGGTCGGCACGGTCGAGTACCGGCTCGGCGGCCCCGGCAACCCGCACGGCACGAGCGGTTACGTCTTCAGCGTCGCGACCGATCCGGACATGCGCCGCCGAGGGTACTCGCGCGCCTGCATGGAGGCGCTGCTCGGCTGGTTCCGGGAGCGGGGTGTGCCCAAGGTCGACCTGCGGGCGTCGGCCGACGGCGAGCCCCTCTACGCCTCCCTCGGATTCGTCAGGACCCCCGATCCGGCGATGCGTCTGACGCTGTAGTTAGGCTCGTCCCTCATGAAGAGCCTGGCGATGACCGAGAACTGGCCGGTACCCACGGTGGCCGCCGCCGTCGTACGAGCGGACGGCAGCGTCGCCGGTGCCGTCGGCCCGACCGCGCGGCGCTTCCCGCTCGCCTCGGTCACCAAGCCGCTCGCCGCGTACGCCGCACTCATGGCGTACGAGGAGGGTGCGGTCGAGCTGGACGAGCCCGCGGGTCCTCCCGGGTCCACGGTCCGGCATCTGCTCGCCCACACCAGCGGTCTCGCCTTCGACGAGAACCGGGTGATGGCGGCCCCCGGTGAGCGCCGCATCTACTCCAACGCGGGGTTCGAGGCGCTGGGCGACCACATCGCCGCGGCCACCGGCATCCCGTTCGCCGATTACCTCCGCGAGGGGGTGCTCGAACCGCTCGGGATGGCGGCCACCTCGCTGGACGGCTCCCCCGCGAAGGACGCCGTGTCCAGCGCCGACGACCTGGCCAGGTTCGCCGCCGAGCTCCAGTCGCCCCGGCTGCTCGACCCGCGCACCGTCGCCGAAGCCACCGCGGTGGTCCACCCGGGGCTCAAGGGCGTGCTGCCCGGTTACGGCCTGCAGAACCCGAACGACTGGGGCCTCGGCTTCGAGATCAGGGACGCCAAGTCCCCGCACTGGACGGGCAGTTCGTCGTCGCCGCGCACCTTCGGCCACTTCGGCCAGTCGGGTACGTTCCTCTGGGTCGACCCGGAGGCGGGGGCCGCCTGCGTGGCACTGACCGACCGGGCCTTCGGACCGTGGGCGATCGAAGCGTGGCCGCCGTTCACCGAGGCGGTACTGGCGGAGGTCAACTCCGGGCGGTGACCGGTCGCCCCCGGCTGCGCTCAGGAGCGTGGCGCCGTGAATTCGGTCACGCTGTCCACATATGCGGTCGGGTCCTCCACTCCGGCGTCGCGGAATGCTTCACGCCGCTCGTAGCAGGTGCCGCACGTACCGCAGTGTGTTTCACCGCCTTTGTAGCAGGACCAGCTCAGGTCCAGCGGCGCGTTCAGGCGGGCCCCGTGCGTTGCGATGTCCGCCTTGGACCAGGCGAGGAAGGGCGCCTCGACCCGCGGCGTCGGGAACCCTTCGTTGGCCACGTCCACCAGGCTGCGCAAGGCATCGACGAAGGCCGGTCGGCAGTCCGGATAGACGAAGTGGTCGCCTGCGTGCATGCCCAGGGCAACGGTGGCCGCCCTGTTGGCCACACCCACTCCTACGGCGACGTTGGCCAGGACGGCGTTTCGGTTGGGCACCACCGTCGAGCGCATGGAGTCCTCGGCGTAGTGACCGTCAGGCACTTCCACGTCGGCGTCGGTGAGAGCCGACCCGTGCAGCAGTGCCCCGTAGCCGCGCAGATCGACCACATGGTGGTCGGCGCCGTAGTGGTTCGCGACCGCGCGGGCGGATTCGATCTCCTGTCGGTGGCGCTGCCCATAGTCGGCCGTCACGGCGATCAACTGGTAGCCCAGTGCCGCGTAGTGCGCCGTCAGGGTCGTCGAGTCCATGCCTCCCGACAGGACGATGACAGCGGTGAACGGGTCGGTACTCGCAGGAGTCTGGCTCATGTCCGTTCCTCCGATGTGTCTCTGCCCCGCGGCGGGACAGGTCGATGGCGTGCGCGGAAGTGTCGGTGCTCTGTGGGCCGGTCATGGGGCGGTCGGTGCCGTCAGGGCCAGGAAGGTTCCTGCGACGGCAACGGGCATGAGGTCCGCGGCCTGCAACACGGCCTGCCGGGACAGCGCGTGGTAGGCGGGAGCGTCGTTGACCAGGTCCCTCACCTGTGCCCACAACCGGCCGGGCCCGTCGCCCAGGTCCACCATGCGGCCGGCCTCACCGACCAGGGCGGGAAGGTGGCCCAGTGCGTATCCCACGACCGGCGTACCGACCGAGAGCGCCTCAGCGGCAACATTGCCGAAGGTCTCCGGCTCGACGGACGGCGCCAGCGCGATGGAGGCTTCGGCCAGGAACCCCTGCACGTCCTGCCACGGGATCTGAGGAAGGATCTCGACGTCGGGGAGGCGACCGGCCAGGCGTCGGCACTCATCGAGCACGTCTTCCTGCATGCCCGGCCAGAACTCGAACCGTGCCGTCGCCAGGATGATCTGTACCGGTCGGCCGATCCCCTCCTCCGGGAAGGCGTCCAGCAGTTGGGCGATGCCTTTCTGCGGGTCGGCCCTGGCCAGCGTTCGCACCGGGCCGGTACGGCGAAGCTGTTCCCGTACGTCAGGAGACGGCGGGTCGCTCCGGGCCGGGACGGCGTTCGGGAGGGCCCGCCAGCCGGTGGTGTCCACACCGGCGCGAGCCGAGGCGCGGGTGAGGTAGTCGCTCACCGGCAGGACGACCCCGGGCTTGTGTCCCAGACTCTGCTTCATCGAATCGTCGGTCCGCATGAAATGGACCATCAGCGCTGTACGGACCTCTGGCGGAGCGGGGCTGAGGCAGCCGAGGCCCGCGACCGCGTCCGCCCAGCAGACGAGATCGATGTCCTGCTCACGCAGCACGCTCTCGACCTCTCGCCGGACGGGAAGCGGACTGGGCAGGAGAGACAGCACCTGGTCGACGAGCATGGGCCGCGGCAGCGTGAGCGTCTTCAGGCGCACGAGGTCGGGGCCGTCCGACACGGACGGGGGGCCGGCGGCCACGAACAGGACCCGGTGGCCGAGTTCTCTGAGCCCATCGGCGAGTGACGCCAGAGCCCGTTCGATCCCGGCGGGTTCGTCGGGCTCGTGGGTCAGGAGGACGAAAGCGATGTTCATTCGGCGTCCGCCCGGCACTTCGGGCGGGCAATGAGCACAAGGCCCTGGTCCCCGATGGCGTGCGGCCGGTGCGTGAAGTGCCGGTAGATCGCCGGAGCGACGGCCTCACGCATCTCGGCGGCCTTCGGATGGTCCTCGTACCAGAAGTTGACCAGAGTCTCCGCAGCGGCCTCGACACGGTCCTCGACGCGCTGCTCGGGGAAATGGACGGCCGCCTCCGTGCGCCCCAGGGAGAAGCAGCCGAAGCCATGCCTGCTGAGCACCCGGGCGGCACAGCCCAGCAAGTACCCCTGGTGGTCCTGCGGTTCCCCGGCCACCGGTACGCAGGTCTCGTTGAGGATGCTCACCAGCTCGTTGTCGGCGGCGCCGCCCAGCAGGACGATCTTCGCCTCCGGTTGGGAACGGTCGCAGACCCGCGCCATCTCGCGCACCGACCGTTCAAGATCCTCTACATACGGAAGGACCCAGGTGGCGATCACCGCGTCGAACGACGCGTCGGCGAACGGGAGGGACTCGGCGGCTCCGGGCAGGATCTCGATCGTCCCGCCGCCGTCCGCCCCGGTGCGCTCGTGCAGTGTCTCCGCCCGCTGAAGATGTGGTTCGACCGTCGTGCAGTGCCCGAGCTGCCGGGCGACGGCCCGGGTGAGATCGCCCGTGCCGCCTCCCACATCGAGTACGCGCTTGTTACCGGCGACGGCGGCGCAGGCGGCGGCGATCTCCTCGCGCCGCTCCAGCCGCCTGGTGAAGTCCAGCCAGCCGCGATGGCTGAGGCTGTGGGGGCCGCGGTACTCGGTCGGCATGCCGTCGCCCGGGGCGCAGAACGGGTGGGTGATCACCTGAGACGCATCCAGGCAGGACGCATCGGGACGGGTGTCGTGGTGTGTGTGCAAGTGAACCTCACTGAGAGATTGACGGCTCGGTCATTCGGCCGCACTGACGCCCCTCGGGCAGATCGGAGAGACGGTGGACGGCCGAGAAATGGAGCTGCTTACTAAGCTTGAACCCGGTCACGGTTTCACCTTCCCGCCTTGACAGCGGAATCAGTGGAATCTGGCCGCGCCCACACGAAATCAAGTTACCCACCCTCGATTTCTTACACTTTTCGAAACAGGGATTCGACCCATGCATGGTTATGGGTTGGCGGAATACCTGGAAACATTGGGCGATAAGCGCAGCGCTGGCCACGGTTTTCGGTCTCCAGCCCGGCCTGGAGCGACGTAGATCAAACCTCATGACGACTATGGCAATCTTCCCCGGCACACGGTCGACAAACACGACCCGCGGATTACCTCTGCCCCTTGAATCAATGGGCAGAGCTTGAGCGCCACCACTTTTCGGCCGGGTGGCCGAATGGAGTCATATTCAACTCAACGTATTGATGGGCAGGGCAGAAGGCGCACCACAGAAACCAGGGTGACCGAATATGTCTGCGGTGTTGTTCGGGAAGCGGGATGACAGCGGGAAATCCGCGGTCGATTTACCTGCGCAATCGGCGAGGTGTCGGCGTAGCCGTTTGATGCCGGACGGCGTGTCCTCGGTGGTCGACCCGGGGTTCAAGGGCGTGCTGCCGGATACGGCCTCCAGAACCCGAACGACTGGGGTTTCGAATACGAGATCCGTTCCGAGGTCAACTCCGCCCGGTAACACGTCACGCCCTGGCCATCCCCCGCGCCGGCGTATCTGCCGCCTTCGCGGTCAGGCACTCGAACCACACCGCCTTGCCACACCCGTCGCGACGCGGCTCCACGCCCCAGCTGTCGGTGAGGGCGTCGACCAGGACCAACCCCCGCCCGCCCTCGTCGAGTTCATCGCCGACGGCCGCGCTGGGCAGTTGGGGCCATCCGTCCGCGACCTCGACCCGCACGCCTCCGGCGGCCCCCGGCACGTGCGTTCGCGGCGCACGCTGATCTGCCGGCGCATCAACCTCCGTGCCCGTGGGAGGCAGGACCGGACGCGAAGGCGAGGATGTCGCGGACCGCTTCGCGCAGACTGCCGAAGTGACGGTGCACGCCGTCCACCATCGCGGGGGTGTTGACGCCCCACACCGTCATCCCGGCACGCAGCCCGGACTGCACCCCGGAGGGGGCGTCCTCGATGACCAGACAGTTCTCCGGTTGGGCACCAAGCCGCGCGGCGGCCCGGAGATACGGCACCGGCGACGGCTTGCCTTCCTCCACAGCGGCCGCATCCACGACAACCTCCGGGACCGGCAAGCCCGTCCGTGCAAAACGTCCACGCACCCGGTGCTCATAGTTCGACGTCACCAACGCCCAGGTGCCGGGTGCCAGAGCAGTCAGCACCTCCGAGGCGCCGGCGAAGGCTGTATAGGTGCCGGAGCGGACGTCCTCGTCCTCCAACTCGTGCAGAGCGGCCAGGCAGTTCCGAGGATCCTGGTCAGGAGCGACCTGCGCGAAGGTCTCCATCGGCCTCGTCCGCAGCGCCACCCGGTAGACCTCATCGGGGTCCAGCCCGTAGCGCTCCGCCCACGTTCGCCAGACCAGGCGCTGGTTGTCCACGGCATCGATCAAGGTGCCATCAACATCGAACAGGACATGCCTCATCGCACCGGGTCGGCCAGGTTCACTGATCACGCGCCGATCATGCCACCGGCTCCGAGCAGGCAGTTCGCGTGACAAGCCCGAGTGACTTGGTAAGCGGTTGTGCCGTTCCGTGCATGATCGACCATACGGCGGGTGAATTGCGGGCGAGTTGTCATGCGATGGCGGTGGCCGGTGCCCCGGTGTTGAGATGCCCCGCGTGACTTCTGTGAAGCTTGGTGATCGCCCTGAGCGAGTACTGCTGGACCGACTTGAGCGGTACTACGACGCGGTGCCGCGTCATGGTGCCCGGGTCGAGGACTTCGGGCCGCTGACTCTGTTCGTGCGGGAAGGTCAGGGGTGGCCGTTCTACGCACGTCCGGCTCGGGGATGGTCCGGCGCGGTGAGCGTGGCCGCTGTCGATCGGGTCCGCGCCCGGCAGCGTGAACTCGGGATCACGGAGAGTTTTGAGTGGGTCGCCGAGACCACACCCGGGCTGCGGGCCCCGGTCGAGGACTCGGGACTTGTGGTTCACGAGCACCCCTTGATGGTGCTTGACCCGGGCGCCCCGGTGCCCGCCGCGGACGCGCCGTCCGGCGGAATACGGGTGCGGACCATGGGCCCGGACGACCCGGCGCTGGCGAGCGCGCTGGCCGTGCCGCATCTTGCTTTCGCGGAGCCCGGAACCGATCTGGGCTCGGCGGGAGTCACCGAGCTGGCTGAGGCCGTGCGTGCCCGAGCGGGCGACGGGTCGGTGGAACGCGTGGTGACCCGGATCGACGCGGGTCTGACTTCGGTTGCCGCGGCGGTGGAAGGCAGCACGGCGTTGTGCGCGGGTCAGCACCAGCCAGTCGGATCGGTCAGCGAGATCGTCGGTGTCGGGACACTGCCCACCGCGCGCCGTCGTGGTCTCGCAGCCGCGGTCACCGCGGCGCTGGTGGCCGACGCCCGATCGCGAGGAGCGGAGACCGTGTTCTTGTCGGCAGGCGACGATGACGTCGCCCGGCTCTATGCCCGCCTGGGCTTCCGGCGCGTCGCCACCGCGCTGATCGCCGAACCTGCCGCGCAACGAGGCGGAGATCGTTACGGGACACCCCTCAGACCGTCTCCAGCTCCCAGAGCAGCACCTCGGCCGCCGTGTCCGCCACCAGGTCGAGGCCCCGCTCCCCGGCGATCCGCACCGAATCTCCCGGCACCAACTCCGTATCCCCCAGCCGCACTTCCCCCCGTACGACATGCAGGTACACCCCCGGCGCGTCCGGCACCGCCACGCGCTCGCCGGGGGACGGTCTGCGGACGGAGAGCAGCCCGCCCGCTGCCGGGACCGCGTAGGGCGTGGCGTCCGCGATGCCGCGCACGATCTCGTACGAGGGCTCGCCGCCCGGCTCCAGGGGTGCCAGCCACATCTGTACGAAGACCAGCGGGTCCCCGCCCTCGTTGCGCTCCTCGTGGCGCACCCCGCCGGCCGACGAGAGGTGCTGGACGTCCCCGGCCCTTACGACCGTGGCGCCGCCTGTCGAGTCGCGGTGGGTGAGCTCGCCCTCGACCACCCAGGTGACGATCTCGGTGTGGCTGTGCGGGTGTTCACCGAAGCCCGCGCCTGGCGCGAGCCGCTCCTCGTTGCAGGCCAGGACCGGCCCGAAACGCAGGTTGTCCGGGTCGTAGAAGGTGCCGAACGAGAAGGCGTGGCGGGAGTCGATACCGGCCTCCGGGTCGCCTCCGCGGTAGCGCTCGCCGGAGCGCCGTACATCCATCACGCCGACCACCGTAGCCCCGCCACGCCACACCCGGGTCCCGATAAGGCAGTCTTGTCCACGTGCCCCGACCCGATTCCGCGCAACCCGGACCCCCTCCCGCACATCCTCATGCCGCGACGCTGAAGCGGCTGGAGCAGGCCTCCGGCCGGCTCTCGGCGAACGCCATCGCCCGGATGGACGAGACGTTGCCGTGGTACCGGGCGATGCCACCGGAGAACCGGTCCTGGATCGGTCTGGTCGCCCAGGCCGGCATCGCGGCGTTCACCGAGTGGTTCCGGCACCCCGAGGCCCCCCAGGCGATCTCCACCGACGTCTTCGGCACCGCCCCGCGCGAGCTGACCCGGGCCATCACGCTGCGGCAGACGGTCGAGATGGTGCGCACCACGATCGAGGTCATGGAGACCGCGATCGAGGAAGTCGCCGCCCCCGGCGACGAGTCGATCCTCCGCGAGGCGCTGCTGGTCTACGCCCGGGAGATCGCCTTCGCGACCGCCCAGGTGTACGCGCAGGCCGCCGAGGCCCGCGGGGCCTGGGACGCCCGGCTGGAGTCCCTGGTGGTCAACGCGGTGCTGTCGGGCGAGGCCGACGAGGGCGCGGTGTCCCGCGCCGCCGCGCTCGGCTGGAACTCGCCCGACCATGTCTGTGTGATCCTCGGCACCGCGCCCGAGGGCGACAGCGAACTGACCGTCGAGGCGATCCGCCGCGCCGCGCGCCACGCCAAGGTGCAGGTGCTGACCGGTGTCCTCGGCAACCGGCTCGTCGTCATCGCGGGCGGCAACGACAATCCGCTCCAGGTCGCCAAGGCCCTGATCGGCCCGTACGCGGCGGGTCCTGTGGTCGCCGGGCCGATCGTGCCCGACCTGCTCGCGGCCACCCGGTCCGCGCAGGCCGCGGCCGCCGGGCTCAAGGCCGGTTACGCCTGGCAGGACGCGCCGCGCCCGGTGCTCGCCGACGATCTGCTGCCGGAACGCGCCATCGCGTCGGACCCCTCGGCGCGTGAGCAGTTGGTGGAGGAGATCTACAGACCTCTGGAGGAGGCGGGTTCGGCCCTCCTCGAAACGCTGAGTGTCTACCTGGAACAGGCGAGCAGCCTGGAAGGCGCGGCCAGGATGCTCTTCGTGCACCCCAACACCGTTCGTTACCGGCTCCGACGTGTGACCGACGTCACCGGCTGGTCACCCTCCGACGTGCGCTCCGCATTCACTCTGCGCATCGCTCTGATCCTGGGGCGCCTGGCCGACGGGGATACGCAGCTCTAGACTTTTGTCGGACACCAACAATTACCCCGACGGTTCTTCGTCCCTGTCCCCACGGGCGTCCGGAGCCGTCCACAAGAGAGAGTGTGAGGGTGCTCGTACTCGTCGCTCCCGGCCAAGGCGCTCAGACGCCCGGCTTCCTGACTCCCTGGCTCGAACTTCCCGGTGCCGCCGACCGCGTCGCCGCGTGGTCGGACGCCATCGGGCTCGACCTTGCCCACTACGGCACGAAGGCCGACGCCGACGCCATCCGCGACACGGCGGTGGCCCAGCCGCTGCTGGTCGCGGCCGGTCTGCTGTCCGCTTCCGCGCTGGGCGACTTCGTGCCCGGTGCCGTCGCAGGACACAGCGTCGGCGAGATCACGGCCGCTGCTTTCGCGGGCGTCCTCGACGACGCCGCGGCCCTCGGTTTCGTACGGACCCGCGGACTGGCCATGGCCGAGGCCGCGGCCGTCACGGAGACCGGCATGGCCGCGCTGCTCGGTGGCGACCCGGACGTCGTGCTCCCGCACCTGGAGAAGCTCGGGCTGACCCCGGCGAACGTGAACGGCGCCGGACAGATCGTCGCCGCGGGCACCGCGGAGCAGATCGCGGCGCTCGTCGACGACAAGCCCGACGGGGTCCGCAGGGTCATGCCGCTCAAGGTGGCCGGTGCCTTCCACACGCACCACATGGCTCCGGCGGTCGCCGGACTCGGCAAGGCGGCGCAGGACCTGGTCGTCGCCGACCCGGTCGTCCCGTACCTCTCGAACGCCGACGGCGAGGTGGTCACGACCGGCCCCGACGTCGTGGCCCGGCTGGTCAACCAGGTCTCGAACCCGGTCCGCTGGGATCTGTGCATGGAGACCGCTCAGAGGCTGGGCGCGACCGCGCTCATCGAGGTCTGCCCCGGCGGCACGCTGGTGGGCATCGCCAAGCGCGCCATGCCCGGCGTGCGGACGCTGGCGCTCAAGACACCCGACGACCTCGACGCGGCTCGCGCCCTCATCGCCGAGACCCAATCACCTGCCGCTGACGCGGCGGGGGCCTAAGGAGCCCGAGAGAGCATGGCGAAGATCAAGCCCAGCAAGGGCGCCCCGTACGCACGGATCATGGGCGTCGGCGGCTACCGTCCGACCCGGGTCGTGCCCAACGAGGTGATCCTGGAGACGATCGACTCCTCCGACGAGTGGATCCGCTCCCGCTCCGGCATCGCGACCCGCCACTGGGCATCCGACGAGGAGACCGTGGCCGCGATGTCCATCGAGGCCTCCGGCAAGGCCATCGCCGACGCCGGGATCACCGCCGACCGGATCGGCGCCGTGGTCGTGTCGACGGTCTCGCACTTCTCGCAGACCCCGGCCATCGCGACCGAGATCGCCCACAAGCTCGGCACCGACAAGGCGCCCGCCTTCGACATCTCGGCGGGCTGCGCCGGCTTCGGCTACGGGCTGACGCTCGCCAAGGGCATGATCGTCGAGGGTTCCGCCGAGTACGTGCTCGTCATCGGCGTCGAGCGGCTCAGCGACCTCACCGACCTGGAGGACCGCGCGACGGCCTTCCTCTTCGGCGACGGCGCGGGCGCGGTCGTGGTCGGCCCGTCCCAGGAGCCGCACATAGGCCCCACGGTATGGGGCTCGGAGGGCGACAAGTCCGAGACGATCAAGCAGACCGTGCCGTGGTCGGACTACCGCGACGGCAAGGGCCGCGCGAAGTTCCCCGCGATCACGCAGGAGGGCCAGGCGGTCTTCCGCTGGGCCGTGTTCGAGATGGCGAAGGTCGCTCAGCAGGCCCTGGACGCGGCCGGTATCGAGGCGGCCGACCTGGACGTCTTCATCCCGCACCAGGCCAACATGCGGATCATCGACTCGATGGTGAAGACCCTCAAGCTGCCGGAGCACGTCATGGTCGCCCGTGACGTCGAGACCACCGGCAACACCTCCGCAGCCTCGATTCCGCTCGCGATGGAGCGGCTCCTGGCGACCGGTCAGGCGAAGAGCGGCGACACCGCGCTGGTCATCGGCTTCGGGGCGGGTCTCGTCTACGCCGCGACTGTCGTTACCCTCCCCTAGGGCTTTCCGGAGGAATCCGGTTCGTTCGAACACCCCGAGCAGTCCCCGACACACACCGCTACACATCGAAGGAGCGCCAACATGGCCGCCACCCAGGAAGAGATCGTCACCGGTCTCGCCGAGATCGTCAACGAGATCGCCGGTATCCCGGTCGAGGACGTCCAGCTGGACAAGTCCTTCACCGACGACCTGGACGTCGACTCGCTGTCCATGGTCGAGGTCGTCGTCGCCGCCGAAGAGCGCTTCGACGTGAAGATCCCGGACGACGACGTCAAGAACCTCAAGACCGTCGGCGACGCTGCCGATTACATCTCGAAGCACCAGGCCTGACCCAGGCCCGCGGCTGACGCCACCCGGCGGTGGCGCCGTGATTCAGATCCCTCTACACGTGGAGAAGAAATTCCAGTGAGCCCGACCAATCGCACCGTGGTCGTCACCGGTATCGGCGCAACCACACCGCTGGGTGGCGACAGCGCATCGACCTGGGACGGTCTGCTCGCAGGCCGTTCCGGTGTCAAGCCGCTCACCGGCGAGCGCTTCGCCGAGCTCCCGGTCCGCATCGCCGCCCCGGTGGCTGTCGACCCGAGCGAGGTCCTTGCGCGCCCCCTCGCCCGCAAGCTGGACCGCTCGGCCCAGTTCGCGGTGATCGCGGCCCGTGAGGCCTGGTCCGACGCGGGCTTCACCGCGAAGGCCGGCGAGGACGACGCCATCCGCCCCGAGCGCCTCGGCGCGGTCGTCGCTTCCGGTATCGGTGGCATCACCACCCTGCTCGACCAGTACGACGTGCTCAAGGAGAAGGGCGTACGCCGCGTCTCCCCGCACACCGTCCCCATGCTCATGCCGAACGGCCCGTCCGCCAACGTCGGGCTCGAACTCGGCGCACAGGCGGGTGTCCACGCGCTGGTCAGCGCGTGCGCGTCCGGCGCCGAGGCGGTCGGCTACGCGGCCGAGATGATCCGCTCCGGCCGTGCCGACGTCGTCGTCGCCGGTGGCACCGAGGCGACCATCCACCCGCTGCCCATCGCGGCCTTCGCCAACATGATGGCGATGTCCAAGAACAACGACGACCCCGAGGGTGCCTCCCGCCCGTACGACAAGGGCCGTGACGGCTTCGTACTCGGTGAGGGCGCAGGCATCGTGGTCCTGGAGTCGGCCGAGCACGCCGCCGCGCGCGGCGCCAAGGTCTACTGCGAGCTCGTGGGCCAGGGCCTGTCGTCGGACGCCCACCACATCGCGCAGCCGGAGCCGACCGGCCGCGGTATCGCCGCGGCGCTGCGGCACATGCTGGAGACCACCGACCTGAAGCCCTCGGAGGTCGTGCACGTCAACGCGCACGCCACGTCGACCCCCCAGGGTGACGTCGCCGAGATCAAGGCGCTCCGCCAGGTGCTGGGCGACGACCTCGACCACGTCGCGATCTCCGCGACGAAGTCGATGACCGGGCACCTGCTCGGCGGCGCCGGCGGTATCGAGACCGTCGCCACGGTGCTCGCGCTGTACCACCGCACCGCTCCGCCGACCATCAACATCGTCGACCTCGACGAGGAGGTCGACGCGGACATCGTGCGGGACAAGCCGCGGACGCTGCCGCAGGGTTCGATCTCCGCGGTCAACAACTCGTTCGGGTTCGGCGGTCACAATGTGATGCTGGCGTTCCGCTCGGTCTGATCACCGGCGCGCAGCACTCCGCACACACCACGCAGGCCCGCCCCTCCCCCGTCCGGGAGGGGCGGGCCTGTGTGGTGCGGGTTTGCGCGGTGCGGGCTCCGCCTCAGGCCTCGAAGCTCGCGAAGTACGACGCGGCCATGTCGTCGTCGCCGTGCCCCAGCGCCCCGGCCCTGCGGAACCGTTCGGCGCCCGCGGCGGCCACGTCCAGCCGCACACCCGCCGCACGTCCCGCCTCGACGATCAGCCGGGCGTCCTTCGCCGCGGTGGTGACCGAGAAGCTCGGGGTGTAGTCCTCGGTGAGGATCGTCTGTGCCTTGAGGTGCAGATAGCCGCAGTCGAGCGAACCGCCGCCGACCGCGGCCAGGAAACCGGCGGGGTCCACGCCGAGGCCGGCCGCCAGCGCGAGTGCTTCGGCCGTGCCGTGGGTGAGGGTCAGCACCCAACTGTTGCAGACCAGTTTGAGGCGGGTGGCCGCTCCCGTCGTGCCGTCGTTCCCGACCCAGACCGTACGGGAGCCGATGGCGTCCAGGACGGGTGCCACATCGTCGCGTACGGAGTCGGGGCCGGCCACCAGGACCGTGAGCTGCCCGCTCTCCGCCGGGGCCTTGGTGCCGAGTACCGGAGCGTCCACGAAGACCAGCCCGTGCTGCCTGGCCAGCGCGGCGAGCGGGAGGAGCCCCTCGGTGCCGGCGGTGGTGGACTGCAGCCAGACCGCCCCGGCGCTCAGCGAGGGTCCGGCCGCGGTCATCGCTTCGAGGGCCGCCGGGCCGTCGTACACCATGGTGATGATCGCGTCCGCGCCCTCGACGGCCTCACCCGGTGTGCCGGTGACGCGGGCGCCCACGTCGGCGAGGGGCTCGGCCTTGGAGCGGGTCCGGTTCCAGACGCGGACGTCGAGCCCGGCGTGGCAGAGGTTGCGGGCCATCGCGGCGCCCATGATCCCCGTACCGAGGACAGCTACTGAGGTGTTGTCAGCCATGGCCCCACCGTAAAGCGGATCAGGGCCTTCCGTCCGGAGCCGGCGCTACACGACCTGGTGCAGCCAGCGCACCGGCGCGCCCTCGCCCGCGTATCTGAAGGGCTCCAGTTCGTCGTCCCACGGCTTGCCTAGCAGTCGTGCGATCTCGGCCTCCAGATCGCTCTCGCCGCCCAGCGAACGGGCCAGTGCGGCCCGCAGCCGGTCCTCGGGGATCAGGATGTCGCCGTGGATTCCGGTGACGGCGTGGAAGATGCCCAGCTCGGGCGTGGCGCTGTAGCGCTCTCCCTCGGCCGACGGGCAGGGCTCCGACGTCACTTCGAAGCGCAGCAGATTCCAGCCACGCAACGCGGAGGCGAGTTGCGACGCGGTGCCCGTGCCGCCCTTCCAGGAGAACTCGGATCTCCAGGTGCCGGGGGAGGCGGGCTGCCTGATCCAGTCGAGGTTGACCCGCGCACCGAGAACACCCGCCACGGCCCACTCGACGTGCGGGCACAGCGCGCGCGGTGCGGAGTGCAGGTACAGAACTCCACGTGTCGTCACCGGGACCTCCAGTGCGGTTCGAGGTTCGCCTTCCCCAGCGGCCTCTCGCCCGTTCTGCCCCGGGGTACAACAGTAAACAGCATCGGGAGTTAATCTCCTGAAATGGGACAGTATGTGACGTGATGTAATTTACCGGAGCCGCGGGTGGCGAAGTTGCCACTGGCTCGACGGGGAAAAACTACCGCGCGGCGGCCTGCCTCGTGTGACGTACGGTCGGTCCCGGCCCCGTTGAACACACAGCTTTCACTCGGCAGGACGCGTGCGTCAGCCACTTGGAGGGTCCAGAGGGTGCAGAGGAAGCCGGAATCCGCCCGGAGCCGCCACGGCCGCACCGCTGTCGCGGCGCTGACTGCGGTGCTCGTCCTCCCGCTCGGCGCGCTGGCCGGCTGTGACTCTTCCGACAGTGGCGCGAAACATGCGCAGGCGCACCGCGGTGCGACACCCGCCCCGGCCTGGGACAGGTCGCCCGGTTCGGTCGCTGCCGTGGGCGATTCCATCACCCGTGGCTTCGACGCCTGTTCGGTGCTCTCCGACTGTCCCAAGGTCTCCTGGGCGACCGGTACGGACACGCGCGTGCACAGTCTGGTCTCCCGGCTCGGGGTGAAGAAGGGCTGGAACGACGCCAGGACCGGGGCCCGGATGGCCGATGTGCCGGCCCAGATCGACGCCGCGGCGGCGCACCGGCCCGAGCTGGTGACGATCATGGCAGGTGCCAATGACGCTTGCCGGGACTCGGTTTCGCACATGACACCGGTGGATGAATTCCGGTCCTCGTTCACGACGTCGCTGAAACGATTGCGCAAGGCGCTGCCCAAGAGCGAGGTCTATGTGTCGAGCGTGCCGGACCTGAAGCGGCTGTGGTCGCAGGGGCGCGGCAATCCGCTGGGCAAACAGATCTGGAAGCTGGGGATCTGCGCCTCGATGCTGCGGGACGCCGACGCGATGGGCCCGGCGGCGGTGAAGCGGCGTGACGCCGTGCAGGCGCGGGTCGTCGCGTACAACACGGTCCTCAAGGACGTGTGCGCCACGGACACGCACTGCCGTTACGACGGCGGGGCGGTCTTCGGATACCGGTTCACCGGGGCGCAGCTGAGCCCCTGGGACTGGTTCCACCCCGGCAGGAACGGGCAGGAGCGGCTGGCGGAGATCGCGTACCGCAACGTCACGGCCGCGCGGCCCCCGGCGTAGGGTCCGGGCATGAGCAGCGCGCAGCCGGAGCCTTTCGGCCGTCTCCCTGACGGCACCTCAGTCCACCGGTGGACCCTGGAGCGTGGCGGTACTCGGGTGCGCGTGCTCACCTACGGCGGGATCGTGCAGTCCGCCGAGGTGCCCGACCGGGCGGGCGCGGTGGCCGGTGTGGCGCTGGGCTTCCCGGACCTGGCCGGATATCTGGCCTCCCCCGGGCCGTACTTCGGGGCGCTGGTCGGGCGGTACGCGAACCGCATCGCGGGCGGCGTCTTCGAACTCGACGGGCGGACGTACCGGCTGCCCCGCAACAATCCGCCCCACAGCCTGCACGGCGGCGACCGGGGCTTCGACAAGCGGGTGTGGGACGCCGAGGCGACCGATCACGGGGTGCGGCTCTCCCGGGTGAGCCCGGACGGCGAGGAGGGCTTCCCGGGCCGGCTGGCCGTCTCCGTGACGTACCGCCTGGCGGAGAGCGGTGCGCTGCGGATCTCGTACGAGGCGACGACGGACGCGCCGACCGTGGTGAGCCTGACCAACCACTCGTACTGGAACCTGGCCGGTGCGGGCTCCGGCAGCGCGGCCGGGCACGAACTGCGGATCGGGGCCTCTCGGGTGACGCCCGTGGACGCGGAGCTGATCCCGACCGGCGAGCTGGCGCCGGTGGCCGGGACGCGCTTCGACTTCCGGCAGGCCCGGAAGGTGGGCCTCGGCTACGACCACAACTACGTGCTGGACGGGCCGGAGGCGGCCGAGCTGTCCGACCCGGCGTCCGGGCGGGTGCTGGCGATCACGACCAGCGAGCCGGGGCTGCAACTCTACACCGGTGACCACATCGACGACGGGCCGTTCGGGCCGGGCGCCGGGATCGCGCTGGAGACCCAGCGCTTCCCCGACACGCCGAACCGGCCGGAGTTCCCCGGTGCGGTGCTCCGGCCGGACGACGTGTTCGTTTCCGAGACGGCGTACGCGTTCTCGGTGCGGTAGGCGGGCGTACGGCGCTCCCCCGGTGCGGCGGAGCGCGTCCGTCCGTCAGTGCGTGGCCGTGGCGGTCAGCCTGGTGTCCGTGAGGGAGCGGCCGGCCCGGATCTCGTACGTTCCGGGGCGGCGCGCCCAGGCGTCGGCCGTCTCGTCCCAGGTCTCGAAGGCCCTCGGGGAGAGCGCGACGGCCACCTCGACCGTCTCCCCCGGCGCCGCTTCCACGGTCGCGAAACCGGCCAGCTGCCGGGCGGCCCGGTCCGTTCCGGGGTCGGCCGGGGCCGCGTAGACCTGGACCGTTTCGCGGCCGGTGCGGGTGCCGGTGTTGCGGATCCGGACGGTGGCGGTCGCGGTGGTCGCCTGGAGGGACTCGTAGCTCCACTCCGTGTAGCCCAGGCCGTGGCCGAAGGGGTAGGCGGGCGTGATACCGGCCCGGTCCCAGGCCCGGTATCCGATGAACACGCCTTCCTCGTAGTGGAGTTCGCCGCCGTCCGGTTCGACCCTGCGGACCGGGGCGTCCTCCAGGGCCGCCGGCCAGGTGGTGGGCAGGCGCCCGCCCGGCTCCGCCGTCCCGAGGAGTACGTCGGCGAGCGCCGCGCCGCCCTCCTGGCCCGGGAACCAGCTGAGCAGCACCGCTGCCACGTCCTCGCGCCAGGGCAGTTCCACCGGGGAGCCCGCGTTGACGACCACGACCGTGTTCGGGTTGGCGGCCGCCACGGCGTGCACCAGATCGTCCTGGCGGCCGGGGAGCCTGAGGTCCTTGCGGTCGAAGCCCTCGGACTCGACCTGTTCGGTGGTGGCGACGACCACGACGGCGGTGTCCGCGTCGCGTGCGGCGGCCACGGCCTCGGCGATCAGCTCGTCGGGGTCGCGCTGCGGGTCGCGGTGCATGAGGGAGAAGCCGATGGCCTGGAGCCGGGCTCCTGGGCTCTTGAAGACGGTGTACTCGAAGCTGATCGTGACCGGTTCACCGGCGGTGAGGGTGGCGGTGCCGCGCTCGGCGGGGGCGCCGAAGACCGCGGCGAACGGATCAGGGTCGTCGCCCGGCAGCTCGTGCCCGTCGAAGAGGACCCGCTCGTCCACGGTGAGCCGGAAGCCTCCGAGCCCCCGGCTCCCGAAGGTGTGCTCGCCGCTCTCCCTGGGCGTGAACGTGCCCTTGACCTCGATGGTGTGCAGCGTCTCGTGGGTCACTCCGTCGGGCAGGTCACTGCCCACCCACTGGATGCGTCCGCCGGGCACCGACGCGGTGCCGATGGTCCGGCCCGCCTTGTCGCGGCAGACCGCGTGCAGGGCGAACCCCTGCCCCGCGTCGGCCAGTTGACCGCTCGGGTCGGCGCCCAGCGCGTAACTGACAGCGCCTTCGGGGAGCGCGGCCGTCAGCCCGTCGAGCGGGGAGACCACCCGGGTCGGGAAGACGGTGGCCGAGCCCCCGCCGAGGATGCGGGCGTCGCGGGCGGCGGCGCCGATGAGCGCGACCTTGCGGGTCTTCGACGCGTCGACCGGCAGCGCGCCGCGCTCGTTCCGTACGAGGACGAAGGCGCGGCGGGCGATCTCGCGGGACAGCTCACGCCCGTCGGTCTCCGGCGGAAGCTCGGTGACGACCGGCGGCGCGCCGTCGAGGATGCCGACCCGGGCGGCGAGCCGCAGGACGTTCCGTACCGCGCCGTCGACCGCGCTCGCGGGGACCTCGCCGGCCCGGACGGCGGCGGCCAGTGGCTCGCCGTACGGGGTGACAGGGCCCGGCATCGCGACGTCGAGGCCGCCGAGGATGTCGCCCGCGGTGGAACGCGCGGCCGTCCAGTCCGAGACGTTGAACCCGTCGAAGTGCCATTCACCGCGCAGGACTTCGTTGACGAGGTAGCGGTGCTCGGTCATCGTCGTGCCGTTGACCCTGTTGTAGGCGGTCATGATGCCCCAGGGGTGGGCGTTCCTGACGATGGCCTCGAACGGCGCCAGGTACAGCTCGCGCAGCGGGCGCGGGGCGATGAGGTTGTCGACGGTGAAGCGGTCGGTCTCCGCGTCGTTGCCGACGAAGTGCTTGACGGTGGTGCCGACACCGCCGCTCTGCACGCCGCGGACGTAACCGGTGCCGATCTCGCCGGTGAGGTACGGGTCTTCGGAGTAGCACTCGAAGTGCCGCCCGCCGAGCGGCGAACGGTGCAGGTTGACGGTCGGCGCGAGCAGGACGTGCACCCCCTTGCGCCGCGCTTCCTGGGCGAGGAGCACCCCGGCCCTGCGGGCGAGTTCGGGGTCCCAGGTGGCGGCGAGGGCGGTCGGCGACGGCAGGGCGATGGACGGGTCGTCGGCGGTCCAGCGCACACCGCGGACCCCGATCGGGCCGTCCGACATGACGAGGGACCGCAGTCCGATCTCCGGGAGCGCCGGGAGGGACCAGAAGTCCTGCCCGGAGAGCAGCCGGGCCTTGGTGTCGAGATCGAGCGCACCGAGCGCGGCCTCGACCGCGGCTTCGCGGACCTGGTCCGCGTCGTTGATGGGGGTGGCTGCCACCGTCGTACCTCCGCGTTGAGTGGTGAAGTACCGAAGCCCTGGAGCGCCGGGGCCCTGCCGTGCTGAGCCCTGAAGCTCTGAGGTGCTGGAGTGCTGAAGTACCGCGGGCCGGCGCGTGATGTGTCCATCCTGACGCTCGTACCGGTAGATCGGTAGGTTTCGTTATCTCTTCGTGATGTGCGATGTCGTACGGTCCTCGGAGAACGCGTACGGGGAAAGGAGCCGGTGATGGGGAGCGCCAGAGGCGAGGGGCGCCGGGCGGAGATCCTCCGTGCGGCCCTTGAGGTCATCGCGGAGCGCGGCTACCGGGGCACGACCCTGGGGGCGGTCGCCGAGCGCGTGGGCCTCACCCAGCAGGGGCTGCTGCACTACTTCCCGAGCAAGGACGCGCTGCTCGTCGCCGTACTGGAAGCGCGCGACCGCTGGGATCCGGGCGCTTCGGCGCGCTCCGCCGAGGCCTGGCCGCTCGAACTGCTCGGCTCGCTGGTGGAGTACAACGCGATGCGGCCGGGGATCGTGCAGACCTTCGCCGCACTGCTGGGCGAGAGCGTCACGGACGGGCATCCGGCGCGGGAGTTCTTCACCCGCCGCTATGTGCAGGTGCGGGGGTCGATGGCGGCCACCCTGCGCGGCGAGTTCGGGGACCGGCTGCCGGGCGGGCTGACACCGGAGGAAGTGGCACCGCTGCTGGTGGCGGTGATGGACGGCCTGCAGTACCAGTGGCTGCTCGACCCGGAATCGGTGGACATGCCCACCGCCTTCCGGGCCTTCACGACGCTGCTCGGCGGTGGTGCGGCCGAGTGACGCCGCGCGGGCCGCTGCCCGGCGCTACCAGGTACGGGAAGGGGCGTGCGGGGGCGTGGCGGGCGCGGGCGCACCTCCCGGCCCGACCGCACCGCCGGGCGCACCTCCCGACCCGACCGCACCGCCGGCGTCCGGCTCCGGCACGGCATCGGGCTCCCGAACGGCATCCGGCTCCGGCGCCGTCTCCCCCGTCAGATCGCGTGCCATCAGCGTCGCCCCCGCCACCGCGCCCGGCATGAGGAAGACCGCGACCAGCGGCACCAGGAAGCAGAGCGTCAGCGGGACCCCGAAGCCGAGGGTGAGCAGGCGGCGGCTCTTCAGCAGGGCCAGCCGCTCCCGGAACTCCATACCGCGGCGTTGCAGCGCCACCGCCGTCAGCTCCTCGGCCAGGAAGAAGCCGGAGACACAGAAGCCGATCGCCGGGACGACGGTCTGGCCGACCACCGGGAGGAAACCCGCGGCGAAGAGCAGGAGGCCGTAGAACGCCACCCGCACCAGGATGCGGACGCTGTCGCGCGCGGAGATCCACAGTTCGCGCCAGAGCGGGAGGCCGGATCCGGGGACATCGGCACCCTCCGACGTGTCGACCCGCTCGGAGAGCGCCTCGTAGAAGGGCTGGCCGACCAGCAGGGTCACGGCCGTGAACGAGACGACGGCGAGCAGCAGGGCCAGCGCCCAGAGCAGTACGGTCAGAAAGCCCCGGAGGAGTGCCGGCCAGGGCGTGCTCCAGGTGTCGGCGAACGGTGTCGCCCAGGCGACGGCGTCATCCGCCCAGAACGCGAGCGCGACCAGCGCGGCCGCATACAGGACGAGCGTGATCAGCCCCGGCAGCAGCCCGAATCCGTACTGCCTGCCGCGCCCGCCGACCCAGCGCTGGCCCTTCACCAGATATCCGAAACCCGCCCCGAGATCACCCATGCGCCGCAGCCTATCGGGGGCCGCGGCGGCCGGGTCCCCCAGCGCCCGGCCCCGCTCCGGCAGGCCGGAACCGACCTGTTGGCGCAGGCCCATTGACGTTGCGCGCGTCACACCATTACGGTCACGCCAGGATTTCGAACGAGTGACGAAATATCGAACACGTCGGGGGCAACTGCCGTGCGCATCACCGGAATCAGCACCCATGTCGTCGGGACTCCCTGGCGCAACCTCACCTATGTGCAGGTCCACACCGACGAGGGCCTCACCGGTGTCGGCGAGACCAGGATGCTCGGGCGCACCGACGCGCTCGTCGGCTATCTGCGGGAGGCGGCGGCCAATCACATCGAGGGCTCGGACCCCTTCGCGCTCGAAGACCTGGTCCGGCGGATGAAGTACGGCGACTACGGGCGGGCGGGCGAGATCGTCATGTCCGGTATCGCCGTCGTCGAGATGGCCTGCTGGGACATCAAGGGCAAGGCGCTGGGCGTCCCCGTCTGGCAGTTGCTCGGCGGCCGGGTCACCGACCGGGTGAAGGCGTACGCGAACGGCTGGTACACCACCGAGCGCACCCCCGAGGCCTACCACGAGGCCGCCCTCGGGGTGGTGGAGCGGGGCTACCGCGCCCTGAAGATCGACCCGTTCGGGACCGGGCACTACGAGCTGGACCAGGCGCAGACGAACTACTCGGTGTCGCTGATCGAGGCGGTGCGGGACGCGATCGGCCCGGAGACGGAGCTGATGCTGGAGATGCACGGGCGGTTCTCCCCGTCCACCGCGGTCCGGCTCGCCCGTGATCTCGCGCCGTTCAGGCCCGCGTGGCTGGAGGAACCGGTCCCGCCGGAGAACCTCAGAGCGCTGGAGAAGGTCGCGGCGAAGGTGGACATCCCCGTCGCGACCGGCGAACGCATCCACGACCGGACCGAGTTCCGGGAACTCTTCGCCTCGCAGGCGGCGGACATCATCCAGCCGGACGTCGGCCACATCGGCGGGATCCTGGAGACCCGCAAGCTCGCCGCGACGGCCGAGACGCACTACGTGCTGGTCGCCCCGCACAACGTGGGCGGCTCGGTGCTGACCGCGGCGACGCTCCAAGTGGCGGGCTGCACACCGAACTTCAAGATCCTCGAACACTTCAACGACTTCGCGGACGCCGGCATCAAGGCGGTCGTGAAAGGAGCGCCACAGGTCGTGGACGGCTACTTCGAACTGCCGGACGCGCCCGGCCTGGGTGTCGAGCTGGATGTGGACGCGGCCGCCGAATTCCCGCAGCAGCAGGCCAGGTTCGACCTGTGGGCCGACGGCTGGGAGAAGCGCTCGCCCGGGGCTGCCGGATGAGCGGCGGCAGCCGTGCCGTCGTGGTCGACGCCCCGGGTGTGGTCCGGCTGGTGAGCGGCGACCGGCCGGAACCCGGGCCGGGCGAGGTCCGGATCCAGGTGGCGGCCGCCGGGATCTGCATGAGCGACCGCGAGGTGTACGACGGCCGGCGCGACCCGGCCCATGTCCGCTACCCGGTCACGCCAGGCCATGAGTGGTCGGGGACCGTCGACGCCGTGGGCGAAGGGGTGGACCCCGCCCTCACCGGGCGCCCCGCGGTGGCCGAGGGCTTCCGGGCGTGCGGGACGTGCGAACGCTGCCGGGCCGGCGAGACCTCGCTCTGCGGCGCCGGGTACGAGGAGACCGGCTTCACCTGCCCCGGGGCGTTCGCCGACCATCTCCTCGTCCCCGCCCGGCTGTTGCATCCGCTCGCGGACGGTGCGGACCTGCGCGCCGCAGCGCTGCTCGAACCGGCCGCCGTGGTGGCCGCTGCGGTACGGGCCGGGCGGCCCGAGCCCGGCGAACGGATCGCCGTCGTCGGCGCCGGCACCCTCGGACTGCTCGCCGTACAGCTCATCGCCGCGGCCTCCCCCGCCGTACTCACCGTCATCGACCCGCGCACCGGACGGGCCAGCCAGGCAGCGGATCTCGGAGCGAGCGAGGTGTGCACCCCGGCCGAATCGGTGTCCGTGCGCGGCAGTTACGACCTGGTGGTGGAGACCGCGGGGGCGCCCACCACCGCCGCCGACTCCTGTCTCCTCGCGCGGCGCGGCGGCCGGGTGGTACTCACCGGGATGTTCGCCCCGGGCGCCACCGGAATCGACCCGGTGCATCTGGCGGTCAGCCAGCTCACCGTGCGGAGCGTCTTCGGCGCGCCGTCCGCCGCCTGGTCCTTCGCCGTACGGGCGTTCACCGCGGGGATCCTCGATCCGGGGCCGCTGATCACCCATGAATTCCCGCTGGAACGGTACGCCGAAGCCGTCGCACTCGTCGGAGGCGGCGGCCCGGAGACCGGGAAGGTGCTGCTGCGCCCATGAGCCGAGCCGGTCCGCGGCAGCGGACCCTGCCCGGTCTTCCCACGCCCAGCAATCCGAACGACGTTCGGTATATCGAACCAACTCTGCCGGTGCCCACCCCCATCGGACCCGGCCCCCAGTATGCGAGGAACCCGCCTGTGACCGACGTATCAGCCCCTGTCCCCCGCCGCCCCGGCGAACGGGCGCTCACCGCGCTCGGCCTCGCCGCACCCGCGGCCGATCCGGCCGACGCCTCACCGCGCCGCTTCCCCGACGGCGGCTCCTGGCGCACCGAAGTCCCGTCCGTCGAGGGCCCGGAGGCGCTCGGTGTCGTACTCGACGAGTCCGCCAGGCTGGGTGTTCCGGTCCACCGCATCAGCCAGGGCAGCGGCGTCTGGATGCTCACGGACTCCGAGATCGGCGAGATGGTGGCCGCCTGCGCGGAGCGCTCCGTCGAGCTGTGTCTGTTCACCGGGCCGCGCGGCACCTGGGACATCGGCGCCGCCACCCGGACGGAGTCGGGCGGCGCCGGGCTCCGGGCCCGGGGCCACGACGCCGTCGCCGGGTCGCTCGAAGACGCCGTGCGCGCCACCGAACTGGGCGTGAAATGCCTGCTCGTCGCCGACGAGGGAGTGCTCTGGTCGCTGCACAGGCTCCGTACCGCGGGTGTGCTCCCCGCCGACACCACCTTCAAGGTCTCGGCGCTGATCGGCCCGGTGAACCCTGCTTCGTACGCGGTGTTCGAGCAGTTGGGCGCCGACTCCGTCAACATCCCGTCCGACCTCACCCTGGCCCACTTCACCGAGATCCGGCGGGTCTGCGCCGCCCCGATGGACCTCTACATCGAGGCACCCGACGACCTGGGCGGCTACGTCCGGATGTACGAGGCGGCCGAGCTGATCCGGCGCGGCGCCCCGATCTATCTGAAGTTCGGCCTGTCGAAGTCACCCGGTATCTACCCGTACGGCGCCCAGCTGCGCGACCACACCCTCAACACCGCCCGTGAGCGGGTCAGGCGCGGCAGGCTCGCCCTCGATCTGCTCGCCAGGCACGGCGCCGACGGCGGTATGTCGCCGCTCGGCTCGCGACTGCCGGGGCCCCTCAGCCGCTTCACGGTCCCGTCGCCACCGGCCGCCGCGCCCGCCCCCGAGAACCCCTCCGCCAAGCACCCCTCCCCCGCGAATCCCTCCCCCGAGAAGGACTGATGACCGCCATGCGCCACACCCGCCGTGCCGCGTTCACCCTCGTCGCCGGATCCCTGGCCCTCGCTCTCACCGCCTGCGGGCAGAGCAGCGACGGCGGCAGCAAGGAGACCAAGAGCGGCGGCAAGGGCTCCACCATCGGTATCGCCATGCCCACCAAGTCCTCCGAGCGCTGGATCGCCGACGGCAGCAACATGGTCAAGCAGTTCAAGGCCCTGGGCTACAAGACGGATCTCCAGTACGGCGAGGACGACGTCGACCACCAGGTGTCACAGATCGAGAACATGATCACCAAGGGTGCGGACGTGCTGGTGATCGCGGCCATCGACGGCAAGGCGCTCACCGACGTCCTCCAGCAGGCCGCCGACCAGCACATCAGGGTGATCTCCTACGACCGGCTGATCCTCGGCACCCCGAACGTCGACTACTACGCCTCCTTCGACAACGAGAAGGTGGGCGTGCTCCAGGCCAACTACCTCATCGACAAACTGGGCCTCAGGAACGGCAAGAAGGGCCCCTTCAACATCGAGCTGTTCGCCGGCTCGCCCGACGACAACAACACCCGCTACTTCTTCGACGGCTCGATGAAGACCCTCAAGCCGTTCATCGACAAGAAGCAACTCGTCGTGCGGAGCGGACAGACCAGGCTCGACCAGCTGACCACCCTGCGCTGGGACGGTGCCACCGCCCAGAAGCGGATGGACGACCTGCTCACCAAGTCGTACTCGTCCGCACGGGTCGACGCGGTCCTCTCGCCGTACGACGGGATATCCATCGGCGTCCTGTCCTCGCTGAAGTCGGACGGATACGGGACACCCGCCAAGCCGTACCCGGTGGTCACCGGGTCGGACGCCGAGGTGGCATCGGTGAAGTCGATCATCGCGGGCCAGCAGACCCAGACCGTCTACAAGGACACCAGGGCGCTCGCCAAACAGGCCGTGCAGATGGCCGACGCCATGCTCAACAAGAAGAAGCCGCAGGTGAACGACGTCACCACCTACAACAACGGGAAGAAGGTCGTCCCTGCCTACCTCCTCAAGCCGGTGAGCGTCGACAGGTCCAACTACCGCGCCGAGCTGGTGGATTCGGGGTACATCAAGGCGAGTGATCTGAAGTGACCGGCGGCAGGCAGGTGCCCGGGCCAGGCACAGCGGTGCCCGGGAACGGCGCAGTGGTGGCCGGGACACACACCCCGGTGCTGGAGATGCGCTCGATCGTCAAGACGTTTCCCGGCGTCCGAGCCCTCTCCGACGTCTCACTGACCGTCGCCGAGGGCGAGGTGCACGCCATCTGCGGCGAGAACGGCGCGGGCAAGTCGACCCTGATGAAGGTCCTCAGCGGGGTTCATCCGCACGGGAGTTACGAGGGGGACATCCTCTTCCGCGGCGAGGGCTGCGCCTTCAAGGACATCAGGGCCAGCGAGGCGCGAGGCATCGTCATCATCCACCAGGAGCTGGCGCTCATCCCGTATCTCTCGATCGCCGAGAACATCTTCCTGGGCAACGAGCACGCCACCCGCGGTGTCATCAGCTGGAACGAGACGCTGAAACACGCGGCGGAGCTGCTGCGGCGGGTCGGTCTCCATGAGCATCCGCAGACCCGGGTGGCGGACATCGGGGTCGGCAAGCAGCAGCTCGTGGAGATCGCCAAGGCGCTCTCCAAAGAGGTGGAACTCCTCATCCTGGACGAGCCGACCGCCGCACTGAACGACGAGGACTCGGCGCAACTCCTGCGGCTCATACTGGAGTTGAAGAGCCAGGGCATCACCTCGATCATCATCTCGCACAAACTCAACGAGATCTCCGCGGTCGCCGACTCCGTCACCATCATCCGGGACGGCCGCACCATCGAGACCCTCGATGTGAAGGCCCCGGAGATGACCGAGGACCGCATCATCCGGGGCATGGTCGGCCGCGACCTCGACCACCGCTTCCCCGAGCGCACCCCCTACGCGGGCGATCCGGGCGCGCACCCGGCGCTCGAAGTGCGGGGTTGGACCGCGCACCACCCCATCGACCAGCAGCGCAAGGTGGTCGACGACGTATCGCTTCAGGTGCGCAGGGGTGAGATCGTCGGCATCGCCGGACTGATGGGCGCGGGCCGCACCGAGCTGGCGATGAGCCTCTTCGGGCGGTCGTACGGGCGCGGCATCAGCGGGACCGTGCTGAAGGACGGCAAGGAGATCCGTACCAGGACCGTGCCCGAGGCGGTCCGGCACGGCATCGCCTATGTCACCGAGGACCGCAAGCAGTACGGGCTCAATCTCATCGACACCATCAGCCGCAACATCACCATGGGCGCGCTGCCGAAGGTCTCCCGCCACGGTGTGGTCGACGAGCACCGGGAGACCCGGGTCGCCGAGTCGTACCGCAGGTCCATGAACATCAAGGCTCCGACCGTCTTCGAGCAGGTCGGACGGTTGTCCGGCGGGAACCAGCAGAAGGTCGTCCTGAGCAAGTGGATCTTCGCGGGTCCTGATGTGCTCATCCTCGACGAGCCGACGCGCGGTATCGACGTCGGTGCCAAGTACGAGATCTACACCGTCATCGACCAGCTCGCCGCCGAAGGCAGAGCCGTCATCTTCATCTCGTCCGAACTCCCCGAACTGCTGGGCATGTGCGACCGCATCTACACGATGGCGGCCGGCCGGCTCACCGGTGAGGTCGCGCGGGCGGAAGCGGACCAGGAAGTGCTGATGCGCCACATGACCACGGACAAGAGGTAACCGCCATGGGCCCGGTCACCACCGACACCCCGAAGGGCGCCCCACCGGCGCCGAACCCGCCGCGCTCCGCCACCGGAGCCCTCCTGATGGACGCCGTACGCCGCAACATGCGCCAGTACGGGATGCTGATCGCGCTCGGCCTGATCGTCGTCCTGTTCCAGATCTGGACCGGCGGCGTACTGCTCAAGCCGAACAACGTCACCAACCTCGTCCTCCAGAACAGCTACATCCTGGTGCTGGCCATCGGCATGATGATCGTCATCATCGCGGGCCATATCGATCTGTCCGTCGGCTCCCTGGCGGCGTTCGTCTCCGCGGCCGGCGCCGTGATGATGGTCCAGCACAAGGTCCCCTGGGTGCTCGCGCTGGTCGTCGCCCTTCTCATCGGCGTGGTCGCGGGGGCCTGGCAGGGCTTCTGGATCGCGTACGTGGGGATACCGTCCTTCATCGTCACGCTCGCCGGGATGCTGATCTTCCGGGGCGCGACCCAGATCCTGCTCGGCTCGCAGTCGCTCAGCCCGTTTCCCGAGGGGTTCCAGAAGATCGCCACCGGCTATCTGCCCGCGGTGGGACCGGACACGAACTACCACAACCTCACGCTCCTGCTGGGACTTGTGCTGATCGCGGTCGTGCTGGTGCAGGAGCTGCGCTCGCGTCGCCGTGAGAAGGCGTACGGACTCGACATCCTCCCGCGCGGACTCTTCGTCACCAAGTGCGTGGCGATGGTCGCCGCCGTGGTGGCCTTCACCATGACCCTGGCGAGCTACCGCGGTGTGCCGGTGGTGCTGCTGGTGCTGGGCGGCCTGCTCATCGGCCTCGGCTTCGTGATGCGCAACGCGGTCATCGGGCGACATGTGTACGCGCTCGGCGGCAACCGCCCCGCGGCCAAACTGTCCGGCGTCAAGGACAAGCGGGTGACCTTCCTGGTCTTCGTGAACATGGGCCTGCTGGCGGCACTGGCGGGCATCGTCTTCGCGGCCCGCCTCAACGCGGGCACCCCCAACGCCGGCATCAACTTCGAACTGGAGGCCATCGCCGCGTCGTTCATCGGTGGTGCCTCGATGAGCGGCGGTGTCGGCACGGTTCTCGGTGCGGTCATCGGCGGTCTGGTGCTCGGCGTGCTCAACAACGGCATGTCTCTTGTGGGCATCGGCAGCGACTACCAGCAGGTCATCAAGGGCCTGGTGCTGCTGGCCGCGGTCGGCTTCGATGTCTACAACAAGCGCCGGGTCGGTTCGTAACCCCTTTACCCGCAGCTCAGCCCGCGAAGGGCGGCTGCGGCAGGCCCTGGCCCGCACCCGGGACGACCAGCAGTGAGCCGGAGAGCGGGTGCGGGGCGGTGAGTCCGCCGCGGGCCGTGCTGATGTAGAGGTCGCGCAGCTCCCGGCCGCCGAACGCACAGGCGGTGGGGCGCTGTACGGCCAGGGCGACGGTACGGTCCAGGGCGCCGGCCGGGGTGTAGCGGCGGACGGCCGCGCCGTCCCAGAGCGCCACCCAGACACAGCCGTCCGCGTCGACGGTGAGCCCGTCCGGGAAACCGGCGCCGGGCTCGACGGTGGCGAACACCCTGCGGTTGTGGGGCAGTTCGCCGTCGAAGTCGAAGACGTCGATGCGGCGGGTGGGCGTGTCGACGTAGTACATGAGCGAGCCGTCCGGGCTCCAGCCGGTGCCGTTGGAGACGCCGACGGCCAGGGTGCCGGAGACGGCGCCGTCCGGGGCGATCCGGCTCAGTGTGCCGCCACCGGGGTCGTCTTCCGCGTACCGCATGGTCCCGGCCCAGAGTGCGCCGTCGGGGGCTACCGCCGCGTCGTTGGCCCGTCTCCCCGGCACCGGGTCGTGCACCAGCCAGGAGAAGGCGCCGCCCCCGGGCGCGTAGAGCCCCACGCCGTCCCGGAGGTTGACCACAAGACCGCCGCCGGCGCGCGGCTTCGCGGCGCCGACGTGCTGTTCGGTGACCTGGACCGTGCGGCGGCCGGTCGCCGGGTCGTAGGTGTGGACGCGCGCGGAGAGAATGTCCACCCAGATCAGCCGGCCGGCCGCCGGGTCCCAGGTGGGGCCCTCGCCGAGCGCGGCCCGCTCCCGTACCGCCACGTCCGGACGGTTCACGCCCGCCCCCGGTGGCCGAGCCGGGTGGAGAGTTCCGCCGCGCCGTCCAGCGCCAGCTGTTCCAGCTCGCTCTCGCGCTCCTCGCTCCAGCGGATCATCGGGACCGAGATGGAGAGTGCGGCGACCACCCGCCCCGATCCGTCGCGCACCGGAGCCGCCACACAGCTCACATCCGGATTGGACTCCCGGTGTTCGGACGCGACACCGCGCTCTCCGACGACGGCGAGCGCCTCCCGCAGGGCGGCGGGGTCGGTCACGCTGTCCGGCGTCATCGCGGCGAGTTCCCGCCCGGATATCCGCGCGGTCAGCTCGGCGTCGGGCAGCGAGGCGAGCAGCATCTTGCCGACGGACGTGCAGTGCGCGGGAAGCCGCCGCCCGGCGGCCGAGACCATCCGGACCGCGTGGGTGGAGTCGACCTTCGCGATGTAGATGACGTCGGTGTCCTCCAGGATGGCGACATGGACGGTCTCGTCGCAGGTCTCGGCGACCGCGCGGGCGACCCGCTGCCCCTCGGCCGCGAGATCGAGCTGTTCCGCGTACCGGCTGCCGAGCTGGTACGTCCGTACGCCGAGCCGGTAGTGGCCGGGCTGCTCGGGTACCGGCACCAGATAGGCACGCGCCGCGAGGGTGGTGAGCAGTTCGTGCACCGTGGTGCGCGGCAGCTGAAGCCTGCGGGTCACATCGGGCGCGGAGAGCGAACCGTCCCCTTCGAGGAAGAGCTCAAGGATGTCCAGCGCCCTGGTCACCGCCGGGACCAGTCGTCCCATGGTGGTCCACCCAACCCTTCTGTTCGTTGCTCCAGCGTTCGAAACTCCGGCCGATGGCCGGAATCACGAACACACGGTACGCACAGCGCAGTTCGGCGGGCAATGGCTGCAACTGCGGTGGCGGCGGCAGGAAGGCGGTACCCCAGGGAAGAATGACGACGCAACCCCCTGATACACGGACAAAGGGCCGCCCCCGCTGGAGCGGAACGCTGGTGATGCGTCCCGCCGGAGCGGTTGCGGCCCTTCCTGGTCCCGGCCGGAGCCGGGATCAGCCGGTCATGATCAGGCGACGGCCAGGTCGACCTTGATGTTGCCGCGGGTGGCGTTCGAGTACGGGCACACCTGGTGCGCCTTCTCGATCAGCGACTGCGCGGTGGCGGCGTCGACGTTCGGGATGGCGGCCGTGATGGTGACCTCCAGGCCGAAGCCGCCCTGCTCGGTCTTGCCGATGGAGACGGCCGCGGTCACGGTCGAGCCGGAGATGTCGGCCTTCTCCTGGCGGGCGACGACACCGAGCGCACCCTGGAAGCAGGCGCTGTAGCCGGCGGCGAAGAGCTGCTCCGGGTTGGTGCCCGCGCCGCTTCCACCCATCTCCTTCGGCGGGTTGACGACGACGTCGAGGTTGCCGTCGTTGGAGGCGACCCGGCCGTCACGGCCGTTCTCGGCGGTGGCGACAGCGGTGTACGCGACGTCGATCTTCTGGATTGCCATGCGAGTTCCTTCTGTTGTGTACGCCGCGTCTCGCGCCCACGACCGCGGCGGCCTGGGGTCGAGACTACTGGTTGACGGCGACGATCATCTTCCCGGTGTTCTCACCGCGGAGCAGACCGAGAAACGCCTCGACGCCCTGCTCGACGCCTTCGACGACCGTTTCCTGGTACTTCAGCTCCCCCGAGGCGATCCAGCCGGCGACGTCCTTGACGAACTGGGGCTGGAGCGCGGCGTGGTCGCCGACGAGCATGCCCTGGAGGCGCAGCCGCTTGCCGATGACCAGTGCGAGGTTGCGCGGGGCCGGGGTGGCCTCGGTGCTGTTGTACTGCGAGATCATTCCGCAGATCGTGGCGCGGCCGTGCACGTTGAACGAGGTGATGGCCGCTTCGAGGTGCTCGCCGCCCACGTTGTCGAAGTACACGTCGATGCCGTCGGGGGCGGCCTCACGCAGCTGCTCCGCCACGGGGCCGTTCTTGTAGTTGAACGCCGCGTCGAAGCCGAGGTCGTCGACGAGGTGCCTGACCTTCTCGTCGGAGCCCGCCGAGCCGATGACGCGTGCGGCGCCCTTGATCCTGGCCATCTGGCCGACCTGGTTGCCGACGGCACCCGCGGCGCCGGAGACGAAGACCGTATCGCCCTCCTTGAAGGAGGCGACGTCGAAGAGACCGGCGTAGGCGGTGAGGCCCGTCATGCCGAGCACGCCGAGATAGGCGGAGAGCGGGGCGGCCGAGGGGTCCACCTTGGTGGCGTGCTGGGCGGGCACCTGCGCGTACTCACGCCAGCCGAGGAAGTGCAGGACATGGTCGCCCACCGCGAAGCCCTCGGCGTTCGACGCGATGACCTCGCCGACCGCGCCGCCCTCCATCGGCTTGTCGAGCTGGAAGGGCGGTGTGTACGACTTCACGTCGTTCATCCTGCCGCGCATGTACGGGTCGACCGAGAAGTAGAGGTTGCGGACCAGGATCCGGCCCTCGGCGGGCTCGGACACCGGGACCTCGCGCAGCGCGAAGTCCGCCGGGGTGGGCCAGCCGTTCGGACGGGCGGTGAGGTGCCATTCGCGGCCGGTCGTGGGGAGTGCGGACATCGGTTACAGCCTCCTGAGCAAAGCTTCATGCCATGAAATATGTACTGCCTGAAACAACCATGCTCCTGGATATTTTAGATTGTCAAGCATGTGGGTACGATGGGGAGCATGGCCACTCGTACAGACCCGCTGACCCTGGAAGTCGTCGAGCTGATCGGTGACGTCGTCGCCCGGTACCACCAGGAGTACGACGAGGCGGCCGCCGTGCACTCGCTCACGGGGGCCCAGGCGCGGGTACTGGGACTGCTGTCCATCGAGGCGATGCCCATGCGCCGTCTCGCCGGGCATCTCAAGTGCGAGCCGTCGAACGTCACGGGGATCGTCGACCGTCTCGAAGCCCGCGGCCTGGCCGAGCGCCGCCCCGACCCCGCCGACCGCCGGATCAAACTCGCCGCCGCCACCGATGCGGGCCGGCGGACCTCCCGGGAGCTGCGCGCCACGATGGACTTCGCGCGTGAGCCACTGGGCGAGCTGTCGGCCGGGGAGCGGACCGTACTGCGGGACCTGCTGAAGCGGATGCTGGGACGTACGGAGGAGTAGGGGCCTCGTAGCGTCGGGAGCCGTCCGGATACCGGGGCCTTCTTCAGGAGCCGTACCGACGTGGGCCCGGAGCCGTCCGCCCCCGCGGGGCCGGGTGCGCGTGCCGTACGGGCAGGATGGGTGTATGCCGCGATCAGGGAGCCCGTTCGGACCGCTCGACTTCCAGCTGGTACTGCTGCGCCGGATGGCCGACCATCAGCCGGGCCTCGTCGAGGACGCCCGGCGCGAGCTGGGCGTCACGCTCGCCGAGATGCGCGAGGCGAACCGGCGCTGGCAGGCGATGGTCCGCTCGCCCCGGTCCCGCGGAGCCGCGCAGCGCTACCGCTCGGTGCTCGGGGTGCCCTCCGCCACCGCCCGCAGAAAGATCGGCGACCTGGTGTGCGACGCCCTCCAGTGGCCGGTGCCGCTCTGGCCGGGACTGCGGTTCGAGGTGCTGACCGGGCCCGGCGGCGCGGTGTGGAACGAGTGGCTGGTCCGCGCCCCCGGCGCCGCCGCACCGCCCCTGCACACGGCGGACGACCTGCGGCCCTGGTCGTGCACGGTGGACGAGGCGGCCCGCGCCTTCGCCCCCGCACGCCCGATGGAGGGCACCGCGCCGACCCGCTGGCGGCTCGCCCTCACGCTGCCCGGCGGACACCCCGCCGTCGCCGAATTCACCTGGGGACTGCTCCAGGACGTACAGCCCGCCGACAGGCCCTAGGAGCTTGCTTTCCGGCGAGGGCCTCCCCCGGGGGCAGGCAATCACCCGGGCGGCTCAGCCCAGCGCGCGCAGCGGTTGCGGCCGTCGCACGATGCGATGAGGACCGGCTGCCGCCGGTGCTCCGCCTCAGCGTTTCTCGGGAGATTGTGCCGTGACCGTCAGTCTTGATCAGTTGCGCCGTTGCCAGGTAGCCGTCGACCTCGGGGCCGCTCGGACCCGGGTGTTCGTCAAGGGCATGGGTCTCGTCGTGGACGAGCCGAGCGTCGTCGCGGTGAACAGCCGCACGGACGCGCTCATCGCCGTCGGCACCTTCGCCGAGCAGATGACCGGCCGTACCCCCGGCTACATCCGGGTCGCGCGCCCCGTATCCGGCGGCACCGTCGTCGACATCGACCTGGCCCGGCGGATGCTGGCACACCTGCTCGGCGACAAGCTGCGGCGCAGGCTGCGCCGCACCCCGATGCTGCGCGCCGCCGCGTGCACCCCGCACGAGTCCGACCCGCTGGCGCAGCGCGCCACGGTCGAGACCCTGATCGGTCTCGGCGCCCGGAGGGTCGAGCTGGTCGACACCCTCATCGCTGCCGCCGTCGGCTGCGGGCTCCCCGTCGAGCAGCCGACCGCCACCATGATCATGGTCTGCGGCGCGGCGACCACGCAGATCGCCGTCCTCTCGCTCGGCTCGATCGTGACAGCCGAGCGGATCCCGGTCGGCGGCGAGGCCATCGACCGGGCCGTCGTGCAGCACCTGCGCCAGCACCACGAGCTGCTGCTGCCGAGCCAGTCCGTACGGCCGCTGCAAGTCGCGCTCAGCGGCAACGGGCTGTCCCTGGACGGGCCCGAGTTCACCGAGATCCACGGCAGGGACGTGGCCACCGGTCTGGCCCGTTCGGTCCGGGTCGACACCGCGGCCGTACGGGAGGCCATCCACACCCCGCTGACCGCCGTACTCGACGGTATCGGCCGGGTGCTGCGCGACTGCCCGCCGGATCTGGTCGCCGATCTGTCGGACCGCGGCATCATGATGGTCGGCGGGAGCGCCCTGCTCCCCGGTCTGGAACAGATGCTGCGCAAGGCGACGGGGATGCCGGTGCACATCGCCGAGCGGCCCGACGTCTGCTCGGTACTCGGACTCGGCGCCATGCTGGAGGGAAAGATCGCGCCCATGACGCTGGCCCCGCTGAACAGCTGACGGCCCGCTCACGGGCGGGCCACGGGAACGGCCAGGCGGCACCGCGGGGCTGCGACGATCCGGACCGGGGGGACCACGATGACCGGTGACACGCGGCTGCCGCTGCTCCTCGAAGCGGTGCTGAGCATCGGTACGGATCTCGAACTGCGCGGCACGCTCCAGCACATCGTGGACTCGGCGACCCGGCTGACGGGCGCGCGGCGCGGAGCGCTCGGGGTGGTCGACCCCGAGCGCGACCGCCTCAGCGACCTGTTCGCGACGGGCTCCGACGGCGACGCGCTGATCGGCCTCCCGGACGACACCCCCGGTCTGCTGCGGCTCCCCGTCCGGGTCCACCAGCAGGTCTTCGGCACGCTCCATCTGGCGGACAAGCGCGAGGGCAGCTTCGACCGGGACGACGAGGCCCTGCTGCGGGTGCTCGCCGCGCAGGCGGGCATCGCGATCGGCAACGCCCGGCTGTACGAGACGGCCAGGCTCCGGGAGCGCTGGATCAAGGGGGCGGCGGCCGTCACCAACGCGCTGCTCACCGGCGAGAGCGCGACCGACGCGCTGACCACGGTCGCCGAACAGGCCAGGAGCCTCGCCGACGCGGTCGCCGGTGTGGTGCTCCTGCCGACCGGCAGCGGCGGCATGGAGATCGTCGCCGCCTCCACCTTCGAGGACCCGGGCGACCTCATCGGCGCCACGATCGCACCGGGCTCCCCCGTCCTGGTCCAGCTGCTCAGCGGGGACCCGGTGTACATCGAGGACTCCTCGACCGATCCCCGGATGACCACCCACGTACGGGCCCGTTTCGGGCCGAGCATGATGCTGCCGCTGCAGAGCGGCGGCAAGCTGATCGGCACGCTCGCGCTGCCCAGGCGGCGCAGCGGCCGCCCCTACAACGCGGCGGACCGGACGCTGGCCCTGCAGTTCGCCTCGCAGGCCGCGCTCGCGCTCGTACTGGCCGATGCCCGGCAGAACAGCGAGCGGCTCGCGGTGTACGAGGACCGCGACCGGATCGCCCGCGATCTGCACGACCTCGTCGTCCAGCGGCTCTTCGCGACCGAGATGATGCTGGAGTCGACCCGGCGGCGGGCGGCGGGCACCGAGCTCGGTGAGCTGATCGGCCGGGCGGTCGACGAACTCGACTCGACCATCCAGGACGTCCGCACCGCGATCTTCGCCCTCCAGCAGCCGCCCGCCGACGCACCGTCGACGCTGCGCGGCCAGGTGCTGCGGGAGACGGACGGCGCACGGGTGCTGCTGGGCTTCGCCCCGTCGGTGCACTTCCTCGGCCCGGTCGACTCGCGGATCACGGAGCAGGACGGCGAGGACCTGCTGGCCACCCTGCGCCGGGCCCTCGCCCGCGCGCACCGGCTGCCGGACGTCTCACAGGTCGCGGTGGTGGTCGACGCGCGGGAGGACCCGGTACGGCTGACCGTCACGCACGACGGGACACCGGAGGGCGAGGACGGGAACACGGTGGTGTGGGAGGCGCCGTAGCGGGCCGCCCCCCTCTGATCCGGGCGACAGGGCCTACGGGACCGGTGACCGTGCGTCGTAGCGGAGGAAGCCGCGCCGGGTCAGGCCGAGCAGGGTGACCGCGACGACGCAGGCGAGGCCGCCGCCGACCACGGCCGCGGTCGGGGTGGCCAGGTCGCCCGCCGAGCCCGCGAGGAAGTCGCCCAGGCGCGGGCCGCCCGCCACGACCACGATGAAGACCCCCTGGAGCCTGCCGCGCATCTCGTCGGGCGCCGCGACCTGCATCATCGTGTTGCGGAAGACCATGGACACGGTGTCCGCCGCACCCGCCAGCGCGAGGAAGACCAGGCCGAGCCAGAGGTTCCTGGTGAGGCCGAACACCGCGATGGCGAGCCCCCATCCGGCGACCGCCAGCACGATCGCGAGGCCGTGCCGGTGGATGCCGCCGAGCCAGCCGGAGAAGACCCCGCCGAGCAGCGCGCCCACTGCGGGCGCCGCGACCAGCAGCCCCGTGGTGCGGGCGTCGCCTCCGTACCAGAGGATGGCCACCGCGGGGAACAGCGCTCGCGGCTGGGCCAGGATCATGGCGCAGAAGTCGGAGAAGAACGTCATCCGGAGGTTGGGGCGGGTGGCCAGGAAGCGCAGCCCGTCCAGGACCGAGGCGCGGTTCTTCGACCCGGCGGCCCGGTCGGGGAGCATCGAGGGCAGCCGCCACATCGCGTACAGGGCTGCGACGAAGGAGACGGCGTCGATCAGATACGCGGCCTGGTAGCCCCAGAAGCCGACGATGAGGCCGCCGAGCATCGGTCCGATCAGCGTCCCGAAGGTACTGGTCATCGAGGACAGGGCGTTGGCCGCGGGCAGTTGGTCGCCGGGCAGCAGCCGGGGGATCATCGCGGATCTGGCCGGGGCGTTGAGCGCGGCGCAGACGGACTGGAGGGCCACGATGCCGTACAGGAACCAGACATGGTGGAAGCCGGTGAACGCGGCCGACGAGAGCCCGACCGAGAGGACGGCGGACCCGAGCGCGCTGTAGAGCCCGAGTTTGCGGCGGTCGAGGGTGTCGGCGACGGCCCCGCCGTACAGGCCGAACGCGACCAGCGGCACCAGTGAGAAGAGGCCGACGAGGCCGACGGAGAAGCTGGAGCGGGTGAGGTCGTAGACCTGGAGCGAGATCGCCAGGGCGGTCATGCCCTGCCCGACCCAGGAGACGGTGTTGCCGAACCAGAGCCGCCGGAAGTCGGGGGATGTGCGCAGCGGGGTGAGGTCGGCGAGTATGCGCCGACGTATCGGCGTCTCCTTGGGTGCGGGTATCGGGGTCACAGGGGATGCTAACCGGCCGCGCCTTCGCCCCCCGCTCCTGGTCGGGCGGGGGGACGGGCGGGGCCCGGCCGGCGCCGGCTGCCGGCAGGTCAGGGAGCCTCCGTCACCCAGCGGGCCAGCTCCGCGTCGGACGCCTTGCGCACGCTGGCGCTGCCCGGAATGTCCACCTTCAGCGGCATGACGTACGGGCGTCGGTGGCTCGCATCGAAATGGCCGTCGGGCAGGACCGGGGCGTCCGTCGGCAGGTATCCGGCGAAGTAGAGATTCCACTTCCCTCCGTTGTCGACGACGGAGGGCACGCCCGGTGCGACGACACGGTCCGCCGCGTAGTGCGGCCACGCCTTCTCCTGGGATTGCAGGAGATAGTCCACCTCCGTGCCACCCGGCTTCCCCCACACTCCGGCCGTGTCCTTGCGGAGGATCCTTCGGTACGAGGAGCCGTGGGGCGGTATCAGGGTGTCGGACCACGCCAGCCCCGATTTGTAGTCGCGCTCGTTGAACGCACCGGTCGAGTAGGCCATCACGTACTTCCCGTCGATCCTGGTGATGTTGCCCGTCTCGATCAGCTTGAACTTCTTGGGCTGGTGGAGGCCGAAGAAGTATTCCGAGTTGTAGCCGCCGTCCGCGTTCTGCGGCCCGAGGAGCAGTGCCGGGCCGGATTTCGCGGGGCGGGAGGGGGACGCCATCTCCTGCGCCACGATCCCGTCCTCGACGGGCGACGCGGTGAGCATCTTGCTGTAGATGAGATACAGCTTGCCGCCGTCCTCGAAGTACTTCCCGTCGTAGTTGGCCTTCTCGGGATGCTTGAAGGACCCGGCCAGCAGGGCGTCGGCGACCCACTTCGCCGGAACGGTGGACGGTGACGCGTGCGGAGCGTGCGCGTGGACCACCACGGTCCACGGGGCGGCATGGGGGTGGGCCGGGTTCTTCACGTACATGGTCGCCGCCATGTTCCAAGTGCCTGAATCCGACTGGTAGATGTTGCAGTTGTCGACGACCGTCGTCCGGGATCCGTACCGTTTCGCGGCCTGGATCAGGGCGGGCCCCGCGGTGACCTTGACCTTCTCCCCCGCCGTGCAGTGGGCGGCGGTCCCGGCCGGACAGTCGAGAAGCGACTTGGTGGTGCCGGAGAAGTACTGGCTGCCGGTACCGCGATACCGCGCGGCGCGGTGGATGGGATAGGGGTCGGAGTAATAGACACCGGGGTCCTTCGACCCGGGGTCCGTCAGCGGCCGGATGCCGCTGTCCGCAGTGGGGGACGGGTGTGACGGCGTACCACCGGACAATGTGCTGGACGAGGCGCCGGGCGATGTGCCGGACGAGGTGCATCCGAGGGTGGACAGGCCGACGGCGGCGACAAGTGCGGCTGCCAACCGGATTCGAGGGCGGGAACGACGGCCGGGTCGACGGCCGTTGCGGACCGTCGCTGCGGGTATGCGATGCACTGCGTGTTCCTCCTGGTGATCTGCGACAGCTGACGCGGGCGGTGTCCGCCCCGGCCGGCCGCGAGTCGCTCACACCAGGACCGGCGTCACTCCTTCGCCCGGTGCGATGCGCTGATCCCGCTGAACAGCCAGTGGACGGCGTCGCCGTAGAGGTTCTCGGGAACCAGCTCCGGGTCCATCCGGCGGAGCTGGACAAGTCCTTGGAACAGGGCCATCACGACCGTGGCCACACCGTCGAACGGAACGTCGCCGGACTGCCCCCGGTCCTTGGCCCGGTCGGCGAGCACCGTGGTCAACGCGTCCCGGTTGGCGCGGAACTGCGAGGCCATGCGCTCCTGGAACTCGGGGCGGCGGATCGCGTACAGCCAGAACTCCGCCTGGAGCGGGGCCAGATCCATGTCCTCGCCCGCGACGTCGACCAGCAAGCGGGACAGCAGCGCCTGCGCGTCCTCGACGCTGCCGCTCTGATCGGACACGATCGCGGCGGCCTCGGCGAGACGGCTGCCGCTCCGGTTCGAGAGGAGCTCGACGAACAGCTCGTCCTTGCTGGCGAAGTTCGAGTACAGAGCGCCGGTGGAGAAGCCGGCACTCTCCGCGATGTCGTCGACCGATGCTCCCGCGAAGCCCTTGCGGGCGAACACCTGGGCGGCGGCCTCCAGGAGAAGGGCCCGGGTGCGTGCCTTGGTCTGCGCCCGGGTCAGGCGTCGCGGACGGGCCTCGTCGTCTGTCATATAGCGAACATTATCGAAATAGCGCTAATTACGTCAATTGACCGGCGGGGTCGCGCTACCGGACATGAGGAGTGAGCCTCGCGGGCGCGGGCGGCGCCAGTGGGGTGAAGAAGTGCCTGTCGCCCAGCGGGCCGAGCAGCATGACGGCGAGCCCGAGTCCGCCCGCGACGACCAGCGAGGGGCTGCTGACGGAATCCCTGAACTCGTACTCGACCACGGCCGCGATCAACACCAGGACGGCCTTCGACGCGACCAGCGGGACCAGGTGCACCTCGATGGACCTGCGCTTCAGCCGGGACCTGAGCAGGAACATCACCACGGCGAAGACGGCGATGGTGCGCAGCGCCTCCTCCCACACCGGCCTGCCGCGGTTCAGGTACCAGAACCCGCCGATCAGCAGGCCGCCGAGCACGTAGCGGATGACTTTCGATGAGGACTTCATATAGCCAACGCTATTCGGATAGTGAGTCCTATGTCAATCGCTGAAGCCCGGATGTGGATCCGGATGCGGTGCGGTGGAGGTGCTGCTGAGCCGCTGCGGGCACAGGGGGCCCAGGCATGGCTGTGTCCCCCTGGTCGAACGGATCACCAGGGGGTTGGGGAAGGGGAGAGACGCCGGCGGCGCGGGGCTCCGGTCCGCCGGGAGAGGGTCCCAGGGCCTGTCGTCAAAGTGCCGTCGTTGCCCGAAGGGCGGCCGCGCGGCGTCTGGTGCGTGCGATCGCAAGGCGCCGGAATGTTCTCGTAGCGGAGCTACTAGGGCATTTCGACAACGCCGCGAGCGTGCGTGCCAGACGCCGCGCGGCAGGCGGCACTTTGACGACAGGCCCTAGATGTTCTGTCCACGGAGGTTGGGTGCGGTGACAGTGATCACCGTCTGGGGATCTTGAACGAGTGAGGGCCTTCCGGGTTCGGTGTGGATTGCGACGTCTACACCAGCCCGAAAGGCCCTCATGCCTCACCGTAATGCACCTCTGACCGAGACCGGACGCCTGCGGCTGGCCCGCTGTGTGGTTGATGACGGATGGCCTCTGCGCCGGGCAGCGGAGCGGTTCCAGGTATCACCGACCACAGCCCAGCGGTGGGCCGGGCGCTATCGCCGGCTCGGCGAAGCGGGGATGAGCGACCGTTCCAGCCGCCCCCACCACAGCCCTCGACGCACGCCGACCCGGACCGAACGCCGGATCATCAAAGTCCGCCTCGCGAGGCGGTGGGGACCGGCCCGCATCGCACACCTGCTGGGCCTGGTGCCATCCACCGTGCACCGGGTGCTGGTTCGCTTTGGCTTGGCCCGGCTCAGCCATCTCGATCGGGTCACCGGCCGTGTCATACGCCGCTACGAACGCGACCGGCCCGGCGAACTCGTGCACGTGGACATCAAGAAGCTTGGCAACATTCCCGACGGGGGCGGTCACAAGGCCCTGGGCCGCCAGGCAGGCCGCAAGACCCGCTCCGGGGCCGGTTACAGCTATATCCATACCGCCGTCGACGACCACTCCCGTCTGGCTTACAGCGAGATCCACACGGACGAGAAGAAAGAGACCGCCACCGCGTTCTGGCAGCGGGCCCAGACCTTCTTCACCCACTGCGGGATCACCGTCGAACGGGTCCTGACCGACAACGGGGCGTGCTACAAGTCCTACCTCTGGCGCGAGACCCTGGCAAAGGCCGGGATCACCCACAAGCGCACCCGGCCCTACCGACCGCAGACCAACGGCAAGGTCGAACGACTCAACCGCACCCTGCTCGACGAGTGGGCCTACGCAAAGCCCTACCGCTCAGAGCAGGAACGACGTGACGCATTCCCCCGCTGGCTGCACTCCTACAATCACCACCGCGGACACACCGCGCTTAAGGGCCAACCACCCGCCAGCCGCGTCCCCAACCTCACGGGTGAATACACCTAGACCTCGACCAGAGTGATCTCGGTGGCCTTGACGCTGGTCCACACCGGTACGCCGTCCGCGAGGCCGAGTTCGAGTGCGGCCTGCGGAGTGATCTCCGCTACCAGGTCGGGCGCCTCGGCCGATGTGATGAGAACGCGGAGCCTGCTGCCGGCCGAGGTGATCTCCCGTACGGTGCCGGGCCAGACGTTGCGCGGGCTGCCCGACGGCCTGTCCCGGTGGACGGAGACGGCTTCGGGCGCGATGATCGCCAGCGCCCTGACGCCCTCGTCGAGCCCGTCGGCGACGACGAGCCGTCCGCCGCCGGTGAGAGTCAGACCGTCCGCGGAGCCGGTGCCGGTCCAGGCGTTGCGGCCGAGCATCCGGGCCACCCAGGGCGACCGCGGGTGCAGGGTCACTTCGGTGGGCGGGGCGTCCTGGAGCGTACGGCCGTCGTCCAGTACGAGGACCCGGTCGGCCAGCGAGACCGCCTCCACCGGGTCGTGGGTGACGATCAGGCAGACCCCGGCGAAGCCGCTGAGATGCGTACGCAGGGTGTGCCGCACATGGGCCCGGGTGGTCTGGTCGAGCGCCGCGAGGGGCTCGTCGAGCAGCAGCAGCCGGGGGCGGGCGGCGAGCGCCCTGGCGAGCGCGACGCGCTGGGCCTGGCCACCGGAGAGCTGGGAGGGCTTGCGGGCGGCGAGATGGCCGACGCCGAGCCGGTCCAGCCACTGGCCGGCCTCCCGGCGCGCCTCGGCGCGCGGCACCCGGCGCGAACGCAGGCCGTACGCGGTGTTGGTGAGCGCGCTCAGATGCGGGAAGAGCGCGCCGTCCTGCGGAACCCAGGCCACCCCCCGGCGGTGCGGCGGCAGCGGGCTGACGTCGATGTCGCCGAGCCGCAGCTCCGCGCGGGCGCGCGGGGTCAGGCCGAGGAGGGCGCGCAGCAGGGTGGTCTTGCCCGCGCCGTTGGGGCCGACCACCGCGATGGTGGTGCCCGGCTCCGCGTCGAGCGTCAGCTCGTTGAAGCCGGTGACCACCGCGTGCAGAGGCCAGCGTTCCTGCGGGGCCGGGGACTTGCTCCCGGCGTTCGGGCCGGCCCCGTCCGCGCCCGGTGCGCCGCCCGCCGTGGTGTCGGCCGGTCCGAAGCCGGGGAGCGGCCGGTCGGTGTCGTCCGTGTCGTCGGCCGGGCGTACGGCTTTCCCGGAACGCGCGGACGTCCCGCCGGTCCAGCGCCCGCGCAGGGCCACCAGGACCGCCATCGCGATGACAAGTAGCAGCAGCGATACGGAGGTTGCGGCCGTGGGTGAGTCCTGCAGCAGCAGATATACCTGCAACGGCAGCGTCTGGGTGGCACCGGGCAGGTTCCCGGCGAAGGTGATGGTCGCCCCGAACTCACCGAGCGCCCGCGCCCAGGTCAGCGCGGCGCCCGCGGCCAGCCCCGGCGCGACCATGGGCAGGGTGACGGTGAAGAACACCCGGACCGGCGAGGCACCGAGCGAGGCCGCGGTCTCCTCGTAACGGGGCCGCAGCCCGGCGAGCGTGCCCTCCAGGCTGATGACGAGGAACGGCATCGCCACGAACGTCGCCGCGACCACCGCGCCCGAGGTATGGAAGGGCAGCGTGATGCCGAAGGTGTTCTCCAGCCAGGGGCCGAGCACACCCCGGCGGCCGAACCCGAGCAGCAGCGCCACTCCCCCGACGGTCGGCGGCAGCACCATCGGCAGCAGGACGAGAGAGCGTACGAGTGCCTTGCCGGGAAAGTCGACCCGCGCGAGCACCCAGGCCAGCGGCACCCCCAGGAGCAGCGAGACGCCCAGGGCCCAGAAGGAGACCTCCAGCGACAGCCGCAGCGCCTGCGTCGTGTCCGGGCTGGTCAGATTGGCACCGAGCTCACCCCATGAGGTGCGCGCCAGAATGCCGATCAGCGGCATCAGCAGGAAACCGACCCCGATCAGCGCGGGCACCGCGAGGGCTATGGGAGAGCCGGTGCGCGGTGTACGGACGCGGGTGCGGATGCTTCTCATCGGGGTTCCTGTGATCGGGATGCCGGATGTCGGATGCCGGATGCCGACGGACGGAGCGCCGGAGCCGCGGCCGCGAGTCCGTACAAGGCGGCTCCGTACAAGGCGGGGTCCATACAAGGCGAATCCGTACGGGGCTGTCCACCGTCCGTGCGACAAGGACAGCCCCGTACGGCCGTGTTGGAGGCAGCGCGCGTACTACGGCTTCTGGAAGCCCGCGCCCTGGAGGATCTTCTGCGCCTCGGGGCTGTCGAGCCAGGTGACGAACGCGGCGGCCGCGGCCGAGTTCTTCGATCCCTTGACGGTCGCCGCCGGGTAGGAGGCGACGGCGTTCTGCGCGTCGGGGATGGTGACCGTGTCGACCTTGCCGGGCGCCGTGGCGGCGTCCGTCTTGTAGACGATGCCCGCGTCGGCCTCGCCCAGCTCGACCTTGGACAGGACGGCGCGGACGTTCACCTCCTGCGAGACCGGCTTCACCTTGATCTTCTGCGCGTCCAGCACCTTCTGGCTGTAGTTGCCCACCGGCACCTGAGGTGCGGCGAGGACGACCTTCAGCTTGCTGTTGGAGAGGTCCTTCAGGCTGTGGACCTTGTCCGGGTTGCCCTTGCGGGTGACGATGACCAGACGGTTCTTGGCGATGATCTCCGGCTTGCCGACCTCGGACTTGAGACCGTCCATGGTCTTGGTGTCCGCCGTGACCAGAGCGTCGGCCGGGTCACCCTGCTTCACCTGGGTGGCGAGGTCCTGGGAGCCGGCGAAGGAGTACTTGATCGTCGTGCCGGGGTGCTCCTTCTCGTACACCTTCTTCGCGGTGCCGAACACATCGGTCAGCGAGGAGGCTGCGAGGACGGTCAGATCGGCCTTCGGCGTACCGGAGGCAGCGGCCTTCGCGCCGGTGTCCTTCTTGCTGTCGTCCTTGCCGCCACAGGCGGCCAGCGGCAGCAGCAGGGCTGCCGTGACGATCGCGGTGGCGGTACGGCGGCGGGTGAAGATGCGAGACATGAGGGTGGAACTCCTTGAGGGACGGGCGGCAGGGGCTGCTGCCCGAGCGGATGGGGATGAGCCACGCCGAATGGGGGCCTCCCGGCTCGGGTTGCTCCGAGGATTCGGGGAAGGGCGACGCCGCTGTGTTGGGGAGCTGATTGCGGGAGCGGGCACCTGAGCCGGCACGGGGCTCAGGTCCTGTCGATGTGCACACTGGTCGACTTGACGCGGGCGGTGGCCTGCATGCCGACCTCCAGGCCGAGTTCCTCGACGGCCTCCCTGGTGAGGAGGGAGACCATCCGGTGAGGGCCGGCCTGGATTTCCACCTGGGCTGCCACATCGCCGAGTTTCACGGCGGTGACGATGCCCGGGAAGGCGTTGCGCGCCGAGGTGTAGGACGCACCGTCCTCGCCTGCGGCGTTCTGTCCGATCTCGATCGAGAAGGCGGCCAGATCGCGTCCGTCGATGAGCCGGCGGCCGGCTTCATCGCGGTGGGTCGCGACTCTGCCGGCATCCGCCCAACGACGAGCGGTGTCGGGGCTGACGCCGAGCAGACGAGCCGCCTGACCGATCGTGTAGGACTGCATATGCGGAAAGATATGCCCAGTTGGCTCGCATTTGCAATTCATCAGGCGAAGCTATATGGCAGATGCCGCAGCCCTTGGAGGAAGACCCGAAGTACCGTTCGGGGACAGGGAGGGCGCGTGGGAGCGCGAGCGGAAGGAGGGGGACGTAGCATCGCAAATCCGACATCCCACTCTGCCTGCGAGGTTCCTCCATGTCTCTGAGCATCCGCAACCAGCTCCCCGGCACCGTCACCGGCGTCACCGACGGAGCGGTCATGGCGACCGTCAAGGTGCACCTCGGCGGCGGCCAGGAGGTCACCGCAGCGATCACCCTGGAGGCCGCGCGGGAGCTGGGGATCGCCGAGGGGGTCGCCGTACAGGCCCTGATCAAGTCCACCGAGATCTCCCTGGCGACCGGCACGGTCACCGGGCTGAGCATCCGCAACCGGCTTCCGGGCACGGTCACCGACGTCACGACGGGCGGAGCCATGGCGAGCGTCAAGGTCTCCGTCGAAGGAGCCGAGCTGACGGCGGCCATCACCAAGGAGTCGGCCGCCGAGCTCGGTCTCGCGCCGGGCTCGTCCGTCGTCGCACTCATCAAGTCCACCGAGGTCTCCCTCGCCACGGTGTGACGGCCTCCGCTCCCGCCACTGCGACGGCGGCCCCGGCGGGAGCAGTTGCGGCGGGAACGGGCACGAGTACGGGTACGGGTACGGGTACGGGTACGGGTACGGGTACGGGTACGGGTACGGCTACAGGTCGGCAAAGGCGCAGCTGCCGACCCAGACACTCGTGATCGCGCTGATGTAGCGCGCGCCGCAGCGGTCGGACGGGACCACCAGCTGACTGCCCGCCATGTCCAGGCCGCGCCCGTCCAGGGCGGTCGCCAGCAGGATCGGCGAGTCGGCGAAGTCCGCGTCGATCTCCGCCCAGGACAGCACCGTACGGTGCCCGTCCCCGCCGGTGACGGCCAGCAGGAAGCGGGAGCGGTCCTTGCGCCGCGCCGGATCGAAGGCCGGCCGGGCGTCGCCGACGACGTCGCGCAGCAGCGGCCCTTCGAAGGTGTGGTGCTGCGGGCCGTTCTTGGCGCAGTCGAAGACCACATCCGCCCGGTGCTGCCCCCACCGGGCCCGCAGATCCGCCACCGTCAGCGCTATGGGCCGGATCAACTCGCCTTTGAGCACAAAGCTCTTGGGCGCCAGCGGGGCAGCACGGACGGAGCGAGACGGTGCGCTGATTCCACTCATGGGGTTCCCCCTCCAGGCGGGCCACTCGGCGTCCGCCCTTGCCTGGAGCCCATGATGCCCACCGCGCCAGCCCCTGAACCACATATGCGGGACGATTCGGCTCATCAGGCTCGCTGATAGGAGTGAAGAGAGCCCTGAAAGGCGGCATACGCGAGATTCCTGGCGGGGTGGTGCTACTCATCCAGGCCCCGCGCCCGCCGGTCCATGGCAAGCCATACGCGGTCGCGGGTGACCGGAAGCTCGGTGAAGCGGATGCCGGTGGCGTCCCGCAGCGCGTTCGCCAGGGCCGGGGCGACCGGGTTGAACGGGCTCTCGCTCATGGACTTCGCGCCCAGCGGGCCGATCGCGTCGTCGGTCTCCATGAAGTGCACCTCGGTACGGGGCACATCGGCGTAGGCGGGCAGCCGGTACATACGGAAGGCGGGCGTGGTGACCTGGCCGCGGTCTCCGAGCCGTACGTTCTCGAAGAGCGTGGCACCCAGCGCCTGGGCCACACCTCCTTCGACCTGGCCGCGGCACTGCATCGGGTTCATCACCTTGCCCGCGTCCGCCGCGTGCACACTGCGCAGGATGCGGATCTCTCCGCTGCCCGGATCGACGGCGATCTTGAACCACTGGGCGTTGAACGCCACCGAGCGGGGCGTGCCGCCGAAGTGGCCGTCCTCGGCGAGTTCCTGGCCCGCGGCCTGCGCTGCCGCGTACAACTCCTTGAGCAGCAGGCGGCGTTCACCGCACTCCACGGCTTCCTCGACCAGCCGGCAGTCCTCCTTGGCCACCCCGAGATGGGCAGCGGCGAAGGACAGCAGCGACGCCGCGAGCGCCTGTGATGCCCGCAGTGTCGCCTTGCCCGCCACCACGGTGCCGGTCGAGCCGAAAGCGCCCGTGTCGTGGCGCACCACATCCGTGTCCGACTGGCGGATGGTGATCTGCTCGACGGTCGTGCCGAGTTCGCCCGCGGCGACCTGCCGGTGCACGGTGGTGGTGCCGTTGCCGAACTCGGCCGTACCGACGGCGAGGTCGAAGGTGCCGTCGGCGAGCAGGGTGACGCGCGCGTCGGCGATGTGGCCGCCGGGCGGTCCGGTGGCGATCATCGAGAGGGCCGAGCCCTCGCCGACGAGCCATCCGTCGGGCACGGAACCGCCCGGCGGCGAGGCCTGCGGGTCCTCCGTCTGCCCCTTCTCCTTCTCCTTCTCCTGCTCCTGCTCCTGCTCCTTCTCCTGCTCCTGCTCCTGTGCCGCGCGGACGATACCCAGGCACTGGTCGAGCCCGTAGCTCGCGATGTGCAGGTCCTCCTCCTCACCGTCGGCGGTGATCATCGGCTCGCCCGCCTTGATGATGTTGCGCGCCTTCAGCTCCATCGGGTCCATGTCCAGCTGCCTGGCCAGCTCGTCGAGCACGGACTCCATACCGAAGACGACCTGCCCGAGCCCGTACCCCCGGAACGCGCCCGCCGGAACGGCATGGGTGTAGACCGAGTAACCGTCCGCCTTCTTGTTGGGACAGCGGTACACCGACAGGGACTCGCCGCAGGCGTGGAACATCACGGCCGGGCCGTGGTTCCCGTACGCCCCCGTGTTGGAGACCACCCGCAGCTGGAGCGCGGTGAGCGTGCCGTCGCGCCGGGCCCCGGCCTTGATGCGGATACGGAACGGATGGCGGGTGGTGGCGCCGTAGAACTGCTCTGCCCGGGTGTACTCCAGCTTGACCGGGCGGCCCGTCCGCATCGCGGCGAGCGCGACGATGTCCTCGACGATCATCTCCTGCTTGCCGCCGAACCCGCCGCCGACCCGGCCCGCGACCACGCGCACCTTCTCCAGCGGCAGTTCGAAGAGGACGCAGAGGGCGCGCCGGGTCAGGAACGGGGTCTGGCTGCTCGTCCGTACCATCAGCCGCTGTCCTTCGGGCGGAGCGGGAATCCCGGCCGTGCGGCCGGTGGACCCTTCCTCCTCTTCCCTCTCGGACTCTTCCGCCTCGGGCTGCTTCCCCTCGGCGCTGTCGGCGCTGTCGGCGCGGCCGGCCTCGTCCGTTTCGCCTGCCCTGCTGATCCTGTCGACCCCCACGGCGGAGCCCACCTCGCCGCCCGGGCCCTCGTTCATGGGCTCGAACCAGGCGACCGCCCCATGCGTCTCCAGGCTGGCGTGCTGCACCCGCTGGGTGCGGAAGTCCTGCTCGTACACCACATCGGCCTCGGCGAACCCGGCCTCGACATCGCCGATCTCCCCGTGCGCCTCACCGACGACGTTGTCCTGCGGACGGGAGATACGGGCCTTCTTCGCGTCCTTGGCGTGTACGACGGGGGCGCCCGGCAGCATCGCCTCCTCCGGGTCGAACACGGCGGGCAGCACCTCGTAGACGACCTCGATCCGGCGGCACCCCTCCTCGGCGGCCCCCTCGCTGTCGGCGACGACCGCGGCGACGCGCTGGCCGACATAACGCACGGTGTCGTCGAGCAGCCGGGTGTCGTCCGGGTCCTCCTCGGGGTGTTCGTGGCGGGCGGTGGAGTACAGCCGCTCCGGCGCGTCGTAGTGGGTCAGGACGGTGTGCACGCCGGGCACCCGCAGTGCGGCCGAGGTGTCGATGGAGACGATGCGGGCGTGCGCGTGCGGGGAACGCAGCAGCTTCATGTGCAGCAGTCCCGGCACCTCGATGTCGAAGGTGTAGCGCGCGGTACCGGTGACCACCTGCGGTCCCGCCGGGGCGGGCAGGCTGCGGCCGACGGCCTTGCCCGCGCAGGGCGCCTCCGCGTGCTTGACCCCGCGGATGGAGTCCTCGATCGCCCGGTAGCCGGTGCAGCGGCACAGGTTTCCCTTGAGCGCCCTGGGCAGGTCGGTCAGCTGGTCCTCGTCGAGCGCCGCGGTGGTCATCAGGAACCCGGCGGTGCAGAACCCGCACTGGAAGCCCTGCGCGTCGAGGAACTTCTGCTGTACGGGGTGGAGTTCACCGTCCTCCGCCAGCCCCTCCACGGTGGTGACCGAACGGCCTTCGGCGCGTACGGCGGGGTAGAGGCAGCTGTGCACGGGCTCACCGTCCACATGCACCGTGCACGCCCCGCAGTCCCCCGCGTCGCACCCCTTCTTCACACCGAACCAGCCGCGGTCCCGCAGATAGGTCCGCAGACACTGTCCGGGGCGGGGCTCGGCATCGAACCGCTTCTTGTTCACTTCGATCTCGTAGGTCATCGCGCACCGCCCTCGGTGAGTTCGGAACGGATCTCCTCGGCGAGGCGCAGCGCCATGTGGCGGCGCCACTCGGGGAGCCCGTGAATGTCGTCGAACCAGTCGTCGTCCTGGATCTTCCGCAGGATCGCCGCGCGCAGTTCGGCCGCTGTCGGCGGCAGCGGAAACCAGAACCGGAACGGCCGTACGGTCGAGGCCGTGACGGTGATGGCCAGCGAGCCGTCCAGCGGGTCGAGCGCACCGACGATCAGCGAACCGGAGCGGCCGAGCCCGTAGAGCGACGCCTGCCGGAACGCCGTACGGGAGGCGAGTGCGCGGGCGGGCAGGGTGACCGAGCGGAGCAACTCCCCCTGGCCCAGGTTCTTGACCCCGGCACCGATGATGAAGTCGGTGACCGGCAGGCGGCGCAGGGATCCGTCCTGCGCGCGGAGCAGGCAGACTCCGTCGAGCCCGGCGGTGAGCGAGATCATCGGGCCGGCCGGCAGACCGTTGCAGAGGTTCCCGCCGAGGGTCGCCATGTTCCAGATCTTGAACGAGGCGAGGAAGGCCCGGCAGCACTGCTCGACGAGTGGCGCCGCGGGGGCCTGCCAGGACTTCCCGAACCGGGAGAGCTGCGCGATCGTGCAGGTCGCCGCGATCTCCAGATCGCCGTTCGGCAGCTCCTTCAGCGGCTCCCAGCCCATCCGGCTGAGGTCGATCAGCCGCCGCAGCCGGGGCTGGGGCTCGGAGAAGAGGTAGGTGCCGCCGCCCAGCCAGTAGTCGCCGGGCCGCCATACCGGCTTGGTGCGCGCGTCGCACACGTCGGCCACTGTGTTGAGGTCCATACCGCTCCCCCTTTTTCCTTCTCCGGGCTCTTCGCGCTCCCGGCTCGTGCTCCCGGTTCGTGCTGCTCGGGGTTTCCGCTTCTCGGGCCGCCGCCGCTTCGGGCGGCGCTCCGCGGGCCGCCTGGACTGTGTCCGGCGCCCGCACCGTTGGCACGTACTCCGTCAGTGAAGCAACGCGCCACGGTCCGGCACGACTGGTTTCAGCCACGGAAATCCGCCAGGTCCCCAGCGCGATGGTTGGATGATCAACCAAGAGGCATTCCGGCACGGCTCCCTAGCATTTACGATGGCTCCACTCGCACTCGCCTAGTGAATGTGAGATGCCGGATCTTCAGGTCGGGCGCCGTACAAGGAGCCAGAGCATGCACGTCGAACAACTTCTCCAGCTCGAATCGCTCGATCTGGCCCTGCTCTGGGGGGAGCGCCCGCTCCTCACCCGGGAAATCAGCGGTGTCACCGCGACGGACCTGGAGGACCCGGCACGCTTCCTCCAGCAGGGCGAGATCGTGCTGAGCGGGCTGGTCTGGTGGAGCCCCGGCGACAGCCCGGCGAAGACCGACCACTTCGTCTCGGCGCTCCGCTCGGCCGGGGCGACAGCGCTCCTCGCGGGCGAGGAGACCCACGGCACCGTCCCCGGCGTCCTGGTCGACTCCTGCCGCGAACACGGCGTCCCGCTGCTCTCCGTACCGGCCCAGACGAGCTTCCGCGCCATCACCGAGGCGGTCTATCTGCGCCAGTGGGGCGACCTCAGCCGCCGCCCGGCCCACCACTACGCGCTGCCCGAGAACGTCCGGACGGAGCTGGCCAGGCTGCTCGCGGACGGTGCGGGCCCCGACGAACTCCTGGACCGCGCCTTCGCCCACCTCGGCCGGCTGCCCTGCTACCTGCTCGCGGCCGGGGGCCGCACCCTCGGCCGTACGCCGTCCGCCCCCGAGCTGCCCGTACGGCGGGCCGCCGCGCTGCTGCGGGACACCGCCCGGGACACCACCCGGGTCGCCCTGCGCATCGAGGCGGACTCGGGCCCCTACGACACCTGGCACCTCTACCTCCCCGACCCGGCGGAGGCCCCGCCGCGCGTACTCCACGAGATCGCCGACGTGATGGCCCAGTACCGCCACGCCCTCGACCGCCACCGGGCGGCGGAGCAGCGGACGGCCGACGAACTGCTGGCCCTGGTCGACTCCCCGGTGGCCGACGCGACGGCGCTGGACTCCGCGCTGACCGCCTGCGGGCTCCCGGCGCACGGCCACTACCGCGTGATCGTCGCCACGCTGGGTGCCTACGGATCGCAGCAGAACGAGGGGACCGGCGCGCGGGCCGCGCTCACCGAGGCGCTGAGCCATGCCGCGGCCGGCCCGTTCGCCGTGGGGCTGCGGCCGGGCGGCGCGGCGGTGGCCGTCCTGCACACCGGCCAGGACGGCGACCGCCGCACCGCCGGGCGGCCCGCGGTCGACCAGGCGTGGTCGCTGCTGCACGCCTGCGCCCCGGAGACACCGCTGCACGCCGGCATCAGCGACAGCACCCCGGGGCCCAGCGGCCTCAACTCCGCTCTCGGGCAGGCGCGTTACGCCCTGGCGGCGGCCGCCACCGCCGACGCCGGAGCCGACCGGGTCACCGCGGTCGACGACCTCACCTCACTGGACGCACTGCTGGCGGGCATCCCCACCGACGTACGCACGGCCTTCAGCGCCAACGCCCTGGGCCCCCTGTCCGACAGCTCCAGCAGCTCGCACCGGGTGCTGCTGGAGACACTGGAGGCCTTCCTCGACCACAACTGCTCCTGGACCCGCACCGCGGAGGCCCTGCATCTGCACGTCAACACGGTGCACTACCGCATCCAGCGCGTGGAGGCCCTGACCGGCCGCGGGCTCTCCAACCTGGACGACAAACTCGATCTGCACGCCGCACTGAAGTGCCGCTGACGGACCGCCGCTGACGCCCTCCGTCGCCGACTCTCACGGCCTGCGGTCTCTCAGGCGTCCAGGGCGGTGATGGCATCGGCCAGGCGGTGCAACTGGCGAGCGAGCCGGGTGCGTTCGGCGGGCGGGAACTGCGCCAGGGTGCGGGTCTGGCGTTCGGCCCGTGCCGCCCACTGATCCACCGGCTACCGGCTACCGGCTACTGCCTGTCGATATGAACGTTGGTCGACTTCACGCGCGCCGTCGCGGTCACCCCGACGACGAGCCCCAGCTCATCGACGGCCTCCCGGCTCACCAGGGAGACCAGCCGGTGCGGCCCGGACTGGATCTCGACCTGGGCGACCACGTCGTCAACGACGACCCGGGTGACGATCCCCGCGAAGGAGTTCCGTACGGAGGTGTGGACCTCCCCCGGCACCGGATGCAGGCCCTCGGCCCGCCCCTTGGCGAAGGCGGCGAGGCTCACCCCGTCGATGACGCGGTTCCCCGAACCGTCCCGGTCCATGGCGATCTGCCCCCCGTCGGCCCAGCGGCGGACGGTCTCAGGACTCACACCGAGCAGTCCCGCTGCCTGGCCAATGCTGTACGACGGCATTCCAGCACCCTAGAGCCTCCCGTCCCGATGGCGGACGACGGCGTCATGGTGCGGGTGGTGTCGGCACGTTCCGCTGTGCGCGCGGCGACGAGGGCGGCACCGGTGTCGGCGGTGCGGCCGCACCGGCCGCACCGGGCAGGGCTTGCGTATCCGGCATAGCATGTTGCCCGTGCCGCAAGACGATGGGGAGTTCGACCGCCTCGTACGCCAACGGATCCGCGCGCTGCGCGTGGCGCAGGGCTGGTCTCTGGACGAGCTGGCCACCCGCGCCCGGCTCAGCCCCTCCACGCTCAGCCGGATCGAGAACGGTCAGCGCCGCCTCGCTCTGGACCAGCTCTTCACCCTCGCCCGCGCGCTGGACACCACGCTCGACCAACTGATCGAGACGGCCACGGACGACGTCATCTCCAGCCCGGTGATCGACTCCGCCCACCAGCTGATGCGCTGGCCCGTCCGGGCGGACCCGGGCATGAGCGTCGTACGCCGGCGCATGACGAACCCACCGCCCGACAGCCCGTCACGTATGCGCGCCCACCCGGGGCGCGAATGGTTCGTCGTCCTCTCCGGCACTGCCGTGCTGCTCCTGGGCGACCGGCGCTTGCGGGTGGAGACCAACCAGGCCGCCGAGTTCCCCACGATGGTCCCGCACGCCATCGGTGCCGCAGGCGGGCCGTGCGAGGTCCTCGGCATCTTCGACCGCGACGCCCGCCGCGGCCACCAGCGCGACGACGACAGCACCGGGGACCCGGACAGCCCGTCGCGTTGATCCCGGCCGCCCCCCCTGCGGCCCCCGGCGACTCCTCGCCGCGGCGCCTCCCTAGCTCATTCCGTAGCCCATTCCGTGCCGGCTGCTTGCGCGGCCGGCACGGAAAGCGTCCACCCTCTTGCTCTTCCGGGAAGCGACCGGGCCGCACCCACGTGATCCTCGTAGCGTGGGCGCCATGACACACCCCTCCCCGCACGCGGCGCACGACCACGGCGCCCACCCGGCCCACGCACCGGAGCACGACACCGACGGCCAGGCGGAGCTTCTCGACCTGGACGCCGAGGTGCTCGCCGAACACACCGCCTCCATCACCGCATGGCTGCCCGTCGCAGCCGACCCCCGCCACATCGTGGATCTGGGCTGCGGAACGGGAGCCGGCACCCTCGCACTGCTCAAGCGCTTTCCCCGGGCCGTTGTGACCGCGGTCGACACCTCGGCCGACCACCTGCAACGCCTGCGGCACAAGGCCGGGGCAGCGGGCCTCGCCGACCGGGTGCACACCGTGGAGGCCGACCTCGACAGGGCCTGGCCAGAGCTCGGCACGCCCGAACTGGTGTGGGCATCAGCCTCCATGCACCACATGGCCGACCCCGACCGCACCCTGCGCCGGGTCCACGACACACTCGCCCCCAACGGGCTGTTCGCCGTCGTCGAACTGGCAGGCTTCCCGCGCTTCCTGCCCGAGAACGCCCCGGCAGACCGTCCCGGACTCGAAGAACGCTGCCACACCGCACTCGACCGCCACCATGCCGAGCAGGTGCCCCACCGCGGCGCCGACTGGGGGCCGAAGCTGACCGCCGCGGGCTTCACCGTCGAGGGCGAACGCGTCGTCACCGTCAACATCGGACCACCCCACACCGAGGCCGTCGGCCGCTACGCACTCGGCAGCCTGACCCGCATACGCGGCGGCGTCGCCGAGACGCTGCCGGCCGAAGACCTCGCCGCTCTCGACCGACTGCTCGACACCGAGAGCCCCCACAGCATCCTGCGCCGCGACGACCTGACGGTACGCACCGAACGCACGGTGTGGGCCGCCCGCCGCCCCTGAGCACCGCGCCCCGCTCCCCCTCCGGCAGACCGCGGAGAGGGAGCGGGGCGATGGGAACCGACCGGATCAGACGGACGACCGGTACCTTCGGCGGATCAGCCAGGCTCCGCAGCAGGCGACGGCCGCGGCCAGACCGCCGCCCGCGAGCGCGGCCGGTGTGCTCGCGGATGTGCTCGCCGTCGCCGATGTGCGGTGGCCCGGGCCCGCCGAAGAAGCCGAGGCACCCGTCGGGAAGCCGCCGATCATGCCCGCCTTCCGGTAGCCGGAGCCGGGGAGCTTGTCGGCGTACCGGCTGTGGACGAGCTTCCGGTACGTGGCGAGCGGCACGCCCGCCTTGCCGACTTCGGCGCGGGCCGGGCCGTTCAGCGGCAGGACGTCGCCGCTGTGGACCCGGTACCAGGCCGTGGTCTGCGGCTCGGAGAAGACCAGGTCGCCGTGGGCCCGGCCGGGGTACGAGACCTCGTCCGAGCCGGAGATCGTGTTGATGACGGACCAGTGGCCCGAGTGCTGGTCCCGGCCGATCCAGACGCTCGCCGGCACGCCCTTGGCCGAGGTCGCCCCGACGGCCGCGAAGGCGAACCGGGCGACCGGCACGGACGCCGAACCACCCTTGACGAAGGCCGGGTTGAGGACGTACACCGCCTGAGCCGTACGGGAGACCCGGGGGTTCTCCTTGGCGGCGGCAGCGGCGAGCGCCTTCTCGGCGTGCGGTACCAGGCCCTTGTCGCCCGCGGTCCGCGCGTCGAGCTGGGCGAAGAACGTGGCGAGACCGCTGACCGCAGGACCGGTCGACGCCGCCGAAGCGGCACCGGCCAGCTCGGCCGGGGACGGAGCTGCGGGCCCGGCCGGAGCGGGCGCCGCGAACGCCGTCCCGGAGGCCAGCGCCAGAGCGATCACGGCCAGTGGCGCGGCGAGCAGCCGCGACCGTACACGGGAGTTCGATTCGGTGGTGGTCATCGCGCGCCTCACCTCTCCCCGTACAGGGACTGGCCCCACTGGAACTGGGAGTTGCTGACGTAGCTGCTGTAATTCATCTGCCCGTAGCGGGGGTTGGACGGCCACGGGTCGGCGTACAGGAGGGTCTGACTGCTCGCGTCGTACCCGTACAGGACGTTCGCGTGCCCGCCGCCCGCGGTCCAGTAGATGCCGGCCTCCACGGGCGAACCGGCGTCGATGGACCGGGCGACGGTGCTGAAGGACGCGGCGCCGGTGACCTGGCCGACGCTCGTCATCCCGGTTCCGGCCCAGGCGTTCTGCACATCGGTCAGTTCACCGGGCTGGTTGGGGCAGGGGGTACCGGCCGGAAGGCCGCGGGCGTAGTCGCAGAACGTGTTCTGGCTGACGCCGCTGCCGTGGCCGAGGAACTGCGCGATGGACAGGCCGGTGGCATCCCAGCACCACTCGTCCTGCTGCTGGGTCTGCTCGGTGAAGTCGAGCTGCCCGGACGCGCCGTACGACGTGCCGCGCCCGGCGGCCTGGGCGGAACCGGAGGAGGCTGCGGAGGCGGACGCCGCGCAGGGTATGAGCAGCCCGACGGCGGCGAGGGCCGCCAGGAGCAGGTTCCGCGTACGGCGACCGGACAACTGCGCCGCGGGGGGGGGGGGGAAGCGGCTCGGTCCGGTGGGGTACCGCGTTTCCGGAGGGTCATCGTCACTCCTGACTCGGTCAACTCGACGCCCGGGGAGCAGGCGCTTCGAGTGGGGGGATTGAGGGAGGTGCGGGTATTGAGGACGGTGCGGGTGAGGAACGTCTGGACCATAGGAGCGGCCGGCCCCGCGCAGCACCCCTGCTGACCGAGAGCAAGGGGTTCCCCCGTACCCACCGACCCCTGGGGCCTTCCGTCCGGATCGGGCCGGGAGCCGTCCGGCGGCCGGTCACGGGGCGGGACCGGTGCTTGCCCGCACCTCTTGACGCCCGTAAGGGCGAGGGCCACCATGCTCCCCACCGGTCCTGGGACGAGCCGAACCCGGCCGGCGACGACGAGGAAGCCCATGCCCAACACCGTGCAGGGGGAGCGCCGGGAGATCATCGACCGGCTCGACAGTGAACTCGCCGCCCACGGTGGCGTTCTGCTGCACGGCCCCGCCGGCATCGGCAAGACCTTCGTGGCCCACGCGCTCGCCGACCGCGGCAGGACCCGTGGTGACCTGGTTCTTCTCACGGGCCCCGAGGAGGCCGAGCGGCTGCTGCCGTACTCGGCGGTCGCCGATCTCTTCCGTACGCTGAACGACGGTCAGCTGCACGCACTCCCCGCCCCGCAGCGCTCGGCCCTGCGCGGCGTGCTGCGCCGTGAGCCGGCAGCTCCGGAGGGGCCCGATCCCGTGGCGCTGCGCCTGGCCGTGGTGACGCTGCTGGTCTCGCTCGGCGCGGGCCGCCCGGTGCTTCTGGTGATCGACGCGGCGCAGCTGGTCGACGCGGCCAGCGCGCAGCTCCTGGCCTTCGCCGCCCGCAGGACGGACCCGGCACGGGTGCGGACGCTGGTCACCGAGACCACCGCACCCGGCGCCGCTCCCGCCGCCGGGCCCGCGCTGTGTCCGCGGACGGCGCGGGAGTTCGTACTGCCGCCGCTGTCCCTCACGGAACTGTCCGGATGGCCCGGGAACCACGGACTCCCCCACTGGCTGCTGCGCGAGGTGTACGGAACGAGCGCGGGCAACCCGCTGTTCGCGCTGGAGCTGATCCGCGCCGCCACCGCCCTGCCGGAGCCGCCGGCCAGGGACGATCCGCTGCCGCTGACGGAGCGGTTGCGTGTGCTGCTGGGGCGGCGGCTGGGCGATCCGGGACCGGACGACCGGTGGGTCCTGCTGCTGGCGGCGCTCGCGACGGAGCCGACGCCCGGTCTGCTGCGCCGGGCCGTCACCGACCCCGTGACACCGGGGCCCCGGCTGTCCGCCGCGGACGTCGATCCGGTCGTCTCCGGGGCGTGCCGGGCCGGGCTCCTCACCGGGGACGGGGATGTGCTCCGGTTCGCCCATCCGATGCTCGCCGCCGCGCTGCGGACCTGCTCCGCCGCCGACCTCCGTGCCGCGCACGCCTGCCTCGGCGGGGCCGTGACCGATCCGCTCGAACGCGTACGCCATCTCGCGCTGGCCGCCACGGGCCCGGACGGGGCGCTGGCAGACGCGCTGGCCGCGGGCGCGGAACAGGCGCGCCGCCGGGGGGCCAAGGAGACCGCGGCGCAGCTCGGGCGGCTGGCGCTCCTGCGGACTCCCGCCACGCAGGGCGCAGTACTCGTCGAGCGGGCCCTCGCCGGAGCCCAACTGGCGTACGACGCGGCCGACTACGAGCTGACCCGCGAGCTGGCGCGTTCCGCGCTGCGGAGCGCGGCGTCACCCGCTCAGCGCGTCCAGGCGTGTCTGCTCGTCATCCACGCCTCCAACCAGGCGCTGCACGAGGCGGCGGAGGTCTTCGACGAGATGCTGGTGAGCGTCGGCGACGACCTGGGGCTGCATGCCCAACTGCACTACGCGCGGGCGCTGCGGGCGCACATCACGGACGGTGAGACGGCGCTGGCCCGGGTCGAGGCGGCGCGGGCGGCGGCGCTGGCCCGCCGGGCCACCGACCGTACGACCGAGCTGATGGCGCTGTCCCTTGAGGCGTTCACGGCAGCGGTGCTGGGCAGGGCCGACGCGGCCGAGCCGCTGGCACGGGCGCTGTCGACCCCGCAGGACAGCGGCCTCTCGGGCGGTCACAACGGTCCCAGAGCGATCAAGGCGAGGCTCGACCTGTTCGCCGACCGCCATCAGGAGGCCGCCGGTGCACTCACGCTGCTGCTCCAGCGGGCCAGGGACAGCGGCACGGTGGAGGACGTGATCTTCCTGCTCTGCGCGTCGATCGACGTCGATCTGCGGGCCGGACGGAGTGCGGCGGCTCTGGCGTCGGCCGGTGAGGTGTCCCGGCTGAGCCGGGAGATCGGGGTCCGGCTCGGCCCGGTGCCGCACAGCCTGGCGCTCGCCGAGGCGGCGGGCGGCGAGCTGTCCCGGGCGGCCGCGCTGGCCCGCGAGGGGGTGGCGGTCGCCCGCTCCCGGCACGACCAGATCTTCCTGCCGCTGGCGCTCTGCGCCCTGGGTCATGTGCAGGCGCGCTCCCAGGACCCCGCAGGCGCAGTCGAGACCCTGGGCCAGGCGCGGGACATAGCCGAACGGCGGGGAATCGTCGACCCGTTGGCCGTCCCGTGGGCCGTCGACCTCACCGAGGCGCTGGTCGCCGTCGGGGACCACGAGCGGGCCGAATCCGTGGCCGGTGAGGCACTCCTGACGGCGGACCGGCTGTCGCGGCACGGGGTGTCGGCGTCGCTGCACCGCGCGAGAGCGCTGTGCCGGGCAGCGAGTACGGACCGTGCGGCGGCCCGCGAGGCGGTGACCGAACTCCACCGGGCGGCCGACTGCCACCGGGACGCCGGGCTGCTGATCGAATACGGCCGTGACCTGCTGGCACTGGGCACGGTCGAATGGCGCCAGCGGCACACGACGGCAGCGGCCACCGCATGGCGCCGGGCGGCCACCGTCTTCCGGGAGTGCGCCGCACACCCCTGGCTGCGTCAGGCGGCGGCCGAACTGTCCAGGACCGGACGCCCCACGGCCGGCCCTCACGGTGGCACGGAGGGCGACCCCGCCCGCACGCTGACGGGCATCGAGCACCGGATCGCCACCATGGTCGCCGCGGGCTCGACCAACCGGGAGGTGGCCACGGGTCTGTTCCTGGCGGTGAAGACAGTGGAGTCGAGCCTCACCAGGATCTACCGCAAACTGGGCGTCCGGTCCCGCACGGAACTGGGCGTCCTGCTGAGAACTCCGCCGGGACTGCCACGCTGAGCGCCGGGCGGCCCTCACCTCCTGCGCCGAGGACCGTCGTAGGGGCGGCGTTACGACGGCGCCGTGGTTGGGTGGGCGGGTGACGACCACCGCATCGCAGGAAGCGTTCCTCCAGTCCTTCCACGCCGAGCACCCGGCAGTGACCGCAGAGGCGTTCGGCGGCGGCCGGGCTCCGGACGGCCGGTCCAGTTACCAGATCCTGTGCGACCGGGTGGCCGGAAGCAGGCGCGTACTGGACCTCGGCTGTGGCGATGGCCCGCTGCTGGAACTCCTGGCCAGGACCGGCGGGAGAGAGCTCGCCGGGGTGGACCTGTCCCCGCAGTCACTGGCGCTGGCACGGCGCCGGCCGTCACTGTCCGGGGCGAGGCTGGAGGAGGGCCGGGCCCAGCAACTCCCCTTCGGGTACGGCAGCTTCGATGCCTGCGTCTCCCATATGGCGCTGATGCTGATGGCCGAGATCGACGAGGTCGTGGCCGAGGTCGCCCGCGTACTGTCTCCGGGCGGGGTGCTGGCCTGTGTGCTGGGGAAGGGCGCTCTGGGCGGCGAAGCCTACGAGCGCTTCATCGGGCTGCTGCGGTCCGCGGTGCGGGAGCTGCCCGCATCGCGGCGCGTTCCACCGCTGGGAGACCGGCGGACCCGCAGTCGTGACGGGCTCGACGAGATCCTCGGGCCGGCGGGCTTCACAGCGGTGGACTGGGAGAGCGTTCCCATCGATCTGAGTGGTCCGGTGGAGCAGGTGTGGGGCTCCGTGTCCGGTCTCTACGACCTCGGCCCCCTCGACCGGGCCACCGTGGAGCGTCTGCGGGCGGCCTTCTTCGCCGAGGTGAGGGAGATGACGACGCCGGACGGGCAGGTTCCGTGCGTCTTCACGGTCAATGTCGCGACGGCGCGGCTGCGTTAGAGGGGCTCGTGCCGTTGGGTCCTCGTGCCGTCGGGCCGTTGGGTCCTCGTGCCGTCGGGTCGGTCGCGCCGGTGGTGTGTCAGGCCTGGCTCTGGCTGCGCGTGAACACCGAGCGCAGGGTGGTGGCGTAGCCCACGACTCCGATGAGCAGGAGTCCGCAGACGCCTTGTTCGATCTTCATCCACTCGGGGAAGCCCCCGGGCAGCGCGACGATGACGACGATGACCGCGACCATCACGGACGAGATCACCGTCAGACGGCGCCAGGCTCCCCGGGCGCCTCGTGCGGCGCGGGCGGCGAAGGCGTACAGCAGCACGGAGCTGGCGGCCACGATCGAACCGCGGATCCATACGGCGGAGTTCACCGCCGCGTGGTCGTTGCGCAGCAGCACGACCGCCAGGAGCGTCAGCACGCTCAGGCCGAGGTAGGTGCCGACCAGCAGTTTGATTCTCCGGAACGTCTCCTTGGTACGAGGCTGTTCCAGGCTCCGCGAACTGGGTGTGTTCATCGTGCTCGGCCTCCTTGAGGTCTCCGGGTCCGGTCAGCCCTCGCCCGGCCGGGGTGCCGCCGGGTGGGGACCGCGTTCATTCCGTACGGGCGGCCGGGATCATCCGGTCGACCAGGTGCACCAGGTGTTCGGCCACTTCGCGGCCGTCCAGGTCGGAGTTGGTCATGAACTGCTCGGAGAGCGCGTCGATGGTCGCCCGCAGCAGCACCGCTGCCGTCCAGGTGTCGAACTCCCCGAACTCACCGGCCTGTTGGCCCGCCTCCAGCAGCTGCTGGGCGACGGCGATCAGGCCGTCGTTGCCCTGGCTGGTGTATCGCAGCGTGCCGTCGTCGCCGCGCAGATTCCGGCTGATCTCCAGCACGGCCTGCGCTTCTTTCTGATGGGTCCAGGTGAAGTTCACGGATGAGCGCACATAGATCTGTACGCGCTCGCGCTCGGTGGACGCCGCCGCCCGCGCCGCCCGCAGCGGGGGCACGGCATCGGCGTACACCTGCTCCATCACGGCCTCCATCAGCTCGGAGCGGGAGGTGAAGTGGTAGAGCACCACGCTCTTCGACACCCCGGCCCGCCGGGCGACCTCAGCGATCGTGGTCGCCGCGTACCCCAGCTCGACGAGGCCCTCGATCGCGCACTCGACGAACTGGCGCCGGCGGGCACGGTTTACGAACGTGCCTTCGCCCTGACCGTCCACACTCTTTTTCGACCGCATGGTCTAAAAGTAGCACGGGTGGATGAGAGGCACCATTTCTCCTGGTCGGAAGCCTGGCGATTCCTGCCGGGTCGGCGATCCCTGCCGAGCAGGCCATTCCTGCCGGGCGGGCCATTCTGCCGGGCGGGGCGATTCCTACCGGGCGGCGGCCGTCAGCAGCTCCGGCAGTCCGCGCATGTCGTCGAACACGACCGTGCCCGGCCCCGCCAGCCGGGAGGCCGGCGTCAGACCGCCGCAGTAGCCGAACGACCGCATTCCGGCGGCGCGGGCGGCCTGGACTCCGTACGCGCTGTCCTCGATCACCACGCACCGCACGGGGTCCACCCCCATGGAGCGGGCCGCGTACAGGAAGAGGTCGGGGGCGGGCTTACCCCTGGGGACATCGTCGGCGCTGAAGACGCACCCCTTGAAGTGGTCGGTCAGCGCGACGGTCTCCAGGTTGCGCCGGATGCCGTCGTGATCACCGTTGGAGGCGACGCACCGGGGTGTGGTGAGGCCGTCCAGGACTTCCGCAATGCCGTCCACGGCCGTCAGTTCGGCCGCGAAGGCCGCCTCGTAAAGATGCTCGTACCGCAGCTGCCAGTCCTTCTCCATCCGCCGCCCGAGCCGCTCCTCCACCGCAGCCGTGTAGACCTCCGTGGACGAGCCCACGAATCGCTCGATGATCTCCGCCTCGGTGAAGTCGCATCCCAGGTCGGCCATGATCATCGCGTCCACTTTGATACATATGCGCTCGCTGTCCACGAGCACACCGTCACAGTCGAAAATCACCAGGTCCACGGGGTTGTCTGTCATGCCCGGCAGCGTAGAGGTTTCTGTGTCGATTCCCTTGACAGTCCGTCAAAATTTGCGCGAATCTGCGCGATGCTGGCCAGTATCGAACAGGATCGCTCGCGCCGATTGCACCGTCGGTACCCGCCCAGTGGTGCTGAATCCTGCCCTGGCCTGCTCCGGAAACCCTCGACGCACAGACGGAGAGCGGCGACATCATGAACAGAGATCCACTCGACATCACCCGGCGGCACGCACTCCTCGGCGGCCTGGCCGGCATCGGCGTGGCCCTGATGTCCGGCGGTCCGGCCGGCGCCGTCGGCCGTTCCCCTTCCCCGGAGCGCCGCGAGCTCAGCCTCAACACCGACTGGGCCTTCTGGCGCGAGGACGCGGAGGGAGCCCAGGCCGCCGGGTTCGACGACTCCCGGTGGGCGGCGGTGTCGGTCCCGCACACGATGCGGCTGGAAAGCGAACGCCCTTCCGTGTACGGCATGTTCGCCGGCGTCGGCTGGTACCGGAGGTACTTCCGGCTCGATCCGCGCGACCGGGGCCGGCGGCTGACCTTGTGGTTCGACGGCGTGCAGACCGACTGCGAGGTCTACCTCAACGGGGTGAGACTCGCCGAGAACCATGGCGGCTACCTCGGTTTCGGCGTGGACATCGGCCAGTGCGCCCTCTTCGACCGGGACAACGTCCTCGCGGTGCGCGTGTCGAACGCCGACGATCCGCTGACCCCGCCGGGCAAGCCCCGCGACGAACTGGGGTTCCTCACCTACGGCGGGATCTACCGGGACGTCACACTGCGGGTGACCGACCAGGTCCGGATCACCGACCCGCTGCAGGAGGACCGGGTCGCGGGTGGCGGCGTGTTCGTCACCTGTCTGGCGGCGAGCGCCGACTCGGCACGGCTGGAGGTGAAGACACACATACGCAACGACTCCGGCGCCGTCCGCGATGTGACCCTGACCTCCACTCTGTTCGCGCCGGACGGTACGGCCGTGGCCGACGCCACCACGACGGCGAGCACCGCAACGGGCCAGGGACACGACTTCGTCCACCAACTCACCGTCCGCAGGCCCGAGCTGTGGCACCCCGACCACCCGCACCTCTACCGGCTGGACAGCCGGGTCTCCTGCGAGGGCGAGCCCGTCGACTCCCTGACCACGATGACCGGCATCCGCCGTATCGACTACCGGGCGGACGGCTTCTGGATCAACGGCGAACGGCTCTATCTGCGCGGCGCCAACTGCCACCAGAACTATGCCTATATCGGTGACGCGGCACCGGCGTCGCTCCAGTACCGCGAGGCCCTGCGGCTCAAGCTGGGCGGCTTCAACGCGGTACGGGCGGCGCACTATCCGCACGACCCCGCGTTCCTCGACGCGGCGGACGAACTCGGCCTGCTGGTGGTGGCCTGCGAGCCCGGCTGGCAGTTCTGGAACGACGACAAGACGTTCACCGAGCGCACGCACGCGGACATCGCCCGTATGATCCGCCGCGACCGCAACCACCCCTCGGTCATCCTGTGGGAGACCGCGCTCAACGAGACCGCGGTGCCGGAGTCCTGGGCCCGGCAGGCCACTGCCATCGCGCACGCGGAGATGCCGTCCGACCAGATGTTCACCGCCGCCGACTTCGGTGAGTGGGGCCGGCAGTACTACGACGTGAACTACAAGGTCGTCAATCCCGACGGCTCCGACCCGGCCCCCACCAAACCGTTCCTGACCCGCGAGTGGGGCGACTGGGAGGACCCGTCCCGAGCCGACCGGGACGACGGTGAGAGCGCCCTCGTCGAGCAGGTGAAGATCCGGCAGCGCTACCTCAACGGCGACGGATACTGGGACTGGGGCGGTCTGGACACCAACGACCGCATCGGCGGCTACTTCCTGTGGGTCTTCGAGGACTACGGAACCAACGACGTCTACCAGAAGTCCGGTGCGGTCGACATCGACCGCTACCCCAAGTATTGCTACCACTGGCTCAAGTCGATGCGCCCGGCCGATGACACCACCGGCCTCGGGCCCATGGTCCACATCGCCTGCGCGTACACCGCGTCGTCCAGCCGGCAGGTCATGGTCTTCAGCAACGCCGACACCGTCCGGCTCCACCGGGACGGCGAACTGCTCGCGACCAGGACCCGGACCCAGAACGCCGCGACCGCTCCGCACATCGCCGCCAAGGGCGGCAGCCCCTACTACGTCTTCGACCTGCCGCCCTTCCGGGCCGGTGAACTCACCGCCGACGCGTACCTCCACGGCAAGCGGGTCGCCACCCACACGGTGCGCACCCCCGGCGCTCCCCACCACATCGAGATCGAACCCGACGACGCTGGGATACGCGACGCTCTGACCGAACTGCTGACCCGCTGCCTGGAAGGTGCGGCCCGGTCCCACGACATCGCCCCGCTGCTCGGCCGGATCAGCACCGGCCAACTACCGTCTCTGATACGCCACTTGGGAGCCCTCCGCGGCAGCCCGCTGCCGGACGCCTGGGCGCGAACGCTGCGCGCCCACGCCGTGGCGCTGTCCCGTATCCAGCCGGTGGCCGACGGCCATGACCTGGTCCCGGTCTTTCTCAAGGTCGTCGACCGACACGGCACCGTGGTCCCGGATTCCGCGCACGCCGTCACCGTCGGCGTCACCGGCCACGGCACCCTGGTGGGCGCGGGCATCCCGCGGATCGCGGTGGAGACCCGGAAAGTGCGGGCCGGCATCGGCTACGCGCTGATCGCCACCGGTACCCGCAGCGGCCCGTTCACCATCACCGCCACCGCGGACGGGCTGGGCGCCGCCCACCGCACGCTGGAGTCCCGGCCAGGTACGGCACCATCCGTCGCCGACGGACGCCACCGCGTGTGGAAGGACATCGCCACCCTGGAAGACCAGGGAACGCAGAACCCGGCGCTGTTCAAGAAGACCACCGCGTCGAGTACGGCACCCGGCACGGGCAGCGTGCCCGGCCATGCCGTGGACGACGACGAGACCACCCACTGGGTCGCCGGCACGACCGGCGCCGCATGGTGGCAGGTCGACCTCGACCAGCGGTTCCCGCTCGACGGCTTCCAGATCGTCTGGGCCACGGAGCAGACCGCCTGCCAGTACGCGATCCTCACCTCCGACGACGCGAAGACCTGGACCACCACGGTCGACGAGTCCGCCAACACCACCAAGGGCACCACGGTCACCCACGCCGTGCACACCACGACCCGCCACGTCCGCGTCGACATCCGCTCCGCGGCCGGACACCCGCCCGGCATCCGGGAGTTCCGCGCGATACCCCCGGGCACCACAGGCGGTGCGCCGCCGGTCGCACCGGGCCCCGAGATCGCCCGCGACCGGATCACGACCGTGACCGCCTCCAGCCACGCCACCGGCTTCGAACCGGAGAAGGCATTCGACGGCGACACCACCTTCGGCACCGGGTGGAGCGCTGCCGATCCCTCCACCCCGCAGACCCTCACCGCCGGGCTCGCCGCCCCCTTCACCCTGGCGGGCGTCCGAGTCCACTGGGGCAAGGACAGCAGCACCTACACCTACGACCTCCAGGTCTCCCAGGACGGCAGTTCCTGGACCACGGTCCTGAAGCAGCTCACCCGCAGCGGCCAGACCACGCTCCCCGAGACGTTCACCGCCACCGGGATACGCGCCGTACGCGCCGTCATCACCGGGGTCACCGGAGGCGGCGGCCAGACCATCGCCGGCATCGCCGAGCTGACCCTCTACGGGACGCCGGCGTAACCGGACCGACGTGGCCGGACCGGCGCAGGCGGACGCCTCAAGGGTGACCGGCACCGCGGGCCGGCCGAAGAACGAGCGGTACGCGGTGTGAGCCTGCGCACTCGGCGCGAGGACTGTGTTCCAGCACGGCTCCGGGGCGGCTACAATAACTTGCTCGATACAAGCAACAAAAGAATAGAGAGGCGGGAGGCATGGATAAGGGGACGGTCCATGACCGCCCAACAGAGGCGGTCCCGGTCACCGGTGAAGCCAGTGCCGAGAAAGCCGCAGCCGGACTCGGGAGCCAGCTCGTACGGTTCTCCCGGCTGCTCACAGCCCACCGGCGCCGGACCAAGATCGAGCAGGGAGCCGGCGAGCGCGTGCTCCTGGCCCGGCTGGTGCTCGACGGCGAACAGCGAGCCACGGACCTGGCCACGGACACCTTCCTGGACCTGTCGACAGTCAGTCGGCAGGTGCGGTCGATGGTGGAGCGAGGCCTGATCGAGCGGCGCCCGGACCCGGAGGACCGGCGAGGTGCGTTGCTGCACGCGACCGAGGCCGGGCAAGCGGCGTTCGAGGCGTACCGGCGGCAGCGCGACGCAGAGCTGGCGGATCTCCTCAGGCCATGGCCACCGGAGGACCGGTACCAGCTCATCCGGCTGATGGCACGCCTCAACGACGACCTGGCAGAGCATGAACACGCACGTCACTGCTCGGGAAACCACTCCGAAGCAGCGGCGAAGCAGGGAGCAAAACAAGCATGAGTGAGGCCGTGTCCGCGCCACGCGGAGACACCCAGACCAAAGCGATACCCACCAGCCCGGGCGGCCTGAGCCACCGGCAGATCCTGACCATCCTGAGCGGCCTCATGCTGGGCATGTTCCTGGCCGCGCTCGACCAGACCATCGTCTCCACCTCGATCCGCACCATCGCGGACGACCTGCACGGCCTGAGCCAGCAGGCGTGGGCGACGACGGCCTACCTGATCACTTCGACCATCGCCACACCGCTGTACGGCAAGCTGTCCGACCTTCATGGCCGCAAGCCGTACTTCCTGACCGCGATCAGTGTCTTCATCGTCGGTTCGGTGCTCTGCACCTTCTCGACCTCGATGACCGAGCTGGCGTCCTTCCGTGCCCTGCAGGGCATCGGCGCCGGTGGTCTGATGTCGCTGGCCCTGGCGATCATCGGCGACATCGTGCCGCCCCGTGAGCGTGCCCGCTACCAGGGCTACATGCTGGCGACCTTTGCCACCTCCAGTGTCGCCGGACCGCTGATCGGCGGCTTCCTGGCCGGCCAGAGCAGCATCCTGGGCGTCACCGGCTGGCGCTGGGTGTTCCTGGTGAACGTCCCGATCGGCATCATCGCGCTGTTCGTCGTCGCGAAGGTCCTCAACATCCCGCACGTCCGCCGGCACCGCCGGATCGACTGGTGGGGCGCGGTCACCATCGCGGTCGGCGTGGTGCCCCTGCTGCTCGTCGCCGAGCAGGGCCGTGAGTGGGGCTGGGGCTCCACGAACTCGCTGGTCTGCTACGGCATCGGCGTGGTGGGCATCATCGCCTGGATCTTCGTGGAGCGCCGGATGGGCGACGACGCGCTGATCCCGATGCGGCTGTTCCGCAACTCGATCTTCAGCAAGACCAGTCTGCTGTCCGTGCTCATCGGTGCGGGCATGTTCGGCGGGATGCTGATGATCCCGCAGTACCTGCAGATCGTGAAGGGCGCCAGCCCCACCCGGTCGGGCCTTGAGATGCTGCCGCTGATGCTCGGCATGATCATCGCGTCGATCGTGGCGGGCCAGCTCACCGCGAAGACCGGCCGCTACAAGATCTTCCCGATCATCGGCACCGCCCTGATGGTCGTGGCGCTGCTGCTGTTCCACTTCAAGATCCAGTGGGACACCCCCCTGTGGGAGTCCATGGTCTTCATGCTGATCTTCGGCCTCGGGCTCGGCGGCTGTATGCAGACGCTGGTCCTCGCCGTGCAGAACGCGGTGCCGCCGCAGGACATGGGTGTGGCGACCGCGTCGTCCACCTTCTTCCGTCAGATGGGCGCCACCGCCGGTACCGCGATCTTCCTGTCGGTGCTGTTCAGCAATGTCGGGGGCAAGATCGCCTCGGCGTTCAAGTCGGCCGCGCAGACCCCGCAGTTCCAGGCCGCGCTGCACGATCCGCACGTGCTCTCGAACCCGGCCAACAAGCCGGTGCTCGACATGGTCAAGAACCCCGGCGCGGGCGGCGGTTCGAGCGTGCTGAGCGACTCCTCGTTCATCCAGCAGCTCGACCCGCGGCTGGCGGAGCCCTTCAAGCAGGGCTTCGCCGACTCCATGCACCTGGTCTTCCTGATCGCCGCAGGTGTGGTCGCGCTCGGCTTCCTGATGGTCCTGTGGACCAAGGAGGTTCCGCTGCGGAACGTGTCGGGCCTGCAGGCCCGCGCAGCCGAGGAGGACGGCGCGGCGACCGCCGCCATCGAGGCCGAGGCCGCCGTCACGGCCGCCCCCGAGCCGCTGCCGGCCTCCGCCACGGGACGCCACGCGGCGGTGCCCCGGCAAGAGGTGTCCGACGCAGTCGACACCGCGATGACGGACGCGTCGGGCGCAGGCGTCAGGGGATACATCCGCGACAGCGACGGCACCCCCGTGCCGCAGGCCGTGGTCACCCTGATCGACCTGGGCGGGCGACAGCTCGGCCGTACGACGACGGGCTCCGACGGCCGGTACTTCGTCGCGGCGCCCGCCGGCGGGACGTACGTCCTGATCGGCTCCGGGGGCGCACGGCAGCCCCAGGCGACGACGGTGGCGGTCGCCGACGGCCCCGTCGACTTCGACCTGATGCTCAGCGGTGCCGCCGGGCTCGCCGGTACGGTCCTGGCTGCGCCGGGCAACCGGCCGCTGCCCGGCGCGCTGGTCATCGCCACCGACGTGCGCGGCGATGTCGTCGCCTCCGGCACCGCCGACGGCTCCGGCGACTTCGGCTTCGGCGACCTGGTGCCCGGCAACTACACCCTCGCGGTGAGCGCCGGCGGGCACCGGCCGACGGCCGTGCCGGTGGAGGTCGTCAGTGGCTCCGCCAACCGCTACGAGGTCCGGCTCGACCCGGGTGCCCGGGTCCAGGGCACCATCCGCAACAGCGCGGGCGAGCCACTGGACGACGCCCGGGTGACGCTGCTCGACGCCGCGGGGAACACGGTGGGGTCGACCATCACGGGTACGGACGGTGTGTACACGTTCAACGACCTCGACACCGGCGACTACACGGTGGTGGCCAGCGGATACGCGCCCAGCGCCCACTCGCTGCTGGTGGACCGCAAGGGCGGTCAGGACCTCGACCTGGACCTGAGCCACTGAGACGGCCCGGGCACTGAGACGAGGCGGGAGCCGACCGTAACTCCGCCCTGAGCGTGGTGCGTCGGGGCGGCGGAGGCGGCTCTGCCGGAGGCCGTGGTACGACACGAAGGTGTCGCACCACGGCCTCCGGTGCGTTTACGGCGTCGGGAAGCCGGAAGGGCCCCGGGCCCCTCGGCCGAGAGGGCGTCCGCAGTGCCGCGCATCCCCCGCCGGGCACCCGCCGGCTGCCTGCCCGGCCGGCCCCGCGTGTCCACGGCCCGGAACGCGCAGCAGGAGGAAGGCTGCACGGATGCACGCCGTACTGCACGCACTGTCGATCGCCGGTTCCATGACCTGGGAGATCACCTGGGCCCTGATTCTCGGCTTCGCGCTGTCCGCTGTCGTCCAGGCGGTGGTCCGCAAGTCCACCGTCATCTCCCTGCTCGGCGACGACCGCCCCCGTACCCTCGCCGTGGCGACCGGCCTCGGCATGGCCTCGTCCTCGTGCTCCTACGCCGCGGTGGCCCTCGCGCGCTCGCTGTTCCGCAAGGGAGCGGACTTCACCGCGGCGATGGCCTTCGAGATCGCCTCGACCAACATGGTGGTCGAACTCGGCGTGATCCTGGCCCTGTTGATGGGCTGGCAGTTCACCGCGGCGGAGTTCGCCGGTGGCCCCCTCATGATCGTCGTGCTGGCCCTGCTGTTCCGGCTGCTCCTGCGGGACGGGCTGCTGCGCCAGGCGCGTGACCAGGCGGAGCGGGGTCTGGCCGGTTCCATGGAGGGCCATGCGGCGATGGACATGTCCGTCCGGCGGGAGGGCTCCTTCGCACGGCGGCTGTTCTCCCGGGACGGCTTCACCGCGACCTCGCACGTCTTCGTCATGGAGTGGGCGGCCATCCTGCGCGATCTGGTGATCGGTCTGCTCGTCGCCGGAGCGATCGCCGCCTGGGTCCCGGACTCCTTCTGGCGCACCTTCTTCTTCGACGGCCACCCCCTGGCGTCCCGGCTGTGGGGCCCGGTGATCGGCCCGCTGGTGGCCATGGCCTCGTTCGTCTGCTCCATCGGGAACGTGCCGCTCGCGGTCGTGCTGTGGAAGGGCGGCATCAGCTTCGGCGGCGTGCTGGCCTTCATCTTCGCGGACCTGCTGATCCTGCCGATCCTCAACATCTACCGGAAGTACTACGGGGCGCGGATGACGGCCTTCCTGCTCGTCACCTTCTATGTGTCCATGGTCGTCGCCGGATACGTCGTCGAGTTCGCCTTCGGCGGCCTGGGAATCGTCCCCGACCGGGCCGACGCGAGAGTCCCGATGGGCGGAGTCAGCTGGAACTACACGACCTGGCTCAACATCGCCTTCCTGGTCCTCGGCGCCGCGCTCCTGGTGCGGTTCTTCCGGACCGGCGGCAGGGAGATGCTCCGCATGATGGGCGGCCGGGAAAGCGACAACGGGCAGCTGCCCGAATAGGACCCGAACGGGAGAGGCCCCGCACCGGATGGTGCGGGGCCGGAGAGAGCCGTCCGCTGCGTCGGGCGGGAGCCCCTAGTCCTGCGCGGTGCGGCGCCGGCGCATCCACCAGACCAGTGCGCCACCGACGACGATGACCGCGGCGGCGATGCCGGAGATCAGGCCGATGGGGGTGTCGGATCCGGTGTGGGCGAGGTCCCCGCCGGGACTGGTCGGCGGGTGGCCCGGCCCTCCGCCGCCGGCCGGCGGGGTGCTCGTCCCGGGGCCCGGTGTGTGGCTGGGCGGCGCGGACGGCTTTCCGGTGGGCGTGGGGGTGGGTGTCGGAGTGGGCTTTCCGCCTCCGCCGGTGACCGGTCCCCCACCGAGGTAGAGGGTGTCGGTGTCGCGGTAGGAGGTGTCGTCGGACTGCAGGGAGTTACTGGTGGTGTGGTCCAGGTCCCGGTTCTCCACGTTGAAGCGGACCTTGGTGATGTTCCGCTTCGGCGCCTTGGAGAAGTCGACGCCGCCGACGATGTACACCATGACGCCCTTGGCGGTGTCCACGTTGTACTTGAACTCGCCGTTGATGAAGATCTTCCGGTACTCCTGGAACAGCTTGTCCTTGTCCCAGTTCTGGTTCGGGGCGCGCAGCGGCCACGCCTTCACGTCGTTGCTGTTGATGAACTTGTGGAAGTCGGTGGGCTTCTTGGCGTCCTCCCGCCGGATGTACTCGGCTGCGACGCGGGAGGTGTAGACGCGGCGCAGGTCGGCGTACTGGGGAGTGGTGTTGATGGTCTTCTCCACCGCGGGGACGATCATCCGGTCGATGACCCCCTGAGCCTGGTCGCGCTGGGCCTTAGTGGGGTGGCAGACGCCCTCGCCTCCGCCGGGCTGGGTGATGGTGTCCTGCTCGGTGGACTTCAGTCTGAGCGGGGCGTCGAGGATGTAGATGCCGCCGTCCTGCTCGCGGACCGTGGCGGGCTTGGGCTCGATCCAGTTACGGATGCCGGTGAAGCAGGGACGCCCGTCCACCTTCGGGAGGGCGGCCCAGAACCGGCGGCCGAGGTCGGTCTTGGGGTCCATCGTCCGGAAGAAGTCGTGCTTCATCTGGAGGTCGGCCTCCAGCAGCACCCGCCCGGCGTCGGTGGAGGCGAACTTGTCGTCCATGACCCGGTCCGGCTGGTCCGGGTTCAGGTTCACCCAGAACTTGTCCGGTGTCAGGGCCAGCCAGGTGAACAGGGCGTCGGATGCCAGCTGCATCTTGGCCTGGCCGCCGTATCCCGGGTTCTTGTCCGGGTCGGGCATCTGGTCGGCGCGCATGCTGTACTGCATGCCCTTGCCCTTTCCGAGGCCGCCGACATAGCGCAGCTCCAGGGTGGTGAAGTCCACGCCGCCCGGGCCGCCCCGGGGAAGAGTGCCACGGCTGTCCAGGCGCCGGGACTCGGCCTGGATACGCCTGGCCTCGGCCGGAGTGCGTCCGGAGTCGTTGATGCGCTCGTTCAGCGGGCCACGGCTGCCACCGCAGTTGGACGTGGTGGCCGAGGCGAGCTGCGCACCGGCGCTCTGGCAGCCGGGCGCGAACGCCCGGTCCTGACGGGAGTAGCCGGGGACCGGGGTGGTCTTGGCGACCGGGTTGTAGAGGCGCTGGTTGCCGCGCACCTGGTTCGTCTTGCCCGGCCGGTCCGCGACGACCTCCTCGTTCAGGTCGCTGATCTTCTTCGCCTGCCCCTTGGTGAAGCTCTTCGCGCCGGAGTAGCGGAAGGTGTGGTCGGACATCGACTTGGCGACCACTCGGTCCTTGGCGAGCTGAGCGTTCTCCAGCCGGCTGTTGGACTTGAACTCGTTGAACTCCTTGGTCCGCTGGTTGTAGGCGTCGTAGCGGCGCTCGCCGACCTTGTCGCCGTCCTTGTCGAAGAGTTCGACGTAGTACTCGCACAGCCAGTCGGGGCCGATGAGGTTGTAGTCCTTGACGAGCTGCCGTTCGTACCCGGAACCCTTGCTGTTGTTGGTCTGGTTGCGGATGTAGCGGTACTTGAACCAGTGGTCGAAGGCCAGGTTCTCCTTGTTGGCGAGGAACCGGGCGTAGATCTCCATGGCCCGGTCCGCCGGAGCCCCGGAGCTGTTGGCCTGCCTGGCCCAGGCGGCGACGTTCTTCGTCGGGTCCCCCGGAACCTTGGACAGGGCCTTCTGCTTCTCGGCCGCCGTGGGGGCCTTCAGCCCGTCATACGCCTGGCCGGGGAGGTCGTAGTCGAAGTTCTTCGGCAAGTCGGTGGACTTGTGGATCAGCCCGCTCGGGTCGTCGGGGAATCCGGAGTTCGCCGGAGTGCTCTTGGCGGGCGGTAGCCCGTTACGGACATCGCAGCGTTTGCCGGTGCCGGGCTTGGGCCTGGCCACGACCGGCGGCCCGCCCGCAGCCTGGGCGGTGTCGATGGACGGCAGACCGGTCAGGGTGACCGCGGCGGCCAGACCGGCCGCTGCTGCCAGACGTAAGACCCGCCATCTGCGGGACAGTCCGAGTATGCGATTCAACGTGGGTGTCTTCCCTCGGCGGGGGCAAGGGGTACCGGGCGGCGCGCGAAGCCCCCGTGACATGTACGCGCCGCTCGGCAAACCCTAGCGCCCGAGGCCACCGAGCAAAGAAGAGGCAATCGAGTGTCGGCGTGTCAACTCCACCACGGTGTACAGGAGTTGATCAGATGAAGTAGAGGTCTTCCATCGTGCCGACAGCGTCCTCGGTGTGCCGGACACGGAACGCCGTGGCCTCGATACCGGCGCGGCTCCAAGGGTCGGCGTGACCGAGAGCCAGAGCAGCCAGAGCCGCCCACTCGGTATCTCCCGGCTCGTCCTCTTCCAGGTCGATCCCGGCGTCTTCCAGCATCTCGGCCGTCAGCCCCAGGGAAGCGATCACCGCTTCCGGATCGCCGGTGATGACGAACGGTTCGTCACCGGGCCATCCACTGGCGTGGAACATGGCACCGTCCGGCAGCCACACGATGTCCTCGGTGTGGTCGGCGCCTCCGTGGAAGTGCACCCGGCCGACGATCCGCGCACCGGGGAACCGCTCCCGCAAGGCCCCGGCCTCGTACAGGAGCGGCGTGTCGTTGCCGTTGCCGGCGAACGCCGGATCACTGACACCGAGGGCGGGGCCCCACGCGCCGGCCTGGATGATGTCCAGTTCGGCGCGGGTGCCCGGTTCGGGCGTGTGAAGCGCGGCGCACGGCCCGGCGTCTTCGAGGATCTCCTCGACGGTGCTGATCGAGGAGGCGAACTCTGCTGCCCGCGCCGCTTCGTTGACAGGCAGCGCACCAGGGCCGGGGCGAGGCTCAAGAACAGTCAGGTTGCAGTGACCCATGGAGCCGCGCACTATGCGATCGGCCGGTGAGGTCCAGAAGTCATTGGCGGTCATGGCGGTCACCGTAGCGGCCTGCGACTCACCGGGGGAACCAGCGGAAAGGACAACAGACCGCCCGAAGAGACAGCACCCAGAAGAGGGCCTAATTCCCGTTCAGCCGGATCTATAAACCCTCGACTGCACCCAAGGGTGACTTCCTCACCCCTGCGGCAGGGTCAGCCCCTTATCGAGCGGTACGGAATCCTGGTATGCGGGTACGGACGTCGAATGGACGCCTCGAAATTTCAGCTCGCCGTCTCATCCAACACAGCCCTGTTCATGCTCCTCACCGGAATCGTGGTGGTTGCCGTGCTGCTGGCTGCTTTCGCCTGGGGGCGGCGTATCCGCGCCCGGGAACTCCCGCCACCAAAGCCGAACGAGCAGCCTCATCTTCCGAAGGAAGGCGCGGTTCACGAAACCCGGGAATACCGGGAGCCGGAGGAAATGCCCCACGACGGCTCACGCCTGCTGCCGCACGAACTCAAGGGTTCCAGCACGCACCGCAGCGCTTCGCAGAAGCCGCCGGCGGACGACGACGCCGATGGCTTCGGTGATGGCAGCAGTTTCGGCAGCGGGGGCCTCGGGAGCTGAGGCCTGTACCGGAGAGGCGGGGCGACGGCCCCGCCTCTCCGGTCGTTCTTCGGTCACCGGCCCTCGTCTGCGTATCGGCCCGGTCGCCTCTCCTTGGCGGTGAACACACTCACTCTGACGGTGAACACACTCACTCCGGCACGGAGCCGGAGCCGGAGCCGGACTGAGGCAACAGCGATCCCAACGGCCCCAGATCCAGGTTGAGATCGTCCATGGTGAGGCCGTACCGGTCACAGAGTTCGGTCATCCGGTCCTGCAGAATCATCAGCGTGAGCCCTATTCGCTCTTCCTGGTCCTCGCTGAGGTCGCCCTGATCCACGCGGTGCAGCGCCGTGCGTTCCATGAGCTGGCGCAGCAACTCCACAATAGTGAGCACCAATTTGATGAGATCGCGCTCCACGGATTCCGGGTCCGTTTCCAGGCGCCGCGCGCTGCCCCGGTGAGGGCGCGTCTCCTCCGGGCCTGCCGGAAGGAGATCGAAGGCGCGCGCAGCGGCCTTTCCGATCTCGCCGAAATTCCCCTTCTCCGAAGGGCTGCTGAGGTTATCGGCCGTCATGGGGCTCCTCACCACGGTGCCGGTTCGTCGGAAGTGATCGAGCGGATGACGGCACGCAAATTGATGTGCACCAGGTCCACATCGGCGATCGAGAGGACAAGATCACCGGTGAGGACCGCCCCGCCATTGAGCAGGCGGTCCAGCAGATCGATGAGTGCTACCTGCCGCCCGGCCAGGGACTCGATGTCCGTATCGGCATTGCCCGGCGCACCGCTCACTGTGAGCCGCCCTGCGCCACGGCGGGCGGCGTGGCAAAGGAGTAGGGGGCCCAGGGCCCGGTGACCTCGATCCGCACACCGGGCGTATCGCCGGCCAGCGTGTCCAGCGCCCGCCGGAATTCCCCGACCCGGGCTGCCGGGACCAGGTAGGCGTCATTGGCGATGTTCTCGCCCGGCGAGGAAGCCAGTTCGCCCTGCTGCGGCCGGTGAGGGGCCCTGGCGCGTGCCACGTCGGCCACCCGGCCGGGGACCTCGGCGGCCAGATCCCCCGCGGCCCGGTAGGCGTCCTGCTGGTTACGGCGCTGTGCCCTGCGCTGTTGCAGGTACGCCCGCCCCGGACTGGCCGGAGCGGCGGAGCCCGGGGCCTTCGAGGGCTGGGCCTCCGCCGGGCGGTGCGGGTCCGCGTACACCTTCACGCCGAGTTCGACGTGGCCGTCGAGCCAGGAGAGCAACTCGGCGAATTCCCCGTGCCGTTCGTGGACCATGGCGGCCACGCGCTCGTCGCTGAGACAGACCGTCGCCAGTCGCAGGGGGAGGATCGTCGTGGCCCCGTAGGCGGCTTCCACCACTGCGTGGTGGCCGCGGGCGATCTCCTCCAGCCTCTTCAGGTCCTCCATCTGTGCCTTCATGCCCTCCGAGCTGAAGGCCTCATCCGGTACGGAAGAGACCAAGGCTTCAAGGCCGTCGGCACTCACCGTCCGCAGCACGCCTCCGTCCAGGCCGGATACGGCGCCGGAGGTCACGTCACTGAGTGTGCCGGTCCGGCTCACGGCGTAGACATAGGAGATTCCGGTGTTCACTGCTCGTCCCTCCTGCCCGCGTTCCCGCTGGTCTCCGCCTCCTGCGCAGCCCCTGCGGGGAGACCTGCGGCCTGCCTCAGCTCGGCCAGTTCAGCCTTGAGGCGGGCGTTCTTCTGAGCCAATGGGTCGTTCGTGGCAGAGGGGTGCAGCTTCTCCGTCTGCTGAGGTGGACGAGCCCGGGAGGACAGGGAGGGGTCGTGCTCCCACCAGTCGATGCCCATCTCCTTGGCCTTGTCCACGGAGGCGACCAGCAGCCTGAGCTTGATCGTCAGCAGCTCGATGTCCAGCAGGTTGATCTGGATATCACCTGCGATGACGATGCCCTTGTCCAGGACACGTTCAAGAATGTCGGCCAGATTGGCAGAGGAACCTTGCTGGCCGTATGGGGACCCCCCGGAGGGAGCCCCCATACGGCCGGCCAGTGAGTCGGGCACCTTCATCAGCCCCTGTCTGTGATGTCGCTCGGGTCAGGAACGGGCTGCGGCGGTACGGCGGCGGGAGCGGCGGGCCGGCCGGTGTTCTTCTTCCTCGTCGTCGTCGGCGAAGTCGGGCTCGGTTCCGGGGCCGTCCTCGATCTCCGCTTCTCCTTCGAGGGCTTCATCGTCCTCGGGGGCTTCGAGGCCTTCGTCGTCGTACGCGGCGTCGGGCTCGCCCTCATCGGGGAGCTCCTCGTCGTCGACTTCCTCGTCGTACTCGTCCTCGTCCTCGTCCTCGTCGAGCGAGTCGCGCCGGTCGTCCTCGCCGTCCTCGCCGTCCTGATCAGCCGAGTCGGCCGGCCCGCCGTCCTGCGCTTCCCTATCGGGGTCCGCCTGCTCCTCCGCCACGGCGTCGTCGTGCTCCACGACGACCTCGCCGTCCCGGATCTCGCCGCGCCAGCCGTCCGTGGCCTCGCCGCGCATCATGATGAACTTGCGGTAGAGCTTGAGGTCCAGCCGGGCGCGCCGGCCCTGAGCACGCCACATGTTGCCGGTCTTCTCGAACAGCCCCTTGGGGAAGTACTCAAGGACCAGCAGCACACGGGTGAGGTCGCTCGTGATGGGGTGGAACGTCACAACGCCCCTGACGGTGCCCTTCGCCCCCTCCGTGGTCCAGGTGATCCGTTCGTCCGGTACCTGCTCGGTGACGTTCGCCTTCCAACTGCGCGTGGACTTGGCGACCTTCACCTTCCAGTTACTGCTGGTGTCATCGGCCTTCTCGACGCTGACGACGCCCTTGGCGAACGTGCTGAACTCCTGGAACTGCGTCCACTGGTCGTACGCCTCGCGGACGGGTACGCCCACGTCGATGTCCTCGACGATCGTCACGCTCTTGGACTTGCCCCCGCCGCCCTTGCGGCCCTTGCCGAACAGGCCCTTGACCTTCTCCTTGAGCGTGTCCTTGAGCTGGGCGCTGCCCGCGGAGAGTGCGGCCTGGGCCGGAGACTTGCCCTCCTTGAGGGCTTGCCCGCCCTTGGCCAGGCTGCCCGCCAGACCGCCCTCGCCGGGCTCGGCCAGCTTGCTGACGCCCTCGCCCAGCTTGTGTCCGAGCTGGGTGACCGCGTGTTCGGCCCGGGCATGCAGGTAGTTCTGGAGTTCGTCCTTGAGCCTGTCGGTGGCCGGATTCCGCACCACCTCGTCCTTCAGCTTGCTGAAAGCGGAGTCACTCACTGCGGCCACCCCCGTTCTTGGCGTGCGTCCGCGATGCCGTCCTGCGGGTTCCGGATGCAGCCCGGCGGGCCGGCGATGACGTCTTGCGAGCGCCCTGCGACGCCTTGCCGCGCGCGGCGGAGGATGTCTTGGCCGATGTGGACTTGGCGGCCCGCTTACGAGGTGCAGGCTCGTCCGGCGCGTCCTCTTCGCTCTCTTCGCTCTCAGCGGCGCGCTCCCGGCCGTCGTCCTCCGCGGGCTCCTCGTCGTCGCTCCCGCGGCCGGACTGCTCGTCGAGCCCCAGCGCCCTCTCGTGAAGAGAGTCCGCCAGACCACTGGCGCGCTTCGTCAGCGCGGACGTGGCCGCCGACTTCGTGGCCTCTACCAGCTCCTTGCGTACCTGGCTGTTGAGACTGGAGAGCACCGGAGAGCCGGCCACCATCTTGCCCAGCTGCGCCGGATCCAGACTCATCTTCTTGCCGGCCAGGAACATGCCCAGGCCGATCGCCAGCTTCGCCTTCTTGGTGCGTCCCAGCAGGTAGCCACCCACCAGGGCGACGCCTATCTTGCCGTTGCCTGTCATCTGTCGTGTACCTCGTTCTCCCTGTTGTCAGGAATGAGCCCGCAGTCGCCGCTGGTTGGCTTCGAGCCATTCCAGCCGGTCCAGCAGCTCGTCCTCGCGACGATCGAACTCGTCCTCTTCGATACGGCCACTCAGCAACTCCTGTTCGAGCGCCACCAGTTCGGCGCGTACGGGCTCCGGGTCGTAGTACTCCCGCTCCGCCGTCACCAGCACCTGGTCGACGACCCATGCGGTGCCGCGCAACGGTGCCAGGGGCAGAGTCAGGATGTCGGTGATGAGGCCCATGCCGGGCCCTCCGTTCGACCGGGATCGGTTCGCGGACTCAGACGAAGCTGTAGGGCGGCAGCGGCCCGTTCAGAGAGTGCGTGAACGCGTCACCCCAGCGTTCGGCCTCTTCGTGCACGGACTGCGTGAAGGCGGCCGCCCGGTCGCGCTCGACGAGGAAGGACACGTTCAGGAAGTGCGTCTTGGTGGGCTCACCGTTCACGACGCGTACCGCGGAACGCTCCAGCCTGGAAGTGATCTCCTCCCGGTCCTGCTGTTCGTGGGCCTGGACCTCATGGGAGATCAGCTCTCCGAGGGCGAGCATCGCGTCGTGGTCCCCCGGGTTCTGGCGAGTCCGTTCACGCAACTCACGCACCGCACCGGACTCATTGACGATCTGCCGCAGCAGATCCTGTTCGTCACGGGCGACCTTCAGGTTGTACTCAAGGCACCCGTTGAGTTCCTTGAGCCGGGCGCTGTAGTCGTCATGCTGCTGCTCCAGTGCCGTGATCACCTGATCGTCGTCGGGCCCCAGCACGCCGAACCGCATCGGCAGGGCGGCACCGTCCTCCAGAAGGCTCGTCAGCACCGTCTGGTGCGCGACCAAGTCACGGCGCTTGGCCCGCAGATCCGCCGGCGCGTCACTCACGACCGCGCTCAGGTCGTCCGTGCCGACGACGCGCAACTCCGACGGCGGCTGACCGACACCGACCATGTTGTCCAGGCGCAAGGGATGCGCCGCACTGGTGATGGCGTAGATGTACGTGGACACGGGCTACTCCTCCCGTCGGCTCGAACTGCGGCGGCTGCTGCTGGAAGCAGACTTGCGCGCCGGGCGCTCCTGCTTCTCCTCCGAGTCGTCGTGGCCGCCCTGAAGCGACTCACTGAACGCCTCTACCGCTCCTGACAGGGCGCCCTTGGACTTGCCCTTGGCGCCCTTCTCGGTCATGTCACCCACCAGGTCGGTGAGCTGGCTGGGTGCCTTGCGGCCGGATTCCAGATCCAACCGGTTGCACGCCTCGGCGAACCGCAGATAGGTGTCGACACTCGCGACGACCACCCGCACATCGATCTTGAGTATCTCAATTCCGACGAGAGATACCCGGACAAAGGCATCGATGACGAGTCCCCGGTCCAGGATGAGCTCCAGGACATCGTAGAGATTCCCCGAGCCACCCCCGCTCGATGACCTGGTACTTGCATTTGATTGCTGTACAACACTCATGCTGAACTCCCTCCAAGTGAACTGCTGTGACACAGCGGTCTCTTGGCCGGGCCCGATCCGACCTCAGCGGTCGATCTGCCCCTTTGCGTAACGGCGAATTCGTTCGTAGCCCACGAGTTGCCCTTGCAGGTCGAGGGAAACCCGGTACGTGGCCATCACGCTGGCGGTGTCAGGAACCTTTTCGAGCTCCACGACCTCAATGTCCGCGGACCAGCCGTCGTCCACCGCCTTCAGGGCGGAGACCGAACTGGGCTCACACTGCAGCAATTCACCGAGCTGACCTGCGGCTCGCCGCATCGCGGTAGGAACATCGAGACGCTCGCGGCTTTCACTGTCCTTACTGTCCGTCGTAGCCATCATCCCGCCTGTCGCGCACTGAAAGACTTCACCGACCCCGAATAGAAGTCCGGTGACCGCTTGTGCGGTTGTAGAGCGCGTGCCCCTGAGTACGGAACGTATGCCTCTCCCCTGAGGCACCCATTTCCGTACCGTCGCGTAACCGTCCCGTAGCTGTCGCGTACAAGCGAAGATCGAAATTGCGGATCCAGTCCGCGTGCAGGTCACAGCGGGGGGCGTTGAGCCGCGTCATGCCGGACTGCCGATACGGCGGTGATCACGACAGCAGACGGCATGCATGCCCGGACAAGGGACGGGCAGGCGGTACGGGACAGCGCGGCGGGACAGCGTGGCAGGACACGGCAGACGATCGACGCCGATCCCGATCACGGAATCCAGCATTGCCGAGCGGGCCCGTCGAGCAGGGCAGCAAACCACCCTTTCGGACTCGGCCAACGAATATTAGGTAGAATTCATCATAGGTTCCGCTCCTCCGGTTGCGGAGAAAGGGGATTTACCCATGCTGACTGCAATCGCAGATGTTCTGAGGTCGATCGGCGGGGCGATTGCCACCGTCGTGACCCTTCCTTTCAGGGCTGTGGCGCGACTCTTCGGCGGCGCCGCGGACAGCGCCCACGGCCATCACTGACCTTCCGGCCGGCTCCGCCCTGCAATCCCGGAATGACGCACCGCCCCTCCCGGAGCTGTTCCGGGAGGGGCGGTGCGTCGGGGCGGTGTGTCAGCGTCCGACAGCTTTGCGCAGCTGCTGCTTGTTCATTGTCGAGCGGCCTTCGACGTTCTTCTTCTTCGCCTCTTCGTAGAGCTGGTCCCTGGTCGGGCCCTGCGAGCCGCTGTGTGAGCGCTCGCCGCCGCGCTGGGATGCCGATTTCGGGTCCCTTGTCGAAACCTTGCCGGGCGACTTGGCCTCGCCCGCCCGTGCCCGTTCCTTGTTGACGGTGCGCGCGGCGATCTCCTCGGCCCGGCTCTCCGACGTACCGCGTTTTTCGGCGCTTTCCTTGACGTGCTCGTACTGGCGCTCGCGCTTGCGACTGGATCCTGCCGGCATGACATTTCTCCTTATCCATGCGTGCTCTGCTCTCCGCCTGCCCGCATTTGCGGCGCACCTCACACACTCGGTCCAGGAGCGCACCGCTGCAATCGGAGAGCCGCCGGGCGGCATTCGAACGAAGCGCCGGTGCGTCAGCGGGGCAGCACCCCGCACCGTGGCCACAGTCGTCCGATGCGATCGCAGGACCGGGGACCGCGCGTCTGACCGGGGCGCCGCGCGTCTCAGTCGAAGGGCCCCTGAGCGTCCGCTCCCGGGAAGTACGTACGTGATGGCGAGCAGCACGGCGCCGACGGCCGGAACGGCCGTCGGCGCCGAAGGAGTTCTTGCCCGGTCAGTTCATTTCAGTGGTGGCGGGCTATTTCAGTGGTGGCGAGCCGGCCGGCGTAGCGCTGCGTCCAGGTGCTGTCGGTGTCGGCGGTGACGACCACGTCGTAGTAGCCCTCCTGGGTCGGCCACATGACGACCTTCGTCCTGCCGGGGGCCACCGTGACCTTCTGGGTGCGGCCGAGGTAGTCATGGGCGGCGAGCGTGTAATGCACCGGCTTGCTGCCGCCGCCCCTGTTGTGCAACGTGAGCTTCACCCGGGCCTCGTGCCTGGCGCCCTCCCCCTTCAACAGGTCGGCCTCCACTCGCGGGAGGCCGCCGGCCGTCTCTCCGGCGGGCGCGAGCTGGCCGGCGAAGGAGCGTACGAACCCGTCGTTGGAGTAGATCGAGAACGCGTACTTGCCGTCGGTGGCCTTGGTGTCCCAGGTGTACTCGCGCGGCTTGCGTGCCGTGACGGTGAACGGTGTGTTGGAGAACGCCTGGTACTTGTCGGGGAAGACCTGGAAGCTCAGGGCCTTGTCCTCCGGGCCGCCGGTCAGGGTCATCGTGGCGGTGACCGTCCCCGATGCGGGGTCCTCGGAGATCACCGCGTGCGGGTGGAAGCTGAGCGGACGCGGCTTCATCTGGTCGGCGGCCATGGACACCGGCTGCTCGGCGAGCGGGGCCGTGAAGGTGGCGGGCCCCGGTTGCGGGTGGGTGAAGTCCAGGGCACTGGTCAGGTCACCCGCGATCGAGCGCCGCCAGTCGCTGATGTTGGGGCAGCGGAACGGCTTGCCGAGATGGGCCGCCCAGGTCTCCAGGAACTTGATCGTCGACGTGTGGTCGAAGACCTCCGATGCGACGTACCCGCCACGGCTCCATGGCGAGACCAGCAGCATCGGCACCCGCGGACCGAAACCGAGAGGATAGTCGCCGGCGTACTCGCGCGCCGTGCCCGGCTCGGGCCACGGCGGCAGCACATGGTCGAACTTCCCGTCGTTCTCGTCGTAGTTGAGAATGAAGAGGGTGTGGTCCCAGATGTCCGGGTTGCCCTGCAGGATGTCGAGGACCTTCTTGACGTAGCGCTCGCCGTGCAGGGTGTCCGCACCCGGGTGCTCGCACCAGTTGTACGGCGCCACGATCCAGGAGACCGCCGGCAGCGGGTGCTCCGCGCCGGGCCGGCAGGCGTCCTGGAGGTTCTTGAGGACCGCGTCGAGGTTGGCCTCGGAGTCGTCCTCGGGTGAGGTCGTACCCGAGTAGTACATGGCGTTGCCGCGCCAGATCAGCCCGGTGCCGGGCCGCAGCTTCGGGTCGTCGGCGCTCAGCCCCTCCGGGTCGAACCCCTTGAAGTACTTCAGCTCGTTGTCGCCGTAGTCGCCGACCCAGCTGCTGATGTAACCCTGCCGCCCGTCGCCGCTGTTGTCGGAGTAGAGACGCCAGTCGATGCCGGCCTGCTGGAGCTGCTCGGGCACCGTGGTCCAGGGACGGGAGTAGTTGGACTCGTCCGTATTGCCCGTCTCGGTGTTGGCGGTACCGCTCCACAGGTACTTCCGGTTGGGGTCGGTCGGCCCGAACTCGGAACAGAAGGTCTGGTCGGCGATCGTGTACTGGGCGGCGACCGAGTGGAAGAAGCTCATGTACGCGTCGCTGTGGTAATTCATGCAACTGGTGCCGCTGTGCTGCACCCACAGATCCCACTTGCGGTGGTCGACGTCACCCCAGGCACCGTGGTCGTTGCCCCAGGCGCCGTCGTCGACCTGCGGGGTGACGACGGTGCCGTTGGCGTCCTTCTGCTGGAAGACGGTGGTTCCGTCCTGGAACCGCAGCGCCTGCTTGTCGTTGAAGCCGCGCACGCCGGGGAACGAGCCGAAGTAGTGGTCGAAGGACCGGTTCTCCTGCATCAGGATCACGACATGCTTCAGGTCGGCGATGGTGCCCTTGAAGCCCTTCGGCAGGGCGTGCCTCGGGCTCGGAGCGGCGTACGCGGCGCCCGCCCCGGCGGTCGAGCCGAGCACCAGCGTCCCCGCGGCAACTCCCGTTCCCTGGAGGAAACGGCGGCGGGTGGCGCCGGTCGCGGTATCGGGTCTGTCGCCGAGCTGGGACTCGGGCGTCGGGTTGATCGGATCGGTCGGGATGACCGGATCGGGGGCCATGGAAGCTCCTCACGCAGGGGCACGGACAGTCGGGGGGTGCACGCCGTAGCGTGCTCATCGAAGCCACTGGATATCAACTGCGCGTGAACACCTGTCGAGCGAGCGGTGGCCAACGGAAATGGTCACCACACGGTGGGACGAGGGACTGAAGCGGCAGCCCGCGGCGACAACGCCGAGTGCGAGCGGCCGCCCGCCCGGCCTGGGCCTGCGCCCGGGCCGGGGGTGGTTTGGTCTGTGCGCCCTGGAGACCTCGCCCACAGGGCGTCAGCCAGCGGTTCCCAGTGCCGTCGTTTTCGGTGCCGCCGTTGTCGGTGCCGTCGTTGTCGGTATCTCCGGCGCGAGTGAGTTGCCCGCGGGGATCCGGCCGCAGTCCGACGGGGCCGTCTTGCCGGCGAACCTGTCATTGAGCCAGCCCAGAGCGGCGGGCGCCCACGGTACGGCGGCGCCGACATGGCTGAGCAGGTCGTACTGCTGGTACTTGATCGATGTGTTGCCCTTGTCGCAGTACTGCCGGGCCAGCGCGCGCACATCTCCTGCGACCATCACCCCGTCGCCCCTTCCGATGCCCGGGAGGTTACTGAGAGTGCCCTCCAGGACACCCCCGCCGCCCTGCACGATGAACCCGGGGATGTCGGGGGTGCCGGCCGAGCCGAGGTTGAGCTTGTTCACCGCCTTGATGAAGGGGGGCACCGAATTCGGGTCCGCGTACTCCGGCTTCACCATCTTCTTCCACGTCAGCCCCGGGTACTGGCCCAGCGCGTTGGTGATCGACCCGTGTTCGAGCTTCTTGAACACCTGCGTGCCGTAGCTGTTCAGGTAGGGCGTGAAGTCGATGTCGTAGGAGCGCGCGGCTCCGATGACCGCCATGGGCGCGACGCCGGCCCAGACGGAACTGCCGCTGATGTACTTGAGGTTGTGTGCCGGGTCGACGAGCAGACCGCCTTCGGCGAAGCCCACCAGCCTCTTGTCGACGTCCGGCGCATAGCTCGGCGCGAGCGCGGCCGCCCAGTGGGTGGCGATGGCTCCGCCCGAGTAGCCGGCCAGACCAACCCGGGTGCGGGAGTTCAGACCGGTCTCCGGGGACCGGCTCGCGGCCCGGATCGAATCCAGCGTGTTCGTTCCGTACTCCGGCCCGGCTGCGAAGTCGGCGGTCTGCCCCTCAGTGTCCGGAATGACGACGTTGTAGCCCGCCAGCAGCAGGGGCGCCATGAGGAGGGACTCTCCGTTCGCGATCAGGCCACCGAGTGAGACGTCACCAGCGATCGCCCGGGACGGTGAGTCCGCGGGGTTCAGGGAGTCGTAGAACGACTGGTACGACACGGCCTTGGCGCCATCGCCGTTGGGGCTGCGTACGATCGAGGTCACCCCGGCGGACGGGCGCCCCTGGGCATCGACTGTGCGGAACAGCAGCTGGATCGCTTTGACCGGCGTCGGGATACCGAGGACGTGGTACTGCAGCGTCCGCGTCTTGAGCACGGCGCCCGGTGCGTACGAGGACAGGGGCTTACTGCCGTCGTAGGTGTAGAACGAGTCTTCCGCCGTGGCTGTCGACGAGGCGGAAGGAGTGGCCACAGCCGTGGCCGCTGGAACGACCGCGACGGTCAGAGCAGCGACAACTGCGGTTGCCAGCTTCCGGATAGCGATGCGGTGCATGGTCCCCTCGGATTCGTCTCATGGATCACAGGGATGGCAAACGCGTGTTACCTAGCGGTAACAGCGTCGGAAATTACCATCCGGTAGGGGACTTGAACAGAGTTGCGGCACGACCTTCCGGCGCAGGGACATACGCCTGGTGGGCGCCGCCCGAGGCCCGACTCCCTCCCTCGGGCCGGCCGGCCAGAGCGATGCCGCACGCGACCGCGCTATCTCGACAAGGCCAGCCGCCTGCGATCCCGCGTCGTCTCGAATCTCGAACCACCTGAGGGACTCCGGACGTTCCAGGGGGCGCGGAGCCGGGAGGGCGCGGCGCCTCCCGGCTGCTACCGGTTCACACCGGCGAGGGCAGGTGCACCGCGGGCAGCAGCCCCAGCTCGATCTCCCGACGCGGCAGCGACAGCCCGAGATGCCCGCCCACCGCCGCGAACAGCCGCTTCGCCAACTCCTCCTCCACGCCCTCGCCCTCGTCCTCGCCCTCGTCCTCGGGGTTCTCGCAGCCGGGGAAGGTGTCCCGCACCGCCCCGGCCCGGCGCATGGCCGCGTCCAGCGCGGCGAACGTCCCGAACCGGTCCCCGGGCGGGACCGCCGTCTCCAGCAGACTGTCACCGGGCTCGCCGGAACTCACTTCGCCGGCTGCGTCGACGTAGCACACCCACGGGGACTCGTGCAGGAACCGGTCCAGGCAGACGAGTTCGTCACCCGGCTCCACCAAGGTGTCCTGGCCCAGCCGGTCGAGGAAGACGAGGTGCCAGGTGGACCGCTCGACCTCCAGGACATACGTCCACTCGCCGCTCCGGCCGAACATCGCCACACTGTCGCCCGGGCTCACCCTCAGCCTATCGAAGTCCTTGAACTGTGGCGGCCGTTCGGCCCTACCGCGGTCGGCGCCGAGGCGCACCACAAAGTCCACCGGGTCCACGCCACGCACCGCCGTGAGGCTGATGTCCGCGAGCATCCCGTCGTTGACGATCGCCCCGCTGCACCAGTGCTCGCCGATCCACGCCAAGCCGTTGTCCGTCACTGTGACACCCCCTCCCTCGACCTTCGCGCACACGCTACTGACCTCGGCTCGGCAGCGAGGGGCAGTCCCCCAGCTCTACCCACGGCAGGCAGCCGGTTTCCGTAGCGGTACGGAGCTCTGCTGTCCCATCTCGTCGCTCTGCGGGAAGTCGGTGGAGAGAGTGAGGTCTTCCCAGGTGTCGAGGTCGTGGTCGACAGCTTCACGTCCAGCGCGGACCAGGCGCAGGGCGTCGGAGCCGAGGACCAGGTGAGCGGGCGGATCGGGTGTGTCGAGGACACGCAGGAGCGCGTCGGCGGCGCGGGCCGGGTTGCCGAGTTGTCGTCCGTCGGCCTTCTGGCGGGCGGCGCGGATGGGTTCGAAGAGTTCGTCGTAATCGGGGATGGTGCGCGGTGCGCGGATCATCGAGCGTCCGGCCCAGTCGGTACGGAAGGAGCCCGGCTCGACGGCGGTGACGTGGATGCCGAAGGCGGCGACTTCCTTGCCGATGGATTCGAGGATGCCTTCGAGTGCGTATTTGCTGCCGCAGTAGGCGGAGACACCGGGGAAGCCGGCCAGGCCGCCCATGGAGGTGACGGCCAGGATGTGCCCGCGGCGCCGTTGGCGCATGAAGGGCAGGACGGCCTGGATGGTGGCCGCGGCGCCGAAGACGTTGACGTCGAACTGGGCGCGCAGGTCGTCCAGGGAGGTTTCCTCGAAGGTCCCTTCCAGGCCGTAGCCGGCGTTGGCGATCAGTACGTCGACGGGGCCGATTGCCTCCTCCACCTCGCCCGTCACGGCGAACACGGCTTCGCCGTCGGTCACGTCGAGGATGCGGGCGTGCGCGCGTTCCGGGTGAAGCGCGGTGAAGGCCGACGCGTCGGTGCCGCTGCGGACGGTGCCGACGACAGTGTGGCCGGCCTCCAGGGCGGCGCCGGCGAACGCGCGGCCGAGGCCGCCGCTGACGCCGGTGATCAGCAAGGTCTTGGCTGTGTATGTCATGCCTGGTCCTCCTTGTGCAGGGCGAGGTGCTGATGGACGCCGCGCTCCCCTTCATTCATTTCGCAGGTGTCTTCGGGCAAGCCTGTGCCGCGGCGGAAGCGGGAGCCAGGACAGGCTGTGCCGGGGTACGGCGTACCCAGGCACGCCACCAGGGGGCGGCTTAGCCTGGGCTGGTGACCAGCAACGATCTCGGAGATTTCCTGCGCGCCCACCGTGCACGCCTGCAACCCGGTGACGTCGGCCTCGCCTCCTACGGCCCGCGCCGGGTGGCGGGGCTGCGACGGGAGGAGGTCGCCGTCCTGGCCGGAATGAACAGCGACTACTACGCCCGGCTGGAACAGGGCCGCGAGCGCAGCCCCTCCCCGCAGATCCTCGACGCGATCAGCGGCGCCCTGCGCATGGACGACACGGCGCGCGAGCACCTCTACCGGCTGGCAGGCGCGGTACGGGACGACAACCGGGACCTGCCGGGGGAAGCGGTCGGTACACCCCTGAGACAACTGCTCGACGGCTACACGAACGCCCCTGCGTTCGTCCTGAACCCGGCGAAGGACTTCCTGGCGGCCAACGCCCTGGCCGAAGCGCTGTTCTCCCCGTTCGAAGCCGTGGACAACCTCGCCCGCATGACGTTCCTCGACCCAGCGGCACGGGGATTCTTCACACCCTGGGACAGATCGGCCGAGGCGGTTGTCGCCGGGCTGCGCCACGCCACGGGCCTCAGCCCCCACTATCCGCGTCTGTACGAGCTGATCGGCTCCCTGACCAGGGCGAGCGAGGACTTCGCCGCGCTCTGGGCATCACACACCGTCTACGGAAAGACTCAGGACGCCCAGGAACTCCACCATCCCGACGTAGGGCCCCTCTCGCTCACCTACCAGTCCTTCGATGTCCGCGGAGCGCCGGGACAACTGCTGGTCGTCTACCACGCCGAACCGGGAAGCGCCGACGCCCGGGCGCTCACCCTGCTCGGAAGCCTGCACGCCACTCGCCGCGGGCAGTCCGCCGGAGAACGGTAGTTCCGTACCTGACGCGAAGTCAGCTCTTGGCGGGAGCCGATCAGTCGGCCAGTGGAGAACGGGTTCCGGCGGGAGTGCGAGTGCGAGTGCAGAGGAGGGGATGACGCCCTCGCGTACGGATCGGGGGCTCTGGCCAACTGCCCCGAACCGACGGCACTCTCCGGCCGTGTGCATGCCTTCGGACACACGGTCGCTCACCTCCGGGCGACCAGTTGCCGACCTGATGAGCAAGGCTCAAGACCCGTGGATCGGCCTTGGGCTGGGACGTGAAAGGGCGTACCTTCCCGAGTGATCGATAGGTCACCGAGTAGACCGACGTTGCACCGTCGGTTGGGAAGGCGTGCTCATGCTCAGCAAACTCGTCGAGTCCGCCCAGACCCGCTGGCGGGCCGTCAGCGGAGCCCGCCTTGTGCCTCTCGTCCACGCCGGCGCCCGCTTCGAACGAGGAATCCTGGTCGATCAGCCCCAGGAGGTGGCAGCGTGACAACCGATACCCCCGCCGACTTCGACCCCGTTGCCGTCCTGGAACAGATCGATGCCGCCACCGAGCATCTGCTGCAAACAGCATCCCGGTTCGCCGAAAGCGACGTACGCGCGCCGTCGCTGCTGCCGAACTGGTCCCGCGGACACGTCTTGACCCACCTTGCCCGCAACGCCGACGGCGGCCATCGACTGCTCATGTGGGCTCGGACCGGCGTGGAGACATCGGAGTATCCGAGCCTGACCGCCAGGGACGAGGAGATCGAGAATGGGGCGGGCCGCAGCGCCGATGCGCTCGTGGCGGACCTGCGTGACAGCGCCGCCCAGTTCGCCGCACAGTATCGGCGGATGACGACCGAGGCGTGGAATCGAAAGGTCCGCTGGACTCGAGGTCAGGAACTACCTGCGGCACGGGCCGCTGATTCCAGGCTGTGCGAGGTGTTGGTCCACCACGTCGACTTGAACGCCGGCTACACCCCTGTGCAGTGGCCATCCCACTTCGTCCACGACATGCTGGACCGGGTAGTCAAGTCGTTCAGCGCACGTGAGAATGCCCCTGCCATGCGGTTGCACGCCACGGACACCGACACCTGGTATCGCATCAGCGATGATCAGCCAGCACCAGAGATCCACGGTGCAGAAAGCTCGCTCCTGAGCTGGCTGATGGGACGCTCCCCGGGCAACGACCTCGCCGTGGAGGACTGCAGGGCACTACCCAGCCCACCCTTCCTCTATTGATCACGCCCACGTACCCCACCGCAGATCGGTTGATCCACGACTCGTGACAATTGCTCCGACCTGATCGAAGCGGCCACCTGCACTACCGATCTGCCCAGCCTCCGGCGCTACGCCCAGCACCTCGGAGGACACGTGCGGCGCAGGGGCGGGTGGGCCGGAGGTCGCCCGATTCTCTGTCGGCAGGTTCGGGATCTTTGGGGTCCACGGCGACGACGTCGATGGTGAACCGGGCAGTGCTACCGACCGGCCCGCCTCCGGCAACATCCCGCACCACCCGCAGGGCTCCGAACGGGCGTCGCAAAGCGGTGTGAGGCGCTTCTGTCGCCTGAACCGTCCCCGCGTCCCCTGTGTGTCCCCTGGATCTTGGTCCGGACGTGTGAAGGGGGGTCACCACGCTGGCGTGGTGACGCGTCTCACCTGCGAAGATGCCGAAGGAACGGACATAAACACCCACTTCCATCCGGCTACAACCTCCTCGATCCCACTCGATCGGGATCGGTTAGGCGTTCGCCACACCAGTTTCTCTCCGCCCAGCACGACCGCTGCCCCCGAGCGGTAAGGCAGGCTCGGAGCCAGGGCCACAGATCACCTCTGCGCCGCAACGGCATTATTCGCGAGCCTCTTTCCGCACCATTACTCGCGGCGGGCGCGGTGACCCTGCGTAGCGGAAGATCGTCCAACGGAAGCGCCGGACGGAGCCGGCCGTACGCACCGGTCTGAGCCTCCGCCATATGCCGGACCAGCACCACGCCCCTGGGGGCGACGAAAACTGGACAGAAATAACGTGCCCATGCACCGAGTATCCCCGCAGGCGCGGGGTCAACGTGGAGCCGCTGGTGGTCCCAAGCGTCCCATGCGGTCCATCCCCGCAGGCGCGGGATCGACGGTGAGCGGCTCGTTCACGCTCTGTATAGGCGGCGTCCGGCCGCAGCGACGGCCCTTCCTTTTCAGCCGCGTTGCCCGGACGTTCGCGCCTGGGCCAAAGCACGCCGCAGCGTCTGCCAGTGCTGCGCACGCGGCATCGACGGCCGCTGCGGACCCCGACGCTGTGACGAGCTGCCGACACGCTGCGCGAGGAGAAAAGCCCGGTCAGGCGTCATAACCGACCTTCGCCCGCCTCGTTTCCCCTATGGATGCCAGCAAGTCCTCGGCATCGATCATCCGGTTGGATTGGAAGTTCACACGTGAGGCCTCAGGCCACCGACACGCGTCATATCGCCGAGCAGCGCCGGACGGCAGACCATAGCAACACCGGCCACCGCACCCTGACCGCGTCGGCCGCCGTGCACGCGTCCACCGGCTGCCACCCCGGCCAGTACGGCCGCCTCGGACAGCACGACCGTCCTGCACTGCGGGCCGCCCTCGCCGCCGCAACCGAAGACGCCATCATCTACGACCTGGACGGCGTCGGTCGCCAGTACACCGCCCTGTGCGCCGAACTGCCCGATGCCGCCATCCGGTTCGCGATGAAAGCCTGCCCCGTGGGCGAGGTACTCGACCACCTTGCCCGCCTCGGTTCCGGCTTCGATGCGGCCAGCCCGCAGGAGATCGTCATGGCGCTGCGCACCGGGGCGTCCCCCGAATCGATCCACTACGGCAACACCGTCAAGTCCGACCGCAACATCGCCGAGGCCTACCGGCTGGGCGTGCGCGACTTCGCCACCGACAGCGCGGAGGACGTCGCCGCGATCGCCGAAAACGCCCCTGAATCGCGGGTGTTCTGCCGGATCGCGACGACCGGCGATGGCGCGTTGTGGGGCCTGAGCCATAAGTTCGGCTGTTCACCCGAGGATGCCCTGCGGGTGCTCGGTGCAGCCCGGGCCGCCGGGCTGGTGCCCTCTGGTCTGTCTGTGCACGTTGGCTCCCAGCAGATGACAGCCGAGGCCTGGGGCGAGGCGATCAAGACACTGGCCGCCCTGCTGGACAGGCTCAACCAGCACGGCATCGTTCCGGACCGGGTCAACCTCGGTGGCGGGCTGCCCGCCCTCGGTGTCCTCGACCGGCGCGGCCGGCCACTGGAACCGCCGATGGACAAGATGTTCACGGTGATCCGCGAAGGCATGGAACGGCTGCGCGCCGTCAACGCGGCTCCGCTGACCTTTCTGCTGGAGCCCGGCCGCCACCTGGTCGCCGACCACGGCTCGATCCGTGCCCACGTCGCCCGGCTCACCTCCCGCCATCGGCTCGACGGCACCCGTGAGGACTGGCTCTACCTCAGCTGCGGTAAGTTCAACGGGCTCTACGAGGTGGACCAGTTGCAGTACCGGCTGGAGTTCCCGACCCGCCATGACGGGCAGTTCGTCAACGCCGTGGTGGCCGGCCCGACCTGCGACAGCGACGACTCGTACGCACAGGACGGCATAGTGCGGGTCCCGAGCACGACCACGTCCGGCGACCCTGTCTGGGTCCACTCCTGCGGTGCCTACGCCGCCGCCTACGCCACCCAGGGGTTCAACGGCTTCTCGCCGCTGCCGTACACCTGCGTCGGCGGCCCGGCTCCGGAAGGAGGCGGCGCATGACCGACACCCGAATCCGGCTGCTCCAGGAGGGCGACTGGAACGAGTTGGTGACGTTGGAGGAACGCGCCTACGTGGCGAGCGGCCTGTCCGAGGGAGAGGCGGCTCTGCGCTCCCGGCACCGTGCCTCCCCCTCGACCTGCTTCGTGTTGGAGCACGCGGGCCGCTTCGGTGGCTACCTGCTCGCACTGCCGTACCCGCTCTTCCGCTGCCCCGACCTGAGCCTGACCGAGGAAGGCGCAGTACAGGGGAGCAACCTGCACCTCCACGACCTGGTGATCGCCGAGCCCGCACGCGGTCGGGGCCTGGCTCACCGGATACAACAGCACTTGGAGGAGACCGGACGGGCGGCTTCCTACCAGACACTCTCCCTGGTCGCAGTGCACGGCTCGCAAGTGCTGTGGACCAGGCTGGGCTACCGCGCCAGGCCCGGGATCGGGCTCCCCGAGAGTTACGGCGCCGAGGCTGTCTACATGGTGAAGCCCCTGGAAATCGCTGTCACGCGCCGACTCCCGGGTCCTCTTCCAGAGGCGAAGCGGGCTGACGCGGATGTTTCCGTCCCGAGCGCGTTCCGCCGTTCCCGACCGGCCACCGGGGCGCTGTCCTTCCTCTTCGGATTCCCGCACGCCACCGGGGCTTCGGGGTAACCGTCGCGAACACACTGGGCGCCCCATGGGAAACCGGGTGCGCCCGGCCACCTGTCGGTCCGAAGCGGAACTGAGCTGCGGCAGGCCCGGCGCGACTGGGGGGTCATCTGCCGAGCCGTCGGGCCCCCAGCCGTTGCGTAACTCGCGCCTCAATACCGCCAGCGGACCGCCTTGATGACGTCCGCGTCGGTATGCGTCGCGAACAGCTCTGCCTCCGCCCGCCGGACGGCAAGCACGGCTTCGTACAGTTCGGCGCCGAGTGCCCGTCGGAGAAGAGCGGACTTCTCGTATGCGTCGGTCGTCTCCGACAGGCTCGCCGGGAGGCGTTCGACGCTGTCGAGGGCGGCGGGGTCGCCCAGGGTCTCGGGAGGCAGGGACAGGCCGGCGTCGAGACCGGCGAGTCCGGCGGCCAGCACGCCGCCGATCTCCAGATACGGGTTGGCGGTGGCGTCGAAGCACTTGAACTCCGCGTTGGCCTGCCCGGCGGTGGAGCCGGCGATCAGGCGCAGCGCCGCCTCACGGTTCTCCAGGCCCCAGCAGCGGTATGCCCCGGCAAAGCGGGAGGGGACCAGGCGCAGGTAGGACGCAACGCTGGGCGCGCCGAGGGCGAGCAGGGCGGGCAACTCGGCCAGTACGCCCGCGAAGAAGTAGTCGGCGTCGGGGTGCAGCCCGTGGCGGCCAGGGCCGCCGTACCCGAGGTTTCGGCCCTGTCTCCAGAGGCTGAGGTGCAGGTGGCCGCCGTTGCCGATCTCGCCCTCGGTGAAGACGGGCGCATATGAGACACGCAGACCGTGCCGGGCGGATACGGCCCGGATGGTGTGACGCACCAACATCGTGGTGTCGGCTGCCTCCACCGGCCCCTCGGCGGCGACCGAGACCTCGAACTGTCCGGCGGCGTACTCGGGATGGAGCTGCAGCACGTCCAGTCCTTGCCTGGTGAGGGCGCGCAGCACCTCCCGCAGGTAGTCGGAGTGCTCGATGAAGCGGGTCATCCCGTACCCGGGCCCGACCGTTGCGGGGTCTCCGGCGGCGTCGGCCACCACCCACTCGATCTCGACCCCGGCTCGCACCGAGAGCCCGCGCCGCTCGACGGCCTCGGTAGCGCGGCGGGCGAAGCCGCGCTGGCAGCCGGGGTGCGGGGTGCCGTCCTGGGTGTACCGGTCGGCCGGGGCCCAGGCCCAGCCGGGCTGTGCGGCGAGCGGGGTGAGCCGGTCGAGGTCGGGGACGAGCCGCAGGTCGCCCATCGGGCCGGTACTCGAAGGCGTGGTGGTGAAGGAGTCGTCCACCAGGGAGACATCGAAGCAGGGCAGAGCGCCGACACCGTACTGGGCGGCGTGTTCGAGTTGGGCGAGCGGGACGGATTTCACCCGGGTGAGCCCGGCGTTGTCGACCCAGCCGAACACCACCCCGTCGAGTCCGTCGGCAGTGAGCTGGGCTTCGACTGTCCGGGCCTGGGCGGCCCGTTCAGCCCCGGAGCGTGTGGTGGCCATGCCGCCCATGCTGGTGCTCGCGGCAGCGGGTGCACCAGGAATTGCTGCGAGTTCACTCGTCCGTGAATGGACGGAGCAGGGAAACGCGGGACAGGACGACGGACAACAACCCGTGGAACACGAAGCCTTTATTGGACCCGGGTGTTCGCGTTCAGGTTACCGACGCTCATGTCGTGCGGGAACGACGGGTTCGACAACCCGCCGAGGCATCTCGGTTCTGTGCGTCGGTCAGGCGTGCCGGAGGCAGAGGGTTCCCCACTGGAAGCCTGCACCGATCCCGGACAGCACGTAGGTGTCTCCCGGGAGGAGGGAGCCCTCGGTGACGGTGGTGTGCAGTGCGGTGAACAGGCCGGCTGATCCGGTGTTGCCCAGCCGGTCGATGGTGATGGGCGCACGCTCACGGGGAACGCCCAGGGCGGCCATGGCCTCCGTAAGGATGTTCAAGTTGGCCTGGTGCAGGAAGAAGTGGCGGACCTGGTCGATCGGCACTCCGGCGCAGTCGGCGGCGCTGGTGATGCTCTCGGGCAGGCGTGTGGTCGCAGCGTTCCAGACGGCGCGACCGTCCATGGACAGGTAGTGCTCTCCGGCGGCGACGGTGGCGGCGCTGGCGGGCAGCCGGGAGCCTCCGGCAGGGATCTGGACATCGTAGGAAAGCCGGGAGCCCAAGTTGTAGGAGAGCAGGCCCGCTCCAGGGGTGTCGGTACGGGTGAGGACCACGGCTGCCGCGGCGTCGCCGAAGAAGACACCAGTGGTGCGGTCGGTGGGATCGGTGATCCTGGAAGCGCAGTCGGCCGCGAGGAGCAGGATGGTGGTGATGGAGGGGTTCTGCAGGAGGTGGGCGGCGATCAGTATGGCCTGGATTCCGGAGGCGCAGGCGGCTTGGGTGACGTCCAGGGACAGAGCCCGGTGGGCGCCGAGGGCGTCTTTGACGATCAGCGCGGTCGACAGGAGCGGCTGGTCCCAGGTGTAAGTGGCGACGATGACCGCGTCCAGTTGCGCAGGCTCGATGCCGGCGGCTTCCAGAGCCGGGTGGGCGGCGGCGACGCACATGTCGGAGGTCGCCAGACGCGGATCCAGACGGCGGCGTTCGCGGATACCGGTACGACTGGCGATCCACTCGTCGCTGGTGTCCAGGGTGCGGGTGAGCTCCTGATTGCTGACGACCGTCGGTGGCAAGTGCATCCCGGTTCCGGTGATGGCGAACGGCACGGACAGGCCGACACCGGTCTGGTGGAACAGGGTCTGGTCCAGGGCGACGGTCACTCCGCGGCCCTCCGTTCGGGCGCGTTCGGTGCCCCTCGAAGAATTCCCATATTCCATTCCTTTCAATAAAGGTTCACGAATTCCCACAGTTCACAAATTCCCACACTTCAAAGCCCTGTCGCATTACAACGCCGTCGCATCATCTCACGGAAATCTGACCTGAAGTTCGCTTTAATCAATGAGGGTGATAAAAGATTCGACCGCTTGACTTCGTATAACCGGAAAGCCTTTGTCGTGCTGTGAGCGCTCAGGGGGCGGATACTGGCGGTGATCGATTTTCGAATATCTTTACGGAGGGGTCGATGCGACGGGACCGGCGGGACGGACGAGTGGCGGATTCCTTGCTCGCCCTGTTGAGCCGGGACTGGATCGGGGTGCCCGTCGCGGTGCTGGTAGCCGGAGCGGGCGCGGGGCTGGCCGGGGCGGGGATGGTTTGGGCGACGGCGCTCGGCGCCCTGGCGATGGCTGTCGGTGTGCTGCTGGCAGTGGGAGCCGTTCGCCACTTGGTCCTGATGGCCCACGAGCGGCGGGACAACCCCCCGCCGGGGCGGCTGGTCGGTGTGGGCGGCCGCCGGATGCATGTCCTCGCCGAGGGAAAGGCCGGGAACGGGCCGACGGTGGTCTGGATGGCCGGCGGGCACGCCCCCGGTGAGGACTTCCGGGAACTGCACACCATGCTGTCGGCCCGAGCCCGGTCGGTGCTGGTAGACCGGTTCGGTTCGGGCTGGAGCGATGTCGGGACCTTCCCGAGAACGACGGCGGGCGAGGCGAAGGAACTTTGGGCGGCGCTGGAGGGAGCAGGGGAGCAACCACCCTTCGTGCTCGTCGGTCATTCCTTCGGAGGGTTGCTGGTCGCGAACGCGGCGAGGCGTCGGCCCGATCTGGTGGCCGGTCTCGTGCTGCTCGATCCGACACCCCCAGAGGTTGTCGCCTTCGCACCGCGCAGCCGTCAGCTCGCGCGGATGCGTCGTGGTCTCCTGCTGACGGCGGTGCGGCAGCTGTTCGGTGCCCACCGCGGCCCGGGGGGCCGGGCGGGTCACAGTTGCGCAGCAGCGTCGGTCTTCGCCGAACTGTCGCCGTCCGGGCTGGCGAGAGTCGGCTGGGAGACTGTGGTGTACGACGGGGATCTCAGGGATCTGCCTCTGGTACTGGTGATACCCCGAGATCTCATCGGCGGTGAGGCAGTGTTGGCCGGCGCCCGGGACGCTGCCGAGGCCGAGCGGATCAGCCGCTTCTACCTCCGGACCAGGGTTCGGTATCTGTCGACGTCGACGTCGTCACGACTGGTGCACACGCCGGAGGGCACGGGACACGACTTTCCGCACGAGGTTCCCTCGTTCGTGGTCGGTGTGGTCGAGGACCTGGTGCGGGAGCTTCGTACAACCGGCCCCTGACTCTCGCGCGAAGTCGGTCCCGACCGGCGCCGGCGGGAGGAGAAGCCCAGGCTCATGACGGTGCCGACGTGTGCGCAGCGGCTGCCGAGAGCAACGGCGGTGCCGATCACCCGGCTCCGCCGGGAACCGTGTCCGGGCGCCCTACCGGTCGTGACGTCCGTTCCTCGGACGGGGTCATGCCCAGGGACGGCACGGAGGCGAGCAGCATTCGGGTGTAGGGGTGTCGCGGTGTGCGCAGGATCGTCTCGGTGGGGGCGGTCTCGACGATCCGGCCGTGCCTCATGACTGCCACGACGTCGGAGACGTGGCAGACCGCCGGCAGATTGTGACCGATGAAGAGCACGGACAGTCCGAGCCGTCGCTGAAGTTCGCGGATGGTGTTGAGGACGGAGGCCTGCACCGAGACGTCGAGCGCCGAGGTGATCTCGTCGGCGATCAGCAGGCCGGGATCGACGGCCAGGGCACGGGCGAGGGAAACCCGCTGGCGCTGGCCGCCGGACAGCTGCCGCGGCAGGCGGTCGGCGAGCCGTGGGTCCAGGCCGACGAGGCCGAGCAGTTCGGTGACGCGCTCGGCGCGGGCGGCCCGGTCGAGTCGGCGGAAGACGGTGGCAGCTTCGACGAGCGTCTGGCGGACCGTCATCCGGGGGTCGAGCGCGGTGTCAGGATCCTGGAGGACGACCTGGACGAGGCAGCCGAGCCGACGCCGTTCGCGGGTGGTACGGGTGTGTACCTCCCTGCCGTCGATCAGGACCCGGCCGCTGTGCACGGGGACGAGGCCGACGATCGCGCCGGCCAGGCTGGACTTTCCGGAACCGGACTCGCCCACGAGCCCGAGCGTGGTGCCGGACGGGATCTCCAACGAGACACCCTCCACAGCGGCGGGGGAGAGGCGGGGACCGGGGTGGCGGACGGTGAGGTCGGTCACCTGAAGGTTGGTCATGAGGCGGCCACCGTCTTCAGGCCCGCCGTCACCGGTGCCGGATGCCAGCAGGCGACCCGGTGGGTGGCATCGAGGTCCTGCAGCGATGGAGCCTCCTCGGCGCAGCGGTCCTGGCGGCGCGGACAGCGGGGCTCGAACGGGCATCCCGGTGCAGGCACGAGCGGGTCGGGCGGTGCGCCATCGATCGTCGGCAGTGGTCGGCCGCGGTCGGCAGCGAGGTCCGGCACCGAGGCGACCAAGGCCCGGGTGTAGGGGTGCCGGGCGCCGCCGTCGGCGAGGCGGTCGGCGGGCACGGCCTCGACGATGGTGCCCGCGTACATCACCAGGACTCGTTCGCAGAACTCCCCCACGAGTGCGATGTCGTGACTGATGAACAGGATCGCGGCGGAAGTGTCCCGCCGGATGTCGGTGAGCAGCCGGGTGATCTGCCGCTGCACAGTGACGTCGAGTGCGGTGGTCGGTTCGTCAGCGATGATCAGCCCCGGTCGCGTCATCAGCCCGGCTGCGATCATCACGCGCTGGCGCTGGCCGCCGGAGAGCTGGTACGGACGTGATCGCAGCAGTGCCGGGGGCAGAGCGACCCGGCGCAGGGCGTCGGCAGCCTCCGCGGCGGCCTGTGCACGGCTCGTACCGCGGTGGGCCCGGACGGCCTCGGTGAGCTGGGTGCTGATCCGCAGAGACGGGTTGAGCGCCGAGGCCGGGTTCTGGAAGATCACCGACAGGCCCGTCGCGAGGTGCCGGTCCCGCTCCTTCGGCGTCAGGGCGGCGAGGTCGGCTCCGAGCAGGCGCAGGGTGCGCCGGGACACCCGGGCACCGTAAGGGAGCAGGTCGGCGACGGCGAGCGCGGTGAGCGACTTGCCAGACCCCGACTCGCCGACCAGCCCGACGGCCTCGCCCGGCCGCAGCGAGAGGCTCACACCGCGCACCGGCTGGATCGTGCCGCCCGGGGTGGGGAGTTCGACGGTGAGGTCCTCGACCTGGAGGACCAGCCCGTCCACGGCGGGGCCACTCGGTGCGGGCGTCGGTGCGGGGGCGCGCGGTGCCAGGCCGCGGCGGGCGACGCTCCCGGCCAGGGCCTCACCGAGCAGTTGGAAGGTCAGGGCCGCGTAGAGGACAGCCAAGCCCGGGGCCAACGCGGGCAGCGGCTCGGCGTAGATCCGGTCGAGTCCCTGACTGAGCAGCAGTCCCCAGTCGTAACCGGGCGGTTGGACGCCCAGGCCGAGGAAGCTCAGCCCGGAGAGTGCGACCAGAGTGGTACCCGCCGCCGTGGTGGTGCTCAGGAGCAGCGGCTCCGCGATGTTGGGCAGGACGTGCCGCCACAGCAGCCGGTGGCGGCGCAGGCCGAGGACACGGGCCGCGGCCAGGTGGTCGGTGCCCGCGACCCCTGCGGCGAGGGTCTGGGCGAGCCGGGCGAATCCGGGGACGCCCGCCGCTGCGAGGGCCAGCACCGCCCCGGCGGTGCCCGCGCCGAATACGACCGCGAGGAACATCGCGACGAGGAGTGCCGGGAAGGCGAGCAGGAGGTTGATCAGCCCGGCGGTCAGCCGGCGGCCGCGCCGGCCGAGGACTGCGGTACAGGCCCCGACAGCAATTCCCGAGCCCGCGCCGAGCAGGACCGCCGCCAGCGCGAGCAGAAGGGAGGGCCGGGTGGCCGTCAGGACCCGGGCGAGCAGGTCCCGGCCGAGGCCGTCTGTTCCGAAAGGGTGGGCAGCGGAGGGGCCCCGGAGCACGGCCGAGGGGTCCGGGCGGTCGGCCGCCACGCCCCAGACCATCGGACCGACCAGGGCGAGCGCGACGAGTGACGCCAGCATGAACGCGGTGACCCAGGCGATGAGTGAGCGCCGGAAGCCGGATGGAAGGCACATGGTCACATCTCCCGGATGGCCGAACGGGGATCGAGCACGGCGAGCAGAACATCGACGAGGAGGCCGGCGAGCAGCACGGTGGTGCCCAGCACCAGCACCATCGCCTGGACCACCGGGTAGTCCTGTGCGACCGCGGACTGGGCCATGGCGGAGCCGATGCCGGGCCAGGCGAAGACCTTCTCGACCAGCACGGTGCCTGCGATCAGGGCGGGCAGCAGACTGCCGGCGACCGTGAGTGCGGCTGTGGCCGTGTTCGGTGCGGCGTGCCGGAGGTACCGGCGCGCGGGAGACAGCCGTTTGCTCCGGGCGGTACGCAGGTAGTCCTCGTTCAGCACCTTCAGCGCCTCCACCCGGACGATGCGGAGCAGGACAGCGGTGGGGGCGAGGGAGAGCGCGAGGACGGGCAGGACGAAGGACCCGACGCCCGCCGCGCCGGCCACCGGAAGCAGTTGGAGGCCGACGGCCAGCAGCGCGGTGAGTCCGGCGGCCAGGACGAAGTCCGGCACTCCGGCCAGACCGGCGGTGACCGCAGTGAACGCCAGCTCGGTGCGCGGGCGGCGGCCGTCAAGGGTGCGGACGGCGGCGAGCAGACCGCCGGGCAGGGCGACGACAAGGGTGACCACGAAGGCGAGGCCGGCGATCTCCAGAGTGGCCGGCAGCCGAGTGCGGATTATCTCCGCGACCGGTGTGCCGGTGACCAGAGAGGTGCCCAGGTCCCCGTGCAGGAGGCCACCGAGGTAGTGCCAGTACTGGGACGGGAAGGGTGTGTCGAGCCCGAGGGCGTGCCTGCGTGCGAGCACCAGGTCGGGGGCGGCGTCGACGCCGAGCGCGGCCCGGACCGGATCGCCCGGGACGAGACGGATCATCGCGAAGGACGCGGTGAGCACGAACCCGAGGGAGAGGAGCAGCCGGAGGATGCGGCGGCCGAGGAACACCGTCCAGGGGTGCCGCAGCAACTGGGGTACGGACATGGTGGGCCCTCGGTCACTGAGGTGGGAGGTCACTGGTGGAGCCGGATGCTGGTGGGAACGAGCTGGCCGCCGAAGGTTGTGGCGAAGGTGGTGCGGTAGCCGTACGCACTGCTCCGGCCTTCGGCGATCGGCAGCGCGTCGGCCGAGCGGAAGAGCGCGGCGGCTGCCCGGTTCCAGGTGGCGCATCCGGTGGTGTCGGTCTCGCGGAGCGCCTGGGCGACCAGGGCGTCGTACTCGGGATTGGTCACCCCCGCGAAATTGAGGCCCTGGGCAGGGGTCGAGCCGGAGAAGAAGGGGGTGAAGCCGGCCGGCAGGGCGAAACCGGGGGTGCTGCCGACCACCACGTCGAAGTCGGCGCTGCGGTACATGGCATTGACGAGGGCGGGCAGGCTCTCGGTCACCAGGTCGACCTCGGCGCCGAGCTCCGTCCACTCCCGGGCCATCAGCTCGGCGACGGAGGCCAAGGTCGGGCCGAGGTCGGGGCTGGTGATCAGGCGAAGCCGGAGCACCCGGCCGTCCTTGGTCAGCGGGCCGTCGGCGGAGCGGGTCCACCCGGCGTCACGCAGGGCCCCGACGGCATTCCGCGCGGGCAGATTGGCATCGGCGAGGTCAGCGTGGCAGACGGCGCCCTCGGCGCCGAAGTCGGTGGCTGGCCTGCCGGTGCCGCCGACGGCGACGTTGGCCAGGCCCCGGCGGTCGAGGGCGGAGACCAGGGCGCGGCGCAGCTCCCGGTCCGCGAGTACCCGGTCTGGGCGCTGGTTGAAGAACGTGAGCCCGACCACGGTCGCCACGTCGGCGGTGGCCAGGCCGTGGCCGGTGAGCCGGGCGCGGTCCGGCCCGCTCACGCTCGCGATGTCGACGCCTCCGGTGAGCAGCAGGTTCGCCACCGTGGAGGACTGCGGCACCACCATGATGATGATGTGCGCGGGGAGGCCAGGGGGCGTGGTCGTCGCCCCTGCGGGTCCCCAGGAGTAGCCGTCGCGGACAGTGAACTCGTACGGTCCGCCAGGGGTGTAGTGGGTCAGTACGTAGGGGCCGGTTCCCTGGGTGGCGCGGTCCAGCGAACCGGGCCGGTCGAGGCCGGCGGGGCAGACGATCGGCAGCAGACCGATGGTGCGGGTGAGGAAGGGGAAGGGGGAGGCGGCGGCCACCGACACCCTGCCGGTCCCGTCGTCGGCGCTCGCGGTGTACGGGACGTTCGGGAGGACGGTCCGGGCGCCGGCGAGCTGGTTGGCCAGGTTCCCCGCGTAGGTGAGTGCCCGGGCCACCGCCGAGGCGGTGAGGAGAGTTCCGTCGGAGCAGGTGACGCCTGGGCGGAGGGTGAAGGTGGCCGTGGTGGTGGTGGCCTTCCAGGAGGAGGCCAGGCCGGTGACCAGAGTGCCGTCGGGGGCGAGGTTGACCAGGGAGTCGTAGGCGTAGCGGGCCTGGGCGGCGCCGAAGGCGGAGTACGGGTCGAAGCTCGATGTCTCACTGGACTCAGCGATCCGGACGGTGCCTTGGTCCACCAGGGAGGTGCTCGTCGAGGAGGTGGCGACGCCGCCACAGCCGCCCAGCGCGACGGCCGAGGCCATGAGAGCGGCCGCCAGGGCGACCGGCGGAGTGCGTCGGAGCATGGCGTCATGGTCGCACCGGGGCTTGGCCAAGGTGACTCAACTGACCTGTACGGAAGGCATGTTCGAACATCCCGGATCGCCAGGCGGCTTGGCCGGGAGCCTTCGGAGACGACTGTGGCGGCGATTCTTGATTCACCCCTACGAGGGGTGCCGCGCCCGCCGTGTCACCCGCCGCCCCATCCCCGGGGCTGGGGCGGCGGGTGTCGGTCAGACATGGCACTCCTTCGAGACAGTAATCAGTTAATAGTTCTGGAGGGTGTTCGGGCGCGCCGCAATTCAGGTTACGCGGAGAGGCCATCACCACCCACATGAGTGAACTTGTAGTGGGTCATTTGGCTGAGGCGGGCGTGGCTCGACTACCGTGATCACGGGATCGGACGGCGCATTCTGATGTCCGGGAATTCGATTCGTCAGATGAGTCCCGGATTTCGAGATGGAATGCTTCATATACGCCCGGCTGTGCACTGTTCGGTGTTCGCCGCTCCCGGGTTCCCTGTCATACGTACGTAGAGAGGATGGAGCATCATGCCGCCTGTAGTACCGCCCTTCCTGTTCGGCCTCATCGTCGCGCCACTGGCCAAACGTCTGCTCAAGCCCCTGGTGGGTGGAGTCGTCAAAGCGTCCGTCGGCATCGCGATGGAGGTGAAGAAGGCAGCTCAGGAGGCCGGGGAGAACATCCATGACCTCGCAGCCGAAGTGGCCGCCGACGTGGTGGCCGCCCAGATCGCCGCCGGTGAGACCGAAAGCCACTCCGGCGACGGCCAGCACGCCACCGGGCAGGGCGCCAAGGGGGAACCGAGGACCCCTAAGATCCGCACGACCGGCAGCGCCGCCGGAAAGGCGCACTGACGGCCCGTAAGGGATCACGGCCGCCGCCAGGCGCGCATGCCGATCGATTTCGACGGAATGCGCGCGGGCGGCGGCCGTTGACAGGCCGTTCACTCATCGAGATCTGCCGCCCACCATTTCCCGCTCCGTAGCCGTAATCTGCCCTGTCCGTGGCGGATTTCCGCGACCTCCGCAAACAGGTGATCGTACACATGCCATCGCTACTGGGTGCCGCCACCGAATTCCGCTCCGTGGAATTGGGTGCGAGCCCGCGCTCGGTCACACCGGGCCGTCAGCGCTGGGACGTCAAGCTGGTCCTCGGACGCCCCCGGGCGGCCGAGATCCTCGCCGCTGCGCTGCGCCACATTCCCGGGATCACCGAGGCCCAGGCCAACCCCGTCACCGGCGGGGTGCTCGTCCGGCATGATGCGCGGCTGCGTGCCACGGACATCGGCCGTATCGTCCGCAGGGCCGTCACCCGGGTCGCGGAAGTCCCGACCGGAGTGGGGCGTCCGGCCCCGGCCGGCCCCGGCGCTGCGCCGACGCCTCGGGTGGATCCCGGCCTGGTCGTGCGCCCTGTGCTCGCCGTCGGCGGCGGGGTCGCGGCCGGGGTCGCGCTGATCAAGGGCTCGGCGCTGAGCAAGCAGCTGGTGGCCGCGGGCGGGGTTGCAGCAGCGACCGCGGTCGTCCTGCGGAAGGCCTGGCGCGGAACTGTCGACACGTCCCGGGACGCGACCGGGCGCGGTGCCGAGCGTCACCCCTTGCTGGAGATCGTCGGTCCGCACCGGCGCCGTCTCTACCAGGCTGCTGCCCTGTCCGTCGCCTGCCAGGCTGCGGAGATGGCGCTCGGCACCTTCCTCGGATGGACCGGACTGGTCCTCATCAAGGGTGAGGCAGCTCCGCTGGTGAGCCTCGGCCTGACCACGGCCTCCGCTCAACTCTGGGGCTTGGCGGGGCTGGTGGCTGTCGCCTGTGCCGCGGTGGCGGGCCTCTCTTACGCCTCGAACCTCCAGTGGCGACGACTCGGCCAGGACATCGAGCACGAGTGGCGGAGCCGCACGTACCGACACGTGCAGCACCTCGAACTGGGTCACTTGGAGGGTGAGCGGACCAGCAGGGTTGCCGGCGCACTCACCAACGACGTCGGCCAGTTGGGCGCATTCTTCGCCGGCCCGGCCAACGACGTGTTGCAACTCGGCACCAGCCTGGCCGTCCTGGTGCCGGCGTTCCTCCTGCTGGCACCCCAGATCGCCTGGATCGCATTCCTGCCGATCCCGGTCATCGCCTGGCTGTCGCTGCACCACCAGGAGAAGGCCGCGGCAGACTACGCCGTCACCGGTGAGTGCCGGTCCAGGCTGGGCAGCCAGGTGATCAACTCGCTCGAAGCCGGTGCGACCGTCAAGGGCTTCTGCACCGAGGACTACGAAGCCGAACGCATCGACGAGCTGAGCGAGTCGGTCCAGGAGAGCAGCCGGCAGACCGACCGGAGCACGAGCCGCCACGCCGAGACCGTCCGGTCCTGCACCACCGCATCGATGGCGGCAACCCTGCTGATCGGCGGACGTTCGGTACTCAACGGCACCCTGCGCTTCGAGGTGTTCAGCCCACTGATCGGGCTGCCTCAGATGCTGCTGATGCGGATGAGCCGGCTCGGCGGCATCGCCGACCAGTACCAGCGCACCCTCGCCTCATACAACCGGGTCCAGCGGCTGCGCGCCCTGCCCGTCGAGGCCGACGGCGGCGACGAGACGGTCGACCTCGCCGAGGTGCAGGGCGAAATCGTCCTCGACAGGGTCACCTTCGCCTACCCCGGTCGGGCGACGGCACTGCAGGACCTCTCGCTGACCATCCCGGCCGGGCAGGTGACCGCCCTGGTGGGCGCCACCGGATCCGGCAAGACGACGATCGCCAGACTGCTGATGCGATTCCAGGACGCCCAGTCCGGAAGGGTACTGATCGACGGACAGGACATTCGGGACCTGCGGCGCCACAACCTGCGGCACGCCATCGGCTTCGTCGCCCAGGATCCGTTCCTCTTCGACGGCAGCATCGCCGACAACATCCGCTACGGCAGCTTCGGAGCCTCCGACGAGGCAGTGCTCCAGGCCGCCGCCATGGCCGAGGCCCACACCTTCATCGCGACCCTGCCGGACGGCTACGCCACCCTGATCGGTGAACGCGGTGCCGCTCTCTCCGGCGGCCAGCGGCAGCGGATCGCCCTGGCTCGCGCGATCCTCAAGGACTCGCCGGTCGTGATCCTCGACGAAGCCACCTCCGCCGTCGACAACGAGACCGAGGCCGCCATCCAGCGCACACTGCGCGGCTTCGCGGCCGACCGCACGATGGTCGTCATCGCCCACCGCCTCTCCACGGTCCGCCACGCCGACCGCATCTACGTCATGGACAAGGGCGGCATCGTCGCCGAACAGGGCACCCACAACGAACTCCTCGCCCAGCACGGTCTCTACGCATCTCTCTGGCAGCTACAGGCCGGCGAACTCGCCGCCTGACCGCAGAAAAAGTCGCCCCGCCCGCCGATCGCGTGGCACCACCGCACTCGGCGCGGCCCGGCACGCCCTGCGCGCATGCCCGCCCACACTTCTGGAGGTACCCCCATGTCCCGTCGCGACGGAGACGTCCTTCCCCTGACCGCGGCCCAGCGGGAGATCTGGCTCGCCGAACAGAGCTCCCGGACGCCGATCCCGGGCTACCGCGTCGGTGAATGCCTGGAGATCCACGGGCCGGTCGACCCGGAGTTGTTCGAAGCCGCGCTGCGCCGGGTGGTCGACGAGGTCGACGCCCTGCACGTGACCTTCGTCGACGACGGTGAAGGCCCGCGCCAGATCCTCCGCGAGACCTGGGACTGGGCGCCCGTCCACCTCGACCTCGGCACCGAGCCGGATCCCCGGGCGGCCGCCATGGACTGGATGGAGCGGGACCTGGCCCGTCCACTGGACCTCGGCCGTGATCCGCTGTTCGGCCATGCCCTGATCCGGCTGGCGCCGACGGAGTTCCTCTGGTACCTGAACTACCACCACGTGGTGCTGGACGCGATCAGCAGCTCCATGGTCCGGCAGCGGGTCGGCGACGTGTACTCGGCACTGGCCGAGGACGGTGCTGTCCCGGCCTGCCCGTTCGGGTCGCTGCGGGATCTCGTCGACAGCGACGCCGCCTACCGCTCGTCCGCCGACTTCACCGCCGACCGCTCCTACTGGACCGAACGTTTCGCCGGCCTGCCCTCCCCGACCCGGCTCACAGACACGTCCGCGACCGACCCGCACCGGGCTCTCCGCGTGGCCGGGGAGCTGGAGCTGCGGAGCCCCGAGGCACTGCGAGCCGCAGCGGGCCGGGCCGGTGTCCGGTGGTCCCGGATGGTGGTCGCGGCGACAGCGCTCTACGCCCACCGGCTGAGCGGCGCCCAGGACGTGGTGCTCGCCCTCCCCGTCACCGCCCGTCGGGGCTCCGGCCCCGAGCTGATGTCAGTACCCGGCACCCTGTCCAACGTGGTGCCCCTGCGCCTGACCGTGCGACCGGACATGCCGTGGGGCGATCTCGTCGCCCAGGCGGCCCGGGAGGTCGAGTCGGCCGTCGCGCACGAGCGCTACCGCAGCGAGGACCTGCTGCGCGACCTCGGCGCGCCCGGCAGCATCGGAACCGCGTTCCCGCTGATCGTCAACATCATGGCCTTCAACGCCAGGCCGAGTTTCGCCGGGCATCCCGCCTCTGTTCACCACTTCGTGTCGGGGTCAACCACCGACCTGGCCGTCTGGGTCTTCGACTACCGGGACGGCAACCCCCCGCTTCTCCGGCTGCACGGCGCCCCGGAGGCGTACGGCGACGACGACCTCGCCGCGCACCAGCAGCGGCTGCTCGCCCTGCTCGACGCCATCGCCGGCTGCGACCCGGCCGAGACGATCGGCCGGATCGACCTGCTCACAGCCGAGGAGCACCGCGAGGTAGCGGCCCTCGGCACCGGGCCGACGGCAGCGGTTTCGACCGAGAGCCTGCCGGAGCTGTTCCAGGGGCACGTCCGGGCGACTCCGGACCTCGTCGCGCTGGTGTGCGGCGACGTCTCACTGACGTATGCGGAATTGGACGCGCGGGCGAATCGGTTGGCGCACGCACTGATCGCGCGGGGCGCGGGGCCCGAGCGGCTGGTGGCGGTGTCACTGCCGAGGTCGGCCGAGCTCGTGGTGGCGATCCTCGCGGTGCTGAAGACCGGGGCGGCGTACGTCCCGGTCGACCCCGAGTATCCGGCCGCCCGGGTCGCGTACCTGCTCGACGACGCCGGCCCGGCTCTGGTGGTGACCGACGCCCGCAGCGGTGAGTGTGTGCCCCACGGGGGCACGGTCGACCGACTGGTGCTCGACGAGCCCGAGACGGCCGCCCTGGTGGCGAGCTTCCCGACGGCCGATCCGATGGTGACCGTCGACCCGAGCCACCCGGTCTACGTGATCTACACCTCCGGCTCCACCGGCAGGCCCAAGGGGGTGGTGGCGACGCACGGCGGCCTGCTCGACGTGCTCACCGACCACCGGTTGGTGCAGTTCGCACCTCTGCTGGAGGACCGACGGCGGCTGCGAGTGGCGCTGACCACCTCGGTGTCCTTCGACGCTTCCTGGAACCAGCTGATGGCCCTCTTCGCCGGCCACGAGCTGCACGTCCTGGACCATGCGACCTGGACCGACCCTGAAGCCTTCGTGAACTACGCGGCGTGCCACGGGCTGGACTACGTCGAGGCCACCCCTTCCTACCTCCACGTCCTTGTCGCCCATGGGCTGCTGGACCATCCGCAGGGCCGCCCAGCGCTGGTCGCCGCGGGCGGCGAGGCCGTCCCCGAGCAACTCTGGAATCGGTTGCGGGCCGCCGACGGACCCTCCTGCCTCAACCTGTACGGACCCTCGGAGTGCACCGTCAACTCGGTGGCTGCTCCCACGGCATCCAGCCCGCGCCCGGTCATCGGCCGGCCCGTCACCAACGCCCGGATGTACGTGCTCGACGCCGCGTTGCGGTTGGCGCCCGCGGGTGTGCCGGGTGAGCTGTACATCGCGGGTGCGGGCCTGGCACGCGGCTATCTGAACCGGCCGGGCCTGACCTCGGGGCGATTCGTGGCGGACCCGTTCGGTCCGGACGGCTCGCGGATGTACCGCACGGGCGACCTGGCGCGATGGAACCCGGACGGAAACCTGGAATTCCTCGGCCGCACCGACGACCAGGTCAAGATCCGCGGCTTCCGCATCGAACTCGGCGAGATCGAGGCGGTACTCGCCGAGCAACCGCAGGTCGCGCGGGCCGCCGTCATGGTGCGCACCGACGAGGAACCCCTGTTGGTCGCCTACGTCGTCCCCGCCGCGGGACAGGACGTACGGGCGGACGCGCTGCGGGCCCGGCTGCGTGAGCGCCTGCCCGAGCACATGATGCCGTCGGCGTTCGTGGTGCTGGACGCGCTGCCGCTGACCCCGAACGGCAAGCTCGACCGGCGCGCCCTTCCTGCGCCCGGGCGGCAGTCCGTCGCACCCGGCCGAGCTCCGCGCACCGCGGTCGAGCACCTGCTCTCCGGGCTGTTCGCCGAGGTGCTGGGCTTGCCGCAGGTCGGTGCCGACGACGACTTCTTCGCTCTCGGCGGGCACTCCCTGCTGGCCACCCGGCTGATCGCCAGGGCACGGTCCGTGCTGGGCGTGGAGCTGAGACTGCACGACCTGTTCGACGCACCTACGGTGGCGGAGCTGGCGGCCGCGGTGGACATCGCGGGCCGGGCGCGCCCGGCTCTGGGGCGGTGCGAGCGGCCTGAGACGGTCCCGCTGTCCTTCGCGCAGCGCCGGCTGTGGTTCCTGCACCGCATGGAGGGCCCGAGTGCCACCTACAACATCCCGCTGACGCTGCGGCTGTCCGGAAGCCTGGACCAGCGCGCCCTGCAAGCCGCCCTGTCGGACGTGGTCGAGCGACACGAGAGCCTGCGCACCGTCTTTCCGGTGGTCGACGGCGTGCCGTGCCAGCGGGTGCTCGACCTCGACGCGGCACGGCCGCTGTTGCGGGTGACCGAGCTCGGCGAGCGCGACCTGCCGGACCGGCTGGCGGAGGCGGCGCGGTACGGCTTCGAGCTCTCCGAGGAGCCGCCTTTGCGCGCCGAACTGTTCCGGCTCGGCACCGAGGAGCACGTGCTGCTCCTGGTGGTGCACCACATCGCCGGTGACGGCTGGTCGACGGGGCCCCTCTCGCGGGACTTGGCAACCGCCTACGCGGCCCGTAGCGAGAAGGCGAAGCCGGAGTGGTCGCCGCTGCCGGTCCAGTACGCCGACTACGCCCTCTGGCAGCAGGAGCTGCTGGGCGACGGCACTGACCCCGACAGCCTGCTCAGCAGCCAACTTGCTTACTGGCGAGAAAAGTTGGCGAACCTGCCCGACCAGGTCGAACTGCCCTTCGACAGGCCCCGGCCCGCAGCGATGTCCTACCGGGGCGCCCACCTGCCGGTCCGGATCGACGCCGAGCTGCACCGGGAGCTGCGCGAAGTCGGCCGCGACGGCGGAGCCAGCCTCTTCATGGTGCTCCAGGCCGGTCTGGCCGCTCTGCTGGGCAAGCTCGGCGCCGGTACCGACATCCCGATCGGCACGCCGATCGCGGGTCGCACCGACGAGTCCCTGGACGACCTGGTCGGCTTCTTCGTCAACACCCTGGTACTGCGCACCGATCTGTCCGGCGACCCGTCGTTCGCGGATCTGCTGGGCCGGGTGCGCTCAGACGCGCTGGCCGCGTACGCACACCAGGAGGTGCCGTTCGAGCACCTCGTGGAGGCGTTGAATCCGACCCGGACGCTTGCGCACCACCCCCTGTTCCAGACCATGCTCACCCTGCAGAACGCACCGTCCGGCACCTTCGACCTGCCGCGGCTGCGGGTGGCGGCCGACCTGGTCCACACCGGGACGGCCAAGTGTGACCTGACCTTCGTCCTGGCCGAACAGCCCGGCAAGGACGGGTTGTCGGGCGTGGTGGAGTACAGCACCGACCTGTTCGACGCGGCCACCGTCACCGAAATCGTCGAACGGTGGCTGCGGCTGCTGCGCGCCGTCGTCGCCGACCCCGGCCGAAGGATCGGCCAGGTGGACGTGCTGTCGGCCGACGAGCTCCGGGCACTGCTGCCAGCCGGCGCCGACCAGGGCGGGGAGCTGCCGGAGAACAGCCTGCCCATGCTGTTCGAGCGGCAGGTGCGGGCAGACCCGGACGCGACCGCCCTGACGGACGGCGAAGCCACACTGACGTACGGCCAGGTGAACGCCCGCGCCAACCGGCTGGCGCACGTCCTGATCGAGCGCGGGGTGCGGCCGGAGGACTTGGTGGCCCTGGCCCTGCCGCGTTCGGCGGAGCTGGTCGTCTCGGTGCTCGCGGTCCTCAAGGCCGGCGCCGCGTACGTACCGGTGGACCCGGAGTACCCGGCCGCCCGAATCGCCTATCTGCTCCAGGACACCCAGCCCTCGCTGCTCGTGACAACGAGCCGGATCGGAGAACTGCCGGGGGCGGAGCACGTGGACCGGCTGCTGCTGGACACCGCCGACCTGGACGGGCTGCCGGACACGGACCCGGGGGTCGCCGTCGACCCGGGCCAGGCCGCCTACGTCATCCACACCTCCGGTTCCACCGGCAACCCCAAGGGCGTGGTGGTCCCGCACCGCAACGTGGTGCGCCTGTTCGACACCACGCGGGACCTGTTCGACTTCTCCGCCAAGGACGTGTGGACCCTCTTCCACTCCTACGCCTTCGACTTCTCGGTGTGGGAGCTGTGGGGCCCGCTGCTGCACGGCGGCCGCCTGGTGGTCGTGGACCACGACACCAGCCGCTCGCCCGGCCGGTTCCTGGAACTGCTCGCCCGCGAGCGGGTGACGGTGCTCAACCAGACGCCGTCCGCCTTCTACCAGCTGATGCAGGCGGACGCGGAGGCCCCGGAGACCGGCTGCCGACTCGCCCTGCGCACAGTGGTGTTCGGCGGTGAGGCGTTGGAGCACGCCCGGCTGGCGAGCTGGTACGACAGGCATCCGGAGGACGCGCCACGGCTGGTCAACATGTACGGCATCACCGAGACCACGGTGCACGTCACGTACACGGCACTCGACGGGTCCGGCACCAGCGCCGGCCAGGTCGGCGCTGCCCTCCCGGACCTGCGGACGTACGTGTTCGACGACGGCCTGCGGCCGGTGGCCCCGGGCGTGCCCGGCGAGTTGTACGTCGCGGGCGCGGGCCTGGCGCGCGGCTACCTGAACCGGCCAGGCCTGTCCGCCGGGCGTTTCGTGGCGGACCCGTTCGGACCGCCGGGGTCGCGGATGTACCGCAGCGGTGACGTGGTGCGCCGCGCGGCGGACGGCAGCCTGCGCTACGTCGGCCGGGCCGACCAGCAGGTGAAGGTGCGCGGCTTCCGGATCGAGCTCGGCGAGATCGAAGCAGCGCTGGCCGTGTATCCGGAGATTGCCCAGGCCGCCGTACTGGCCCGGCAGGACCGGGCCGACGACACCCGGCTGACCGCGTACCTGGTGCCGGCCGCGGGCGCCGCACCGAGCTCCGCCGGCCTGCGGGAGCACCTGCGCGAGCGGTTGCCGGAGTACATGGTGCCGTCGGCGTTCGTCGTGCTGGACGCGCTGCCGCTGACCGTCAACGGCAAGCTGGACCATCGGGCCCTGCCCGCTCCCGACCTCACCCCGGCGGCCACTGCCCGAGCGCCACGTACTCCGCACGAGCAGATCCTCTGCGAGCTGTTCGCGGAGGTCCTGGGGGTGGCGTCGGCCGGCGTCGATGACGGGTTCTTCGAGCTGGGCGGGCACTCGCTGCTGGCCACCCGGCTCGCCGCCCGGATCCGCGCGACGCTCGGCGTGGAGATGCCGCTGCGCACCCTGTTCGAGGCGCCGACCCCGGCGGGCCTGGCCGCCGCCCTGGCGGCGGCCGGGCCCGCGCAGGCCGCCCTTGTCCGCCGCGAGCGCCCCGACGTGATCCCGCTGTCGTTCGCGCAGCGACGGCTGTGGTTCCTCCACCAGTTGGAGGGCGCCGGCGCGAACTACCACATCTCCCTGGCATGGCGGCTGTCCGGGGAGCTGGACCGGCGGGCCCTGGAGGCCGCCGTGGCGGACGTGGTGGCCCGGCACGAGAGCCTGCGCACCGTCTTCCCGGCGGTGGACGGCGTGCCGCACCAGCAGGTGCTGGAGGCGGAGGCAGCCCGCCCGAGGCTGCTCGTGAGCGGGACCATCGAGGCTGACCTGCCCGCGCTGATGGCGGCGGCCAAGGGCCGCCTGTTCGACCTGGCGGTCGATGTGCCACTGCGGGTCGAGCTGTTCGAGCTGGCGCCGGACGAGCACGTCTTCCAGATGGTGCTCCACCACATCGCGGGTGACGGCTGGTCGCTGGGCCCGCTCGTGCAGGGCCTGACCGCCGCCTACGCGGCGCGCCACCGCGGCGAGGAACCGCAGTGGTCGCCGCTGCCGGTCCAGTACGCCGACTACACACTGTGGCAGCACGAACTGCTCGGCGACTCCACCGGCGGGGACAGCCTGCTCGCCGGCCAGGCGGACTACTGGACCCGGCAGCTGGCCGGTCTCCCGGAACTGATCCAGCTGCCCACCGACCGGTCCCGCCCGGCGGTCGCCTCACACCGCGGCGGTGCCGTACTCGCCGGTCTTGACGCCGAACTGCACCGCGGTCTTCGCGAGCTGGCCCGGGCGCACGGAACCAGTCTGTTCATGGTGCTCCAGGCAGGGCTGGCCGCGCTGCTGAGCAAGCTCGGCGCGGGCGACGACATTCCGGTCGGCAGCCCGGTCGCCGGCCGGACCGATCAGGCGCAGGACGAGCTGGTCGGCTACTTCGTCAACACCCTCGTGTTCCGTACCGACACCTCGGGCGATCCGACGTTCGCCGAGGTGCTGAGCCAGGTCCGGGACACCGCACTGGCCGGGTACGCCCATCAGGACCTTCCGTTCGAGCACCTGGTCGAGGTCCTGAACCCGTCCCGGTCGCTGGCGCACCACCCGTTGTTCCAGGTGATGCTGGTGCTGCAGAACGCGCCCCGGGCCGAATTCGCGCCGCCCGGGCTGCGCGTCGACGACATGCCGTCGACATCCACCTCGGCCAAGCTCGACCTGATCTTCACCATGTCCGAGCGGCACGCGGAGGACGGCTCCCCGGAGGGGATCGACGGGTCCGTCGAGTACGCCTGCGACCTGTACGACCCAGCCACCGTCGAGACGATGACCGAGCGGTGGGAGCGGCTGCTCCGCGCCGCGGTCGCCGATCCGCGACAGCGGCTCAGCGGGTTCGACCTGCTCGCCGCCGAGGAGCGCCGTGAACTGACGGAGCTGGGTACCGGGCCCGTGGTGGCCGCGGCGCCGGCCGAGAGCGTGCTGGAACTGTTCCGGGCTCAGGTGCGTGCGATTCCTGACGCCCTCGCGGTGGTGGGACCGGAAGCGTCGTTGACGTACGCGGAGTTGGACGCGCGGGCGAACCGCCTGGCGCACGCGCTGAACGCGCGGGGCGCCGGGCCGGAGCGGTTGGTGGCGGTGTCACTGCCGAGGTCGACCGAGCTCGTGGTGGCGATTCTGGCGGTGCTGAAGACCGGAGCCGCGTACGTTCCGGTCGATCCCGAGTATCCGGCCGCCCGGGTCGCGTACCTGCTCGACGACGCGCGCCCCGTCCTGACGGTGACCGATGCCCGCACCCTGGGCCGACTGCCGGACGGTGCTGCCGGCCGGCTGGTGCTCGACGAGCCGGAGACGGCCGCCCTGGTGGCGAGCTTCCCAACGGCCGATCCGATGGTGACCGTCGACCCGGGTCACCCGGTCTACGTGATCTACACCTCCGGTTCCACCGGCAGGCCCAAGGGTGTGGTGGCGACGCACGGCGGCCTGGTCAACCTGTTCGCCAACCAGCGGCCGCTGATCTCCAGGGCCGGCGAGCGGGTGCGGATGGGGCTGACCACCTCTGTGTCGTTCGACGGCTCCTGCGACCAGTTGTTCGCCCTGTTCGCAGGCCACGAGCTGCATGTCCTGGACGAGGCGACGTGGTCGGACCCGGAGACCTACCTCGAGTACGCCGTGCGAGCAGGCCTGGACACGGTCGGCGGCACCCCTTCCTACCTGCAGGTCCTGATCGAGCACGGTCTGCTGGACGACCCACGGTGGCGTCCTTCGGTGGTCGCGCTGGGCGGCGAGGTCGTGCCGGAGCAGATGTGGGAGCGGCTGCGGGCGGCCGACGGAGTGTTCTCCCTGAACTACTACGGGCCGTCCGAGTGCACGGTGGACTCGGTCGTCGCGCCGCTGGAGTCGAGTCCGCACCAGGTGATCGGCCGGCCCTTCGGGGGTGTCCGGCTGCATGTGCTCGACGCCGCGTTGCGGCTGGCGCCCGCGGGTGTGCCGGGTGAGCTGTACATCGCGGGTGCGGGCCTGGCACGCGGCTATCTGAACCGGCCGGGCCTGACCTCGGGGCGATTCGTGGCGGACCCGTTCGGTCCGGACGGCTCGCGGATGTACCGCACGGGCGACCTGGCGCGATGGAACCCGGACGGAAACCTGGAATTCCTCGGCCGCACCGACGACCAGGTCAAGATCCGCGGCTTCCGCATCGAACTCGGCGAAGTCGAGGCGGTACTCGCCGAGCACCCGGGCATCGCGCGGGCCGCCGTGATCGTCCGGCAGGACCGGGCACAGGGCCCCCGTCTGATCGCCTACCTGCAGGCCGCCACCGGGGCGGAGCTTCGGCCGGAGGACCTGCGGGCGCACCTGCGCGCGCGGCTGCCGGAGTACATGGTGCCGGCCGCGTTCGTCTCCCTCGACGCCCTGCCGCTGACACCGAACGGCAAGCTGGACCGGCGCGCCCTGCCCGAGCCCGAGTCCACCCCGGCTCCGGCCGGCCGGGCACCGCACTCTACCCACGAACACGTGCTGGCCGGCCTGTTCGCCGAGGTGCTGGGCCTGCCTCAGGTCGGTGTCGACGACGACTTCTTCGATCTCGGCGGGCACTCCCTGCTCGCTACGCGGCTGGTGGCACGCGTCCGTGCGACGCTGGGTGTGGAGCTGGCCCTGTCCGCCCTGTTCCGAACCCCGACCGTGGCCGGACTGGCCGCCGGGCTGGGTGACGCGGACCGGGCCCGGCCGGCCCTCGGGCGGGCAGAGCGGCCCGAGCTGGTGCCCCTTTCGTCCGCTCAGCGCAGGCTCTGGTTCCTGCGGCAGCTGGAGGGCGCCGAGTCGGTCTACAACATGCCGCTCGCGTGGCGGCTCTCCGGACCGCTGGACCTGGCGGCTCTTGAGGCGGCGCTCAGCGACCTCACCGGTCGGCACGAAACCCTGCGCACGCTCTTCCCCGCCACGGACGGCGTGCCCCACCAGCGAGTACTCGCCCCGGAGGAGGCATGCCCGAAGCTCTCGGTCACCCCGGCCGACGAGCCGGCCCTGCCGGAACTGCTGGCAGCGGCCGCTGCGCGCGGCTTCGACCTCGCCACCGAACCACCGCTGCGCGCCGAGGTCTTCGAGGTCTCGGCGGACGAGCACGTACTGCTCCTGGTGATGCACCACATCGCCGGTGACGGCTGGTCGCTGGGCCCGCTGGCCGCCGACCTGGCCACCGCGTACGCGGCACGCCGCCAGGGCGGGGCGCCGCAGTGGGCGTCACTGACCGTGCAGTACGCCGACTACACCCTGTGGCAGCACCGGCTGCTCGGCGATGCGGCCGACCAGGACAGCCTGTTCGCCCGCCAGACCGACTATTGGACGCGGACGCTCGCGGACCTGCCGGAGCAGATCCGGCTCCCCGCCGACCGTCACCGCCCCGCGACACCTTCCTGCTCCGGCGGCCACCTGGCAATCGAGCTGGACGCGGAACTCCACGCCGGCTTGGTCCAGCTGGGCCGGGAGAACGGCGCCAGCGTGTACATGGTGCTGCAGGCCGGCCTGGCGTCGCTGCTGGACAAGCTCGGTGCCGGTACGGACATCCCGGTCGGCAGTCTGATCGCCGGCCGGACCGACCAAGCGCTGGACGACCTCATCGGGTTCTTCGTCAACACCCTGGTGCTCCGCACGGACACCAGCGGCGACCCGTCCTTCGCCGAGCTGCTGGTCCGGGTCCGGGAGGAGGCTCTCGGCGCATACGCACACCAGGACCTGCCGTTCGAACATGTCGTCGAGGCCCTCAATCCGTCCCGGTCGCTCACCCGGCAGCCGCTGTTCCAGGTACTGCTCGCGCTGCAGAACGTGCCCCGCACCGAGTTCGAACTGAGCGGTCTGGCCACCGAGATCGTGCTGGTTCGCACGCCGACGGCGATGTTCGACCTCGGCTTCCACCTGCTGGAGCGCGGCGGCACCGGCGGGCAGACCGAGGGCATCATCGGGCGGGTCGAGTACAGCACCGACCTGTTCGACGCCGCCACGGTGGAAGCACTGGTCGCCCGGTGGCTGCGGCTGCTGGCGGCGGTGGTCGCCGACCCGGAGCGTCCGCTGAGCCGGGTCGACGTCCTCACCGCCGAGGAGCGGAGCGAGCTATTGGTCGCCCGCAACGACACGGCCTGCCCGGCGCCTGACGCCACCCTGCCCGCGCTCTTCGAGGCGCGAACCCGGGCGACGCCGGAGGCCCCGGCCGTGGTGTTCGAGAACACCGTACTGACCTACCGCGAGCTGAACCGCCGGGCCAATCGCCTGGCCCACGCGCTGATCGCCCGAGGAGTGGGCCCGGAGCAGGTCGTCGCCCTGCGACTGCCGCGTTCGGCCGAACTGGTGGTCGCCGTGCTCGCGGTGCTCAAGACGGGCGCGGCGTACCTGCCGGTCGACCCGGACTACCCGGCCGCCCGCATCACGTACATGCTGGAGGACGCCCGCCCGGCCGTCGTGCTCGACGATCTCGCGGCCGTCACACCGGCCGGCGAGCTGCCGGAGCATGATGCGGCCGTCCCCGCGGACGCCCGGCACCCGGCCTACGTCATCTACACCTCCGGTTCCACCGGCCGGCCCAAGGCCATCGAGATGCCCGCCGCCGGTCTGCTGAATCTGCTGGAGTGGCACCACCGGACCGTCGGTGGCGAACCCGGCACGCGCACGGCGCAGTTCACCGCGATCAGCTTCGACGTCTCGGTGCAGGAGGTGCTGTCCGCGCTGTTGTACGGCAAGACCCTGGTGGTGCCGACCGAGGAGCAGCGCCGCAGCGCGGAGCTGCTCGCCCACTGGCTGGACCGGCACCGGGTCGAGGAGCTGTTCGCGCCGAATCTGGTGGTCGAGGCGCTGGCCGAGGCCGCCGAGGAGGCCGGGCTGGACCTGCCGCACCTGCGGCTGGTCGCCCAGGCCGGAGAGGCCATGCGGCTGGGTGGCGCCATGCGCCGCTTCCAGGCCCGCCGGCCGGGCCGGGTGCTGCACAACCACTACGGGCCCGCCGAAACCCATGTGATCACCGCCTACCCGCTTCCGGCCGACCCGGCCGACTGCCCGCTGCCGGTGCCGATCGGCCGCCCCATCGCCAACTGCCAGGCGTATGTGCTGGATTCGGCGCTGCGACCGGTGGCCCCCGGTGTGCTGGGCGAGCTGTACCTGGCCGGAGCGGGGCTGGCGCGCGGCTACCGGAACCAGCCCGGACTCAGCGCCGGGCGCTTCGTCGCCAATCCGTACGGTCCGGCGGGCGCGCGCATGTACCGCACCGGCGACTTGGTGCGCTGGCGTGCCGATGGCGAGCTGGAGTTCGCCGGCCGGGTCGACCATCAGGTCAAGGTTCGCGGGTTCCGGATCGAGCCGGGTGAGATCGAGGCCGAGCTGACCGCGCACCCGGGCGTGTCCCAGGTCGCGGTGCTCGCCCGGGAGGACCGGATCATCGCGTACGTCGTCCCCTCGGACGCGAGCGGGGTGACCGCGTCGGCGCTGACGTTGTTCCTGCGCGACCAGGTGCCGGAGTACCTGGTTCCGTCCGCGTTCGTGTTGCTCGACGCGCTGCCGCTGACGCCGAACGGCAAGCTCGACCGGGCGGCGCTGCCCGCGCCGGAGCCGGGCCCGGCCGCCGGCCGCCGGGCGCCGCGCACGCCGCAGGAGCAGATCCTGTGCGAGGTGTTCGCCGAGGTGCTGGGTCTGCCTCAGGTCGGTGTCGACGAGAACTTCTTCGAGCTGGGCGGGCACTCCTTGCTCGCCACCCGGCTGGTCTCACGGGTCCGGGCGGCTCTCGGGGTCGAACTGGAGCTGCGCACTCTGTTCCGGACCCCGACCGCCGCCGGACTGGCGGCCGGGCTGCACGGCGCCGGAACCGCGCGGCGGGCTCTGGTGCCCCGGCCCCGCCGCGAACTGATGCCGCTGTCGTTCGCCCAGCGCCGGCTCTGGTTCCTCCAGCAGTTCGGGGCGCCGAGCGCCACCTATCACATGCCGCTGGCCCTGCGGCTGTCCGGAGACCTCGACCGGGCCGCACTCGGCGCCGCACTCGTGGACGTGGTGGCCCGGCACGAGACCCTGCGCACGGTCTTCCCGCACACCGGCGGAATTCCGTACCAGCGGGTGCTCGACACTGCCGAGGTCGCCGTCCCGTTGTCCGTGCGCACGGCCGGCGAAAGGGAGGTGTCCGCACTGCTGCGCGAGGCGGCGGTGCGCGGCTTCGACCTGGCCTCGGAAGTGCCGCTTCGGGCGGAGCTGTTCGCGGTCGCGCCGGACGAGCATGTGCTGCTGCTGGTCATGCACCACATCGTCGGGGACGGCTGGTCCATGGGCCCGCTCGCCCGTGACCTGGCCGCCGCCTACACCACCCGGCAGGCCGGCGGCGCACCGGCATGGCCGCCGCTGCCCGTGACGTACGGCGACTACACCTTGTGGCAGCACGAGATCCTGGGCGACGAGGACGATGCCGACAGCCTGTTCGCCCGCCAGGTGGCCTACTGGACGCAGACGCTGGCCGGTTTGCCCGAGCAGCTGCAGCTGCCTGCCGACCGGCCGCGCCCGGCCGCCATGTCGTACAGCGGTGACGTACTGGAACTTCGGATCGATGCCGAACTGCACGCGGCGCTGGTCGAGTTGGCACGACGATCGGGGACGACCCTGTTCATGGTGCTGCAGGCGGCGTTGGCTGCGCTGTACACGCGGCTGGGTGCGGGTACGGACATCGCGATCGGGAGTCCGGTCGCGGGGCGCACGGACGAGGCCCTGGACGATCTGGTCGGGTTCTTCGTCAACACGCTGGTGCTGCGCACCGACACGAGCGGTGATCCGAGTTTCGCGGAGCTGCTGGGCCGGGTGAGGGAGACGGCACTGTCGGCGTACGCGCACCAGGACGTGCCGTTCGAGCACCTCGTGGAAGCACTGAACCCGTCCCGCTCACTGTCCCACCACCCACTGTTCCAGACCGGTCTGGTCGTACAGAACGCGCCGGGCGGCGCCTTCGAACTGCCGGGCCTCCAGGTCTCCGGGATGGCCGTGCTCACCGGGACCGCGCGGCTCGACCTGACCTTCGGGTTCGCGGAGGAGTACGGCCCCGACGGCGAGCCGGCCGGACTCAGCGGCACGGTCGAGTACAGCACCGACCTGTTCGACCGTGCGACGGTCGAGATCCTTGCCGCCAGGTGGACCAGGCTGCTGGCCGCGGTCGCCGCCGCACCCGCCCGGCCGATCGGCGGGATCGATCTGCTGTCCGCAGAGGAGCGCGGCGAGCTGCTGCCCGCAGTCGAGGAGGAAGCGGCCGGGGAGAGCCTGCCCGAGCTGTTCGCGGCGCGGGTGGCGGCTGCACCGGACGCGGTCGCGCTGGTCTGCGACGACACCGAGCTGACATACCGCCAACTCGACGCCAGAGCAAACCGGTTCGCGCACGCACTGATCGCCCGGGGTGTCGGCCCGGAACAGGTGGTAGCGGTTTCCCTGCCGCGTTCGATGGAATCAGTGGTAGCCGTCCTGGGCGTACTCAAAGCCGGGGCCGCCTACCTGCCCGTGGACCCGGCCTACCCACAGTCACGAATCGCGTTCATGCTGGACGACGCCCGCCCGGCCGTAGTGATCGACAACCCCGCCACGGTGACCGAAGGCGACTGGCCACACACCGACCCGCACATCACACCCGACACCCGGCACCCGGCCTACGTGATCTACACATCGGGCTCGACCGGCCGCCCCAAGGGCGTCGTCGTGAGCCACGGGGGTGTATCGGGCCTGGTGGCGGCGCAGGCCGACCGGCTCGGCCTGGCGCAGGGCAGCCGGGTGCTCCAGTTCGCCTCGCCCAGCTTCGACGCGTCCTTCTGGGACCTGTGCGGCGCGCTGCTCACCGGTGCCGCCCTCGTACTGGCCCCGGCCGAGGCTCCACTGGAGGCCCTGACCGACCGCCGGTGCTCCGTCACTCATGTGACGCTGCCGCCCTCCGCCCTGGCTGCGCTGGACGGCGCCGAACTCACGGCGACCACCCTTGTCGTGGCGGGAGAGGCGTGCCCGCCGGAGCTGGTGCAGCGCTGGGCGCCCGGGCGCCGGATGATCAACGCGTACGGCCCGACCGAAACCACGGTGTGCGCGACCATGAGCGACCCGCTGTCCCCCGGGACCGGCGTGCCGCCCATCGGGCGACCGGTCGCCGGCTTCCGGACGTATGTACTGGACGAGCGGCTGCGCCTCGTACCGCCGGGCGTGCCCGGGGAGTTGTACGTCTCCGGTGCGGGTCTGGCCCGCGGCTATCTGGACCGGCCGGGTCTGACCGCGGGACGGTTCACGGCGTGCCCGTTCGGGCCGGCGGGCGCGCGGATGTACCGCACCGGCGACCTGGTGCGGCGGCGTGCCGACGGCGAGCTGGAGTACGTCGGCCGGGCCGACCAGCAGGTGAAGGTCCGCGGCTTCCGCGTCGAACTCGGCGAGGTCGAGGCCGCGCTGGCCGAGCACCCCGCCGTCGCCCGGACCGCCGTCGCGGCCCAGGACGACCGGCTCGTCGGATACGTGGTGGCCCGCCCCGGCCTGGCCGCCCGTCCTGCGGAGTTGGCGGCGTACCTGCGCGAGCGGCTGCCCGACTACCTGGTGCCGGCCGTCTTCATGGTGTTGGACGCGTTGCCGCTGACGCCCAACGGGAAGCTGGACCGGGCGGCGCTGCCCATGCCCGAAGCCACTCAGGCGGGGAGCGGGCGGGTGCCGCGCACGCCGCAGGAGCAGATTCTCGCGGAGTTGTTCGCGGAGGTGCTCGGCGTGGAGCGGGTCTCGGTCGACGACGACTTCTTCGAGTTGGGCGGGCACTCCCTGCTCGCCACCCGGCTGGCCGCCCGGGTGCGCTCGGTGCTCGGCGTCGAACTCGGGCTGCGTGCGCTTTTCCAGGCGCCCACCGTCGTGGGCCTGGCCGAGGCGCTGGCCGAGGCCGGCCGCGCCCGCCCGGCGCTGACCCCGTACGAGCGGCCCGGGGCAGCGCCGCTTTCCTTCGCCCAGCGCCGGCTCTGGTTCCTGCACCGTATGGATGCCGCCGCCGCGACGTACCACATCCCTCTGGCGTTGCGGCTGGCCGGCACACTCGACCGCCCCGCACTGGATCAAGCGCTGGCCGACGTGGTGGCCCGGCACGAGAGCCTGCGGACGGTGTTCCCGGAAGTTTCCGGCGTACCCTGCCAGCGCGTGCTGGATCCGGCAGCGGTCCGCCTCCGGGCCCGGCCGACCGAGGTGACACCGGGCGAACTGCCGGAGCGGCTCGCCGAGTCCGCCCGGCAGCCCTTCGAGCTCGCGACAGAGCCGCCGCTGCGCGCCGAGCTGTTCGCTCTCGCGCCGGACGAACATGTGCTGCTGCTGGTCATGCACCACATCGCCGCTGACGGCTGGTCCACCGGGCCACTGGCCCGCGACCTGGCCGAGGCGTACGCGGCCCGTTGCGAGGGCCGGACGAGCAGCCGGCCGGCCTTGCCCGTGCAGTACTCCGACTACACGTTGTGGCAGCGCGAGCTGCTCGGCGACGCCGCCGACCCGCAGAGCCGGTTCGCCGAACAGCTCGACTACTGGAAGCGACAGCTGTCCGACCTGCCCGAGCTGCTCCCCCTGCCCGCCGACCGGCCACGCCCGGCCGTCGCAGGCCGGCACGGGGACCACGTCGGTCTGGAACTCGGCCCCGAACTGCACGCCGCACTGGCGGAGTTGGCGCGGAGCACCGGGACGAGTCTGTTCATGGTGCTGCAGGCGGCGTTGGCTGCGCTGTACACGCGGCTGGGTGCGGGTACGGACATCGCGATCGGGAGTCCGGTCGCGGGGCGCACGGACGAGGCCCTGGACGATCTGGTCGGGTTCTTCGTCAACACGCTGGTGCTGCGCACCGACACGAGCGGTGATCCGAGTTTCGCGGAGCTGCTGGGCCGGGTGAGGGAGACGGCACTGTCGGCGTACGCGCACCAGGACGTGCCGTTCGAGCACCTCGTGGAAGCACTGAACCCGTCCCGCTCACTGTCCCACCACCCACTGTTCCAGACCATCCTTGCCGTGCAGAACGCGCCGATGGGCCGGTTCTCGCTGCCCGGCCTGGACGTCACCACCTACGCGGTCGCGACCGGTACCGCCAAGTTCGACCTCGGCGTGAGCATGGCCGAACAGTTCGGTCCCGACGGGAGCCCGGCCGGAATCGCCGGCGCGGTCGAGTACGTCACCGACCTGTTCGACCACTCGACGGTGGCCGCCCTGGTCCGGCGTTGGACGCTCCTGCTGGAGGCCGTCACCGCCGACCCCGAGCTGCCGATCGGGGAGATCGACCTCCTCGGCGCCGACGAGCGGCACCGGCTGCTGGAAGGTGACAACGCCACCGCCCGGGACGTGGGAGCCGTCCCGCTGCCGCAGGCCTTCGCGGCGCGGGTGGCGGCTGCACCGGACGCGGTCGCGCTGGTCTGCGGTGACGTCGAACTGACATACCGCCAACTCAACGCCAGGGCCAACCGGTTCGCGCACGCACTGATCGCCCGGGGTGTCGGCCCGGAACAGGTAGTAGCGGTTTCCCTGCCGCGTTCGATGGAATCAGTGGTAGCCGTCCTGGGCGTACTCAAAGCCGGGGCCGCCTACCTGCCCGTGGACCCGGCCTACCCACAGTCACGAATCGCGTTCATGCTGGACGACGCCCGCCCGGCCGTAGTGATCGACAACCCCGCCACGGTGACCGAAGGCGACTGGCCCTACACCGACCCGCACATCACACCCGACACCCGGCACCCGGCCTACGTGATCTACACATCGGGCTCGACCGGCCGCCCCAAGGGCGTCGTCGTGAGCCACGGGGGTGTCGCGAGTCTGGTCGCAGGACAGATCGAGCGCTTCGCGATCGAACCCGGCAGCCGGGTGCTCCAGTTCGCCTCGCCCAGCTTCGACGCCTCGGTGTCGGAGATCTTCACCGCCCTGCTGGGCGGCGCCGCCCTGATGCTGCCCCCCGCCGCCGATCCGGTAGCCGCCCTGATCGATCCGGGCCTCGGCGTCACCCACGTGACGGTGCCCCCGTCCGTCCTCGCCGCTGTGCCGGACGGCACGGTGACCGTGTCGACGCTGGTGGTGGCGGGTGAGGCGTGCCCACCGGAGCTGGTGCAGCGCTGGGCGCCCGGGCGCCGGATGATCAACGCGTACGGCCCGACCGAAACCACGGTGTGCGCGACCATGAGCGACCCGCTGTCCCCCGGGACCGGCGTGCCGCCCATCGGCCGGCCGATCGCCAACGCCCGTGTGTACGTGCTCGACGACCGCCTGCGGCCGGTGCCGCCGGGCGTGAGGGGGGAGCTGTACGTCGCGGGCGCGGGCCTGGCGCGCGGATACCTTCACCGGCCGGGCCTGACGGCGGGGAGGTTCGTCGCCTGCCCGTTCGGATCCGGTGAGCGCATGTACCGCACCGGCGACCTGGTGCGCCGGCTGGGCGACGGCCAGCTGGAATACGTCGGTCGCGCCGACGACCAGGTGAAGGTCCGCGGCTTCCGCGTCGAGCCCGGCGAGGTCGAGGCCGTCCTGGCCGAGCACCCCGCCCTCGCCCAGGCCGCCGTCGCGGCCCAGGGCGACTCGCTCGTCGGCTACGTCGTCCCCCGCCAGGACACGGTCCGGGACAGCGGCCTGGAAGCGGACCACGTGGGCGAGTGGCAGGACGTCTACGACGCCCTGCCCATCGCCCCCGACGAAGCGGCCTTCGGCCACAACTTCGTCGGCTGGAAGAGCAGTTACGACGGCGGCCCGATCCCCGTCGAGCAGATGCGGGAATGGCGGGACGCGACCGTGACCCGCATCCTGGCCCTGAACCCGCGCCGGGTGCTGGAGATCGGAGTCGGCACCGGTCTGCTGCTCTCACAGATCGCCCCCGGGTGCGAGACCTACTGGGCGACCGACTTCTCCGCCACCGCGATCGACGCCCTGACCGCTCAGGTCGCGAAGGAGGAGGGGCTGACCGGGCGCGTGGTGCTGCAGACCCGTCCGGCGCACGACACCGACGGGCTGCCGGCCGATGAGTTCGACACCATCGTGATCAATTCGGTGGTGCAGTACTTCCCGTCCGCCGACTACCTCGCGGACGTGATCGGGAAACTGATGAGGCTGCTCGCCCCCGGGGGCGCGCTCTTCGTCGGCGACGTCCGCAACCTGCGGCTGCTGCGCCCGCTGGCCACCGCCGCCGAGCTGCACCGGGCCGGCGACGGCGCCGACCGCGCGGCCGTGCGCCGCGCGGTGGAGCAGGCTCTCAGGGTGGAGAAGGAACTCCTGGTCGATCCGGACTTCTTCACCGTCCTGCGCGAGCAGGGCACGGACATCGGCACGATGGCCGTGGAGGTCAAGCGCGGCCGCCACCACAACGAACTGACCCGCTACCGCTACGACGTGACGCTGCACAAGCCGCTCGTCGCCCCGGAGAGCCCGACCGCCTCCGTCGACCTGGCCTGGGGGCGGCAGATCGGGACGGCCGGGCTGCGCGAGCTGCTCGCCCAGCCGCCCGCCGAGGTGCTGCGGATCACCGGGGTGCCGAACCGCCGTGTGGTGGGAGAAGCCGCCCTTGCCCGCGCGGTACAGGACGAGGAAGGACCGCTCGCGGAACTGCTGGAGCGGTTGCACGCCCCGGAGGAGAGCGGCCTCCCCGACCCGGAGGACTTCCACACCCTCGGCAGGGAGTTCGGCCGCACGGTGGCCGTCACCTGGTCAGCCGCCGCGGCCGACGCCGTGGACGTCGTCCTCGCCGGGGCGCTCCACGGCTCGACGTTCGAGCCGTGCCGGCCGGCCGGGGCCTCCGGCCGGCCGCTGTCCTCGCTGACCAACCGCCCGGCCGGCAGCCGTGGCACCGGCGCCCTCCTCGGCGAACTCCGGGACTGGCTGCGCGGGCGGCTGCCCGACTACCTGGTCCCGTCGGCGTTCGTCGCGATGGACGCGCTGCCACTGACGGCCAGCGGCAAGCTCGACCGCCGCGCACTGCCCGCCCCCGACCTCGGCACGGCCGCTGTCGGACGGGCGCCGCGCACCCCGCAGGAGCAGGTCCTGGCGGAGCTGTTCGCCGAGGTACTCGGGCTTGCACAGGTCGGGGTCGACGACAGCTTCTTCGACCTCGGCGGACACTCGCTGCTGGCGACCCGCCTGGCCTCCAGGGTCCGGGCGACCCTCGGTGCGGAGCTGGAGGTCCGGACCCTGTTCGAGACCCCGACCGTGGCCGGGCTGGCGGCCCACCTGGACGGTTCCGGAGCAGCGCGGCCCGCGCTGACCGCCCGTCCCCGTCCGAAGCGCCTGGAACTGTCCTTCGCTCAGCGCCGCTTGTGGTTCCTGCACCGGATGGACGGGCCGAGCGCCACCTACAACATGCCGCTCGCGCTGAGCCTGACCGGCAGCCTGGACCGGTCGGCCCTGCACGCCGCACTCGGGGACGTGATCGCCCGGCACGAGAGCCTGCGGACGGCCTTCCGCGAGACCGACGGCGTTCCGTACCAGATCGTGCTGAGCACCGCGCAGGCACACCCGGCGCTGCCGGTGGTGGAACTCGACGAGAGCCAACTGGCCGAGCGCCTGGCGAACACGGCCCGGCGCGGCTTCGACCTGGCCGCGGAGCCGCCGATCCGGGCGGAGCTGTACGCGCTCGCCCCCGACCGGCACGTGCTGCTGGTCGTGGTGCACCACATCGCTGCCGACGGCTGGTCGATGGGACCGCTCTCCGGCGACCTCGCGACGGCCTACGCGGCGCGCTGCCGGCGCGAGCAGCCGCAGTGGTCCCCGTTGCCGGTGCAGTACGCCGACTACACCCGCTGGCAACGCGACCTGCTCGGTGACGCCGACGATCCCGACAGCCTGTTCGCCCGGCAACTGGCCTACTGGAAGGGCGAGCTGGCGGGAATTCCGCAGCAGGTGCGGCTGCCCGCCGACCGGCCCCGGCCGCCGGTGGCCTCCCAGCAGGGCGACCGGGTCGTGGTCCGGCTGGACCCCGAACTGCACCAGGCACTGCGGGATTTGGCCACGGAGCGCGGGGCCAGCATGTTCATGGTGCTCCAGGCCGGTCTCGCAGCTCTCCTCAACCGGCTCGGTGCCGGTACGGACATCCCGATCGGCAGCCCGATCGCCGGCCGTACCGACCAGGCACTGGACGAGCTCGTCGGCTTCTTCGTCAACACGCTGGTGCTGCGCACCGACACCAGCGGCGACCCCGGCTTCAGCGAACTGCTCGGCCGGGTGAGGCAGAAGGCGCTCACCGCGTACGACCACCAGGACGTGCCCTTCGAGTACCTGGTCGAGGTGGCCAACCCGGTGCGGTCGCTGGCCCATCATCCGCTGTTCCAGATCATGCTGGCGCTGCAGAACGCGCCGCTCGGCGAGTTCGCCCTGTCAGGGCTGGAGACGGGCCACCTGGAGGCGCCGACCGGGACCTCCCGGGTCGACCTGACTTTCAGCCTCGCCGAGCAGTTCCGCCCGGACGGAGGTGCCGACGGTCTGGTCGGCGCGGTGGAGTACGCCACCGACCTGTTCGACGCGTCCACCGTGGAGCTGCTGTTCGAGCGCTGGGCCCGCCTGCTGCGCGCGGCGGTCGCCGACCCCGGCTGGCCGATCAGCCGGATCGACCTCATGTCCGACGCCGAACGCCACCGGCTGCTGTACGGCTTCAACGACACGGCCGCGGAGTTGCCGTCGGCCTCGGTGCCGGAGCTGTTCGCCCGTCAGGTGCGGGCCAACGCGGACGCGGTCGCGGTCGTGGCGGGCGGCACCGAGCTGACCTACGCGGAGCTCGGCCTGCGGACCGGCCTCCTGGCGAGGGCGCTGATCCGCCAGGGAGTACGGCCGGAGACTCCGGTGGCGGTCCTGATGGACCGCTCGGCGGAGCTGGTCGTGGCGATCCTGGCGATCGTCAAGGCGGGTGGCGCCTACGTACCGCTGGACTCCCGCTTCCCGTCCTCCCGGATCGACCTGATCATGCGGGAGAGCGGGGCCGCACTGGTCCTCACCCCGGAGGTGCTCGCCGCACTCATGCGGTCCGCGGCCGCCGACCCGGACCCGTACGACGTCGACGTCGCCTGCGAACCGGGGCAGGTGGCGTACATCATGTACACCTCCGGCTCGACCGGACGGCCGAAGGGCGTGGCCGTGACCCACGGGGACGTGGCGGGCCTGGCGCTGACGCCCGAATGGCGTGGTGGCGGGCATGAGCGGGTGCTGATGCACTCCCCGACGGCCTTCGACCTCTCGACCTACGAGCTCTGGGTTCCGCTGCTCAACGGTGGCCGTGTCGTGGTCGCACCGCCCGAGCAGCTCGACCTCGACCTGCTGCAGCACACGATCACCACGCACGGGGTGACCGGACTGTGGCTGACCGCCGGTCTGTTCCGTCTGGTCGCCGAGGAGCGACCGGGCGTGCTCGCCGGGGTCCGCGAGGTGTGGACCGGCGGCGATGTGGTCTCCCCCGCTGCCGCCGCGCGGGTGCTCGCGGCCTGCCCCGGCATCGAGGTGGTCAACGGCTACGGACCCACCGAGGCCACCACCCTGGCCACCTGTCACCCTGTGCGCGACCTCCCCGAGATCGCCGCGACCGTACCGATCGGCGGGCCGATGGCGAACATGCGCGCCTACGTGCTCGACGACCGGCTGCGGCCGATGCCGACAGGCATGGTCGGTGAGCTGTACCTCGCGGGGACGGGCGTGGCGCGCGGCTACTTCGGCCGCCCCGGCTTGACGGCTGAGCGCTTCACCGCCGACCCGTACGGGCCGGCCGGAAGCCGGATGTACCGGACCGGCGACCTCGCCTGGTGGCGCCCGGACGGGCACCCACGGACGGAGGCCGGGGGTGGAACTCTGGAGTTCGCCGGACGCGTCGACCACCAGGTCAAGCTGCGCGGTCAGCGGATCGAGCCCGGGGAGATCGAGGCGGCACTGACAGGCTGCCCGGGCATCGCCCAGGCCGCTGTGGTCGCCCGTGAGGACCGGCCGGGAGACAAGCGGCTGGTCGCCTACCTGGTGCCCACGCCCGAGGGTGCGCCCGGGACGGCCGAGCTGGCCGCCCGGCTGCGCCGCGAACTGCCCGACTACATGGTGCCGGCGGCCTTCGTCACCGTGGACACGCTGCCGCTGACCGCCAACGGCAAGCTCGACCGAGCCGCGCTGCCCGCCCCCGACTACGGGGCATCGGACGCCGGGCGCGGCCCCCGGACGCCGCAGGAACAACTGCTGTGCGGTCTGTTCGCCGAGGTCCTCGGCCGGGAGCAGGTGGGCATCGACGACGGCTTCTTCGATCTGGGCGGGCACTCACTGCTGGCCGCCCGGCTGGCCTCCCGGATTCGCGAGACCCTCGGCCTGGAGCTGGGGCTTCGCCTGCTGTTCGAGGCGCCGACCGTGGCCGGGCTCACCGAACGCCTGGGCATGAACGGTCCGGACGACGCGCTGGACGTGCTGTTGCCGCTGCGTTCGACCGGGACGGGCACTCCGCTGTTCTGCGTCCACCCCGGCGGCGGCATCAGCTGGTCCTACAGCGGGCTGCTGAACCACCTCGGTCCGCAGCACCCGGTGTACGCGATCCAGGCGCGCGGCCTCGGCCGCCCCGAGCCCCTTCCGACGTCCTACGAGGAGATGGCGGCGGACTACGCCGACCATGTCCAGAAGATCCAGCCGGAGGGCCCGTACCTGCTGCTCGGCTGGTCCGCGGGCGGACTGATCGCCCATGCGCTGGCCTGCGAACTGCAGGCCCGCGGCGAGCGGACCGCACTGCTGTCGATCCTCGACGCCTACCCGGTGAAGGACGTGCGGTTCGAGGAGGAGCCGGTGCCCACCGTGCGGGACGTGCTCGTCGGGGTGCTCGACGTCGACCCGGACGAGCTGGACGACCAGGAGATCACCTACGCCGAGGTCGCCGAGGTACTGAACCGACGGGGCAGCGCACTGGCCGGTCTGAACGAGCGGCAGGTCGAGGTGATCGTCCAGATCATGATCAACAACGCGAAGCTTGCGGTCGACTTCGTCCCCGGCAAGTACGACGGGGATCTGCTGCTGTTCAACTCCACGATCGACCGGGGCGACGACGACGCCGGTCCGGAGGTCTGGCGCCCGTACATCACGGGCCGGATCGAGTCCCACGAGATCACCACCCGGCACGACCAGATGACCCAGGCGGGATCGCTGGCCCAGATCGGGCCGATCCTGGCCGCCAGGATCGCCGAGACCACCGGTGATGCCGGTGACACCACCCATTCCCTTCAGGAGGACTGACCCATGACCAACCCCTTCGACGACCAGGACGGCACCTTCCTCGTCCTCGTCAACGACGAGAACCAGCACTCGCTCTGGCCGCAGTTCGCAGACGTCCCGGCCGGCTGGACCGTTGTCCACGGTCCCGACTCCCACGCCGCCTGCCTGGAACACGTCGAGCGGTCCTGGACCGACATGCGGCCGAAGAGCCTCGCCGACGCCATGAACGCCCAGCGGTAGCACGGCCGACGTGACCTCCACCGACACACTGGGCGGGGCCCGCGAAACCGCGGGCCCCGCCCGGCCCGACGACCTCGCCGCGGCCCTGCTCACCTCCGGGGCCCGGCGGGACCCGTACCCGCTCTACGCCCGCATGCGGAGCGAGGACCCGGTCCATCGAAGCCCCCAGGGCATCTGGTACCTCACCCGGTACGCGGACGTCGAGGCAGCGCTGGGCGACCTGCGGCTGTCCAACGACCGGGACCGGATGACCCGCGCGTACAGCGCGCTCGGCGGCGACCTCAAAGCCCTCAGCAGGCTCACCGACCGACTCGGCCGGGTGATGACCAACACCGACCCGCCGGACCACGCCCGGCTGCGCAAACTGGCCAACAGAGCTTTCACCGCCCGGCGGGTGGAGGCGCTGCGCGACGGCGTCCGGCGGATCGTCGACCGGCTCATCGACGAAGCGGTCGCGGCCGGGCCGGCCATGGACCTGATCGAGGCCGTCGCCTCCCCGCTGCCGATGTCCGTGGTCTGCGAACTCTTCGGCATTCCGGAAGAGGACCAACCGCAGGTCAAGAGCTGGTTCCGCCGCTTCGGCCGGCTCAGCGAGGACATCGACAGGTCCGAGGCGGCGATCGACCAGTACGAGGAGTACCTGTCCGGGCTCATCCGGCAGCGCAGGCGTGCACCGGGCGACGACCTGATCAGCGCCCTGGTCGCCACCCAGGCGCAGGACGACCGGCTCACCGACTCCGAACTGCTGTCCACCTGCTTCGTCCTGATCACCGCCGGCGACGAGACCACCACCCACCTGATCGGCAACGGCGTGCTGGCGCTGCTGCGCCACCCGGACCAACTGGCCCGGCTGCGCGCGGACCCGGACCTGATCCGCGGCGCCGTCGAGGAACTGGCCCGCTACGACACGGTGACGCAGGCGATCGTCCGGGTGGTGGCGCAGGACCTGGAGATCGGCGGACGGACGCTGCGGGAGGGCGAGTTGGTCTACCTGTTCCTCGGCGCGACCAACCGCGATCCCGAACGCTTCGAGGACCCCGACCGGCTCGATCTGTCCCGCCCGGGCAACCGGCACCTGAGCTTCGGCCACGGCCCGCACTTCTGCCTCGGCGGCCCCCTGGCCAAGCTCCAGACGGAGGTAGCCGTCGGCACGCTGGTGCGCAGGCTCCCCGAGCTGCGGCTGGCCGACGCGTCGGCCCTGGACTGGCGGGACAACCCGCTGCAGCGGCGGCTGACCGCTCTCCCGCTCACCTACTGACACCTGAACGACGAAGGAGTACCGACCATGGCCCGAGAGTTCGAGGTCTGCCGGGAGCAGTACCTGCCCGTCCCGCCCGACCAGGTCTGGAACGCCGTTGCCACCGGCCCCGGCAACCTCGGCTGGCTCTATCCGATGGAGATCGAGCCGCGCGTCGGCGGAAAGGTCACCCGGGGAGATGCCATCGTCGTGGCGTGGGAGCCACCGCACCACTTCGCTGTCCGGGCAACCCAGGAAGGCGGGTTCTCCAATACGCTCAGCTACCGCATCGAGTCGTCCGACGGCGTCACGAGCCATCTGCGTACGGGAATCCACTGGGTGCACACGGGTGTCGTCGACGATGCCTGGAACTGGGACGCCAAGACGGACGTGGCCGAGAAGTACGTCGACTTCCACCAGCACGCCCTCGCCGAGTATCTCCGGCACTTCGCCGGCCGGCCCGCCGTCTACATCAGGTCCCAGCGCCCCGAACCCACCGCCGACCCGGCCGACTTCGCCGCCCTGCGCCGACGCCTCGGCCTTGCCGACGACGCGGCCGTCGGCGACCGTTTCACGCTCCTGGCCCCCGGCCCGGAGCGTGAAACCGTGGAGGTGGTCGTCGACTGGCTCAGCACCGACTTCGTCGGACTGCGAGGCCCGGACGCCCTGTACCGGTTCTTCAACGGCAGCACCTGGAACGTGCCGATCTGGCTCGGACACCACCTGTTCGCCGGGGAGACCGATGAGCAGCAGGCCACCAAGGAGTGGACCGCCTGGCTCGACGAAACCCATGCCCAGGAGCTCTGATGGAAACCTCTGCGCAGACACTGCTCTTCGCCGCTGAACTCGTTGAGGAGAACGGCACCTTCGCCCTCGTCGTCCAGGACGTGAGGCGGGGTACCGTCCAGTCCACCCCGGTCCCCAAAGCCATGGTCGACAAGCTCCCGACCTTCCTCTCGGCGCTCACCGCCAAGCTCCATCCAGTGCAGCCGCGCCGCCGTTGGTAGCGCGGGCCTCACTGGAAGACGGTCTCACCTCGACGGCCAGCCATCGGCGTCAGCCCGAAACTACCGCTAGCTAGGCAGAGGGCATGGAGCCCACTCAGCGGTCGTGGGACCGGGACCGGCGCTCCCATGCCACAAGCGGAACGAAACCGCAGGTCACGGCGGCCCAAACGTAATCAGAGAGGCGCGGAAGGGGGAGCCCACCGAGCGACGCACGACGAAATACCGCACGCCACAGGCCTCTTTTGTCTCCATCGTTTCAGCCGGTCATCAGGACTGGAAGAATGCGTCCTGCTCATGAGAGGCGAGCAGTGTGCGAACGCTACGGATAAGAGCCAGCAACGACCGGCGCCACTTCAAAACAGCCGCCGAATACCGAAGTCACCGGCCCGGCCGTGGCGGGCGACCCGCCACGGCGAACAACACCAGCGGGCCGACCTCCACCGCGAGACCGGCCCCCTGGTGCTTCCGCGGCCCGTCTTCGCTGCAATGGACCTACCGGGGGGGATCCACCTCGCGATCACATCACCTTCTGTGTCTGGTAGTTCGTTCTGTGTCGGAGACCGAACGAATGAAGGTGATCGTGCGCGAGCGCAAACCTTCGCGGCGTGACCTGATGATGTCGTCGACCGGGCGATCGAAGGCTTCACGGACCGGCTTGCTGTGCACCTTCACCACGCAGTCGAGATCGGTGCACAGGAGCAGACCGACTGAGTTCAGACGTTCGCGTTTGTCACGTGAGGGGAGTTGAGCGGTGAACAGCGAAACCTCGTTGAACCGGCGGGCGAACCGGCACAGGTCGCACATCATCGCGCGCGAACCGTGCGCCGCGTCGTTCGGAGCCTGCCGCAGCAGCACTCCCAGCGCCTGGTCGTCGGCCTCGGTGACAAGGTAGGCGCGCTTCGGGGCACGCAGATCCCGCCACCCGAGGTAGTCGATCCGGTGCCACCGGACATCGTCGAACCAGGCCGGCAGGCGGACCTTCTTCTCGGCTGGGTCCAGGTTCACGATCGCGCCGCGCACCTCTTCCCTGCTCATGGGGCGCATGGCTTCTCCTGGCGAGTTGCACACAGGTGCAACGTGTATCGGGAAAGGGGCTGACGGACCCGACGTCGCGAGTGGCGGCCGGACCGCAGTGCGAGCTGCATGCGATGGGCGACGCTGGGGTCCCGCAGCGGTTTGAGCGCCAGGCGCACCAGGGCCAGTGCGTTGTCGTCACCGGCGATGCGGTTGGCGCTGAACTCACCGCAGGACAGGCACTGGTGGATGACCATCCAGTCGCCGGTGCGCAGCACGGCGATGGCGATCGGCGACATCCGGCCCTGGCAGTCACTGGAGCCGCCCTCGGCATGGTCGAGGACGTGCTGGGAGTGCAGGCACGACCGGCAGTGGTTACGTCGTGTGCGGTCGCCGGCGACGGCGGACACGGTCAGGCCGCACCACGCGCAGGCAAAGGTGCCGGTCAGGATGGTATGTGGATTGCTTGAGAGAGTTCTGTTGGTGCTGGACACCCGGGGTGCTCCTTGCTGGGAAGTCTGTGATGACAGCAAGAGCAGGCCGAGCGGCCTCGACGAAGGCACACACCCCATGCGACGCGACATGCGTGCAGGCGGAGGCAGGGGCGGATTCAGCGCACCGGAGAGTCGCGTCCGGTGCCCGTCCGAGAGGGACGGCAGCAGACAGACGGACTACTGGCTAGACGGTGCAGCGAGGCGCGCGCGGCGCGGGCCGGAACACAAAATCTCTTTTCCAGGGCACAGCAGCCCAGAGCGGATCGAAAGAACTCTGCCAGAGTAGCCACAGCTCCGCGGAGGGCCAACAGGTTATCGGGCACCGCTCCACCCCCGTGAGCAGCAACGGCGTGTCTCCGGTACTCCGAGCCTGCTCGCGCAGCGGAGTGAAGCCGACGTCCAGCTTCGGGTCGTACGCGTTGGGACCGGATCAAGATGACCAGGCGTCAGATGCTCGGCCGGGCCGGCTTCGCCTTGTTGAGGAAGAGAGTTCTGCTGCCGTGACTCAGGCGGAACATCAACAAGCGGGCAGGCTGGTCGGACGGTCCACGGCATACACCGTGACTGGGCGGCCGTGCAGATGATCCTCTCGACGTGGCGCGAACCCCAGACGCTCGGCCACCTTCACTGATGCCTCGTTACCCGGCCGCATGAGAGCCGTAAAGTAGTCGTCATCAAGGGTGGCAAACCCCCAGTCCAGACACGCTTGAGCAGCCTCGGTCGCATACCCGTGTCCCCAGTGCTCCGCCCGAAGGGTCCACCCCAGCTCCACCTCGTCGAACTGTTCCCAGTACTGCAGACCGCTTCGACCGATGAACTCCCCGTTCGACTTCAGCTCGATCGCGCACAGGCCATGGCTTCGCTCAGCCCACTGCCGCTCGATCGCAGTGAGGCGTTCCCGTGCTTGTTGACGCGAGTAGGACCCGACGAAGCGGTTGACCTGCGGGTCGGCATGGAGCGCTACGAAATCGTCGGCGTCGGACACATACAGAGGCCGCAGGAGTAGCCGCTCAGTCTCGATCATGCATTCGAGCATAGATCTCGCCGCCAACCGAGCCCCGCCGGGCATGCCCCCTCCTACCCGCCCCGAACCGCTCTCCCACCGTGCGGAACGTTCCACACGGGAACCGCCAGAGACCGATCGAGCGGGATTCAGCAGGACAGAAACACGGTGGGACGTCCCACTCTCAGGAAAGACCACAGCCCAAGTCCCCGAGCGTGGACGGCTGGGCGCTACCGACCGGCCCGCCTCCGGCAACATCCCGCACCACCCGCAGGGCTCCGAACGGGCGTCGCAAAGCGGTGTGAGGCGCTTCTGTCGCCTGAACCGTCCCCGCGTCCCCTGTGTGTCCCCTGGATCTTGGTCCGGACGTGTGAAGGGGGGTCACCACGCTGGCGTGGTGACCCCCCTTCACACGTTCGCCCAGCTAGAAACGGTTCTCCTAGACGAACCCTGTGTGGGGCGGGTGGGACTCGAACCCATAGGAGTGACGCCTCTCACCTGCGACGATGCCGAAACAACGGACATAGCCACCCGTTTCCATCCGGCTGTATCCCCCTCGATCCCGCTCGAATGGGGATCGGTTAGGCGTTCGCCACACCACTTCGTCCGCCGCCGCACGGACTCTCTGGAACCTCCCGTGAGGCTGAGGAAACTCTCGCGTTTCAGTATCTCCAAGCCACCCCGGGGTTCGACGGGCAGCTCTGCCTTTGCCGTCGACCCACTACAGCCACTCACGCTCTGTAACGGGTCGCCAGTGCGGTGAAGCCCCCCAGTAGATGGCGACGCAGCCCGACGAGCAATAGTCAAGAGCTGTGGAGGGAACCTTTCGACGGGGTGATCTCAGCAGCCGCGCGCCGGGCGTTTTCGCGCACCTTCGAGGCGGTATTGGCGGGCAACAGCACGGCGGTAGTCCCCAGCGTGACAACATCAACGCATGGGCATCATCAACTCCATCGCGCGTGGCCTCGGTAGCCTCCGCCCGCTGTCCGACGCGGAACTCGCAGACGAACGCGAGGCGCTGCGAGAGCGTTACGTATCCGCTGGGGATGTCAACGAAGCGGATAAACTGTACGACGAGCTGCACCGCTACGACGCAGAGATGATTCGCCGTGCAAACGAGGCCTATGCCCGCGAGAACCCGAACCCACCAGAGCCCAGGCATCGCGAGCACGGGTGGTACCTGCCGAACGACGACTAGTGTCCTGCGCCAGAGATCCGTCGTTAGTTCATGTATGACTGCCTCTGGGGATGTGCCGGTGCCACGTCGTGGACCGAAGCTGGAACCGTTGTTGTTGTCTGCCGATGAGCGTGTGGTGTTGGAGCGTTGGGCCCGGCGGGCTTCGTCTGCGCAGGCAGTGGCCCTGCGAGCCCGAATCGTGCTGGCCTGTCACGGCGCTGATGTTCCGCCGATTGTCGTGGTGGCGCGGGAGTTACAGATTGCGGCGGACACGGTCCGTAAGTGGCGTCGCCGGTTCCTGGCCGGCCGGCTGGATGGGTTGGTGGACGAGCCGCGGCCGGGCCGGCCGCCCAGTATCAGTGTCGATCAGGTAGAGGCGGTCGTGGTCAGTACATTGGAGGAGATCCCGAAGAATGCCACTCATTGGTCGCGTGCCTCGATGGCCGACCGCAGCGGGCTGTCGAAGTCGACCGTGGGCCGGATCTGGCGGAAGTTCCAGCTCAAGCCGCACCTGAGCGACACTTTCAAGCTGTCAACGGATCCGTTGTTCGTGGAAAAGGTCTACGACGTGGTGGGGCTGTACTTCAACCCGCCCGAAGGTGCGGTGGTGCTTTCGGTGGACGAGAAGTCCCAGATTCAGGCTCTGGACCGCTCCCAGCCGGTGCTGCCGATGATGCCGGGCATGCCAGAGCGCCGTACCCATGACTATGTCCGCAACGGTCTGACCACCTTGTTCGCGGCTTTCGACGTCGCCACTGGTGAAGTCATCACCAGTCTTCATCGTCGGCACCGGGCAGCGGAGTTCAAGAAGTTCCTCGTCAAGATCGAGAAAGAGGTCCCCGGGAACCTCCAGGTCCACCTCATCGTGGACAACTACGGCACCCACAAGACCCCGGCCATCAAGGCCTGGCTGGCCAAACACCCCCGATTCCACCTGCACTTCACGCCCACCGGCTCCTCCTGGATCAACCAGGTGGAGCGGTGGTTCGGCTTCCTCGCCGACCAGAAAATCCGTCGTGGCGCCCACAAAAGCGTGCGTTCCCTGGAGGCTGACATCCGTGCGTGGGTCAAGGAATCGAACGAAAACCCGACCCCGTTCACCTGGACCAAAACAGCCGAAGAGATCCTCGACTCACTCGCTCGCTTCTGCCAACGGATCTCTGGCGCAGGACACTAGTGAGCTGGTTGTGAGTTTGTTCGGCACCACGTGAGTTGCTTTGGGTACCACTTCAGGGGTTCGGCTGACGGGTGCCGACTGGCTTCGGTCTGCTGTGGGTTGTGGGTGACAGCAGGCTGGAGCCGCTGGTCTTGACTGAGACCGAGCGGCAGGTGTTGAGCAACTGGGTGAAGCGCCGCATGACTGCGCAGGGCCTCGCTCTGCGGGCGCGGATCGTGCTGGCGTGTGCGGAAGGCGGGTCGAACCTGTCGGTGGCCGCCCGGCTGGGCGTGAACCGGGGCACCGTCGCCAAGTGGCGGTCCCGGTTCCTGCGGGACCGGCTGGACGGGCTCGCGGACGAGCCGCGTCCCGGGGCGCCGCGAAGCATCACCGATGCCCAGGTGGAAGAGGTGGTGGTCCGCACCCTGGAGGAGACACCTCCGGGCGGGACGTACTGGTCGAAGAGGGAACTGGCGAAGGCCGTGGGCGTCTCGCCCGCCAGCGTGCTGAGAATCTGGAATGCCTTCGGTCTGCAGCCGTGGCGGACCGAGACGTTCAAGATCTCCCCCGACCCGTTCCTGATCGACAAGATCCGCGATGTCGTCGGTCTGTATCTCGCCCCGCCGGCGAACGCGGTGGTCTTCGCGGTGGACGAGAAGCCGCGGATCCAGGCGCTGGAGCGGACCGCGCCCGTGCTGCCGATGCTGCCTGGCGTCCCCGAGCGGCGGAGCTTCGACTATGTCCGGCACGGCACCGTCGACCTGTTCGCCGCCCTGAACACCGCGACCGGCAAGGTGATCACCAAGCTCTCCGCGCAGCACCGGGCCGTGGACTTCCGTGACTTCCTCGACGAGATCGACCGCCAGACCCGGCCTGGCCTGGCCTGGCCTGGCCTGGCCTGGCCTGGCAGTCCACATGATCTGCGACAACCCCTCCGCCCGCAAGGCGCCCGCGGTGCACAAGTGGCTGGTCGCGCATCCCCGCTTCCAACTCCATTTCACCCCCACGTACTCGTCGTGGATCAACCAGGTCGAGCGGTGGTTCGCCGAGATGGAACGGCGCTGCCTCGAACGAGGCGTGTCCCGCTCCCTCGACGACCTCAAGACCGCACTCAAAGAGTGGATTAAGGTCTGGAACAACGAGGCCCGGCCCTTCAAATGGACCAAGACCGCCGACCAGATCCTCGACCGGATCTGCCGCTACTGCTCACGCATCTCCGAACCAGCTCACTAGGCGGGCGTCTTCAGGCGGCGAGTAGACGCTTTCGCGCACAGTTCCAGCGAACACGCTTACCGTGCAGGGATGTTGGGCGATAATCTCTGCATGCTGGCACCGATCCCCCCGCCTCCGCCGTCGCAGCGGAGCGTCATCATTAAGAAGCCCCGCAGCCTGGCCCGACGGCTCATGCAGGAGGCCGGCAGCGTGCCGCTGCCCGTTTTTGCCCTGCGCATCCAGGACCGCGCCCGCGCTACCGCCAATGACTTCCTTCGCGAGCACGGGTACCGTGAACATCGGCTCTACGTCCTGGAGATCGCCGGACACACACCCCGCATCAAGATCGGGTACAGCAGCGCTCCATGGGAGCGCCTCGCCCGGCACATCGGGGAAGTCAAATCGCTGGCAACACACGCTGATCCAGGCCCATTTCTCCGACGCTCTGCCCGACAAGGCCACGACCAAGAGCGCCGAGCAGCAGGCGCACGCCTTCATGAGCAAGTTCTATGACTGCGTGCCGGGCTCTCCGGAGATGTTCGTTGGCAGTGACTTCCGCGCCGGGAAGACCTCCGTGGAGACTGCCGTGGCCTGTGCGCTGCATGGACGGTCGGAGTAATTGTCAAGATCTGTGGATCGCTGAAGTTATGGCTTGACCTCGATTCGTCAGAGGGGTTCGGTCGCTAGCATCGAGTCCGCGCGACTGTCACCGAACTCCCCGCGGAACGCGGCTGAGGTTCCCCCGAAGTGCGGAAGGTTGCCGGAGATGGCCTGATGGGCCATGAGAAGAGGGCCTCTGCCATGGATGCTTAGATGAAGTACCCGCCCGAGTTGCGGCAGCGAGCCGTTGCCGCGTACCGCGCCGCCGCGGCGCGGGCCGACCAAGGCGGACGCGCCGGGCCCGTCGGCACTGCCCGCGCCGAGATCTTCGCGTTCGTCGAGACCTTCTACAACCGCCGCAGGCTCCGCAAGCACATCAACTGGGATTACCTCACACCCCACGAGACACGCCTGCGCTACCAGTAGGGACAGACCCTCGCGGCATAGCAAGAATGTTTCCATGATCACGGGAAAACTTTACGCACCCACTGCACCACCACTGCGGACAGCGCCCGAACCGTGGGCTGTCCGCCACGCGAACTCCGCGACCTACAACTCCGAGTCCGTGCTGAATAGCAGACACCCGACTGGAAGGCCCACTAGACGGTCCGGGCGCGGGTCGAGGACACCACCAACATCTTCGCCCACGGACACGGCATGCGCCGGTGCCGCTACCGTGGACAACCAAAAGCCCACCTACAACACGTACTCACAGCGATCGCCGTGACCATCGCACTCAGCAGTCGGCCAGCGACCGAGAACGCCTTCTCACTGAGACCGCCGACCGCTTTCAGACCTTCCTGGACCAGCAGGGGCTGCCTCGGCCAAAGTCCTGGCGCACCCTCGGCACCTGACCCTGACCAAGATCCCCGACAAGGTCAAGCTCCAAAGGTTACTGCCGGTCTTATCCAGCGACGTATGCGACAGCATCGTGGCTATGGATGCTTTCGAGGTTGCGGATGCGCACTGAGTGGCGAAGGCCTCGATCCCGGCACGCAAGGCTGACGTCGCGGGCCATGTCCTCGACGAATACAGGGTGGTCGTACGCCTGCATGGTGAGGACACGCTCGTCTACGCGCTTGATCAAAGGCACTACGGGCGCCGAAGCGGAAGACGTCAACAACCTCACGGCGCTCTGCACCGGCAGGGGGTACGGGGTGTCTCCCTGGCCCGTCACGTTGAGCGTAATCCGGCTGCGCTGATTGTGCGCACCGTAGTCGGAGATTGCCTTCGAACATGGACAGAGGCTGGTGACCTCGCTGGTCACTGCCGTTGCTACTGTCACGTCGCCGTTGTTCCAGCGCCCTTCGATACAGACGTCGTGAACCTGTTTCGACTCACAGCCGCTGGCCGGCGCTACGACGGTCGTGCTGATAGGCATGGCCATCGTCACAGTAACCGCGGGCGCATCCAGCAGTTCCGCTCCAGCCTTGAGGACCTGCGGCAACTGCCGGGGGTCGAATCTCTGAAGGTGGTCGTGCGCGAGAGCGACCATGCGGCTCATGTGCGTACCTCGGCGGTCGTGTTGGAGCCGCACGGTGATCGCGATATCCGCAATGCCGTCCTGACGGAGGCAGCCATCCTCGAAATACACGGGATACCGAAGGCCACTGATGCCGACCTCGTTGATCTCGATGCCGCGAGAGTCAGTCTCATTCTGAATGTCGTGCATGCTCACTCGCCCCGATAGGTGCAACCGGATGTGCACGTCTCGCGGACGGTGAGCGCTGAGAGCGCGGGCAGGATCGGCTGCAGGCGCTCCCAGATCCAGCGGGCGAGAACCTCGCTAGTCGGGTTCTCTAGGCCCTCGATCTCATTGAGGTAGTAGTGATCCAGTTGAGCTTCGAGTGGCTTGAAGGCTCGCTTAACGTCACCAAAGTCCATGACCCAACCAGCCTCGGGGTCGACGGGGGCTTCTACGTGAACGATGACCTTGTAAGAGTGGCCATGCAGGCGCGCACACTTGTGGCCCTCTGGAACCTTGGGTAGGCGGTGCGCCGCTTCGAACGTGAACTCGCGAAAGATTTCCATTACTGAATTCCCAGATACTTGTGCGTCTGGAGAGAGAGGATCCAGCGCGGGTTCTTCATGCAGTAGTCGACAGTGTCCCGGGTGTTAGCTTCTACGTCGGGTCCGTCCATGGGCTGGAGACGGAAGAATTGGAAGTCGAGGTTCTCGAATTGGCCCGGGTCTCCGCCCAACTGCGGATAGACAAGCTTCAACTCGTCGCCGCTTGTGACGACCACGTCAGACCCGATCTTCGGACTGACACAGAGCCAGTCGATTCCCGGCGGCGGCACGCGGGTGCCGTTCGTCTCCACCGCAACCTCGAAACCCCTGGCGTGCAGAGCTTCGATGGCTGCCTCGTCAAGCTGCAGAAGCGGCTCACCCCCGGTGCACACCACAAAGCGGTATTCCACGGCAGTTGAAGGCCACGCCTGCTCGACTGCTTGGGCGAGGTCATCAGGGGACGCGAATCGGCCACCACCTTCGCCGTCGGTTCCAACGAAATCGGTATCGCAGAACTGGCAAATCGCCCGATGCCGATCCTTCTCAAGACCTGTCCAGAGATTGCAGCGCGAGAAACGGCAGAAGACAGCGGGTCGGCCCGCATGGCTCCCTTCGCCTTGCAAGGTGTAAAAGATCTCTTTGACCAGATAGGTCATTCTCAGACGCCCTGGTACTGCACGGGGTCAGTGGTACCAGCCTCAGCGAACCCCTTTAGGCGGAGCAGGCAGGTCTCGCAACGGCCACAGGCCCGACCTTGCTCATCCGGGTCATAGCAGCTGGACGTCTGGGAGTAGTCGACACCCAGGCGCAGGCCCTCTCGAACGATGTCGGCCTTGGACATCGCAATGAGGGGGGAATGGAGCTTGAGCTCCTGAGTTCCCTCAAGGCCAGCCCTGGTCGCAAGGTTCGCCATCTTGGCGTACGCGTCCATGTACTCAGGACGGCAGTCGGGGTAGCCGCTGTAGTCGACGGCGGTCACGCCGGTGAAGATGTCGCTCGCGCCAACGGTCTCCGCGTAGGCCAGGGCGAACGACAGGAAGATCGTGTTACGTGCCGGCACGTAGGTGATGGGCACGCTGCTTCCTGCGTCACTGTTGCTGGCGTCGTCCAGCGAGTCGTGCTTCGGGACGTCGATATCAGCAGTAAGAGCGGAGCCACCGAAAACTCGCAGGTCGATGTCTGCGATGACGTGGCGGGCTACGCCCTGAGTCTCTGCCACGCGCTTGGCGGCTTCCAGTTCAACACTGTGCCGCTGGCCGTACCGGAAGCTGAGCGCGTACGGCGTGTAGCCCTGGTCCTTGGCGATGGCCAGAACTGTCGTCGAGTCCAGGCCGCCGCTCAGTAGAACGATCGCGGGACGTCCCATGCCTTGCTCCCTAGTTAGCTCTGTGTGTACTGGTGCACCCTAGCGTCAAAACTGACGGGTAGAGTAACCGCAACAAGTTACTAGTTAAGGCCGTCGGGAGTGGGACTGCGTGAGGCAACTATCGTTGGTGGTCACTTGCACGGACCGTAAGGCCGCTGTGCCGGAGGCCACGCTCCATGCGAGATCACTACCGGTCGGCAGCGTGAAGGACCGCTCCGCAGCGTGGAGAGAGCGCGTTGAGAAGGCCTCGAACACGAAGCTCCTAAGCGAGCTCTACCGGGGCGATCACTGGACACAGGCCCGTCGGCTAACTGCCGCGGCCGCGAAGGCCAGATTTGAAGCGGAACTGTGGGTGGCGTCGGCCGGCCTCGGCCTCCAGCCAGTATCGGCGTCGGCACCTGCCTACGCGGCGACCTTCAGTACTCGACACGCAGACTCCGTCACCGCTTCTACGGCTGACAGTGCCCAGTGGTGGGGGCACCTTCAAGAAGGAACTGGCCGCAAGACCCTAGAGGAACTCGGACGACAGGGCCCGGTTCTCATGGTCCTGTCCGAGGTGTACGCAAATGCCATGAAGGCCGAGATCCACGCGCTGGCCAGCGTTGGAGGCGAAGTCCTGCTAGTGGGAGGTGTCGAGGAGATCCCCGGCATCCAGAGAGTCGCCTCTAACGCGGGCCTGCGACGCACACTCGGCGGCACTCTGACGAGCCTGAACGTTCGCATGGCCGCCTCATGGCTTGAACACTGTGAGGACGGCAGGCTGACCTCGACTGCTACCAGTGACTCGTGGCAGCGGTGGACTTCAGACGTAGCTGAGCCTGAGCGGTACAACCGGACGCCCATATCCGACGAGGACGTCATGGCATTCATCAAGCGTGAGAACGCGTCGCATCCTGGCATCTCGCGGTCGCGACTTCTGCGTGCTCTACGTGACGGAAACCAGGCATGCGAGCAGAGTAGGTTCGCCAACTTGTACATCCGAGCTATGGGGGAACGGTGACAGAGAACGTCATCAAGCGCAGAGCCCTGCGCATTGAGCAGAACCCGAATATTCCCCTATACCTGTTTGCCCTGGAAGCGCGAGAAATCGATCTCGTAGCCGATGTTGCACGGATCTCCCGGGATGAGGCCGGCAAGCTCTTCGGCTATCAACGTCCCGAAAAGAAGCAGCACGTTAAGCAAATTCTGGAGTACCTCGACGGTGAAGATGTGCTGTTCCCAAATGGGCTCATCCTCGCCCTGCCCACCACGGTGCGGTTTAAAGGCAGTCGCGGCCCCAATCCGGGCGACGGACTGGCAACCATCGGAACCCTTGAGATTCCGCTACCGGAGTCGCGGGACGCGCCTCGTCCGGCTCTGATCGTCGATGGTCAGCAGCGAAGCCGCGCGCTTGCACTCACTCGGCGAACCACCCTTCCGGTCACAGTGGCAGGATTTGTGGCCGAAGATCTTGACATCCAGCGCGATCAGTTCCTGCGCGTCAACACGGTGTCTCCGCTTCCGAGCAATTTGGTATCAGAACTCCTCCCAGAAGTGAACACCCAACTTCCGACCAGGCTGTCCGCTCGAAAGCTTCCCGCGATCCTCGTTAACGCACTAAACCAGGACAACGACTCACCTTTCAAGGGGCTCGTTAAGCAGGCGTCAACGACCCCCGATAAGAAGTCAGACACTGTCGTCAAAGACAACAGCCTCATCACTGCGATCACGGAATCATTGTCACCCTCCGGCGTCCTTTTCTCATACAAAAACCTAGCCAACGGAACCACCGACACTGCGAGCATTCGGAAGATTCTAATTGTCTACTGGACGGCAGTGAAGGACACCTTCCCTGAAGCTTGGGGACTGCCTCCCGCCAAGAGCCGCCTTATGCATGGTGTCGGAATCAGGTCGCTGGGCCGCCTCATGGATCGGGTTATGGAGCGAGTCCTGTTTGATGCCGATATCGACTCGCCGGATATTAGAGACAGAGTCATGACTGAACTGGCGCTCATTAAGCCGCACTGCCATTGGACCAAGGGGCGATGGCCTGAAATCAACACCCCTTGGAACGAGTTGCAGAACACTCCCCGCCATATCAGTATCCTGTCAAACTATCTGATTCGCGTCTATCGCGATTCGAGGATGGGTGCTTCGTGAAGTTCTACTTCCCAGATAGCCAAGATCAGATCTACCCCAGGTACGACTTCATCAATGATGAGTACCCAGACGAGCGAGTCCGCCAGAGGGATGACCTGTACGCCCATCAGGCAGTAAAGCCCGCGCCCTACGATGGGATACTGGTCAGCAAGGCCATCGTAGACGGATCGGTCAAGGGAGCCGGGAAGTACAGCGCCCCTCAGCGGGACCGTCTCTACCGCGACGGCGTGAAGACCTTTTTCGGGCTACCCGACCCGATGGAAAGTCTCGGTGACTGCGGAGCCTTCAACTACATCAATGAAGAGTACCCCCCGTACAGAGTTGAGGACGTTCTCCATTACTACACGGAGTGCCGATTCAACTCGGGAATCAGTATCGACCATGTGATCTTCGGTTATCGACCTGATGCCCCTGACAAGGACGTTGATCCGGCGTGGGTAAAGCGTCGTGAGATTTCGCTCGACTTGGCAGAAAAGTTCATCAAAGCTACCGAGAGTCACAATCGCCTAGTCACTGGCAGGAAGCAGCATCTGGAACCGATTGGCGCGGCGCAGGGGTGGAGCCCGGCCAGCTACGCGGACAGCGTCGTCCAACTTCAGAAAATGGGCTACAGGCGAATCGCCCTGGGTGGCATGGTTCCACTGAAGACGCCGGAAATACTGGCTTGCTTGGAAGGGATCTCTGAGGTTCGCAAGAGTGGGGTCGGGTTCCATCTACTCGGAATCACCCGTATCGCCAGCATGGAACGCTTCGCCAAATATCATGTCACCAGCTTCGACAGTACGTCAGCATTCCGGCAAGCTTTCATGGACGAGCGAAATAACTACCACACCGCCGACCGCTCATACCTAGCAATCAGAGTTCCCCAGGTTGACGGGAACCCCACCCTAAAGAAGCTGATCTTGGCGGGCGTGGTGTCGCAGTCGGCAGCCATTAAGGCCGAACGGGAATGTCTCAAATTGCTACGCCAGTATGAAGCCGACGAGAACTTTGAAGTGCAGGAGGTCATCGATGCCTTGTACGCCTATCAATCTCTCATCAGTGACGCCAAGAAGCTGAAGAAGGTTGATGACTACAGGGACACTCTTGTCGACCGCCCTTGGAATCACTGCCGATGTGAACTCTGCAAGAAACACAAGATCGACATGGTCATCTTCCGTGGAACAGAGCGAAATAAGCGCCGCGGGTTCCATAACATGACGGTACTCGAAGCCAAGATGCGCAAGCTTCCACTCACATAATCGTCTAAACCGCGCAAAGCACTCAAAGTAACTTAAACAGGAGATGATGTGGCCGACCGCTACGTACTGAAGGTTCCCGCCCTCAAGGTGCTCCAAGGCGACAAGGAGATCTACTGCTTCGCTGTCGACGGCAAGAAGTTGGAAGACTTTGCCGCCGTCTCGCGCATCCGCCGCGACAGCCAGAAGAAGCTGCAGGGGTACCAGCGGCCCGAGGTCCAAAGCCACATCCGCTCGATCCGTCGCTACCTTGAGTCCGAGGGGGCGATGCTTCCCAACGCCGTGGTTCTCGGTTTCGATGATCGCGTCACGTTCGAACCCGCGGTGCGCGGCGGCAGTGTGAGCTACTCCATCCCCGGCGAGCTGATCATCCCGGTCGACGAATCACTGGCTGATGAAGAGAAGCCGGCCTGGCTCGTGGACGGTCAGCAGCGCAGCGCGGCCATCAGGGACGCTGACCTTGCAGAGTTCCCCGTCGCAGCAGTGGGCTTCATTGCGTCTCAGGAAGAGCAGCGGTCGCAGTTCATCTTGGTCAACTCGACCAAGCCACTGCCCAAGGGGCTCGTGTATGAACTCCTGCCGGAGACCACCGCCAAGTTGCCGCGCTCGTACGCGCGCCGTCAACTCGCTGCGAAGATCATGGTCCTTCTGAATATGGGGGACGGTCCTTTCTGCGGAAGGATCAGCAGCCCCACATCGCCTACCGGCAACATCAAGGACAACAGCATTCTGAGGATGCTGGAGCACAGCATCTACGAGGGCTCCTTGTACCAGTACCGGAACGCTGAGGACGGTACCGGGGACGAGGAAGCGATGCTGGCGCACCTTCTGTCCTTCTGGACGGCAGTGGAGAACCTGTTCGAGGATGCGTGGAACAAGCCTCCCAAGGAGTCGAGGTTGACCCATGGTGTGGGCATCCAGGCCATGGGCTATGTCATGGACCGACTCACCACAGACGTCCCGTTCGACAAGGTCAACTGGGACAAGATCCGCATCACCCTGCGCCGACTCGAGAAGCACGTGGCCTGGACTTCCGGCACGTGGAAGTTCTCGGATGGTCAGGAACGTAGCTGGAACGGTCTCCAGAACACGGCCAACGACGTGCGGCTCCTCAGCACCCACCTGCAGGCCCTAGTCAGCAAGTAGTCAAAGCTCTGCGGCATCATCTGGTGGTCTCCCTGAACAGATCGGGGAGACCACCAGTGCGTTAGCGGTTAGCTGCAACGGAGCGAAGACCGTTCACTGCTGCTCGCAGCATGGATGCTGAACCGCTGCCGTCTGCATAGTGGATGTACTTGGTGCGGGTGTGCTGCGTAATGAAGCCGGTTGCAGCGTGCTTCGCGCAGCGAGTTGCAATGACGACCAGATCAGCGGAACGAGCCTTCTGCCGGAGTTGAGCACTACCGACGTGATCACTGGCCATGGCGGCGTCCACTGCGGGGGCAAACTGCTTGATCTCCTCGGCGCAGCGCACGAGCACAGCTTCGTCCAGGGAGTACAGCAGCACTCTCATGGGCGGCAGGTCCGAGAGCGACAACTCACGCTCGCTATCAGAGCCGGCCCGGTCCTGCCAAGGGAAGTCGACACCGAGTTCCCTTGAGAGACGCTTGGCGAACGCCAAGTCAGCTTCGTTGAGCCGACCTTGATGCCGCCAGAGCGGCTCAAGCAGGTCGTATGCGAGCTTGCTGCGAGCCTCCGCGTCAGGGCATGCGACCAAGAACAGTCGATCAACGAAGTCCAACGCAATTGATGCCCGCTCAGGGGAGACCCATCGGCTGCGATAGGCGCCGATCTCATCGAGAAGTTCGGCGTAGGTTTCCGCTGACGGGCCAGCTCGGAGTGCGATCTCCGCGAGCGCCTGGAGCACGGCGAGGTCACCTGGACCGAACCGGTCGAAGGCGACCGCATTCCGGATGAACGCATGGGCGGTCAGACCCGCCGGAGCTGCATATCCGACAGCATCGATGAACGCCCCAACCGCCCGCCAGGCCTCTTCAGCAGCTTGATTCTCCAGCCCGTCCAGGAACCCGGCGAGGGCCGCATCGTGAGCTGCCGGCGGAGACCACGCAGTCCAACTGCGCTCCTCAACAGCCGACTGGCCCTCGCTGCTGCCCGCGGCTACCGCAGCGAGGAAGGTCGGCCAGGAGTCGATGGTCGCAAACGCTTCCGACGCGTCGCTTCCAGCGATCTGTGGCACAGGCTCTGCGACGACACGAGGTTCTGCCGCGTCATCGCTTTCGGCCAGGAAGCGTTGGGCGTCCTCCCAGATCAGTGAGGGCAGTTCGCCTATGCGGGCCCCGCTCTGCACGGCGTCCACGAGACGACGCAGAGCAGGCAGATCCTCAAGGACGGTGGCCGCCATCAGAAGAACGGTGACGGCCTGCGTGCCGAGCTTGCGCGCATCGGCATCCAGCAAGGCAGGGACGAACCGCCCCTGCTCTTCGAGCCTCGCCCGTGCCGCTGAGAGATCGCCCACCGCGAGAGGTTCCTCCAACGCCGCGAACACGGCGTTCAAGATCGCTTCCTTGACCGGGAGGGGAGGATCCTGCCGGATAGCGTCCGGCAGTTCAGGGAGCTGAAGGATCGCCTCGCTGCGGCCGAGACGATCAAGCCGCTTGATCCTCAAGCTTGCAAGGTTGGCTGCGGTAACACCACCAGCCGCTGCCAGATGGTCAAAAACCACGCTCGATGCGGCCTCGGCGCCCGCGGATAGAGATGCGTCGAACTCTGCAAGGAGCCGGCCGATCGGCTTGGCCACCCGCCACATCCTGGGAGGACGGCGAGCCTCGGTCCTCTGCATCAGCTCCAGCGCCCCGGCCAGGTTCCGGCGATGCTCGAGAGTGCGTCCCGTCTCCAGACGGAAAGTGGTCCGATCACCAGCAAAGTCGCGGATAGCCTGCTCGATGGGATCATCGGGGTCCAGCCAGGCGGGCTGGATACCGACCTGCTCGTCATACGCGATGTACGTCGGGCCAGCGAAAGCGCGGATCAACTCAGCCGTCTTTGCTCGCTCACCAGGCTCCCGGGCAATGACGTACACGACGAATCGATCACGGTCCGTATACACGCGTGGAAGGACCACAGGCGCGTCGTCGCCGCGTCGAATAGCCTCGACGAACGGCAGCGTGCGGTCCTTGTAGCGGTAGTCCGGATCGAGGCCCGGCCAGACGCCGTTTCCTGGACCGAAGAACCGGTGCAAGAACCCTTCGAGGGCTTCTCGCTGCTGATTCTGGGGCTGCGTCACGAGCCACTCCTCCACCGCTGTGTCAGGTCCAGCCGCGCTTGGCCAGCATCCGGCCCGCCCACCTTGTAGGTGACCAACTCATCGTTCTTCGCCATGCCGCGCACCGTGTAGTTCATCGACCCGGTGAGAATCCACTCCTGCCCACACAACGTCTTCTCGTGGATGTCGGGGTCGCGCTGGACATGCACGCCGTCCAGTTCTGGGGCCTCGATCCGACGCAGGAACGCATCATTGTGCGCGTCAGGGCGCGTGACCACGTGGACACGGGCCCCGGCTCCAGCGATGCGCAGGAGCGTGTCTGACAGCCGCCATCCGCTGGGCGGGACGTCACCAAAGAATGCGTCATAGGTGCCGTGGCTGTTGTCGATGACCTGGACATCAGTGATCCATGGCGAGACCAACCACAAGTCACTGCTCGGGTTGAGCATCTCTGCCATCAGCGCAGCGGACAGTATCGAGTCGATGCGCAGCCCTGTACGAGCACCTGTGCGCACGGTTCTGGTCAGATCCTTCACTGGGTTGCCTCCCGCAGCTCCACCCGCACACGGAGCTCGTCTCGATGCCTGGCGTAGCTACGAACCTCGCCATGGACGCGCAGGACATCCCGGTCCACCGGCAGCGCCGGCACGCGAACTAGGGCTTCCGCCAGGGCTTGCGACTCGCCTGCGGGACAGATGAGGTCCGCGGCGCCACTGTCGGTCATGGCCTTCTGGTAGGCCAGGACCCAATCGCTCGCCGTGACGTCCACCTCAGGCAGCCGGTCGTTGTGAGCCTCGCGCACAAGCAGTCGATCCAGTACCGGGGCGTCCGCATAGGGCTGGTAGTGCTGGAGATCCTGCGTGCGAGCTTGTCGTCCGCGAGGCCAGAGCATGCTGAAGGCCTGGTCGGCTGTCAGCCGCTTGCCCCCGCCGACGTTCAGTCGGTTGTCGCCGACCGCGAAGGCAATGACGTTCGCGTCGACCTCTACACCGAGCCTCTGCTCCAGTCCGGCCCACGCATCGACCATGGCGAGAGCCTGCGCGTCAGTGTCGGGTCCGGCCCCCGGCCGGAGAAGGCGGGTCGACAACGCTGAAACCGCAGTGCGACGGGGAGGGCCGTCCAACTGTTCCCACGCGGCCAGGAGAGAGTTCAGGGCCTCCTCGGCCGCTTCGGCATCCTCGGCTCCTCTCAATGCGCGCATGGCTTCTGCGGCATCCCCCCCAGGCTCGTCGGCCAGGTGACGGAGCAACTGGGTGAGTGTGGCGTCTACGTACTCGTAGTCGCTTGGGGCCAACGCACTGGTGACAAGTCCCCAGAAACGGCGAGGGTCTTCCCCGTAGAAGCGCACCAGGCTCTCTACAACCCCCAGACCGCCTACGGAGGTCTCGCTGAGCCACACGACAGTGGGCGCGCTGCTGGTGGCACCGGGCGCCACGTCGACGATCAGGTCCCCGTCCTGCGAGTCGGGGCAGGCTCTCTGCGCAGCGGAGAGGATCGCCGCGGCCACCGTGTCGCGATAGGTGCGCTGAGCCAGGTCCTCAGTCCGGACAGCAATATTCGGATCAACGAGGTGTTCCGCCGCCCGGTCAACAGCGGTGAGCACCCGTGCGTCTCGCAGCAACTCCGTGAGCCCGTCGATCAGCCGTGCATTCTCGACAGCCTGGTCGGGGTCGCTGTTGTCGCGGTAGAGGACGCTCAGGATGCGTGACAGTTCCCCAGTCCACGCTCCGTTAGCGAGTGATGCTCGGATCTCCACGGCGGTGCGAGATTGCTTGATGCCTTCGAGCGCAAAGGCTGTGAGATAGACCTGGCCAAGCCACGCACGCTGGAACTTGTTCGCGACTTCCTCGAGAGCAGGGTCCTCGGCGAAGGTGTACGAGAACGCAAGTGACCGCCACTGCGGAGACGACAGGTACTCCCTGACCGCAGGTTCCGAGGTGTTCAGGGGCCTGAGCAGGACCTGCACAGCGTCGACGCCAAGTCTGAAGCCAAGAGCAACTGGCTTGCCGTGCAGTTCATAGTAGACCTTGCGTGTCTCGACTTCTCCGCGCTCGAGCGCCACTTGGCAATCGGCGCCGATGGTCATGCGCCGCATCTCGATGGGGTTGCCGGCAGCGTGCGTGGCGAAGCGGACGGCCTGCACGCGCTCATGCCAGAGAGACGGGTTCGGAATGTCCGCCGGGGCCGGTGGCGCCTCCTCGGACACAACGATCTGACTACCCCATATGGGGAGCCCCTGCGACCGGTCGGAGATCTCCTGGCCTGGCTGCTCCAGCTTCAACTGCGTGGGCCGGAAGACCTGAAGTCCCTCTGATGCGTAACCATCGGGGTGCCAGGTTCCTTCAGGATCGGCATGTTGCACGATCTGGGTCAGCGGCAGAGTGCTGCTGCCGACCGGTGGAACGGGCAACCATGTGCGGTGCTCATCACGGCGGTGCCCGAATCGTCGGCTGACGCGTCCTGGTACGGCCTCACGTAGCGCCCTGGCGATCGGCAACTGTTCCAACGTGTCGTTCGTATTGAACGGCAAGAGCAGTTCAACCTCGGGCAGGTTCAGCGGCTCGAAGAGTGAGCGCGTGATGAACTCGGGGAGGAGGGAGCCTTCCTTCGCGCCCGGATCAATGCGCTGGAACGACCAGTCGCTGCGCAGCCGCCGCAGCGCGGTGGGAACGACAGACAGCAGCAGCGATCGAGGTTGCTCCCACAGCAGGGCCTGGACCTCGTCTGCGTTGATCTGCAGAGCCCTCCCCAGGTGTTGGGCAAGTTCGTCCTGCAGATCAGGCTTGTCGAGGATCGCCTGCAGCAGCGATGTCAGCATGTCGTGACCTGGCCGGTCCTCATTACGCACGGCATGGCCGATGGGGGCTTTGAGGATCTTTCGGGGGTCGGCCCACAGTTTCTTGGAACGTAGCTTGCGGCTCGCCCAGTCCAACAGGGCCTGGGTGGCTTGGATCTTGAGTACGAAACGGTTGCCGATCGGCAGGCTTCGTGCAGGTACCTGAGGTGCGAAGAGGGTCTCGTACGCCTGGTATGCGAGTCGGTCCCGGCCGTAGTCCGAGAGCGTGACCACAGTGATCGGCCTTGTGCCGCGCTCTCGGCCTGCGCGGCCACGGCGCTGGATGAACGCGGCTGCATCACGGGGTGCCTTGTGCTGGAGTACCAGGCCCACGCGTGGGTCGTTGAAGCCGACTTCGAGGGCGGCCGTCGCTACGGTCAGGTTCGCGTCGTGGTCGACCCCGACGTCCTGAGAGGACGTACGGCCGACATGCAGGTGGTGGAGTTGCAGAGTCGGGTCGAGGTCATGCCCTATCTTTTCGGCGATGTCCCAGGACTGACCGTCCACGTAGCGCGCAGCATGCTCGTTACGTTCCGAAGAACGCAGGCCCGCAAGTACTGGCCTGCGGCCGTTGCGGCGGCCTGCCCGGTTCTGGCCGCCTTCCGCATCGCGCAAGTCGTTGTAGAAGCGGTTGGTGACGTCCAGGTCATCCGTGAAGAGGAAGCCCGTGGAGCCGTAGAGGTATTGCTTCTTATCCAGGTCGAGCATGCGGCCGTGGAGCATGGCCGTTTGGATCGACGTAGACAGCAGGCTTGTTCCGGACACCGGGTCGCCGCGCAGCGCCAGGGCGTACTCACGGCCCTCGGACTTCATGGCCTCGTCGGCCGGTTCAATTGGGTCGACATCGCTCGGACGAAGGCCGACAAGTTGAGCGAAGAACTTATCCGCGTCACGAAGGGTCGCAGAGAGACCGACGAACGTCATGGGGCGGTGTGCTGCCTCACGCCAGCGTCGCAACAGTAGTGCCACCTGCGCGCCGTGAAGACCGCTATAGGTGTGGACCTCATCGAGCAGCACGAGGGAGGGAGCGGAATTGCTGCCGCACCACCCGAGCAGCCACTCCAGATAGCTGTCACCGCTACAGCGGTTCAGCATCTCAGTAGTGGTGAATAGCAGATCCGGCGGGTTCTTCTTGAGGGACTCCCGGGTGAGCGCCAGGCGCCCGTCCTTCAAGGTGTAGCCGCACCTGGTACAGGTCAGCCGCTCCCGGCCTTGCCTTCGGTCCTCGTCTGTCCACTGGAGTTCCCCAGTGCCGCAGTCCTGGGCGGGGCAGGGCAGAAACGGGCACACAACGCCCTGGGGAGTGCGCTTCCAGGCAGTGGCGAGCCCTGAGTTCGGTTCCACCCTCCGGTCCTGGGCATTCCATGGGGTGTCACCGTAGAGCGCGCCGACGCGGATAGGACGTCGCCTGCTCTCGTGCAGCGCCTCCTCGACGTCGTCAACAGAGCGGATCGACTCTCGAAGCTGGTCGCGCAGGAGTTCCTTGCGGGGGTAGAGCGCCAGCGTGTGAACGCGCTTTGCCCTACCAGGGTGCGCGTGTTCCGCCATCGCTGCGAAGGCCGGCAAGTAGAACGAGAGTGTCTTGCCGCTACCCGTGCCAGCGCCGACGATGATTCCCTTGGACCGCTGAGAGCTGAGCGAGGTGAACACGGAACAGGTGGCATCCAGTTGGAAGCGAGCCAGTTCGCGGCCCCGCAACTGGGCTGCCGCCACGCGCTCTTGCACCTCCCCCCATTGGGGTAGCTGCGCGAGCTCGCGGAGAGCGTCGGATGCCGGAATATCTCGATGTGGGTAGCGTCGCGGCGCTACGTGCAGTCGGTAGTCAGCGACGAGGCGCCGCTGATGCTGCCACCAGCCAGGCCGCTCCTCCTGCGCCCAGCCACCTCGGGCAAAGAGCTGCCGAAGACCAGTTGTGAGCCTGAGTGACTCCGCCAAGCGGGTGCGATACCGCGGTGGCGACGTCACAGGCACTGGCACCTCGAACAGCAAGGCACGGAGCAGGAACTCCTCCAGCACAGCGTCGACGGACATGTCGGCCGGGGCAGCCTCGTGACTGTGCAAGAGACTGTCGATGGTCTCTATCACCTCGGCCTTAGAGAGGGCAGCCTCCGTGACGCCCCAGGCCAGCAGTGGCAGTTCACGGTCTTCCAAGTGGTTCAGGAGTTCGTTCGCGAAGCGAACGTCGAGGTGCTCTGTCACGCGCCCGTCCTCTGCAAGGTGATGTGGATGTCCATCTCGAACTGACGCAGCAGCGCAATGTCGTCGTCTGTGACGTCGCGGAGCGTGGGGCTGGGGCGCTTCTCAAGCACTTCCAGGAGTCTCAATAGCTCACTGGGGGGATCACTCTTGTCGTGCAGGGACTCCGCGAGGAGGGCGTACGTGCTGGTGAAGAGCGTGACATCCGCCTTGGACAGGTTCTTGGTTGCCACCGCCTGACGGAGTTCCCTCTCCCGGTTGCGTGCGGCCTCGCGCTCGTCGCGCGAGAGCATGGGGATCCGGGCCAGGGGAAGGGCGGCGACCTGTGCCGTTGCCCAGGTGACCCATGCCGCGCTGCTATCACCCTTGAGCTTGCCCGCGAGTTCCTGAACCTTCTTCCTGGCCGTGTTGAAGACCGCGTCACTGGGCAACCCGTTGAGGGCTTTCCGCTCGAAGGCTGTGCGGGCGGTGTCGATGCCTGATAGGTCGGGCTTGTGCGCTGCCCCCAAGGCCGCAAGCGTATGGCTTAGCCCAACTTGGGTTCTGAGTTCGGCCAGCCCCGCGCGGAGTTCCTTCGAGCGGCTCAGAACCCGAGCGGCCTCCTTCTCCCCGACGGCGCCTGCAGCGATCTGGCGGGCACGGTTTTGCAGCTGTACGGCCTTGTCGTACACAGACAAGCTGGTCACCAGTCCTCCCCGTCGTCTTCGGCGGACGGGACAGCGGTGAGCGCCTGCCACTCCACACAGATTTGCCCCACGTCTTCCGCGGCACTGTCACCTGCGGAGCCACTAGACCGTGACTCGGCGCTGGCAAGAGCAGCGTCCAGCCAGTCGTTACTGGCAATTAGCAGTTGTTGAATCAGCTTGAGCGAGTCACCGCGGTCCTTGACAGCGGCAACCAGTTGGGCGTGATGACGAGTTGAGGAATCGCGGCTGTCGTCGCCCGCCTTGACCAGGTCGTCTTCGAGTGCAGAGATGGCCTTCCAGTCCGCGTTCTGGGCAGCCTGAAGCAGGGCATCGAATTGACGTGTCTGTTCGGCCGTCAGCGGCAGTCCCACTTCTCGCGCAGCACCGAGAACGTCGCGGATTGCAGCCATGGTCTGTACGCCAGTGGTGCCCCGAGGCTGACGGCTTCGAATCGAGTTGAGTAGTTCTTCGTGGCGGTTGAGTTGGTCCTCGAGGATGGTTGTCCAGGACGCGAACCCAGTGACGGCCGGCTTCACCCATTTAGGGATGTCCAGCGTCTCGGCATCCCAACTCCACGATGACGCGGCCCTGTCGAGCAGAGGAAGAACGCGTGCGGCATCAACCATGTTCACCGCACCGATGCCCTGGGCGATACCTACGGCGTAACGGAGTTGCTTCACGAGTTCAGGACGCGCTCTGAGGTGCCCACGGAGCATGTCCATCCACTTTTCCGCGCGGATCCCACCGTCCTCGCGACGCCACTCTTGCCCGTCATCAAGCGCCGCGGCGACGAGTTGCGAAGTGGGCATTCCGGGCCATGCCCGGCCGGCGAGTGCCGCTCCGATCAGCGATGCACGGAATCCCGCGACGAGGTGATCATCGGTGAACTCCATGTACTGCTGCAGCCGTGCAGTGAGGTCTTGGCCGTGCCTCTCGGCCAAGAACGCCAGGCGTCGGATGTCTTCGGCTCGTGCTGGAAGGTCCCGCTCAGCTTTCAGCAGGCTGTCGAAGAACCAACTGTCCTTCGGACGACGAGAGAAGGTGATGGGGGCATTCTCGACGCCGAGCAAGTTCTCCTTCGCGCCCTCGATGGACACGATGGTCGCCTTGCTTGGCCAGGCAACCCTTCGTAGTTCGGTACTGACCACTGCCCGCATCAGAGGTGAGTTCCACTGGTATCGCTGGACGACCGCGGTGGAGACGACACCGCGGATCCGAGTCGCGGTGGCGGTATCTAGGCCACCCTCGCGGGTGAGCCACTCGTCCACGGTCTCCAGCATTCGCTGAAGTTCCCTGGGGAGCTCGTCATCTTTGCCACTGGCTCCTGTCTCGGACTTTGCCTCTTCGGCGTTGGGCTGCCCCGGCACCGCTACAGATGCAGGCTGATGGCTTTGCCCTCCTTCGCTGCCCAGCGGTTCTAGGGAGAATGCCTCCAAGATGGTGGGGTGGAGGCTGTTGGCGTGCTCGGGGGCGTCTCCCCAAAACTCGAGCGCCAGGTTACGTCGCTCCGCTGAGGCCGGGTCGTGATCATTCGCTGCTACGAAGCCGAGTACGTCGCGGTTGACGGGCCTGTCGAGTTTGGTCGGCCGGAACCGTTGCCGGAACATGGGGTCGGGGAACTCGCCCTGCTGCATGGCGGTGGCGTGTTCAACCAAGACCGGTCGTACGACGCTTCCCAGCACGGCACGGGGGTTGAAGGACCAAGGCTTGGTCTGGTCTGCCGTTGAGTGGACGGCGCGTACGAGAGACGACTCGTTGAACGGGTACAAGCCATAGCCGTCGGCGGTTGCTCCGAAAGCCTCGTGGCACTCCGTTCGCAGTGGGCAGGTCGCGCACTTGTTGGGAACGTCGTCGTTGCTTGCACGCTCGAGTTCGTCGCGGCCCAAACGCCCAGCATTCAGGTAACGGCCGACGAACGAGGCAATCTCTGTACGTCCCGTCTCTTCCGGGCTGAAGGGAACGTCCAGGTGGTAGACGTAGCCCGTGGCGGCCTGGATACGGGTTAGGACTGTCTCCTCCAAGGATTGGAAGTAGCCCGTCGTCACGGCCATGAGTGTGCGGATGGGGGCGAGAGTCGTCTTGCCCTCACGGTTTGCTGCTTCTACCACGGCATCTAGGAGGTCTCGCTGGACACCTTGGATGAGAGCGAAGTCCTCGATGAGCAGGACGATCTCCTTGCCCTGCCGGTGGTACTCCTCTCGTACCTGTTTCATTGCATCGAGTAGCCGGCCTGCCCCAAGGTTGGCGGCGCTCTTGATTGCGGCTTCGAGGTGCCTGTTGAGTAGGTCTACCGCAATTCCCTGCAGGTCACCGCGTGTGCTGATCGTGCCGAGTAGCTTCTGCGCCATTCCCGACGCGGATTGGATGTCGCGAATGTCGAGCGGCAGGTCGCTGATGCTGAAGCCCTCGGGGCGGTCCGCCTGCCCATCCCGGCGATTGTGAATCAGCTGATGGGCCAGTTCAGGGACGAACCTCCCAGGCGCGAGCAACTCCGCACGGACATGGGGGTCAAGGAGCACCGCAGCCAGCTTGCCGGGGCCAACAAGCATCCGAGCCAAAGGGCGTGACTCTGAGTTCGGGGACGTGGCCTCGAGCGCCTCGCTCAGTTCATTGAGGATGCGCCTTGCCAGGGACTCCTCGTTGACGTCCTCAGTGAACCTGTTGATGTCATCTTTGAGTTGAGCCAGGTCGTTGCTTTCCACCTGCGCGATGAGCGTGCTGACGACGGCCTTGAGGCTGGTCTTGGACTTCTCGAGGTAGATGACTTCTCTCTGGTCCGCTCCCTCTTCCATGCCAGCCAGTTGCTCTCGAACCCATCGGACAAGATGCGACTTACCTGAGCCAGACTCACCCACGACCGGCATGAGCAAGGTCCCGCTGTCCGCTCGGAGCGCCAGGAAGTCTTCGAGGACCGCCCTCTCACCGATCGGGTCGCCTCCGATGACGAGCTCTTTCCCGTCCATGAGCCGCGCGCGCTTGATCCGCAACGGTGCATGAGTGGCCAAGAAGACCGAACGCGAGGGGCTGATCGCCTCAGTATTGATGGTGGAGGCTGCCACAGCTGGTTCCCAGCAGAGCATCCTGCGGAAGTCAGCCATCGGTGGGCTCCAGGATCGTGATGTCGCTAACGGGGCGTGGGCTGGCGGGCCTTTCAGGGTCGTGCAGGAGAAGAATCTTCCGAGCATCGTCGTCGTGCTCCAGATGAAGCCACTTCTCATCGTGGCCACGCAGGAGAGCAAACGAGAGGGCGGCACCGGCCACACTCTCGCCGGGACTGGGGATCCCCACCGCGAGCGAGTGTGCGCCGCCAGGCAACACCGGTAGGTGCTCCCGCAGAACTTGTAGTGCCTCAACCGCATTGATTCGCTGGGCTGGTTGCCACAACTGAAGCACTGTTTGCTTGACGGCCAGGGTGCAGTCCGGGACTAGTGGGCCGCGGCCTTCACCGCGGAAGAGCGGGGCTGCGGCAAGGCCGAGAGTGGGCGCCCAGTAGCCGAAGCGGAGCCAGCGGGTGGGGTTAGCGAAGATGGGAAGCACTTCGAGCCGCAACACCTTACGGTCCTTGCTGTCCTTGTAGTCCAGGAGTTTCTCCGCGGCGACGCTGTCGATTGGTTGCTCCATCGGGTCGTGCATGAGGAACCAAGCGAGCGCGCGAGTGAGGTCTCGGGGGCCTGCCGCATCGTTGTTGGCGCCCAACTCCTTGTTGTAGTCCGCTTCGAGGACTGCGTGACGCAGGATGCGGGAGTATGTGTCGAGATCGTCGCTGCGGGCAAGAGCCTTGGCTGGGCCGGCCAGCGAGAGTTCCTGCCGGTCGTCATCGACGTGCACCAACCCCAGGACCTGGAGGGAACTGATAGCACAGTCGAAGGGCGGCTTGGTCGACGTGTCCTCTGAGCGCAAAGAAGGAGGACTGACCAGCGCCCGCGCCTCGTCCAAGGCGATGCTCTTCCCCAAGTAGGCGAGGAGGCGGACCACAGCCCATGTCTGGGAGGGAATGGCTGCGTCTACGTTCAGGAGAGTCATCAGAGTTCCTCCAAGGCACGGCGGATCGACAAGTTCGCCGGGTGGACATCGACGAGTGGCGTATCTCGGCGCTCGGGGTGGTGCATGGTCCGTGGATGGATCAGGTAGGTCGGTGCATTCCAGGCGAATCGCGTCGCAATCTCAGGCCCGGGTGACACTGCGTTCGGGTCCGCCATCCAGATAACAGGGCCATGCCAGTCCGACAGGAGAGCACCGTCATCGTCAACGATCACGGTGCGGGTCCGCGCTGTTGTCTGCAGTTGGCTTCTGAGGTGGGTATCCATGCCCGGCCCCCCGACCACGGCGATCCTGCGACGGACAAGGCTTTCTACCAGACGTGCCGCCAAGGCCCGGTCGTCGGCGTCTTGCCACCACAGGCTCAGGCACTGATGGTCCCCGAAGTACGGCATCAGGGGGAGATGCCCATGGTTCTCGGATGTGGGTAGCAGAGGGCGCGGCTCCCCAGCGAGCCGGTAGAAGCCTGCAGGCAGAAGCTTGGCAGTGGCCCTGCAGTGAGGGCATCCACGGCAGGTGATACCTGTGCGGCGAAAGCCCTCGCCATGCGGGACCCGGTAGTACGACCCCAGCACTTCGCCGATGCATTGATTGCCTCGCAGAGCTACTTTCAGTTCTCGCAGGGCCGAAGCGCGACCGCGTAGCAGTTTTTGGCGCTCAGTTTCAAAGCGAGCATGGAAGTGCTCGCTGTTTCTTGCGTCGGAGTCGAGGAGTTCCACGTCTGCGTAGCCATCAGCTGTCGCGTAGAACTGGTCAAGTCGTGCCTTCCAGACGACATCCGACTCACCTTCATCCCTTCCGGGTGGCTGTGGTGGGTGGACGGCCACAATCCCTGATCGCACCATGAGGTTGAGGATCCGGATGTTCCATTGCCGGTTCCGTTGAAAGCCCTCGTTCATGTCAGGGGGGTAGGAATCAAGACTGACGCGGTGACGATCTTGGATCGTAGTCCTGCTGTGGAACATTGCCTCCCACCGCTGCCACGCGCGCGGGGCGCCGATGACCACCTCGTCGCTCATGTAGTTGGCGATCTCTTCGTCATTGCGCGTGGTGGCCATATACGCGATTGAAGGGCTTCCGTTGCGTCCTGCTCGGCCGACTTCTTGGTAGTAGCGGTCCACCGTCTCTGGCAGGCATGCGTGCACGATCGTCTTAACGTCGTCGAGGTCGACGCCCAGGCCGAAGGCAGAGGTACCAACCACGATGTCGAAGCGTGTCTCCACGTCGTCTTCGGCTGTCTTACCGCCCCATCCCTCCAAGGCGTCGCGACGCTCGGCATCGGTGGAGTCACCGGTGACGCTCGCTACGCGGCGAAGCCCGTGGCCGTGAAGACGGCCCGCCCACTCCTGCGCATGTTCGACCTTGGTCGTGTAGAGGATCATCGGCTTCGGCAAGTACGAGACGGCATCAAGGACTGCGGTCTGCCGGTCGGTCTCGCTCTCAAAGGCGTCGATGTAGTAGCTCGGCTCGTGGCGAAGTTGGGAAGCCCAGACGATCCTCGCCCGTTGTGGCGAGGCAAACAGTGTGTCGAGTGTCTCCACCTGTTGCCCAGTGAGTGTCGCGCTCATCGCGACGGTGACTGGTTGCCGGCCTGCCGGGGCCTTGCTGAGCCAGATGCGACGGTGGCTCGACATGGTCTGGAACTCGGTACGGAAGCTGTTGCCCCACTGCTCGACCAGGTGTGCTTCGTCAATCACGAAGTAGTTGAACAACCCGGCCTCAGCGGCGTCCTCTAGAGGTCCCTTCAGGCTCCGCACGAGAGCTTCAGGCGAAGTGAACACGAGCCGTTGGCGGCCTGCGGCGATGTCGTCCCGCATCTGTTGTTTGTCTTCGGGAGACAGGCCGCTGGTGTACGCGTACCGGCGTGTGGGGCTGTGCTGCCCGTACCGTTCAAGGATCTTGAAGGCACGCCGTTCCAGGTCTGCTGCGAGAACGCTCGTAGGCACGACGACTACCGACACGCCGCTGCTCGTGCTTGCCAGAAGCGCGGGGGCCACTGCAACTGCGGTCTTCCCATGTCCCGTGGGGAGACAGATGACCGTGGTGCTCCCCGGTTCGGCAAGCGCGATAGCCCTGGCGGCTTGTCGCTGACCGGTTGACACATAGTGACTGTGATCATCACCGAGGGCGGTTGCGAAGAACGGGTCGGCCGGATACGACTCCAGCCTGCGACGGTGTGGCGAGTCCTCGCCGAGATGGACCTGGCGAAGATCCTCTTGAGCCGCATGGCGGGAAACGTCGTCGGGGACGGGCGGATGCCACGGCAGCGCGCTTACCCACAAGTTGGCGCCGCCATCGCGCATCCCAGTTTGGCAGCGCATTTCCTCCCACTGCTCACGGGTAGGCAGCCGTGGGAGGAGAGGAACCGTGAACCCCGTTGTGTTCTCTCGTGCTTGAGCTTCGAGCAAGATCTGCCGAGTCAGCGAGGCAACGTCTTTCCACCCGCTGGACTCACTGGCCAGAGCATCACGGAGCCTGCGCAGCGTCCCCTTCGCCTCGGGAAGTTCTGGGAGGTGCTGGAGGTCCCGGTGCTCCGACAGGTGGTTAAAGAGCGTCTTGGCGCCGGTCCAATTGTCAGTCGCCACGACGGATCCTCCTGAGCCCCGTCTTCACCAAGCACGTCGCAGAAACGAGCCGAACATTCGGTTCGCTCAGTCCCTGCACCAGCGCGTCGGTGATGTCGACATCTAGCAGGTAGCTCTCTTCGCCTCCCAAGAGTCGACCAGCTGCCTGGCGGGCTTCCGCCTGTGCCCTCGTGACCGTGAGGCGTGCCCGTCCCTGTTGCTGGGCCAGATCGCACTTGTCGGCCAGGTTGGTCACTCGCTTGAGTTCCGCTCGGGCGACTGTTTCAGCACCACGTGCAGATGCTTCGTATCCGGGCTGCCCGTCGAACAGGTCCATCAACTCGTGGATGTTTCCGGAGTTGTAGTTGTGGTCCGTGGCCCTGTAGCGGGCATCCAGCCACTTCTGGGTGTCTCCGTTGGCCAGGGCCTCGGCAGCTCCGGCCGGCACCCATACCTTCAGCGTGAACGGTGGGAGGAGTTGCTCAGCCTGGCGCCTCAAAGCTGCTTCCGCGTCGCGGGGCTCTTGCACGAGCGCCAGCGCCAGCGTGAGCGCCGAGGAGATGTCGGCTTCGACGAGGTAGTCGAAGCCGAAGTAGGGCTCCGGCTCCCCCCGGTGATTCACATCAGCGCGCCAGAAGGCCGTGGCCTGGCCGCGGTCGTCGAACCAAACAACGTTGGCGAGTGTGTCGACGAGCGGACTCCCGATACGGAATAGACGTGTGCCGGGGGTTTTGAGCGCCTCAGACCGACTGAACGTGCCCTTGGCCATCTCCTCCGTGAGGTTCTTGCGGTCATAGAGGTGAGGGGAGATGAGCGTGCGCGACTTTAGGTCGAAGACCTCGCACATCACGCCATTGATCTTGCGCTCGGTGTGGCGGAGTTTGATCCCGTCCGAGCCGTCTCGTCCGGTGTATCCGAGCATGTCTTTACGGGCGGCGCCCCAGCTGGCCTCGAACGTCGCCAGCCGCTCGGCGAAGTCGATGTCGTGAGGGGATGTGTCGAAGATCGACTCAAGGGTGTCCATGCTGTCGATCTCACGGCGGGCTTTGGCGAGTTTCTCGTGAACAGTCTCGGCGAAACCGGGCAAGCCTTCCGGCCCATGCTCGAGCGCCTCCGCCCAGACATCAGCGAGACCTTCCGCGATGGCATCCTGGAGCGTGGACACCGACCCGTCGAAGATGTGGTACCCATCGGTGAGCAGGGACAGCCACGCTTCGGTGTGTGCTTCGATGTCCGTGAGCACGAACTGGCGTGGTGCCTGGCGCTGCCGGTGGGACTCGACGTAGCGGTCGGTGCGGCCGAGGCGCTGCTCAAGTTGGTTGGGTGACCACGGCAACCGCACGTGGATTACGGTCTGGGCGGCCTGGAGATTCAGTCCGTCCTCTGCAGTGTCGTCCGCGATGAGAACGGCAGCCTTTTCGCTGGGCTTCCGCCATGCAGCAGTGGCCAACTCAGACGCGTGAGGGCCCGCGCTGCGGGTGTGCTCAAAGAAGCCGACCTCGGAGAAGCGTGCGCGCAGGCGTGTGGCGAGTGCCGAAGCGAGTGAGCCTGGGCCACAGAAGACGATGATGTGTCCTCCCTTACGCAGCGCAGGGAGAAGGGCGTTGATCAGAGCGTCGACTTCAGAAGCGCGATCCTCGTCCGCGATCTCTGATTCGAGACTCGCCAGGTTCTTTGCCTCGTGGGGCGCCACTGGCACGTTGGAGACGTGGTTCCGCTCGCGGGCACTCAGGCCGGCACGCTCAGCGGCGCCTTCGTCACCGCGGACCCGCCATCGAAGGGCGTCGAGATAGTCAGCAGACGCGCCACCGAGACGGGACGCGAGCACGGCCAGGGCAAGCGCGTAGTCGTTGCGCTTACTCTCAAGCCCCTCATCGAGGAGATGGCCCCACAGTTGAGTCTGCCACTCCAGGAGGCTGTCCGCGGCCGGGGAGTATGACTCGGCCGTCAGCTTTGCCGGCTCGGCACGACCGCGCACCTCGTAAGGGACGGCCGCCGAGTCGTCGTTTTGGCGCAGTACGTTCGACCTGCGGTGCCTGATCACGCGGCGGTGCAGTCGGTACGTCTCACTGATGTGCGCCCGAAGCGCGGTGACGCGCGCCGAGAGCTCCGGCATCCCCGTCTCATCGAGGAGGCTTCCCTCCGCATCGAGGAGGTCGAGCACCTGGCCCGCCAGGTGCTCGAAGCGGGTGTCTTCCGGGGGCAACAGCGCCTTGGTGATGTCGATCGTGGACGGCAGCAGTGGGTGGAAGTCTGCGTCCAGGCTGAGGACGTGGTCGGCCAACTCGGCCCGGTGGCTGTACCGCTGCTCGAACGCCTCCCGCTCGCTCCACTTGTACACGTCGGGATCAAGCAGATGCAGGAGGCCCAGGTGCGTGGTGTGGCTGGAAGTGACCGGCGTGGCGGACAGCAGCAAGAGCTTCGACGCTGAGTGCGCGAGATCGCGCAGTGCCCGATATGTGGGGTCCGTGTCGTCACGGTCTTGCACCAGTAGATGAGCTTCATCGACCACGACAAGAGCACTCTCTTGGTACTGCTCCCACTTCTCGGGGGATTCGTGCGAGGTGATCCGTACGCGCCTCGGGAAGTCATCGGTGAAGAACTTCGTGCGCAGCTCGGTTCCCCACTGTCGGCGCAGCGAGTCAGGGGTGAGGATGACCACGCGCGCCTGCGGATCGTCGATCAAGGTCTGCAGAATCACGTACCCGGCCTCGATGGTCTTGCCGAGTCCGACTTCGTCTGCGAGGAGATACCGCTGGACAGGGTCGGACAGCACGGTCAGCGCGGCGCGAACCTGGTGAGGATAGGTCTCGACAGCGGCCGCCAGGAGGGCCGGGGTGCTGGCGCTGGCTGCGCGCTGGGTGACCAGGTTGTGCAGCATTGGGATGCGCGCGTTGTAGAGGTGTCCGGACTCATTGCCTCCAAACACCAGGACCTGGAGAGGGTCGCGTACCGGCCTGTTCCACCGCACGCGGAGTTCGGACTCGGGTAGCGGCATGTCGAAGTCGGTGTTGGGAAACCGGATGTAGTACTGGCCGCCTGCGTGGTCCCTCACCCGCCCGGCCAGCCACTCTCCGGTGCTGGGGTTGCGCCGGAATACGCGGGTCTCCGGCTTGAGTCGCACGCGCTCGCAAGCGACTACCGGGACGGTCTGTGACTCGATCTCGGGCTCGGCCGTGGACTCGAAGAAGTCCACGCGCAGCGAGCCGCCGGTTACCGCGCCGACCCGTCCTATTCCAGGAGCCCCCCGGAATGCAACGAGGTGTCCGACTGCGAAGCCCGAAGACATCCTTCTTCTCGCCCCCCACCTGCTCGTTTACTAACAGGGCTGAGCCTATGCGCAGGCTCTGACAACAAGGTCAACGGATAAGTATAGAAATTCGCATGCATATTCGAAATGGAGTGAGGGGGGAGGCGTCTTCCGGGTGCCCCTCGCGTGACATATAGGGCCAATGCCAGGCAAATGAAGCGTGCTTGATCTCGTCTGAAGTCCTAGGCGGCGATCGAAGACGGCCGAAAGAACACCTTCGAGAGGTCTGGGCGAGCCAGGTACAGAAGGTCGTCAGATTCCGGCGGCCGCTCCAGCCGCTCGCCGCAGCGAGAGAGTGAGAGCCAGATGAACTGCAGCGATTCATCCGTCTTGCCGCGGTCCGTCTGTTCCAGGATGCCGACCCAGTGGCCCGCGCGGTCTGTGTGCACCCTCGGCGTGGGAGCGATTCCAGGCCAGAGTTCTGAGGGCGGGACACACACCTGATGTCAGTGGCGTGGGTTGTACTGTCTGGGCGCCTACCCCGCCGTCCGCTCACGGAGGGATTTGGCGCAACTCGTGCTTCACCAGACAGAGAGAAGATCGTGAACGTCCCCGCTCCTGCCGGTATCGCGACGCTGGTCGCCTACGTCGCGACCATTCCCGCGGCCAATCTTGCTGTTACACACTTCGGAGCCGTCCCAGTGGGCTTCGGCTACGCGGCCCCGGCCGGGGTCTACATGGTCGGGCTAGCCCTCGTCCTCCGTGACCTTGCACGGGAGGCGGCCGGCCGCAGGGCGGTCCTCGCGGCGATAGCCATCGGCACCGTCTTGTCGTACTTCCTTGCTGACCCCGCGCTCGCGATGGCGTCAGCCGCGGCCTTCGTGGTCGCCGAAAGCATGGACTTCGCCGTCTATGAGCCTCTGCGGGAACGCGGCCTGCTGATCGCAATGCTCGCCTCAAACGCGGTCGGCTTGCTCTCGGACAGCTTGCTGTTCCTCAAGCTCGCATTCGACTCCTTCGAGTACCTGCCGGGACAGATCCTCGGCAAGGCGTGGATGACCCTCGCAGCGGTAGCAGCCCTGACACTTCTCCGTCGCCGAAAGCGCGCTACGGCCGGGCTTCCGGAAGCTGGGCGTCGCTGACCCTAGACAGGACCCGGTGCACCTCCTCGGCTGCAGTAGGGCCGGGCAGCCGGGCGGCTCGATGGCCAGGATAGGCGAGGAGTACGCCAGGCCCCCCACCTGTAGGTGCGCTTACGAGCGGGAATGTCGTTGGGCAGGCGCACCTGGAGTTCGAGGACACCGTTCGGGTATCGGTACTGCGCGCGAATGGTCGCCAGGTCCACGTGGAGTCGACCCAGATCCATGCCGTTGGCTCGTGCCTGTCCGGGTACACGTCGGTCCGTACGCCGATGGTTTCGTGCTCGGCGCGAGGCGGAACCTCGACTGGAGCGATGACAGGGTGGCGAGCGGGCGACCCCAGGGGAACGCGTGTTCGATAGTAGGGGATGATCCTCGGCTAAGGACCTCCTAACGGAGGTCGCGACGGTCCTCTGACATGCGATCTTGACCGTTTGCCAAGTGATCTTGACCGGTGCCAGGTTTCTGCCACTTGATCTTGACCGGTGTGGGGGGGGGCGCAAAAGATCACAGTGTTCCTCCGCGCCTGAGACGGCCGTGCCAGGGCTGTCATTCCGGGACCCGGACCGGCACCGGGCAGGAGCGCCCGGGCTCTGCTCCGTCGCGAGGGAGCCGATGCCCGGGATGCGGTCGCGGAGGCCGGCCTGCGCGACCGGTCCGAGTGAGCGCCCGCCTGGCGTGCTCACCGGCTGGGGCCGGGAGTCCCCGGATTTGGCTCCGGCACCCCGAGACGGCGTCGGAAAGGGGAAGGATAAAGATCATTTCCCTCTCTCCCCGCACCTCGGGCCCGATCGGCTACGGGTTCCCAGCAGCGAAGGCGTCGCGCCGCGCCTTGCGGGCGTCGCGCATCGCCCGTCGCTCCTCGGGCTGCACGTACAGGATGTGGACGGCCTCGGCGATCAGGCCGGCGACGTCGGCGACCTCCTCGGCGGAGAACTCCAGGCCGTCGTGCAGGCTCCAGTTGCCGAGGAAGCGGGCCTCGTGGAGGTCCTCCACGATCTCGTGGGTGACGCCCCAGTTGACCAGGTCATTGATCTTGCTGGCGAGGTTGCTGCCCTCGGCGCCGAGATCCTTGCAGAGTACCTCGACGGCAGCCCGATACATCGCCCCCGCCGCGCGGTATGCCTCGGCGGCCTCCGCCCGCGCGCCCTCCGCGAACAGGTCGCGCACCGCGTTCGGGACGGAGGTGTGCAACTCGCGCGGCTGCCGCTCCGGCCAGACCTGGATCACCCGGAGCACATCGCCGGTCTTCCCGTCTTCGTGGAAGCGGATCAGCTGGTGCAGGACCACGGTCTTGCGGCAGTGCCCGCAGATGGCGGGAATCTGCCGCAGCCAGGTGCGCATCCCGTATTTGAGCTGATGCTCGACAGACGGGTGCTCGGTCTGAGGATGCGGCCAGATGTAGGTGCTGAGGCCGGAGTCTCGGACCGAGAAGCCGGTGTGGAGGTGGCAGTTCGGGCACAGGCCCGGGGGGACGAGGCCGTTCTGGTCAACGGTGAGGCTGGTCATGGTCCAGGGATAGCGGATCGCCGGGGTATCCGGCAGCGGGTTTTCCCGTCCCGGTTCACTCGGCCGGGCGGAAAGGAGGAAGGATGATCACCGTTATCCTTCCCTCCACGACAGCGAGATCCGGATCGAACCCGCAATCTGAGCTGGGCGGTCAAACTCACTTGGCAAACAGTCAAGATCGCCTGTCAGAGGACAGCGACCGCTGAGGCGCCTACGGTGGGGAGGTCCCATCGTGTTCCCGAAACCAGGAGTCGCCGGATGCCCACCGCGATGTCAATCGAAGGGGAGCTGACACGCCTTATCCCCGTGGGCGAGCAGGACCTCGACCTGCTGGCGGACTGGTTCGCCGACTCCGCCTTCGTTAAGCACTGGGGCGGTGCGCCATTGGCCCGTGAGGAAGTAGCCGCCAAGTACGTGGGGCGCCTCCGGCCTGAGGTGGAGTCGTTCCTTGTGCTGGCCGCCAGCGGACCAGTGGGGTACGCGCAGTACTCGTGCGAGGGTGGGAGGGATGGCGGCATCGACGTTCTTCTCATCCCCGACGCGCGCGGCCACGGCTTCGGCCCCGATGCGGCTGGCGCACTGATGGCGTATCTGCTGCAGGGGCGAGGTTGATCACGGGCTACTCCACGCGAGGAACCTGCGCGCGGTTAGCACGTGGGAGAACACCGACCTTCCGGACTGCCTCGCAGGACGGAGACAGGCTGCTCACGGAGCGCCATCCGCACATACCAATCGCGGCGGCCGAGGGCGGGGGGCCGATTCCCTCCCGCGGAGCCACCTCCGGAGCCCCCAGCCATAGGTTCACGGAAAGCACTGGAACGTGCTCGTCGCGGCTGGCAGGCTCGATCTCCATGGAGTGCACTTTCTGCGGTCTGCTTCGCCGAGGGGATGCTCGCTGGGTGGCCCGCGCGCCAGCGGCCGTTGCGTTCGCGCCGTTGGATCCCATCGCGCCAGGGCATGCCGTCGTGATTCCGATCGCCCACCATGAGGGGATCTTCGACACGCCTGCCGTCGTGTTGGCCGCCACCATGGAACTGGTCCAGAACCTCGCCATCACCATGCGCACCTCGCTGGGCGTCAGCGGCGTCGACATCCTCAATGCCAGCGGCCCCGGGTCGGAACAGTCGGTGCCGCATCTGCACTTTCACCTCGTTCCCCGATGGCCTGACGACGGCTTCTCTACCTGGCCGTCCGAGTGCTCCAATCACCGCTTTGTCGGCGACCCCATCGAACGACTTGCCCAGGCCGCTGATCCCTTCAGCGGCCGCGCGTTGGACCAGGAAGTCATGCGAGTGTCAGCTGGTCCGGTCCGCCCTCGTCGGTCTCGCTGACGTCCAAGGGGTCGCGCGTCAGGTGCATCTCGATTGGTTCGTAGCCACCACGCGAACTGCCAGTTTCTGCAGGTGCGGTGCACCTTCGCCGCGGCCCCGGTGTCGGCGCCATCCGAGGGCAGCTCGATCGGCGCCGGGAGCGCGGTCTCGTCCAGGAGCAGGTCGAGCCGGTCCTGGTCGTAGCCGGTGCCATCGAGGTCCGGGAGTTCGGTGAGGATGTCCGCGAGGAGCACCGTTGCGTACCCGGCCAGATCGCTCGTGCGGTTGTCGACGATGACGATCTTCGCCGCAGCGTCATCGTCCACGTCGAGGAAGGTGACCGCGACGTCGGTCCCCCAAGCTGCTTGGCCGCCTTGAAGGTGTGGTTGGTTGCCGGCCAGGATCTCGTTCGGCCGCCCGGTCAGCGTGCCGCGGTTGACGACGATCAGCCGGTACTGCCCATTGACGGACAGGCTCTGCGATCGCGTCGAGATCACCGGTACGCGGGTTGCGGTGGTACGGGGACAGACCGGCGACCGGGACGGCCAGTCCGCGAGCGAGGCCGGTATACGGGGGACGGCAGTGGACACGGGGCTCCATCCTCGCGTCCACCATCGAGCCTAGGTGATCGCTCGCAACGCCTTGCGAGACTGGGCAAGACAACGAAGTGGCGTCGACAGATGGGGGACGAATGGATCTCGTTGCGAAGCACGGAGCCTTGTATCAAGGTGCACTGCTCGTCGCGGAGTCAGCCGAGGATGCTTATCGCTTGGGTGCGCTCGACAGGTTCCTCAAGCCGTGGATTCGGAGCAGGCTCGACTCGCTCCGCTACCTGCTCGACAGCTGCGACACCAGACGCCAACTGGCCGAGGACACCCGGTTGCTGGCCCAGACGGCCGCTGAATATTCCGAGCTCCGGGAACAGCTCCTCTCGGATATCCACCACACTCGCCCTGAGCCGCCGTGGCGGATCGTGGGCGGACGCAAGGACATGGCGATTCGTGCGCAGTCCACGGTGCTCCTGCGGCAGCCAACGTTCGTGCTGCAACGACTCGCTTCTGGGGCGGATGTGCCAGGCGCTGAGACCTGGGACTTCACCGTGATCAGTCGCCCATCCGACACGGCGGACCAGGGCAGGTCGTTCGTTGTCATGGCGACCACGGAGAAGCAGAACGGCAGTGTCACCGCCCAGGTGTCCAGGGAACTTGAGGATGAACGGCCGTGGTATCAGCAGCTCGAGTATGGCTTCTACGCACTCGGTATCACTCCGTTCCTCACCGCGATCTACGATCCGGACCGGCATCGCAGGCAGGTCACGGACGACGGATATGACGGTTGATCGGTGGTTTCTGCTCCATGGTCGGCTCTCACTGGACATGGTGCCGGCATCGCATGCGAGCCAAAATGCCCTTTGGTGACGCCAGTTGGATCCCCGGGTGATCCTTGCTGGGGCCAACCCTCCGTTCAGCGCCGCGATGTGACGGATCTACATACCCGGAAGCCGAACTTGCTCTTTCCCTCCACCTCCGATAGCGTCGTTGCAGCAATGAGGGCCCCACCATGCCAATGGTGGGGCCCTTTTGCATCCTCCCGGACCCGGGGGGACTCGAGTGTCGCGCGCCGCCGTCTTCAGGTTCCTAGGCCGGGGAGACGGTGGCTGCGCTTCGAAGAAGGGACATCTCGTGACTGCCTACCATGGCACACCTTCTAGTGGGGAGTCATCCCCCGGGATTCCGGCTGCCATTAGTCTGATCCCGGACGTTCCGGCCTCGGTCGTGCCGCGTGAGGGCGTGCACGTTCAGATCGGCGGGCGCACTGTCTTGGCGGTGTACGTCTCGCCGGTGATCGCGGCGGGTGTATCTCTCCTGTTCGGACTGGTGGGCTGGGGCTATTGGCCTTGGTAGTGGGAGCCTGAGCAGAGACCGGCCGCGGGGGCGACTGCCCTCGCGGCCGTGGAATGGTGGCTGGACGGTACAGACCGGTGTGCCGTGCCGTTGGTCCGTAGGTCGCCGAGGAATCACTCGGCTGCCCACAACCGGGCAAGTGCAGCCAGCCGCTCGGCGGCTGGCTGCACAGCGGCAGCAACTCCTCCTCCTTCCAGTCCCGAAGGCGCGCGAGCGATTGGCTCGGCGCTCAAGCGAATGCTGGGCTTGGCGGTGGCCGACAACACCGCGGGCAGCCTCAGCATGTTCTCGGTGCGTTGCGCGAAATGGCCCCACGCCGGGCACTATCTGTAGCAGCGGGTCGGCACTAGCCACGTCGCCGCCAGTGCCTCGCTCGCCTCGCCTTCGTCCTGTGCATCGGCCGGCGCAGGCACCTGTCGTACGACTTCGATCTGCCGCTCGATGCCGCGCAGGTTCTCCTGCATGTCCATGATTACAACGCCGTCAACGGTGACCTTCAGCGGGTCGGCGAGGAGCTTCGCGCGCCGCTCGCCCAGCACCTCCAGGGCGACCGCCCTCACCGACCGCAGCCGGAGGAACCGGCGCTCCAGGTCGGCCGGGTCAGTGTCCGGCCCGAGCTGCGCCAGCAGCCACGACCGCTGGAACTCGTCCACCAGGTCCTCCTTCTCCACACGAGGTACGGCCCGGCACCGGGGAGCGTCCCTGGTTCCGGGCCGTACGGACGATCACGACGACGAGCGAGCCCGCCGCGGGGGCGACTTCTTCGCGCCGCCACGCCCGCCGGCCTCCGCCTGTTCCGACTCCTGCTCGCCGTTCCCTGCGGTGGGATCGGGCTCCCCCACCGCGATCGGCTCCGGCTCCGGCTCGCAGACCTCGGGTGGCTCGTCCCAGGCATCCGGGTTCGTCACCAGCGCGGCAACCTCCGGTTCCGGGCACTCGCCGGGCAGGAGGATCAGCTCCTCCCGCGTCGACGGGTCCTGCACGTACACGGCAGCAACAAGGCGCGGCATCACAGCACCTTCGCCACGATGTGCGCGTCCGGCGTATGCATCACCGGCATCCCCACAGCGGCACCCTTAGTCCAGATCTGCACCGGGTCATCCTGGACACCGCGGGTGATGATGATGCCCGGGGCATCCTCCCGGATAATCTCCGGGTTCGTGCCGCGCGAAAGAACCAGGGCCTCGGCCGTCACACCGAGCTGCGTCTGCGCCCACTTCTCGCGATCCGGCGGCACCAGAATCCACAGGTCCTCCGGCAGCACCTTGCGCGGCTTACCGTCCACCCGCACCTGCGCCTTGTAGAACGTGATCGGCGGCAGCGAGTAGTTGCCGCGCACCACGTTGATCTGCTGCGGGGTGAGCGTCGCCGTCGGTGTGGTCGACGGGTTCACGCTGCCGTAGGGCGTGTTTTGAAAGTGCTGGTCACAGCCACTCGTTGATGACGGCGATAGTGACTGTGGCTTCGTAGCGGACGGCGAGTTTGTCGTATCTGGTGGCCACCGCGCGGTGGCGCTTGAGTCGGTTGATCCCGCACTCCACCGCGTGGCGCTCGCGGTAGTCGGTTTTGTCGAACTTGGGCGGCCGCCCGCCGTGAGTTGATTCTCGTGTGGTCCGATATGTCGGTCAGCAGCCCCACGTAGTTGTGCGCGAACAGCGGGAACATTTCCGCGTCACTCACGTCCGGCTCACTCGGCTCGACAAACCCCTCCCCCTTGACCCACCCCGGGGGCCATTGCTGTCCGTGACCGTTGACCAGGTCGCGGAAACGTTTCGCCTGGTCCTCATCGTCGAAGGTCTCACGGCACCAGCCCCCCGTCCGGGAGCCACCGGCCCGCCATACGACGGTATAAGAAGGGTCTCCGGACAGCCGGGAGTTGGTCTTGATCGAAGCCATGGAAGAAATCGTACGGGGCTTCGGTGTGGCGTTTGTGTGGCGAACGCCTTGACCGCGGTACGCTTGGCGAAGCGTATCCGCAGGTCACGACGTTTCTTCTGTGTGGGGCGGGTGGGACTCGAACCCACGGCCGACGGATTATGAGTCCGCTGCTCTAACCGGCTGAGCTACCGCCCCATTACGGCGTGGCGCGTACACGTGTACGCGCCGTCTGCCGCAGCATAGCCGCTCATACGATCTCCTGCCTCGGATGGTCGGCTTCGCTGACCATGAGGACTGCGCCGTGGACGGGGCGGTTCCACCCCGGCGGAAAACAGCAAGAAAACAGCATGAAAAAGGGCCCCCTGAGGGGCCCTCTTCCGTCATGCTCCCCCGACTGGACTCGAACCAGTAACCCTCCGGTTAACAGCCGAATGCTCTGCCAATTGAGCTACAGGGGACCGCGCTCCCCCGACTGGACTCGAACCAGTAACCTGCCGGTTAACAGCCGGCTGCTCTGCCAATTGAGCTACAGGGGATTGCTGCTGTGCACCGAACGTACCCACCGAATCGTTCCCGGGGGGCGTGTGCTCGCTGCGACACATACATTAGCGCAAGCAGGGGGGTGCTCCGCCAATCGGTTCCGCCCCGGGTGATCACGTGCCGGCCGGGTAGGCGGGCAGCACCGGCACAAGGGAAGGCAGCCATGCGGTACAAGCTGACGTTCGTCGTGGGACTCGCTCTCGGTTATGTGATCGGCACACGTGCCGGTCGGGAGCGTTACGAGCAGTTGAAGAAGTCCGCCCGCCAGGTCGCGGAGAACCCGGCCGTACGCAACGCGGCCGAGGCCGCCGCGCAGAACGGGCGGGATGTCGCGGGCAAGGCGCTCCACACCGTGAGCGCGAAGATGGGCGACAGGATGCCCGACGCGATGGCCCACCGGGTCCGTTCACTGCGGGAGCGGAACGGGGCTGTCGAGGACGACTGGGGCACCAGCAACACCTGACGTTCCGGCGTGCGGCACAATCGGGCCGTATGGGGATAGTCGCCGGTCTTGACAGCTCAGCCGCCTTCACGCGCATCGTCGTGTGCGACACGGACACAGGTGCCGTGCTGCGCCAGGGGTATGCGCCCCATCCACAGACGGACGAGGCGGGTGAGAGCACCAACAGCGCCAATGCGGCCGGCAAGCACGAAGCCGATCCGCAGAGCTGGCTGCTCTCGCTCGGTGAGGCCGCGTCCGGCGGGCTGCTGGAAGGCGTGCAGGCCATCGGCGTGTCCGCCCAGCAGCACGGCCTGGTGCCGCTGGACCGGCAGGGCAATCTCGTACGGCCCGCGCTGATCGGCAACGACAAGCGGGCGCAGGTCGCCGCGGCGGATCTGATCGATTCGCTCGGCGGCCGGTCCGCGTGGGCCGAGGCGGTCGGCTCCGTACCGCAGGCCGCGCAGCCGGTGTCGAAGCTGCGCTGGCTGGCGCGGCAGGAGCCGGAGGCGGCCGCGAAGATCGCCGCGCTGCTCCAGCCGCACGACTGGCTCGTGTGGCAGCTGCTCGGGCGGCCCGCCCGGCGGATCACCGACCGGGGCGCCGCGTCGGGCACCGGCTACTGGTCGGCTGCGACCGGCGCCTACCGCCCCGATCTGGTGGAGCTGGCCCTCGGGCACCCGGCCGCGCTGCCGGAGGTGCTCGGCCCGTCCGACTCCGCGGGGACCACCCCCGAGGGGCTGCTGATCTCGGCCGGCACCGGCGAGACGATGGCCGCCGCCTTCGGACTGGGGGTCTCCGCCGGCGACGTGGTCGTGTCGCTCGGTGCGTCGGGTTCGGTGATGGCCGTGCACCACGAGGCGCTGTCCGACCCGTCCGGGATGATCACCTCGTTCGCCGACGCCACCGGGATGCATCTGCCGGTGGTACACACGCTCAACGCCGTACGGGCGCTGCGCGGCACCGCCGAGCTCCTCGGCGCCGAGGATCTTGAGGCCCTGTCGGCACTCGCGCTGACCTCCACCCCGGGCGCGTCCGGGGTGGTGCTCCTGCCGTATCTGGAGGGCGAGCGCACCCCGCAGCTGCCGCACACCGCGGGCACCCTGTCCGGGCTGCGCCGCGAATCGATGAAGCGCGAGCATGTGGCGCGGGCGGCCTTCGAAGGAATGCTCTGCTCGCTGGCGGACGCCATGGACGTACTGCGGGACCGCGGCGTCGAGGTGCGCCGGGTGTTCCTGCTGGGCGCCGCCGCCGAACTGCCCGCCGTCCAGGCCGCCGCCCCCGGCATCTTCGGGGCACAGGTCGTCGTCCCGCAGCCCGCCGACTACGCGGCGGTCGGTGCCGCCCGGCAGGCGGCCTGGGCACTCGGTGTTTCCGAGGGCACGCTGGATCCGCAGACCCCGCCCGCCTGGCAGGGCGCGGCGGCGCAGGTACTCGAACCGGGCGACGGGCTCGCGGTGGGGCAGGCCGTGCGTAAGCAGTACGCGGCGACGCGTGACCAGATCCATCCCGGAGCGTTCGGCACGCCGTCCTGACGGCTGTGTCCCGACCTCGCTCCTGACCCCCTTCCCCTTCTTGACCCCTGTTTGAGGAAAACGGTTCGTATCAGGTTGCGCGGTACCGGAAACTGGGACGGCCGGACACCGTCCCTGCCTTCACCTGCCCTGCCGGAAGCCCCGCCGGACCGCCGACCCGAGAGACGCACGTGCTCATATCGCTCCTGCGGACCCATTTGCGTCCGTACAAGAAACCCATGGCCCTGCTGGCGCTGCTTCAGCTGCTCCAGACCTGCGCCACCCTCTATCTGCCGACGCTCAACGCGGACATCATCGACAACGGTGTCGTGAAGGGTGACTCGGGTTACATCCTGAGCTACGGCGGTCTCATGATCGCCATCAGCGTGGTTCAGGTGATCTGCAACGGGGGTGCCGTCTACTTCGGCGCCCGGACCGCGTCCGCGCTCGGCCGGGACATCCGTGCCGGTGTCTTCGACCGGGTGCAGTCCTTCTCGGCCCGCGAGGTCGGGCACTTCGGCGCCCCGTCCCTCATCACCCGGACGACCAATGACGTCCAGCAGATCCAGATGCTGGTCCTGATGTCGTTCACCCTGATGGCCTCGGCGCCGATCATGTGCGTGGGCGCCATCGTGCTGGCGCTCGGCCAGGACGTCCCGCTCTCGCTGGTCCTGATCGCGGTCGTCCCGGTCATGCTCGTACTGGTCTCGCTGATCGTCCGGCGGATGCGGCCGCTCTTCCGGAAGATGCAGGTCCGGCTCGACACGGTGAACCGGGTGCTGCGTGAGCAGATCACCGGCAACCGGGTCATCCGCGCCTTCGTGAAGGACGCGTACGAGAAGGAGCGCTTCAAGGGCGCCAACGCCGAACTGACCGACGTCTCGCTGGGGACCGCGCGGCTGATGGCCCTGATGTTCCCGACGGTGATGACCGTGGTGAATGTGTCGTCGATCGCGGTGGTCTGGTTCGGCGCGCACCGGATCGACAGCGGCGCGATGCAGATCGGGGCGCTCACCGCGTTCCTCTCCTATCTGATGCAGATCGTGATGTCCGTGATGATGGCCACCTTCATGTTCATGATGGTGCCGCGCGCGGAGGTCTGCGCCGAGCGGATCCAGGAGGTCCTCTCCACCGACTCCAGCGTGGTGCCGCCGATGAATCCCGTCACCGAGCTGGCCAGGCACGGCCATCTGGAGATCCGCGGGGCCGGGTTCAAGTACCCGGGCGCCGAGGCGTCGGTGCTGCGGGAGGTCGCCCTGGAGGCGCTGCCCGGTGAGACGACCGCGGTGATCGGGTCGACCGGCAGCGGGAAGTCGACGCTGCTCGGTCTCGTACCCCGGCTGTTCGACGCCACGGGCGGCGCGGTGCTGGTGGACGGCACTGACGTACGGGAACTCGACCCGGTCCTGCTGGCGAAGACCGTGTCCCTGGTGCCGCAGAAGCCGTATCTGTTCTCCGGGACCGTCGCGACGAACCTGCGGTACGGGAACCCGGACGCGACCGACGATGAGCTGTGGCACGCGCTGGATGTGGCGCAGGCCAAGGGGTTCGTCGAGGCGCTCGAAGGCGGGCTGAACGCGCCGATCGCCCAGGGCGGCACCAATGTCTCCGGCGGGCAGCGCCAGCGGCTGGCGATCGCCAGGACGCTGGTCCAGCGGCCGGAGATCTATCTCTTCGACGACTCGTTCTCGGCGCTGGACTACGCGACCGACGCGGCGCTGCGGACCGCGCTGCGGCGCGAGACGGCGGAGTCGACCGTGGTGATCGTCGCCCAGCGCGTCTCGACCATCCGCGACGCGGACCGGATCGTCGTCATGGACGAGGGCCAGGTCGTCGGGACCGGCCGGCACCACGAGCTGATGGACGGCAATGAGACATACCGGGAGATCGTGCTCTCCCAGCTGACCGAGGCGGAGGCAGCCTGATGGCCGGTCCTGGTGGACGCATGATGGCAGGACCGACCCAGAAGTCCATGGACTTCAAGGGATCGGGCAAGCGGCTGCTGCGGCAGCTGGCGCAGGACCGTGCCGCTCTGTTCACGATGCTGCTGGCCGTCGTCGGCAGCGTCGCGCTCTCGGTCGTCGGGCCGAAGATCCTCGGCCGGGCGACCGACCTGATCTTCGCCGGGATCATCGGCCGGCAGCTGCCCGCGGGCACGACCAAGGCGCAGGCCTTGAAGGGCCTGCACGCCAGGGGTCAGGGCGCGATGGCCGACATGCTCTCCGGTGTGGACTTCACGCCGGGCAAGGGCATCGACTTCACCCAGGTGGGAGAGATCCTGCTGCTCGCGCTGGCGGCCTTCGCCTGCGCGGGTCTGCTGATGCTCGTCACCACCCGGCTCGCGGCCCGGATCATCAATGAGGCCATGTACCGGATGCGCGAGGAGATCCAGGCGAAGCTCTCGCGGCTGCCGCTGTCGTACTTCGACAGGGCGAAGCGCGGTGAGGTGCTCAGCCGGACGACCAACGACGTCGACAACATCGGCCAGACGATGCAGCAGACCATGGGCCAGCTCATGAACTCGCTGCTCACCATCATCGGCGTACTGGCGATGATGTTCTGGATCTCCTGGATCCTGGCGCTGGTCGCGCTGGTCACCGTGCCGCTCTCGGTGCTGGTGGCCACGCGCGTCGGCAAGCGGTCCCAGCCGCAGTTCGTGCAGCAGTGGAAGGTCACCGGCAAGCTCAACGCCCATATCGAGGAGATGTACACCGGGCACGCCCTGGTCAAGATCTTCGGGCGGCAGGAGGAGTCGGCCGAGGCCTTCCGCGAGCAGAACGACGCGCTGTACGAGGCGGGGTTCAAGGCCCAGTTCAACAGCGGCATCATGCAGCCGCTGATGATGTTCGTCTCCAACCTCAACTACGTGCTGGTGGCGGTCATCGGCGGGCTGCGGGTCGCTTCCGGGTCGCTGTCGATCGGTGATGTGCAGGCCTTCATCCAGTACTCGCGGCAGTTCTCGCAGCCGCTGACCCAGGTCGCCTCGATGGCGAACCTGGTGCAGTCGGGTGTGGCGTCCGCCGAGCGGATCTTCGAGCTGCTCGACGCGGAGGAGCAGACGCCCGACACGGACTCCTCCGGGACGGAATCCATTGCGGGATCCGACGCGGTAGCGGGCGCGGTGTCCGACGCGGTGCCCGGTGCCCGTATTGCCGACCGTCCGGTGGCGGTGCGCGGCAACATCTCGCTGGAGAAGGTCTCGTTCCGGTACGAGGCCGACAAGCCGCTCATCGACGATCTGTCGCTCTCGGTCGAACCGGGGCACACGGTCGCGATCGTCGGACCGACCGGCGCGGGCAAGACGACCCTGGTCAATCTGCTCATGCGGTTCTACGAGGTGACCGGCGGGCGGATCACGCTCGACGGGACCGACGTCGCCAGAATGACGCGTGAGGAGCTGCGCTCCGGGATAGGCATGGTGCTCCAGGACACCTGGCTGTTCGGCGGCACGATCGCGGAGAACATCGCGTACGGCTCGTCGCGCGCCGTCACCCGCGAGGAGGTCGAGGAGGCGGCCCGGGCGGCCCACGCCGACCGGTTCATCCGCACCCTTCCCGAGGGGTACGACACGGTCATCGACGACGAGGGTACGGGGGTGAGCGCGGGCGAGAAGCAGCTGATCACGATCGCGCGGGCCTTCCTCTCCGATCCGGTGATCCTGGTGCTCGACGAGGCGACGAGCTCCGTCGACACCCGTACCGAGGTGCTGATCCAGCAGGCGATGGCCCGGCTGTCGCACGGCCGCACCAGCTTCGTCATCGCGCACCGGCTCTCCACGATCCGGGACGCGGATGTGATTCTGGTGATGGAGAACGGGGCGATCGTGGAGCAGGGCTCGCACGAGGAGTTGCTGGCTGCGGGCGGGGCGTATGCGCGGCTCTATGCGGCGCAGTTCGCGCAGGCGGTGGTGGAGGTGGATTAGCGGGTCCGGGGCTGTCGGTCCGGACCAGTGGCGCTGGATCAGCGGGTCCGGGGCTGTCGGTCCGGGCCAGCGGGGCTGGATCAGCAGGTCCGGGCCAGCGGGTCGGGATCAGCGGTCGGGGTATGTCGCTGCGGGGTTGCGCTCAGTCCAGGTAGCCCCGCAGCTGGTCCGCGAATGCGTGGTCCCGCAGTTTGTTCAGGGTCTTGGACTCGATCTGGCGGATCCGCTCCCGCGTCACCCCGAAGATCCGTCCGATCTCCTCCAGCGTGCGGGGCCTGCCGTCCGCCAGGCCGTAGCGGAGCTGGACGACCTTGCGCTCGCGTTCGCCGAGCGTGGAGAGCACTGCCTCCAGGTGCTGCCGCAGCAGCAGGAACGCCGCCGACTCCACCGGGGACGCCGCGTCCCCGTCCTCGATCAGGTCGCCCAGCGCCACCTCGTCCTCCTCCCCCACCGGGGCGTGCAGGGACACCGGTTCCTGGGCGAGCCGCAGCACCTCCCCTACGCGTTCCGGGGTGAGTTCGAGCTGGGCCGCGACCTCGTCCGGCGTCGGTTCGTACCCGCGTTCCTGGACCATCCGGCGCTGGACCCGCACCACCCGGTTGATCAGCTCGACCACGTGGACCGGGACCCGTATCGTCCGGGCCTGGTCGGCCAGGGCCCGGGACATCGCCTGGCGGATCCACCAGGTCGCGTACGTGGAGAACTTGTAGCCGCGGGCGTAGTCGAACTTCTCCACCGCCCGGATCAGGCCGAGGTTTCCCTCCTGGACCAGGTCGAGCATGGTCAGCCCGCGGCCCACGTACCGCTTGGCGACGGAGACCACGAGGCGGAGGTTGGCCTCGATCAGCCGCCGTTTGGCCATCCGGCCGAGCACCACCAGGCGGTCCAGGTCCATGGCGAGGCGGGAGTCGAGATCGGCCGAACTCCCCAGCCGTTCCTCGGCGAAGAGGCCCGCCTCGACACAGCGTGCGAGTTCCACCTCGTCGGCCGCCGTGAGCAGCGGGATACGGCCGATCTCCCGTAAGTACTGGCGGAAGAGGTCGGATGAGGGGCCGCCGGTGTCCGCGGCGCCGGTACGCGCGAGTGCGGGCGCTTCGTCCGGGTCCTCGGCCACGACCTCGGGGACGGCCGCGGGTGCGGGCCTCGCCGGGCCGGGGACGGTCTCGGGGTGACCTGCGGCCGGGCCCTGCTGAGGGACTGCCGGGGCCACGTCGGTTTCGGTCGGGGTCCGGGTCTGCACGGGGGCGGCCTCCAGGATGACTGCCGGATCGGGGGCGTGCGGCAGCGGGACAGCGGCGGCCGAGCTGCCTTCCGTCCCCCATGTGCCGGCCGGTCTCAGGCGCCGCTGCCCAGTGTGGGGCACGACACAGCGCGGCCACGAGGGGTGTGCGGTGACTTTCTGAGTCCGGTTCGTGACCCGGCGGTTATGGGAACGCCACCGCACGGCCTCGGCTCAGTCCGCTCCGGTCCGGGCTCGGTCCGCTCCGGTCCGGCTCAGAGCGCTCCGGTCCGGCTCCGTCAGCGTCCGTCAGAGCGCTTCGGTCAGAGCGCTTCGGCGCCGTGGTTGCGCAGGGACTGCCCGTACTGCTGGAGGGTCCACAACTCGCTCTGGACCGCCGCGTACTGCTCGGCGTCGCCCTGCGTGGAGGCCCGGGCCAGGGTGCCCTGGACGTCCGTGATCCGCCGGTCGACCGCGCGCAGCCGGACGTGGACCAGCTGCTCGCCCGCGTACAGCTCGTCGACCGTACGGCGCATGATCGCCTCCACGGCCAGCTCGGTGACCACGGCCCGGACCGTGTCGTTCGGCGCCGCCGCGCGGACCCGGGTGAGGTACTCGAAGGAGTCGGTGATGCCCGCCTCCGCGCCGCCCGCCTCCATGATCGCCTCGCGCACGGCGGCGTACGGCGGGGCGGTGAACTCGTCGGCCCCGTAGGCGTCGAAGGCCGGTGAGACCAGCTCGGGGCGTTGCAGTGCCAGCTTCAGCAGCTCACGCTCGGTGCGGTGCGCGGGGCTGCGGAGGTGGAGCGCGGGGCCGCTCGACGGGGGGCGCGGCGCCTCGGTCTGCTGCTGTGGGGGGCGGCCACCGCGCGAAGGCGCCGGTGCGTTGCCCCGGCCGCGGGCCCACTGTGCGAGCTGGCTGATGCGCTTGACCACGAACTGGGTGTCGAGGATGCCGACCATGCCGGCCAGCTGTACGGCGACCTCGTGCTGCGAGGCGCTGTTCTTGATCCGGGCCACCACGGGCGCGGCCTCGTCGAGGGCCGTCGCCCGGCCCGCCGGGGTCTCCAGGTCGTACCGCGCGATGATCTGGCGGAGCGCGAACTCGAAGAGCGGGGTACGGGGTTCGGCCAGGCTGCGCACCGACTCGTCGCCCTGCGCGAGCCGCAGATCGCAGGGGTCCATCCCGTCGGGGGCGATGGCGATATAGGTCTCGGCGGCGAACTTCTGGTCGTCCTCGAAGGCGCGCAGGGCCGCCTTCTGTCCGGCCGCGTCCCCGTCGAAGGTGAAGATCACGCGGGCGCTGCCGTTGTCCATCAGCAGCCGGCGGAGGATCTTGATGTGATCGGTGCCGAAGGCCGTGCCGCAGGTGGCGACGGCGGTGGTCACGCCGGCCAGATGGCAGGCCATGACATCCGTGTACCCCTCGACGACGACGGCCCTGCTGGACTTGGCGATCTCCTTCTTGGCCAGGTCGATCCCGTAGAGGACCTGGGACTTCTTGTAGATCGATGTCTCGGGGGTGTTGAGGTACTTCGGCCCGTTGTCGTCGTCGCGGAGCTTGCGCGCGCCGAAGCCGACGACCTCGCCGCTGATGTCGCGGATCGGCCACATCAGCCGGCCGCGGAAGCGGTCGATGGGCTTGCCGCCGCGGGCCTCCTGGGAGAGGCCGGAGGTGATGAGCTCCTTGTCGGAGAAGCCCTTGCCGCGCAGGTAGCGGGTCAGATGGTCCCAGCCCGCCGGGCTGTAGCCGACGCTGAAATGGGTGGCCGCCGCCTGGTCGAAACCGCGCTCGGCGAGGAACTTCCGGCCGATCTCGGCCTCGGCGCTGTCGAGCTGCTCGACATAGAACTGCGCGGCCACCTTGTGCGCCTCGACCAGCCGGATGCGCTCGCCGCGCTGGCTGTTGGGGGTGTAGCCGCCCTCCTCGTACCGGAGGGTGATGCCGGCCGTGCCCGCGAGCCGCTCGACCGCCTCCGAGAACGAGAGGTGGTCGATCTTCATGATGAAGGCGAGAGTGTCCCCGCCCTCCTGGCAGCCGAAGCAGTGGAAGAGGCCCTTGGCCGGGCTCACCTGGAAGGAAGGGGACTTCTCGTCGTGGAAGGGGCAGAGCCCCTTCAGGTTCCCGCCGCCCGCGTTCCGCAGCTGGAGGTACTCGGAAACGACGGCGTCGATCGGGACCGCGTCCCGGACCGCCTTCACGTCGTCATCGTTGATCCTGCCTGCCACGGGTGAAGTCTACGGTCCGGCTCGGACACTCCGTACGGGACAGCCCTCAGGTGCCCAGCGTGGCCAGGTCCACCGACGGGTCCGCGAGGGCCTCGGGGTCCAGGGTCGCGCCGGAGCGGATCAGCCGCTGGAGCTGTTCGGTGACGTCCCACACATTGACGTTCATCCCGGCCAGCAGCCGCCCTTCCTTCATCCAGAAGGCGATGAACTGCCGCTTCCCCGCGTCGCCCCGGATGAGTACCTGGTCGTACGAGCCGGGCGGCGCCCACCCCGAGTACTCAAGTCCCAGGTCGTACTGGTCGGAGAAGAAGTACGGGATCCGGTCGTACGCCACGCCCTGGCCGAGCATCGCGCGGGCCGCCGCCGGGCCGCCGTTGAGCGCGTTCGCCCAGTGCTCGACGCGCAGCCGGGTGCCGAGCACCGGATGCTGGGCGGCCGCGACGTCGCCCGCCGCGTAGATGTCCGGGTCGGAGGTGCGCAGCGAGGAGTCGACGGCGATGCCGCCGCCGTCCGCCCGGTCCACCAGTTCAAGGCCTGCGGCCTCGGCCAGCGAGACGCGGGGGGCCGCGCCGATCGCGGCGAGCACGTCGTGGGCCGGGTGCTCCTCGCCGTCGTCGGTCTGGACGGCCAGGACCATGCCGTCCTGGCCGGTGATCTCGGTGAGGCGCGCGCCGAAGTGGAAGCGGACACCGTGCTCGGCGTGCAGGTCGGTGAAGATCTGGCCGACCTCGGGGCCCAGCACCGCGTGCAGCGGGGTCTGGTGCGGTTCGACGACGGTGACCTCGGCCCCGTAGCCGCGCGCGGCAGCCGCGACCTCCAGGCCGATCCAGCCCCCTCCCGCGATCACCAGGTGGCCGTTGTCCCGGCCGAGCGAGGCCAGGACGTTCCGCAGCCGGTCGGCGTGGGCGAGCCGGCGCAGATGGTGCACGCCCGCGAGCCCGGTGCCGGGGATGTCCAGGCGGCGCGGCTCGGCGCCGGTCGCCAGCAGCAGCTTGTCGTAGTGGATGGCCGTGTCGTCACCGAGGCGTACGACCTTGACGGCGCGGTCGATGGAGACGACGGTCTGGCCGAGATGCAGCTCGATGTCGGCCTGCGCGTACCAGGCGGTCTCGTGGACGAAGACGCTGTCGCGCTCCTCCTTCCCCGACAGGAAGCCCTTGGAGAGGGGCGGGCGTTCGTAGGGGTGGTCGCGTTCATCACCGATGAGAATCACGCGGCCCGCGAACCCTTCGGTGCGGAGGGTTTCGGCGGCCTTCGCCCCCGCGAGCCCGCCGCCGATGATGACGAACGTCAGATGTGCGTCGACCACTTGATGCCTCCTTGGAGTGCTGGCGCCACTTGTGAGCGTCCCGCACGGAGTGTGATGGGGGAAGAGGTGTGAGGTGTTGAGGCTCACGCACGGTCAGGAATGGCCGGTCATGATGGCATGGCGGCGCGGGACAGCCGTACCGCGGGCGGTCATCCTCAGTGACGGACGGTCAGCCGCGCGTGCAGCGAGCGGGCCGAGGTGTCCGTGAGTGAGGCGATCTGGTCGACGATCACACGTTTGCGGTCACGTGCGGCGGGTGCCGCTTCGAACAGCGCCCGGAACTGCGGGTCGAGCCCTTCGGGCGCGCGTGCCGTGAGCGCTTCGGCCAGCTCGGCAAGCACTTCGCGCTGGTCGATGCGGAGCCGCTCCTGCTCCGCCCGCTGCATCACATAGAGGTCGGCGACGGCCTTGAGGACGGCGCACTCCAGTCGCGCCCGGCGTGGAACGACCAGTTCCGCCGCGTATCTGGTGAGCGGCCCCGCGCCGTACGACTCCCGGGTCGCGCTCTCGGCGGCCAGGCAGAACCGGCCGATGAGCTGGCTGGTGGCGTCCTTCAGCCGGGCCTGCGCGACGGCGGTCCCGTCGTAGCCGTGCGGCCACCACTCCTGGGCGAGGAGGCCGTCGAGTGCGTCGGTGAGCTCGGCCGGATCGGTGTCGCCGGGTACGTAACGGCCGATGGCGACCGCCATGATGGCGTCCCGCTCGGGTCCGGAGGTCAGACAGCCGGGGTCGATGTGCCCGGCGTGCAGCCCGTCCTCGACATCGTGCACGGAGTACGCGACGTCGTCGGACCAGTCCATGACCTGGGCCTCGAAGCACTTGCGGTCGGCCGGGGCGCCGCGCCTGGCCCAGTCGAAGACGGGCAGGTCGTCCTCGTACACCCCGAATTTCACCGAGCCGGGCTCGGTGGGGTGTCCGCCGCGCGGCCATGGGTACTTGGTGGCCGCGTCGAGCGCGGCCCGGGTGAGGTTCAGTCCGACGCTGACCGGCTCGCCGGTGGCGTCCGACGGGACGAAACGCTTGGGTTCGATACGGGTGAGCAGGCGCAGCGACTGGGCGTTGCCCTCGAAGCCGCCGCAGTCCCCGGCGAAGTCGTTGAGCGCCAGTTCGCCGTTGTGGCCGAACGGCGGGTGGCCCAGGTCGTGGGCGAGGCAGGCGGTCTCGACGAGATCGGGGTCGCAGCCGAGCGCGGCGCCGAGTTCCCGGCCGACCTGGGCGCATTCCAGGGAGTGCGTGAGGCGGGTGCGCGGGCTGGAGTCCCAGATCTGGAACGCGGTCTCCCCCGCCCGGACGGCGCCGCCCGCCTGCGGGAGCGAGCCCGGTGTGACCACCTGGGTCTTGCCCGCGAGCCGGCGCAGCGCACCGGAGTGCAGCACGCGCGCGCGATCGCGCTGGAAGGCGGTGCGGCCCGGCCTCTTGTCCGGCTCGGTGTCCCAGCGTTCGCAGTCGGTCGGGGTGTACGCGGTGCCTTCCATGCTCCGACAGTACTGAGTCCCGGGCCCTGGACGCGGCCTCCGGGTCGCCGGGTCGCCGGACCGTCCGTATCGGAGGAACGTGGAACGGGAGAGGCCGACCAGAGCGGAGAGAACCGATGGCCAAGGTGACCGCGAACATGTCCATGTCGCTGGACGGGTTCGTCTCACACCCGTCCGACGGGGTCGATCAGCTGTTCCGGTGGTACGGGAACGGGGACGTCACGGTCAGGACCGCTGACCCGAACATGACCTTCCAGGTGTCGGAGGCCAGTGCCCAGCGGCTGAACCGCGGTCTTTCGGAGATCGGTGTGCTCGTCTACGGGAGGCGTACGTTCGACGACGCGGGCGGCTGGATCGGCGGGCATCCCCTGGGCAGGCCGGTGATCGTCGTCAGCCACAGCATCCCGGACGGCTGGCCCCGTGCGGACACCCCGCTGACCTTCGTCACCGACGGCGTCGAGAGCGCCATCGCGCAGGCCAGGGCGACAGCGGGCGGAAAGAAAGTCGTCATCGGCAGCGCCGACCTCACCCAGCAGTGCATCAACGCCGGGCTGCTGGACGAGCTGGATGTCGACCTGGTGCCGCTGCTGCTCGGTTCGGGCGTGCGTTTCCTCGACAACCTGCGGGAGGCGCCGCGCGCGCTGGAGGGGCCCACGGTGGTCGAGGGGAACGGCGTGACGCATCTGACGTACACCCTGAGGTGACGCCGGTGGGCGGCCCGAGCGAACCGGACCAGTCGCCCGGCTGAGCGAACCGGACGTCCCCCATTGCGCGTCCGACCTTCCGACACGTCCGGCGTCGGAAGGCCACCCACCCATGCGCAGACCCGCGTTGTCCCGCATACGACGGCTGCGGCCGAGCCTGCCGAAGAACCTGCGGCTGTCCGGGCTGCGCGTCCCCGGTCTGCGCGTTCCCGGTCTGCGCGTTCCCGGTCTGCGCGTTCCCGGTCTGCGGCTGCCGAGGGCCAGGCGCGGCCGGCGCCGCGCCGTGCAGGCCGTCATGCTCGGCTGTGTGCTGGCGCTCGCCCCTGCCACCTGGATGTTCGCCGTCGCGAGCGACCGGGTGCGGACGGCCGCCGACGTGCCCCCGGCCGATGTCGCCGTGGTCTTCGGCGCGGGTCTGTGGCAGGGCCGGCCGTCGCCGTACCTCGCGCACCGGCTCGACGCCGCCGCGGGTCTGTACCGGGCGGGCACGGTGAAGGTGGTGCTGGTCACCGGTGATAACAGCCGGACCGACTACGACGAGCCGGACGCGATGCGGGCCTATCTCGTACGGCACGGGGTGCCGGGCGCGAAGGTGGTCAGCGACTACGCGGGGTTCGACACCTGGGACTCGTGTGTGCGGGCCAGGAAGGTGTTCGGGGTCCACCGGGCCGTCCTGGTCAGCCAGGGGTTCCACATCCGCAGGGCCATCGCGCTGTGCCGGTCGGCCGGTATCGAGTCGTACGGCATCGGCACGTCCGACGCGCATGACGTGACCTGGTACTACGGCAGTACCCGCGAGATCCTGGCGGCGGGGAAGGCGGCGCTCGACGCCGCCTTCAAGCCCGACCCGCACTTCCTCGGCCCCCGCGAGAAGGGCGTCGCGCGAGCGCTGGGCGACCACTGACGGCCGGGTATCCCGCGCCCGTCGAGAACACCCGCGCCCGCAGAGGACCGGCGCCCGTCAGCTTCCGTACGGGCGGACCTCCTTCGCGTCCCGCAGGGCCAGCCCCCACCAGGCGAGCTGGTCGAGCATGACCTTGGCCGCCCCGTCGGGGGCTTCGGGGTCCTTGTGGGTGCCGTCCTCGTCGAAGTGGCCCTGCGCGTGGTGGAAGCTCACCGTGTCCCGGACAGTGACCGCGTGCAGTTCGGCGAAGACCTGCCGCAGCTGCTCGACCGCGCGCAGCCCGCCGGAGATCCCGCCGTACGAGACGAACGCGACCGGTTTGGCCTGCCACTGGCTGTAGTGCCAGTCGATGAGGTTCTTGAGGGAGGCGGGGAAGGAGTGGTTGTACTCGGGGGTCAGGACAACGAAGGCGTCGGCCGACTCAAGCCTCGGGGTGACCTGGCCGAGCACCTCGCGCACTGCGGGCGACGGGTCGTAGGAGAGCGCGGTGGGCAGTTCGACGTCGGCGAGGTCGATCACCTCGACAGTGAGGTCGCCGCGGAGCCTGGCGCGGGAGAGGAACCAGTCGGCGACGGTGGGGCCGAAACGGCCGGTGCGGTTGCTGGCGATGACGACGGCCAGCTTCAGGGGATGCGTGGGCTGCGTGGTGATGTCCATGACCGCAGCGTCATACATCAACCATTGTTGAGGTCAAGCACGGTTGGTGGATGACGCGCATCCGTCCGGGAGAACCGGTCCGCGCACCCGGCCCTCCTCCGTACCGTGACCCCTATGCGGACAGACCCCACGCGGACAGCGCCCACGCACACGCAGGCAGAGCACACGCAGGCAGAGCACATGCAGACAGAGCCCCCGCAGACGGAGGCCACCCGGAAAGAGCCCCTGCACATCGAGGTCGACGGCCGGCCCGTCACCGACACCTCGCTCAGCACCCCCGCCTTCCTCAACTACGGCCATTTCACCGCCATGCAGGTCAGCGACTGCCGGGTACGCGGCCTCGCACTGCATCTCGCCAGGCTGGACTCGGCGACCCGCGAACTGTTCGGCGCGGGGCTCGACGGCGGGCACGTCTGCCGGCTGATCCGGCACGCGCTCGACGCTGCGGGCGTGCGGGACGCGTCGACGCGGGTGTACGTGCACTGGCCCGACGGGGACGACGCCGCCACCGTGATGGTCACCGTGCGTCCGCCCGCCGCGCCGTCAGGTGAACCACAGAGCCTGATGTCCGTCCCGTACCAACGGCCGGTCCCCCACATCAAGCACCTCGGCGGTTTCGGCCAGATCCACTACGGCAGGGCCGCTGTCCGCGCGGGCTTCGACGCCGCGCTGCTGACCGGTCCCGGCGGGGTGATCGCGGAGGGAGACGTCACCAACATCGCCTTCTGGGACGGCACTTCGGCGGTCTGGCCGGACGCGCCCGCGCTGACCGGGATCACCATGGCACTGATCGAGCCGGGGCTGCCGTCGGTACGCCGCCGGGTGACCCTGGACGGCCTGGACGCGTACCGGTCGGCCTTCGTGACCAACTCGCGGGGCATCAGCCCGGTGCGCCGGATCGACTCCACGGAGTTCGCGGTGGACGAAGAGCTGATGCGGCGGGTGGCGGAGGTCTACGCGTCAGCCCCCTGGGACGAGATCCCGGCGGCGGCGCCCTAGCCGACGACCGTACGGGCGGCAGGCCGGGACTGACCTGGTGGTCGGCCGGGGCTGACCTGGTGGTCGGCGGAAGGCGGGGCGCGCGGCTGCCCGACCGCGCGCCCGGTCGTACGCTGGAATCATGACCAAGGGCTGGAACGCGGGCGACATCCCCGATCAGAGCGGGCGCACGGCGGTGGTCACCGGGGCCAACAGCGGCCTCGGTCTCGTGACCGCACGTGAGCTGGCCAGGCGGGGCGCGCGCGTGATCCTCGCCTGCCGCAGCGAGACGCGCGGCAAGGAGGCGGAAGCCCTGATCCGCGACGAAATCCCCGGCGCGGATGCCGAGTTCGTACCACTGGATCTCGCGGACCTGGCGTCCGTAAGGGAGTTCGCGTCCGCCGTCCGGGCCGAGCGCCTCGATCTGCTCATCAACAACGCGGGCGTCATGGCCCTGCCGTACGGCACGACCACCGACGGGTTCGAGACACAGTTCGGTGTGAACCACCTCGGGCACTTCGCCCTCACCGGGCTGCTCATCCCGAAACTGATGGCCACACCGGAAGCCCGCGTGGTGACGGTGTCCAGCGGGCTCCATGTCCTCGGCAACGTCGATATCAACGACCTCAACAGCGAGCGGAACTACCGCCGTTGGCTCGCCTACGGCCGATCCAAGACGGCGAATCTGCTCTTCGTCCACGAGCTGGCGCGGCGCCTGGCCGCCGTCGGGTCCGGCCTCGTCGTGGCCGCCGCGCATCCCGGTTACGCGGAGACCAACCTCCAGACGGCCGGGGTGAAGATGGAGGGCCGCAAGCGCGCCGAGCGGTGGGTGGAGCTCGGCAACCGCGTGTTCGCCCAGCCGGCCGAGGCCGGCGCGCTGCCCACGCTCTACGCGGCCACCGCACCCTGCGTCCTGCCCGATTCCTTCACCGGTCCGAAATTCCTGGGCTGGCGCGGCGCCCCCGGGCCGTCCCTGCGGATGAAGTGGACGACGAACGACGTGGCGAGCGAGCGGCTCTGGACAGCGTCCGAGCAGCTCACCGGGGTGACGTACCAGGGCCTGGACACCCTGGGCGCCCCGGAGCGCGGCACAGCCTGATGTGACCGGTCGTTCAGGGCTGACCCCGAACCTCACCTGCCGGGGTCAGCCGTGAATCGGTGGAACGGGTCAGCCCTGGACCGCGGCGGGGTCCATCCACATGACCTCCCAGATGTGGCCGTCCGGGTCCTGGAAGGAGCGCCCGTACATCGGCCCCTGCTCCTGGGGCTCGTTCGCGGGTGAGCCACCGGAGGCCAGCGCGGTGTCGACCAGTCGGTCGACGTCTTCCCTGCTCTCCGCGCTGAGACAGACCAGCACCTCGGTGGTTCTGGTCGCGTCGGCGATCTCCTTCTTGGTGAACTGCTTGAAGAACGGTTCCGTGATCAGCATCGTGTAGATCGTGTCGCTGATCACGACGCAGGCCGCGTTCTCATCGGTGAACTGCGGGTTGATCGTGTACCCCAGCGCGGTGAAGAAGGCCTTGGAGACCTCAAGGTCCTTGACCGGCAGATTGACGAAGATCATCTGAGGCATTGCGGGACTTCTCTCATCTCGGCCTGGTGGCCCGCCCAGCGGCGCGCCCTTCGGAGATACAGACGTCCGGCCGCCCGGAAACTCATCGGTCGTACGGAAACCCGTCCGAACCGGGCCGGGCCGACATCCCCGCGCAACCCCCCTGTCGCAATTCCGCACCATGGTTGATCGTTAGGGCGTACAACAACACCAGAGACTGAGGACCACACCAGCCGGAGCCAGGGGGACGCACCATGACCATCAGCCGCAGGCGACTGCTCGCCACCAGTGGCAGCCTCGCACTGACCGGGGCACTCGCCGCCGCGTGCGGGTCCAACACCGGCCGGGGCGACGACACTTCGGGTGGCGGTGGACCCACGCTCCAGCAGTGGTACCACCAGTACGGCGAGGCCGGGACCGAGCAGGCCGTGCGGCGGTACGCGGCCGCCTACCGCAAGGCGACCGTCAAGATCCAGTGGCGGCCCGGCAATTACGACCAGCAGACCGCCGCCGCGCTGCTGACCTCGTCGGGCCCCGATGTCTTCGAGGTGAACGGCCCGACCCTGGACCAGATCCAGGGCGGCCAGGTCACGGATCTGACCGACCTCTTCGACGGGGTGAAGGACGACTTCAACCAGGCGGTTCTCGCGCCGAAGACCTACGGCGGGAAGATCTGGGGCGTTCCGCAGACCGTCGACACCCAGCTCCTCTACTACCGCAAGAGCCTGCTCAAGGACGCGAACGTCCAGCCGCCCCGGACGCTCGACGAACTCGTGGACACGGCAAAGGCGTTGACGGACAAGAAGGTCAAGGGTCTATTCCTCGGCAACGACGGCGGAGCGGGCGTCCTCGGTGGCACTCCGCTCTACGCGGCCGGGCTCAGCCTCGTCACCGAGGACGGGAAGGCGGGCTTCGACGATCCGGCGGCGGCCCGCACCCTGGCCAAGTTCCACCGGCTGTACGCCGACAAGTCGCTGCTGCTCGGCGCCCCGGCCGACTGGTCCGACCCGTCGGCGTTCGTCCAGGGGCTCACCGCCATGCAGTGGTGCGGCCTGTGGGCCCTTCCGGCGGTCAAGAAGGCGCTGGGCGACGACTTCGGCGTTCTGCCCTTCCCCGAGGACGGCGCCGCCGGAAAGCCTTCGGTGCCGGTCGGCGCGTACAGCTCGGCGGTCAGCGCACGCAGCAAGCACCGCGTCGAGGCCAAGGCGTTCGCCAAGTGGCTGTGGATCGACCGGACCGCGTACCAGGAGGACTTCGCCCTCTCCTACGGCTTCCACATCCCGGCCCGGATCTCCCTCGCGAAGAAGGCGGCGAAGCTGCGGGAGGGGGCGGCGGCGGACGCGGTCCGGTACGCCACCGACAGCGGGTGGGCCCAGCCGCTGCTGTGGACACCCGCCTGCCAGGTCGCGTACCAGGACGCCCTCAACCGGATCATCAAGGACGGCGCCAACCCGGAGACCGAGGTCAAGGCGGTCGTCCGCAAGACCAACGGTGAGCTCCAGCGGGTACAGAAGAAGAAGTCGTGAGGGACCGGTGAGAAACCGCACGCTCTGGTTCTGGGTCTTCGTCGGGCCCTTCGCCGCCGGCCTCGCGCTCTTCACCTACGTACCGCTGCTGTGGAGTCTGTATCTGAGCTTCTTCGACGCCCACAACACGGTCTCCCCGACGCACTTCGTCGGCCTCGGCAACTACACGTCGATGCTGAGCGACGGCGCGTTCACCTCCAGCCTGTGGACGTTCGCGGTCTTCTCGCTGTTCATCGTCCCGGCGACCTATGTGCTCTCGCTCGCGCTGGCGCTGATGGTGAACCGGCTGCGGTTCGCGCAGTCCTTCTTCCGGTCGGTCTTCTTCCTCCCGGCGGCCTGCTCCTATGTGGTGGCCTCGATGATCTGGAAGCTCTCGGTCTTCAACGGGGTCCGGTTCGGGCTGGCGAACACCGTGCTGGGCTGGTTCGGCGCGGACCAGACCGCATGGCTCTCGACGACCCACCCGCCCTGGTACTGGCTGGTGATCGTGACCCTGCGGCTCTGGCTCCAGGCGGGGTTCTACATGGTGCTGTTCCTCGCCGGGCTCCAGCGGATCGCGCCGCAGCTGTACGAGGCGGCGGCCGTCGACGGTGCGCGCCCCGGCTGGCAGGTCTTCCGGCACATCACGTTCCCGCAGCTGCGGGCGACCTCGGTCGCCGTGGTCCTGCTGCTGGTGATCAACGCGTTCCAGGCGTTCGACGAGTTCTACAACCTGCTGAGCGACTCCCGTGGCTATCCGCCGTACGCGCGGCCACCGCTCGTGTACCTCTACTACACGGCCCTCGGACAGGGGCAGAACCTCGGTCTGGGCAGTGCGGGGGCGGTCATTCTCGCCCTGATCATCGCGGTGGTGACGATCGTCCAGGCCCGCTGGTTCGGGCTCGGCAGGAGGGAGGACTGACATGCCACGCGGCACCGGCGCACCCCGCCGTGACGACGCCCTGGTACGGGCCGGGCGCGCACTGCGCACCGTCCTGCTGATCGCGCTGGCGGCGCTCTTCCTCATCCCGTTCTATCTGCTGCTGCGGAACGGGCTGTCCACCGAGCAGGACATCACCTCACCTGCGTGGACGTTCTTCCCCGCCCACCTCCAGTGGTCGAACCTCCGCGAACTGTTCGACGACCCGGCGGTCCCGATGGCCCGCTCGCTGCTGAACTCGACGCTGATCGCGGTGGCCACCACACTCGGCACGGTCCTGCTGGCGTCACTCGCGGGGTACGGGCTGGCCCGCATCCCGTACCGCCACGCGAACAAGGTGTTCTACGCGATCCTGGGCACCCTGATGGTCCCGGCGGCGGTGACGTTCGTACCGAGCTTCGTGCTGGTCTCCACGCTCGGCTGGATCTCCACGCTGCGCGGCCTGATCATCCCGACGCTGTTCTCGGCGTTCGCGTGCTTCATCTTCCGTCAGTACTTCCTTGGCTTTCCGCAGGAACTGGAGGACGCGGCGAAGGTCGACGGCCTCGGCTACTGGCGTACGTACTGGCGCATCGTGGTCCCGAACTCCGCACCGGTCTTCGCGGCGGTCGGCACGATCGTCTTCATCGGCGCGTGGAACGCCTTCCTGTGGCCGCTGGTGATCGGCCAGGACAAGAACGCGTGGACGGTGCAGGTGGCCCTTTCGACCTTCACGACGGGCCAAGTGGTCAACATCCACGAGCTTTTCATCGCGGCGGCGGTGTCGATCGTGCCGCTACTGGTGGTGTTCCTGCTGCTGCAACGGCACATCGTGGCGGGGGTGGAGCGGTCGGGGATCGACGACTGAGGGGCGGTCCTGCCCCCTCCGCCGGGGGGGGCAGCACCACCCACGGTTCGGGTTCAGGTACACCCGTACTCACCCGGCAGCCCCATCGTTCAACGGCCGGCGTCCGACAAGACTGAAGGCGTTCACCAGAACCCGCCGAAAGCCGGTAACAAGCCGGTCGGCGCACGGTACTTACCCTTCAGGAGCCAGCTCATGAGTGCACGCACGACACCGCGTCGCCGTACGGCAGTGTTCGCGACAGCGGCCCTGGCCACGGTCGTGACGGGGGCCCTCGTGGCCTGCGGGAACTCCACCGCTTCCGCCGCTGACGCACCGGCCAGGTCGAGCCGGCCGTCGGCCACCGCTACCGCGGGTTCTTCACTCCACATGATTTCGAACAACGGCCACAAGCTGGCCTTCCATGTCACGCCCGGCCACCTTCCGGCCATCGTCCTGGACGCAGGCGGGGGCCTGGACTCGTCGCAGTGGCAGAAGATCGCTCCTGCCCTGGCCAAGAAGACCGGATCCGAGATCATCACCTATGACCGCTCCGGAATCGGGCAGAGTGACGAGGTCGTCGGCGCCTGGAACCCGCAGAACGCCGCTTCCGACCTGGAGGCCGGCCTCACCAAGCTGGGCGCCACCCATGACGTGGTTCTCGTCTCGCACTCCCAGGCGGGCGAGGTCGCCACGTACTTCGCGAAGAAGCACCCGAAATGGGTCTCGGGCGCCGTCCTCGTCGACGCCAGCCTGCCGAATTTCTACACGGACAGCGAAACAGCGAGGATCGAGGCCGCGAACCAGGCACAGGTGGCGCAACTCGACGGCCAGGTCTCGACGAAGGAAATCCGCCAGCTGCTGGCCACGGCGGACAACTACGGCCCGATGCACCACGCTTACCACCAGATCTCCTGGCCGCAGAGTGTCCCCGCGACGGTGATCGCGTCAGCGAAGACGCCCTTCGACACCCCCGCGGACGCACAGCTGTGGCGGGACGCCCAGACCCGGTTCGCGAAGGCCGCGTCCAACCGGAGCCTTGTCGTCGCGAAGGGAAGCTCGCACGACATTCCGGCTGACCGTCCGGACGTCGTCATCAAGGCGGTCGCAGCCATGGCGAAGGCGCACGGCTGACATCGCTCCGTCCCGTCGGCCGATCACACCTTTTCACCGTGGGGTGCGGAGGCGGCGGCCGGAGTAGCGGGCCGGAAGTTAGGGTGTCTGGGCGTAGACACCCCAGGGAGATACCGGAGAACGCGCGATGCCCCAGACAGCCCGCCAGATCGCTGACGACCTGCGGGCACGCATCAGCTCCGGGGAGTTCGGGGCCGGCGCCCGGCTGCCCGGTGAGCCTGCGCTTGTCCAGCAGTACGGTGTGGCCAAGATGACCGCCGGCGGAGCGCTGAAGCTGCTGATCAGCGAGGGCATCGCCTACGCGCGCCCCGGATCCGGTACCTACGTAAGGGACTTCCAGCCGATCCGCCGCATCGCGGACCAGAGGCTGTCCCGCCCCGGCTGGACCTCGGGGCAGTCGGTCTGGGCGGCCGAGACGGCCGGTCGCACGGCAGAGGTCCGCGACATCGAGGTGTACGAGACTCGCGCGCCGCGATGGGTCTCCCAGGCCCTGGACCTGGCCGACGACACGGCGGTGCTGGTGCGCAGCCGCCGGTATTTCGTGGACGAGAAGCCCGTCCAGCTCGCCACGTCCTACCTTCCGGCCGAGCTCGTAAGGGAGACCCGGATCGCGCAACCGGACCCCGGCCCCGGCGGAACGTACGCCCGGCTGGCCGAGCTCGGGGCGGCGCCCGCCGGGTTCACCGAGGAACTGCGTGCACGAATGCCCAGCCCGGAGGAAGCCGAGCAACTGGCGCTGCTCACCGGCACACCGGTCGTCGACATCTGCCGCACCGCCCGGGACGCCGCCCGCCGGCCGGTGGAACTGAACCGGATGCTACTGGACGCCGGGTCGTACGTGCTCCAGTACGACTTCGACAGCTGAATCGCACACAGAGCCGACCGAACCCCACCCCCTGCGGGCCATCACGGAGAAATCCCGTCCTCCCTAGGGAATTCCGGGGTGAAATCTCCCTAGGGAGACACACGTCTCTCTTCGTCCCGACGCAGGGAGAACTCCGCATGTCAGAAACCCCTCTCGACGCCGCCCGGGCTTCCAGCCTCCGGCTGCTCCCTGGGCAGGCCCGGAAGGAAGGCCGTGCTATCTGTCGACCGACGGAAGAGGACCTGTGGCCCGGCTCGCCGACAACATGGAGGCGGTCCAGCTGGGCATGGGCACTCAACTCCTCGGCCACGCACGTTCTCTTGTCGCCGAACAGGGCGTGTCCGCCGACGAGTTCCGCTACCTGGCCGCCCGGCTGACCGAATCGCTCCGCGATGTTCTCCGAGTCGCGGAGAGCCGGGGCCGGAGGCTCCGCGCCTGCGGAGAGGAGGCCGCCGAGGCCGACTGCGACGACCTCTGAGACGCACCCACCCCGCCCTCGCACGCCAGGAGGGACGGCATCCCCGCACGGGTGCCGCCCCTCCGTCCGGTGCACCGGAGCCGCCGGCGGGGTCGGTGAGGGTCGGGGTGAACCCGACGGCGGCTCCGGGGGTCTGTCAGCGGCTGTCGCTGCCGTCCGACTGGGCTGCTGCCCGGCCGGCTTCGAGCCTGGCCACCGGGATGCGGAACGGGGAGCACGAGACGTAGTCCAGGCCCACCTGGTGGAAGAAGTGCACCGACTCCGGGTCGCCGCCGTGTTCGCCGCAGACGCCCAGTTTGAGGTCGGGGCGGGTCGCGCGGCCCGCTTCGCAGGCGCTGCGGACCAGGGAGCCGACCCCGTCCCGGTCGATCGTCTCGAACGGGGAGACCCCGAAGATGCCCTTCTCCAGGTACGCGGTGAAGAACGAGGCCTCCACGTCGTCGCGGGAGAAGCCCCAGACCGTCTGGGTGAGGTCGTTCGTGCCGAACGAGAAGAACTGCGCGGCCTCGGCGATCTGGCCCGCCGTCAGCGCGGCACGCGGCAGTTCGATCATGGTGCCGATGGTCAGTATCAGCTCCGTGCCCGTGGCGGCCTCCACCTCCGCGATGACGCGGTCGGCCTCCTCGCGGACGATCTCCAGTTCCTGGACGGTGCCCACCAGCGGGATCATGATCTCCGCGCGCGGGTCGCCCTTGGCGGCCTTGCGGGCTGCCGCCGCCTCGGCGATGGCCCGTACCTGCATGGCGAACAGGCCCGGGATGACCAGTCCGAGACGCACCCCGCGCAGCCCCAGCATCGGGTTCTGCTCGTGGAGCTTGTGCACCGCCTGGAGGAGGCGCAGGTCGTTCTCGTTGGAGTCCTTGCGGGACTCGGCGAGTGCGACGCGCACCGAGAGTTCGGTGATGTCCGGGAGGAACTCGTGCAGCGGCGGGTCCAGCAGGCGGACCGTGACGGGGAGTCCGTCCATCGCCTCGAACAGCTCGATGAAGTCCTTCTTCTGGAGCGGCAGCAGCGCACCGAGCGCCTTCTCGCGCTCGTCGTCCGTGTCGGCCAGGATCAGCCGCTCGACCAGCTCGCGGCGCTCGCCGAGGAACATGTGCTCGGTACGGCAGAGCCCGATGCCCTGGGCGCCGAACCGCCGGGCGCGCAGGGCGTCCTCGGCGTTGTCCGCGTTGGCCCGCACCCGCAGCCGGCGGCGCCGGTCCGCGTACGCCATGATCCGGTGGACGGCCTCGACCAGTTCGTCCGCGTCGTCGGCGCCCGCGTGCATCCGGCCCTCGAAGTACTCGACGACCGGCGACGGTACGACCGGCACCTCGCCCGCGTACACCTTGCCGGACGAGCCGTCGATCGAGACGACGTCGCCCTCCTCGATGACCACGCCGTTCGGCGCGGTCAGCCGGCGGCGCTTGGTGTCGACCTCGATCTCCTCGGCGCCGCAGACACAGGTCTTGCCCATGCCGCGTGCCACGACGGCCGCGTGCGAGGTCTTGCCGCCGCGCGAGGTGAGGATGCCCTCGGCGGCGATCATGCCGTCGAGGTCGTCCGGGTTGGTCTCGCGGCGGATCAGGATGACCTTCTCGCCCGAACGCGACCACTTGATCGCGGTGTACGAGTCGAAGACCGCCTTGCCGACCGCCGCGCCCGGCGATGCCGCGATGCCCCGCCCGATCCTGTCGACCTTCGCGGTGTCGTCGAAGCGCGGGAACATCAGCTGCGCGAGCTGCGCGCCGTTCACCCGCTGGAGCGCCTCGGCCTCATCGATGAGCCCCTGGTCGACGAGCTGGGTGGCGATCCGGAACGCGGCGCCGGCGGTGCGCTTGCCGACGCGGGTCTGGAGCATCCACAACTGGCCGCGCTCAATGGTGAATTCGATGTCGCAGAGATCCTTGTAGTGGGTCTCCAGAGTCTCCATGATCTGCATGAGCTGGTCGTACGACTTCTTGTCGATCTTCTCCAGATCGGCGAGGGCCACGGTGTTGCGGATACCCGCGACGACGTCCTCGCCCTGCGCGTTCTGCAGGTAGTCGCCGTAGACTCCCTGGTGCCCGCTGGCCGGGTCGCGGGTGAAGGCGACACCCGTACCGGAGTCGGGGCCGAGGTTGCCGAAGACCATCGAGCAGATGTTGACCGCGGTGCCGAGGTCGCCGGGGATGCGTTCCTGGCGCCGGTAGAGCTTGGCCCGGTCGGTGTTCCACGACTCGAAGACGGCCCTTATGGCGAGGTCCATCTGCTCGCGCGGGTCCTGCGGGAAGTCCCGCCCCGCGGCGTGCTTGACGATCTTCTTGAAGCGGGTGACCAGCTTCTTCAGGTCGGCCGCTTCGAGGTCAGTGTCGACACTGACCTTCTTGGCCTTCTTCGCGGCCTCCAGGGCCTCCTCGAAGAGTTCGCCGTCGACATCGAGGACGGTCTTGCCGAACATCTGGATGAGGCGGCGGTAGGAGTCCCAGGCGAAGCGCTCGTCGCCGGACTGCTTCGTGAGACCGACCACGGACTTGTCCGAGAGGCCGATGTTCAGAACGGTGTCCATCATGCCCGGCATGGAGAACTTGGCGCCCGAACGGACCGAGACAAGAAGCGGGTTGTCGGCCTGGCCGAGCTTCTTGCCCATCGTCTTCTCCAGAGCGGCGAGGTGCGCACTGACCTCGTCGCGGAGTTCGACGGGCTCGTCGCCGCTGCCGAGGTAGGTCTTGCACGCCTCGGTGGTGATGGTGAAGCCCGGAGGGACGGGCAGACCGAGGTTGGTCATCTCGGCGAGGTTCGCACCCTTCCCGCCGAGCAGGTCCTTGAGGTTACGGTTGCCTTCGGTGAAGTCATAAACGAACTTCTGCGGCGCTTGCGCCTGAGTTACGTGGGGTTCTGCGTTCTTCGATTCCGGCACGGGACTCGACTCCTCGCGGACTGGCTGCCCTGACGGCGAGGAACATACCCAGATCGAAGGCTCCTGGGTACGTCCACCTGGTCGTCGTACGGCCGTAACCACTCGTCTGCCAGCAGATCGAAAGCGATCGGGAGAGCGGGGTCCATTACCCTATTCGTTCAACTCTTGTAGGCATCGCAGCTGTATGTGACGGGGCGATTGCAATTTTGACCACACTTGGCGATATCGGGTTCACAGCAGGAACGGTTGGCGACTGGCACCCAGTGCCAGCCTTTGAGAAGTACAGCCCAGGTTTAATCGCTCATCTGAGCAACCCTGCGATCAGAGGTGGCGAGAATCACGCCATCCGTCTGGCGCGGAGGCCACTATTCGGACCTTTGTGGTTCGCCAGCCGGACAGACATCTGCGCATAGCGGTGCAGCGTGCACTCAGTGCCGCGTCCGTGCGGGGCGGGTGGCCCCGGATTCGCCCTCTCTCCTGCGGAAAAGCCTCCGCCCCCCGCCCCTGCTCTTATGAGCGGAGGGCGAGGGGCGGAAAAGGCGGCGGCGGGAGGGCGATACGTTTCGGGCCGTTCTCAGCCGCCCGACGTGTCGAGTTCGGCCTCCGCGCTCACGCCCGAGCAGTCGTACGGGTCCTTCAGCCAGCCGTCGGGGAGGACGACCCGGTTGTTGCCCGACGTCCGCCCGCGCGGCCCGTCCGCGCCGTCCGGCCACGGCTGGTCCAGGTTCAGCTCGTGCAGCTGGCTGCCCAGCTCGTCCAGCGACGAGGTGACCGCGAGCCGCTTGCGCATCTCCGAGCCGACCGAGAACCCCTTCAGGTACCAGGCCACGTGCTTGCGGAAGTCGATCACGCCACGGGTCTCGTCGCCGATCCACTCCCCCAGCAGCGTCGCGTGCCGCAGCATGACCGCCGCAACCTCGCGCAGGGTCGGCGCCTGCCGGGTCGGCGTTCCCTCGAAGCCGCTCACCAGGTCGGCGAAGAGCCAGGGCCGGCCCAGGCAGCCGCGCCCCACGACCACGCCGTCGCAGCCGGTCTCGCGCATCATGCGCAGCGCGTCGTCCGCGCACCAGATGTCGCCGTTACCGAGCACGGGGATCTCCGGGACGTGCTCCTTGAGCCGGGCGATGGCGTCCCAGTCGGCGGTGCCGCCGTAGTGCTGGGCGGCGGTCCTGCCGTGCAAGGCGACGGCCGTGACGCCCTCGTCGACCGCGATCCGGCCCGCGTCGAGATAGGTGAGGTGGTCGTCGTTGATGCCCTTGCGCATCTTGATGGTGACCGGGACGGCACCCGCGTTGGAGACCGCCTCGTTCAGGATCGCGCGCAGCAGGGGGCGCTTGAACGGGAGCGCCGAGCCGCCGCCCTTGCGGGTGACCTTGGGGACCGGGCAGCCGAAGTTCAGGTCGATGTGGTCCGCCAGGTCCTCGTCCACGATCATGCGGACGGCCTTGCCGACCGTGACCGGATCCACTCCGTACAGCTGGATCGAGCGCGGCGTCTCGGTCTTGTCGAAATGGATCAGCTGCATGGTCTTGGCGTTGCGCTCCACCAGCGCCCGCGTCGTGATCATCTCGCTGACGAACAGGCCCTTCCCGCCGCTGAATTCACGGCAGAGCGTGCGGAAGGGGGCGTTGGTGATACCCGCCATGGGGGCGAGAACGACGGGCGGCTGCACCGAGTGCGGGCCGATGGAGAGCGTGGTCATGCACCCATTGTCGCGTACCGCTTGTCGTGTACAGCTTGACGTGTACACCGTGACACATCTGCCTGCCACGTACACCGAAGTCGTTAGTTAGCCGTACTATTCATACATGCCCGAGCTCAACCACCGCCGGCGGATGCTGGTGCTCGCGATCTGCTGCATGAGCCTGCTGATCGTCAGCCTCGACAACACCGTCCTGAACGTCGCCCTCCCCTCGATGCAGAAGGAGCTGCACGCATCGGTCTCCGGACTCCAGTGGACGATCGACGCATACACCCTGGTCCTGGCCTCACTGCTGATGCTCGCGGGCTCGACGGCCGACCGGATAGGCCGCCGCAGAGTCTTCAAGGCGGGCCTGGTGATCTTCACCCTCGGCTCGGCGCTCTGCTCGGTCGCCCCCAACCTGGAGTCGCTGGTCGTCTTCCGGATGATGCAGGCGGTCGGCGGCTCGATGCTCAACCCGGTCGCGATGTCGATCATCACCAACACCTTCACCGAGCCGCGCGAACGCGCCCGCGCCATCGGCGTCTGGGGTGGCGTCGTCGGGATCTCGATGGCGGCCGGCCCGATCGTCGGGGGCCTGCTGGTGGATTCGGTGGGCTGGCGCTCGATCTTCTGGATCAATCTGCCGGTGGGACTGGCCGCTCTGCTGCTCACCTGGCGTTACGTACCGGAGTCGCGGGCTCCGAAGGGCCGCAGGCCGGACCCGGTGGGCCAGCTGTTCGTCATCGCGCTGCTGGGCTCGGTGACGTACGCGATCATCGAGGCGCCGTCGGCCGGGTGGACGTCACCGCTGATCCTGTCCTTCACGGGGGTGGCCCTGCTGGCCCTGGTGGGACTGGTGCTGTACGAGCCGAGGCGCCCCGAACCACTGATCGACCTGCGCTTCTTCCGCAGCGCGCCGTTCAGCGGGGCCACCGTCATCGCGGTCTGCGGCTTCGCCGCGCTCGGTGGCTTCCTCTTCCTGAACACGCTCTATCTCCAGGACGTCCGCGGCCTCTCCGCCCTGCACGCCGGCCTCTACATGCTGCCGATGGCGGTGCTGACCCTGGTCTGCGCGCCGCTGTCGGGACGGCTGGTGGGCAACCGCGGGCCACGGCTCTCGCTGCTGATCGCCGGGGTGACGATGGCGCTGAGCGGACTGGTCTTCGCGGTTCTCGACGCCGAGACGAACACGGCGCTGCTCTTCACCGGCTACGTACTGTTCGGGATCGGCTTCGGCATGGTGAACGCTCCGATCACCAACACCGCGGTCTCCGGGATGCCCCGTGCGCAGGCCGGGGTGGCGGCGGCCGTCGCGTCGACCAGCCGGCAGATCGGATCGACGCTGGGTGTCGCCGTGATCGGGGCCGTGCTGGCCTCGGGCGTGAGCGGCGCGGCGCACACCGAGGGCTTCGCCGGAGCCAGCCGCACCGCCTGGTGGATCATCACCGCGTGCGGTCTCGCCGTCCTGGTCTTCGGGCTGCTGACCAGCGGGAAGTGGGCGCAGCGTTCGGCCCGGCGGACCGCGGAGCGGCTGAACGCGCCCGAGACGGCTCAGACGGTCGCGGACGCCAACGCGTAGCGCGCGCTCCGGTCGGTCACAGGAACGGGCTGCCTCAGACGGTCGCGGACGCCAACGCGTAGAGCCGCTCCAGCCGTTCGCGGGACTCGGCGTTGGCCGGTACGTAGGTCACCATGCGTGGACCGGCCGCGGGGCCGAGCCAGAGGTCGGTGTGGTCCACGAGCAGCGGCCCGACGTGCCGGTTGTGGAAACGCTTGGTCCTGCTGCCGGGGCCGATGATCTCATGCCGGGCCCAGATCTCGCGGAACTCCGGCGAAGCCGTCTCCAGCCGCTTGAGCAGCGCCTTCCAGGCGGGCTCCGCCAGATGCCCGGCCATCGACGCACGGAACTTGGCGGCCATCACCCGGCACATGGCGTCGAGGTCGACGACCGACGACCGCCAGTCCTCGTTCGTGTACGAGAGCAGCATGCAGTTGCGGTCCTCGGGGGCTACGGCGTCGAGGTCGCAGAGCAGCCGACCGTACGTGCGGTTGTACGCGAGGATGTCGTAACGGCTGTTCTGGATGCAGGCCGGGACCGGGTCCAGCTGCTCGATCAGCGCCGAGAGCGCCGGCGTGATCGAGGGGCAGACCGCGCCGGGCGACGGGTCGACCGCACCGGCCAGCGAGAAGAGGTGCGCGCGTTCGTGCAGGTCGAGAAGGAGCGTGCGGGCGATGGCGTCCAGGACCTGCGGGGAGACCGTGATGTCGCGCGCCTGCTCCAGCCACGTGTACCAGGTGACGCCCACTGCGGAGAGCTGGGCCACCTCCTCGCGGCGCAGCCCCGGTGTCCGGCGCCGGGCGCCGCGCGGCAGGCCCGCCTGCTCGGGCGTGATGCGCTCACGGCGGCTGCGCAGGAAGTCGGCGAGTTCGTGCCTGCGTACGTCGGTCTCCGGCGCGACTGTGGTCATGGAACCAGAGTGCAGCACCCGGCAGCCCATTGCCAGGTACTCCTTGTACCAGGATAAGGAGACTCTGGTACCAGGCTGAGCGGCGGAGCATTCTCGTCTCCGTGAGCAATTCGACAGGCACGACAGTCAAGACAACAGGCCAGACAGTACGGACTCCATCCACCGTCCCCGGCGCCGTCCAGCGGCACGACCACCCCACCCCGGTGCTCGGCACGCTGGGGCTGTTCACGGTCCTGATCGGGGCGGCGCTGCCGCTGATCGACTTCTTCATCGTCAATGTCGCCCTGCCGACCATCGACCACGACCTGGCCGCGGGCCCCGCGATGCTGGAACTGGTCGTCGCCGGATACGGCGTCGCCTACGCGGTGCTGCTCGTGCTCGGCGGCCGGCTCGGGGACGTGGCAGGGCGGCGCAGGCTCTTCCTGCTCGGTATGGCCGCGTTCGGTCTCACCTCGCTGGCCTGCGGTCTCTCGCCCAACGCCTGGACGCTGGTCGGCGCGCGGGTGGCGCAGGGCGCCTCCTCGGCGCTGATGCTCCCGCAGGTGCTCGCCACCATCCAGGCGACCACGGCGGGGCCGCGGCGGGCGAAGGCGATGGGGCTCTACGGAGCCACGGCCGGGCTCTCGATGGTCGCCGGGCAGATCCTCGGCGGTGTCCTGGTGGCCGCCGACGTGGCGGGCACCGGCTGGCGGTCGATCTTCCTCGTCAACGTGCCGGTGGCACTCCTCGGCCTGGTGCTGGCGGTCCGCTCCGTGCCGGAGACCCGGTCGGAGAAGCCCGCGCCCGTCGACATACCCGGCACCCTGCTGCTCGCGCTCTCGCTGGTGACGCTCCTCGCTCCCCTGACCGAGGGCCGGGCCGCCGGGTGGCCGCTGTGGACCTGGATCTCGCTGGGGGTCTTCCCGTTCGCGGCGGCGGCGTTCTACCTGACCGAGCGGGCGGCCGACCGCAGGGGCGAGGTGCCGCTGGTGCCGCCGAGCCTGCTGCGGCTCGACTCGCTGCGGCGCGGGCTCACGCTGGTGGTGCCGTTCTCGATCGGTTTCGGCGGATTCATGTTCGTCATCGCGGTCGCGCTCCAGCAGGGGCTGCGGATGGGTCCGGTCACGGCGGGATTCACGCTCGTACCGCTGGCGGCGGCGTTCTTCGCCGCGTCGCTTGCGGGCCCCCGGCTGGTCGGCAGGTACGCGAGCCGGGTCGTGACGGCCGGCGCCGTGATCCAGGCCGTCGGCGTCACGGTGATCGCGGCGACCGTGTGGTGGGACTGGTCCGGGCTCGGCATCGCGGCCCTGGCGCCCGGTATGGCGCTGGCCGGGTTCGGCCAGGGACTCCAGCTGCCGGTGCTGTTCCGCATCGTGCTCTCCGACGTACCGGCGGAGCGGGCCGGGGTCGGCGGCGGCATGATGACCACGACGCAGCAGGCGTCGCTCGCGCTGGGGGTGGCCACGCTCGGCACGCTCTTCCTGTCGCTGAGCACGTCGCTGGGGATGCGGGAGGCGCTGGCGGTGACGCTGCTGCTGCAACTGGCCACGGTCGCCGTGACGGCGCTGCTCAGCCTGCGGCTGCCACGCACGGTGCGGTAGCCGGGGGCGGTGGCCGGTGCGGACATGACGGTGGGCCCGGGTCGTCGAGACGATCCGGGCCCACCGTGCTGTGCTGTGAGTTGTTGCCCTGCCGGGTTGTACTGCGCTGTGGCGCCCCGGTGGGTCAGCTCTCGGCGTCGGGGGTTCCGTCAGCTCCGGCCCCCTCGGCCCGCTCGCGCATCTTCTGGAGCAGTTCCTGCTTCTGGTCAGCGGCTGACCTGCGGTCCTCGGCGCCTGCGGCGGCCGAGCTCTGTGCCCCGGAGCGGGGCATCTTCTTGCGCTGCCCGCCGACGCCAAGAAGGTTGTTGCGACTCTTTGCCATGCCGGTCACAGTACCGGGCACTCCCCAGGGGGGTGCACCGGTTTTCCGGCCGGAGGCGAACTCAGGCTGAGGCGTACACGATCAACCGTTCCCCGGGGATGCGCGCAATGAATCGCCGCAGATGCACAAGGAACCTGCATTACGGGCCACTACGCACGCCTCGTAGTGTTCTGCCCTGTACGTGGAGCGGTGGAGACCCCCGGCTCGGCGGTCCCCTCCTGCTGTGCGCCGGGACGCGCACCCGTGGGCGGCGCCGTCCGCGCGGGTTCCCGCCTCCGGAGCAGGCAGCGATGAAGGAGCCTCACCGTGGCACGACCTGACGCAGCGCCGATCACCCGGGACCGGGCAGGTCCGGGCCCCGGTCCCAGGTCCGGCGGTGGTGGCATCGGCTCCGGGCTGATGCGCCGCAAGCCCGTCGAGCGGCTGATCGCCGAGGGCGGGCAGGGTGAGGGCGGGCAGCTCAGGCGCTCGCTGGGCATGTGGCAGCTGACCATGATCAGCATCGGGGCCACCCTCGGCACCGGCATCTTCGTGGTACTCGGCGAGGCGGTCCCCAAGGCCGGGCCCGCCGTTGTGATCTCCTTCGTGATCGCCGGACTCACCGCCCTCTTCTCCGCGCTCTCGTACGCGGAACTGGCGGGCACCATCCCGGTCGCCGGCTCCTCGTACTCGTACACCTACGCCACGATGGGCGAGTTCATCGCCTGGATCTGCGGCTGGTGCCTGATGCTGGAGTACGGCGTGTCCGTGGCGGCCGTGGCCGTCGGCTGGGGCCAGTACCTCAACGAGTTCCTGGACGGCACGATCGGGGTGACGATCCCCACCGCCCTGTCCGCACCGCCCGGGGACGGCGGCATCGTCAACATCCCCGCACTGCTCGTCGTCCTGCTGGCCATGGCCTTCCTGCTGGGCGGCGCCAAGGAGAGCGCCCGCGCCAACACGATCATGGTGGTCGTGAAGATCGCCTCGCTGATCCTGTTCTGCGTGGTGGCCGCGTCGGGCATCAAGGCGGGCAACTACAAGCCCTTCATGCCGCTCGGCATGACCGGTGTCAGCGCGGCCGGCGCCAGCCTCTTCTTCTCGTACATCGGCTTCGACGCCGCCTCCACGGCCGGCGAGGAGGCCCGCAACCCCAAGCGCGACATGCCGCGCGCGATCATGCTCTCGCTGCTGATCGTCACCGCGCTGTACTGCCTGGTGGCCCTGATGGCCGTCGGTGCCATGCCGTGGCAGCACTTCCACAACGCTGACGCCGCCCTCGCCCAGATCATGCGGGACGTCACCGGCCAGAGCTTCTGGGCCGTACTCCTCGCCGCCGGGGCGGTCATCGCCATCGCCAGCGTGGTGCTGACCGTGCTCTACGGGCAGACCCGCATCCTGTTCTCCATGGCCCGCGACGGCCTGGTGCCCAAGGTGTTCGCCAAGGTCGGCCCGCGGACCGGCGCCCCCGTCGCCAACACGGTGATCGTCTCGCTGTTCTGCGGCATCCTCGCGGCGGTCGTCCCGCTCGGCGAGCTGGCCAACGCCACCAGCATCGGGACTCTCTTCGCCTTCGCGCTGGTCAACGTGGCGGTCATCGTGCTCCGCCGGACCAGGCCCGACATGCCGCGGAACTTCCGGGTGGCGTTCTCGCCGGTGACGCCTGCCATCGGTTTCGCGCTGTGTCTGTGGATGATGACCAGCCTCGGCGCCAGTACGTGGGTGTGGTTCGGTATCTGGATGGCCGCCGGGCTCGTGCTGTACTTCGGCTACGGGATGCGCCGCTCCCAGCTCGCCCGCGAAGAAGTGACCGCCCGAGAAGAAGTGTGATCCACCCGCCTTGCGACTGAACGATCTTGACGAACGCATCGTCCACGCCCTCGCGGAGGACGCCCGCCGCTCCTACGCCGACATCGGCACCCGGGTCGGCCTGTCCGCGCCCGCCGTCAAACGCAGAGTCGACCGGCTGCTCGCATCCGGCGCCATCACCGGCTTCACCGTGCGGGTGGACCCCGCGGCGCTGGGCTGGGAGACGGAGGCGTTCGTCGAGATCCACTGCCGGCACAACACCTCCCCTGAGGACATCCGGCGCGGTATGGCGCGGTACCCGGAGGTGGCGTCCGCGTCGACCGTCACCGGTGACGCGGACGCGGTCATCCAGATCTACGCCGAGGACGTACGCCACTTCGAGCGGGTACTGGAGCGCATCGCGGGCGAGCCGTTCGTCGAACGCACCAAGTCCGTGCTCGTGCTCTCCCCGCTCGTACGCCGGTTCACCTCGGGCTCACCCGCGTAGCGCCGCAGCTGCCGTCGCGTCTCCCCGGACTCCCCGGGCCATGCCGTCTCCCCGGGGCCATGACAGGCGAGCAGGACACGGCGACCATGGCATGACGACTGACAGATGTTGAAAACTGTCAGTCGTCATGCCATAGTCGCCGTGCACCGAACTTCTGTCAGCTTCTGTTCCGGCGAAGGAGCACCCTCATGGCCACCACTCCCGTCCCCGCCCGCACCCTGGGCACGGCAGGACCGCTGACCTCCGCCCTCGGCCTCGGCTGCATGGGCATGTCCGCGCTGTACGGCACCGCCGACCGCGCCGAGTCGATCGCGACCATCCACGCCGCCCTCGACGCCGGGGTCACCCTGCTCGACACCGGCGACTTCTACGGCATGGGTCACAACGAACTGCTGATCGGCGAAGCCCTGCGCAGCGCCCCCGCGGCCCACCGCGAACAGGCCCTCACCAGCGTCAAGTTCGGCGCTCTGCGGACCGTCGAAGGGGGCTTCACCGGCTACGACGGCCGCCCGAACGCCGTCAAGAACTTCGCCGCGTACTCGCTCCAGCGGCTCGGCACCGACCACATCGACATCTACCGGATCGCCCGCGTCGACCCGGACGTGCCGATCGAGGAGACCGTCGGCGCCATCGCCGAGCTGATCGAAGCGGGCCATGTGCGGTATGTGGGCCTCTCCGAAGTGGGCGCCGACACCATCCGCAGGGCCGCCGCCACCGCGCCGATCACGGATCTCCAGATCGAGTACTCACTGATCTCCCGGGGCATCGAGGCGGAGATCCTGCCCACCACCCGCGAGCTGGGCATCGGCATCACCGCGTACGGGGTGCTCTCCCGCGGTCTGATCAGCGGCCACTTCACCCATGACCGCGAGCTGGCCCCCGGAGACTTCCGGAGCATGAGCCCCCGCTTCCAGGGCGAGAACCTCCGGCACAATCTCGGTCTGGTCGACGCGTTGCGGAAGATCGCCGACCAGAAGGGCGTTTCCGTCGCTCAGACCGCCATCGCCTGGGTCTCGGCACGCGGCGAGGACATCGTCCCGCTGATCGGCGCCCGGACCCGCGACCGGCTGACCGAGGCCCTGGGCTCCCTCGATGTCACGCTCGACGCCGCGGACATCGCCGCCATCGAGGAGGCCGTCCCGGCCGGATCCGCGGCGGGCGACCGCTACCCGGCCGCCCAGATGGCCCACCTGGACAGCGAGCGCTGAGTCCCCGGTACGGTCGGTAGCGCTCCACCCCCGCCCCGGCCCCCACTCCCCGCACGGCAGCGCGTCCTCCGGAAGACAGCGCGGCACCGAAAGGCAGCGCAGACGCGATGACGCCCGAAGCCCTGACACCCGAGCGCATTCTTGAGGCGACCGAGGACGTGCTGCGCCGCTACGGCCCGGCCAAGGCCACGGTGGTCGACGTGGCACGGGTGCTCGGGGTCAGCCACGGCAGCGTCTACCGCCACTTCCGCACCAAGGCGGCGCTGCGCGAGGCTGTCACCGAGCGCTGGCTGCACAGGTCGGAGGCCGAGCTGGCCCGGTTCGCCGACGACCGGGAAGGCTCCGCGACCGCCCGGCTGACGAACTGGCTCACGGCCCTCTTCGCGGCCAAGCGCCGCAAGGCGGGCGGCGACCCCGAGCTGTTCGCCACCTTCGGGGTACTGACCGGGGAGAGCAGCGGAGTGGTGGAGAGCCATATCGGGGCGCTCGTCGGGCAGCTCGCCCGGATCATCGAGGACGGCTGCGCCCAGGGCGAGTTCGCCCCGGTCGAGGTGGACTTCCCGACGACGGCCCGTGCGGTCTTCGATGCGACCGGCCGCTTCCATGACCCGGTGTACGCGGCGGAGTGGAGCCGCCCAGGCATCGACGGTGACTTCACCGCCGTCCAGAATCTGCTGCTGGGCGGCCTCCGGGCCCGCTGACACCCTCACCGGCGGCCCTCAGAGCTGGGCGGCGAACTCCGCGAACCACTCCAGCATTTCGGGGTGGGCGACGGCGCCTTCCGCGGACACATCGCAGACGCGGGCGCCCTGGAGGATGCGCTTCACCGGGACCTCCAGCTTCTTGCCGGTCAGGGTGCGCGGCACCGCCGCCACCTGCTCGATCCGGTCCGGTACATGACGCGGCGACAGCCGGTTGCGGATCGCGGTGGTGATCTCCTTCCGCAGGGCGTCGTCGAGCCGGGCGCCGTCGGCGAGGACGACGAACAGCGGCATGCTGTACCGCCCGTCGGACAGCTCGGCGCCGACGACAAGACTGTCGGCGATCTGCGGCAGCGGTTCGACGACCTCGTAGATATCGCCCGAACCCATCCGCACACCCATCCGGTTGAGCGTCGAGTCCGACCGGCCGGCCACCACCACCGTGAGGTCGGAGTCGAGGACGGCCCAGTCCCCGTGCCGCCACACCCCCGGATACACGTCGAAGTAGCTGGCGCGGTAGCGCTCCCCGCCGGGGTCGTCCACGAAGTGCAGAGGCATGGACGGCAGCGGGGCGGTGACCACCAGCTCGCCCTGTTCTCCGACGAGCGGCTGTCCTGCCGGGTCCCAGGAGGCGAGCGCGACCCCGAGCGCGGGGCACTGGATACGTCCGGCGCGCACCGGCAGCAGCGGGCTGCCGCCGGCGAGCACCGAGCAGATGTCGGTCCCGCCGCAGATCGACTGCACCCAGGCGCCGGGGACGAGGCGCTCGGCGGCCCAGTGCCAGGTGCTGACCGGCAGCGCCGAGCCGGTCTGCAGGACCGAGCGCACGGCGCTGAGGTCGGTCTCCGCCGCCGGATGCGCTCCCGCCGCCTCCGCGGCAGCCAGATAGGCCGCGCCGACTCCGACCATCGTCGCGCCGGTCTGCTCGGCGACCCGCCAGACCCCGTTGATGTCCGGGTAGCCGGGGCTGCCGTCGTACAGCACGATGGTGGACCCGTGCAGCAGGCCGGCGACCATGAGGTTCCAGACCATCCAGCTGGTGGAGGTATGGAAGAAGTAGCGGTCGTCGGCGCGCAGGTCGGAGCCCAGGCCGAGGGCCTTGAGCAGTTCGACGACGATGCCGCCGTGCCCCTGCACGATGCCCTTCGGCACACCCGTGGTGCCCGAGGACCACAGGATCCACAGCGGGTGGTCGAACGGGACGTCGGCGAAGTCGAGTTGGGCTCCCGGCCGTGCGAGCAGATCGGGCCAGACGTGCTGTGTCACCTCGGGCCGCTGCGACCACGGCGCTGCGGCCGATGACGGATGGAGGTGGCCGACCGCCACCAGGTGCCGGAGGGTGGGCAGCCCGTCCACGATCTCGGAGACCGCCGCACGGCGGTCGAACTCCTTCCCGCCGTGGTGGTAGCCGTCCGCCGCCAGCAGCACCGTCGGGCGCGCCTGGCGCAGGCGGGCGAGCACGCTCGGTGTGCCGAAGTCCGGCGAACACACCGTCCACACCGCGCCGATGGCGGCGGTGGCCAGCAGAGCGACCACGGCGTGCGGCGTGTTCGGCAGATAGCCGGCCACCCGGTCTCCGGGGCGCACCCCCATGTCCCTGAGGGCTGCGGCGAGGGCCGCCGTGTCGTGACGCAGTTGCTCCCAGGAGGTCTCGGCCGGTGTCCCGCCCTCCGACACGCTGATCAGGGCGGGGCGTGCGTCGGTGGCCTGTGCGAAGCAGCGTTCGGCGAAGTTGAGGCGTGCTCCGCGGAACCAGGTGGCCCCGGGCATCGACGGGTCGCCGAGCACCTCGTCGTAGCCGGTCACGGCGTCCAGCCCGTAGAACTCCCAGACCGCGGACCAGAATCCGGGCAGATCGGTGGTGCTCCACTCCCACAGCTCCGGGTAGCCGGGGAAGGACAGACCTCTGGTCCGGTCCAGCCAGCGCAGGAAGGCGGCGACGTTGGAGCCCTCGGTCTGGCTGGGACCGGGGGACCACAACACGTCGGTGGCGGTGCTCATCGGCCCTCCCCGCTGAGCTCGCGGACGTACTGCTCGGCCTGGGGCCACTCGCCGTACCCGGCCGCCGGGTTGAGGTGTCCGACCGGCCCGAGGTCGACCAGCCGGCTCCCCCACGCCCGGGCGAGCGCGGCGACCGGTGCGAAGCCGGCCAGGGGGTCGTCGGTGCTGGCCGCGACGATGCTCGGGAAGGGCAGCGGGGCGCGCGGCACCGGCAGCCAGCCGTTGGCGCCCAGGTCGTCGCGGCTGGGATGTCCTTCGGGCATGGGTGTTTCGAGATCCGGCGGGGTGGCCAGCAGAGCACCCTGGATCGGGCGCGTGTGGCGCTGCGCCCAGTGCGCGACCGTGATCACCCCGACGCTGTGCGCGACCAGGACGACCGGACCCGAGATCTCGGACAGCGCCTCGTCCAGGGCTGCGACCTGCACGTCGCAGCTGAGCCGGTCGGTCGTCACCGGTGCGACGGTACGGGCGCCGGGCAGCTTGTTGCCGAGGACGGTCTGCCAGTGCTCCGGTACGTGGTCACGCAGACCGGGAACGATCAGGAGGGCCGGTGGCGGTGCGACGGTGCTCATGGCTGGGACTCCAGTCCTGCCGGCGCGGCCTCGGGCAGCAAACCCAGGCGGCGCAGGTCTCGTGGGTAGTAGTGTCGGCCGATCGCGAAGGCGGCGCACGCCACTACCGCGACCAGCGGGATGAGGCGCAGCGCGCCGAGCAGACCGACGTGGTCGGCGAGCATGCCGGTCACCGTCGGGCCGGGGGCCAGGCCGAGCAGGCTGTTGGCCAGGGTGAGTGTGGCCATGGCGGTGGCGGCGACGGCGGCCGGGGTCAGATTGGCCACCATGGCGGCGGCCGGCCCGGCAGTGGCGTTGGACAGCAGGGCTCCGGCCGCGACCAGGGTGAGCTGCAGCGGCCCGGCGTGCAGGCCGAATCCGCACAGCAGCAGGGCGAAGGTGCCCACACTGCAGGTGATCGACACCGTCCACTTCCGGATCGGCGCGGTCCGGCTGAGCCTGTCCGACACCATCCCGCCGACGATCGTGCCGACGCCGGTGAACAGGGCGAATGCTCCGGCCACCAGGCCCGCCTTGGCGGACGGCATACCGTAGGAGCGGTTGAGGAAGGTGGGCATCCAGGCGAGCAGGGCCATCGCGATGAACATCTGCAGCCCGCTGCCGATGTAGGCGCAGACCACCGAGACCGAGGAGAACAGCCGCGGCAGCATCGTGCGCAACGGCGCCCGTTCGTCGGCCCCTCCCCGGCCGGCGTCCGAGACCATCGCCACCTGCGCCGCGAGTCTCCTCTCGGTGACCACGAACGCGTAGACCGCCGCCAGGGCCAGCCCGAAGAGCCCCATCACGGCGAAGGCCCAGCGCCAGCCGAGATGCTGGGCCAGCACACCGCCGACCGACACACCCAGGACGGTCCCGAACGCCCCGCCCCCCATGAACGCCCCGGAGAGCGTGGCCCGCAGGCGCGCGGGGAAGATGCTCAGCACCAACGCGATACCCACGCTGCCGTACGCCGCTTCCCCGGCACCGACGAAGAACCGCGCCACGAACATCTCCCCGTAGCTCGCCGAGATCGCGCAGCCCAGGGTCGCCAGGCTCCACACCGCCGCGGCTGCTACCAGACACCGGCTGCGCCCCCAGCGGTCCGCCAGCAGCGACAGCGGGAAGGTGAGCACTCCGACCATCAGGGCCACGATGCCGCTGAGCGAGCCCAACTGGCCGTCGGACAGCAGCCATTGGGCCTTGAGGTCGGGGAAGACCACATTGAGCACCTGTCGTGACATGTAGTCCGACAGCAGCAGCCCGAAGCTCAGGGCGAAGATCACCCAGGCGTAACGGCGGGAGGCGGCGGGCCGCGGTGGGACCGGAGATCTGTCCAGTGCGGCCGGACCGGCGGTATGCAGTCCCATGTGGGGTCACCTCTCCTTTGGGGCTCCCGGGGGGTCGGGGCTACTTCTCACACACGACCCAGGACCTTTCGTCCGGGTCAGGCTCTAGAACGGCTTGTCGCCGACGATCCCGGCGCGTTCCATCTTCCGGACGGCGGGCCAGTAGTCCTGGACGGCGTAGTGCTGGGTGGAGCGGTTGTCCCAGATGGCCACGCTGTTCTTCTGCCAGCGCCAGCGCACCTGGTACTCGGGCACGGCGGCCTGGCTCATCAGGTAGCTCAGGAGGTTGGCCGCGCCGGGTGCGTAGTCCTGCCCGAAGCGCACGTTCTCGGGGGTGTGGTAGTTGACGAAGTGAGTGGTGAAGGAGTTGACGAAGAGGATCTGTTCGCCGGTCTCCGGGTGGGTGCGCACCACCGGGTGCTCCGCGTCCGGGTAGCGCTCCTTCAGTGCGAGGCGTTTCTCGGCCGGCATGGCCGCACCGAAGGTCGCTTCGATGCTGTGCCGCGCACGCAGACCGGCGATCTGTGTCTTGATGTGCTCGGGCAGCCGGCGGTAGGCCTCGCCCATGTCGACCCAGATCGTGTCGCCGCCCACCGGCGGCGTCTCGACGGCGCGCAGCACCGCGCCCATGGGCGGGCACTCGCGCCAGGTCGCGTCGCAGTGCAGCGCGTTCTCGTAGTGCTCGGGCTTGCTGTCCAGGTCCTTGTAGATCCGGGCCAGCCCAGGGTGGTCGGGGTCGGCGACGACCACCGGGTGGTCCTCCAGCGGGCCGAAGCGCGAGGCGAAGGCGACGTGTTCGGAGCGGGTCATCTCCTGGTCGCGCAGGAACAGGACCTTGTACTTGAGGAGCAATTCCCTGATCTGGGCGAACAGTTCGCCGTCCTGCGCCGCGTCACCGAGCTGCACCCCGCTCAGCTCGGCACCGATGGTGCAGGTCAGTGGCTCGACTTGGATGGCTGTGCGGACCGTTTGCAGCATGGTGCGATCTCCTTCTCAGACAGTGAATACGGACGACCCGGTGGTCTTCCCGTCCTCCAGGTCGCGGTGCGCCTGCGCCGCGTCCTTCAACGCGTAGCGCTGGTTGATCTGGATCTTGATGCGGCCGGCCGCCACATGCCCGAACAGTTCGCCGGCCAGGGCATCCCGCTCGGCGGGGTCGGCGATGTAGTCGGCGAGCGCCGGCCGGGTCGCGAACAGCGAGCCGTGCAGGGCGAGTTGCATGGCGTCCAGCGGCGGCACCCCGGAGGTGGTGCCGAAGCAGACCAGCAGGCCGCGGCGGGCGAGCGAGGCCATGGACCCGGCGACGGTGTCCTTGCCGACGCTGTCGTAGACGACCGGCACCCCGGCGCCGCCGGTGATCTCGCGTACCCGCTCGGCCACGTTCTCCCGGCGGTAGTAGATGATGTGGTCGCAGCCGTTGGCGCGGGCGATCTCGCCCTTCTCCTCGCTGGATACGGTGCCGATCACGGTGACGCCGAGCAGCTTCGCCCACTGGCAGAAGATCAGGCCGACGCCGCCCGCGGCCGCGTGCAGCAGTACGGTGTCGCCCGCCTTGAGCGGGTAGATCCGGCGCAGGAGGTAGGAGGCGGTGAGACCCCGCATGGTCATCGCGGCGGCGGTCTCGCAGCTGATCTCGTCCGGCAGCTTGATCAGCGTGTCCGCGGGCATCACCCGCTCGGTGCTGTACGCCCCCAGCGGACTGCCGGTGTAGGTCACCCGGTCGCCCCCCGCGACGTGTGTGACACCCTCGCCCACCGCCTCCACCACGCCTGACGCCTCGACGCCCAGCCCACTGGGCCGCTGGGCGGGGTAGAGACCCGTACGCCAGTAGACGTCGGCGAAGTTGAGGCCGATGGCTTCGTGCCGGATCCGGACCTCGCCGGGGCCCGGGTCGCCGACGGTGGTCTCCTCCCATCGCAGGACGTCGGGGCCGCCGATTTCGTGGAAGCGAATGGCCTGTGCCATGAATGAGCTCCGTGTGCTGGTGTGTCGGTGTGGACTGCGGCGGTCGTGAGGTGAGCGACCGGTCCCGCGACCGCCGCCTTCGGGACCGGCTCCGCTCAGATCTGGGTTCTGCTCAGGCCTGGGTTCTGCTCAGGCCTGGGTGTTGCTCAGGCCTGGGTGTTGCTCAGGCCTGGGTGTTGCTCAGGCCTGGGTGTTGCGCAGCATGAAGCCGCGCTGTCCGGGGCGGCGGTTGGGGACCATGCCGAGCCGGTCCAGGGTTTCTTCGGTGCTGCTGTAGTGCTTGCCGATCTGGTAGATCTGCTTGGCCTCCGGGCCGGAGGCGACGTCGCGGCCCACGGAGTCGGCGATGCGGACCATCTGCTCGACCTGCTCGACGGAGCTCATCCGTTCGCCCTTGCGCCGCCAGAGGTTGTCCTCGTTCCCGACGCGTACGTGCACGCCCAGCGCGATCGCGACGGCGTTCATCGGTGCCACCGCGCGCATGGAGCTCTCGATGGTGAGGACGGCGCCGTCCGGGACGCGGCGGATGAATTCGACCAGGTCGGCGGGGTGGCGTCCGGCGAAACCGCCGCCGATGGCAACGTAGTTGAGGACCATCGGGCCGGTGTACACACCCGAGCGGATGAGCCGTTCCACCGTCTCCAGCTGGGCCAGGGTGGCGAGCTGGAAGTGCGGCTGGATGCCGCTGGCGTGCAGCCGCTTGAGGTGTTCGAGGTAGAAGTCCGGGCCGGCCTCGACGACCATGTCGCGGTAGGCCCGGTAGAAGTCGGGCTTGGCGATGGAGGTGCCTTCGAGGTCGTCGTCGGACATGATCTCGACGATGTTCATCTGGCTGGTGTTGATCGCGATCGTCACCTGGTCCGGTGCGGGGGTGAGATCGGCCAGCATGTGGCGGGTGTCGTAGCTGAGCCACTTGGCGTCGGCGCCCTCGTCCTCGGGGGCGAAGGAGATCGACCCGCCGATCTGGAGGACCATGTCCGGGACGGCTTCGCGGAGCCGGGAGAGCAGCTCGTTGAACATGGACATGCGCTTGGATCCGTGGCCGTTCAGCTCGCGGACGTGGATGTGCAGCACGGTCGCGCCGGCGTTGTAGCAGTCGACAGCCGCCTGGACATGCTCGTCCATGGTGAGCGGGAGGTCGTCCGCGTCGCCCGGCAGCCACTCGGGCCCGTAGGGGGCGACCTGGATCACCAGTTTCTCCTGGTTCTCCGGCAGCAGGGAATCGTCATGGAAGTGCACGGTGGGCCCTCTTTCATCGGGTGGAGCCGTGGGTCTCTGGCCTTGCGGTAGTGCCACGCTAGGACCCGGCAGCGCCCGATTCTTAACCGTGCGGGACTATTCACTTGCCCATTCGGGACCTGGACCGCCACTCCCGGGGACTGCATCCGAATCGCTCGCGGAACCAGCGCGAGAAGGCGCTCGGCGCGGAGAACCCCAGGAGATCGGAGATCTCCGTGAAGGAGCGGCGCGGATTCGCCACGAACTGCTCCGCCAGGCGGGCGCGCACCGCGTTGAGCAGGGAGGAGAACGATTCCCCGGATTCCGCCAGATGCCGGTGCACCGTCCTGCGGTCGACGCTGAGGCTGTGCGCCACCTGCTCGATCGAACAGCGGCCGGTGGGCAGCAGCACCTCGATCACGCCCACCACCCGGTCCTGCACGGAGGTGTCCCGGGAGACCGCGACCGAGTCGAAGTACTGCCGCGCGTAGCTTCGCAACTGCGGGTCGGGCTCCGGATTGGCGGTGTCCAGGTCTCCGGAGTAGCAGAGGATTCCGTTGAACTCGCGGTCGAACTCGACGGCGGGGCCGAAGAAGCGCCGGTGCGCGGCGAGGTCCGCGGGAGGCTGATGGGTGAAGCACACCGCCAACGGCTGCCAGCGGTCGCCGAGGAAGTGCCGGAGCACATGGTGGTACGTGCCGACGGCGAGCTCGGTGGACTGGCGGCAGGGCAGCGGTTCTCCCAGGTCCAGATCCACCTTGAGCGTGGCCAGTCCCTCGGCCTCGGCCAGCCGGGTGTGCAGCGCTTCGTTGTACATGCGCTCGTAGCGGATGAGCAGCTCCAGCGCGCTCCGGGCAGTCGGCTCCTCGCGGGCCACCAGGCCGATCGGGCCGAGGTTGGAGAACCGGCGGCGCTCGGCCAGGCGCAGGCCGAAGTCCTCCCGGCCGGACGCCTCCGCCGACAGTTCGAGCAGCCGGACCACCGCAGCGCCCGGGGCCCACCGGTCCTGGACCGCGAGGCCGCTGATGTCCAGCCCCATGCTCCGCATCAGGGCCCGTGGATCGATGTTGAGCGAACGGCACAGCTCGGCGTAGCTGCTCAATGACGCGTAGCGGACCAGCGGCTTCACAGACGCACTCCCTCGTGCACTCCTCTGAGCGATGTCCCCAAGTGATAAGTCCATCGTCACTTCAGGTCAAGACTCTGTGCAGAACATGACCTAGCGTGGCGGCACCGATTCGACCGTGGAGGAGCCCTCCACCGTGATGCCAGAGAGGCCGTCATGACCGGCGTGAGCAGTGTGCTGCGCCGGCCCCTCAGCGGGCCGGCCGCATGGAACGGTCCGGATCTCCACAACACCTCGCAGTGGGGGCTGCGTCTCTCGGTGCCGCAGCTCCGTGAGATCGACGAGGCTCTGCGGGCCGCGCGCGCACGAGGCACCCCGCTCCTCAAACTGCGTGCCGCCGACTTCCCCCTGCCGTCCCTGGCGGGGGAACTGGCCGCAATCAACGACGTACTGGAGCACGGGCGAGGTTTCGCGCTCATCTCCGGACTGCCGGTCGCACAGTACGGCGAGGCGGCGGCGAGCACTGTCCTGTGGGGTCTCGGGCAGCATCTGGGCATCCCCGTCTCGCAGAACGCCGCAGGCCAGATGCTCGGCCACGTCCGCGACACCGGCCGCACCCTGGCCGATCCCGCGACGCGCGGCTATCAGACCCGGGGGCGCCTGCCGTTCCACACCGACACGGCCGATGTGCTGGCACTGCTGTGCCTGCGCCCGGCCCGCTCCGGGGCCCAGCTGTCCCTGGTCTCCTCGGCAGCGGTCCACAATCGCGTGCTGGCGCGGCGGCCCGACCTGGTCGAACGCCTGTACCGCCGGTACTGCTTCGACCGCCGGGAGGAGCAGAGTGCCGGTGAACTCCCTTACTACCGGGCGCCGCTGGCGTCCTGGCACCAGGGCAGGCTCAGCCTGCGTTACCACCGCTGCTACCTCGAATCGGCGCAGCGCTTCCCCGACGTACCGCGGCTGACGCGGGCCGACCGGGAGCTGTTCGACCTGCTGGACGAGCTGACAGCTGCCCAGGACCTCCGGCTGGACCTCGATCTCCGGGCCGGCGATCTGCTCCTGGTCAACAACCACGCGGCGCTGCACGCCCGCACCGAGTTCGAGGACGGCGACGTGCCCGAGGAGCAGCGCCACCTGCTTCGGCTCTGGCTGACCCCGTGGCAGAAACGCGACCTGCCGGCGGACTTCTGGGGCGACCCGCACGATGCCTGCGACCGTCGCGGCCGTGGCGGGGTCGCACCCCGCGACGTGATCGCGAGAGCGAAAGGGATATCCGCATGACCAACCTCGCCACCCTGCTGGCGGCCTCGGCCCACACCTACGGCGACCGCCCGGCCGTGCGCCAGGACGACACCGTGCTCAGCTATGCGCAGCTCGACGCGGCCTGTGCCCGGGTGGCCGCGCTGCTGCGCACCGCCGGGGTGGGACCGGGTGACCGCGTCGCGCTCTGTCTGCCCAACACCCCCGACTTCCCGGTCGCCTACTACGGAGTCCTGCGCGCCGGCGGTGTCGTGGTGCCGCTCAATCCCCTGCTGAAGGCGCGCGAAGCGGCCTTCGCCCTGCGCGACTCGGGCGCTTCGATGGTGCTGGCGCATTCGCAGGCAGCCGAAGAGGCCGCCGCGGCCGCGGCGCAGACCGGGGTCGAATGCCTGGTCATGGACTCGGACGCGGGCGCCGCCCGGTTGCGGGCCGTCGAGCCCCGCCCGGAGACCGTCGAGCGGTCGGAGAGCGACACCGCGGTCATCCTCTACACCTCCGGCACGACCGGGACCCCCAAGGGCGCGGAACTGACGCACCGCAACCTGATGACCAACGCGGCCACGGCGACCGAGACCGTACTCCAACTAGGCCCGGACGACGTGCTGTTCGGGGGCCTCCCGCTGTTCCATGCCTTCGGGCAGACCTGTGCGCTCAACACCGCCGTCGCCTCCGGAGCATCCCTGACGCTGCTCCCGCGCTTCGAGCCGCAGCGAGCGCTGGACATCCTGCGCCGGGACGCCGTCACCGTCTTCCTCGGTGTACCCACGATGTACACCTCGCTGCTCCGCACCGGGACGCCGGCCGCCACCGCGCTCCCCGCGCTGCGCCTGGCGGTGTCCGGCGGCGCCTCACTGCCCGTCGAGGTGCTGCACGGATTCGAGCGCGAGTTCGACGTCCCCGTACTGGAGGGTTACGGGCTGTCGGAGACCTCGCCGGTGGTCTCCTTCAACCCCGTGGACCGGCCGCGCAAGCCCGGGTCGATCGGCCGTCCGATCCGCGGGGTCGAGATGAAGCTCGTGACCGGGGACGGCACCGTCGCGGGCCCCGGTGAGGTCGGCGAGATCGCGATCCGCGGGGACGACGTGATGAAGGGCTACTGGAACCGCCCCGAGGCGACCGCGGAAGCCATCCGCGACGGGTGGTTCGCGAGCGGAGACCTGGCGCGGGTCGACGAGGAGGGTTACTACTTCATCGTCGACCGGAAGAAGGACCTCATCATCCGCGGCGGCTACAACGTCTACCCGCGCGAGATCGAGGAGGTTCTCTACGAGCACCCGGCCGTCGCCGAAGCCGCCGTGGTCGGCGTACCGCACGAGCTGCACGGACAGGAGGTGGCCGCGGCGGTCACGCTCCGTCCGGGCGTCCGCGCCACGGCCGAGGAACTGCGCGCCTATGTGCGGGAGCGGGTGGCCCCGTACAAATACCCCCGTATCGTCACGCTCGCGGAGAGCCTGCCCAAGGGCGCGACCGGCAAGATCCTCAAGCGGGAGATCGTGATCGGGTAGCGGCTCGACCGTGACCGGGAGGACGGGTGCAGCTCGTGGGCGACCAGGAAGGTGACGGCGGGCCGCTCCCCCGGCCCGGTTACGCTGCCGGTATGGCCAGCCAGAAGCCCGTACGTACCATCGACGCCCGCAGCCTGCGCGCCCTCGCGCACCCGCTGCGGGTACGCATCATGGAGTCGCTGCGCCGCGACGGACCGGCGACGTCCACCACGCTGGCCGAGGAGTTCGGCGAGAGCACCGGCACGGTGAGCTGGCATCTGCGGCAGCTCGCCGAGCACCGCTTCATCGAGGAGGACGTGGAGCGCGGCACCAGGCGGGAGCGCTGGTGGCGGGCGGTGGAGGACCGACAGGTGCTGCACACAGGGGAGTTGAGCAAGGAGGATCCTTCGGCGCGTGTCGCCGTGGACGCGTATGTCCAGGAGCTCCTCCAGCTCTACTTCCAGCGGGCGTCCGCGTATGCCGCCCAGGAGTGGCCGGCCGAGTGGGAGAGCGCGGGCACCATCGCCAACTGGGACGATCTGCGGCTGACACCGGCACGGCTGCGGGAGCTGAACGACGAGCTGATGGCCGTGGTCGACAAGTACTACCCGGCGGCGGGCGAAGCACCCGCACCCGGATCGCTGCCGATCAGCATCCAGCTCCAGTCGTTCGCGCGCTATGAGGGCAGGAGCTAGAGCAGAAGCCGGATCCGAGACACCGGATCCGAGAGACCCCCGCCCCGGAAAATATTGCAGAGGACTCTCTGCAAACCACTTTGCAGAGAGTCCTCTGCAAGCTACCTTCATACGTATGCCGACTTCGGGTACGCCAGCGCGCTCCACCCCCCGCAGCCTCCTGCTGCGCAACCGCGATTTCCGCCTCCTCTGGACGGGCTCGACCACCGGGAAGTACGGCGCGTCGGTCACTTCCGTCGCCCTGCCCCTGGTCGCGGTCACTCTGCTGCACGCCTCCACCCTCCAGGTGGGCCTGCTCACCGCCGCGACCTGGCTGCCCTGGCTGCTCATCGGGCTGCCCGCCGGAGCCTGGGTGGACCGGCTGCCGCGCCGCCCGGTCATGCTCACCGCCGACGCCGCCGCACTACTGCTCTTCGCCGGGATACCCGTCGCCGCCTGGACGGGGCTGCTCTCGATCGGCTATCTGCTGGCCACGGCGGTACTGGCCGGCACGGCGACCGTCTTCTTCCAGACCGCGTACACCGCGCTGCTCCCCCATCTCGTCGCCTCGGCGGACCAGGCGGAGGGCAACTCCAAGCTGCACGGCAGCGAGTCGGCGGCCCAGCTCGCCGGGTTCGGTTCGGGCGGCTTCCTGGTCCAGGCGGTCGGCGCGGCGAACGGGCTGTTCGTGAACGCGGCGACGTTCGCGGTGTCCTTCCTCTGCGTCCTGCGCATCAAGCACCGCGAGCCGCGCGGCCCGGAGGTCACGCGTTCGCGGGGAGCGCTCGGCCGGGAGATCCGCACCGGGCTGCGGCTGACCTTCGGCGACCCGTATCTGCGCGCCATGGCCGTAACGGGCGGTGCGTCCAACCTGGCGCTGATGGCGTACCAGTCGATCCTGGTGGTCTTCCTGGTCCGCGAGGTCCACCTCGCGTCGGGGACCATCGGCGCCCTGATGACCGCAGGCGGCATCGGCGGCATCGTCGGCGCCTTCGCCGCCCGCCGGGTCGCCGCCCGGATCGGCAGCGCCCGTGCCCTGATCTTCTTCCAACTGGCCGTGCCCTCGCTGGCGCTCCTCATCCCGCTGACGACGCCGGGGTTCGGCCTGGTGCTCTTCGTGATCGGCTACACCTCGGTGTCCATCGGGGTGATCGCGGCGAACATCATCGCCTCGACCTTCCGTCAGCAGTACTGCCCCAAGGACATGCTGGGCCGGATCTCTGCTTCGGCCGCGTTCCTCAACTACGGCACCATCCCGCTCGGAGCGGTCCTCGGCGGCGCGCTCGGCGAGGCGCTGGGGACCCGCACCGCACTGTGGATCACCATCGCCGGGCTGCCCGTCGCCGCGTCGCTCCTCTGGTTCTCCCCGATCCGGCGCACCCGCGATCTGCCGACCGGGCCTCCGGCCACCACTCCGGCCCCCCGGCCGGAGGCGGAGCCCGCGCTCTGAAGCGGGCGGCGGGCCCTGCGCACCGGAGACTCCAGCGCTGGAGGGTTCAGCGCTGGAGTCTTCAGCGCCGGGCCAGCGCCAGCACGCTCAGCCCGAACATCAGGACTCCCAGGGGCAGATGGACCGACGGTATGTGCGCGATGCCGAGCACCACCTGGACCGAGGCGAGGACAAGGAAGCCGGTCGCGTGCAGAACGGGCCGGGGCGAGCCGCCGCCCGGCTTCCACGCCAGCACCGCCGCGAGGACGTACAGCATCGACGCCCCGTACATCACCCGGGCTCCGACACTGTGCAGCGTCTCGCCATAGGACGAGGTCAACAGCAGCCCGGCGGTGACCGCTTGAAGGAAGATGGTGAGGGTCTGCAGGGCGATCGCGATCTGCAGAAACGAGAAGCTGCGCGGTGCCGTCGCCTGGGTGGCCATGTCACGGTCCTCCTGTTCCGCCCGGGGGCGGTGGATCGATAAGGTCTCACCAGCCCGACGACGCGGGCCTGCGAAAGGTAAGGCGAGCAGCCGGCCGGGGGCGTGGGGATGGCGGGGACGAGCACCGAGGGGACCGCCGGTGAGACAGCTGGTGAGGCAGCCGGTGAGGCAGCTGGTGAGCGGCGCCAACTGATCAATGTCGCCTACCGGTTGCTCGGCTCACTGGCCGAGGCCGAGGACGCCGTGCAGGAGGCCTACACGCGCTGGTACGCGCTGTCACGGAGCGGGCGGGAGGAGATCGTGTCCCCCGGCGCCTGGCTGACGACGGTGACCGGCCGCATCTGCCTGGACGTGCTCGGCTCGGCGCGGGCCCGGCGTGAACGCTACGTCGGCGCGTGGCTGCCCGAGCCACTGCCCGACCCCGCCGGGTGGGACCGGGGCCATGGCACGGACCCCGCCGACCCCGCCGACCTGATGGTCCTGGACGAATCGGTGACCATGGCCTTCCTCGTCGTACTGGAGTCGATGACGCCCGCCGAGCGCGTGGCGCTGGTCCTGCACGATGTCTTCCGTTACCCGTTCGCCGAGATCGCCGGCGTCCTCGGCCGGACCCCCGCGGCCTGCAAGCAGCTGGCGGCGTCCGCCCGGCGGCGGACGCGCACCGCACGCGCTCCGGTGACGGAGCCCGGACAGGCCGACGCGGTGCGGCGCGTCAAAGAGGCCTGGGAGACGAAGAACATCCCGGCCCTCGTCGACCTCCTCGACCCGGCCGCCGTGATGACCGCCGACGGCGGCGGCATGGCCGGTGCGGCCCTGCGCCCGGTCGAAGGCGGCGCGCGCATCGCCCAGTACATGGTGGCCATCGCCGACAGGGCTCCGGGGCTCGAACTCCTGGAGCGGTCGGTCAACGGCACGCCGGGCCTGGTGGCCCGGCGTGCCGGCGTCGTCCTGACCGTGGCCTCGTTCGATGTCGCCGACGGCCAGGTCACCCGGATCTGGGCGGTCCGCAATCCGGAGAAGCTACGGCCCTGGGCGCGGGAGAGCTAGGCCCTGTCCGGTCACCGAACTGGCCTCGCGCCTCCCACCGGTGCGAAGGTGGTGATGGCCTCGACGAGCTCGGCCGGAGCTTCCAGCGGGATCAGGTGACCCGAGTCCGGGATCACCGTGAAGTCGGCTCCGGAGAGGTAGGGCACCAGGTTGTCACGGAGCACGTCGACGGGCTCGACGTGGTCGTTCTCTCCGGCGACGACGAGCGCGGGGACGCTGATCATGCGGGTATACCCGGTGATGTCCTCCGCGATGCCGCGCAGCGGCCACTCCATGCGGGCGGCATCGGTGCCGGCACGCGAATCGGCCGCAATCTGCGCCTTGACCGATTCGGGCAGCTCGGTCGCGGTGAGAACGGTGTCCCGTGCACCGGCGACGGACTCGTCGGAATCGTAGGCGTGGGACAGACCCTCCCGGTAGTCGGGAGTGATCTCCGCGGCGGGCTTCGCCGGACCGGAGCCGACGAGGATGATCCCGCGGAGGCCGGTGGGCCGGGTCGCCGCGATCAGCTGCGCGACCTTGCCACCCATGGAATGTCCGACGAGGACATAGTCGGTGACACCGGCGTCCGCGATCACGTCGAGCGTGTCGTCCGCGAGCCGGCGGAGGGTGCAGGGGCCGGGCAGGCTGCTTGAGCGGCTCCACCCGCGGAAGTCGGCAGTCAGTACGTCACGACCCGCGAGGCGGTCGACGACCAGGTCCCAGGTGCGGGCGGAACCACCCCAGTAGTGCAGGAACACCAGGGTCGGTCCGGTCCCCGGCCGGTGGTCGTAAGCGGGCAGCTGTGGCTGCTGTGTCGCGTTCATCGCCATTCCCTCGATCAGTGTTCTGCGGCGGAACTACCGCGTACCCATTGAAGGCCCGTGACTCTTCGAGGGCATCGGCACGACTGGTCGCCCGATGGTGGAAACTGGACACATGACCGCGATCCGGCAGATGACCTATCAGCCCGTCGGGCACGGTGCCGCCGCTGTCGAGACGATGACGTTCGGCCGCCTTCGCGAGCTGAACGACGGCGGCACGCAACGTGCCGACTTCCACGTCCTCGCCGTCGTCGACGCCGGACACGGGTCCGTCACGGTGGACTTCCTCCGGCACCCGCTCAGGGAGCGGTCCGCGGTCTGGGTCACTCCTGGCGCGGTGCACCGATGGGACGACATCGCCCGCGTGGCAGGGCACGTCGTACTGTTCGTCCCGACCGCACCGGTCACCCTGGCCACCCGGGAGCTCGTCGCGTCCCCGGACCTGGTCGCACAGTGGAGCATTCCCGACGCCGACTGGCCGTTCGTCGACACCGCACGGAACCATCTCCTCCTCGAAGCGTCCGCCCCGCCCGGAGACACACCGACGGAGCTGCCCGAGATCCTGCTCTCCGCGCTCATCGCCCGGCTCCGGCCACCGCACGGCGAAGTACAGCCGTCGAATCCGGTGTTCCGGCTGTTCCGGTCCAGCGTCGAAGCACACTTCCGGGAACACCATGACGCCGGCTACTACGCCCGGGCCCTGGGATACGCGCCCCGCACCCTCTCCAGAGCGGTGCAGCAGGTCACCGGCCGCACCGCGAAGGCATACCTCACCGACCGGATCGCCCTGGAAGCCAGACGGCTCCTCGCGCACGACCGCCTCACGGCGGCCCACTGCGCCGGCACACTCGGCTTCCCCGACGCCTCCAACTTCTCGGTGTTCTTCCAGAAGGCGACAGGCATGCGCCCGGGCGCATGGCAGACAACGGAGATGGCGCGGCGTTCGCCTCACCCTGCGCGGCGTTCTTGAGAACGGTCACTCGACGATCACAGAGCTGCGACGCCCCGTGATCGCCAGGTAGCTCTGTGCCCGTGCTGTCGGCACGGCCCGCCCACCGCTGGGCTGCCGCCCCACCCGACGACCCTGGTCACTGGCCGCCCTCGCGGACTCCTAATATTTACTCTCGTGTTCTCCGACGGACGCCGACACCGCTTGGTCGTGCCCGCCGCCCAACGCCCGACACGACGACCCCATCGCACGGCGATGGAGTCGAGCACCGAGGAGAGGAACGTTCATGCGCGCCCGGAGTATCGCTACGGCCACCGCAACAGCACTGGCGCTGGTGGCAGCCCGCGACCTCGTCCAGAAGAAGCACGCATTGCTCCGGAACTTCCCGGTGATCGGGCACGCCCGCTACCTGCTGGAGACGATCGGGCCGGAGCTGCGGCAGTACATCGTGACCTCCAACGACGAGGAGCGCCCCTTCAGCCGTGATCAGCGCACCTGGATCTACGCGTCGGCGAAGGAGGAGAACAACTACTTCGGGTTCGGAACCGACAATGACGTCGAGCACATGCAGGGCCACGCATACCTGAAGCAGCGCACGTTCGCCGGCCCGCTGCCCGACGCGCACGACCCGCAGGCCCCGCTGCCCTCGGCCAAGGTGCTGGGCGGGCCGCGCGGGCGCGCCAAGGCGTTCCGGCCGGCGAGCGTGGTGAACATCTCGGCGATGAGCTTCGGATCGCTCTCCGGCGCGGCGATCACGGCGCTCAACAAGGGAGCGGCGCTGGCGGGCACGCTGCAGAACACGGGCGAGGGCGGCCTCTCGCCGTACCACCGCAATGGCGGCGACCTCATCCTTCAGATCGGTACGGCTTACTTCGGCTGCCGCAACGAGGACGGCAGCTTCAGCATCGACAAGCTCAAGGACGTCGTCGCCGGCGCCCCGGTCAAGGCGATAGAGATCAAGCTCTCCCAGGGCGCCAAGCCCGGTCTTGGCGGGATGCTGCCGGCCGCGAAGGTGACCCCGGAGATCGCCGACATTCGCGGCATCCCGCTCGGCAAGGACTGCGCGTCCCCGTCGCGGCACACCGCGTTCAGCGACGTCGACTCGATGCTCGACTTCGTCGAACTGCTCGCCACCGAGACCGGCCTGCCGGTCGGGGTCAAGAGCGCGGTCGGCGAGATGGACTTCTGGCAGGAGCTGGCCACGCTGATGGCGCGGGGTGACCGCGGTGTCGACTTCGTGACCATCGACGGCGGCGAGGGCGGCACCGGGGCGGCGCCGCTGACCTTCAGCGACTCGGTGTCGCTGCCGTTCAGGATGGGCTTCTCCCGGGTCTACGGCACCTTCGCCGAGCTGGGGCTGACCGACGACCTGACCTTCATCGCCTCCGGCAAGCTCGGCCTGCCCGAGAACGCCGCGGTCGCCTTCGCTCTGGGTGCCGACATGATCAATGTGGCGCGTGAGGCGATGCTGTCGATCGGCTGCATCCAGTCGCAGAAGTGCCACACCGACAAGTGCCCCACCGGTATCGCCACCCAGAACCCGCGGCTGGCCCGCGGCATCGACCCGACGTCGAAGTCCACCCGGGCCGCCGTCTACCTGCGCACCCTGCGCAGGGAGCTGATGAAGATCTCGGGGGCCGTCGGCGTCGCCCACCCGGCGCTCATCACAGCCAACGATATCGAGATCATGAACGGCGATTACGACGCCCGCACCCTGGCCGGCGTCTACGGCTACAAGGACGGCTGGGGCGAGCTCGGCCCGCACCTCGTCAATGAGATCACCGCGCTGGTCGCCACCGATTCGGCCCCCGAGCCGAAGCCGGGCGTCTGACACTCAGGAGGGCGACGAGCACCGCGCTCGCCGCTCTCCCTGCCCGGAGCACGCGCGTGGCACCGGCCGGTACCGCCCTCGTCTCCTCTGCCCTGCGCATGCCCACGAACAGTCCACGAACAGTCCACGCTTAGGTGATCACAACATGCCCGAAAAAGTGAGATTCCGGAGCACCGTCGGCCCCGAACTGGCCGGATCGATCGACCTGCCGGAGGGCGAGATCCGGGGCTGGGGACTCTTCGTACACGGATTCACCCTCGGCAAGGACTCACCGGCCGCCTCGCGCGTCAGCAAGCAGCTGGCACGCGAAGGGATCGGAATGCTGCGCTACGACAACCTCGGGATCGGGGACTCCGACGGCGACTGGGGCGACGGTTCCTTCACCATCAAGGTCCAGGACACGGTCCGTGCGGCAGCCCTGATGGCGGAGCGAGGGACTCCGGTGGACCTGCTGGTGGGGCACTCATGGGGAGGCGCCGCCGTTCTGGCCGCAGCGGCCGAGATAACCGGCGTCCGCGCGATCGCCACCATCGGCGCGCCCATCGACCCCAGCCATGTCGAGCGGCAGTACGACGCGGTCATGGACCGCGTCCTCAGCGAGGGGGCGCACGAGTGGTTCGTCGGCGGGAGGACCCTGGTCCTCAAGCGCGCCTTCGTCGAAGACGTCCACCATGCTCATCTGCGCGACCGGATAGGCGAGTTGAACCTGCCACTCGTCGTCCTGCACTCGCCTACCGACTCCACCGTCGACATCGACAACGCCGGGGAGATCTTCCGCGAGGCACGACACCCGCGAAGCTTCGTCTCGCTCGAAGGAGCGGACCATCTCCTGACCGCACGGGGACAGGCGCAGCGTGCCGCCCACATCATCAGCGCCTGGGCCGACCAGTACATCCACGGGTCACGGCCCGCGGACAAGACGTCCCAGGTGCCCTCCAGCCTGCCGGCGTGATATTCAGCGATGTCATGGGTGACCTTGTGACAGCGCGGCTCGTACTCCATCCGCTGACCGTCGACGAATCCGAGCGGCTGGTGGCGGGCCGGCCGGGCGTGGGCGACCGGTGGGCGCCCGGTTACCCCATGGAGGGGGACGTTTCCGCAGCCCGGCGGCTCCTCAGGGCCTGCGCGGAAGGCGGTGCCGCGCACCCCGGCTCGTACGAGATCCGGCGGCGCGAGGACGGCAACGCGATCGGGGGCGTGGACTTCCACGGTCCGCCCGACGAGCAGGGCAGCGTCACCATCGGTTATGGGCTGGTCCCGGCCTCGCAGGGCAAGGGGTACGCGTCGGAGGCCGTCCGTGCCCTGCTCGTCTCCGCACGCGAACGGGGTTTCGCCCGGGTGAAGGGCGACGCCGACCACGAGAACGCGGCGTCCCACCGCGTCATGACCGCTGTGGGAATGACGCTGGTCGGGCAGGACGAGCGGGTGAAGTACTACGAGATCGCCTGGGCGGCCGGGACCGCGGGGCCAGCAGGCCGCTGATCCCGCCGCCCTTCGGGCCACCTGGCCTCACGCCCGGTGTCAGTCCTGGTCCGAAGGGCGGCGCCACGTCCTGGCGGCTACGTGGGTCGTCACAGCCACGGCGGCCGTCCCCGTGCACGCGCAGGCGCCGAGGACCGCCAGTGAGCCGGTACGGAGCGATGCGGCCAGCAGACAGACCCAGGCCACTCCCAGAACGACCATGAGCCAGATGTCCGACCGGCGCGGCTTTCGACGTCCGGCCAGCGGTCGCAGCTCAGCGGCGGACAGCCGACGGTCAAGTTCCGGGTCCTGTGCCAGTGTTGCCTCGATTTCGGAGAGGGTCTGCTGTTCGTCCTTCGACAGCGGTGGGCCGTCCACCACAGCCACCTCCCACACCTGGGCAGGCTGTTGGATACCTCGTCTCCGGTACCTCTTCGGCACCTGTCCCCCGGGCCATCACATCCATTTTAGGCCGGTTTCTGTAGGTCAGTGCGGGCCCCCGTGCCGCCCGAGGGTCTCCACGGGGGGCGCTCCGGGGCGGGTCCACTGCGGCACGGGGCGGCTGGTCGCCCCCCAGGTGGCGACGCCGTCGGCGTCCGAGCGCCAGTACCAGCAGGGGTGATTGCCCCCGGGCAGGCGCTCCTCACGGACCTCGCCGATCACGGGCCGGCCCTCGGCACCGTCCTCCCAGGCCTCTCCGCGGCCGTAGGGCGTCATGTCGAGCAGGCCGAAGGATCCGTTGATCTGCTCGTTGCCGCGTCCCGTCGTGGAGTAGGTGAGGAACACGCGGTCGCCGTCGCGCAGGAAGCTGGAGGTGTGCCCCATTCCGCCGCCGATCGGCTCCGCCGTGTCCCGCACCGAGTACCAGGGCTGGGTGTACCCCATGAACTCGATATAGGGCGCCACCTCGTCCCACGACCCGGTGGTCAGGATGGCGAACGAGACGCCGCGGGCGTTGAGATAGACGGCGTCCTTCAGATGCCAGGCCATCATGGTGCAGCCCTCGCACTGCCCCTGGTGCGGCGTGCCGTCGTACCACATGTGCTGGTAGGTCACGAGCTCGTCGCGACCCTGGAAAAGGTCGATGAACGGGACCGGGCCGTCGGGTCCGACGACCTCGGCCGTCCCGTCGAGCTCCACCATCGGCAGCCGGCGGCGGGCCGCGGCGATGGCGTCGCCCTCGTGCGTATGGGCCTTCTCGCGGACCAGGAGCTCGTCACGGGCGGCCTGCCAGGCGGCCTGGCCGACCACGGGCGGGCGGCCGGGCAGTGAGGCGGACGGTTCGTTCGGCGTGGTCGTCATGGTGTCCTCCGTGGTGGTCTCGTGCCGGGGCGGCGTCGTACGACGTTCTACCGCCCTCCGGACGCTCACCCGGGCAGACTCGCGAACCGGCCGGAACTCATCGGTGGCAGGGGCATGACCTTCCGCCCCGGTCCGCCCCGCCTCCCCACAGCTGAGGGCCCCGCCCCCGCCGAAGCGGGACCGGGGCCCTCAGTCATGCACGGTCCGCGCGCACGTCACACACGGGCCAACGCGCGAGTCACACAGGACTCGCGCCTGGTCAGCAGCCCAGCAGGCGGCCGCCGAGGTACGACTGGATCTGGTCCAGCGACACCCGCTCCTGCTTCATCGTGTCGCGCTCGCGCACCGTCACCGCGTTGTCGTCGAGCGTGTCGAAGTCGACCGTGACGCAGAACGGCGTACCGATCTCGTCCTGGCGACGGTAGCGGCGGCCGATGGCGCCCGCGTCGTCGAACTCGATGTTCCAGTTGCGGCGCAGGTCGGTCGCCAGGCCCTTGGCCTTCGGCGAGAGCTGCGGGTTGCGGGAGAGCGGCAGGACCGCGACCTTGACCGGCGCCAGGCGCGGGTCGAGGCGCATCACGGTGCGCTTCTCCATGACGCCCTTGGCGTTGGGCGCCTCGTCCTCGATGTACGCGTCGAGCATGAAGGCCAGCATCGCCCGGCCGACGCCCGCCGCGGGCTCGATGACGTACGGCGTCCAGCGCTCGCCCTTCTCCTGGTCGAAGTAGGAGAGGTCGGTGCCCGACGCCTTGGAGTGCGCGCCGAGGTCGTAGTCCGTGCGGTTGGCGACGCCCTCCAGCTCGCCCCACTCACTGCCGCCGAAGCGGAAGCGGTACTCGATGTCAGCGGTGCGCTTCGAGTAGTGGGAGAGCTTCTCCTTCGGGTGCTCGAACCACCGCATGTTCTCCTCGCGCATACCGAGGTCGCGGTACCAGTTCCAGCGCTGCTCCATCCAGTATTCCTGCCACTGCTCGTCCTCGCCCGGCTTGACGAAGAACTCCATCTCCATCTGCTCGAACTCGCGGGTGCGGAAGATGAAGTTGCCCGGAGTGATCTCGTTCCGGAAGGACTTGCCCATCTGCGCGATGCCGAACGGCGGCTTCTTGCGCGAAGTCTGCTGCACCTGGCCGAAGTTGGTGAAGATGCCCTGCGCCGTCTCGGGGCGCAGGTAGGCGACGGAGCCGCTGTCCTGGGTCGGGCCGAGGTGGGTGGAGAGCAGACCGGAGAAGTTCTTGGGCTCGGTGAAGGTGCCCTTGTTGCCGCAGTTGGGGCAGTTGAGGTCGGCGAGGCCGTTCGCGGGCGCGTGGCCGTGCTTCTCCTCGTACGCCTCCTCCAGGTGGTCGGCGCGGAAGCGCTTGTGACAGGAGGTGCATTCGGTCAGCGGGTCGGAGAAGGTCGCGACGTGGCCCGACGCCTCCCAGGTCTCGGAGGCCAGAATGACCGACGAGTCGAGACCGACCACGTCCTCGCGCGCGGTGACCATGTAACGCCACCACTGGCGCTTGAGGTTCTCCTTCAGCTCGACACCCAGCGGCCCGTAGTCCCAGGCGGCACGCTGACCACCGTAGATCTCACTGGAGGGGTAGACGAAGCCACGGCGCTTGCTCAGGCTGACGATGGTGTCGATCTTGTCGGCGGCCACGGTGCTCTCTTCATTACGACGATTGCGAACAGCGGAATACCTCAGGTTACCGGCGGCTGCACCCCCCGGATCAAATCGGTTCCCGGTTCCTGCCGGGATCGTCCGCAGATCCACCCCGAAGCGATCGCCGATCGCCCCCGCGACAGTCGCCGATCGCCCGCGGAGCAGTCGGGCGCCGGCCCGCCCCGAACCCCTTGTTGACAATCGTTTCCACTTTTGTTGAAAATGACTGTCATGAACATACGACGCCTCGTACCCGTCACAGCCGTCTCCGCGGCGGTCGCCGCCGGACTGGTCGGCCTCTCGGCCTGCTCCGGTTCCTCCGCCGCCGCGGACCACAAGGACGGCAAGCTGCACGTCGTGGCGTCGTTCTATCCGCTCCAGTACCTGACGCAGGAGATAGGCGGCGATCATGTCTCCGTCACCAACCTGACGAAGCCGGGCGTCGAGCCGCACGACCTCGAACTCAGCCCGAAGCAGACCGTCGCCCTCTCCAGCGTGGACGCGATCGTCTATCTCAAGGGCCTCCAGCCCGCCGTCGACGAGGCGATCAAGCAGTCCGGTGTGAAGTACACCGCGGACGCCGCCTCGATGACCACGCTCGAAAAGCACGGCACCGAGGTCGACGGCCACCACCACACGACCGGTGACAACGACTCCCACTCGGAGAGCGAAGCCGGGCTCGACCCGCACATCTGGCTCGACCCGGTGCGGTTCGCCCAGGTCGCCAAGGGTGTGGACAAGACACTCGCCGCGGCGGACCCGAAGCACAAGGCCGACTACCGGAAGAACACCGACGCGCTGGTGAGGAAGCTCGACGCCCTCAACAAGCAGTACGTGAACGGGCTGAAGAACCGCACGTCCGACACCTTCGTCACCACGCACGCCGCCTTCGGCTACCTCGCCGAGCGCTACGGCCTCACCGAGGAGGCCATCAGCGGGATCGACCCGGAGAGCGAGCCCAGCGTCTCGCGCATGAAGGACCTGCACGCACTCGCCGCGAAGCACCACGTCAACACGGTCTTCTTCGAGACCATCGCGAACCCCGACACCGCCAGGACGCTCGCAGGCGACCTGCGCGTGAAGACCGGCGTGCTGGACCCGCTGGAGGGGATCACGGACAAGTCCAAGGGCCGCGACTACCTGCAGGTCATGCAGTCCAACCTCGTCGCGCTCCAGAAGGCGCTCGGCGCCGAGTGACCCCGCAGAACGCCCGTCCGCCAGCACCCAACACCGCACCCAGCACCGCATCCAGCACCGCACCCGAGACCGCACCGGAGGCACGCGCCATGGACACCGAACAGGAACCCGTCATCTCCGACCCCGTCATCTCGGTACGCGGCGCCACCGCCGCGCTCGGCTCGCGCCCGGTGCTGCGCGGTATCGATCTCACCGTGCACCGCGGCGAGGTCGTCGCCCTGCTCGGCGCCAACGGGTCCGGCAAGTCGACCGCCGTACGCGCGGTGATCGGCCAGGTCCCGCTCACCGGCGGCTCGATAGAACTCTTCGGCAGCCCGCTGAGGCGGTTCAGGCAGTGGGCGCGCATCGGTTACGTGCCGCAGCGCACCACCGCCGCCGGCGGGGTGCCCGCGACAGTGCGCGAGATCGTCTCGTCCGGCCGGCTCGCCCGTACGAAGCTGCGGTGGCCGTCCAGGGCCGACCGCGCGGCCGTCTCACGCGCTATCGAGCTGGTGGGGCTCAGCGACCGCGCGGGCGACTCCGTGGGCGCGCTCTCCGGCGGCCAGCACCAGCGGGTGCTGATCGCGCGGGCGCTGGCGTCCGAGCCCGATCTGCTGATCATGGACGAGCCGATGGCCGGGGTCGACCTGGCCAGCCAGGAGATCCTCGCCTCGACGCTGCGCGAACAGGTGGCCGCCCGGACGACCGTGCTGCTGGTCCTGCACGAGCTGGGGGCGCTGGAACCGCTGATCGACCGCGCCGTCGTCCTGCGCGACGGCTGCGTCACGCACGACGGACCCCCACCCTCCATGGGCGACGCCCTGGACCGGCACTCCCCCATGCCGGGCCACGACCACGTACACCCGCACGTGCCGGCCGGGCCGGCCAGGACAGGACTGCTGAGCTGATCATGGAACTTCTCCAGAGCCCCCTGATGCAACGCGCCTTGCTCGCCGCCGTCCTGGTCGGCATCACCGCCCCCGCCATCGGCATCTACCTCGTCCAGCGCCGCCAGGCCCTGATGGGCGACGGCATCGGCCATATCGCCATGACCGGGGTCGGTCTCGGCTTTCTGCTCAACTCCAGTCCGGTGTGGATGGCGACGCTGGTCTCGGTCGTCGGCGCCGTCTCGATGGAGCTGATCCGCAGTTACGGCCGGATGCGCGGGGACGTCGCGCTGGCGATGCTCTTCTACGGCGGTATGTCGGGCGGGGTACTGCTGATCAACCTCTCCCCGACCGGCTCGAACGCCAACCTCTCGTCGTATCTCTTCGGCTCCCTCGCGACCGTCTCGCAGAGCGATGTCACCGCGATCTGCGTGCTGGCCGCGTTCGTGATCCTGGTGACGCTCGGGCTGCGCAGGCAGCTCTTCGCGGTCAGCCAGGACGAGGAGTTCGCGCGGGTCACCGGGCTGCCGGTACGGGTGCTCAACCTGCTCATCGCGGTCACGGCGGCCGTCACCGTCACCGTCGCCATGCGGGTGGTCGGGCTGCTGCTTGTGAGCGCCCTGATGGTGGTCCCGGTGGCGGCGGCGCAGCAGCTGACGAAGTCGTTCGCGGTCACCTTCGTACTGGCCGTGGTGATCGGCACGGCGGTGACGCTCTCCGGCACCATCACCTCGTACTACCAGGACGTCCCGCCGGGAGCGACAATTGTGCTGCTGGCCATCGTGGTCTTCGTCGCACTGACCGCGCTCGCCGCACCGCTCGCAAGACGGCGTGCACGGGCCGCCCGGGCGGCGGAGGACGGGGGCGGGCCCGGGGTCCCGGCGACGCGGCGGCCGGTGGAATCGGCCGGGACCTGACGGAGCTGGCACAATGGCCCGACACATGGGCGGGCGACGCACGGCGAGGAGGCACCTGTGACTGCGGGAGCACCAGTACGAGGCAGGTCGACCCGGCAGCGGGCCGCGGTGGCCGCGGCACTCGACGAGGTGGACGAGTTCCGCAGTGCCCAGGAGCTGCACGATGTGCTCAAGCACCGGGGCGACTCGGTCGGGTTGACCACGGTCTACCGCACACTCCAGTCGCTGGCCGACGCCGGCGAGGTCGACGTGCTGCGCACGGGCGACGGCGAGTCGGTGTACCGGCGGTGCTCGACCGGTGAGCACCACCACCATCTGGTCTGCCGCACCTGCGGCAAGGCCGTCGAGGTGGAGGGGCCCGCGGTCGAGAAGTGGGCGGAGTCGATCGCGGCGCAGCACGGGTATGTGAACGTCGCGCACACGATGGAGGTCTTCGGGACCTGCGCGGAGTGCGCGGGGTCCGCGACGGAGAGCTGAGACGGTCCGGGGTCTGCCCCGGAGAGACGAGAGCGGGATGGTCCGGGGCCGGACCATCCCGCTCTCGGTTCGCCGGGGCGGACCCCGGTGCGTGCCTGAGCCGTCTCAGGAAGTCGTCGTCTCCTCGATCGCGCCGCCGAACCGCCGGTCCCGCTGGGCGAATTCGAGGCAGGCGCGCCACAGGTCGCGGCGGTCGAAGTCGGGCCAGAGGACGTCCTGGAAGACCATCTCGGCGTACGCGCTCTGCCAGATCAGGTAGTTGGACGTGCGCTGCTCGCCGCTGGGACGCAGGAAGAGGTCCACATCCGGCATGTCCGGGTAGTAGATGTACTTCGCGAAGGTCTTCTCATTGACCTTCGCCGGGTCCAGCTTGCCCGCCGCCACATCGCGGGCGATGGCCTGCGCCGCGTCGGCGATCTCCGCGCGCCCGCCGTAGTTGACGCAGAAGTACAGCGTCATCTTGTCGTTGTCCTTGGTCTGCTCCTGCGCGACCTGGAGTTCCTCGACGACCGACTTCCACAGCTTGGGCATCCGGCCCACCCAGCGGATCCTGATCCCCAGCTCGTCCATCTGGTCCCGGCGCCGCCTGATGACATCGCGGTTGAAGTTCATCAGGAAGCGCACCTCGTCGGGCGAGCGCTTCCAGTTCTCGGTCGAGAAGGCGTACAGCGAGAGGTTCTTGACGCCCATCTCGATGCAGCCGTTGAGCACTTCGAGGACGGTGGACTCGCCGACCTTGTGGCCCTCGGTGCGCGGCAGTCCGCGGTCCTTGGCCCAGCGGCCGTTGCCGTCCATGACGATCGCCACATGGTTCGGCACCAGTTCGCCGGGGATCTTCGGCGGCCGGGCGCCCGACGGGTGCACCTCGGGGACCTTGTACTCGCGGTCCTCGCCCCGGTTACGCCCCAGAATCCCGCGTCGTGCCATGTGCTCGTCTCCCTCTCACTACTTCTCTACGTACCGCAACGAGCGCAGCCCGCGCTCCAAGTGCCAGTGCAGATAGGCCGATACGAGCCCGCTGCCCTCCCTGACGTGCCGCGGCTCGGCCGCGTCGGCCGTCGTCCAGTCCCCCGTCAGCAGTGCGCTGAGCAGCCCGACGGCCTCCGCAGAGGGTACGACGCTGCCGGGCACCCGGCAGTCGCCGCACACCGCCCCGCCGCCCGCCACGGAGAAGAACCGGTTCGGTCCCTCCAGGCCGCACTTCGCGCAGTCCTCGAAGCTGGGCGCGTAGCCGTTGACGGCGAGCGAGCGCAGCAGGAACGCGTCGAGGATCAGATTCGGGGCGTGCTCACCACGGGCGAGGGTGCGCAGCCCGCCGATGAGCAGCAGATACTGCTGGACGGACGGCTCGCCCTCGTGGTCGGTGAAGCGCTCCGCCGTCTCCAGCATGGCCGTGCCCGCCGTGTAGCGGGCGTAGTCACTGACGATCCCGCCACCGTACGGAGCGATGGTCTCACTCTGGGTGCACAGCGGGAGCCCGCGCCCGATCAGCTCGCTGCCGCGCGCGAAGAACTGCACGTCGACATGGGAGAACGGTTCGAGCCGCGCCCCGAATTTGGACTTCGTACGCCGCACGCCCCGCGCGACGGCGCGCACCCGCCCGTGGCCCCGGGTCAGCAGCGTGATGATGCGGTCGGCCTCACCCAGCTTCTGAGTCCGCAGGACGACCCCGTCGTCACGGAAAAGACTCATGGGATCCATTGTCCCGTACGCGCCGGGTCCCCTGCGCAGGGAGCCCCGGATCCGGGCCCGCTCGCGCTCCGGGGCCCGGGCCTGCTCCCGCTCAGGCCCGGCGCCACTCCTCCCACACGCCCGTGAGCTCCGCGTCGACCGCCGGAACCACCGTGTCCAGCAGCCGCACCTGCGCTCCCGGGCCCGCCAGGTCCGTGCGGTACGGGTGGGGCGGGCCGCCGGGGGTGGCGCCGAGTGCGGTGACCGAGCCGATGACGCGGTGGGCGCCGAGGATGCCGGGCAGCTCCCGGATGTCCGGGGCGCGCAGGTCCAGGTCCTCGACCAGCAGGTCCTGGCCGTCGTACGTGGCACGGGTCGTCGCCCGTACGCTGCCGCCCCGTTCGCCGGAGCGCCCGAGGACCAGGGTGTCGCGCCAGAGCATCCGGGCCCCGGCGGCCAGCGTGATGTCCATCGTGCGCCGGACGTCCGCACCGGACGAGACCACGAACGGCTTGGCGTCCCAGGTGAGTTCGCCGCCCTCGGCGATGTCTACGCGGGCGTGCCAGGCCGATGTGGAGCCGCGGTGGTCGTACGCGACGAGGCCGGCCGGTTCGACGAGGTGCAGCCGGGCGCCGGGGCCCACGGTGAGGCGCAGGGTCAGCGTGTCGCCCGCCAGGAGTCCGGCGCGGGTCCCGACCAGGGCGATGTGCAGCCCGTCGGGTCCCGGCCGCAGCGGGCGGGGCGCCAGGAAGGCGCCGGGGCTCAGTTCGCGGGCCAGGTGGCGGCCGGCCGCGTCGCGCTCGACGGCGACGACCGTGGGGTCGGCGGCGCCGTCGTCGGGCCCGGTGACGGGCGCGGTGACGGGCGCGGTGTCGCCGTTGTCGGGCCCGGTCACGGGTGGCTGTGGCCCTGGCCGTCACCATGGCTGTGCGGGGCCATCGGGCCCGGGTCGGTGGGCACATGGGTACCGGAGCGGTGGCGTACGAGCAACGCCCGTACCCAGTCGGTGAGTTCAGCCACCGATGCCGCATCGTGCTTGGACAGGGCGAGCACCCGGAGCCCGTCGCGGGCCGCCTCCGCGTCGGCGACCATCGCCGGGACGTCGACCTCCACATAGGGTGCGAGGTCGGTCTTGTTGATGACGAGAAGGTCGGCCCCGGTGATGCCGGGCCCGCCCTTGCGTGCCACGTCGCCGCCGCCCGCCACATCGATGCAGAAGAGCTGGGCGTCGGCGAGCGCCGGGCTGAAAGTGGCGGTGAGGTTGTCGCCCCCGCTCTCGATGAGTACCAGGTCGAGCGGCCCGTACGCCTCTTCCAGGTCCTCGACCGCGTCGAGGTTGGCGCTGACGTCGTCGCGGATCGCGGTGTGCGGGCAGGCGCCGGTCTCCACGGCACGGATGCGTTCGGTGGGCAGGACGCCCGCCGAACGCAGGAAACGGGCGTCCTCGTCGGTGTAGATGTCGTTGGTGACGACAGCCATGGAAAGTTCACCGGCGAGCGCCCGGCAGAGGGTCGCCAGGATCGAGCTCTTGCCGGTGCCGACCGGCCCCGCGACACCGAGGCGCAGGGCACGCGGCTGGTTCAGGGGTTCGTTGAAGTGCGGGTGCGGGCGCTGCTGGGTCGGGGGGAGCCGGTTCGGGGGAAGCCGGTTCTCGGTCCGGGGGTCGTTCTCAGGCAAGGAAGAGTCTCCGTTCTCGTCGGTCGTGTTCGAGGGCCCACCCCTCGGTGAGCAGGCCCGCCCTGGCGGGCAGTCCGTCGGGTGTCCGTACGGCGAGGGCTTCCGCCACCGCGGCAGCCGCGTCCGGTTCGGCGGCGAGGATCCATGCCACCGAGTCGAGCGGGTCGCCCGGCAGCAGCTTCAGCGCGGCGGCGGCGACCGTCTGGAGCTCGTCGTAGACGACGCCGTACGCCAGTTCCTCGTCCGACACGTCGAGCACCGCGCCGAGCGCGCCCAGCGTGATGGGCCGCAGGGGGCGCAGGGACGGCGTGTGCGCGGTGCTGAGCGCCGTGACCGCCGGGTGGCCGGGGGCGAGCCTGCGAGCGAGCCGGTGCACGCCCCTGCCGAGCGTCGCCGACGCCGCACGCATCGGCGCCACCGGCGTCCTGGCCGCGAGCGCCCGCTGTACGGGGGCGTAGTCCACCGGGTCCCGTCGCGCGGCCCGCAGTGCGAGCACCGCGGCGGCCGCCTCGGTGACGGTGGTGGTGTGCAGCCTGGCCCGCAGCAGTGCGGGGATCCGGTCGCGGGTGAGCCCGGCCGCCACGGCAGGTTCGAGCCCGGCGCTGTAGGTGTACGCGCCGACCGGCAGGCGCCCGTCCGCGAGCAGCAGGGGCGCGAGCCCGGAGGTACGCATCAGAACAGGCTGTACCGCTGGGCGAGCGGCAGTTCGGTGGCCGGGGCGGGCTCCACGAGCTCCCCGTCGATACGGATGGCGAAGGTCTCGGGGTCGACGTCGATCGCCGGGAGCGCCGTGTTGTTGGGCAGATCCGCCTTGGTGAGGTGACGGGTCGGCCGTACAGCGACCAACTCCCGTACCAGACCCAGCCGTTCGGCGAGACCGTCCTCCAGGGCCGCCGGAGCGACGAAGCTGACCGAGAGGTGCGGGGCCGCGTCGGCCGCCGCGGTGTGCCGGAGCAGGACCGGCTGGGTGGTGGGGATCGCGGCGTTGGCATCGCCGAGCGCCGCGCTCACCACCATGCCGCCCTTGAGCACCGCGGCGGGCCTGATGCCGAAGAACGCGGGGTCCCAGAGCACCAGGTCGGCGAGTTTGCCGGGCTCGACAGAGCCGATGACATGGTCGATGCCATGGGCGACCGCCGGGCAGATCGTGTACTTGGCGACATAGCGGCGGGCGCGTTCGTTGTCCGCGGGCAGCTCCGTGCCGCGGTCTCCGAACCGCTGCTTCATGGCGTGCGCGACCTGCCAGGTACGGCAGATGACCTCACCGATACGGCCCATGGCCTGGGCGTCGGACGAGGTGATGGAGAGGGCGCCGATGTCGTGCAGGACGTCCTCGGCGGCGATGGTGGTGGCGCGGATACGGGATTCCGCGAAGGCCAGGTCCTCGGGCACCCGGGGGTTGAGATGGTGGCAGACCATCAGCATGTCGAGGTGCTCGGCGACGGTGTTCACGGTGTGCGGCAGCGTCGGATTGGTGGAGGCCGGCAGCACATTGGGGTGCGAGGCGACCGTGATGATGTCGGGGGCGTGGCCGCCGCCCGCGCCCTCGGCGTGGAAGACGTGGATGCCGCGCCCGGCGATGGCGTCCAGGGTGCCCTCGACGTAACCGGCCTCGTTGAGGCTGTCGCCGTGCAGCGCGACCTGGAGTCCGTAGGTGTCGGCCGCGCGCAGTGCGGCGTCGATGGCGGCGGGCGTGGCGCCCCAGTCCTCGTGGACCTTGTAGCCACCGGCGCCGCCGAGCGCGGCCTCGCGCAGGGATTCCTCGCTGACGGTGGAGCCCTTGCCGAACAGCATGATGTTGAGCGGGATCCGGTCCAGGGAGCGGTGCATCATCGCGAGGTTCCAGGCGCCGGGCGTGACGGTGGTCGCCTTGGACCCCTCACTGGCGCCGGTGCCGCCGCCGATCACGGTGGTGGTGCCGGTGGCGAGCGCCTCGTGCAGCGTCTCCGGCATCAGGAAGTGGACATGGGTGTCGATGGCCCCGGCGGTCAGGATGCGCCCCTCGCCGGACACCACATCGGTACCGGGGCCGATCACCAGGCCGGGGTGGACACCGTCGCTCATATCGGGGTTGCCGGAGCGGCCGAGTGCGACGATCCGGCCCTCACGGATTCCGACGTCGGTCTTCACGACGCCCCAGTGATCAAGGACCACGACATTGGTGATGACCAGGTCGAGAGCGCCCTCGGCACGGGAGTCGGTGGCCTGGGCCATGGACTCGCGGATGGACTTGCCGCCGCCGAATACGGCTTCGTCGCCGCCGAAGCAGCGGTCCTCCTCGACCTCGATCCAGAGGTCGGTGTCGGCGAGGCGGATCCGGTCACCGGTGGTGGGTCCGTAGAGCGCCGCGTAGGCGGCGCGGGTCATCCGGGCCATCTCAGCCTTCCTCCGTCCGTGCCGGTGCCGTTGGTCCTGTTGGTTCTGCGGGTGCTGTTGGTTCTGCCGGCGCTGTGCGGTCCGTGGGTGCTGTGCGGGCGGGGCTTCCGGGCAGGGCGAGGCCGGGGACCGTCCGCCGCCCGCCGAGCTCCACCAGCGTCACCTCGGCACCGACCCCGGGTTCGAAGCGCAGCGAGGTGCCGGACGGAATATCGAGCCTGAATCCTTCGGCCGCGGCTCGGTCGAAGGAAAGGGCGGGATTTACATCGGAGAAATGAAAATGCGAGCCGATCTGAATCGGCCGGTCACCGTCATTCACCACGTCGAGCCGCAATTGCATGAGGGTTTCATTGATTTCGAGTACGCCTGATCCGGTGCGGATCTCCCCGGGGATCACGGGATCGGCGAGGTGATCGTGACGAGCTTGCGCCCGTCGGGGAAGGTCGCTTCGACCTGAACGTCGTGCAGCATCTCCGGCACACCTTCGAGCACGTCAGCGCGGGTCAATACGTTCCTGCCCGCCGTCATGAGGTCCACGACACGGGCACCTTCGCGGGCCCGTTCCATCGCCCAGCAGGCAAGCAGCGCCACTGTCTCGGGATAGTTCAGACGTACGCCGCGTTCACGCCGGTCACGGGCGACCATTCCGGCTACGCTCAGCAGCAATTTCTCCGTGTCGGACGGAGTGAGAAGCATGGGAAACCTCCATGGCGGCACTCTCCGGAATTCCCGGAATCGCCACAGCCACATCCCTCTTATAAACCCACCGACGGCGCTGTGGCAACTTTCAGCGCACCATAAAAAATCCCCTTCTGGGGTTATGACCCACTAAATACGGGCAAACCGCCCGAAATCTCTGCGCCATTCAGCCCTGCGACGCACCGGATCCGAGCACCCCTGCGGTGAAGTCCGCCAGATGCGCCCGTACCTGTTCACGGCTCATCCGCTCCTGGCCGACGAGGTGTTCCACGAGGTCGGCGCGGATGGCGGCGAGCAGCGCGTGCGCGGTGTAGCCACTGCCGGCAGGGCCGGGGATCTCCTCCAGCGCACTTCGCAGCAGGCCGTGCCACCGCTCGTAGTGCTCCGCCAGGTACGGACTGGCCGAGCCCGCACCTTCCAGAGCCAGCGCGAGGTGGCGGTTGTCGAGCTTGAAGCAGAGCAGGGCGTCGAGCAGGGCCGGTACGCGCACCAGCGGCGGAGCGGCGGGCCCCAGGGGCGCAGGCCCCTCTTCGGCCGCGCTCCTGACCGGCGCGAGCCGGGCTTCGTACAGCGCGCGGATCAGGCCGTTGCGGTCACCGAAGGCCCGGAAGAGCGTCGCCTTGCCCACACCGGCCGCCGCCGCGATGTCGGCCATCGTGACGGTCTCGGGGCTTTCACAGTGGGCGAAAAGGTCGTCGGCCGCGGCGAAGACGGCCGCCCGGTTGCGGGCCGCGTCCTTGCGTGGCTTGCGCTCGGACATCGGTTCCTCCAGTTGCAAAGCGGACCCGCGGTCCGTATCGTCCGATGAAACGGACCCAGGGTCCGTATCGTACGGGACGGAGCACCCATGACCACGGACACGACACCGGCACCGGCACCGGCACCGGCGGACCTGTACCGCCACGGCCTTCGACTGCTGCTGGACAAGGACATCGACGGCTGGGTCGGCCTCTGGGACGAGAACGGGATCTTCGAGTTCCCGTTCGCGCCGGACGGCTGGCCCAAGCGGCTGGAGGGAAAGGCCGCGGTCGCCGACTACATGCGCGGCTACCCCGACCACATCGACCTCCACGACTTCCCGTCCGTCGAGATCCACCGGACCACCGTCCCGCAGACCATCGTGGTCGAAATGCGCGGGGTGGGCCGGCTGGTGCAGACCGGCAGCCCCTTCGACATGACCTATATCGCCGTGGTGACCGTCGCCGACGGGCTCATCACCCACTACCGCGACTACTGGAACCCACTCACCGTCCTCCAGGACCCGACGACCGTCTTCACCGGGAGCAACTGATGGCCACATCCGGCACCACCCTCGTCATCGGCGCGACCGGCACCACCGGCAGCCGTGTCACCGCCCGGCTCGTGGCCGGCGGACACCGGGTCAGGGCGGCCGGCCGTCGCGCCACCCCCGTGGACGGCGCCGAGGCCGTCCGCTTCGACTGGGACTCCCCTGCGACCTTCGGCGCAGCCCTGACCGGCGCCGACCGCGTCTATCTGGTCCCACCGCCCGGCTCGCCCGATCCGGCCGCCGTGATGCTGCCCTTCCTGCGGCAGGCCCGTACGGCAGGTGTGCGCCGCGCGGTGCTGCTCAGCTCTTCGGCGATCCCGGCCGGCGGCCCGGCCGTCGGGCAGGTGCACCAGGCGCTGCCGGAACTGTTCGGTGAATGGGCCGTGCTGCGGCCCTCCTGGTTCATGCAGAACTTCACCGGCGACCACCTCCACGCACAGAGCATCCGGGACCGCGGGACCATCGAGACGGCGACCGGCGACGGCCGCGTCGCGTTCGTGGACGCGGACGACATCGCCGCCGTCGCCGTACACGCGCTGACCGACGCCCAGGCCCCCAACACCGATCTGGTCATCACCGGGCCCGAGACGCTGAGCCACCGGGAGATCGCCGACCTGATCACAGAGATCACCGGCCGGAGCGTCACCCACCGGCAGCTGAGCCACGAGCAGCTGCGGGAACGGCTGACCGCCGTCGTCCCTGCCGGCTTCGCCGAACTGCTCGCCGGCCTGGACCGGGCCATCGCCGAGGGAGCCGAGGACCGCACCACCGAAACCGTCCAGCGGCTCACCGGCCGCCCACCGCGCGACTTCCGTACGTTCTTCCGTACGGCCTTCCGCACGTGCGCGGAGCACGAGTTGGCGTGACGCGCGGGTACGGGCGCGTCCTCAGTAAGGTGTGCGCGCCGCCTCAGGAAGGTGTCCGCGCCGCTGCCGCCAGCAGCCGGGCCGTGTCCTCCGTGCAGAGCTGGAGTGCGCCGCCGACCGTCGCGAGCACCTCGCGCTCCGCCGGGCTGTACGGGCCGTCGGCGAGGGCGATCCGGGCGCCCTGGAGCAGGATCGACTCCCGGCCCACCGGGGCGAGATGCGGCGCCAGCGGCTGCAGCGACTCGTGCAGCTCGATGGTGAGCGCCGCCCCGCACGGCTCGGTGTCCGTGACGAACCGGCCGGTGTCCGCGGCGAGCGCCTCGACCAGGGCGGTGAGCTGCTCCTCGGTGCACTCGTCGAATCCGGCGGCCCGGACCGTGGAGACAGCGGTCTCGACCACCGCGTGGGAGCCGGTGCCACCCGCGGTGAGGACGGCGAGCGTCACGGTGTGGACGGCGTCGCGCAGCATCGCCGAGAAGCGCGTCGTGGTCGGGCGGTCGAGGGTGTCGGTGGAGAACTGCGTCCAGCAGGCGGCGCATTCGACCACCGGGCCGGTCCGGCCGCGCGAGAGGAGTGGCAGGCCGAGCACGGTGAGCCTGCGGCGGCCTGTCAGGCGGCGGTAGTTGCGGTCTCCCCCGCAGTCCGCACAGAAGAACTCGCCGTCGCCGACCGTGTCCCAGGAGGTACGGACGGCCCAGATGATCGACTTCTTGCCGCTTCGTCCACGGACTGACAGCACGGCTCACCTCCGTAACACCGGCAACGCTCCGTTGCGCTGCGCTCCACCACGCCCGTGTCCCCCGGTTGTTCCGTTGGACACGGGGCCGCCATGTGGACGTGATGTTAGCCACATCGATGATGCGGCGTCAGCACCCTGACAGGAGATGGCTTGGTCCCGACCATCGCCGAGAGCGACGGGGACCCGGGAAGGGAGAGGTCAGAAGCGTTCCGCACGGCCGGGGCCGCCGAAAAACCGACGGCGGGGCCGTACCCGTAAGAAGAATCTGCGGGACGGCCCCGGTCGGGCGGAGCGTGGTGCGGGAGTGGGCGGCGGGGCCCAGGGGTCAGCGGGCGGCCCTGTTCACCGCGGAGACGACCGCCTTCAGCGAGGCACGTGTGGTGTTGGCGTCGATGCCGATGCCCCACATGACCTTGCCGTCGATCGCGCACTCGATGTACGAGGCGGCCAGCGCGCTCGCGCCCTCGCTCATCGTGTGCTCCTGGTAGTCCAGCAGCCGGGCGTCCACACCGGTCTCGGACAGCGCGGCGAAGAAGGCCGAGATCGGACCGTTGCCGGTGCCCGACAGCGCCGTCTCGACCCCGTCCACAACGGCCTCGACAGTCAGGGTGTCCCTGCCGTCGGTGTCCGTCGTGGTCTGGCCGGAACGCAGCTGGATCCGGCCCCAGCGGGTGTCGCCGTCGACGGAGCTGGGCAGGTACTCGTCCTGGAAGATCGCCCAGATGTCCTTCGGCGTGACCTCGCCGCCCTCGGCGTCGGTCTTCGTCTGGATGATCTTCGAGAACTCGATCTGCATCCGGCGCGGCAGGTCCAGCTTGTGCTCGTTCTTCAGGACGTACGCGATACCGCCCTTGCCGGACTGCGAGTTGACCCGGATCACGGCCTCGTACGAGCGGCCGACGTCCTTGGGGTCGATCGGCAGGTACGGGACGGCCCACTCGATGTCGTCGACCGTCTTGCCCTGGGCGGCCGCGTCGGCCTCCATCGCGTCGAAGCCCTTCTTGATGGCGTCCTGGTGGGAGCCGGAGAAGGACGTGTAGACCAGGTCGCCCGCGTAGGGGTGGCGGGGGTGGATCTCCATCTGGTTGCAGTACTCGGCGGTGCGGCGCACCTCGTCGATCTGCGAGAAGTCGATCTGCGGGTCGACGCCCTGGCTGAACAGGTTCATGCCCAGCGTCACCAGGTCGACGTTGCCGGTGCGCTCGCCCTGCCCGAACAGACAGCCCTCGATACGGTCGGCGCCCGCCATGATGGCCAGTTCGGCGGCGGCGACGGCGGTGCCGCGGTCGTTGTGCGGGTGGACGGACAGGCAGACGAACTCGCGGCGCGACAGATTGCGCGACATCCACTCGAAGCGGTCCGCGTGCGTGGACGGCGTCGAACGCTCCACGGTGGCGGGCAGATTGAGGATGATCTCGCGTCCCGCCTCGGGCTGCCAGACGTCCATGACCGCCTCGCAGACCTCCAGGGCGAAGTCCAGCTCGGTGTCCGTGAAGATCTCCGGGCTGTACTGGTAGCCGAAGCTCGTCTCGGGGCCCAGGATCTTCTCGGCGTACTCCATCACCAGACGGGTGCCGTCCACGGCGATCTGCTTGATGTCGTCCTTGGAGCCACGGAAGACGACCCGGCGGAAGGTCGGCGCGGTCGCGTTGTAGAGGTGCACGGTCGCGCGGTGCGCGCCGCGCAGCGACTCGACGGTGCGCTCGATCAGGTCCTCACGGGCCTGGGTCAGGACGGAGATGGTCACGTCCTCGGGGATCGCGCCCTCTTCCTCGATGATCGAGCGTACGAAGTTGAAGTCGGTCTCGCCGGAGGCCGGGAAGCCGACCTCGATCTCCTTGTAGCCCATCTTCACCAGCAGGTCGAACATCTCGCGCTTGCGGGCCGGCGACATGGGGTCGATCAGGGCCTGGTTGCCGTCGCGCAGATCGGTGGACAGCCAGCGGGGGGCCTGGGTGATCCGGTTGTCGGGCCAGCTGCGGTCGGGGATCTCGACGGCTTCGTACTGGCCGTACTTGTGCACCGGCATTCCGGAGGGCTTCTGCATCCGGGTGGCGTTGGTGATCGGCGTGGGGTGCGACATCTGCGTAGGGCTCCTCGGGATCCAGCGGGGGAAGGCCGACTGTGCCGCTACAGCACCAGACTCCGCGGGGAGGGGGTCGACCTACGACTACAGGCCCTCGCCGCGGCAGCTAAGGAGAAGCAGCCCGAAACGCATGATGTTCCGCAGCCTAGCCCAGCGGCACCTGGAACGCCGCTCCCGTATCAGTATGCGGGACACCCGGCAGTCACCGTCGGCGCGGTGCCGGGTCACTCTTTCTCGTCAATCACCGTCGCAACCAGTGACAACTTCCTTACGCAGTGCCACATTCGGAGACATGACTGACACTCCTGAGATGACTGGCACCACTGGCCCGACCGGCCCGACCACTCGTTCCGTCTTCTGCTCGATCATTCCGCCGCACATCCTCAGCAAGCTCGCCGAAGCCGAGGACCCGGAGCTCTCCGGTCCGGCCCGCCGCACCCTTGAGGCGGACGACTCGCACCGCAGCCGGCGCCGGACGGCTGTGGCCGCCACCGTGCGCGACACCGGCGGCGTATCGGGACCGGCCGACCCGGCGCCCAGGACACCGAAGCGGACCATCTACGACGCCGGGCACGGCACCCAGCTGCCCGGCACCAAGGTCCGCGCGGAGGGCGCGCAGCCGGGCAAGGACGCGACGGTCAACCGAGCGTACGCGGGCCTCGGCGCCACCTTCGAGCTGTACCTCAAGGCGTACGGGCGGTATTCGATCGACGGCAAGGGGCTGGCGCTCGACGCGAGCGTCCACTACGACCGGAAGTACAACAACGCCTTCTGGGACGGCAGCCAGATGGTCTTCGGCGACGGTGACGGGCAGATCTTCCTCGACTTCACCATCCCGGTGGACGTCATCGGCCACGAACTCACCCACGGCGTCACGCAGTACACCGCGAACCTGGCCTACTCCGGCCAGTCCGGTGCGCTCAACGAGTCGGTCTCGGACGTCTTCGGCTCGCTCATCAAGCAGTACGCCCTGGGCCAGACCGCCGACCGGGCCGACTGGCTGATCGGCGCCGGCCTCCTGGCGCCGCGCGTCTCGGGGGTCGCGCTGCGCTCGATGAAGGCGCCCGGCACCGCGTACGACGACGATGTCCTCGGCAAGGACCCGCAGCCCGGGACGATGAAGGGGTTCGTCAGGACCACCGACGACAACGGCGGGGTCCACGTCAACTCCGGTATCCCCAACCACGCCTTCTACCTGCTGGCGGACGCCCTGGGCGGCAAGGCCTGGGAGCGGGCCGGGCAGATCTGGTACGACACCCTGACCGGCGGCGACCTGCCGGCCGACGCGAGCTTCGCGGACTTCGCCCGGCTGACGGTCAAGGCCGCCCAGGCACGCTTCGGCAGCGGCGACGAGCAGGAGGCGGTGACCAAGGCGTGGTCCACGGTCGGCGTCCCGACCGGCTCGTAGGAGGCCGATCGCGTAACGGACCGATCGCGTAAGAGGCAGATCGTGGGTAGACAGGTCCCATGCGTATCCAGGTAAGGCGCACGGGAGGCTTCGCCGGTATCGAGCGCCGGGCCGAGGTGGACACCTCGGCCCGGCCCGATGCCGGCGAGTGGCACGAGCTGGCCGAAGAGGCGGTGGCGGCGGGCCACGACGCACCGCCCCAGGGGGTGCCCGACGGGTTCAACTACCGGATCACGGTGGACGACCGGACGGTGTACTGCACGGACCCGCGGCTCAGCGAGGCGCAGCGGTCGCTGATCTCGCGGGTGCTGAAAGAGGGTGCGTAGCGGGCCGGTCGTAGTGGGCGGGGCGTAGCGGGCGGGGTCCGTCCGCGCCGGAATCAGCGGTTCAGAACCCGAGCTTCCGCAGCTGCTTCGGGTCCCGCTGCCAGTCCTTCGCCACCTTCACGTGCAGGTCAAGGAAGACCGGTGTGCCGAGCAGCGCCTCGATCTGCTTGCGGGACTTCATGCCGACGTCCTTCAGACGGGCGCCCTTGGGGCCGATGATGATGCCCTTCTGGCTCGGCCGCTCGATGTATACGTTCGCGTGGATGTCGAGCAGCGGCTTCTCCGCGGGCCGGTTCTCGCGGGGCAGCATCTCCTCGACGACGACGGCGATGGAGTGCGGCAGCTCGTCCCGTACGCCCTCCAGCGCGGCCTCCCGGATCAGCTCCGCGACCATCACCATCTCGGGCTCGTCCGTGAGGTCGCCCTCCGGGTAGAGCGGGGGGCTCAGCGGCAGCAGCGGGGCGATGAGGTCGGCGAGGAGCGAGACCTGCTGGTCACCGACGGCGGAGACCGGGATGATCTCGGCCCATTCGAAGCCGAGTTCCGTGGCGAGCTGGTCGATGGCGATGAGCTGCTCGGCGAGCTGCTTGCCGTCGACCAGGTCGGTCTTGGTGACCACGGCGATCTTCGGGGTCTTCTTGATCCCGGCCAGTTCCTTGGCGATGAACTTGTCGCCGGGGCCGAGCTTCTGGTCGGCGGGGACGCAGAAGCCGATGACGTCGACCTCGGCCCAGGTGGTCCGTACGACGTCGTTGAGCCGCTCGCCCAGCAGCGTGCGCGGCTTGTGGAGGCCGGGGGTGTCCACCAGGATCAGCTGGGCGTCGGGGCGGTGCACGATGCCGCGCACCGTGTGGCGGGTGGTCTGCGGCCGGCTGGAGGTGATCGCCACCTTCTTGCCGACGAGAGCGTTCGTGAGAGTGGACTTGCCCGCGTTGGGGCGGCCGACGAAGCAGGCGAAACCGGCCCGGTGGGCTGCTTCGGATGACTGGGTGTGAACGCTCATGGCGCCCATTCTCCCCGATCGTCCGGTGGACGCCGACCAGGTGGCCCCGCGGTGAGTTCCCGGTAACCGTCCCGCGACACGAAATACGGACGAAACACGGGTGCAGCCGTGTGGAAACGCGAAAGCGGGAACCTCTACCGCAACGTAACCGGAGAGGTGACCCCCCTGTGACGCATGCGACGCCTGCGACACCCCTGCCACCGCTGACCACCCTGGCCGCCGGTATCGACAGCGGCGACACCGCCTGGCTGCTCGCCGCGACCGCGATGGTGCTGCTGATGACGCCCGGCCTCGCACTCTTCTACGGCGGGATGGTCCGCACCAAGAGCGTGCTGAACATGCTGATGATGAGCTTCGTGTCGATCGCGCTCGTCACCGTGGTCTGGCTGCTTGCGGGCTACTCGCTGGTCTACGGCCCCGACGCGTTCGGCGGCCTGATCGGCGGGCTCGGCCATGCCGGGATGGCCGGTATCGGCCCGGGCAGTGTGCACGGCTCCGTGCCGACGCTGCTCTTCGCCACCTTCCAGCTCACCTTCGCGATCGTCACGGCCGCGCTGATCAGCGGGGCCATCGCGGACCGGGCGAAGTTCGGCGCGTGGCTGGTCTTCGTCCCCGTGTGGACGCTGCTCGTATACGTCCCCGTGGCGCACTGGGTCTGGGGGCCCGGCGGCTGGATCCTCAGCGATCTGAAGGCACTGGACTTCGCGGGCGGTATGCCGGTCGAGATCGTCTCGGGCGCTTCGGGGCTCGCGCTCTGTCTGGTGCTCGGGCCGCGGCTCGGCTTCAAGAAGGACTCGATGCGCCCGCACAACCTGCCGATGGTGGTGATGGGCGCGGGGCTGCTCTGGTTCGGCTGGTTCGGCTTCAACGCGGGCTCGGCGCTCGGCGCCAACGGGCTGGCGGCGGCCGCCTTCCTGAACACCCTCGCCGCCGGCTGCACCGGCCTCCTCGGCTGGCTCTTCGTCGAACAGAAGCGGGACGGCCACCCGACCACGCTGGGCGCCGCGTCCGGCGCGGTGGCCGGGCTGGTCGCGATCACCCCGTCCTGCGGTGCGGTCGGGCTGGTCGGGGCGCTGGTCGTCGGGCTCGCGGCCGGGGTGCTCTGCTCGTACGCGGTCGGCTGGAAGTTCCGGCTGAACTACGACGACTCCCTGGATGTCGTCGGGGTGCACCTGGTGGGCGGGGTCGTCGGGACGCTGCTGATCGGGCTGTTCGCGACCGCGGGAATGACGGGCGGCGCGCGGGGGCTGCTGTACGGCGGCGGGCTCGGCCAGCTGGGCCGGCAGAGCGCCGGCGTGCTCGCGGTCGCGGTGTACGCGTTCGCCGTGACGTACGGCATCGGCAAGGGAATCGACCGGCTGACCGGCTTCCGGGCCGACGAGGAACACGAACAGCAGGGCCTCGACCTGACGGTGCACGCCGAGAGCGCCTACGATCACGGCGTGCTGGGCCACGGAGCCCCGCTCTCCGCCTCCGTGCTGCAGAAGGTCAAGCCATGAAGCTGGTCACCGCGGTCGTCAAGCCGCACAAGCTCGACGACGTCAAGACCGCCCTCCAGGAACTCGGGGTCAACGGCCTGACGGTCACCGAGGCGAGCGGATACGGCAGGCAGCGCGGGCACACCGAGGTCTACCGCGGCGCCGAGTACCGCGTCGATCTCGTCCCGAAGGTCCGGATCGAGGTGGTCGTCGGCGACGAGGAGAGCGAGGCGGTCATCGACGCGGTGGTACGGGCCGCCCACACCGGCAAGATCGGTGACGGCAAGGTCTGGGCCGTGCCGGTGGAGACGGTCGTACGCGTCAGGACGGACGAGCGCGGCCCCGACGCGCTCTGAGACACGACCGCCGCACACCGAGACATGACCACCGCGCTCCGAACATGGCCGCCGCACTCCGGACATGACCCGCCACCGCGGCCGGCGGCACCCGGGAGAAAGTCGAAGCGGTTCAGCCCGCCGTGACCGTCGTCCGCAGGGTGCCGTCGGGGCCCGCCAGCAGCACCGGGGTACCGGCTCCGCCCAGGTCCTTCACCGCGGCACGGTCCTCGTCGGGCACCTCGCCGGCGGCGCTGACCACGGCGGCGGCCTCCAGCGACTGCGCCCCGCTCGCCACCGCCATCGCGACGGCGGTCCGCAGCGCCGAGAGCTTCAGCGAGTCGAGCTCGACGCTGCCCGCGACATACGTACGCCCGGTCTCGTCCCGTACTGCGGCCCCCTCGGGCACCCCGTTACGGGCCCGGGCGCTGCGCGCCAGCGTGATGATCTTGCGGTCCTCGGCGTCCGGGACCTGAGCCCCGGCCGCCGGACCGCCCGTACCGCTGCCCGTACCGCTGTCTGCGCTGTTCGCTGCGTCGTCGCTCATGGGCAGAGCATAAAGAGCCCGCACCGGTCAGTTGGCGACCGGGTACATCGAGCCCCTGCGGCCCTCGGGCGACGCCAGCCACTGGAGCTTGGCCTCCGTCCCCGTGTCGGGCAGCGGGGTGTGCAGCACGATCGCCAGATCGGGCCGGGCCGGGACCCTCAGCTGGGTGGACTCGACGAACAGCGTCCCGACCACCGGATGCTCCAGCTCCTTGCGGACCTGCCCGCCCGGCGCGATGTCCCGGCGCTCCCACAGCTCGGCGAACTCGGCGCTGCGCTCCTTCGCCTCGGTGACGACCGCCTGGAACCCGTCGTCGTCGGGGCACTCCGAGCAGGCGGCCCGGAACTGCGCGACCACCTGGTGCGCGATGGACTCCCAGCCCTTGGCGCGGGCCCGGTAGACGGGGTCGGTGAAGAACGCGATCAGACAGTTCTGCACGAGGCCGGGGCGCATGGCCAGCGTCATCGCCGCAGCGTCGTTGTACATGATCGTGTTCCAGTACTGGTCCATGATGTGCGCCGGGAACGGCATCCACGCGTCGATCAGCCGCTTCAGCCCGTCGCACATGTCGACGTTGGCCGGATCGACCTCCTGCGGCGGCGGGTTCAGCCCGGCCAGCACATAGAGATGGCGGCGCTCGGCGCTGCTCAGTTTCAGCACCCGGCCCACCGAGTCCAGGACCTGCGGCGACACCGTGATGTCCCGGCCCTGCTCAAGCCACTGGTACCAGGAGACGCCCACCCCCGCGAGGACGGCGACCTCCTCGCGCCGCAGCCCCGGTGTACGCCGCCGGCCGCCGCCGTCGGGCAGCCCCGCCTCGGCCGGAGTGATCCTGGCCCGCCGGCTCATCAGGAACTCCCGCAGCTCACTGAGCCGGTGTGCCTTGGTGCCGGGCCTGGGCCCTTCCGCCCCGCTCTCGATCGGACTCGCCACTACATCTCCCCCTGTACGGCTGCCTGGTGGTGCGGCCACCAGCATAAGTACCCGCTCCCCACGATTGTTCCCGGAGCCCGAAGCTCGGGACATGGCGATCGATACCTCACCCGCACTCACCCCGACTCCCGCCCCACCAGCAGCCGACGACCGGCTCACCGGCCGGGCCAGGCTCGTCCTGCTCGTCCTGTGCGCGGCCCAGTTCATGGTGGCGCTCGACTTCTCCGTACTCAACGTGGCGCTCCCGGTGCTCGGCCAGGACCTGGGCATGACCCGGGCCGGGCTCCAGTGGGCCGTCACCGCCTTCGCACTGCCCTCCGGCGGCTTCCTGCTGCTCTTCGGCCGGATCGCCGACCTCTTCGGCCGGCGCAAGCTGTTCCTCACGGGTCTCGCCGTCTTCGGCACGGCCTCGCTGGTCGCGACCTTCGCCTGGAACCAGGAGGTCTTCCTCACCGGCCGGGCCCTCCAGGGTCTGGGCGCCGCGGTCATCGTGCCGACCGGGATGTCCCTGCTGACCACCACGTTCCCCGAAGGCCCGCAGCGCGACCGGGCGCTGGGCATCAGCGGCACCCTGCTCTCGCTCGGCTTCACCGTCGGCATGGTGCTGGGCGGCGTCCTGACGGACACACTGGGCTGGCGCTCGACCATGGGCCTGCTGGGCGCCGCAGCGGTGATCGTGCTCGCCCTGGCTCCCCGGCTGCTCACCGAGTCGCGCCACTCCGAGCGGCCGCGGCTCGACATCCCCGGAGCGGTGACCGTCACCGGCGGGCTGCTCGCGATGATCTACGCACTGTCGACGGCGGCCCAGCGCGGCTTCGGCCACGCCGAGGTCCTGGTGTCGCTGGTACTGGGCATCGCCCTGCTGGCCGGCTTCGTGGTCGTCGAATCCCGCGCCGACGCCCCGCTGGTGTCCCTGCCGATGCTGAAGCGGCGCACCGTGGCCTGGGGCAACCTGGGCGGGCTCATCACCTTCTCGATGATGTCGACGGTGGTCTTCGTCCTGACCCTGTACCTCCAGGAGGTCCTGCACCTGTCCAGCTTCCGGACGGGGCTGGTCTTCGGTGTCCAGGGCCTGGCATCGGTGGCCGCCGGAATGGCCGCCCCGAAGGTCATCGGACGGTTCGGTGCCCGCCGGGTGCTGGTCGGTTCGCTGCTCGCCCAGGGCCTGTTCATCGCCACGATGGTGGGACTCGGCGCCCACTCGGGGGTCTGGCTGGCCACGGTCGCCGTCTCGGTGGCCAGCATGGCCCACCTGGGCGCGATCATCTCGTACGGGCTGACCGTCACCTCGGGTGTGCCGGACGCCGAACAGGGCCTGGCCACCGGGCTCGTCACCACCACCCAGCAGGTCGGCATCACCATCGGCATCCCGCTGCTGGGGGTCCTGGCCACCACCCGGACCGACCTCTTCGACGGGGTGCGGACCGTGCTGGGCATCGCGGCGGCGATCCTCGTCGGGACCGCGGTGCTGGTGGCGGCGGGGCTCAGCCGGCGCAGCCGTGACCGCGGCCGCACCGCTTGAGAGGCCTTGGGGGTCAGGCGCGGTCGAGCCGCAGGCGCTCCGCCTTCGGCAGACCGGCCACCACCAGGTCGTACGAATCCTCGATGAGCTCACGGACCAGACGGTCGGGCAGCGGCCCGACCGTCACCGTGTTCCAGTGGCGCTTGTTGAGATGCCAGCCGGGGACGACCGCCTCGTACTCGGCGCGCAGCCGGACCGCTTCGTCCGGGTCGCACTTGAGCGAGATCTGCAGCGGGTCACCGTCGAGGTGGCTCAGGGCGAAGACCTTGCCGCACACCTTGAACACCGAGGTCTCCGGACCGAACGGGAACTCCTCGGCCGCGGCGTTGAATTCCAGGCAGAACGCCCTGAGCTGCTGCGGTGTCATCCCGCTGCCTCCTCCACATCGGCGACCGGCTCGGCCAGCACGGTCACGATCTTGTTCCGGCGGCCCGCGGGGGACTCGGCGGTGAGCCGCAGCCGCCTGCCGTCCGGCAGGTCGACGGTCGCGGACGCTCCCGCGATCGGCACCCGGCCGAGAGCCTTGGCCAGCAGACCGCCGACGGTCTCCACGTCTTCGTCGTCGTACTCGTCCAGGCCGTACAGCTCGCCCAGATCCTCGATGTCCAGGCGGGCGGTGACCCGGAAGCGGCCCTCGCCCACGTCCTCCACCTGCGGCAGCTCACGGTCGTACTCGTCGGTGATCTCGCCGACGATCTCTTCGAGGATGTCCTCGATGGTGACGATGCCCGCCGTGCCGCCGTACTCGTCGATGACGACGGCGACATGGTTGCGGTCCTGCTGCATCTCGCGCAGGAGATCACCGGCGTTCTTGGTGTCGGGCACGAAGACGGCGGGGCGCATCGCAGTGGAGACGAGGTCGGTCTCCGCGTCCCGGCTGATGTGGGTCTTCCTGACCAGGTCCTTGAGGTAGACGACGCCGACGATGTCGTCCTCGTTCTCCCCGGTCACCGGGATCCGCGAGAAGCCCGAGCGCAGCGCCAGCGTGGTGGCCTGACGGATCGTCTTGGAGCGCTCGATGCAGACCAGGTCGGTGCGCGGGACCATCACCTCACGGACCAGGGTGTCGCCCAGCTCGAAGACGGAGTGCACCATCCGGCGCTCGTCGTCCTCGATCAGCGACTCCTGCTCGGCGAGGTCGACCATGGCGCGCAGCTCGGCCTCGGACGCGAACGGGCCCTTGCGGAAGCCCTTTCCGGGAGTCAGCGCGTTACCGATGAGGATCAGCAGCTGCGGGACCGGGCCCATCACGCGGGCGAGCGGCAGCAGCACATAGGCGGCAGCGGTCGCCGTGTTCAGCGGGTGCTGGCGGCCGATGGTGCGCGGCGAGACGCCGACGGCCACATAACTCACCAGCACCATCAGGGCGATGGCCAGCGCCAGCGCCTGCCAGGTCTCGGACAGCTCCTGGAGGCAGACATAGGTGACGAGGACCCCGGACGCCATCTCGCAGGCGACCCGCACGAGGAGCGCCACATTGAGATACCGGGTCGGGTCGGTGGCGATCTGCGCCAGCTTCTCGCTGCCGCGCCGCCCCGACCGTACGGCCTCGGCGGCCCGGAAGCTCGATGTACGGGCGATACCCGTCTCGGCGCAGGCCGCCAGCCAGGCGACCACGACCAGCGCGACCGCACCGACGATCAGCTGCGCGGTCATGAGACGGTCGGCGCCGGTGAGGGGCCGGTGTGTCCCTTCTCCGTCCGCCAGCCGTCGACGATCGCGGCCTGGAGGCCGAACATCTCGGCCTTCTCGTCGGGCTCCTCGTGGTCGTAGCCCAGCAGGTGCAGCACCCCGTGGACGGTCAGGAGCTGGAGCTCCTCGTCCATGGAGTGCTGCGTCGGGGCTTCCTCGCCCTGCTGCTTGGCGACCTCGGGGCAGAGCACGATGTCACCGAGGAGCCCCTGCGGAGGCTCCTCGTCGTCCTTGGCCGGCGGACGCAGCTCGTCCATCGGGAAGGACATGACATCCGTGGGACCCGGCAGGTCCATCCACTGGATGTGCAGTTGCTCCATGGCCTCGGTGTCCACGACGATCACGGACAGCTCGGAGAGCGGGTGGATCCGCATCCGGGTGAGGGCGTAGCGGGCGATGTCGAGGATCGCCTGCTCGTCGACCTCGGTTCCGGACTCGTTGTTGACGTCGATCGACATGGGGCCTGCTGACTCTTTCGGTCTGTGCCTACAGCCGTTTCCGGCTGTCGCGCTTCTCGCCGGCGCGCTTCTCGCCGCCGTGTTTCTCGCTGTCCTGCTTCTGGTTGTCGTGCTTCTCGTACGCGTCGACGATACGGCCGACGAGCTTGTGCCGGACGACATCCTCCGTGGTGAGCCGGGAGAAGTGCACGTCGTCGATGCCCTCCAGGATGTCCTGCACCTGACGCAGGCCGCTCTTCGTGCCGCTCGGCAGGTCGACCTGGGTGACGTCACCGGTGACGACGATCTTCGAGTCGAAGCCGAGGCGGGTGAGAAACATCTTCATCTGCTCGGCGCTGGTGTTCTGCGCCTCGTCGAGGATGATGAAGGCGTCATTCAGAGTGCGGCCCCTCATATAGGCCAGCGGCGCCACCTCGATCGTCCCCGCCGCCATCAGCCGGGGGATCGAGTCCGGGTCCAGCATGTCGTGGAGCGCGTCGTACAGCGGGCGCAGATACGGGTCGATCTTGTCGAAGAGCGTGCCGGGGAGGAAGCCGAGCCGCTCCCCCGCCTCGACGGCCGGGCGGGTCAGGATGATCCGGCTGACCTGCTTGGACTGCAGGGCCTGGACCGCCTTGGCCATCGCGAGGTACGTCTTGCCGGTGCCCGCCGGGCCGATGCCGAAGACGATGGTGTTCTTGTCGATGGCGTCGACGTACCGCTTCTGGTTGAGCGTCTTGGGGCGGATCGTGCGGCCGCGGCTGGACAGGATGTTCTGGGTCAGGACCTCGGCGGGGGTCTCGCCTCCCGGCTCGCCCTCGCCGTTCTCGCTGGCCCGGAGCATGGCGATCGAGCGTTCCACAGCGTCCTCCGTCATCGGCTGCCCGGTGCGGAGCACCAGCATCATCTCGTCGAACAGGCGCTGGATCAGGGCGACATCGGCCGCCGCTCCTGTGGCACTGATCTCATTGCCCCGGACATGGATATCGGCCGCCGGGAACGCCGTTTCGATCACGCGCAACAGCGAGTCGCCCGAGCCGAGCAGCATCACCATGGGGTGTGCGGCCGGGACCGTGATGTGGGCACGCGCCTGCGGCTGTGTAGGTGTCTGAGTCATGGGCCGGCCCTCGGGCCTGCGCATACCTCCCGTTGCAGGGTTCTCGCTGCTCGACAACCTCTGGATCTCCAAGCCTACGACGCCGCACTGACAACGCCAGGGTTTTTACGGCGTGCGGAAGCCGATCGTCGGCACGGCCCGGCGCAACGGCCAGGAACGGGCCGCCGCGGGCAGCAGTTCCTCCAGGAAGGCGTACCGGCGCAGCGCGGCCCGGTCCTGGCCCGCGCAGGTCCGCACCTGCTGCCACCAGGCGGCGACCTCGGCCCAGCCGGGTGCCGAGAGCGAGCCGCCGAACTCCTGGACCGAGAGCGCCGCCGTGAGCCCCGCGAAGGCCAGCCGGTCGGCGAGCGGCCAGTCCGCCAGCGTCCCGGTGACGAAGCCCGCGACGAAGACGTCGCCCGCGCCCGTCGGGTCGAGTGCCTCGACCTCGATGGCGGGCACCGAAGCGGCCTCGCCGGTGGATCCGTCCACCGCGTACGCCCCCTCTGCACCCAGTGTGACGACGGCCAGCGGGACCTTCTCGGCGAGGGCGTGGGCCGCGGCGCGCGGGCAGTCGGTGCGGGTGTAGCGCATCGCCTCCTCGGCGTTGGGCAGGAACGCCTCGCAGTGCTCCAGGTCGGCGAGGCACCCCAGGTCCCAGCGTCCGGTCTCGTCCCAGCCGACGTCGGCGAAGACCTTCGTACCGCGGTCGGCGGCGTGCAGCACCCACTCCTCGCGGCTGCCGGGCCCCAGTGAGGCGATGGCGGCGCGGGCGCGCGGCGGGCAGCTGGGGTAGCTGCTGAAGGGGGGTGGTGCCTCGTGGCCGTGCGAGACCATGGTGCGCTCGCCCTCGTACGCCATGGAGACGGTGACCGGGGAGTGCCAGCCGGGCACGGTGTGGGAGCGCGACAGGTCGATCTGCTCGCCCTGTTCCAGGGCGTCCCAGCAGTACTCGCCGTAGTGGTCGTCGCCGAAGGCCGCGGCGAGCGAGGTGTGCAGCCCGAGCCGGGCCAGCGCGGTGGCCATGTTGGCCACCCCGCCGGGGCTCGAACCCATGCCGCGCGCCCAGGACTCGGTGCCGCGCACCGGTGCGCTGTCGAGGCCGGTGAAGATGATGTCCAGGAAGACCGTGCCGGTCAGATAGACGTCACAGGGCGGATCGTCGGGACGGCGGGTCTCCTTCAGCGGGTCAAGGGCGGGCTCGGCAGGAATGGCCACCGTATGCTCCAACGGGTCGCGAACTGGCCAACGGTGCGGTTGGAGACCAGTCTGCACCACGGGTTCGGCAGGAGCGCGGACATGCCCCGGGCTGCGGCGTCCGACGGTGGCCGTGCCCGCCCGCTCAGGCTGCCGCGGGCGTGCCGCCCTGACCTTGTCGTTGCGCCCGCCGCCCCCGGTGGTTCACCAGCGGGGCAGCACCGGGGACGTCCAGTCCTCGTAACCCTTCGCCTTGCGCATCGCGGTGACGTCGTCACGATCACGCATGGTGCCGTCGTCATCGGCCCAGCGCCGGTGCAGCGCGGCGAGCTTGTCCCGGTCGAGTTCGACACCGAGACCGGGGGCCTCGGAGACCGGGAGGCAACCGTCGGTGAAGACATGGCGGTTGGTGATCACGTCGTCGGTCTGCCACGGGTAGTGGCTGTCGCAGGCGTAGTCCAGGTTGGGCACGGTGGCCGCGACATGGGTCATCGCGGCGAGGCTGATGCCCATGTGGGTGTTGGAGTGCATGGAGAGCCCGACGCCGAACGTGCGGCAGATCGCGGCAAGTTCACGGGTGGCGTGCAGTCCGCCCCAGTAGTGGTGGTCGGAGAGGACCACCTGGACCGCGTCGGTCAGGAAGGCCGCACGGATCTCCGGGACCGTGGTCACGCACATGTTGGTGGCGAGCGGCACGTCGGTGCCCGCGGAGACCTCCGCCATGGCGGCGGTGCCGGGGGCCGGGTCCTCCAGGTATTCCAGTACGCCGGCGAGCTCGGCGGCGACCTTCAGCGAGGTCTGCGGGGTCCAGCCGCCGTTGGGGTCGAGCCGCAGCGGGTGGCCCGGGAATGCCTCGGCCAGGGCCTTCACCGCGGCGATCTCCTGGTCCGGCGGGAAGACGCCGCCCTTGAGCTTGAAGGAGGTGAAGCCGTAGTCGTCCACGAACCGCCGTGCCTGCGCGACGATGCCCGCCGGGTCCACGGCCTCGCCCCAGGTGTCGGACTCCCCCGCACCGTCCGGGTGTTCGGCCCAGCGGTAGAAGAGGTACGCGCTGTACTCGACCGCGTCGCGCACCTTCCCGCCGAGCAGCGCGTGCACCGGCAGGCCCTGGACCTTGCCCAGTGCGTCGAGGCAGGCCACCTCGAAGGCGGAGAAGACCGAGAGCCGCAGTTTGTCCGCGGTCTGGACGCCGCGGAGCCCGCCCACGTCGACCGAGTCGTCCACCCGTGCGCCGCCGATGCCCACGTGCTGGGCGAGTGCGGCGAGGCCGTTGAGGTCGGCGATGGACCGGCCCGGCAGCAGTTCGGCGTAGGGCCGGGCTATGTCCAGATACCTGGTGTCGCCGTAGGTCTCGCCGACACCGCTGACCCCGTCCGCCGTGACGATCTCGACGACGAGCCGCGGGGTGTAGGGCTGGTGCACGCCCTGCACATTGAGCAGTGGCGGGTCGGAGATCAGTACCGGGGTGAGCCGTACCTCGGCGATCGTCAGGTCGCGCGGGGTGTTCGGTGTCATCGTGTCGCTCCTACGAGGTCGAGTCCGGCGGTCAGCAGGGTGTCCAGGGCCGCGAGGTCGTCGGGGCCCGGGTCGGTCAGGGGTGCGCGCACCGGGCCGACCCGGTGGCCACGCAGCCGGGCGGCGGCCTTGACCAGGGAGACGGCGTAGCCGGGGACCCGGTCGCGGAGCTCGACCAGCGGGACGTAGAAGCCGCGCAGCAGCGCGTCCAGGCGTGCCTGGTCGTCCGTGCGCAGGGCGGTGAAGAAGGCTCCGGCGATCTCGGGGGCGAAGGCGTGGACGGCGGAGGAGTAGGCGGGGACGCCCACGGTGGCGTAGGCGCGGGCCTGCATCTCGGCGGTGGACGCGCCGTTGAAGAAGAGGAAGCCGTCCGGTGCGGCGAGGGTCAGCCGCTGGAGCCGGTCGAGGTCGCTGTGGCCGTCCTTGAGCCCGATGACGCCGGGTACGGCGGCGATGCGGCGCAGCGAATCGGCGGTGAAGGCGACTTGGCCGCGCTGGTAGGCGATGAGGGGCAGCCGGGTGCGGGCGGCGATCTGCTCCAGCTGTGCGACGAGTCCGTCCTGCGGGGCCGCCACGAGGTAGTGCGGGAGGACGAGTGCCGCGTCGGCGCCCGCCTCCTCTGCGATCCGGGCGAATCTGACGGCCTGCGCCCAGCCGTATCCGATGCCCGCGACGACGGGTGTCCGCCCGGCGGCCGCCTCGACGGTCGCGGTGACGACGCTGCGGTACTCGTCCTCGTCCAGCGAGAAGAACTCTCCGGTGCCGCAGGCCGGGAAGACCGCGCCAGGGGCGGCGGCCAACTGGGTTTCCAGGTAGGCCCGGTACCCGTCGATGTCGAGCTCTCCGCCGTCGGTGAAGGGGGTCAGCGGGAAGGAGAGGACCCCGCGGGCCATGCCTTCCCGGAGCCGCGCCACTGCCCCGGCCGCTTCAGCCGATCGCGGACCGGCACCCGTATCCGTCCCTGGGCCGGTCCCCGTGTTGGTCCCCGTGTCCATTCATGTCTCCGTATGTAGATGGCGTCCATGCATGGGAATGGACAGTAGGTACATGAACGGGAGGCGTCAAGGGTGCCGACCGACCCCGCACGACCCCGCCGCTCCGTGGGGTCCGAACGGGAGGCTCTAAGCTCTGGACATGCCGGAGACCGGGGGCGTACGCGAGGTGAAGTCGGCGGGCCGCACCGTCGAACTGCTGGAGGTCCTCGCCGCGCGTGGCGACCGGCCCGCCCGGTTGCGGGAACTCGCCGATGAGCTCGGCGTCCCCCGCAGCTCCATGTACGCCCTACTACAGACGCTGACCGACCGCGGCTGGGTCCGCACCGACGCCACGGGATCGCTGTACGGCATCGGGATCCGCGCCCTGCTCACCGGCACCAGCTATCTCGACACGGACCCCCGGGTGCGCGCGGTGAAGCCGTATCTCGACAAGGCGTCCACCGCACTGGGCGAGACCGTCCACCTGGGGCGGTTCGACCGCGGTGACGTCGTCTATCTCGCCACCCGCGAGTCGCACGAGTATCTGCGCACCCTCAGCCGCGTCGGCCGCAGGCTGCCCGCCCATGTCAGCGCGCTGGGCAAGGCGCTGCTCGCCGAGCGAGCCGCTGACGGGCCGGACGGGCTGCCCGTCGGCGAGCTGGAACGGCTCACCCCGAACACCCTGGCCGACCGGGCCGCCCTCGACGCCGATCTGGCGCTGGTGCGCGAGCGGGGCTACGCGGTCGACCGCGAGGAGGGCGTCACCGGCATCGTCGGTTTCGGCTTCGCGCTGCGGTACGACACGCCCGCGGTGGACGCCGTCAGCTGCTCGGTTCCGGTGACCCGGCTGACCGCTGAGCGCGAGCGCCGGATCGTCGCGACGATGCGCGAGGTACGGGCGGAGATCGAGGCCGCGGCGCACGCTCTGCCCGGTGCACCTGACTGGATCTGAGGGAAAAAACCTCACTGTTGACCGCGCCTGCGTGACTATAAACCGAAAGTGCTATAGATCACAGAGTGGCAGCTTTTCGTTGGCTCCGCGTGGTTGATACACATTGGCCGCGCGCTCCTGTCAATGACACGACGCCCACTTCCCCCCACTCTTCTGCCTGGTCACAGGCATGTCTCTGTCAGGAACGCCCGTGTCTTCGCGCTCACGCGCCACATGGCCTCTCATTGCCGTGTTCACCGCTGGTTACCTCGCCTCGTACCTCCTCCCGACCATCGTCGGACGCCTCGGCTCCGGTCTCGGTCTCTCTCCCGCCGAAGCCGGCGTCGCCGGCTCGGTCCTCCTTCTCTGCTCGGCGGGGGCCGGTCTCGTCCTGGCCTCGCACGTCGAGCGCATCGGCCCGCAGCGGGTCGCCCGCGCCGGGCTGCTGCTCACCCTCGCCGGCTACGGCGCCGCCGCCACCACCGCGTACCTCCCGCTCGTCATCGCGGGGGCCGCCATCGGCGGCGTGGGCTCCGGTACGGCGACCGCGGTGGCCGCGGGCGGCATCGCGGGCCTGCCCGACCCCCACCGGGCCTCCTCCACCGGGCTGCTCACGGTCTCGGCGACAGCCGGCGCCCTCTACCTCGTCCTGCCGCAGATCGGTGGCGGTCACCGGGCGCCGTTCGCCGCCATCGCCCTGGTCGCCGCTCTCGTCTGGCCCGCGACCGGCCGGCTCGGCCGGACCCGCCCGCACGTGCCCGCCACCGGGACCGGACGCGGCCGGATCCCTCATCTGCGCTCGGGCTCGGTGCTGGCCGGTGCGATGGTCTGCTGGGCCATGGCCCAGAACTCGCTCTGGGGCGTCAGCAGCCGGATCGGCCAGGACCAGGCCGGGCTCTCCGAAGTGGCGGTCGGCGCGATCTTCGCGGTGTCGCTCGGCGCCGGACTGATCGGCGTCGCCGGGGCCGGGGCGCTCGGCTCGCGGCTCGGCAGGGCGCTGCCGATCGGCGGCGGCACGGTGATCATCTCGGCGTGTATCGCGCTGAGTTCATCGGCGAGCGGCCTCGGCTCGTTCGCGTCGGGCGAGATCCTCTGGAACACCTTCTACCCGGTGGTCCTGTCGTATCTGATCGGTCTGGCCGCCTCGTTGGATCCGCGCGGCCGCTGGGCCGTCCTGGTCGGCTCGGCGTCCTCGCTCGGCGTGGCCTGCGGCCCGGTCGCGGGCAGTCTGCTCTCCGCGCGGACCGGCTTCCCGCTGATGGGAGCGGTGCTGTGCGCACTGCTTCTGCTGCTGGCGGTCCCGCTGACCGCGGTGGCGCTGCACACCTCGGGCCGCCCGCTGCTGCCCGGTTCGGTACGCCGCAGGGGCGGCGCCCCCGCGGCCGTCGTCGCGGGCACCCTGGGCGCGGTGGCGTCCACGGTCCCCCAGCTCGGCGCGCCCGAACTCACCGTCACCGAGATCGCCCTGGAGGAGCCGGAGCCGGTACCCCGCCGCAAGTACCGGCTCACCGGGGGCGTTCAGCCCAGATCGAGGTCCGCGTCGAAGTCGTACGCGTCCACCTCGGCCAAGTAGCGCGCCCTGCGCTCCTCGTCGTGGTCCAGGAAGGCGGCGAGGAAGGAGTTGCGGGCCAGTGTCCGCAGCTCCTCGTGCCCGAGGCCGAGCGCCTCGTGCACGGCGTGGAAGGTGTCGCCGGCGTAGCCCCCGAAGTACGCGGGGTCGTCGGAGTTGACGGTGCAGAGCAGCCCGGCGGCCATCATCTGCGGCAGCGGGTGCTGCTCCAGGGTGTCCACGGCCCGCAGCCGTACGTTCGACAGCGGGCAGAGCGTCAGCGGCACCCGGTCCCTGACCAGCCGCTCCACCAGCTCCGGGTCCTCCATCGAGCGCAGCCCGTGGTCGATCCGCTCCACCCCGAGGATGTCCAGGGCCTCGCGCACATAGGCGGCGGGGCCCTCCTCGCCCGCGTGCGCGACCTTGCGCAGCCCCAGTTCGCCGGCCGCCGCGTACACCTCGCGGAACTTCGACGGCGGGTTCCCGACCTCGGCCGAGTCGAGGCCGACCGCCGCGATCCGGTGCAGATGGGGCTTGGCCGCCTCCAGCGTGCGGATCGCCGAGTCGGCCGACTCGTCGCGCAGGAAGCACATGATGAGCTGGGTGGAGATGCCGTGCCGCTCCTCGCTGCGCCCGAGCGCCCGCGAGATGCCCTCGATGACGGTGCCGATCGGCACGCCGCGCGCGGAGTGCGCCTGCGGGTCGAAGAAGATCTCGGCATGGCGCACGCCCTGCGCTGCGGCGCGCGCGAGGTACGCCTCGGTGAGCTCCTCGAAGTCCTCCTCGGTGCGCAGCACGGCCATCAGCCCGTAGTACAGGTCGAGGAACGACTGGAGATCGCTGAAGAGATAGGCCTTGCGCAGCGCTTCGGTGTCCGCGTACGGCAGCTCGATGCCGTTGCGCGCGGCGAGCGCGAAGGCCAGCTCCGGTTCGAGGGTGCCTTCGATGTGCAGGTGGAGTTCGGCCTTGGGAAGGTGGTGCATCGGGGTCTCGCTCAGGTCGGTGGTGTGGGTGGGATGGGGGCTCTTTTTTGCGGGCCGGGCGGTACGGCGGTCAGGTGGTGGTGTGCCGGGTGGGGACCGGAACGCGCATCAGGTCGTCGGCGACGGTGAGTTCACCGTCGAAGCCCGCGGCGCGCGCCTGTCTGCCGAACTCCGCGGGGTCGGTGTACCGCTGCGAGAAGTGCGTCAGGACGAGGTGCCGTACGCCCGCGTCGCGTGCGACACGGCCCGCCTGTCCGGCGGTCAGATGGCCGTGGTCGGCCGCCAGCTTCGCGTCCTCGTCGAGGAAGGTCGACTCGATGACCAGCAGGTCGCAGCCGTCCGCGAGCCGGTGGACGCCGTCGCAGAGCCGGGTGTCCATGACGAAGGCGAAGCGCTGGCCGCGCCGTACCTCGCTGACCTGGTCGAGGGTGACTCCGTCGAGTACGCCCTCCCGCTGGAGCCGTCCGACGCCGGGTCCTGACACCCCGTGCTCGGCGAGCTTCTCCGGGAGCATCCGGCGCCCGTCGGGCTCGGTCAGCCGGTAGCCGTACGACTCGACGGGGTGCGAGAGCCTGACCCCCTCCAGCTCGTACGCGGGTGTCCGCGCCAGGACGCCTCCGTCCCCGGTTGCCGGGGACTGCACCAGGGCGACGGACTCGCGGTAGGCGGTGGAGTACCGCAGCCGGTCGAAGAAGTGCTGCCCGCTCGCCGGGTAGTGCGCGGTGACCGGGTGCGGGACCTGGTCCAGGTTGATCCTCTGGATCACCCCGGCCAGGCCCAGCGAGTGGTCCCCGTGGAAGTGCGTGACGCAGATCCGGTCGATGTCGTGCGCGGCCACCCCGGCATGCAGCATCTGGCGCTGGGTGCCCTCGCCGGGGTCGAAGAGGATGCCCTGGCCGTCCCAGCGCAGCAGATAGCCGTTGTGGTTGCGGCGGCGGGTGGGGACCTGGCTGGCGGTGCCGAGCACCACGAGTTCTCGTACGGACAACGGAACTATCCGGGAGGCCAGTTGAGCCCGCGGCCGCCCAGGACGTGGGCGTGCGCGTGGAAGACGGTCTGGCCGGCGCCCGACCCGGTGTTGAAGACGATCCGGTACCCGGTCCCGTCGACCTTGTCCTCCGCTGCGACCTCGGCCGCCTCGCGCAGCACGTCCGCGGCGATCTGCGGTTCGGCCGCCGCGAGGGAGGCCGCGTCCGGGTAGTGCACCTTGGGGATCACCAGAACGTGCGTGGGTGCCTGCGGGTTTATGTCACGGAAGGCGACAGTGGTGTCGGTCTCCCGGACGACGGTCGCCGGAATGTCCCCCGAGACGATCTTGCAGAACAGGCAGTCGGTCTGCGGCTCTCCCGCCATGCGCTCACTCCTCGGTCACGGTGCCGGCCGGTCGCTGTGCCGGCCGGTCAGGGTGTCGGTCGATGATCATCGTGTACGCCGCCATGCTAGTGCCACGGCAGGCAACGTTTGCCCCGTCGCGACGCCCGGCACACACTCTCGCCGCACCGGCCGAAAGCCCAAGTACGTCCAGTACGGGGGCTTCCGGCCGGCACGCCGAGAGCACGCACCGAACCCGCTCCTTGACGGGCAAACCTTGCCTGCCGCGGCACTAGCCGGGGGCGCCGGCGCGCCTGCGCTCCGCCCCCGGCCATGCGCCCCCGCCCGGTCGCGGGCGGGGCGCGGCCATCAGTCCGGCAGGCCCGGCGGGGTCTTCGCCGGGTTCTCCTCCAGCGCGGCGAGCGCGATCCTGATCGCCTCGTCCAGCTGCGGGTCCCGGCCCGCCGCGTGGTCCTGCGGCGTCTGGACCACCTCGACGTCCGGGTCGACCCCGTGGTTCTCCACGCCCCAGCCGTAACCCTCCAGCCAGAAGGCGTACTTGGGCTGGGTCACCAGGGTGCCGTCGACCAGCCGGTACCTGCTGTCGATGCCGATGACTCCGCCCCAGGTGCGGGTGCCGACCACGGGCCCGATCCCCAGCGCCTTGATCGCCGCGTTCACGATGTCGCCGTCCGAGCCGGAGAACTCGTTGGCGACGGACACCACGGGACCGCGCGGGGCGTCCTGCGGGTAGCTGTAGGGCCGCATCCCCCGCGGCAGGTCCCAGCCCACGATGCGGCGGGCCAGCTTCTCCACCACCAGCTGCGAGGTGTGGCCGCCGCGGTTCTCCCGTACGTCCACGACCAGACCCTCCCTGGCCACCTCGACCCGCAGATCGCGGTGGAGCTGCGCCCAGCCCGAGCCGACCATGTCGGGAACATGCAGATAGCCGAGCCGGCCGCCGGACCGCTCGTGGACATAGCTCCGGCGGTCGGCCACCCACGCGTGGTAGCGCAGCGCCTCCTCGTCACCGGTCGGTACGACCACGACATGGCGCGGATCGCCCCCGTCCGCGGGTGAGACGGTGAGCTCGACGGGCTTGCCCGCCGAGCCGGTGAGCAGCGGCGCGGGGCCGGTGAGCGGGTCGACCGCCTGGCCGTCGACGGCCAGGACGGTGTCACCGGCACGGACGGCCACACCCGGTGCGGCGAGCGGGGAGCGCGCCGCGGGGTCGGACGTCTCCGAAGGCAGCACCCGGTCGATGCGCCAACTGCCCTCTTCCGTACGGGAGATGTCGGCACCGAGCAGCCCCTGCCGGGTGGTGTCGTCGCGCCAGCCGCCCGGCGGTGTCACATAGGCGTGCGAGGTGCCCAGCTCGCCCTGCACCTCCCAGAGCAGGTCGACCAGGTCGTCGTGGGTGGCGACCCGGGCGAGCACCGGCCGGTAGCGGTCCAGGACCCCGTCCCAGTCGACGCCCGACATGTCGGGGCGCCAGAAGTGGTCCCGCATGATGCGTCCGGCCTCGTCGTACATCTGCCGCCACTCGGCGGCCGGGTCGAGGATCCGGCGGATGCGGGAGAGGTCGACGGAGACGTTGCGGTCGCTGTCCTCGTCCCCGTCGGATTTGGCCACCCGGCTGTCCGAGGGGACGACGCGCAGCTTGCCGTCCGTGTGCAGCACGAGCCGCTTGCCGTCGCCGCTGACCTCGAAGTGGTCGACGTCCGGGGCGATTTCCTCGTCGCGCAGCTTCTCCAGGTCGTACCGCTCAAGGACGGTGTGCGGCCAGGGCGCGTCGGGGGTGGCCCTGGTCGTGCCGAGGACCCCGCGCAGCGGGTGGCGGAGCCAGAGCAGCCCGTCCCTGGCGGCGCGCAGCGTCGAGTAGCTGCCGGCCTCGACGGGCAGCGGCACGATCCGGTCGGCGAGACCTTCGAGGTCGATACGGGTCACGGGCAGCGCGGTGGGTGCGTCGTGCTCGTCGGCGTCCTTGTCCCGCTCGGTCGCGCGGCCGTGCCGCTGCGGACCGAACGGGGACGGGGTGGCCGCGGCGAGTGTCAGCAGATGCGGACGGCAGCTGCCGATGAACGCCAGGTCGAAGACGTGCGCGTCGTAGATCGGGTCGAAGGCGCGCTCGGAGAGGAAGGCGAGGTGTTTGCCGTCGGTGGTGAAGGCCGGGTCGAAGTCCCGGAAGCGCAGCGGGGTCGCCTCTGCGACGGAGAGGTCGGCGAGGTGCGCGAGCTTGAGCTGGCGCAGCGGTTCGGGGCCGGGGTGCGACCAGGCCAGCCAGGAGGAGTCGGGCGAGAAGACCAGGCCCGAGGCGTCACCGTCCTCGCTGCGGTCCACCTCGTGCACATCGCCGGACTCGCGCTCGACGACCAGCACCCGCCCGTCGTGCGCGGCGACGGCGAACCGGCTGCCGTCCGGGGCAGCGGCGAGCCCGAGCACCCGGCCGATACGGCCCTGAGCGAGGCGGCGCGGGGCGGCGGCGGGGGCGGCGCCGGTCGCGGGCGCGCACTCCAGGGCGTCCTCGCCCTCCGCGTCGGTGACCCAGACGACCTGCTCGGCGCCGTCGGCCCGGAAGGTGCGGGGCAGCCTCGCCCGTACACCCGGCTCGGCGGCCAGCGCGCGGACCGGGCCCTCCCGGTGGGTGACCCAGTGCACGGCGCCGCGCGACTCGACGGCGCTGCCGCGGCCGGTACGGTCCGGGGACACCGTGCCGATGTGGTGCCCGGCGCGCACCGAGTGGGGCTGGAGGTCGGCGCGCTGGCCGCCGAGCCGGACGTCGATCCGGCGGGGCTCGGCGCCTTCGAGGTCGTCGACGATCCACAGTTCGCCGGCCGCCATGCAGACGACACGGGTGCCGTCGGTGGCGGCCTGGCGCGCGTAGAACCCGTCGGTCGCGGTGTGCCTGCGCAGCTCGGAGCCGTCCGGGAGCGAGGAGTAGAGCGCCCCGACGCCTTCGTGGTCGGAGAGGAAGGCCACCCGGCCGCCCACCCACAGCGGGCACTCGATGTTCCCGTCGAGGTCGGCGTGGAGCCGTACGAAGTCGCCGCCGGTCTCACCGGTCCACAGCTTGCCCGCGGTGCCACCCCGATACCGCTTCCAGCTGGCGGCCTCGCGGCCCATCGTCGCCGAGAGGAGCAGCACCCGCTGGTCCGGCCCGTACGCGAGGGAGCCCACCGGTCCGTACGGCAGGGTCCGCGCCGGGCCGCCGTCGACCGGAACGGCCCGCGCCCAGCTGCGCCGCAGCGAGATCTGGCCGTGGGTGCTGATGGCGAGCACCTCACCGTCCGGGGTCCAGCCCCGGACGGACGTCCGTGCGTCGCCCCAGTACGTCAGACGCCTGGCGGGGCCCCCTTCGGCCGGGGCGAGATGGACTTCGGGCGCCCCGTCCCTGGTGGAGGTCCAGGCGACCCAGCGGCCGTCGGGAGATATCCGGGGATGGCTGACGGGGCTGTTGTCGGCGCTGACCCGCCAGGCACGGCCGCCGTCGAGCGGGGCCATCCAGACGTCGTCCTCAGCGGTGAAGGCGATCAGATCGCCCTGGACATGCGGAAACCGGAGATAGGAAGGCTGCTTCACAAGGATCACCCTAGGGCGTCGCCCAGCCCGGCGAGCCTGAGTTGTCCGTACTCCCTGTGCGCCAGCGGCAGCCGGTAGGTCCCGTCGCTCCGGGCGAGCACCACCGACGAGCTCACCAGGGACACGAGCGAGGACCCGTCGGGAAAGACCGTACGGACCTGCTCCGCGGTGAACTCACCGGTGAACGCCGACAGCCGGGCCCAGAGCAGCCGTTCGGCCCTGCTGCACAGCTCGTGGCTCCACTCGACGGCCTCAAGGAGCGTGCGGTGTCTGGCGGGGTCGCCGGGGCCGTCGGTGAGGACGGTGAACCGCCCACCGGGCGCGCAGAGCGACCCGTGCAACTGCTGCGCGGTCATCAGCCGCAGGCTCCGGGCGGCGAGCAGGGTGGAGAGTGGATCCCCGTCCAGCCGATCGGCCAGTTGCCCGGCCCAGTAGTCGGGCAGCTCGACGCCGTACGAGGCGGCGTGCTTCTGGAGCAGCCCGGCGGTCCGCCGGCGGGGCAACGGCGGGACCTCCACCAGCTGTTCGCCCGGTACGTCGAGCGGTTTGCGGCTGGTGGTCAGGATCCGGAGCCCGGGACAGCTGTCGTGCACCCGGCCGACGAGGTAGGCGCAGCCGGTCAGCACATGTTCGCAGGTGTCCAGGACGAGCAGCCCCCGGCTGTGGGTGAGCAGGTCGAGCACCGCGCGTACCGGGTCGGTGCCGGGTGCGGGTGCGGTGTGCAGCGCCGTGGCCACCATGTACGGGACGAGCGCCGCGTCCGGACAGCCGGAGAGGTCGACCCGGTGCACGGGCGTGCCGGTGCGCGAAGTCGCCTCGCTGAGTCTGGCGGCCAGCCGTGACTTGCCGATGCCGCCGGGGCCGGTGAGGGTCACGAGGCGGGTGGCGGCAAGGCGTTCGGCGAGCGCGCCGAGGTCCGGCTCGGGAAGGACGTCCGGTTCGGGAAGGGCAGCCATGGACCCACTCTGACCGGCGACGGGCCGCCGCGCGCGGGCCCGGGGCGAAGATCCGTACACCTAAATCCGTGGATGGGATACCTAAGCGGGATATACCTAGTTGTGGTCTTCCGTTCGGATCAGGCCGGGCTGCCTGCCGGTTCGCGCGTTCGCTACTTGCCCGGGTACTGCGTCACGGTGGCGGTCACCGTGACGGTCGCCGTCGGCTGCGCGCCGCCGCTGTATCCGCCGCTGTATCCGCCCCGGCCCGGTGCGGGGGCGGTGGTGGTGTCGTCCGGGGGCGGGGCCGCGCAGTTGCCCAGCAGCGTGGCCCTGAAGGCCAGTTCCCCGCCGACCGTGCTCGTCAGGCTGCCCCGTACACAGCGTCCGTCGACGGTCCTGGTCACCCTGCCCTTGACAGTGATGTCCTGCTTGTCCTTGGTCCTGCCCTGGCAGTCGACCTGCGCCACGTCGCGCGTGGCGGCGGGCGCGGGCGAGGCACCGGGCGCGGCGTCTGCCGTGCAGGTCAGCCAGTCGACGCCGACGCCGTGGTGCTCCAGGGCGCTGGTGGCGGTGCGGTCGGTGGTGTAGGCGACGGACCCGGTGTTGACCCCGTCGATCGGGTCACAGGCCGCGAGACCCGCAACTGCCGCGCAGACAGCGCCGATCGTCGCGAGAACCGACCGGTACCGTGCGTGCCTCGATACACGTCTCAATGCCCCCATACAGGGCAGGTTCCCACTGAAAGGGGCCGATGTGCAGCCTCTTCGCGCCCACTTCACTCTCGCGGGTGGCGGTGCGTACGCGGTCGGGTGGCTTGGGCGTGGACCGGCGGGGGGTGGAGTGGGGCGGTTGTGGGGTGCGGTGGGGCGGTTGTGGTGCGGGCCTGGTCAGCCCCAGCGTCCTGTCCGGGCCAGCAGCAGCGCTCCCGCGGCCGTCCCCGCCGTGGAGGTACGCAGCACACTGCGCCCCAGCCGGTACACCCCGGCTCCGGCGGCCGTGAACGCCGCGAGCTCCTCCGGCGACACTCCCCCTTCGGGGCCGACGACCAGCACGATGTCGCCCCGCGTGGGGAGTTCGGCCGCTGCCAGTGGCTCGCTGCCGTACTCCTGGTCCTCGTGCAGCACCCCGGCCAGGTCCGCGTCCGCGAGGAGTGCGGCGACCTGCTTGGTGCTCAGCGCATCGGTGATCTCGGGGAAGCGGGTGCGCCGGGACTGCTTGCCCGACTCGCGTGCCGTACTGCGCCACTTGGCCAGGGACTTGGCGCCCCGGTCGCCGCGCCACTGGGTGATACAGCGCGACGCCTGCCACGGCACGATCACATCGACGCCGGTCTCCGTCATGGTCTCGACGGCGACCTCGCCGCGGTCGCCCTTGGGCAGCGCCTGTACGACGGTGATCCTGGGCACGGGCGGCGGATCGTCGGTGCACGCGTCCACCCGGACCTCCAGGCGGTCCTTGCCCTCGGCCGCCAGGACCACACACCGCGCCCAGCGGCCGGCGCCGTCGGTCAGTACGACGTCCTCGCCCGCCCGCAGCCGCTTCACGGACACCGCGTGCCGGCCCTCGGGACCGTCCAGGACGAATCTGCCGCCGGGGGCCGCCGCGTCCAGGCCGTGGGCCGCGTCGACGACGAAGACCGGGGCGGTCATGACGTACCGTCCTCGGCCAACAGCGCGCGGGCCGCGTCCAGTTCGGCCACCAGCACCTCGACCAGCTGACCGGCGGGCAGCTCACGGGCGAGCCGGTGGCCCTGGCCGGCCCAGAGCGCCATGCCCTGGGCGTCGCCCACCCCGGCCGCGGCCTTGCGCAGTCCGGCCGTGAGGTGGTGCACCTGCGGATAGGCGGCGGGGGCATACGGTCCGTGCTCGCGCATGAACCGGTTGACGAGACCGCGCGCCGGGCGCCCGCTGAACGCGCGGGTGAGGTCCGTGCGGACGAAGAGCGGGTTGGTCAGGGCCTGCTTGTGCAGGCTGTTCGCCCCGGACTCCGGGCAGATCAGGAAGGCCGTACCGAGCTGCGCCGCCTCCGCGCCCGCCGCGAGCACCGCCGCGATCTGCGCGCCGCGCATCAGCCCGCCGGCCGCGATGACCGGCAGCTGCACGGTCTCCCGTACCTGCGTGATGAGCGACAGCACGCCGATGCCCGTGCCGTCGTTCTGCGGGTCGTCGCGGTGTGTGCCCTGGTGGCCGCCCGCCTCGATGCCCTGCACACAGACCGCGTCGGCGCCGCACCACTGGGCGGTCTGCGCTTCCTCGGCGGTGGTGACGGTGACGATGGTGAAGGTGTCGACCCGGTCGAAGGCGTCGAGCACATCGCGGGAGGGACAGCCGAAGGTGAAGGAGACCACCGGGACGGGGTCGTCGAGCAGGACGGCGAGTTTGGCCTCGTACCCGTCGTCCGAGCTGCCGTGGACGTCGCCGAGGGGCGTCTCGTACCAGGTCGACTCACCGGCGAGCTGGTGGCTGTAGACCTCGACGGCTGCCGGATCGGGGTGCTCGGACTGCGGCATGAACAGGTTCACACCGAAGGGCAGGGAGGTCAGCCCGCGCAGCTGCTTGATCTCCTCGTACATGCCGTCCGCGGTCTTGTACCCGGCGGCGAGGAACCCGAGACCACCGGCCTCGGAGACGGCTGCGGCGAGCTGCGGGCCTGAAGCACCGCCCGCCATGGGGGCCTGCACGATCGGATATCGGCAGAGATCGGCGAGTACGGAGGACATGACCGCATCGTGCCACGTCCTCCGCACCGCACCGAATCGGTGGCGCGAGTACGCCGGGGGCTACCGCCCGTTGAACGCATCCTTCAGCCGGGAGAACAACCCCTCGTCCCCCGGCCGACTGCATCCCCCGGGGGACGACCCCCGGACCCCCGGCAGAAAGAACAACCCCGCTACCGACCGTTGAACGCATCCTTCAGCCGCGAGAACAACCCCTGCTGCCCCGGCTGGAACTGGCCGGTGGGCCGTTCCTCGCCGCGCAGTTTGGAGAACTCCCGCAGCAGGCGCTCCTGTTCGGCGTCCATCTTTGTCGGGGTGAGCACCTCGACATGCACGATCAGGTCGCCGCGGCCGCCGCCGCGCAGATGCGTGATGCCGCGCTGGTGCATCGGGATCGACTGGCCAGACTGCGTGCCCGGCCGGATGTCGACCTCCTCCAGCGCGTCCAGCGTCTCCAGCGGCACCTTCGTGCCGAGCGCGGCCGCCGTCATCGGGACCGTCACCGTGCAGTGCAGATCGTCGCCGCGCCGCTGGAAGACCGCGTGCGGCAGCTCGTGGATCTCCACGTACAGGTCACCGGCGGGGCCGCCGCCGGGGCCGACCTCGCCCTCGCCCGCGAGCTGGATGCGGGTGCCGTTGTCGACACCGGCCGGGATCTTCACCGTCAGCGTGCGGCGGGAGCGGATGCGCCCGTCGCCCGCGCACTCGGGGCACGGGGTCGGCACGACCGTACCGAAGCCCTGACACTGCGGGCACGGCCGCGAGGTCATGACCTGGCCCAGGAAGGACCGGGTGACCTGCGAGACCTCACCGCGGCCGCGGCACATGTCGCAGGTCTGGGCCGAGGTGCCGGGGGCCGCGCCCTCGCCGCTGCAGGTCGTGCAGACCACAGCGGTGTCGACCTGGATGTCCTTCGTGGTGCCGAAGGCCGACTCGTTGAGGTCGATCTCCAGCCGGATCATCGCGTCCTGGCCGCGCCGCGTACGCGACCTCGGCCCGCGCTGGGACGCCGTACCGAAGAAGGCGTCCATGATGTCCGAGAAGTTGCCGAAGCCGCCCTGGCCGAAGCCGCCGGCTCCGCCGCCGCCCGCCTGCGAGAGCGGGTCGCCCCCGAGGTCGTAGACCTGCTTCTTCTGCGGGTCCGACAACACCTCGTAGGCGGCGTTGATCTCCTTGAAGCGTTCCTGCGTCTTGGGATCGGGGTTGACGTCCGGGTGGAGCTCGCGCGCCAATCGCCGGAATGCCTTCTTGATCTCGTCCTGGGAAGCGTCGCGGCGCACGCCGAGAACGGCGTAATAGTCCGTGGCCACTTACGACTCCGCCAGGATCTGTCCGACGTAACGTGCCACTGCGCGTACCGCTCCCATCGTTCCGGGGTAGTCCATGCGGGTCGGTCCGACCACGCCGAGTTTGGCGACTGCCTCGTCGCCCGAACCGTAGCCGACGGCGACGACCGATGTGGACGTCAGGCCCTCGTGGGCATTCTCATGCCCGATGCGTACGGTCATGCCCGAGTCCTCACCGAGCAGCTTGAGGAGCACGACCTGCTCCTCAAGCGCTTCCAGCACCGGCCTGATGGTCAGTGGGAAGTCATGTCCGAATCGCGTCAGATTGGCGGTTCCGCCGATCATCAGCCGTTCCTCGGTCTCCTCGACCAGCGTTTCCAGCAAGGTCGCGAGCACCGTGGAAACCGTACCCCGGTCCTCCTGCTCGAAGGACTCGGGAAGGTCCTGCACCAATTGTGGTACGTCCGCGAAGCGGCGCCCCACCACCCGGCTGTTGAGCCGGGCACGGAGGTCGGCGAGAGAAGTCTCACCGAACGGCGCCGGACAGTCGATCATGCGCTGCTCGACCCGTCCGGTGTCCGTGATCAGCACGAGCATCAGCCGGGCCGGGGCCAGCGCCAGCAGTTCCACGTGCCGCACCGTGGAACGGGTCAGCGACGGGTACTGCACCACGGCGACCTGCCGGGTGAGCTGGGCGAGGAGCCGCACGGTGCGGCCCACCACGTCGTCGAGGTCGACGGCGCCGTCCATGAAGTTCTGGATGGCGCGCCGCTCGGGCGACGAGAGGGGCTTGACGCCCGCGAGCCGGTCGACGAACAGCCGGTACCCCTTGTCCGTGGGGATGCGGCCCGCGCTCGTGTGCGGCTGGGCGATGAACCCCTCGTCCTCCAGGGCCGCCATGTCGTTGCGGACGGTGGCCGGTGAGACACCGAGCCGGTGCCGCTCGGTGAGCGCCTTGGAGCCGACCGGCTCCTCGGTGCCCACATAGTCCTGGACGATGGCGCGCAACACTTCGAGTCTGCGTTCGCTGAGCACCCGCGCACACCTCCAGCTGTCGATCCGGGCCTTCCTGGCACTCGGAATGTTCGAGTGCCAGCAGCGTCCCAGTGTACGGCGGAGAGGTTCACCGCTGGCAAGGGCGGCCCGTCGCACGATCGCGCCGTTGTCCGCCGACCGGGGATAGCGTCAGGGTATGGACGCCACTGACGCCACTTGGGAAGACTCCACCTGGGAAGACTATGGCTGGGAACGTCTGGCGACGGGGGTGGGCCGGTGCCGTCTCCCCCGCTGGGACGCGACAGCCGGGCTCGTGGCGGGCCGGTACGGTGCGCTGCTCTTCGACACGGGGGCGACGCTGCGCGAGGGCCGGGAGCTCCGGATGCGCGCGGAGGCGGTGCTCGGCCGCCGGGTGACGCACATCGCGCTGAGCCACCCGCACTTCGACCATGTGCTGGGCACCGCCGTGTTCGCGGGTGTCCAGGTCTACGGAGCGGTGGGCACGGAGGCGCTGCTCACCCGGGGCTCGCGCGGCGCCGAGGAGCTGCGCCAGGACGCGGTGCGCCACGGCGTCGCGGCGGCGGAGGCCGCCGAGGCGGTGGCCCATCTGGTCGCTCCGCACCATCAGGTGTCCGGGGAACTGACCCTGGACCTGGGCGGCCTCCGGGTCACCCTGGTGAACTGCGGCCCCGGGCACACCGGCCACGATCTGGCTCTGCTCGTCCCGGGCGGACAGGGAGCCGCCCCCGGGAACGGCGCGGACGGCCGCGACGTCGTCTTCTGCGGCGACCTGGTCGAGGAGTCGGGCGAGCCGCAGGCGGGCCCGGACGCGATGCCCGCCCAGTGGCCCGCGGCGCTGGACCGGCTGCTGGCGCTGGGCGGCGAGGACGCGCTGTACGTACCGGGGCACGGGGCCGTGGTCGACGCCGCGTTCGTCCGCGCTCAACGTGATGTGCTGGCAGCACGCTCCAGGGTGTCGTAGCGTCTGCGGAATGCGCAGCTACAGCCCGGACTTCACGCCGCCGTGGAAGAAGCAGACGCCCGCCCGCGAGGTCGCGGCCGAGCCCGATCTGGTGGTCGAGGAGATCGCCACCGGGTTCTGCGGTGCGGTGATCCGTTGTGAGAAGACGGCCGAGGGGCCGACGGTCACCCTGGAGGACCGCTTCGGCAAGCACCGGGTGTTCCCGATGGGGCCGCGCGCCTTCCTGCTTGAGGGGCGCCCGGTCACTCTCGTACGTCCCACAGCGGCGCAGCAGCGCACCCACCTGACGGCGTCCGGTTCGCTGGCGGTGCCCGGCGCGCGGGCACGGGTCGCGCGGGCCGGGCGGATCTACGTCGAGGGGCGGCACGACGCGGAGCTGGTCGAGCGGGTGTGGGGCGACGACCTGCGGATCGAGGGCGTCGTCGTCGAGTATCTGGGCGGCATCGACGATCTGCCCGCGATCGTCGCGGAGTTCGGCCCGGCGGCGGACGCGCGGCTCGGGGTGCTGGTCGACCATCTGGTCCCGGGCTCGAAGGAGTCCCGTATCGCGGCGGAGGTCTCCAGCGACCACGCACTGGTGGTGGGGCACCCCTACATCGACGTCTGGGAGGCGGTGAAGCCGTCGTCGGTGGGCATCGCGGGGTGGCCGGCCGTACCGCGCGGGCAGGACTGGAAGACGGGTGTGTGCCGGGCGCTGGGCTGGCCGGAGAACACCGGGGCCGCGTGGCAGCGGATCCTGTCGGGGGTGCGCTCCTACCGGGACCTGGAGCCCGCGCTGCTGGGGCGCGTGGAGGAGCTGATCGACTTCGTGACGGCGCCGGAGGATACAAGCGTCGCCTAGGGCCTGTCGTCAAAGTGCCGCCTGCCGCGCGGCGTCTGGCACGCACGCTCGCGGCGTTGCCGAAATGCCCTTTCCCCGACTCCTCGTGGCGACGGATTGCCCCTACCTGCTCGGCGCAGGACATCCCCAGCCCCGCCGAGCGCCGGAATTTCCAGCCCACCGAGCGCCGGAGAATTCAAGCCCCTCCTGGGGGCACCTCCCAGCGGTAGCCGGGAGAGATTGAGGAGCGGGGTCCGGGGCGGAGCCCCGTGCAGGCCGCAGCAACCAGCACCCTGCGCGGCCGGCGGCAGCCTCAGTCCACCAGGTCCCGCACCACCGCATCGGCCAGCAACCGCCCCCGCAGGGTGAGCACCGCCCGCCCCGCCTCATAGGCCACCGCCTCAAGCAGTCCGTCCGCCAGGGCCCGCCGGGACGCGGCCAGGCCCGCCGGGGCCAGGATGGCGAGCGGGCAGCCGTCGCGGAGGCGCAGTTCCAGCAGGATGCGCTCCACCCGGCGGTCCTCGGCGGGCAGGATCTCCCGGCCCGCGCCGGGTGACTTGCCGGCCGCCAGGGCCGCCGCGTACGCGCCGGGGTGCTTCACGTTCCACCAGCGCACGCCGCCGATGTGGCTGTGCGCGCCGGGGCCCGCGCCCCACCAGTCCGCGCCGCGCCAGTACAGCTCGTTGTGCAGGCAGCGGCCCGCGTCGGTGGTGGACCAGTTGGAGACCTCGTACCAGGAGAACCCCGCGTCGGCCAGGACCGAGTCCGCGATCAGATAGCGGTCCGCGTGCTCGTCGTCGTCCGTCATCGGCACCTCGCCGCGCCGGATCCGGCGGGCCAGCTGGGTGCCCTCCTCGACGATGAGCGCGTACGCGGAGATGTGATCGGGTCCGGCGCCGACCGCCGCCGAGAGCGAGGCCCGCCAGTCGTCGTCGGACTCGCCGGGCGTGCCGTAGATCAGGTCCAGATTGACGTGCTCGAAGCCCGCGGCGCGCGCCTCCGCGACGCACGCCTCGGGCCTGCCCGGGGTGTGGGTCCGGTCGAGGATCTTCAGGACGTGCTGCCGCGCGCTCTGCATCCCGAACGAGATCCGGTTGAAGCCTCCGGCCCGCAGCGTCGCCAGATACTCCGGGCCGACGGACTCCGGGTTGGCCTCGGTGGTGATCTCGGCGCCGTCGGCGAGGCCGAACTCGTCCCGGACCGCCGCGAGCATGCGCACCAGGTCCGCCGCGTCGAGCAGGGTCGGCGTGCCGCCGCCGACGAAGACGGTGCTCACCCGGCGCGGGTCGTCGCCGAGCACCTTGCGGGCCAGCCGGATCTCCTCGGTGAGGGTCGACGCGTAGTTGTCCTGCGAGGCCAGCACACCGCCCGAGCCGCGCAGCTCGGTCGCGGTGTAGGTGTTGAAGTCGCAGTACCCGCAGCGCGTCGCGCAGTAGGGCACGTGCAGATAGAACCCGAGCGGCCGCTCACCCGCGCCCTCCAGGGCATGACCGGGCAGCGCCCCGTCATCGGGCATGGGCTCACCATCGGGCAGTACGGAAGGCATGCCCCCATTGTCCCCCGGTCCGGGGACTACTCCGCCCGCAGCACCAGGAGCGCCATGTCATCGTCCAGCGGCTCCACGCCGAACGCGTAGACCGCCTGCTTGATCCGCTCGGCGACGCCCTGCGCGGTCAGGCCCGTACAGCCCGCCAACTCGGCCGAGAGACCGTCGCCGTCGTCGAACATGCGCGGGCCGGCCCGCCGCTCGGTGACGCCGTCGGTGACGCAGAGCAGTGTGTCGCCGGGCACCAGGTCGAACGTCTCGCTCTCGTACGCGACCCCCTCGATCACGCCGAGCAGCATCTGGGGCGCGGCGGCGGCCCGTACGGCGCCGTCGGGGCTCAGCAGCAGCGGCAGCGGGTGGCCCGCGCTGGCCAGGGTGCACCGGACTCCCGCGCCGTCGGGCAGCGGCACCAGCTCGCCGTAGAGCAGCGAGAGGAACCGGGACTGGGGGTCCTCGTGCAGTTCCTGGCCGCCGGCCATCGCGACCATCCGGGCGGCCGCCTCGGCGGTCTCCATCGCGTCGTCGAGCAGCAGCTTGTTGAGCCGGTCGAGCACCTCGGAGACCTGGTAGCCCTCGCGGGCGAGCAGCCGCAGCCAGGGGCGGGCGAGTCCGGTGACGACGGCCGCCTCCGGGCCGCTGCCCTGGACGTCGCCGAGTGCGAAGCACCAGCGGCCGCCCGCGCTGTCGCCGGGGAAGACGTCGTAGAAGTCGCCGCCCGCGACGCCCTCGCCGCGCGGCTCGTAGACGAGGGCGCTGTCCATGCCGGGGATCTCGGCGACGCTGCTGGGCAGCAGGCCGCGCTGGAGGACCCTGCTGATGGTGGCCTGCCGGGTGTACTGGCGCGCGGCGCCGATCGCCAGCGCGACCCGGCGTGCGAAGTCACCCACCAGGGCGGTGACTTCCTCGTGGGCTCGCCGCCCGGCGGCCCGGCCGAGCAGCAGGGTGCCCAGCGGGCGGCCCGCCGCGAGCAGCCGGTAGCCGAGCACCGTGCCGTCGGCGCCCGCTCTGCCGTCGGCGCCCGCCGTCCCGTCGGCGAAGGGCCACTCCAGGGCCACGGCGCCGCCCCGCGCGGACTCGGGCAGGTGCGGCGGCTCCTTCTCCAGTACGGCCCGCAGCTCGTCGACCCGGCTCTCGTGGGCGTGCCAGACCCGCGACAGCCTCGGTCTGCGTCCCGGGCCGCCGGCCTCCGGGTCCAGCCAGACGGCGCACCAGTCGCCGAGCCGGGGCACCAGGAGCTGCGCGGCCAGTGCGGCGATCATGTCCTCGTCGAACTGCCCGGCGAGGAGTTCGGATGCCTCGGCGAGGAAGCTGAGCGCGCCGCTGCTGCTCCACTCCCGCTCCGCGCCCTGTCTGTGCCGGGGCGCGGGGGCCAGGATCTCGGCGGCGCGCAGCCCGCGGCGCAGGCGGCGGTCGCCGCCTGCGGCGGGCTGCGGGTCGCCCCCGTCGAGCGGCAGCCGGGTCCAGACCGTCTTGAGTCCGGTGCGGTAGGTGATGCCCCAGGCCTCGGCCAGGGACGAGACGAGCCGCAGCCCGCGGCCGTACTCCGGCAGGCCGTCCTGGTGGTCGTCCGGGTCGTTGCGCACCTCCCGCGACGGGTGGTGGTCGGAGACCTCGATCACCAGCGCGGGCGGCTCGTCGCCCGCCGCGCCCTCCAGCCGTACGAGCACCTCGACCGTGGTGCCCGCGTGCACGACGGCGTTGGTGACGAGTTCACTGGCGATCAGGGCGGAGTCGTCGGCGAGCTGGTCGGTGAATCCGGTGGCCGGCAGGCCGAGCGCGGTCCAGTCGGCGAGCGCGGCCCGGACGAACCGGCGCGCGGCGGACGGGGACAGCGGGTTGCCGGGCAGGCTGGTGCGGACCACCGACGGCACGCCTGCCGGTGGCCCGGAGGGGCGCACGGTATGGACCGCGGTCTCCCTCTGTACGGGAATGGACCCGGGAATGGACCCCACTCGGTGGCTCCCTGACCAGATCTGACGTTGCGCCGATGACGACACCGACAGAGTGACAGACTGAGCCCGCCCATATGCGTCGAGTTACTCAAATGGGCCGTGTCGGAAAGAGAAACCACTGGTGGGCGCGGTGGCGGAGACATGAATCCGGTACGGATCCGGTCCTGCGGAGCCGCCCATCGGGGGTGACGGCGGGTGTGGCTGCGGGTGGGGACCGGCGGCGGATCCCGCCGCCGGTCCCGCTCCGCTCCCGCGCCCGGACCTCGGCTACGCCTCGCGTGAGCCCGCGTACATGTCGTCGATGAGCGCCTTGTACTCCCGCTCGACGACCGGCCGCTTCAGCTTGAGGCTGGGGGTCAGCTCACCGTGCTCGATGTCCAGGTCGCGCGGCAGCAGCCGGAACTTCTTGACCGTCTGCCAGCGCTGGAGGCCCTCGTTGAGCCGCTTCACGTAGCCGTCGATCAGCGACTCGACCTCCTTGGAGGCCACCACGTCGGCGTACGACCGGCCGCCCAGGCCGTTCTCCTCGGCCCAGCCCAGGATGGTCGGCTCGTCGAGGGAGATCAGGGCCGTACAGAAGTTACGGTCCGCGCCGTGCACCAGGATGTTGGAGACGAACGGGCACACCGCCTTGAACTGGCCCTCGACCTCGGCCGGTGCGATGTACTTGCCGCCCGACGTCTTGATCAGGTCCTTCTTGCGGTCGGTGATCCGCAGATAGCCGTCGGACGACAGCTCGCCGATGTCGCCGGTGTGGAACCAGCCGTCGGACTCCAGCACTTCGGCTGTCTTGTCCGGCAGCCGGTGGTAGCCGGCCATGATGCCGGGGCCGCGGAGCATGATCTCGCCGTCGTCGGCGATCCGGACCTCGGTGCCGGGCAGCGGCTTGCCGACGGTGCCGGTGCGGTAGGCCTCGCCGGGGTTGACGAAGGAGGCGGCGCTGGACTCGGTGAGGCCGTACCCCTCCAGGATGTGGATGCCCGCGCCGGCGAAGAACAGCCCGATGTCGGGGGCAAGGGCGGCCGAGCCCGAGACACAGGCGCGCAGCCGCCCGCCGAATGCCTCGCGGATCTTGGCGTACACCAGCGCGTCGGCGACCTTGTGCTTGGCCGAGAGCGCGAACGGCGCCGAAGCGGAGCCGGTGTGCCGGAAGTTGTCCTGGGTGACCTTCGCGTACTCGCGTGCCACTTCGGCGGCCCACTGGAAAATCTTGTACTTGGCGCCGCCGCCGGCCCGCGCCTTGGCCGCGACCCCGTTGTAGACCTTCTCGAAAATCCTCGGGACGGCTGCCATATAGGTCGGCTGGACCACCGGAAGGTTCTCGATGATCTTGTCGACCCGGCCGTCCACCGCGGTGACATGGCCGACCTCGATCTGGCCGGAGGTCAGCACCTTGCCGAAGACGTGCGCGAGCGGCAGCCAGAGGTACTGGACGTCGTCCTTGGTGATCAGCCCGGTGGAGACCGTGGCCCTGGCCATGTACGACCAGTTGTCGTGCGGCAGCCGCACGCCCTTGGGCCTGCCCGTGGTGCCCGAGGTGTAGATCAGCGTGGCGAGCTGATCGGAGGTGATGGCGCCGATCCGTTCCTTGACGGCACCGGGGTTCGCCGCCAGGTACGCGGCTCCGCGGGCCTCCAGATCGGCCAGCGAGAGGACCCAGCCGGCCTCGTCGGCCGGGTCGGGCTCCAGGCCCGCGCTGTCGATCACCACCACATGGTGGAGATCCGGCAGCTCGGCCCGCCGCTCCCGGGCCTTGGCGAGCTGGCCGGCGTCCTCCGCGATCAGCACCCGGCTCTCGGAGTCGGAGAGGATGTACGCGGACTCCTCGGTGTTGGTCGACGGGTAGATCGTCGTCGTCGCGGCTCCCGCGCACATCACGCCGAGGTCGGCCAGAATCCATTCGACCCGGGTCGACGAGGCGAGCGCGACGCGCTCCTCGGGCCGCACGCCGAGGTCGATGAGGCCGGCGGCGATGGCGTACACCCGCTCGGCCGCCTGGCCCCAGCTCAGGGACTTCCACTCGTCAGGTCCGTCGCCGGAGGCCGCGGGTACCGGATAGCGGTACGCCTCGGCATCGGGCGTCTCGGCCACCCGCTGGGTGAAAAGGGTCGCCACGGAGGGCGGCCGGGTCTCGATCAAGGTCTGTGTGTCGCTCACGACGTCGTCCTCCGGGCCTGCGGGCAGCTCTGCGCGACTGGCTGGTGGCTGTTATTTAAACTGGCGAGTAACTAGTGATCAGAGTAGAGCGCCTGTGTCCGCCACGTAAGAGGGAACGGCCGTGCGCTTCATAACGAACGGGCCCCCATGCCGCAGCGCGGGGGCCCGTCTGTCGAATCTCGTTCCGGTTCTCGCCGGTTACCGCCGGTTCGCGCAGGTCACCTCTGCCTCTCGGACCGACTGCTCCGGCTACTTCTTCTTGCTCTCGCCGGACTCGTCGGTCGAGAGCACCGCGATGAAGGCCTCCTGCGGGACCTCCACGTTGCCGACCATCTTCATCCGCTTCTTGCCTTCCTTCTGCTTCTCCAGCAGCTTCCGCTTACGGGAGATGTCACCGCCGTAACACTTGGCGAGGACGTCCTTGCGGATGGCGCGGACGGTCTCACGGGCGATGACCCGGGCTCCGATGGCCGCCTGGATCGGCACCTCGAAGTTCTGCCGCGGGATCAGCTTCTGCAGCTTGGCGACGAGCCGCACCCCGTACGCGTACGCCTTGTCCTTGTGCGTGACGGCGGAGAACGCGTCGACCTTGTCGCCGTGCAGCAGGATGTCGACCTTGACGAGCTGGGCCGCCTGCTCGCCGGTGGGCTCGTAGTCGAGCGAGGCGTAGCCGCGGGTCTTCGACTTCAGCTGGTCGAAGAAGTCGAAGACGATCTCGGCGAGCGGCAGGGTGTAGCGGATCTCGACCCGGTCCTCGGAGAGGTAGTCCATCCCGAGCAGCGTGCCGCGGCGGTTCTGGCAGAGCTCCATGATCGCGCCGATGAACTCGCTGGGGGCCAGCACCGTGGCGCGGACGACCGGCTCGTGCACCTTGTCGATCTTCCCCTCGGGGAACTCGCTCGGGTTGGTGACGATGTGCTCGGTGCCGTCCTCCATGTCCACGCGGTAGACCACGTTGGGCGCGGTGGCGATGAGCTCCAGATTGAACTCGCGCTCCAGCCGCTCCCGGACCACGTCGAGGTGGAGCAGGCCGAGGAAGCCGACCCGGAAGCCGAAGCCGAGAGCCGCCGACGTCTCCGGCTCGTACACCAGGGCGGCGTCGTTGAGCTGGAGCTTCTCCAGGGCCTCACGGAGGTCCGGGTAGTCCGAGCCGTCCAGCGGGTAGAGCCCGGAGAACACCATCGGCTTGGGGTCCTTGTAGCCGCCCAGGGCCTCGGTGGCGCCCTTGTGCAGCGAGGTGATCGTGTCACCGACCTTCGACTGCCTGACGTCCTTCACACCGGTGATGATGTAGCCGACCTCGCCGACGCCGATGCCGTCGGCCGGGGTCATCTCCGGGGACGAGACCCCGATCTCCAGCAGCTCGTGGGTGGCGTTGGTGGACATCATCCGGATGCGCTCACGCTTGTTGAGCTGGCCGTCGATGACACGGACGTACGTCACGACGCCCCGGTACGAGTCGTAGACCGAGTCGAAGATCATCGCGCGGGCGGGGGCGTCGGCCTGGCCCACCGGGGCGGGCACGTCCTTGACCACCCGGTCGAGGAGCACGTCCACGCCGACGCCGGTCTTCGCCGAGACCTTGAGCACGTCCTCGGGCTGGCAGCCGATGAGGTTCGCCAGCTCCTCGGAGAACTTCTCGGGCTGCGCGGCCGGCAGGTCGATCTTGTTGAGGACCGGAACGATCGTGAGGTCGTTCTCCATCGCCAGATACAGGTTGGCGAGGGTCTGTGCCTCGATGCCCTGGGCCGCGTCGACCAGCAGGATCGTGCCCTCACAGGCGGCGAGGGAACGCGAGACCTCGTAGGTGAAGTCCACGTGACCAGGGGTGTCGATCATGTTCAGGACATGGGTGGTGCCCAGGTCCCCGCCCGTGGTGGGCGCCCAGGGCAGCCGGACCGCCTGGGACTTGATCGTGATGCCGCGCTCGCGCTCGATGTCCATCCGGTCGAGGTACTGAGCGCGCATCTGCCGCTGGTCGACCACTCCGGTCAGCTGGAGCATCCGGTCGGCAAGGGTCGACTTGCCGTGGTCGATGTGCGCGATGATGCAGAAATTGCGGATCAGCGCCGGGTCGGTACGGCTCGGCTCGGGCACGTTGGTAGGAGTCGCGGGCACGCAGGGTCCTGATTCTTGAGACGCCGGGCGTCTCGTCTCGGGCGATGGCGGATCGATACGTAGGCTCCATGGTCCCATGACCGGGGGGCCGATCCCGTTTTGGGCCGGTGGATGGCGGGCTGGTACCGTGGTCAGCTGTGCCTCCTGGGCCTTCCGGATGAACGCTCCACACGGTTCATGACGGTCGGTGCGGTGGCACTCATGGAAATTTCGAATTCATCGAACCTGAAAAGGCTCTTTCGTGGCGAACATCAAGTCCCAGATCAAGCGGAACAAGACCAACGAGAAGGCGCGCCTGCGCAACAAGGCCGTCAAGTCGTCGCTCAAGACCGCGATCCGCAAGTCCCGTGAGGCCGTTGCCGCGGGCGACGTCGAGAAGGCCACCGCGGCCGCTCGGCTGGCCTCGCAGCAGCTCGACAAGGCTGTCAGCAAGGGCGTCATCCACAAGAACTCCGCGGCCAACAAGAAGTCGGCGATCGCCAAGCGCGTCGCCGGTCTCTCCGCCTGAAGCTGACCGAACCGGTCCGCCCTCGCGGCTGACCGCATTCGCGTGACTTCTTTCGCGTGACTTCGACCTACGGGGCTCTCCGCGAGCCCCAGCCCCACCCCGTCGTCCCGGGCCCAGCGGCCCCTCTACCGCTCCGGTACGACACCCCGCGCCGCACACGGCCTGCGTTCGCCACGCGGGTGCGGCGCACCAACGCTTGAGCCGAGGCCCTGCCCCTGTCCTTCCCCAGGACGGAGGCGGGGCCTTCGGCATGTCCGGGGTCGCCCATGTGGGCGCGTGGGGGTAGGGGTCGGGACCCGTTACGTCGGGAGTGCGGACCGGCGGAACAGCCGTCAGCGGCGCATCCGGGCCGCCCGTGCCACCGTGACCACGGCGCGCTCCAGCTCGTACTCCGGGTCGTCGCCGCCCCCCTTGACCCCGGCGTCCGCCTCCGCGACGGCGCGCAGCGCGACCGCCACCCCGTCCGGTGTCCAGCCGCGCATCTGCTGCCGTACCCGGTCGATCTTCCACGGCGGCATACCCAGCTCACGGGCGAGATCGGCGGGGCGCCCGCCGCGGGCCGACGAGAGCTTGCCGATGGCCCGGACGCCCTGCGCCAGGGCGCTGGTGATCAGTACGGGGGCGACCCCGGTCGACAGCGACCAGCGCAGCGCCTCCAGCGCGTCGGCCGCGCGGCCTTCGACGGCACGGTCGGCGATGGTGAAGCTGGAGGCCTCGGCGCGTCCCGTGTAGTACCGCCCGACGATCGCTTCGTCGATCGTGCCCTCGACGTCCGCGACGAGCTGGGAGACCGCACTCGCGAGCTCCCGCAGATCGCTGCCGATGGAGTCGACCAGCGCCTGGCACGCCTCGGGGGTCGCGGAACGGCCCAGGGCCCGGAACTCCGACCGTACGAAGGAGAGCCGCTCGGCCGGTTTGGTCGTCTTCGGGCAGGCGACCTCGCGGGCGCCGGCCTTGCGCGCGGCGTCCAGCAGCCCCTTGCCCTTGGCGCCTCCGGCGTGGAGGAGCACCAGGGTGATCTCGTCGGCCGGGGTGCCGAGGTAGCTCTTGACGTCCTTGATCGTGTCGGCGGAGAGGTCCTGTGCGTTCCGCACGATGACGACCTTGCGCTCCGCGAAGAGCGAGGGGCTGGTCAGCTCGGCGAGAGTGCCCGGCTGGAGCTGGTCGGACGTGAGATCGCGGACGTCGGTGTCGGCGTCGGCCGCGCGGGCGGCGGCGACCACCTGCTGGACGGCACGGTCGAGCAGCAGATCCTCCTGCCCCACGGCGAGGGTGAGCGGCACGAGAGGGTTGTCTGCGGAGTTCTGCTGACTCTGTTTCCGGATCATCGCGGTCCAGCATCCCACGCGGCACTGACAGCCCCGGGGCGGTGCCGGAGAATGGCCGGGTGAGCGATGTGAGACACGTACTGGTGCTGCCCGACCGCGATGCCGCCGATGAGGTGGCCGGAGAGATCGCCGACCGTTTCGGGGTGGCCGATGAGCCCCAGCTCGTCCGGGACGCGCTGGCCGGGGAGGACGACGCCGAGGACGCGCAGTGGCTGGTCGTCGTCGAGGACCCGCAGGAGCGGCTGGATCCCGGGGCGCTGGACGCGTTCGCCGCCGAGTACGGCGGGTGGCTGGAGGCGCCATAGGTTCTGGCCCCCAAGTCGGGCCCTGCTCAGCCGTCCTGCTTCTTCACGATCTGGACGTCCAGGTCGATGGTGATGCTGTTGCCGACCGCCGCGATACCGCGGGCCAGCATGGTCTGCCAGCGCATGGTGAAGTCGTCACGGTGCAGTTCGGTGGTGGCGCGGCAGGCGGCGCGCACCTCGCCCTCCATGCCGTTGCCGATGCCCAGGTACTGCGTGTCGAGCGTGACGGTGCGGCTGACGCCGTGCAGGGTGAGCGCGCCGGTCACGCCCCAGCGGCTGCCGCCGCGGTGCACGAAGCGCTCGCTGTAGAACTCCATGACCGGGAAGCGCGCCACATCGAGGAAGTCCCCCGAGCGCAGATGGTCGTCGCGCATCTGGACATTGGTGTCGATGGACGCAGCGTCGATGATGACGTGCATCGCGGAATTCTCCATGTGGTCCGCGATCCTGACCGCACCGGCGAAGGTGTTGAACCGGCCGTGGATACGGGCCAGTCCGATATGGCGGGCGGTGAAGCTGATCTGCGAGTGCATCGGCTCGATCTCCCACTCGCCCGGTTCCGGCAGGGAGGGGGGCTGGGCGACCTGGAGCGTGACGTCTCCCAGACCGGAGTGACCGCCCTCGGTGACGGTGGCACTGCCGTGGAAAGGGGTGAAACCCTCGGCGGTGACGGCCAGTCGGTACTCGCCCGGCGGGACAGTGGCGAAGACGGAGCCGTACGGATCGGTCTCGCCACCGACGGTTCTGCGGCCCATGGTGTCCGTGAGGACGAACTCCGCCTGCTGGACGGGCCCGTTGACGGGGTCGAGCACCCGGCAGCTCAGCACTCCCGCATGAGCCGGCAGTGTCAGTCCGCCGAGGGGGCCGCCACTGCGTCCTGCTCCGGCCTTCGACCGGTTACCGAACCAACGTCTGAACACTTCTGCAGAACCCCCCGCGCATCACGCCGGCCTTCGGTCGCACGCACGCTCGGACGTCATTGTCGGGGCGGCGACCCGCTGACGAATATGCATTCGATCACTGTTGACACGTTCTGGGCAAACGGCGCTGGTCGTGGGGGTTGGCGAGCAGGTGTCACGAGTTGTACTTACTCCGAAGTAATGTCCTTAGTAAGGTCCTTTACTGTCGGCACCTGGTCGAATTCCAGCCCGAAGTGGTCGCGGTAGGCGGCAAGAACGGCGGGGTCGCTTCCCAGGTTCTGCTCGTGCCGCTCGCCGTGCACGGTGGTGATGAGCTTGCTGCCGCTGAGCGTGATCCGGCCGTGGTCGCTGAGCCGCGTGCAGACGAGCGACCGGGTGAAGTGGGAGGCGGGCGACGTCTGGTGGTACCAGGCTCCCGCCTCGAAGTCGGCCAGCTCGCGGGGGCGCTGCTCCAGCCGGTACTGCGGCTTTCCGTCGCGTACGACATCGAGGTCGCCGCCCGCCGCGCCCGCGATCCGGAACGTGCCTCCGGGGTCCCGCTGGCCGCTCCGCGCACCGAACACCAGGGGGTGGTGGCTGTGATCGCCGAACCCGACGTCGGCGAGCCAGGGCCCGGTACCGTCGGCCGTCCCGACCCGCAGGGCGAGATGGTCGTACGGGATGCCGAAACCGCCGTCGGCACTGTGCACCCGGGCCTGGAGCAGCGTCACCTGGAAGCCCAGAGCCCGCAGCAACGCCGCGAAGGCGCCGTTGAGTTCGTAGCAGATACCACCGCGCCGGGCACCGACGATCTTGTCGATGAGCCGGGTGTCGGCGAGCACGATGGCCTCGCCGATGTGGATGGAGAGGTTCTCGAACGGCACTGTCCGCAGATGCCGCAGCTGCAACTCACGGAGCGCCGCCGAGTCCGGCACCGCCGGACGGCGGCACCCGATGCGCCGGAGGTACGCGGCCACCCAGGCGGGCTCCGGCGAGGCCCCGGGCAGGGTCCCGGGAGGAGTCCCGGATGGAGTCCCGGGCAGGGCCCCGGGAGGAGTCCCGGGCGGCTCCTCCCGCGGGGTCTCCAGCTGTCGGTCCATGGAGGCAGTCTCGCTCCGTGTACGGACTCGCGCCAAAGCAAGCAGAGCCGACCGGAGGCCTGCCCGGAGAGCTACCCCGAGCCCTCCCCGAGACCTGAGACGGCCTAGGCCCTGACGCCTAGGACCGCAGCACGATCCCCCGGCGGCCGGTCACCACTAGCGTGGTCGGCCATGACCAACACGCAACCGGCGCGCAGCCGGCAGCAACGACGGCAGGACACCCTCGGCCGGCTGGAACAGGACGTCGACTGCTGGGTGGCCACGGCCGCCGCGGACGGTGAACCATGCCTCGTACCCCTGTCGTTCGTGTGGCACGAGGACGGCGTGGTGGTCTGCACCCGGCGCACCAACCCGACCGGGGCCAACCTGGTGCGCGACGGACGCGTCAGGGTCACGCTCGGCAGCACCAGGGACGTGGTGCTCATCGAGGGCGAGGGCGAACTGCTGACGGACGACAACCGCACCACGGCGGCCGACGCCTTCGCCGCGAAGCTCACCTGGGACCCGCGCGCCGAGAAGGGGTACGTGTATCTGCGCATCACCCCGAGGGTGGTCCAGGCCTGGCGCGAGGTGAACGAGATCGCCGGGCGCGACCTGATGCGCGACGGCACCTGGCTCGACTGAACACCACACCCGCCCCGAGCTGCCCTGAACGGCGGAACGGGCGTCCACGCCGTCCAGCGAACGAGCCCCGCGCGCCCACGCCGTCCTGAGCACGGACCCCGTGCCCACGCCGTCCTGGGCACGGCGGTGGGCCCGGTGTCACCGGCCCGCCGGTATCGCCCGCAGCGCGGGCCCCGTCCCCGTCACCGCGATGGAGCCGTCCGTGTCCGTGCGCAGCACCGTGGCACCGCCCGCCCGGAGCGACGCGACCGTACGCGGTGCCGGATGGCCGTACGGGTTGTCCTCGCCGCAGGAGATCAGGGCGAGCCGGGGGCGCAGCGCACGCAGCAGTGCCGGGTCCTGGTAGGCCGAGCCGTGGTGCGCCACCTTGAGCACGTCCACCGGCGGGAGCGCCGGGTAGGCCCGCAACAGCGCCTGCTGGGCGGGCGGTTCGAGATCGCCCGGCAGCAGCAGGGTCAGGCCCGCGGTGCGGACCAGCAGGGTGACACTGGCGTCGTTCGGCCCGTCGGCGACGGGCGCCGGTGCCGCGGGCGGCCACAGCACCTGCCAGCTCAGCTGCCCGACACGGCGCTGCTCCCCCGGTCCCGCCCGGACGAGAGGGATCCGCGCCGCCGCTGCCTCCCGTCGTACGGACGCGCTCTGGTCCGGTGGGTCCTGGAGGTTCGTCGTCTCGATCGCACCGACCGTCCGGCCGCGCAGCACACCGGGCAGACCGGCTACGTGATCGGCATGGAAGTGGGTGAGGAGGAGCAGCGGGACGCGGGTCACTCCGAGGGCCCGGAGGCAGCGGTCGACGAGGCGGGGGTCGGGGCCCGTGTCGATCACGACGGCCGTCCCCGCACCGGTGGAGAGCACCGTCGCGTCGCCCTGTCCCACGTCACACATCGCGTACTTCCATCCGGGCGGCGGCCAGCCCGTGACGACCCGGGTGAGCGGAGCGGGCCGGACGACCGCGAGCAGCAGCAGGAGGACGCAGACCGCGCTGACCCATGGGTGGCGCCGCACTCCGCGGGCAGCCACTGCGAGGACGACGGTGACCGCTGCGAGCAGCAGCGCTCCGGGCCATCCGCCGGGCCAGTCGATCTCCGCACCGGGCAGTGCGGCGCCCCGTCGGGCGACGGCCGCGATCCAGCCGGCCGGCCACCCGGCGCAGTGGGCCAGCACGGTGGCGGCCGCGCCCCACAGTGGAGCCACGACGAGGGCGGCGAAGCCGAGAACCGTCGCGGGTCCCACCGCTAGCTCGGCGAGGAGGTTGCAGGGGATGGCCACCAGCCCGACACGGGACGCCAGCAGGACGATCGCGGGCGCGCACATCGCCTGCGCGGCGGCTGCGGCAGCGACGACCTCGGCGAGCCTCGGCGGCATTCCACGCCGCCGCAGTGCGGCGCTCCAGCGCGGGCCGACCGTGAGCAGGGCGCCGGTGGCGAGGACGGAGAGCAGAAAGCCGTAACTGCGGGCCAGCCAGGGGTCGTAGAGCACCAGCAGCAGGACCGCGGCGGCCAGTGCGGGGACCAGCGATCTCCGGCGGCCGGTGCCGATCGCGAGCAGGGTGACCAGCCCGCAGGCGGCAGCACGCAGCACGCTCGGGTCCGGTCGGCACACGATCACGAAGGCCAGAGTGAGAGCCCCGCCCAGCACGGCCGTCGTCCGCAGCGGGATCCCGAGCCGTGGCGCGAGTCCGCCCCTCTCCGCCCGCAGTGCGGTGCCCGGCGGGCCGATGAGCAGAGCAAGGACCAGGGTGAGGTTGCTGCCGGACACCGCGAGCAGGTGGGTGAGATCGGTGGTCCTGAAGGCGTCGGAGAGATCGGGCGTGATCCGGGAGGTGTCGCCCACCACCAGCCCGGGGAGCAGCGCCCGTGCGTCCGGGGCGAGCCCTTCGCTTGCTTCGCGCAGTCCGGCACGCAGGTGCCCCGCCAGACGCTGCACTCCGGTCGGCGCACCGATGATCTGGGGCGGCCGGCTGCCTTCCGCGCTGAGCACGGCCGCGATGCGGTGGTCGCCGGGGAGCGGCGGTTGCGGACGGGCACTCAACCGCAGCCGGGTGGTCGGCAGCAGCTGTTGCCACTCGGGCGTGTGGGCGATCACCAGGACCGGCGTGCGGACCGTGGACGTCGTACCGTCCGGGGCCCGCACCCGGGTCACATCGGCGTCGAGGACGACGGATGCGCGGGTCGCGTGATCGCCACGGATCCGGGGGCGCGTCGGACGGGGATCTGATGTGACGGTCAACTCCACCGTGACCCGGGCCGATTCACGCGCCAGCTCGGGCACGGGCCCGCGCCGGACGTCGGCTGCGTACAGCCCGCCGGACGCGGCCCCGGCTGCGCCGCACAGCAGGGCGGCGGCCACCGCTGTCGCGTTCAGCCGCCGCCCCGGCCGGCCGGCAACCCCTCCGTCGACACCACCCCCGCGCCCCCGCGCCGATGCCACTGCCATCAGCGCCGCCGCTGCGCAGAGACAGACCGCAGTGGCGCAGAGGGACCACCGTCCCGGTACCGCGAGGGACAGGGCCGCCGCGGCCCAGGCGGCCAGGGCGGGCGCCACCAGCCGCAGGTCGGCAGGGCCCTCCTGCCGGGGATCGGCCGCACCGAGCCGATGGCCGGATGCCGCGTGAACAGCCGCGCGCGTCATGGCCGTACGAGGGGCTGGAGGTCGGAGTAACGCCGGTCGCCGATGCCGGTGACCTGCCGGAGCTCATCGACGGATGTGAACCCGCCGTGCTCCGCGCGGTAGTCGATGATGTGCTGCGCCAGTACCGGGCCGACACCGGGCAGGGTGTCCAGCTGCTCGACGGTGGCGCTGCTGAGGCTGACCGGTCCCGTGGTGGACGCGGCGGGGACACCTGGGCCACCCGCACCGCTGCCGGTGCCTCCCGCTGCCGTGTCCGACGGAACGGGCGGGCCGCCGACCACCACCTGTTCGCCGTCCGTGAGCACCCGGGCCTGGTTGAGCCCCGACGTGTCCGTACCGTCCTTCACCCCGCCCGCCGCCCGTAACGCGTCGGTCACCCGCGATCCGGCGGGCAGCCGCTGGATTCCCGGGCGCCGGACCTTGCCGCTCACATCGACGACGATCCGCGCGGCCGCCGCCCCGGGGTGCGTGGGCCCCGTCCCGGGCGGCAGCGGTCCGGACGGCGGCGGTTCCGGGGACGGGTGCGGCCCGGACGGCGGCTGCTCCCCGGCGGGCCGTGGTCCGGCGGCGGGCAGACCCGCGCTGACCACGGCGGGCGCCGGAACGGAACGTGGGCGCCCGGCCCAGAAGTGCTGGGCGGCGAGAGCCGCTGCCACGACGAGCACGACCGCGAGAGCGGCGAGCGTCCGGGCCGTCAGCCCGCAGCGCGCCTGTACCCAGAGCGGCAGCCGCTCCCGCAGGGCCTCCCCCACCCGGGCCACCGCCGCGCCCATACGGCCGGGAGCCGGGGCACCACCGCCGGGCGCACCACCAAGCGGCACATCACCATTCGGCACACCATCACCAGGCACCCCACGATCCGGCTCATCACCACCAGGCACGCCACCACCCGGCACCCCACGATCCCGCTCGTCACCACCAGGCACCCCACCACCCGGTCGGCCGGCCTCGCCCACCTGATCCGCTGCAACTGGCCTACTGGCTCGGGCCGTCACATCCACCGGAGCGACCGAAGCAGCCGATCGCGCGGGAAGGAGCGCATCCGCGCGGAGGCGCAGCGCCGCGTCCGGCACCGACCGCGCATACCTGAGCCGGATACGGCGGCGCGAGCCGGTGTGACGGGTGCGGCCGTCCGATGCCGGAGCCCGGCCGGGACCGCTGGTCGCGGAACGTGACGTGAGCGTGCGGGAAGTCATGCCACGAGACAGTAGAGAGGTCGGCACAACCTTGCTGATCAAGGTCAATTACGGTGGAAACACCGGAACTTGTGGATAACACGGCCACCCGAACGAGCGCCTCCGGTCCGCCCAGCAGATCAACTCGCAGATCCACTCAGCAGATCCGCCCAATAGATCAACCCAGCCAGATCAACACAGCAGATCAACTCAGCGGATCCGGCCGAGAGATCCACTCAGCGGGGCGAGACCACAACCCCGAGCAGCCCAGGGCCCGTATGCGCGCCGATGACCGCGCCGACCTCGCTGACGTGCAGGTCCACAAGCCCCGGCACCCGTTCCCGCAGTCGCTCCGCGAGTGCGGCCGCCCTCTCGGGTGCCGCCAGATGGTGCACCGCGATGTCCACCTGGCCGTCCCCCGCCCGGTCGGCGGCAATCTCCTCCAGCCGGGCAATCGCCTTCGAGGCCGTCCGTACCTTCTCCAGCATCTCGATACGGCCACCGTCGAGTTGCAGCAGCGGCTTCACCGCGAGAGCCGAGCCGAGCAGTGCCTGTGCGGCGCCGATCCGGCCTCCGCGGCGCAGATAGTCCAGCGTGTCCACGTAGAAGTACGCGGACATCCCCCCGGCGCACTTCTCCGCGGCCGCCACCGCCTCGTCCAGCGAACCGCCCGACCCGGCCGTCCCGGCCGCGGAGAGCGCGCAGAAGCCGAGGGCCATGGCGACCATGCCGGTGTCGACCACGCGGACCGGGACGGGGGCGTCCCGCGCCGCCAGCACCGCGGCGTCGTACGTACCGGAGAACTCGGACGACAGATGGAGCGAGACGATTCCGCTCGCACCCGCGTCGGCTGCCGCCCGGTAGGTGGCGGCGAACACCTCAGGGCCGGGCCGGGACGTGGTCACCGAACGCCGCTTCTGCAGGGCCAGCGCCAGGGCGCGGGCCGAGGTCTCCGTACCGTCCTCCAGGGCCCGGTCGCCGAGGACCACCGTCAGCGGCACCGCTGTGATGTTGTGCCGCGCCAGGGTCTGCTGCGGCAGGTAGGCCGTGGAATCGGTCACGATCGCGACATGGCGGGACATGAGCCGGAGATTACCCGCAGGTGCGGCGGCCCGGCAGTGCGACCCCTCGTCAGCGGAACCGGCGGACTCGTCAGCGGAACCAGCGGAACCGGAAGAGCCGGCGGAATCCGTGCCTGTGCCGGTACTCGTACCCGCGCCCGCACCGGTGCCCGTACCCGCGCCTGTCCCCGCGCCTGAGGTGCTTTCGACGGTCACTCAGGTGGTGCTCTCCGGGCGCGCAGCCTTCTGCCACGGGTAGCGCTGCTGCCGGTTCGGGTCCCTGCCGGTGATCGCGTCGGGCGCGGCCCGGTGTCCGGCGTCGCTCGCATCGGCGGCCCCTTCACCGGCCGAGGACCAGGACCCCGAGTCGGCCGGCGAACCGGAATCGGAACCGGAACCGGCACTCTTTGCCTGCCCCTGCGGATGCCCGTCGGCCGCCGGTGTCGTCCAGTGCCGCAGCGCCCCCGCCTCCACATCGATCTGCTCGTTCAGCGCGATCAGATCGTCGTCGGCGAACTTCCGCGCCCGGTCCCGGGCCGCCCAGCGCAGCGCATCCGCCGAGTGCGTGATCTGCTCCGTGCGTTCCCGGAGGGCCGGCAGCCGCTGCCTGAGCCCGGTCTTGTCCGGTTCCCGCTCCAGCCGCCGCAGCTCAGCATCCAGCTCCAGGCCGTGCGCGCTGAGCCGCTCGAAGAGGCCCAGCGTCTCGCGCAGCGACTCGTCCTCGGCCACGCCCGCGTGCAGGGCGTCCTGAGTGGCCCGCATCGACGTGCGCAGCGAGAGCCTCAGCTGCGCCACCTCTCCCGCGGCGCCCGGCTGGCCGTAGCTCTTCGCCCGCAGCGTGGTGTCCTCGACGGTGCGCCGGGCCTGCGAAATCGTCCGGTCCACGCTCCGCCTCGCGGCTCCCACCACCTTGACCGCCGCGTACGCCCCCACGCCGACGAAGACGAGGAACAGCAGCACCAGGATCAGGATCACGGCTTCCATGGAGCGTCCCTCGGTTGTCGGACTCGATACCTCCACGGTAAACGGAAAGGGCAGGCTGAGGGTTCCATCAGAACCCCCAACCTGCCCGTAGGGGAAACCCCGGGGCTTCCCGCGCCGATCAGGCCGGACCAGCCCCGATCAGACTGGACCAGCCTTGATCAGACCAGACCAGCCCCGATCAGACCGGCAGGCCTGATCGGACCGACAACAAGCCAGATCAGCCCAGATCAGCCCGGACCAGCCCGGATCAGCTCCGATCAGGCCGGAACGATGTTCACCAGCTTCGGCGCCCGCACGATCACCTTGCGGATCCCGGCCCCGCCCAGCGCCGCGACCACACCCGGGTCGGTCAGCGCCAGCTTCTCCAGGTCCTCGTCCGAGATCGACGGGGAGATCTCCAGCCGCGCCTTCACCTTGCCCTTGACCTGGACGACACACGTCACGGTCTCGTCCACGACATACGCCGGGTCCGCCACCGGGAAGTCCTGGTGCACCACGGACTCGGTGTGCCCCAGCCTGCGCCACAGCTCCTCGGCGATGTGCGGCGCCAGCGGCGCGACCAGCAGGACCAGCTGCTCGGCCACCGTGCGCGGCACCGGGCCGCCCGCCTTGGTCAGGTAGTTGTTCAGCTCGGTGACCTTGGCGATGGCGGTGTTGAACCGCAGCCCCGCCATGTCGTGGCCGACGCCGTCGATCGCCTTGTGCAGCGCGCGCAGCGTCTCCTCACCGGGCTCGCTGTCGGTGACACCGGCCTCGCCGGTCTCCTCGTCCACGACGTTGCGCCACAGCCGCTGCAGCAGCCGGTACTGGCCGACCACCGCGCGGGTGTCCCACGGCCGTGACACGTCCAGCGGGCCCATGGCCATCTCGTACAGGCGCAGGGTGTCCGCGCCGTACTCCGCGCAGATCTCGTCCGGAGTGACCGCGTTCTTCAGGGACTTGCCCATCTTGCCCAGGACGCGGCTGACCTTCTCGCCCTCGAACCAGAACGCGCCGTCCCGCTCCTCGACCTCGGCGGCGGGCACCGCGATCCCACGGCTGTCGCGGTAGACGAACGCCTGGATCATGCCCTGGTTGTACAGCTTGTGGAACGGCTCGACCGACGAGATGTGCCCCAGGTCGAACAGCACCTTGGACCAGAACCGCGCGTACAGCAGGTGCAGTACGGCGTGCTCGGCGCCGCCGACGTACAGGTCGACGCCACCGTGCGGCTGGCCGTCGCGCGGGCCCATCCAGTACTGCTCGATGGCCGGGTCGACCAGCTTCTCGCTGTTGTGCGGGTCCAGATAGCGCAGCTCGTACCAGCAGGAACCGGCCCAGTTCGGCATGGTGTTGGTCTCGCGGCGGTACTTCCTGACACCGTCGCCCAGACCCAGGTCCAGCTCGACGTTGACCCAGTCCTCGTTGCGGGACAGCGGGGTCTCGGGAGAGGTGTCCGCATCGTCCGGCTCGAAGGTGCGCGGCGAGTAGTCGTCCACCTCGGGCAGTTCCAGCGGCAGCATCGACTCGGGCAGCGGGTGCGCGATGCCGTCCTCGTCGTAGACGATCGGGAAGGGCTCGCCCCAGTAGCGCTGGCGGCTGAACAGCCAGTCGCGCAGCCGGAAGTTGACCGTGCCCTCACCGGCGCCGCGCGCGGCCAGCCACTCGGTGATCCGCTCCTTGGCATCGGCGACGCCCAGGCCGTCCAGGGAGATGCCGTCGTGGGTGGAGTTGACCAGCTTCGCGTCGTACGAGGCGAAGGCGTCGTCCCAGGTGGAGGGGTCGGTGCCGCGGTCGTCGGACGGTTCGACGACACAGCGCATCGGCAGCTCGAAGGCGCGCGCAAAAGCGAAGTCACGGCTGTCGTGCGCCGGGACAGCCATGATCGCGCCGGTGCCGTACCCCATCAGGACGTAGTCGGCGATGAAGACGGGAACCTGGTCGCCGCTGACCGGGTTGACCGCGTACACACCGGTGAAGACGCCGGTCTTCTCCTTCGCGTCGGCCTGCCGCTCGACGTCGGACTTCGACGCGGCGAAGGCCCGGTAGGCGGCGACGGCCTCGCCGGGGGTCGCGTGGCCGCCGGTCCACACGTCGTGCGTGCCCTCGGGCCAGGCGTCCGGGACGATCGGCTTGTCGCCGGAGATCAGCTCGTGCTCGGGCGCCAGCACCATGTAGGTCGCGCCGAACAGCGTGTCCTGGCGGGTGGTGAAGACCGTGATCGGACGGGAGTCCCCGCCGACCGCGAAGTCCACGCGGGCGCCCTCGGAGCGGCCGATCCAGTTCCGCTGCTGCAGCTTGATCGCTTCGGGCCAGTCCAGCGCGTCCAGGTCGGACAGCAGCCGGTCCGCGTACGCGGTGATGCGCATGTTCCACTGGCGCAGCTTCGCCTTGAAGACGGGGAAGTTGCCGCGCTCGGAGCGGCCGTCGGCGGTCACTTCCTCGTTCGCCAGGACGGTGCCCAGGCCGGGACACCAGTTGACCGGGGCGTCCGACGCGTACGCCAGCCGGTACTCACTCAGCAGGTCGGCACGGGCCACCGCGTCCAGCGCGCTCCACTCACGGCCGCCGGGGACAGGGCGCTCACCGCTCTCGAACTGGGCGGCCAGTTCGGCGATCGGGCGGGCCTGCTGCGCGTCCTGGTCGTACCAGGAGTTGAAGATCTGCAGGAAGATCCACTGGGTCCACTTGTAGTACTCGGGGTCGATCGTCGCGAACGACCTGCGCTTGTCGTGGCCCAGTCCCAGCCTGCGCAGCTGGGACTTCATGTTCTCCATGTTGGCCTCGGTGGAGGCCCGCGGATGGGTGCCGGTCTGTACGGCGAACTGCTCGGCCGGCAGGCCGAAGGCGTCGAAGCCCAGGGTGTGCAGGACGTTGTGGCCGGTCATGCGCTGGTGCCTGGCGTAGACGTCCGTGGCGATGTAGCCCAGCGGGTGGCCGACGTGCAGGCCGGTGCCGGAGGGGTACGGGAACATGTCCATGATGAACTTCTTGGGCCTGGCCGCCATGACCGGGTCGTCCGCCAGCTCACCCGTCGGGTTCGGTGCGTCGTACGTGCCGTCGGCGTCCCAGAAGTCCTGCCAGCGTGCCTCGATGTCGGCGGCCATGGCAGCGGTGTAACGGTGCGCTGCGGCCACCTCGGATGAGGGCCCTCCCGCGCTTGCGGCAGCGGGGGAAGAATTCGTCTCGGTCATGATCCTCAAAGCTCCATCGGTCGTCTCTGCCCGCGATCCTCATGGCTGTGGTGCCTGTGGCACCAAACGAAAAAGCCCCTCGCACAGGAGGGGACGCCGCGCTGATGCCGACCGGGGACACTTCATCGGTCGGGACTGATCAGCGCGGCTCACTAAGCAGGAGGCGTACGGCACGCATGGCGTCAGGGTACCGCAGGCACCGTACGGCCCGCGCGGACACCTGGCTGCGGCGGCGGCACGGAGCGGGCCGCGCACACGCGGAAGGTGGCCGCACACACAGAAGCGGGCCATCCGATTCGGATGACCCGCTTCTGTCGACCTCACCTGAGGTCTCACTGTGGAGCTAAGGAGAATTGAACTCCTGACCTCCTGCATGCCATGCAGGCGCTCTACCAACTGAGCTATAGCCCCGTACTGTCGGCCGTTCTGCGGGGTTACCCCCTCGGCTCCGCCAACATTACCGGTCCCCCGTTGCTCCGCCAAATCCGTTCCGCGGTCAGGCGGTGGCGAAGGAGTAGAACCGCTTGAGCGTGCAGTGCTCCTCCAGGAGCCGGCCGTAGATCGGCTCCCCCTCCAGCTCACGGTAGGTCTCGATCGGGTCGCCCTTTATGATCAGCGCCCGCGCGCACTCCTCGCACCAGTACTGGTAGTCCGCGTTGACCGGATCCATGTCCCTGACGATGGGCGTACCACTGCCGCACCAGTCGCATTTCCTCCTGTGTGCACCCATCAGTCAGCTCCAGCTGTGGCCGCGGGGCGGGCGGTCGGGAAAGGCCGGACGGACGGACAGCGAGGGGCAGTTGAGCGGGTCCCGGTGGCGGGGGCGAGTGCGGGTCTTCGCCTCGTTGGCCAGGGCGTGAACGCGATCGAGCATGCTCGCGGGCATCGCGCTCTCCCCTCCCTCCGGGCCGGCGTCCCTCCGGCGCTCCGATTCTGCCATGGCCCCGCAAGAGGGGCAGCGGCGTTCGGGCGGACGGACAAGCCGGGGGCGGACGGGCGGACGAAAAATCCCGCCCCCTGATGGGGACGGGATTTCTCCTTGCTCCGAATCCGGAGCTTCCGACTGTGGAGCTAAGGAGAATTGAACTCCTGACCTCCTGCATGCCATGCAGGCGCTCTACCAACTGAGCTATAGCCCCGCTGTTCGCTTCGCTCGCTGCATTCTCTGCGTCCTGCGGCGCGAACAAGAAGAACTTTAGCCTGCGACCAGCCGGAAAGTGAAATCCGCCCGGACGTCCCTCACGGGGTGCTCAGTCGTCGTCGCCGAGCACCGGCTCGGGGAGGGTCCCGGCGTTGTGCTCAAGCAGCCGCCAGCCGCGGGCGCCCTCGCCCAGTACCGACCAGCAGCAGTTGGAGAGCCCGCCCAGGCTCTCCCAGTGGCGCGACTCCAGACCGAGGAGCCGGCCGATGGTGGTGCGGATGGTGCCGCCGTGGCTGACGACGACGAGCGTCCCGTCGTCGGGCAGCGCGTCGGCATGGGCGAGGACCACCGGGGCGGCCCGGTCGGCGACCTCGGACTCCAGTTCGCCGCCGCCGCGCCGCACGGGCTCGCCGCGCTTCCACGCCGCGTACTGCTCGCCGAAGCTCGCCATGATCTCGTCGTGCGTGAGCCCCTGCCAGCTGCCCGCGTACGTCTCGCGCAGGGCGGCGTCGTACGTGATGTCCTGGCCGGTCACGGCCCCGAGCTCACGGGCGGTGGTCGCCGCCCGGCTGAGGTCGGACGCCACGATCGCGTCGGGCTTCATCGAGGCGAGCAGCCGGGCCGCCCGGCGCGCCTGGCCGATACCGGTCTCGGTCAGCTCGATGTCCGTGGAGCCCTGGAAGCGGCGCTCCAGGTTCCAGGCGGTCTGGCCGTGCCGCCAGAGAACGATGCGGCGGCCACGGCCGCCCTTGGTGCCGTTCAGTGCAGCTCACCGTCCAGGTCGGCGTCCAGGTCGGCGTCGGGGCCCTCGATGCCGTTGAGCCTGGCGTGCTCCTCGGCCTTGCCGCGGGTCTTGACGGCGTCCTCGGGCAGGGCGATCTCGGGGCAGTCCTTCCAGAGGCGCTCCAGCGCGTAGTAGACCCGCTCCTCGCTGTGCTGGACGTGGACGACGATGTCGACGTAGTCGAGGAGGATCCAGCGGGCGTCGCGGTCGCCCTCCCGGCGCACCGGCTTGGCGCCGAGCTGCTTGTTCAGCCGCTCCTCGATCTCGTCGACGATCGACTTGACCTGGCGGTCGTTGGGCGCCGATGCGAGCAGGAAGGCGTCGGTGATCGACAGCACATCGCTGACGTCGTACGCGGTGATGTCGTGCGCGAGCCGGTCGGCGGCCGCCTGAGCGGCGGCGTTGATGAGCTCGATGGAACGGTCCGTGGCGGTCACTGGCAGGCTTTCGTCGGCGGTCGTGGAGTACCCAAGGGTCTCACGGACCGCCGACGGTCCTGCAATTCTTATGACCGCCCGGCGGCCGGCAGCCTCCGGACGGCCCCCAGCACTCAGGTGACCTTGTAATCCTGCCCCAGCACCACGGTGACGTCCGCATTCGCGGCGGCCTTGCCCTTGTGGACCGATCCGGCCGGCAGCCCCAGCGTCTTCGCCACTTCCTCCGCCTTGGCCTTCTGCGCCGGGTCGCCATAGCTGACCTGCGACGACGCCGTGGCGCTTGCGGTTCCGCCGACCGCGACCGAGTAGCCGCCGTTGACGAGGGCGATCCTGGCGCTCTCCGTCGCGGCCGTCCGGCCGCTGGCGTTGCTGATCGCCACGCTCACCGCATCGCCCTGGTCGGGCGCCTTCACCGAACCGCCGAGTACGTTCTTGACCACACTGGCGCTCGCCTGCGGGCTGATCGTGCCGTCGCTCCGTACGGACAGCAGCTGCGTGCTGTAGTCGCCCTTCTTCGCGTGTGCGGCGAGTTTGGCCAGGGACGCGCCCAGGTCCTTGTCGGTCAGGGACGGGTCCAGGATCTGCGCCAGGTTCTTCACGGTGGCCGTCGCGGCCTGCGGATCGTCCGAGATCTTCTTCAGGACGCCCTGCATGACCTGCCCGAACCGCTCCAGCTGCTTCGCCTCGGGCTCGCCGGGCGCGCGGTAGGTGGAGTACGCGACCGCCATCTGACCGCTGAGCGTCTGGTCCTTGCCCCGGTGCACCAGCGGCTCGGCGCCCTTCTTGGTGTCCGGCACGTCGACGTCGGTGTCGATGTCGATATTGCCGACCATCTCGACCAGGTTCTCCAGATACGGGGTGTCGAGCCGCCAGGTGCCGCCGATCTTGGCTCCGAGGAGGGTGTCCAGCGCGTCCCTGGTGCCGTCCGAGCCGTCGTCGTCCACGGACTTGCCGAGCGTGGTCGCCGTGCCGTCATCGTTCGACACGGCAAGGGAGTTGGGCAGCAGGAGCGTGGTGCCCTTGCCGGTGGTGACGTTGTCGACGAGCAGCGCGGTCGATGTGCCGCCGCTCTTCGTGTTGTGCAGATGGACCACGATCGCGTTGCGCTGCTGCGCGCCGGAGGCCGTGGCGCTGCCGTCGCCCGCTCCGGAGATCCCGGGCAGCTTGCCCGCGTACCAGAGATAGCCGACACCGCCCGCGACGACGAGCGCCAGCACGACGACCAGCGAAACGACGCGGGTACGTCCCCGGCGCCTCGCCTCCTCGCGCCGCTCGGTGCGGCTCTCGGTGAACTTCAGCCAGTCGATGACGTCTTCGGAGTCCTCGTCGGGCTCCTCGATGAAGGAGAACTGCTCGGTCTTGTACTCGTCGTCACCCGGAGCGGCGGGCCGGCGCTGGCCGGGAACGGCCCGCTGCGGCTGCTCGGGCTGCCGCGGCGCCTGGGTCTCGGAGGGCTGCGGCTGATGGGGCTGGGCCGCCTGCGGGGGCTGTGTCCGAGGGGGCTGCGCCTGCGGTGCCTGGCTCTGCTGCGGGATCCACTGCTGGGCCGTGTCCACCGCGGGCTGCTGCCCGGTCTGCCCGGCCTGCCCGGTGTCGTAGTCGTAGCCCTGGCTCTGCCCCTGACTCTGCCCCTGACCCTGGTACGGCGCGGGCGGGGGCTGCTGCTGCGCGTACGGGTCGTATCCGTACCCCGGAGCCTGCTCGTGCTGCCGGCCGTACGGGTCGTACTGCTGCTGAGGCTGGTGTTGCTGCTGATCCTGCTGCTGCGGCTGCACCTGCTGGTACACCGGCTGCCCGTATTCGTCGTACCCGACGAGCTGCATCGGCTGCCCGTACTGGTCGTACTGAACGTACGGGTTCTGTCGGTCGTTCAACGGTGCCCCTCTCACGGCTCATTCGCCGCGGTACAGCTGGCGCTTGTCGATGTAGCGCACCACACCGTCCGGAACCAGATACCAGACCGGGTCCCCCTGCTCGACCCGGGCGCGGCAGTCGGTCGACGAGATCGCCAGGGCGGGCACCTCCACCAGGGAGACACCGCCCTCCGGCAGGCCGTCGTCCGTCAGGACATGGCCCGGCCTGGTCACGCCGATGAAGTGGGAGAGCGCGAACAGCTCTTCGGCGTTCCGCCAGGTGAGGATCTGGGAGAGCGCGTCGGCCCCGGTGATGAAGAAGAGATCCGCATCGGTGTTGAGGCCGCGCAGATCCCGCAGGGTGTCGATGGTGTACGTCGGCCCGCCGCGGTCGATGTCGATGCGGCTGACCGAGAACTGCGGGTTCGACGCGGTCGCGATGACCGTCATCAGGTAGCGGTCCTCGGCCGGGGAGACGACCTTGTGGCTCTTCTGCCACGGCTGCCCGGTCGGCACGAACACGACCTCGTCCAGCTGGAACTGAGAGGCCACCTCACTGGCGGCCACCAGGTGTCCATGATGGATCGGGTCGAATGTCCCGCCCATCACGCCGAGACGCCTCTTCTGCTCTCCCATGCGTGCAGACCCTACTGGGCCGCCACCTACCCGTCTGCGCCCCGGGTCAGCGGTCGCGGTTGAAGCGGGTGGTGATCCACAGCAGCAGCAGGAGCGCGACGAACGCACCGCCACCGGTGAGGTAGGGGCTGAGGCTGGGGTGGTTACCGCCGTGTCCGCTCTCGGAGGCGAGAGTGGCGAGGCTGGCAGCGGTGCTGTGGAGGCTCATGGTCAGCAGGACCTATCCGGGAGTCGGAGCGGGGGCTTCGCGGACATCGTATGCGGGCCCGCTGGGCACGCTCACGCCGACTCAGTCGTTGTCGCGATATCCGCGCAGGAGAAACCAGGCGAGCAGGACAGCCCCGACAAGCAGGACGACCAGCAGGACCCGCAAGGTGTCGCCCGGCCCCTGCTGGTTCGAGGCAGCGGCGAGCAGTGTGGTCGCGTCCGGCATGACGGGTGCGCTCCTTCTCGGTGTAGGACCCCCGCCACACGGTAGCCCCACCGCATACGCTGGGGCCCGCCAGGGGGACGAGCAGGGCTCGAAGACAGAAGGCAGGGGGACATTCATGACAGACAGCGGTCACGAGAACAGTCACGAGAACGTGCCGGGAAGGAAACGCCGGCGCTTCGAGGGGATCTCCTCACGGGCGTACGAGCATCCGGCGGACCGGTCGGCCCTGGTGGCGCTGCGCAAGCTCACCGGTTTCGACACCGTCCTCAAGGCGCTCAGCGGGCTGCTGCCCGAGCGGAGCCTGCGCCTGCTCTTCCTCTCCGACTCGGTGCGGGTGAGCGACGCCCAGTTCGCGCACCTCCACGTCATGCTGCGCGACGCCTGCTACATCCTGGACCTGGAGAAGGTCCCCGCCATGTACGTCACGCAGAATCCCCAGCCCAACGCCATGTGCATCGGTCTGGACGAGCCGATCATCGTGGTCACCACGGGGCTGGTCGAGCTCCTCGACGAGGAGGAGATGCGCGCCGTCGTCGGCCATGAGACGGGCCACGCGCTCTCCGGCCACGCGGTGTACCGCACGATCCTGCTCTTCCTCACGAGCATCGCGCTGAAGGTCGCCTGGATCCCGCTGGGCAATGTGGCGATCATGGCGCTGGTGACGGGGCTGCGCGAGTGGTTCCGCAAGTCGGAGCTGTCCGCGGACCGGGCGGGGCTGCTCGTGGGCCAGGACCTCCGGGCGTCGATGCGCGGTCTGATGAAGATCGCCGGTGGCAACCATCTGCACGAGATGAACGTGGACGCGTTCCTGGAGCAGGCCGAGGAGTACGAGGCGGGCGGCGACCTGCGCGACTCGGTGCTCAAGATCATGAACGTGCTGCCGCGCAGCCACCCGTTCACCACCGTGCGCGCAGCCGAGCTGAAGAAGTGGGCGGAGAGCCGGGACTTCCAGCGGATCATGGACGGGCACTACCCCCGGCGCGACGAGGACAAGGACGCGTCGGTCGGCGAGTCCTTCCGGGAGTCCGCATCGCACTACGCCGACACGGTGCGTACCAGCAAGGACCCGCTGATGAAGCTGGTGGGCGATATCGCGGGCGGTGCGGGCGACCTGGGCGGGAAGCTGCGCGGGAAGTTCACCGGTGGCGGAGCGGGCGGCGCCAGGGGCGACGCCGGGAAGGGCGGGCGCGGCACGGACGGCAGCACCGACGACGGCCCTGCCACCGGTACGGAAGGACCGCTTGCGGACTAGAGCCGCGGCACCGGGTCCGGGCCCGGGGCCGCTCGTCCGGATCGTGCCGGGCCCCTGGGATCTGGCCTAATCCGATCCCAGGGCCTTGGCCGCGAGCGTCCCGCACAGTGCGGTGGCCGGGCCGGTGGCGTACGGATCGGTCCCGGCCGGGCCGCCGTCGGCCGCGTGCTGCCCGGCGAGCAGCGGGCGCAGCCGGTTCGCCGCGTCGGCCGTGCAGCTCTGCGGCCCGGCCTGCACATCGGCGAAGGTCACCTGCGCCTGGTGCAGCCGCAGGTCCTCCGCGCCGAAGCGGAAGTGCACCTCGCGGCGGACGGTGAACAGCGAGGCGCCGTCCGGCTTCGCGGGCCCGGCCTTCGTGCCCCGGGGGGCGGCCGGCCTGAGCGCGTAGACGAAGGTGTGGTCCGCGGTCACCTCCAGCGTCCGGTCCGTGGCCTCCGCGTACCGCAGGACGCCCGCCACCCGCACATCGGAGCCGGCCAGCGCCACCTGTGCGGGGTCGAAGCGAACCAGCCAGCCGGTCGCGGCGTGACGGCCGTCCGCCGATGGCGCTGTCAGGCTCTGGTCGAACTGCGGGTACTGGTCCGGGGCGATCAGGTCCCTGACCTTCTCAGCAGAGCCGCCCATCAGCACCGTGGGGTCCAGCGAGGACTCCACGACGTACTCCTTGGCGATCTTCAGTGCTGCCAGTACGTCGCTGTACGCGAAGTGCGCGGTGCTCCGGGCCCCGGGCGGGTTCACTCCGGAGATGCCGGTACGGAACTCGGCGGCCGGACTGTGCGCGAAGAGCTCAGCGGGTGTCCCGCCCGGCACCGCGCCTCGCGGCGCGAGCGGAATCACCGTGGTGTGCAGCGGTTCGGCGCGGCTGACCTGCGGCGGCCGGTACGGGTGGTGGATGCCCATGAAGACCGCGGTGCCGAAGGCCAGCACCAGCAGCGCCAGTGCGACGAGCAGGCGCACAGGGCCTCTGCCGGGCCATCCGGAGCGGCTGCGGACGGCCCGGGCGTGCCGGCCCATCCGCTCCTGCGCGGAGAACTCCTGGAGCCGGGCAGCCTTGATGAACGATTCGTCGAAGACGACGGACCGGTACTCGTCCTCGCCACCGCTGGGCAGGCCCTCGGGTGACCCCTCGGGTGGCTCATCGCGCCCCGCCATACCTTGAGAGTAGGTCGCGGCGGGGCTGCGTAAACGCCCCGGTACGGGCCAACTTCCGAGCCGCCGGCACACCGTCCGCGCGTGGCGGCGCGGCAGCCATGGCCGGGGCGGGTCCGGGCGGTCGGCTGCCGCGGTCAGGGCGTGCGCGGAAGCGCGGCGGCCGGTGGGGCCGAATGGCCGAGCGAGCGGCCGGCCGCGTGGCCCGCCGGAACCGATTCCGCCGGGGACGGCCCGGTGACGCCCGTGCCGCCCGGCACGGCGCCGACCCCGGTCGTCACCGGCGCGGGCACCTGGTCCTGCCGGCTGGCCGACGCTCCCCGGTAGACCGCGGCGAAGGCCAGGGCCACCATGCCGATCCCCATGACGAGGGCCAGCAGCCAGGCCACCGGCCGGTGCCAGCGCGCCCGGCCGCGGTACGGGCGCAGCACACCGCCGTGCGGCCCGTAGGGGCCGCTCTCGGCGCCGTCGGGGCCCACGCCGTACTCCCCGGCGTCGCCCGGCCCGTACAGCAGGCCGTAGTCCGCGGCGTTCTCGCGGAGGAACTCGTCGTACTCGTCGAAGTCATCGCCGCCGGAGCCGCCCGCGCGCGCTCTGGCGGCCTCGGCCTCCGCGCGCGCCTCCGCGGCGGCCAGCAGCCGTTCGACGGCGGTCGGTTCGTGGATGGTGGCGGCCCTGACGAAGTCCTCGCCGAAGACCACGGAGGCGAATTCCTCGTCCGCTCCTCCGCGGTCGTCGTCAGGCTCCCAGCCGTCCTGGAACGGCCTGCCCCCCACGTCGTCCGGCACGGAATCAGAGTAGACCCGGTGGGTGGATTTGGGCAGGGAGAGTGCGAAGTCGACCGGTCAGCGGGTCACCGAATGTGACCGTCTCCCGTCACGATGTACTTGGTCGAGGTCAGCTCGGGCAGCCCCATCGGCCCCCGGGCGTGCAGCTTCTGGGTGGAGATGCCGATCTCGGCGCCGAATCCGAACTGACCTCCGTCGGTGAACCGGGTGGACGCGTTGACAGCCACCGTCGTGGAATCGACCAGCTGGGTGAAACGGCGGGCCGCGGCCTGCGAGGTGGTGACGATCGCCTCGGTGTGGCCGGATGTCCACAGCCTGATGTGCGCGACGGCCGCGTCCAGCGAGTCGACGACGGCGGCCGCGATGTCGTACGAGAGGTACTCGGCCTCCCAGTCGTCCGCGGTCGCCTCGACGACGGTCGCCTTCGTCCCGTCGGCGTACCCGAGCACCCGCTCGTCGCCGTGCACGGTCACGCCCGCCTCGCCGAGCGCGTCGAGCGCCTTCGGCAGGAACGCGTCCGCGATGTCCCGGTGGACCAGGAGCGTCTCGGCCGCGTTGCAGACGGAGGGCCGCTGGGCCTTGGAGTTGACGAGGATGGCGACGGCCATGTCGATGTCGGCCTGCGCGTCCACGTACACATGGCAGTTGCCGGTGCCGGTCTCGATGACCGGCACGGTGGACTGCTCGACGACGGTACGGATCAGGGACGCGCCGCCGCGCGGGATCAGCACGTCGACCATGCCGCGGGCGCGCATCAGCTCCCGTACGGACTCGCGGGACTCCCCCGGCACGAGCTGGATGGCGTCGGCCGGCAGCCCGGAGCCCCCGACGGCGTCGCGCAGCACCCGTACGAGCGCGGTGTTGGAGGCGTACGCGGAGGCCGAGCCGCGCAGCAGCACCGCGTTGCCCGACTTCAGGCAGAGCGCGGCGGCGTCCACCGTCACATTGGGCCTGGCCTCGTAGATGATCCCGACGACGCCGAGCGGCACCCGCACCTGGCGCAGGTCGATTCCGTTGGGCAGCGTCGAGCCCCGTACGACCTCGCCGACCGGGTCGGGCAGCGCCGCGACGTCCCGTACATCACCGGCGATCGCGCGGATGCGCTCGGGGGTGAGGGTGAGGCGGTCGATGACCGTCTCGGCGGTACCGGCGGCCCTGGCCTTCGCGACGTCCTCGGCGTTGGCCTCGACGATCTCGGACGAACGCACTTCGAGCGCGTCGGCGATGGCCAGCAGCGCGTCGTCCTTGGCCGCGCGCGGCAGTGGCGCGAGGTCGGCCGCGGCGGCGCGGGACCGGTAGGCGGCCTGGATGACCGGGGACTGGTCGGAGAGCGGGGAGAGCGAGGTCATGCCCGCAGACTAATGCGCGGTCTGCGGGCGTCCGTCCGCTATCCCACGCTCCGAGACAGCGGGGACCGGCGGGGACCGTACGGGCCGCTCCCCGGGGGTGTGCCGGCAGGGGGTGTGCCGGCAGGGGGTGGTCAGTACGGGTGCACCCCGACGGGCGCCGCGGGCGGCGGGCCGTATCCCTCGGCTATCCGCAGGTGGTAGGTCTCGCGGTCGATGACCTCCAGGCCCACGATCTCCCACGGCGGCAGCTGCGACGTCGAGCGGTGCTCGCCCCAGAGCCGCAGGGCCACCGCGGCGGCGTCGTGCAGGTCCCGCGCCTCCTCCCAGTAGCGGATCTCGGCGTGGTCGTCGGCGTACCGGCTGGTCAGCAGGAAGGGGTGGTCGTGCGCGAGCTGTTCGAGACCGCGTCTGACCTCCTTGAGCGGGGCGGGACGGCCCGACACGCTCAGGGTGATGTGCCACAGCTTGGACAGTGCGGCTTCCTCCGGGGGCTGCTGGGGCCGCTGTTCCCCGTCCGCGTCCGCTTCCGGGCGTTCCTCGAAGCCGGCCCCCGCGCCGACACTCGTCAGGGTCCGCTCCCCGGTTCCTCGGGGCGGTGCCCCGGGACGGGCTCGTCTCACCGGCGGCCTCCTGTGTGCGTTGCGGCGTCTGCCCCGCGGCGACGGGCCGGGCAGCGGTCGGGAGCGGGCTCCCGGGACAAAGTTGACCAGCCCGGCGCCCGGCGCGTGACGGTTTTCCGGAAGGTCCCTGCTGAAAGGCTGGTGTTTCAGCCGTTTCAGGGGGCCATGACAACGAGATCGTCCCTGTGTACGACTTCCCGCTCGTAGGCAGGACCGAGTTCCCGGGCCAGGTCCCGGGTGGAGCGGCCGAGCAGCTGGGGGAGCTCCTTGGCGTCGAAGTTCACCAGACCGCGGGCGACGGTGCGGCCCTCGGTGTCCCGCAGCTCCACCGGGTCCCCGGCGCTGAACTCGCCCTCGACGGCGGCGATTCCGGCGGGCAGCAGCGAGGAGTTCCGCTCCACGACCGCCCGTACCGCGCCGTCGTCCAGGGTGAGCGCACCGCGTGGGGTCGACGCGTGCTGGAGCCAGAGCAGTCGGTCGGCCGAACGGCGGCCGGTGCTGTGGAAGTACGTACCGGTGTCCCGGCCAGCGAGGGCGTCGGCGGCGCGCGATGCCGAGGTCAGCACCACCGGGACGGAGGCCGCGGCGGCGATCCTGGCCGCCTCGACCTTGGTGACCATGCCGCCGGTGCCCACGCCGGCCTTGCCCGCCGAGCCGATGGAGACGTGCGCGATGTCTCCGGGCCCCGCCACCTCCGCGATCCGGCGGGCACCCGGCGTGGCCGGGTCCCCGTCGTACAGGCCGTCGACGTCCGAGAGCAGGACGAGCAGGTCGGCCCGGACGAGATGGGCCACGAGAGCGGCAAGACGGTCGTTGTCACCGAAGCGGATCTCGTCCGTGGCCACCGTGTCGTTCTCGTTGACGACCGGCAGGGCGCCCATGGTCAGGAGCTGGTCCAGGGTCCGGTAGGCGTTGCGGTAGTGCGCCCGGCGGCTGGTGTCGTCGGAGGTCAGCAGCACCTGGCCGACCCGGACGCCGTAGCGCGCGAACGACGCGGTGTACCGGGCGACGAGCAGCCCCTGGCCGACACTGGCGGCGGCCTGCTGCCTGGCCAGGTCCTTGGGCCGGCGGGCCAGGCCCAGCGGCGCGAGTCCCGCGGCGATGGCGCCGCTGGAGACGAGCACGATCTCCTTCTCGCCGCCGCTCCTGACCTTGGCCAGTACGTCGACCAGGGCGTCCACCCGGTCCGCGTCGAGGCCGCCGGCCGCGGTCGTGAGGGAGGAGGATCCGACCTTCACGACGATCCTGCGGGCTTCCGTTACGAGTTGCCTTGCCTGTGTCACACGGCCGAATCTACGTCAGCCCTGTTCGCCGGTGCGCGGGGATTCCACGCGCTGGACAGGGTTGGCGGCGGCCCACTTGCGGAGCCTGCGCAGCCGGGTCCGCCCGGCCGCGGGCAGCCGGCGCCAGACCGGGGGGCAGGGCATGGCGTAGATGTGGTCCGGAATTCCGGCGGAGGGGTCCCTGAAGTACGGGAGGTCGAGGTAGTACGTGCCGTTGAGGCCCCGGCCGACGCGCTCGGGCTGCTTGTTCTGCTGGAGCTGGGTGAGCACACCGGTGAGGAGGTCGGTCCGGCCGAGCGCGACGCAGTGCAGCCGCAGTCTCTCGGCCGGCTTGAGTCTCCTGGCCACGCCCGGGTTCCAGTACGCGGCCATCAGCGGCGCCGCGAGTTCCATGCGCTTCTGCTGCACAGCGGCGGACTGCTTGAGGAAGCCGGCGGCGAACTGCGGGAGCAGGGTGACCACGAAGGGACGCACCATGAGCTTGTCGCGCTGTGTGCCCGGCGGTACGCACTCGGCTATCAGCCCCATCAGGGCCCGCGCCGAGTCGAACCGCAGCAGGTAACTGCCGCTCTTCGTCACGTGTTTGCCGTCGTCGCGTCCGACCAGGTAGTAGCAGGTGTAGTCGGAGATGACGGACACCCCGTCGCCGCGCAGATAGGTCTCCAGGGTGAAGAGAGCGTCCTCGCCCGTCTTGAGGCCCTCGTCGAAGGTGATCCCGAGGCGTTCGAGCAGTGCGCGCCGGAAAAGTTTCTGGGCGCTCAGGGTGAACTTGATCTGCGAGTCGAAGACGTCCGCGCGCTCGACGGTCTCCCTCCACATGGACTTGGGGGCGCCGCGGTTGACGCCGACGACCTTCCCGAGCACCACGTCCGTACCTGCGCGGTCGCCCATCGCGACCATGCGTTCGAGGGCCTCATCGCCGAAGTAGTCGTCCGCGTCGAGGAAGAACACATAGCGGCCGCGAGCGAGTCCGAGACCGACGTTGCGCGGTCCGCTGGGGCCCCCGGAGTTCTTCTGCCGCACCACGGTGGTGCGTATCTTCGATCGGGCGGCGAACTCCTCCAGGTACTCCCCCGTGCCGTCCGTCGATCCGTCGTCGACGGCGACGATCTCGATCCGGTCCGCGCCCAGGGACTGGGCCTCCACGGACTCAAGGCACTTCACGAGGTACGGCATTGCTTCATAGGCACCGACGACAACGGTCACATCGGGCTCACTTGTGCTCATCACAACAGCAAGACCGGTGGATACGGCACATGGTTGCCTCACAGGCCGTACTGATATTCGCCAAGGTTCGAGCCGCGTGTGGCGATATCACACCCCATCGGCGGCGGTACCCCCACCCTCACTTCCGGAATTTTACATTCCCCATACGGCGGGGGCAGCCGGAGGGAACCACTCCGCACCCGATATAGTCACCGCCCGGCGGACGGCTCTCCAACAGCACGAAGCGGCACGGCACGAAGCGCGCCGAGGGGCACGGCGAGAGGCGGGCGGCGAATTACGGTCCCGTGGGAATTCCCCCCCCGTCCGGTCACTGTGGAAACCCCCCACAGATTCCTGATGTCCCGGCAGCGGAAATTGCAGACAAGGACGTGATCTGATGCGGCAGCTCGCCATCGAGGGAGCCTGGGTCCATGAGCCGAAGGTCTTCCCGGACAGCCGCGGCAGCTTCCACGAGTGGTTCAAGGAGCCCGATCTGTCCGAGGCGGCAGGCCACAGCCTGCGGCTGGCCCAGGCCAACTGCTCGGTGTCCCGCAAGGGCACGCTGCGCGGGATCCACTTCGCCGACGTGCCGCCGAGCCAGGCCAAGTACGTCAAGTGCGTGCGCGGCGCCATTCTCGACGTCGTCGTGGACATCCGGGTCGGCTCACCCACGTACCGGAAGTGGGAGGCCGTACGGCTCGACGACGTGGACCACCACTCCGTCTACCTCTCCGAAGGGCTCGGCCACGCGCTGCTGGCGCTGACGGACGACGCCACCGTGGTCTACCTCTGCTCCACCGGGTACGCCCCGCAGCGCGAGCACGGCATCCACCCGCTCGACCCGGACCTGGCCATCGACTGGCCGGCGGACGTCACCCCGCTGCTCTCCGACAAGGACGCGGCGGCTCCCACGCTCGCCGAGGCCGAGGCCCAGGGGCTGCTGCCCTCGTACGCGGACTGCGTCGCGTACGCCGAGAAGCTGCGCGGCTGAACCCGGCGCGGGACGGCGGCCACGCCCCTGACGGGGTGCGCGGCCGTCCGATCCCGCGTGGTCAGCCGGTGACGCGCTCGATCTGCCTGCGCAGACCGGTGAAGGCCGAGCGCGGGCGGTTGAGGTTGCGGGCGCGGATGAGACCGGGCCAGAACCCCGCGCCGAGCAGTGCCTCGGGGGCCACCGCGCGCTTGCGGCTCAGCACCGCCTCCGGGACGTCCTGCGGGTCCTCGGTGATGTACTCCGCGAGGATGGCGTCGTAGTTGTCCTTCAGTACGGTGCTCGACGGGTCGGCGCCGAAGACGGCGACCACTCCGGTCGGCTTGGTGTCCACCTCGACCACCAGCAGGTCGGGGCGGAACCGGCGCAGCACTTCGGCGACCTTGTAGACATCGCCCGTCCACGCCCCGGTGTGCCGGTCGCGGGCCGCCTCGTCGACGTTGCGCGGCAGCATGTCGTCCAGCACGATCACGCTGTTCCAGCGGGCGTGCTTCTCGACGTTCATGAAGTCGCGCAGGGCGAACTCGAAGAGGTGCATGCCGTCGATGAACGACAGCTCCAGGCGGGGGTCGGCGCCCAGGAGCCCCAGCGGGTCCCGCCGGGCGAGGGCCCGGAAGGGGTTGCGTCCGGGCCGCAGGTGCAGCAGCGGGTCCTTGCGGGCGAAGAACGCGTCGCTCGTCTGCTTGACCAGATGCACGTCGCAGCTGATCGATGTCACGACCTTGAATGCGGGGTCGACAGCGATGGAAGGCACCCGGGAAAGCGCCAGACTGCGCCCGTCATTGACGCCGATCTCCAGATACGTGCGGGGACGGTATATGCGATGGATTCCGCGCAGGAATTCATGACGGTTCACGGGGAGCGCCCTTCGTCGAAAATAACGACTGGTCCGATCCCCGGCGAAGCTACATCATGAGTGCCGGGCCGTGAAAGCGCCGGCGCTGATGTAAACATCCACCGACCGGGTCACCCCGGAAGGCGGCAGAATATCTACGGAATCTCCGCACGCTCTCCTCCTGCCGGGCCGAGCCGGCGGATCAGGAGCGCTCGGCGGCGACCACCGCGGGGAACGCGTCGGCCAGCGCGAGCCGCCAGTCACGGAGCGGTTCGATGCCGGCGGCCGCCCAGCGGTCGTGCCCGAGCACGCTGTACGCGGGGCGCGGCGCGGGCCGCACGAAGGCCTCGCTGGTCGTGGGCAGCACCCGCGCCGGGTCGGCGTCCAGCAGCCGGAAGATCTCCCGGGTGAGCCCGAACCAGGTCGTCGCACCGGCGCTGGTGCCGTGGTAGACGCCCGCGGGCGCGGTACCGGCGAGGGCGCCCGTGCCGAGCCGCACCAGCAGATCCGCCAGATCGGCGGTCCAGGTGGGCTGGCCGCGCTGGTCGTCCACCACGTCCAGGGTGTCCTTGACGCCCTCAAGCCGGACCATCGTCCGGACGAAGTTGCCGCCCCCCGCCCCGTACAGCCAGGCCGTGCGCACCACGTACCCGCGCTCGGGCAGCACGCTCAGCACGGCCTGCTCCCCGGCCAGCTTGGTGCGGCCGTACGCGCTGCGCGGGGCCACCGGGGCGTCCTCGGCGTACGGCCGGGTGCCGTCACCGGCGAACACGTAGTCCGTGGAGATCTGGAGCAGCACGGCGCCGGTCTCCCGGCACGCCTCGGCCAGGACCCGGGGGCCCGTGCCGTTGACGGCGAGCGCCTGGTCCTCCTTCGCCTCGGCGTCGTCGACCGCGGTCCAGGCCGCGCAGTTGACGACGACCGCCGGGCGGTGCTCCGCCAGCGCGCCGCGTACGGCCCCCGGGTCGGTGATGTCGAGCGCCGCACGGTCCAGGCCGGCCGCCGGGGTGCCGTCGTCCGCCAGTCGTGCGAGGAGGTCCCGGGCGAGCATCCCGCCGGCTCCGGTGACCAGCCAACTGCCGCTCATGTCTCACCTGTTCTCTGCGTCCGGCGCGTCGTCTTTCCGATCCCGGCCGACGCTACCCGAGGTGCTGCCCGAACGCGGCCTTCGCAGCCGGTGCTCCGGCGCCGATCGGTCCGGCCACCACCGCGGCGTCCGTGACCAGGCCGTCGGGGCGGCCCCGCAGCACCCAGACCGCGCCGTTCCCGCCGTCCTCGTTCACGGCGGCGGACGCCAGGTCGGCGTAGCCGTTGCCGTTGATGTCGAGCAGCCGGACCGCGCTGCTGAACCGGTCGTCAGCCTCGGCCGTGCCGGGGACGTTCGCGGTGTCCTGGCTGAAGGCCTGCGCACCACTCCCGGTCAGGCCTGCGGCGCTGCCGCGCAGCAGGGTGACGTAACCGGCGTCCCGGACGCTGCCCAGGTCCTCGTACGGGGCGCCGACCGCGATGTCGTCGATGCCGTCACCGTCCACGTCCCCGGCCGACAGGGCCGCACCGAAACCGTCGCCCGGCTCGGCGCTGCCCGGAACGCCCGGGGTGTCCTGGGTGATCGTGGTCCAGTCCGCCTCCGGGCTGAGCCCGGTGTGCGCGCCGTAGGCGACCGTCACCTCACCCGCGTCGCCGCCGGTGTTCCCGAGGACGAGGTCGCCCAGGCCGTCGCCGTTGACGTCGCCGATGGTGACGGCCGCGTGCGAGTCGGCTGCCGCCTTCACCGGGGTGCCCCGGTCCCCCGGCCCGCCCGCGCCGCCGAGGAACAGCGCGGTGCCGAACCCGCCGTCGCCGGTGTACTCGGTGAACGCGAGGTCGTCGCGCCCGTCCCCGTTCACATCGCCGGACGCCGCCCCGTACAGGTCGTGGTACTGCTCACCGGTGAAGAGCGAGGTGGTGGCCGGCACCCCGGTGCGGCTGACCGGGCCGTTCCAGACCAGCCCCTCGGAGCCGGACGGGTCGTCGCCGGCCGGGATTCCGGTGCGGAGCGCCACCAGGTCGGGGTGGCCGTCACCGTTGTAGTCCCCGGTCTGCACCAGATTGCCGTGGCCGGGGACCGGGGTGCCGCCGGTCAGGCCGGCCGGGCCGCCCCAGACGATGACCGCGTCGGCGTTGTGCGGTCCGCCGGCGACCAGGTCCGTGTAGCCGTCGCCGTCCAGGTCGGCCGCCGCGGTGTCGGCGCCGAAGCCCTGACCCGCGGTGGCGTCGCCCGGGACGCCGGCGGTGGCGCGGCTGACCGTGAGGTGGGACGCGGCCGAGACGCCGTGCGCGGAGCCGTACAGGACAGTGATGTACCCGGCCCCGGCCCGGCCGCCGACCGTGCCGCCCGGCGCGCCGACCACCAGGTCCTGGTAGCCGTCGCCGTTGAAGTCCTGGTGTGCGGCGGTGGCCGGGGCCGCGGCCACCGCCGCGGGAGGACCGGCCGGAGCTCCGACGGCCAGCGCGGCGGCGATCCCCGGCACGGTCAGGAGTATGGAGCGCAGACGGGGTGCGTTCATCGCGAGCAGCCTTCCGACGGCTTTCCCATGGTTGCTCACCATGACCGGCGGGAGGGGCAGTTGGTTGTACGCGCGGTGGTACGCAGAGGCAGCCGCCCCGGCCGCCGTACGACCGACGGCCCGCGTCAGGCGAGTGCCGCGCGCTCCTTCAGCGGCTCCCACCAGGCGCGGTTGTCGCGGTACCACTGCACGGTCTCCGCGAGCCCGTCCGCGAAGTCCTTGCGCGGCCGGTACCCGAGTTCCGTACGGATCTTGGCGCAGTCCACCGAGTACCGCCGGTCGTGGCCCTTGCGGTCGGCGACGTACTCGACGCTGGTGTCCCAGTCGGCCCCGCAGGCCTTGAGCAGCAGCCCGGTGAGTTCCTTGTTGGAGAGCTCGGTGCCGCCGCCGATGTTGTACACCTCGCCCGCGCGGCCCTTCGTACGGACCAGCTCGATGCCCTGCACATGGTCGTCGATGTGCAGCCAGTCGCGAACGTTGGCCCCGTCGCCGTACAGCGGGACGGACTTGCCGTCCAGCAGGTTGGTGATGAAGAGCGGGATGACCTTCTCCGGGAAGTGGTGGTGCCCGTAGTTGTTGGAGCAGCGGGTCACCCGCACGTCCAGGCCGTGGGTGCGGTGGTAGGAGAGCGCGATCAGATCGCTGGACGCCTTGGCCGACGAGTAGGGCGAGTTGGGTTCGAGCGGGTGGGTCTCGGGCCAGGAGCCCTCGTCGATCGAGCCGTACACCTCGTCGGTCGAGATGTGCACGAACGTGCCGATGCCGGCCCGGTGCGCCGCGTCGACCAGGGTGTGGGTGCCGAGCACATTGGTCCGCACGAATTCGGCGCCGCCGTCGATCGACCGGTCGACATGGGACTCGGCGGCGAAGTGCACCACCTGGTCGTGCTCCGCCATCAGCTTGCCGGCCAGCGCGGGATCGCAGATGTCGCCCTGTACGAAGGAGAATCCGGGGTGGTCCCGGACCTCGTCGAGGTTGGCAGGGTTGCCCGCGTAGGTGAGCTTGTCGAGCACGGTGACCGTGATGTCGCCCGGGCCCTGGGGGCCGAGGACCGTGCGGACGTAGTGCGAGCCGATGAAGCCGGCGCCGCCGGTCACCAGAATCCTGTTCGTCATGAAGAGATCTGCACCTTGCTGTGGTCGCCGAGGACGAGTCGGTGGGCTGCTGGGCTGCGGGGCGAGGGTGTCACCTCGACGCCCCGGCCGATCAGCGAGGCCGCGATCCTGCGGACCCCGGTGATCGACGAGTCGCGCAGGACGATGGAGTACTCGATCTCGCTGTCCTCGATCCGGCACCCCTCGGAGACCGAGGTGTACGGACCGATGTACGCGTCGCTGATCACCGTGGACGCGCCGATGATCGCGGGCCCCACGATACGGCTGCGGGTGACCTGGGCGCCCTTCTCGATCCTGACGCGTCCGATGATCTCGCTGGCCTCGTCGGCCGTGCCGTCCTCGCAGGGCTCGACGGTCTCCAGGACCGCGCGGTTGACCTCCAGCATGTCGGTGACGTTGCCGGTGTCCTTCCAGTAGCCGGAGATCGTCGTGGAGTGCACGTCCTGCTGCTGGTCGATCAGCCACTGGATGGCGTGCGTGATCTCCAGCTCGCCGCGCCGGGAGGGCCCGATGGCGCGGACCGCCTCGTGCACGGCCGGGGTGAAGAGATAGACGCCGACGAGCGCGAGATCGCTCTTGGGGACCTCCGGCTTCTCCTCCAGCGCGACGACGCGGCCCTCACCGTCGAGTTCGGCCACGCCGAACGCCGTCGGATCGGGGACCTTGGTGAGCAGGATCTGGGCGTCGGGGCGGGCGGCCCGGAAGCCGTCGACCAGGCCGGTGATGCCCCCGACGATGAAGTTGTCACCGAGGTACATGACGAAGTCCTCGTCGCCGAGGAAGTCGCGGGAGATGAGCACGGCGTGGGCCAGGCCACGCGGTGCCTCCTGCGGGATGTAGGTGACCTCGATGCCGAAGCGGGATCCGTCCCCGACGGCCGCGCGGATCTCCTCGGCGGTGTCACCCACGACGATGCCGACGTCGGTGATGCCCGCGTCGGCGATCGCTTCGAGCCCGTAGAACAGCACCGGCTTGTTGGCGACCGGCACGAGCTGTTTCGCGGAGGTGTGTGTGATGGGGCGCAGGCGCGTGCCCGCACCGCCGGAAAGGACGAGAGCCTTCACGTTGTGGTCCCTTGCGAGCAGTCGGTCTGGCTTGATCCGTCCTGTGGGATTTTATCCATCCTCATGTCGCGAAGCCGTAAGTACAAATGCAGTACGGCCGCCGCGCGAGGTGCGCGAACGGCCGTACGAAAGGTTCGGTACGAAGGGATCGGACCGAGCCGCTGTCAGTCGCCGACCGCCGAGTCGACGGGGGTGGCGTCCGAGTCGTTCAGGCCGGGTGCGCCCTCCGGTTCGGCGGCGCCCGTGCGCTGCGCGACGGCCGCGTTGCGGGCGTCGGCCTTGGCCGTGAGCGCCCGTACAGCAGCGTTGAACTGCTCCATCGAGGTGGGCTCGTCGGGGCCGAGCAGATACTCCTTCAGCTCCCGGCGGTCGTCGGCCAGCGGGTCGGCCGAGGACTCGGTGATCGCCGTGAGCAGCCGGTCGATCTCCTTGGCGGAGTTGGAGAGGATCACGGCAGCACGTACTGCGGTGTTCTGCCGCTTGAATTCCTCCGCGCCCAGTTCGGCCGAGTCGGTGACGGCGTAGGGCTTGCCGCTCGCGATGAAGTCCGAGACGACGCTGGAGATGTCCGAGACCATTCCGTCCGACTCGTTGAAGCAGTCGTACAGGTGCGGCTGGCCGCCGGTGATGACGCGGTGCTCCCAGTATCCGAAGGTCCGCCAGTAGGTGCGGTTCCACTGGGAGCGCAGGGTGGTCGTCTCGTCCTCGCGCGCCGGGTCGGCCAGCGAGGCCCGCGACTCCTCGGACTCGTCGGCGTCCGCCGGGCCGCCCTGCGCCAGCTCGTCCAGCCTGGCCTCGATGCGGGTCAGCTCCGCCTGCGCTGCGGCCCGGTCGGCGGCACCGGCCGCGGCCTGCTCGGTCCAGCGGGGCTCGGCCGCGCGGTCGGCTGCGGCCTTCTCGACCATAGCCGTGATCCGCAGGTGGGCCGCCTTGGCCTTCGCGCTGCGGGTGCCGGTGAAGGGGTGCGGCTTGTAGAGCACCCGGACCGGCTGCTTGGCGCCGAGCAGCCGCTTGACGATGTTCTCCCCGGCCAGCAGCAGCGAGGTGTTGCCCGGGTTGTCGTCCCAGCCCTCCCAGGTGGGGGCGTACAGCACGGTCGGGATCTGCTGCTTCGGGGTGCCGGTCCAGCTCTCGATGGGGGCCAGCTGGGGGCGGCCCACCTCGACGATGTCCTCGTCGCGCACGCCGACGTCGGCCAGCGCGTAACGGTCCCGGCCGGCTCGGCCCGCGGTCCACACCTCGTCGTACGCCTTGCTGTACGGGTTGACGCTGGCGAGCTTGTCGCTGTCGCCGTGCCCGATGAAGACGTGCTTGATGGTCGGGACGCGGAGCATGTGGATGTTCTTGCCGACGTTCGCCGCGTACAGCGCGACGCGCACGGTGGAGAGGTCCATGTTCATCAGGTGCACACCACCGGGCACGCACACCACGGGCACCGTGGTCGATGCGAGCTGGGACACGATGGCGCGCTCACGCAGGATGATCAGCGGGCGCCCCTCGGCCTGGGCCATCGTCTCCAGCCACATGTTCACCTGATAGGCGGAGTCCCTGGAGCCCGAGAAGTAGAGGGCGACGGTCGGCCGGTACTCGCGCAGCCAGTCGTCGAGCCCTGCGAGCACCGTGGCGGCGGAGGGGACGCGGCGGCCCTTGAGGATGTACGGGACCAGCGCGGCGATGTAGAGGACGGCGAGGCCCAGCGTGATGAAGATGCCGAAGTAGCCGTAGTCGTCGGTGCCGGTCTTGGCCGCGATCACCAGGCCGACCATCGCGAAGACGTCCAGGTGGAGCATCTTCTCGGCGGCACGGTTCAGCAGCCGGCGCGGCGGGGGCCCGGGGATCGGGATGGCGCCGAGGTCGACGTTGCGGGTGACCACCGGCATGACGCGGCGCAGCCGGATGAGGGTGGTCAGCGTGCCGTGCGCGGCCTGGAGACCGTAGAAGAGCAGGAAACAGGCGACGGCGGCGTAGTAGACCCGCTGCTCGGCGAGCTGAAGGCGGGCGAGCAGCAGAATAAGCAGCAGTTCGCGCAGGAGGAAACGGATCGACAGGCCGGCGCGGACCTTGGCCAGCCGGTTGATGAGATAGCTGCGGCGCTGGTGCAGGAACCAGTCGGACACATAGGTCACGAGGGTGGCAGCGGCGAAGAACCAGATATTGGGGATCAGCGCTGCGATCATCACGCACGGGTAGCTGAGCCCCATGAAGGCTGCGGCGATCAGCTCGGACCGGCTGCCTACGCGCGCCAGTCGAATGGCGGTCGAAATCACGAAGAACCTGCTCCAGGGGGTGCCGGTTTTATTCTGGGGGGATTGATTCGATCGGGTGCGATCCGGGGATTTCGCGGGATTTCTCCGGATACTTTATTTGGGGAAAATGTGAAGGCGAGGCTTCACGCATTCGGGCCTCTGCGATTCGCGCGACGCGATCACAGAGGCCCGAAAAGAAACGTCTACTTATACCGGGGAAGTATTACACATCTTCCTGACGGTCCAGTACTGAGGCCAGCGCCTGCTCGAACCCTGACGCCTCCGCGCTGGCGTCGCGCGTCGGGTCCTGCTGGCGTACGTCGATGACGTGGCCGGTCAGCTCGGAGAGCAGAACGTCCAGCGAGGTACGGGCCACGGCCTCCGAAGAGAGCAGGCTGCCCTCGGGCTCCTGGCCGAACGCCTTGGTGCGCATCGGGGTCGCCGTGCGCTCCGGGTTGACGCAGTTGACCCGGACACCGTCACCGGCCCACTCGTCCGAGAGGGCCTGGGTGAGATTCACCATGGCCGCCTTGGTGGACGAGTACAGGCTGTATTCGGCGCGACCCCGCGTGTAGCTGCTGGAGGTGTAGAGCAGCAGCTGGCCCTTGGTCTCCGCCAGGTACTTGTACGAGGCGCGCGCGATCTGCACCGGCGCCAGGTAGTTGACGTTCAGCGCTTCCTGAATGGTGGTGTTGTCCGTCTCGGCCAGCTTGCCGATGCGCAGCACGCCCGCGGTGTTGATGACGTAGTCGATCCGGCCCGTCTCCGAGTACGCCTTGGAGAGCGCGTCGTCGACGTGCTCCGGGTTCTCGACGTGCGTACCGGTGGTGGAGCGGCCCAGCGCGTACACCTTCGCACCGTAGGACTCGGCGATGGCGGCGATGTCGGCGCCGATGCCGTACGAACCGCCGAAGACCACCAGGGTCTTGTCGGTCAGCAGCTCGCGGTAGGCGGCCTCGTCGGCCTGGCGCGGGGCCGCGGTGGAGGCCAGCTGGAACAGCTTGTCGGTGATGAAGACATCGACGGGCTGGGTGACCTTCATGTTGTACTCGTCGCCCGCGACCACGTAGATCGGCACGTCGGGCAGGTACTTGAGCACGACCGAGCAGTCGTCGGTGGCCTGGAAGTTCGGGTCGCCCGCTGCGACGTCGTACGCCCGACGGATCGTGGAGAGCTTGAAGGCCTGCGGGGTCTGCCCGCGGCGCAGCCGGGAGCGGTCCGGGACCTCGGTGATGAACTCGCCGTCCTCGCCGTGGGTGCGGGTCACGATGATCGTGTCCGCGGACGGGATGGCGACGTCGACGGCCTGGTAGCGCTCCAGCGCGTCCACACAGTCCTTGATCACGCGCTGCGAGAGCAGCGGGCGCACGGCGTCGTGGAAGAGGACGTTGCGGTCCTCACCCTCGGCCAGCCCTTCGCCGAGTGCGGCGATGGCGCGCTCGGTGGTCTCGTTGCGGGTGGAACCGCCCTCGATGATCCGGGTGACCTTGGTGAGACCGGACTTGGCGACGATCTTCTCGATGTCCGGTACGTAGCCCGGGGCCATCAGCACGATCACGTCGTCGATGGAATCGGCCTGCTGGAAAATCGTCAGGGTGTGCTCGATCACAGCCTTCCCGGCGATCTTCAGCAGTTGCTTGGGGATCGACAGACCCACGCGCTGGCCGGTACCACCGGCGAGAACGACTGCTGTAGTCCGGGGCTTGGTTGCTTTGTGCTGCACAGACACAGACGACCTACCTTGCGATGACGAGGGAACGGTGTGATGGTCGCACTCTCCGTGACCGTCTCGCAAGGTGGACGCCAAGCCTCCACAACCCTTGCGATACCGCGTGTTCACCCTAAGGGCAGGAAAGTGACTTGGATCCCCCCAGCCACTGTGAGTGACCGACACCACAGGGTGCGAGGGTAACTCATGGCTTGACGTCGGCCACGGTGAGGGCCAGGTCGTTGCTGACGGTGTAGTACGGACGCACCCTGACCCACTGCTGCGGCCTGCCGCGGACCTTCCGTACGGCCTTGCGCAGCGCCCCCCAGGGGCGCTTCTTGCGCACCAGGGCCGGCGGACAGGAGTAGACGGTCTTCTTGTCCACCACGTCGTCGAGGATGCGGCCGATCTTCACCGGCCGCGTCTGCGGTGCGTACCGCAGCCATATGTCCCAGTAGTCGTTGCCGGTGAGCAGACGGGCGGCCGGGCCGGCCGCGGGGAAGGTGACCCGGAAGCCGTCCGTGCCCTCGCGGCTGCCGGGGAAGGCCAGTTCCTCGCTCGTACCGCCGCGGCGGCGCAGCAGCAGGACCGGGTCCCCGGCGAGCGCGGCCGCCCCCAACAGGGTTCCCGACACGGTGAGTTGAGTCCCGTCGACGCCGATGTCCCCGGCTTCGGCGTGCACGGGTCTGTTCCAGCTGCGCATGGTCAGGAAGCCCTTGTCCTTGAGCCGGTGGGCGACCTGGTTGCGCACCCCGTCGTTCCGCGCGGCGCGCAGCGGGCCGCGCTGGTCGACGGAGCGGGCGGCGATCCGTACCCGCCGTCCGGAGCCGGCCGCCTCGGCGTAGAAGTCCCAGACCCCCTCGGCGAACTCCTCGCCGGCCGGGACGACCGCGACACCGTCCGCGTCGAAGGGGTACGAGCGCTGGTCGGTCCGGTCGTCGGCGCGCGAGCAGAGCAGCCGCTGCCCGTCGTGCGCCGACGGGTCCGCGGCATCGGAGCCCTCGGGGCCCTCGGGGCCCGGTACGAGGGTGACGGTCAGCTCGCCGTCCGGACGCACCACACAGTCCGCCTCCGGTGCGAACGCCGGCCGGCCGGCGCGGCTCGCGGCCTGTGGGCGCAGTGCGGTGAAGAGCTTCTCGTACTGCTCGGTGACCTGACTGGGGTCGAAGCGGCGGGCGTTGGCGAGCGCCGCCGAACTCATCCGGCGCCGCAGTTCCTCGTCGTCGATGAGCTTCAGGAGCGCGGCGGCGACCGCGGCGCTGTCGCCGACGGGCACGAGCAGTCCGTCCACGCCGTCCTCGATGATCTCGCGGGGGCCGTAGTCGCAGTCCGTGGAGACGACCGGCAGCCCGCAGCGCATCGCCTCGACCAGCGTCATGCCGAAGGACTCGTGGCGGGAGGTGGACACGGCGATGGCGCCCTTGGCCCACTCGGGCTCGATGGGCGAGTGGGGGCCCATGAGATGGACCCGGTTGTGCAGGCCCCTGGTCTCGATGCGCTCCCGGAGTTTCGGGCGTTCGGAACCCCCGCCGTAGATCCGCAGGGTCCAGTCCGGGCGTTCGGCGGCCACCTCCGCGAAGGCGTCGACCAGTACCTGGTACTGCTTCTCGGGCGCCAGCCGCCCGGCGGCGACCACGGTGGTGCCGCTGCCGTCGGACGGCGCGACGGGCGGTTCGGGAACGCTGTTGGGGATCGCGAGCACCCGGGTCGCGGGCAGCGGCATCTTCTCGCGGTACACCGCGGCGTCGCCCTCGGAGACGGTCACGAAGGCGTCGAGTGCGGCCAGGTGCTCGTACAGCTGGGAGCGCAGGGCCTGCTTGTGGTGGTTGTGCGTCATGTGCTCCTGGCCGATGAGCACCGCACCGGCCGGGGCGAACTGGGCGACGTACGCCACCAGACCGGGCCGGGTACCGATGACGACGTCCGCGTCCGATGCGGCGTAGTGCTTGCGCACCCGCTGGTCGGAGAGCTTGCTGTACTCCTTGAAACGCGCCTCGGCCGCCGGCAGGCACTGCGAGGGCTGCCGCTGGAGCGGATGCTCCAGTTCATTGGCCATCGAGGCGGGATCGGTGTCGACCAGGGGTACGACGGTGATCCGGGGGTCGATCCGGAACAGCGGGATCTCCCGGTGCCGGAAGACCGAGACGATCTCGACCTCGTGCCGGTCGGCGAGCTCTTCGGCCAGGTTCAGTGTGGTCTTGATCGTGCCGCCGATCCCGTAGACCGTGTGGATGAGGAAGGAGATCTTCATCTGCCCCGTAACTCCGCTTCCGCTACTCCGGGCCGGTGCACAACCCCCGCCATGACATCGCAGGCCCGCGTTCACGGGTGGTTGGTCATCCACCCGCTTACAAGACACCTGTTGGCAACCATCGGTTGTGCATTTCTGTGAAGCGGCCGCGGGAACGGACTGCGCGATGGCCCGGAACAGTCGGCGCAACAGCCCGGAGGCCCGGGAACGCGTCGGCGTTCCCGGGCCTCCGGGCTGCTGGGTGGTTCCGTCAGAACGTGTGCGGTTCTGCTAGAACGGCTTGAACTCGTCGTACTCCTTGTCCGACTCGTCCCGTTCGGCCTGGCGGTCCCGGCGCTTCTGCTCGGCGGGCCGGGGCGCTTCGAGGCGGTGGTCCTCGCCACGGCGGCCGAGCATCTCGGCGCCCGCCATCATCGTCGGCTCCCAGTCGAAGACCACGGCGTTGTCCTCGGCGCCGATGGCCACGCCGTCACCCGCACGGGCACCGGCCTTCATCAGCTGGTCCTCGACACCGAGGCGGCTGAGCCGGTCGGCGAGGTAGCCGACGGCCTCGTCGTTGCTGAAGTCGGTCTGGCGGACCCAGCGTTCGGGCTTCTCGCCGCGGACGCGGTAGACGCCTTCCTCCTCCTCGAAGCTGACCGTGAAGCCCGCGTCGTCGACGGCCTTCGGGCGGATGACGACCCGGGTGGCCTCCTCGGCCGGCTTCGCCGCGCGCGCCTCGGCGATGATGCCGGCCAGCGCGAAGGACAGCTCCTTCAGCCCCAGATGGGCCACGGCGGAGACCTCGAAGACCTGGTAGCCGCGCGCCTCCAGATCCGGGCGGATCATGTCGGCGAGGTCCTGGCCGTCGGGGATGTCGACCTTGTTGAGGGCGACGATACGGGGCCGGTTCTCCAGGCCGCCGTACAGCTTGAGCTCCTCCTCGATCATGTCGAGGTCGGAGACCGGGTCACGGTCGGACTCCAGCGTCGCCGTGTCCAGCACGTGCACGAGCACCGAGCAGCGCTCGACGTGTCGCAGGAACTCCAGGCCGAGGCCCTTGCCCTGGCTGGCGCCGGGGATGAGACCGGGGACGTCCGCGATGGTGTAGACGGTCGAACCGGCCGTCACCACACCGAGGTTGGGGACGAGCGTGGTGAACGGGTAGTCCGCGATCTTCGGCTTGGCCGCGCTCAGCACCGAGATCAGCGAGGACTTGCCTGCGCTCGGGTAGCCGACGAGCGCCACGTCGGCGACGGTCTTGAGCTCCAGGACGATGTCCCGGGACTCCCCCGGCTCGCCGAGGAGCGCGAACCCGGGCGCCTTGCGGCGGGCCGAGGCCAGCGCGTGGTTCCCGAGGCCACCGCGGCCGCCCTGGCCCGCGACGAAGGTGGTGCCCTGGCCGACCAGGTCGGCCAGGACGTTCCCGTCCTTGTCCAGCACGACGGTGCCGTCCGGCACGGGCAGCACGAGGTCGTGCCCGTCCTTGCCGGAGCGGTTGTCACCGGCGCCGGGCTGGCCGTTGGTGGCCTTGCGGTGCGGGCTGTGGTGGTAGTCGAGCAGTGTGGTCACGGCCTGCTCCACGACGAGGATGACGTCGCCGCCCCGCCCGCCGTTGCCGCCGTCGGGTCCGCCGAGCGGCTTGAACTTCTCACGGTGTACGGAGGCGCAGCCGTGGCCCCCGCTACCCGCGGCGGCATGCAGCTCGACGCGGTCCACGAAGGTGGTCATGGGTGTGCCTCCAGAAACGTACGGAATTGTCTTACCTGTAACACGCGAAAGGCGGACCGGCTTCCCGTAAGCAACGGGAAACCTGGTCCGCCCTCGACAGATCGCTCTACGGCAGCCTAGGGATCAGGCGACCGGAACGATGTTCACGACCTTGCGGCCGCGGTGCGTGCCGAACTCGACCGAACCGGGGTTCAGCGCGAACAGCGTGTCGTCGCCGCCACGGCCGACGCCGGTGCCCGGGTGGAAGTGGGTGCCGCGCTGGCGGACCAGGATCTCACCGGCGTTGACGACCTGACCGCCGAAGCGCTTCACGCCGAGCCGCTGAGCATTGGAATCGCGCCCGTTCCGAGTGGACGATGCGCCCTTCTTGTGTGCCATGTCTCAGTCCCTTACTTCGCAGCCGCGGGGATACCGGTGACCTTGATCGCCGTGTACTGCTGGCGGTGACCCTGGCGACGGCGGTAGCCGGTCTTGTTCTTGTAGCGAAGGATGTCGATCTTCGCGCCCTTGTGGTGATCCACGACCTCGGCCTGGACCTTGATACCGGCAAGCACCCACGGGTCGCTGGTGACCGCGTCACCGTCGACCACGAGCAGGGTCGAGAGCTCGACCGTGTCGCCAACCTTGGCGGTGGGAATCTTGTCAACCTCAACGATGTCGTCGACAGCAACCTTGTGCTGACGACCACCGCTGCGCACGATGGCGTACACGCGGATCTCTCTTTCGCTCGGAATCGGCCCTCTGATGCCAGCCGCTCACACGGGTCCGGGGACCCGCGACGATCCGGAATGGACGAGCGGCCTCTCCCGGCGGAGCCAGGAGGGAGTTGCTCAGAGGTGTGGCGCAAGGAAACACGCCGAGGGGTAAGGCTACGGGGCGGGGTCCGGGGGGTCAAACCGGCCCCTGACGGGGTCCGGGCAGGACGGCCGGACAGCCAGGTGCGGCCCTCCCGGAGGAGGGCCGCACCTTTCGTCTGACGGGCCGGCGCGGGTCAGTCCTCGGTGGAGGCCGTGACTCCGGGCGCCGACTGCTCCTCGGCGGCGACCGTCTTCTTGGTCGCCTTCTTGGCCGTCGTCTTCTTGGCCGCGGTGGTCTTCTTCGCCGCGGTCTTCTTGGCGGCCGCCTTCTTCGCGGGCGCCTTCTTGGCCGTCTTGCGCGCGGCCGTCTTCTTGGCCGGTGCCTCGGTCTCCGCAGCCGCGGGGGCCTCGTCCGACGGGGACTCGACCACGACGACAGACGCATCGGCCGCGCCCGCGGGGGCGGTGGCCTTACGGGTCGCCCGGCGGCGAGCCCGCGGCGGTGCGGCTTCGGCGGCCGGCTCGGCGGAGGCCTGCGGCTCCTCGGCCACGGGGGCCGGGGCCTCCTCGACCACGATCTCCGCGGTCTCGTCGGCTGCCTTGGGCGCACCGGCCGGGGCCGTGGCCTTACGGGTCGCCCGACGGCGCCCACGGGCCGGAGCGGCCTCCTGGGCGGGCTCGGGCTCGGCGACCGGCTCGGCGGCCGGCTGCTGGGCGGCGGGCTGCTCGGCGACCGGCTCGGGAGCGGCGGGCTGCTCGCTCACGGGCTCGGAGACGGCCGGTTCGGAGACAACCGGCTCGGGCTCGGGCTGCGTACCCTTCGGGGCGCCGGCCGGGGCCGACACCTTGCGGGTCGCCCTGCGGCGGCCGCGGCTGCGCGTGGCGGCCGCCTCCGCCTCGGCGGGGCTGCTGTACAGCTCCTCGTCCGGTACGAAGCTCTCCGGCTCGTCCGCCACGGGGACCACATCGACGTACTCGGTGTCCGCCTCGTGGTCGTGTGCCTCGTCGTGACCCTGGTCCGACGTGTGCTCGTGGTCGGCCGTGTGCTCGTGGTCGCCGCCCGCGCCGCGGCCGCGCTTCTTGGAGCGCTTGCCACCGCCGCCACCGGCCGACGTCGGCTGCTCCATGTGCACGATCACGCCGCGCCCGTTGCAGTGGACGCAGGTCTCGGAGAAGGACTCAAGGAGGCCCTGGCCGACCCGCTTACGGGTCATCTGGACCAGGCCGAGCGAGGTGACCTCGGCGACCTGGTGCTTCGTACGGTCCCGGCCCAGGCACTCCAGCAGACGCCGCAGCACCAGGTCCCGGTTGGACTCCAGCACCATGTCGATGAAGTCCACGACGACGATGCCGCCGAGGTCGCGCAGCCGCAGCTGGCGGACGATCTCCTCGGCCGCCTCCAGGTTGTTCTTGGTCACCGTCTCTTCGAGGTTGCCGCCCTGGCCGGTGAACTTGCCGGTGTTGACGTCGACCACGACCATCGCCTCGGTCTTGTCGATCACCAGCGACCCGCCGCTGGGCAGATAGACCTTGCGGTCCAGCGCCTTCATCAGCTGCTCGTCGATGCGGTACGTCGCGAAGACGTCGACCTCGGACGTCCAGCGCGAGAGCCGGTCGGCCAGGTCGGGGGCGACATGGGCGACGTAACCGTGGATCGTGTCCCAGGCTTCGTTGCCGCTGACGATGACCTTCGAGAAGTCCTCGTTGAAGATGTCGCGGACGACCCGGACGGTCATGTCCGGCTCGCCGTAGAGCAGCGTCGGGGCATTGCTGCTGCCGCCGCTCTTCGCCTTCTTCTCGATGTCCTCCCACTGCGCCTGGAGCCGCTCGACGTCACGGCGCAGCTCGTCCTCGCTGGCGCCCTCGGCAGCGGTACGCACGATGACGCCCGCGTCCTCGGGAACGATCTTCTTGAGGATGGTCTTCAGCCGGGAGCGCTCGGTGTCGGGCAGCTTGCGGCTGATGCCGGTCATCGAGCCCTCGGGCACGTAGACCAGGTAGCGGCCGGGCAGCGAGACCTGGCTGGTCAGGCGAGCGCCCTTGTGGCCGATCGGGTCCTTGGTCACCTGGACCAGGACCGACTGGCCCGACTTGAGCGCGGTCTCGATACGGCGCGGCCCGTGGGCCATGCCGAGCGCCTCGAAGTTGACCTCACCGGCGTACAGGACGGCGTTGCGGCCCTTGCCGATGTCGACGAACGCGGCCTCCATCGACGGCAGCACGTTCTGGACCTTGCCCAGGTAGACGTTGCCGACGTAGCTGGTGGCCTGCTCCTTGTTGACGTAGTGCTCGACCAGCACGTTGTCCTCAAGGACACCGATCTGGGTGCGCTCGCCGTGCTGGCGGACGACCATCACCCGCTCGACGGCCTCACGGCGGGCCAGGAACTCGGCCTCCGTGATGATCGGGACGCGACGGCGGCCCTGCTCGCGCCCCTCGCGGCGGCGCTGCTTCTTCGCCTCCATCCGGGTCGAGCCCTTGATGGACTGGACCTCGTCGAAGCCGGTGCCGGGCTCGCGCTCGGCTGCTTCCTTCTTGCGCGGCTCACGGACCTTGACGACCGTGCGCTCCGGGTCGTCGGCCACGGCGTCGGCGTCGGTGCCGGTGTCACCGCTGCGACGGCGACGGCGACGGCGACGCCGGCTGCTGCTGGACCCGGAGGCCGCGTGGTCGTCGTCCTCCTCGTCCGTGCCCGTGGCGGAGGCCGCGTGGCCGTCCTCCTCCTCGTCCGGACCCTCCGCCTCGGTGTCGCTGGAGTCGCGGCGGTCGCTGCGGTCGCTGCGGTCGTCACGGTCGTTGCTGTCGTTGTCGTCCGTGTCTCCGGACTCGCCACGACGGCGGCGGCGGCCACCCCGGCGACGGCGGCGCGAGGGCCGGTCACCGTACTCGTCGGACTCGTCGCCGTGCTGCGCGTCATCGGCGGACTGCTCGTCGGCCTCGGCCTCATCGGCCGCGGGCTGCTCGGCCGCGGCGGGCGCGGCCACCGGCTCCGGAGCCTTTTCGGCTTCCGCGGGCTCGCCACGGCGACGGCGGCGACGGCCGCGCGTGCCGCCCTGCGGCGCGGACTCGGCGGGCTCGGACGCCTTGACGGTCTCCTCGACCGCTGCCTCGTCCTCCTCGGCCTCTTCCGCGGACTGGGCGGGCCGGGCGGCGGCAGCGGCGGCAGCGGTCTCCGGCGTCTGGAACATCGGCTCGGCGAAGACAGGGGCCTGGAAGACGGCCACGGCGGGGCGCTGCGCACGGCGGCGCGAGCCGCGACCGGGCTCCGCGGCCTCGGCGGGCTCCGCGGGGCGCTGCGCCTTCTCCTTCTCGCCGACAGCGGTGAACTGCGGGGACTCGGCCCTGCGGCGCTTGCGTCCGCGCGGCGCGGCCTCGGTCTCCTCGGCGAGCGCCTCGGCCACGGCCTCGGGCAGGCTCTCGCCTGCGGCCTCGGGCTGGCCGGCATCGGACTGCCGACCGGACTGCGGGCTGGCGGCGGGCGAGGTGGCACGGCGGCGGCTGCGGCCGCGCGGCGCTTCGGCGGCCGGGGCCTCGGCGGCGGGCGCTGCGGGCGCGGCGGCCTGCTCGGTCGCGGGCTGCTCGGCCGCGGCGGGCGCGGTGGCCTTACGGGTGGCACGGCGGCGGGTACGCGCCGGAGCGGCGTCCTGCGTCACGGCGGACTCGGCCGGCTCATCGGAACCGGCGGACGGGGCGGTCTCCGCCGCACCGGCGGTCTCAGTCGTGGTGCTCGCCCGGTCCGCGGCCTCGGAGCTCTTCGGTGCGCCGGCGGGCGCGGTGGCCTTACGGGTGGCACGGCGGCGGGTACGCGCCGGGGCGGCGTCCTGCGCCTCGGCGGACTCGGACGACTCGGTGTTCCGCACAGTCTCATCGGCCACAACGGGCTCCGGCTCAGCAGCGGCCACGACGGCCTGGGTGGTCTGCGGCTCGTCCACGGGCGCGCCGGTGGACCGGGTGGCGCGGCGGCGGGACCTCGTGGGCGCCGCCGTTTCGGACGGCCCTGACGTTTCTGCGGCTTCCACGGCGGATACTGCGGTGGCACCGTCCGAACCGGGCTGCGGTGCGCCCGCAGGGGCGGAGGCACGGCGGCGGGCACGGCCGCGCGGCGCTTCGGCGGCGGGCTCCTCGCTCACCGCTTCGGCGGGCGCGGCGTCCGTGGCGGGACCCGCGATGGGGGTCTCCCCTGGTCGAGCGTCGTCGAGAGCTCGGGCAACGGTCGCCTTACGGGTGGCGCGGCGGCGGGCGGGCGGCGCCGCTGTCTCACCTGCGCCGGAGTCGGCCTCGGTGGCCTCCGCGGCCGGTATGGCCGGCGTCACCACTGCGGCCTCTTCGGCGGCGCCGTTCTGCGCGCCGGCCGGGGGGCCTGCGGGGCGCGACGCGGCCCTGCGCCGACGGCGCGGGGGCAGCGTGTCGCTGGGACTGGTCTCTTCGTTCGCTCCGGTGGTACCGGAATCGTTCGACTCAAGCATTGCGGGCGGTTCTCCCGTCACGCTCCCGGGCGCCGCGTCTGTGTCCGGTCCGGCACGGTCCGCGTCAGATGCACGGTCCCGCTCGTCCGGGGCGCGGGCGCCGCACGGGAGCTGATGTCTGGCTCGCCGGTTCCCTACGCGATGTACGTACGGCCTGGCGAAAGTCTTCTGGTCAGTGCGCTGCCCGACCCAGGTGGCTCCCGGATACGAGGGCTGCGCTACAACGACTGGTCCTTACGCGGCGGGACCGCCTCCGGGGCCCGGGGGCCCGAGAGGTCCGTCTCACACCGTCGCGGGTGTCCCGTCGGCGGGAAGCCGGTGGGTGGCGGTTCCGGCGGCCGTGGGTGGAGCGGCCGGGGCTGCCTCGCGGTCGGGCGAAAGCGGGTCGGTCACCGTGCCGGACTCCTCGTCGAAGAGCCCCTGCGCCAGCCTGGTCACCGCTGCGGGGACCGGCGGCGCGAGGTCGGCCACAACGCGGAGACCGGACAGGACGTCGTCGGGTCGCACAGCAGGTGTCACGTGCCGAACAACCAGCCGCAGTATCGCACAGCGCTCACCTCCCGGCCTATTGACCGGCTCGGTGCCGTCGGCTCCGCCGGCTGCGGCGTCCGTGCCGGGCTCGTGGCGGACGGCCTCCAGACCGGCCACGGCGCTGCGGGCGTCGAAGGTCCGTACGCCGTTCTTGGTGCGGCGCTGGACCTCGACCTCCCCGGCGGCGTTGAACGCGGCCACGGCCCGCTCCGCCTCCTCGAACTCCACGCCGTCCAGGCGCAGTTCCCATACGGAGGCGGTCAGCCGGTCGGCGAGGCCCGAGGTGTGGGCCTCGACCGCGTCGGTGATGTCGAGCCCGTCCGGGAGGGACTCGTCGAGCAGCTTCCGCAGCGTCCCGGGGTCACGCGCCTCGGTGAGGGCGATCTCCAGGAACTCGGCCTCGCTGCCGGTGCCGGTGGGTGCGGCATTGGCGTACGACACCTTCGGATGCGGCGTGAAGCCCGCCGAGTACGCCATCGGCACCTCGGCTCTGCGCAGCGCACGCTCGAAGGCACGCTGGAAGTCACGGTGGCTGGTGAACCGGAGGCGGCCGCGCTTGGTGTAGCGCAGTCGGATGCGCTGCACTGCCGGTGCGGGCGGCGGGCCTTCGGGCTGTCGCTTGCCCAGTGGTTCTTCTCCTCGGTGCGGGGCTGGCGCGGGGGGCGCGCCGCCCTACGGCGGGGTTCCCGGGGCATCCGGCCGGCTCACCCCAGTCCGGCGGAGTATGCGCCGTGCTGGGAGATCTCTGGTCCGGCTGCCGCTTCGGGGACAGTCGATGTACTACCACCCAGAGTACGCGCACGGAGCACGACAGGTTCCCGGACATCGGCCCGATGCCGCGGAAGCAGCCCCGGAACGCAGTGGAGGCCCTGCCTCGGGGCAGGGCCTCCACACACACGCACGGGCTATTTGTTGACGACGGTCAGCGGCAGGAGTTTCTTGCCGGTCGGCCCGATCTGGATGTCGAGGTCGAGCTGGGGGCACACCCCGCAGTCGAAGCACGGCGTCCAGCGGCAGTCCTCGACCTCGGTCTCGTCGAGCGAGTCCTGCCAGTCCTCCCAGAGCCAGTCCTTGTCGAGACCGGAGTCCAGGTGGTCCCAGGGCAGGACCTCCTCGTACGTGCGCTCACGGGTCGTGTACCAGTCGACGTCCACGCCGAAGCCGGGGAGCGTCTGCTCGGCCGCCTTCATCCAGCGGTCGTAGCTGAAGTACTCGCGCCAGCCGTCGAACCGGCCGCCGCCCTCGTACACCGCGCGGATGACCGAGCCGACCCGGCGGTCACCGCGCGAGAGCAGGCCCTCGACGATGCCGGGCTTGCCGTCGTGGTAGCGGAAGCCGATCGAGCGGCCGTACTTCTTGTCGCCGCGGATCTTGTCGCGCAGCTTGGTGAGCCGGGCGTCGGTGTCCTCGGCGGAGAGCTGCGGCGCCCACTGGAACGGGGTGTGCGGCTTGGGCACGAAACCGCCGATGGAGACGGTGCAGCGGATGTCGTTCTGGCCGGAGACGCGGCGCCCCTCGGCGATGACGTTGACCGCCATGTCGCCGATCTGGAGGACGTCCTCGTCCGTCTCGGTGGGCAGGCCGCACATGAAGTACAGCTTCACCTGGCGCCAGCCGTTGCCGTACGCGGTGGAGACCGTACGGATCAGGTCCTCCTCCGAGACCATCTTGTTGATGACCTTGCGGATGCGCTCGGAGCCGCCCTCGGGGGCGAAGGTCAGGCCGGACCTGCGGCCGTTCCTGGTGAGCTCGTTGGCCAGGTCGATGTTGAACGCGTCCACCCGGGTCGACGGCAGCGAGAGGCCGACCTTGTCCTCGGTGTAGCGGTCGGCGAGGCCCTTGGCGATGTCACCGATCTCGCTGTGGTCCGCGGACGACAGCGACAGGAGGCCGACCTCCTCGAAGCCGGTCGCCTTGAGACCCTTCTCCACCATGTCGCCGATGCCGGTGATGCTTCGCTCCCGCACGGGGCGCGTGATCATGCCGGCCTGGCAGAAACGGCAGCCGCGGGTGCAGCCGCGGAAGATCTCGACGGACATCCGCTCGTGGACGGTCTCGGCGAGCGGGACGAGCGGCTGCTTCGGGTAGGGCCACTCGTCGAGGTCCATGACGGTGTGCTTGGAGACCCGCCACGGCACGCCCGACTTGTTGGGAACGACACGGCCGATACGCCCGTCGGGCAGGTACTCGACGTCGTAGAAGCGCGGGACGTAGACACCGCCGGTCTTCGAGAGCCGGAAGAGCACCTCGTCGCGGCCGCCGGGACGCCCTTCGGCCTTCCAGGCGCGGACGATCTCGGTGATCTCCAGGACCGCCTGCTCACCGTCGCCGATGACCGCGCAGTCGATGAAGTCGGCGATCGGCTCGGGGTTGAACGCCGCATGGCCGCCCGCGAGCACGATCGGGTCGTCGAGGGTCCGGTCCTTGGCGTCCAGCGGGATGTCCGCGAGATCCAGGGCGGTGAGCATGTTGGTGTAGCCGAGCTCGGTGGAGAAGCTCAGCCCGAAGACGTCGAACGCCTTCACCGGGCGGTGCGCGTCGACCGTGAACTGCGGCACCTTGTGCTCGCGCATCAGCTCTTCGAGGTCCGGCCAGACGCTGTAGGTGCGCTCGGCGAGCACACCCTCGCGCTCGTTGAGCACCTCGTAGAGGATCATGACGCCCTGGTTGGGCAGTCCGACCTCGTATGCGTCCGGGTACATCAGCGCCCAGCGGACGTCGCAGCTCTCCCACGGCTTGACGGTGGAGTTCAGCTCTCCGCCCACGTACTGGATGGGCTTCTGGACGTGCGGGAGAAGCGCTTCCAGTCGCGGGAAGACCGACTCGACCGACTCGACAGGCATGGTGGTGTCTCTCATGAGCGGGCAGGGATGACCATCCAGCGTACCCCGGCGGCCGGCCTCCGCCGCCCGCCCGGGAATCCGCCGGGGGTCAGGCCGACATGGGCCGCTGCACCCGGATCGACTGGAGCAGCCCGATCGCGACCCACACGGCGAACATCGAGGACCCCCCGTACGAGACGAACGGCAGCGGAAGCCCTGCCACCGGCATGATGCCGAGCGTCATCCCGATGTTCTCGAACGCCTGGAAGGCGAACCAGGCGATGATCCCGGCCGCGACGATCGTGCCGTACAGCTCGGTCGTCTCCCGGGCGATCCGGCAGGCGCGCCAGAGCACGATGCCGAGCAGGACCAGGATCAGTCCGGCGCCCACGAAGCCGAGTTCCTCACCGGCGACGGTGAAGACGAAGTCGGTCTGCTGCTCGGGGACGAACTGCCCGGTGGTCTGGGAGCCGTGGAAGAGGCCGGTTCCGTGCAGGCCGCCCGAACCGATCGCGATCCGCGCCTGGTTGGTGTTGTAGCCGACGCCCGCCGGGTCGAGCGCGGGGTTGGCGAAGGCGGCGAAGCGGGCGATCTGGTATTCGTCGAGCAGCCCGGCCTTCCAGACCCCGATGGCGCCGACCACTCCGGTGCCGATGAGCCCGACCACCCAGCGGTTGGAGGCGCCGGAGGCCAGCAGGATGCCGAGGACGATCATCGCGATCACCATGACCGAGCCGAGGTCCGGCATCAGCATGATGATGAAGATCGGGATGGCGGCCACCCCGAGCGCCTTGGCGACCGTGCGGTGGTCGGGATGGTCCTGGTCACCCGCGTCCACCCGGGAGGCGAGGATCATCGCCATCCCCAGAATGATCGTGATCTTGGTGAACTCGGACGGCTGGAGCGAGAATCCGCCGCCGATGACGATCCAGGCGTGCGCGCCGTTCACGGTCTGCCCGAGCGGCGAGAGGACCGCGAGGATCATGAGTACGGAGATGCCGAACAGGATCGGGACCGCGCCGCGCAGGGTCCGGTGGCCGAGCCAGATGGTGCCGATCATCAGGCCGACGCCGATGCCGGTGTTCATGGCGTGGCGCAGCAGGAAGTAGTACGGGTCGCCGTGGGTGAGGGAGGTGCGCCCGCGGGTGGCCGAGTACACCAGCAGCATGCCGATGAACGACAGCGCGAGCGACGACATCAGCAGCGGCCAGTCCAGCCTGCGCATCAGCGAGTCGCGAGCGGTCAGCTTGGACCAGGTGCCCTGTTCCGGGGCGTACCGCGCTACGGAGAAACCGCCCATGTCCTAGTCCCTCCTGCCCGGTCCGGCCGCGATCTGCTGTCCGCCCGATGACGACGGCGAGGGCGCCGGCGGCGACGGATCGGGCTTGGCCGGCGTGATCTTGGGCGAGATGATCGCACCGTCCTTGTTGATCTTCGGCAGGCTCGTCTGCGGATGGGGCAGGAGCGCCTTCTTGGGGTCCTGCTTGCCGTCCTTGCCGATGCCGTACATGGCCTCGTAGATCTTGCGGACCGCGGGTCCGGCGGCGCCGGATCCGGTACCGCCCTGGGAGATCGTCATCACGATCGCGTAGTCCTTGGTGTACGTGGACAGCCACCCCGTGGTCTGCTTGCCCGCGACCTCCGCGGTGCCGGTCTTGGCGTGCAGGGGGATCTTGTTCTGCGGCCAGCCGCCGAACTGCCAGGCCGCCGTACCGCTGGTGACCACGCCCTCCAGGGCCTTGTTGATGTACGAGACGGTCGACTTGCTGTCGGGGAGCCTGCCGACGCGCTTCGGCTTGATCGGTTGCACCGTCTTGCCGTCGGCGCTGACGATCGCCTTGCCGACGCTCGGCTGGTACATCGTGCCGCCGTTGGCGAGGGCCGAGTAGATCATCGCCTCCTGGACCGGGGTGAGGAGCGTGTCGCCCTGGCCGATGGCGTAGTTGACGGAGTCACCGGCGCGGACCTGCTTGCCGTCGGTGCAGTTCTCGTACTCGATCTGCTCGACGTAGGTGCCGTTCTTCTTGCCCTGCTTGCACCAGACGTCCTTGTTGGCCTCCCAGTAGGCCTTCTTCCACTCGCGGTCCGGGACCCGGCCGGCCAGCTCGTCGGGCAGGTCGATACCGGTCTTCTTGCCGAGCCCGAACTCGTGGGCGGTCTTGAAGAACCAGTCCTTCGGGTGCTTGGGGTTGTTGCCGCCGTCCTTCTTCCACTGGTCGTAGGCCACGTGGTAGAAGACCGTGTCGCAGGAGACCTCCAGGGCCTTGCCCAGGCTGATGTCCCCGTAGTTCTCGCCCTCGAAGTTCTTGAACTCGCGGTTGCCGATGGTCATCGACGAGGTGCAGGGGTAGCCGCCGTCGGGCGCGTACCCGGCGTTGATGGCGGCGCTGGTGGAGATGACCTTGAAGGTCGAGCCGGGCGCCGACTGCCCCTGGATGGCGCGGTTCAGCAGGGGGTAGTTGGAGGACGCCTTGGTGAGCTTGCTGTAGTTCTTGGCCGAGATGCCGCCGCCCCAGACGTTGGGGTTGTACGTCGGGGCGCTGGCCATCGCGATGACCTGCCCGGTGTGGACGTCCATCACCACGGCCGCGCCCGAGTCGGCCTTGTAGTTGGTGTGGGTGACCGAGTCATAGGTTTTCCGGAGGGCCTTCATGGTCGCGTCCAGTTCCTTCTCGGTGAGCGCCTGCACCCGGGAGTCGATGCTGGTGACCAGGGAACTGCCGGGCTGCGACGCCGTCTGCCCGGCCTTGCCGATGACCCGGCCGAGGTTGTCCACCTCGTAGCGGGTGACACCGGACTTGCCGCGCAGCTGCTGGTCGTACGTGGACTCAAGACCGGCACGGCCGACCTGGTCGGAGCGGAGCAGCGGGTTGTTCGTCTTGTTCGACTTGGCGACTTCCTGGTCGGTGACCGGGCCGAGGTAGCCGAGGACCTGGGCGGCGTTGAGTCCCCCGGTGCCCGGGTAGCTGCGGACCGCGGTGGGCCCGGCGGTGATGCCGGGGAAGTCCTCGGTGCGCTCGCGGATCTGGAGCGCCTGCTGGGTGGTGGCGGTCTCGGTGACGGGGATCGGCTGGTACGGCGAGCCGTTCCAGCACGGCTTCGGTGTCTTGGCGTCGCAGAGCCTGACCTTCGCGATGACGTCCTTGGGCTTCATCCCGAGCACGCCGGCCAGCCGGGTGAGGACGGCCTTGCCGTCGTCGCTCATCCGCAACAGGTCGGTGCGGTTGGCGGAGACGACGAGCTTGGTCTCGTTGTCGGCGATCGGCACCCCGCGCGCGTCGAAGATGGAGCCTCGCACGGCGGGCTGTACGACCTGCTGGACGTGGTTGTTCCTGGCCTCCGCGCTGTACTCCTGGCCGTTGCGGATCTGGAGGTACCAGAGCCGGCCGCCGAGGGTGAGGAGGAGGGAGAAGACCAGGACCTGAATGACGACGAGCCGGATCCGGACCCGCGAGGTCCGTCCGGTCTCGGGAATATTGCTCACAGCCGTGCCCCACTGATTGTCCGGCCGGGATCCGACGGCCGTGCCCCCGCGTGTCGCAGTGTCACAGCCTCTTGACCCCCTTGATGCGTCCGGCCTTCGCCGCGCGTGACTTGGCCGCCTTCATGCGCAGGCCGCCACGCTGGCTGCCGATCTTCAGTCCGGTGCCCGTCGCCAGCCAGCCGGTGGCGACGTCGCTCGTCACTCCGCCGGTGTCGCGGCCTTCGGCGAGCGGGTCGTTCTCGGCGCGTCTCGCCAGCGCCATGATGAGCGGCACGGTGAACGGTGCGAGCAGCAGGTCGTAGATCGCGGCGCTGAACAGCAGCCCGAGCAGGCCCACATGGCGGGCTGCCGTGTCACCGACGAGGGAGCCCACCCCGGCGTAGAGCAGCGTGGAGCCGATCGCGGCGGCGACCACCACGAGCATCGGTACGGTGACGGACCTGATCCGGCCGTTCTCCGGCTTGGCGAGCCCGGCCGCGTACCCGATCACGCACAGCACCAGCGCGTACCGCCCGGCGGCGTGGTCGGCGGGCGGGGCCAGGTCGGCCAGCAGGCCGGCGCCGAAGCCGATCAGGGCGCCGCCCACATGGCCGTACACCAGGGCGAGGCCCACCACCGTGAGCAGCAGCAGGTCCGGCACGGCGCCGGGGAGTTGGAGTCGGGCGAGCACGCTCACCTGGATCACCAGGGCGACCACCACCAGCGTGGCCGAGAGCAGCATCCGGTTGAGACGCATACTGATCAGCTCCTACTGCTGGGGGGCGTTGGGGTCGGTGTTGGCCCCGGCGCCGGAAGGCGTGGCGGTGACCGTGACGGTGGGGGCGGGCTTCGGCTTGGCGGGCTTGGCGGGGAGGACCGTGTCGCGCGGGTTGCTGCGCGGCGGCTCCACGACGACGCCGACCAGGTCGAGCTTGGTGAAGCTGACGTACGGGCGGACGTAGACCGTACGGGTGAGGTCGCCGCCGGACGGGTCCACGCGGACGACCTGGCCGACCGGCACCCCGGGCACGAAGGGCTTGTCGTTGCTGGAGCCGAAGGTGACCAGCCGGTCGCCCTTCTTGACCTCGGCCTTGCCGTTCAGGAACTGGACCGAGAGCGGGCGGTCGCCGCGGCCGGTGGCGAAGCCGACCTCGTCGGTCTTCTCCATCCGGGTGCCGACGGTGAAGTCGGGGTCGTTGGCGAGCAGCACGGTGGCGGTGTTGGGGCCGACGGTGGTGACCCGGCCGACGAGTCCGTCCCCGTTGAGCACGGTCATGTCCCGCTTGATGCCGTCGGCGGTTCCGGCGTCGATGGTGACCGTCCAGGAGAACCCCTGGGCCGCTCCTATGGCGATGACCTGGGCACCCTTGATCCCGTACTGGCCCGCGCCGGCGGTCTTGAGCATGCTGTCGAGCTGGCGTACGCGGCTGCGGTTGCGGGCGCTGCTGCCGAGCTGCTGCTTCAGAGCGGTGTTCTCACGCTGCAGCGCGCTGATGCGGTTGTGCCGGTCGCCGGAGTCCCGTACTGCACCGATGGCGTTGCCGACCGGGTTCACGGCGTCCGCGACACCGCTCTCGACCGGTCCGAACACGGTGGCGGCGGCGTGCCGGGCGCCATCCACCGGAGACGCCTCACCGCCGCGGATGTCCACCGTGATCAGCGCGAACGCGATGGCGATCAGCAGCACCAGGAGCAGCCGGCTCTCTCGTGTGTCCCTCACGTGCGGAGGCCGTGCCTTCCTCGTCGGAATTCATATGCGTTTGTGGAGTTCTGCGTTTGTGGAGCTCCGTGTCTGTGGAGCTCTACGTCCATGAAGCTCTGCGTCGGTCGGACTATTCGCTTGCGGAGGCCGGCCCGGATACGGACGGACTCTTTGCTTCAACGATCCGCCGTACGGGGCGGACATGCCCCGTACGGCTCAAGGACGGGGATCGTCACCGGCGGGGCTGGGCGTCCAGGACCTGCTGGAGTGCCTCGAACTCCTCGACGCACTTGCCCGATCCGAGGGCGACGGAGTCGAGCGGGTCCTCGGCGATGTGGATGGGCATGCCCGTCTCGTGGCGCAGCCGCTCGTCCAGACCGCGGAGCAGCGCCCCGCCGCCGGTGAGGACGATGCCGCGGTCCATGACGTCGCCGGAGAGCTCGGGCGGGCACTTGTCGAGCGTCGTCTTGACCGCGTCGACAATGGCGTTGACCGGCTCCTCGATGGCCTTGCGGACCTCGGCGGCGGAGATCACCACCGTCTTGGGCAGCCCGGACACGAGATCGCGGCCGCGGATCTCGGTGTGCTCGTCCTTCTCCAGATCGAACGCGGAGCCGATCGTGATCTTGATCTGTTCGGCGGTGCGCTCACCGAGGAGGAGGGAGTACTCCTTCTTGATGTGCTGGATGATCGCGTTGTCCAGCTCGTCGCCCGCGACCCGGATCGACTGCGCCGTGACGATTCCTCCGAGCGAGATCACCGCGACCTCGGTGGTGCCGCCGCCGATGTCGACCACCATGTTGCCGGTGGCCTCGTGGACGGGCAGCCCCGAGCCGATGGCGGCCGCCATGGGCTCTTCGATGATGTGCACCTGGCGGGCGCCCGCCTGGGTCGACGCCTCGATGACGGCGCGGCGCTCGACCCCTGTGATGCCCGAGGGAACACAGACGACGACGCGCGGCCGGGCCAGGTAGCGGCGCTTGTGGATCTTCAGGATGAAGTAGCGGAGCATCCGCTCGGTGATTTCGAAGTCGGCGATCACGCCGTCCTTCAGCGGCCGTACGGCAACGATGTTGCCCGGCGTACGGCCGATCATCTTTTTCGCCTCGGCGCCTACGGCGAGGATCCCGCCGGTGTTGGTGTTGATGGCGACGACGGAGGGTTCGTTGAGGACGATTCCTCGACCCCTGACGTACACCAGCGTGTTGGCAGTCCCGAGGTCGATAGCCATGTCACGGCCGATGAACGACATTGAGTTCCCCTTGTTCCCCATGAGGATGCGTCGGGCCTTCCCAAGTGGAGCGATTGGCTTTTTGGTAGGCGAAGTGAGCGCTGTGGGTGTGAAGGCTTCCATCGTAATGCCGCCTGCCCGGACAGCGCGCGAGGGTCCTCCGCCATGTGGGCGGAAGTTGTGGCCGCCTCAGTCATGGTGACGTCATGTCGGTGCGATGCGTTCCCGAAATCGCCCGGCATATGCCGAAGGGCGACCGAATTAATTCGGTCGCCCGAGGCCGGGAGCGCTATTCGGCTGACACGACGTCAGGATACGCCCGGGAAAAAAATCTTCAATTCTCGCTCTGCGGACTCCTCCGAGTCCGAGGCGTGGATGAGATTCTCCCGGACGATGGTGCCGAAATCGCCACGAATGGAGCCGGGCGCTGCGGCAATCGGGTCAGTCGGACCCGCCAGGGCGCGTACGCCCTCGATGACCCGCTCACCCTCGACGACCAGCGCGACGACCGGACCCGAGGCCATGAATTCGACCAGCGGCTCGTAGAAGGGCTTGCCCTTGTGCTCGCCGTAGTGCTGCTCCAGCGTGTCCTGGTCGAGCGTCCGCAGCTCCATCGCCGTGATGGTCCAGTTCGCCTTGCGCTCGATGCGGCCGACGACCTCGCCGACAAGCCGGCGGCGTACGGTGTCGGGCTTGAGCAGAACGAGCGTGCGCTGGCTCACTGTACGGACTCCTTCAGTACGGGCGGTACGGGATACAGGGGTAACGAGCCCTCAGGCTACAGGGCCTGTCGTGCGCCTATTACGCAGCGTCAGGCCCTGCGGAGGCCTGCTCCGCCCAGCGGGCCTTCGCCTCGTCGACGATCCGCCCGTAGTGGACGGACGCCCACCACAGTCCGGCGAACGCCACCCCGAGGATGAACATCACCGGTACGAAGAAACCGCTGGCGATCAGCGCGATCTGGAGCGCCCAGCCGATCTGGACAGCACCCGGACGGCTCAGCATTCCGCACAGCAGCACGGAGAGGAGCATCCCGATACCGCATACCGTCCAGACCGTGGTCTCCGACAGATCGCCCTTCATGGCGACCAGACCGGCGAAACCGATCACGAAGAACTCACCGATCAAGGTGGACGCGCAGAGCGTGCGCATAGGTCAGCGCCTTCCCAGAAGCAGCCGGGCCTCGCCGACCGTGATCACGGAACCGGTGACGAGAACACCCGCTCCGGCGTACTCGTCCTCTTCCTCGGCGAGCGTGATCGCCGCCTCCAGAGCGTCGTCGAGCCGGGGCTCCACGACCACGCGTTCGTCGCCGAACACCTCGACGGCGATCGCGGCCAGGTCGTCCGCCCTCATCGCCCGGGGCGTGGAGTTCTCGGTGACCACGACCTCCGCGAAGATCGGCTCGAACGCTTCGAGCAGTCCGCGCACGTCCTTGTCGCCGCTCGCCCCGACCACTCCGATCAGCCGCGAGAAGCTGAAGGCCTCGGTGACACCCGCGGCGGCCGCCAGCGCGCCCCCCGGGTTGTGCGCCGCGTCCAGGACGACCGTCGGGGAGCTGCGTACGACCTCCAGGCGGCCCGGCGACGAGACCGACGCGAAGGCCTTGCGGACCACGTCGATGTCGAGCCGCTGCGCCTGCTGGGCACCGACCCCGAAGAACGCCTCGACCGCGGCGAGGGCCACCGCCGCGTTGTGCGCCTGGTGGGCGCCGTACAGCGGGAGGAAGACGTCCTCGTAGTCACCGCCGAGGCCGCGCAGCGTCAGCAGCTGGCCGCCGACGGCGATCTCCCTGGTGCCGACGCCGAACTCCATGCCCTCGCGGGCGACCGTGGCGTCCATCCCGACGGCCTTCTTCAGCATCACCTGGGCGGCGTCGACCGGCTGCTGCGCCAGAATGACCGTCGCGCCCTGCTTGATGATCCCGGCCTTCTCACCGGCGATCTCGGCGGGCGTGTTGCCGAGGCGGTCCGTGTGGTCCAGGGAGATCGGGGTGACGACGGCGACAGGGGCCTCGATGACGTTCGTCGCGTCCCAGCTGCCGCCCATCCCGACCTCGACGACGGCGACGTCCACCGGCGCGTCGGCGAAGGCCGCGTACGCCATTCCGGTGAGCACCTCGAAGAAGGAGAGCCGGTGCTCCTGCTGCCCGTCGACCATGCCGACGAACGGCTTGATCTCCTCGTACGTCTCGATGAACCGCTCGGCCTCGATCGGCTCACCGTTGAGGCTGATGCGCTCGGTGATCGACTGGACGTGCGGCGAGGTGTACCGCCCGGTACGCAGGTCCAGCGCGCCGAGCAGCGCCTCGACCATGCGGGCCGTCGATGTCTTGCCGTTGGTGCCGGTGATGTGGATCGAGGGGTACGCGCGGTGCGGATCGCCCAGGACGTCGAGCAGCGCCTCCATCCGTACGAGGGAGGGGTCGAGCCTGGTCTCGGGCCAGCGGCCGATGAGCTCCTGCTCCACCGCGCGCAGCGCCCTGTCCACCTCCGGGTCGGCGGGCCTGGCCGGCACTGTGTCGCCCGGCGGAGGTCCGCCGTGGGTACGCAGGGTGCGGCTGCCGGCCTCGATCACCGCCTGGTCGGGGGACGACGGGATCTCCCCCGCTGATTCCGCGCCGTCGGCTGGGGGAAGGTCGGTCGCTGCGTCGACGATTTCGTCGAAAGGGTCGGACTCGCTCACAGGACCAGTCTACGGAGGTCCCGGCGCGCCCGGACCTCGCCCGTCCCGTCCGGGCCAGGACCCCCGGTTCGGAGCACTCCGGCGCGCGGAACACCCCCTTGTCAGGCCAGACTTACCAAATATGGACATAGGTATTGATCTCGGTACGGCGAACACGCTCCTCTACGTCCGCGGCAAGGGCATCGTGCTCAACGAACCCTCCGTGGTGGCGGTGCGCGACGGCGGCCGCGGAGCCCCGGCCATCGGTGACGAGGCGCGCGAGAGCCTCGGACGCACCCCGGACTCGGTCTCGGCGCTCCGCCCGATGCGGGAGGGCGTGATCGGCGACTACGAGGCCGCCAGAGAAATGATCAGATACTTCGTGCGCAAGGCCCTCAAAGGCAGGCGGACGCGCACCCGGATGGTGGTCTGCATGCCGACCGGGGTGACCCCGGTGGAGCTGCGGGCGATCGTGCAGGCCGCACAGGAGGCGGGCGGCCGCACCGTCCATCTGCTCGACGAGTCGATGGCGGCGGCGATGGGCGCCGGGCTGCCGGTCGACGAACCGCGCGGCTCCATGGTCGTCGACATCGGCGGCGGTACGACCGAGGTCGCCGTGATCTCCATGGGCGGCATCGTCACCTCGCGGTCGCTGCGGCTCGCGGGCGACCGGATGAACACGGCGATCACCGAGCACATCCGCGAGGAGCGCAGCCTGCTGATCGGCGAGCGGACCGCCGAGGAGGTCAAGCTGGAGATCGGCTCGGCCTGGCCGGTCCCGGACGACCAGGCGCTGGAGAGCCGGACCTGCACGGTCCGGGGGCGCGAGAAGATCAACGGGGTGCCGACCGCGCTCATCCTCACCGCGGCCGAGATCCGCGAGGCGATGCACGAGCCGATCGAGGCGATCGTCGCCACGGTGCAGTCGACCCTGGCCGAGTGCCCGCCCGAGCTGGCGGCCGACGTGATGAAGCACGGGATCGTCCTGACGGGCGGCGGCTCGCTGCTGCCGGGTCTGGATCAGCGGATCGCGTCAGCCACCGGCATCGGCGTGACCGTGGCCGGGACACCGCTGGAGTGTGTGGCGCTGGGGACGGGCAAGTGCGTCGAGGAGTTCGACTCGGTGAGCACCAAGGTGCTGACACCCGCCACGTGACGCACTCCGTACGGCGAAGACCCCCGGCGGAACCGGGGGTCTTCGTCCTGTGCGTGCCCGCCTGCGCTACGCCTGCGGCAGCCCGTCCAGCTGGGCCTGGATCCGCTCCATGTCCGTCTCGGCCTTGGCGAGGCGCGTACGGATCTTGTCGACCACGTTGTCCGGTGCCTTCGCCAGGAACGCCTCGTTGCCGAGCTTCCCGAGCGCCTGCGCCTTCTCCTTCTCGGCGGCGCCGAGGTCCTTGGTCAGCCGCTTGCGCTCGGCCGCCACGTCGATGGTCCCCGACAGGTCCAGTGCGACCTTGGCACCCGCGACCGGCAGCGATGCGGTGGCCTGGAAGCCCTCCCCCGCCGGCTGGAGCCGCAGCACCTGGCGGATGGACGCCTCGTGGGGCGCCAGCGCCGTGCCCGTCAGGTCGAGCTGGGCCGGGACCTTCTGGCCCGGCTGCAGCCCCTGGTCGGAGCGGAAGCGGCGGACCTCGGTGATGACCTGCTGGACCAGCAGGATCTCCTGCTCGGCCGCGCTGTCCCGGAAGCCGGAGTCCTTCGGCCAGTCGGCCACGACGACCGACTCCTTGCCGGTGAGCGTGGTCCACAGCGTCTCGGTGACGAACGGGACGATCGGGTGGAGCAGTCGCAGCATCACGTCGAGGACCTCGCCGAGGACCCGCGCCGAGACCTTGGCGGGCTCGCCGCCCGCGAAGAACGTCGTCTTCGACAGCTCGACGTACCAGTCGAAGACCTCGTCCCACGCGAAGTGGTAGAGGGTGTCGGCGAGTTTGGCGAACTGGTAGTCGTCGTAGTACGCGTCCGCCTCGGCGACGACCGCGTTCAGCCGCGACAGGATCCACCGGTCGTTGGCCGACTGCTTCTCGACGGGCGGCAGTTCGCCCTCGACGGTGGCGCCGTTCATCAGCGCGAAGCGGGTCGCGTTCCAGATCTTGTTGGCGAAGTTCCGCGACGCCTTGACCCAGTCCTCGCCGATCGGCACGTCCGCACCGGGGTTGGCGCCGTTGGCGAGGGTGAAGCGGACGGCGTCGGAGCCGTACTCGTCCATCCACTCCAGCGGGTCGACCACGTTGCCGAAGGACTTGGACATCTTCTTGCCGTTCTCGTCACGGACGAGACCGGTCAGCGCGATCGTGTGGAACGGTGCGACGCCGTCCATCGCGTAGAGACCGAACATCATCATCCGGGCGACCCAGAAGAAGATGATGTCGTGGCCGGTGACCAGGACGTCGGTCGGGTAGAACTTCTCCAGGTCCGGGGTCCGCTCCGGCCAGCCGAGCGTGGAGAACGGCCACAGGCCGGAGGAGAACCAGGTGTCGAGGACGTCCTCGTCCTGGCGCCAGCCCTCACCGGTGGGCACTTCGTCGTCCGGTCCGACGCAGACGACCTCGCCCTCCGGGCCGTACCAGACGGGGATCCGGTGGCCCCACCACAACTGGCGTGAGATGCACCAGTCGTTGAGGTTGTCGACCCAGTCGAAGTAGCGCTTCTCCATCTCCTTCGGGTGGATCGTGACGCGGCCGTCGCGGACCGCGTCGCCCGCGTCCTTGGCGAGCGTCTCGACCTTGACCCACCACTGGAGGGAGAGCCGGGGCTCGACGGTCGTCTTGCAGCGCGAGCAGTGGCCGACGGAGTGCGTGTACGGGCGCTTCTCGGCGACGATACGGCCCTGCTCCCGCATGGCCTCGACGATCGTGGAGCGCGCCTCGAACCGGTCGAGCCCGTGGAACGGGCCGGGGACCGTGATGACTCCGCGCTCGTCCATGATCGTCATGGACTCCAGGCCGTGCCGCTGGCCGATGGCGAAGTCGTTCGGGTCATGGGCGGGCGTCACCTTGACGGCGCCGGTGCCGAACTCCGGGTCGACGTGCGTGTCCGCGACGACCGGGATGGTCCGGTCGGTCAGCGGCAGCTTGATCCGCTTGCCGATGAGGTGCGCGTACCGGGCGTCGTCGGGGTGGACGGCGATCCCGGTGTCACCGAGCATCGTCTCGACCCGGGTGGTCGCGACGACCAGGGTCTCGTCGCCCTCGCCGTACTTGAGCGAGACCAGCTCGCCGTCGTCGTCCTGGTAGTCGACCTCGATGTCGGAGATCGCGGTGAGACAGCGCGGGCACCAGTTGATGATGCGCTCGGCGCGGTAGATCAGCTCGTCGTCGTAGAGCTTCTTGAAGATGGTCTGGACGGCCTGGGACAGCCCCTCGTCCATGGTGAACCGCTCACGGGACCAGTCGACCCCGTCCCCGAGACGGCGCATCTGCCCGAGGATCTTGCCGCCGTACTGCTCCTTCCACTGCCAGACGCGCGCGGTGAACTCCTCGCGCCCCAGGTCCTGGCGGGACTTGCCCTCCTCGGCGAGCTGCTGCTCGACCTTGTTCTGGGTGGCGATACCGGCGTGGTCCATACCGGGCAGCCACAGGGCCTCATAGCCCTGCATGCGCTTGCGGCGGGTGAGGGCGTCCATCAGCGTGTGCTGGAAGGCATGGCCCAGGTGCAGGGCGCCCGTGACGTTCGGCGGCGGGATGACGATGGTGAACGGGGGCTTGTCGCTCTTGGCGTCGGCCTCGAAGTAACCGCGCTCCACCCAGCGCTCGTACAGCTTCCCCTCTACCTCGGCCGGCGCGTACTGGGTCGGCAGTTCGGTGATGGGCGCTGGAGTCTGCGATGAGTTCTCGGTCACGGGTTCAGTTTAAGGGCGTCACGGTCCCGTACTGAAACGGGAATCTTTGGTGAGACTGTGGCCCCCGTCTCCCCGGCGCGTACGGGCGTCCGTCAGGATGTTCGCATCACGTAAGAATCCAGAGGGGGACCACAGTCCATGAGCTACAACCAGCCGGGACCGTACGGACAACAGCCTCAGCAGCCAGGTCCGTACGGACAGCAGCCGCCTCAGCAGCCCGGACCGTACGGACAGCCGCAGCAGCCCCAGCAGCAGCCCGGCAACCCGTACGGCCAGCCCGCCGGCCAGCCGCAGCCCGGCTACGGCTACCCGCAGCAGCCCCCGCAGGGCGTCCCGCCGCAGGGCGTCCCGCCGCAGGGGTACGGATACCCGCAGCAGCAGCCGGGCCAGCCGAACCCGTACAGCCAGCAGCCCCAGCAGCCGCCGTACGGACAGCAGCCCGCGTACGGCCAGGTGCCGCCGCCCCCGCAGGCCCCGAAGAAGAAGACGGGCCTGATCGTCGGCGCGGTGATCGTGGCGGTCGCGGTGATCGGCGGCGGGGTCTATCTGCTGACCTCGCAGGGCGGCGGCAACAGCGATGTCTCGGCCGCCACCAAGGGGTACAAGCTCGTGGCCCCCGCTTCGATCGACGAGTACCAGAAGCAGCAGGGCGCCGACCAGTCGGCGTGGGCCGCGGGCGGCAAGGAGAAGGCCGAGGCCCTGGGCATCAAGAACCCCTCGAAGATGGGCGCCGCCTACAAGACCGGTTCGAACCTGACCGAGAAGGACCTCAACCTCTCCGGTCTCTGGGGCACGATCGACGACCCGGAGCAGGCCCTGGACGGGGCGTTCGCGCTCTCCAAGGCCAATATCGCCAAGACCGCGTCCGGCGGCCTCAAGGTCGAGCTCCAGGACAGCCCCAAGACGGTCACACCGGCCGGCTTCAGCGGCGCTCTCATGAAGTGTCAGAACGCCAAGGTCACGAACACTGCCAGCAGCACCGGCGACAGCAGTGATCCCACATCGCAGGTGCCGAAGACCTTCGTACTGCCCATCTGTGTCTGGGCGGACTACAGCACCCTCGGGATCGTGCAGAACACCGATGTGTCGCTGATCATGACCCATCAGTCGCTCTCGCTGGACGACGCCGCGGCCCTCACGGCCAAGGTGTACAACACGTCCCGCGTCAAGCAGTAGCCGCTCGCGCTCAGACCGAAGGGGCGCCGGCCGGGTCCGTATGGACCGGCCGGCGCCCCTTCGCCGTTCGTACTCAGCTCATCTGCGCGCTCATCGCGTACGCACTCAACACAGCCGCGGTTACGCGGACTTCTCGTGCCGTCCGTCGTTGCCGACGATCCGCGGCTCGCGCGGGACCAGCGTCGGGTTCACGTTGTCCCGGACGACGTCCGCCGTGATGACGACCCGGGCGACGTCCTTGCGGGACGGCACCTCGTACATCACCGACTGGAGGACCTCCTCCATGATGGCGCGCAGGCCGCGCGCCCCGGTGCCGCGCAGGATCGCCTGGTCGGCGATGGCCTCCAGCGCGGGACGGTCGAAGTCCAGCTCCACACCGTCGAGTTCGAAGAGGCGCTGGTACTGCTTCACCAGTGCGTTGCGCGGCTCGACCAGGATCTGCAGCAGCGCCTCGCGGTCCAGGTTGTGCACCGAGGTCAGGACCGGGAGGCGGCCGATGAACTCGGGGATCATCCCGAACTTCACCAGGTCCTCCGGCATGACCTCCTGGAACTGGTCGCTGGCCTCGATCTCCCGCTTGGAGCGGATGGTGGCGCCGAAGCCGATGCCCTTCGCGCCCGCCCGGGACTCGATGATCCGCTCCAGACCGGAGAACGCGCCGCCCACGATGAACAGCACGTTCGTGGTGTCGATCTGGATGAACTCCTGGTGCGGGTGCTTGCGGCCGCCCTGCGGCGGCACCGACGCGGTGGTGCCCTCCAGGATCTTCAGCAGGGCCTGCTGGACGCCCTCGCCGGAAACATCACGGGTGATCGACGGGTTCTCGCTCTTGCGGGCGACCTTGTCGATCTCGTCGATGTAGATGATGCCGGTCTCGGCCTTCTTGACGTCGTAGTCGGCGGCCTGGATCAGCTTGAGCAGGATGTTCTCGACGTCCTCGCCGACATAGCCGGCCTCCGTCAGCGCTGTCGCGTCCGCGATGGCGAACGGGACGTTGAGCATCCGGGCCAGCGTCTGGGCGAGCAGCGTCTTGCCGGAGCCGGTGGGGCCCAGCAGCAGGATGTTGGACTTGGCGAGTTCGATCGCGTCCTCGCGGCTGGCGCCGCCGCCGTTCTCACCGGCCTGGACGCGCTTGTAGTGGTTGTAGACCGCTACCGAGAGGGCCTTCTTCGCGGGCTCCTGCCCGACGACGTATCCCTCAAGGAACTCATAGATCTCGCGCGGTTTGGGCAGTTCCTCCCACCGCACTTCGGAGGTCTCCGCGAGCTCTTCCTCAATGATCTCGTTGCAGAGATCAATGCACTCGTCGCAGATGTACACCCCGGGGCCTGCGATGAGCTTCTTCACCTGCTTCTGGCTCTTCCCGCAGAACGAGCACTTGAGCAGGTCGCCGCCATCACCGATGCGTGCCACGAGGTGCTTCCCCTTCGCCTGGGAGGCGCCACGTTCAGCGTCTCCTGGTGCCTCATATTCGACGGTACCTTGCCGGGCCCCTCGTTCGGGCCCCCCTTGGCACGGTTCACTTTGACGTGCACCGTGCCAGGGGACGGAAGGTAAATCAAATGGCCATCAGGTGGTCATCATTCCCACGGAGCCCTTACGGGTCGAAACGATCTGGTCGACCAGGCCGTAGGCGAGGGCGTCCTCGGCCGTGAGGATCTTGTCGCGCTCGATGTCGTCGCGGATCTTCTCCACCGGCGTCGTCGAGTGCTTGGCCAGCAGGTCTTCCAACTGGGTCCGCATACGCAGGATTTCGTTGGCCGCGATCTCCAGGTCGGAGAGCTGCTCACGGCCGGTCTGCGAGGACGGCTGGTGGATCAGCACACGGGCGTTCGGGAGCGCCATGCGCTTTCCGGGGGTGCCGGCCGCCAGCAAGACCGCGGCGGCGGAGGCCGCCTGGCCCATGCAGACCGTCTGGATGTCCGGCTTCACGAACTGCATGGTGTCGTAGATCGCGGTCAGCGCGGTGAACGAGCCACCGGGGCTGTTGATGTAGATGGAGATGTCCCGGTCCGGGTCCATCGACTCCAGGCAGAGCAGCTGCGCCATGACGTCGTTGGCGGAGGCGTCGTCGATCTGCACACCGAGGAAGATCACGCGCTCCTCGAAGAGCTTCGCGTACGGGTCGTACTCGCGCACGCCCTGCGAGGTGCGCTCGACGAAGCGCGGAACGATGTAGCGGTTGTCGACCTGCGGACCGGTGTAGAGGCCGCTGGCGGAGGCGGAGTAGTCGTTCATGCTGGTGTTCACCATCCTGGTGGCGTTCAAGTGGTCGGTCGGGGGTCGGAGGCAGGGATGCGGGGCGTCATGCCCCGGTGCCGCCGCCGCCCGGAACGCCCGAGGCGGAGGAGATGATCTCGTCGATGAGGCCGTACTCCTTGGCCTCATCCGCCGTGTACCAGCGGTCGCGGTCACCGTCGCGGATGATCGCATCGACGGTCTGGCCGGAGTGCCGGGCGGTGATCTCGGCCATGCGCTTCTTCGTACGGAGCAGCTGCTGGGCCTGGATCTTGATGTCCGATGCGGTGCCGCCGAGACCGGCCGAGCCCTGGTGCATCAGGATGTCGGTGTTGGGGAGCGCGAAGCGCTTGCCGGCGGTGCCACCGGTCAGCAGGAACTGGCCCATCGAGGCCGCGAGGCCCATACCGATGGTGACCACGTCGTTCGGGATGTACTGCATGGTGTCGTAGACCGCCATGCCTGCCGTCACCGAGCCGCCGGGGCTGTTGATGTAAAGGAAGATGTCCTTTTCCGGATCGGCGGCAAGGAGGAGCAGCTGCGCGGTGATCTTGTTGGCGATCTCGTCGTCGACCTGCTGGCCGAGGAAGATGATCCGCTCACCGAGCAGTCGGTTGTAGACCTGGTCGCCGAGGCCGCCACCGATGTTGGGCTCGCCGGCGGCGTAAGGCATCAGATTCGTCACGTATCCACCTGCTCGTCTCTGACGGCTCCGGCCGTCTCAGCGTCTTCGTACAGCAGGAGTCCGGGGGTGGTTTCCTACTCCCGGGCTCTCCTCTTCATGGACCCTAACGCGCAGGTAGGACAACGCCATCCCGCTTCCCGAACTGTTCGCTGGGAGCGCAAGGTAGGCCCGGCGCGTGCGTACGACGAAGGGTCCGGACGTGCGGCACGCCCGGACCCTTCGCTTTGATCGAGATCAGAACCGGCCGGATCGGAGACCGGCCCGGCCGAGACCGGTGGAGGCTCAGGCCTCCGGCTTGGCCTCGGTCTCGTCCGCGGACGCCTCGGCGGTCTCGGTGACCGCTGCGTCCTCGGCGGCCTCGTCAGCCTCGTCCTCGTCGTCGCTCAGGTCGACGACCTCACCGTTCGTGTCCTTGACCTTGACGGCCTCGACGACGACCGCGAGGGCCTTTCCGCGGGCCACCTCGCCGACGAGCATCGGGACCTGGCCACCCTCGACGACCGCCTGGGCGAACTGGTCGGGGCTCATGCCGGAGGACTGGGCGCGCCGCATGAGGTGCTCGGTGAGCTCCTCCTGGTTGACGTTCAGCTTCTCCTTGTTGACCAGCTCGTCGAGAATGAACTGGGTCTTGATGCCCTTCTCGGCCTGCTCCTTGGTCTCGGCCGTGAACTCTTCCTCGGTCTTGCCCTGGATCTCCAGGTACTTGGCGAGGTCGAGGCCCATCTGGCCGAGCTGGTGGTGCTCCAGGTTGTGCTTGCGGGTGTTGATCTCGTCCTCAAGAAGCTTCTCGGGGATCGGGACCTCCGCCAGCCTCAGCAGCTCGTCGAGGACGCGCTCCTGGGCCTGGGTGGCCTGCTCGTACTGCTTGGTGCTTTCGAGGCGCTTGCGGCTGTCGGCCTTGAGCTCGTCCAGCGTGTCGAACTCGCTCGCCAGCTGCGCGAAGTCATCGTCCAGGCCGGGAAGTTCACGAGCGGCGACCGCGGTGACCTTGACGGTGACCTCGGCGGGCTTGCCCTCGGCGGAGCCGCCCTTGAGCTCGGAGGTGAAGGTGGCCTCGCCACCGGCCTCCAGACCGGTCACGGCCTCGTCGATCCCGTCGAGCAGCTCACCGGAGCCGATGGTGTACGAGACACCCTCGGCCACGCCGTCCTCCAGGACCTCGCCGTCGACCTTGGCCTCCAGGTCGATGGTGACGACGTCACCCTCGGCGGCGGCGCGCTCGACGGGGTTGGTGGACGCGAAGCGGCCACGCAGCTCCTCGACGGCCTTGTCGACGTCCTCGTCGCTGACGTCGACCGCGTCGACCTCGACCTCGATGCCGGAGTAGTCCGGGATCTCGATCTCGGGCCGGACGTCGACCTCGGCGGTGAAGGAGAGCAGCTCGCCGTCCTTGAGCTCCGTGATGTCGACCTCGGGCTGGCCGAGGACATTCAGCTCACCCTCGTTGACGGCCTCGGTGTAGAACTTCGGGAGGGCGTCGTTGACGGCCTCCTCCAGCACCGCACCGCGGCCGAAGCGCTGGTCGATCACGCGGTTCGGGATCTTGCCCTTACGGAAGCCCTTCACCGTGACCTGCTCGTTGATCTTCTTGTACGCCGCGTCGAGGCTGTCCTTGAGCTCCTCGAAGGGCACCTCGATGCTGAGCCGAACCCGAGTCGGGTTCAGGGTCTCCACGGCGCTCTTCACGGTTCGGTCTCCTTGGGGGCTGACTTCAGAATCTCTGCCCGGTTTTAGAGACACGCGGGCACACAGCTTGCATAGTAACGGCAAGCAGGAGGAGACCCACAATGCGATCTTGCTGCTGGTCGGGGTGGCCGGATTCGAACCGACGACCTTCCGCTCCCAAAGCGGACGCGCTACCAAGCTGCGCCACACCCCGTCGGTGCGAGACGTAGGGTACATGGCCGCCCGCCGCACCGTGGCAGTGTTATCGGGGGCATGGCGTTCCCGCGGATCCACGCAGCACGGAACGGGTGTGCGCGGACCGGGTCCGACCCGCTACGATGCTTCTCGTGCCGCGGTCGCTCCGACCGGCGGCTCATGCGGGCGTAGCTCAATGGTAGAGCCCTAGTCTTCCAAACTAGCTACGCGGGTTCGATTCCCGTCGCCCGCTCCACACAGCAGTCGGCCCGGCCGGTGAGCACCTTCACCGGCCGGGCCGACTGCTGTTTCAGCCACCGATCACCGGTTCCGCCGCCCGCCGATTCCCTCACCGGCAGGGCCGCCGCGCACGCCGCGGCCGGCACCGTTCGCCGGTGCCGGCCGGGACGTCTGGAGCCGGGGCTCCGGCGCTAGAACTTGATCTGATTGATCGTGTCAGCTATCGAGTTGAGGAACCTGTTGATCGACGGAGCCATGCCCGTCGACGCCAGGAAGAAGCCGAAGAGCATGGCGACGATCGCGGGACCGGCCTTGATGGATCCACCACGGATCAACACCACAAGGACGATCGCCAACAGCAGCACCACTGACAGTGAAATGGCCACAACTGATCACAACCCTTGGTCGGTCCGCCTTGCCGGCCGGGAACGATGCCGCTCCAGCACTTCTTCCGCTGGTCCATGGTGCCACCAACAGGCCTGTGGTTGTTGCCCGGTGACGAAACGGCGCCGATCGGATCGCGCCATCCCGCGCTCCCCGCGCGTCCCGCCCCGGTGCCCGGCGCGCGGGCGCCGCCGGGGTGCGCGACGGCAATTTCCGGACTGTGCGGTCCGCCACTCGCGGGGATAAATCCGAATCGATCGTTTCACTGTCCACACATTTTGTTCACAGGCGATTGCGATAAGCCCGAGCAGCCACCGGACGGCCTCTGAAGCGGGTCCCGAAGGGCGTCGTTATGCGCCATTTAAGTGGGATGAGTTACCCCATATGCATACATAAGATCAGGGTAGTAAAGGTAAGCCGCGGGGGCAGACGTACTGCGAATATCACAGACACCGGAGAGGGTTTTACGGATTCCCTCACGCGACGCTAGGGTTCCTCGAATGGTTCATGCTCCACACGGATATCAGCGGGCCCCACTCCCCCTGGCGCGGGAGACGGAACCCGAAACCTCCACAGCCTCACAGGCGCCGCCCAGACCGGACACAGCGCATGTACAGGCGCCTGCCCCCGGCGCCAAGAAGGAGCGCAACGCTCTCTTCGACAACGCGAAGTTCCTGGCCATCGTGCTCGTGGCCATGGCGCACGCGTGGGAGCCGATCATGGACGGCAGCCGCACCACGCGGGCGCTGTACATGTTCGTCTACACGTTCCATATGCCTGCATTCATCATTATCTCGGGATATTTCTCCCGCAGTTTCGACATGCGACCCGACCGGCTGCGTCGGCTGGTGACGGGTGTCGTCGTTCCTTATGTGATCTTCGAGACCACTTACTCGCTCTACGAGAAGTGGGGCAACAACGACCCCGGTCACCAGATCAGCCTGCTCGACCCGTACTTCCTGACGTGGTTCCTGATCGCCCTCTTCATCTGGCGGCTCACCACGCCAATCTGGCTCAATCTGCGCTATCCGATGACCATCTCGCTCGTCATCGCGATCCTCGCGTCGATCACCCCCAACATCGGCGACGACCTCGATCTGCAGCGGGTCCTCCAGTTCCTGCCGTTCTTCGTGCTGGGTCTGAAGCTCAAGCCCGAGCACTTCCAGTGGGTGCAGCGCCGGGGTGCGCGGCCGGTGGCCGTCGCGATCATGCTGGTCACGGTGGTGTTCGCCTACTGGGCGGCGCCCAGAATGACGCTCAACTGGTTCTACCGGGGCACCAGCGCCCAGCAGCTCGGCGTCGACTGGTGGGAGGGCGTCGTGATGACGCTCGGCCTCACCGTCTGCGGGCTGGTGCTGACCGCGTGCTTCCTGGCCCTCGTGCCGCGCCGCAAGACCTGGTTCACCGCGCTCGGCGCCGGCACGCTCTGCGGCTATCTGCTGCACGGTCTGCTCATCAAGACCATCGAGTACGCGGGTCTGATCGACGACTACAGCTGGCTGAAGAGCCCGCTGGGCGAGATCTTCGCAACGCTCTTCATGGCGGCCGCCGTCACGCTGTTCTGCACCCCGCCGGTGCGGCGCGTGATGCGCTTCGCGACGGAACCCGAGATGAAGTGGGCGTTCCGGTCCGACCCGGTGGAGAACGCACGGAATCGGGAGCGCGAGCGCGAGAAGGTTCCGGCCTGATCCGAACGGAACCCAGCCCCGGGCCCGGCCTCCGGAGCTGAACCAGCAGCACACCGCCCGCAGTTGAGCCCCGTCCGACGGAGAACCGTTGGACGGGGCTCAACTGCGCAGCAGAGCAATCGCGTCACAGGGCAACTGCGTAATAGGGCAACTGCGTAATAGGGCAACTGCGTAACAGAGCGAACGCGCGACCGGAGCCGGTTACAGCATGGGCCCCGCGTCGCTGTCCCGGCAGATCAGCAGCAGCGCCCTGTCGTCGTTGACGTCCTTGGCCACCGCCTCGATGAGATGCCACGCCGCGCCCTCGAAGGTGCTGGCGACATAGCGGTCGGCCTCCCCCGTCAGCCGGTCGATCCCCTCGCTGATGTCGCGGTCGGGCGCCTCGACCAGCCCGTCCGTGAAGAGCATCAGGACGTCGCCGGGGCCGAGTGACCCCTTGGCCGCGTCGAACTCGGCGCCGTCGTAGACACCGAGGAGCGGGCCTTCGCCCGACTTCTCCTCCCACAGACCGCTGCCCGCGTGCAGTTGGAGCGCCGGGAGGTGGCCGGCCGAGAGGAGTTCGTAGTCGCCCGTGTCCAGGTCGAGGACCAGATGGATCGAGGTGGCGAACCCCTCGTCCCAGTCCTGGCGCAGCAGATAGCCGTTGGCGGCCGGCAGGAAGTCATGGGGCGGGAGCGAGCCGAGCAGACCGCCGAAGGCACCCGAGAGCAGCAGGGCCCGGGAGCCCGCGTCCATCCCCTTGCCGGAGACGTCCGTGAGGACGACTTCCAGGGTGCGGCCCCCACAGGTGCGCCCGGCGACCACGAAGTCGCCCGAGAAGGACTGACCGCCGGCGGGCCGCAGCGCCATCTCGCGGTGCCAGCCCTGGGGCAGCCGCGGGAGTTTGCTCTGGACGCGGATCCGTTCACGCAGGTCGAAGAGCATGGTCCCGCCGCGCCGCCACGGCACCCCGACCCGGCTGCGGAACTGCGCGATGAGCAGGCCGAAGAGCCCGCAGGCGGCCACCGTGAGGACCGTGCCGGGGGTGACCGGCGTGGCCCCGTCGGTGTACGGACCGAGCTTGACCGACTCGACGATGAGGGCGGCGGCCGCCGCGGCGTAGAGGCCCAGCAGGCTCGCCGGGCGCAGCAGCAGTCCGCCGGCCACGATGGGCAGCACCAGCGTCGAGGGCGAGCACCAGACCGGGGTGAGGATGGTCGCCCAGGCCAGCGCGGGGACGGTCAGCAGGAGCGTGGCGAGGGCGAGCCCTTCGGAGCCGTCGCCGCGGAAGTAGTCGACACCGGACCGGCGCAGCACGGTCCTGGCCCGGTGCACCGACTTCCGCATCCGGGCCGTGAACGCTTCTTCTCCGACGCGACCGGCCATTGCCCGGACCTTATCCACCCGTGCGGGTCCCGCGCAGGGGGACCCTGTGACATCGCGTTCGAAATTGACTCGCCCGGCATGGGCCCCGCTGGTAGGGATGGTTCATGGATACCGAACTGAAGGTACTGCGCCGCGACACCATGGACACCTGGTACCGGGGGTTGATGCGGGCCTTCGGCGGGTTCGACGAATCGCCCGATGAGCGCGCGCTCTGGGAGGATCTCACCGAGTTCGAGCGCTCGATCGGCGCCTGGGACGGTGACCTGTGTGTGGGTACGGCGGGGGCGTTCAGCTTCAAGCTCTCGGTACCGGGGGGCGCTTACGTACCGGCGGCGGGCGTGACCATGGTCAGCGTGGCGGCGACGCACCGGCGGCGCGGGATCCTGACATCCATGATGCGGCGGCAGTTGGACGACGTACGGGCGCTCGGAGAACCGCTGGCCGTACTGACCGCTTCGGAGCCGGCGATCTACGGACGCTTCGGATACGGCATCGCCTCCCGGCAGTTGGCGGCCGAGATCGACACGGCGCGGGTGACGCTCGCGGCGCCGCCCGGGACCGACGCCGTACGGCTGCGGTACGCGCCGGTCGATGAGGTGGCCGCGCAGTGCGAGGCACTGTATGTGCGCTCCATCGGTTCGCGCCCCGGAATGCTCCAGCGGACGCCGGGATGGGAGCGGATGCCGCTGCTCGACCCGCCCTCCGAGCGTGGGGGTGCGTCGCCGCTGCAGTGCGTGGTCGCCGAGCGGGACGGCGAGATGGTGGGGTACGTCCGTTTCCGTACGAAGATCGACTCCGACGCGGCGGGCCCCGATGGCTCCGTCACCCTGCGGCACATCGACGCGGTGGACCCCGCGGCATCCGCGGCTCTGTGGCGGTTCCTGTTCGGCATCGACCTGACGTCGACGGTGCGCGTCCACAACCGCCCGCTCGACGACCCCTGGCAGTATCTGGTGTCGGACATCCGCCGGTGCCGGGTCCAGGTGCGCGATGTGCTGCATCTGCGGCTGGTGGATGTGGGGGCGGCGCTCGAAGGCCGTACCTACCGGGCCCCGGTGGATGCGGTGTTCGGCGTCGAGGACGCCTTCTGCCCCTGGAACAGCGGGCGTTGGCGGCTGACCGGGGACGCCCGGGGCGCGTCCTGTGTGCGGACCGACGACCCGGCCGACCTCGAACTGTCCGTACAGGAGCTGGGCGCCGCCTATCTGGGCGGTACGCCGCTCACGGCGCTGGCGGATGCCGGTCTGGTGCGGGAGCTGCGGCCCGGCACGCTGGCCGGGGCATCGCTCGCCTTCGGTTCGGACAAGGCGCCCTGGCTGCCGCACGGGTTCTGAGCGTGCGGGCGGTCCGCTAGCGCTGCTGGCAGTCCGGGCACCAGAAGAGGTTGCGGGCGGCCAGCGGTGCGGTGCGGATCTCGGCGCCGCAGAGGTGGCAGGGCATCGCGGCCCGGCGGTAGACGTACACCTCACCGCCGTGGTCGTCGACCCTCGGCGCCCGGCCGGTCGCCTCGGGCATGTGCTCGGGGCGGACGGTGTCGATGCGGTTGTTCCGTACGCCCTCCCGCATCAGGTCCACGAGGTCGGCCCAGACAGCGTCCCACTCGGCGCGGGTCAGGTCCTTGCCCGCGCGGTACGGGTCGATGCCGTGCCGGAAGAGGACCTCGGCGCGGTAGACGTTGCCGACGCCCGCGATCACCTTCTGGTCCATGAGCAGGGCGGCCACGGTCGTACGGGAGCGGGAGATGCGGGACCAGGCGCGGTCGCCGGAGTCCTCGGGGCGGAGCGGGTCGGGGCCGAGCCGGTCGTGTATCGCCTGCTTCTCGCCGTCCGTGATCAGCGCGCAGGTGGTCGGGCCGCGCAGGTCGGCGTACGCGTCGTCGTTGACCAGGCGCAGCCGGACGGTGTCGGTGGGCGGCGCGGCGGGCGCGGTGCCGAAGCCCAGCTTTCCGAACAGACCGAGGTGGATATGGACCCAGCCGCCCGCGCCGAAACCCAGGAACAGATGCTTCCCGTGCGCCTCGGCGGTCTCCAGGGTGCGGCGGTCGATGAGCGCCGCACTGCCGGAGAACTTGCCCTGCGGACTGGAGGCACGCACAGGCCGGCCGCCGAACCTCTCGAAGTGGTCGGCGGCCAGTCGGTGGATGGTGTGGCCCTCGGGCACTGAGAAGTTAGTCCTTCTGCGGGTGGTGGGCCGGGACGGGCGGCAGTTCGCCGGTCGCCTCGTATGCGGTGAGCATGTCGATGCGGCGCTGGTGGCGCTCCTCGCCGGAGTACGGGGTGTTGAGGAAGATCTCCACGAACTTCAGCGCCTCCTCCTGCGTGTGCATCCGGCCGCCGACGGAGATGACGTTGGCGTTGTTGTGCTCACGACCGAGAGCTGCGGTCTGCTCACTCCAAGCGAGCACCGCCCGTACCCCCTTGACCTTGTTGGCCGCGATCTGCTCACCATTGCCGGAGCCACCGATGACGACGCCGAGGCTGTCGGGGTCCGCGGCCGTCTTCACGGCGGCCCGGAGGCAGAACGGCGGGTAGTCGTCCACGGCGTCGTAGATGTGGGGACCGCAGTCCACGGGCTCATGGCCGTGGGCGGTGAGCCACTCGACGAGGTGGTTCTTGAGTTCGTAACCGGCATGATCGGAACCGAGGTACACGCGCATGCTTCGAGTGTGGCACGCCGGGTAGGTGGGACGCCTGGTCGGGGCACGTATGCGTGACCCGTTCGCGACAATTAAGGACAGAGAGCATGAGTGCTGCACCTCCTTCGCGGGTCGCTGACAGATCGCCCGGTGGCGATTCTCCCGACGGACTTCAGGCCGGCCTGAAGAACCGTCATCTCTCGATGATCGCCATCGGCGGTGTGATCGGCGCGGGGCTGTTCGTGGGCTCCGGGGCCGGGATCAACGCCGCGGGCCCCGGCATTCTGCTCTCGTACGCGCTGACCGGGCTGCTCGTCGTCCTGGTGATGCGGATGCTGGGCGAGATGGCCGCGGCGGATCCGGTCTCCGGTTCCTTCTCCACATACGCGGACCGGGCGCTCGGCCGGTGGGCCGGGTTCACCATCGGCTGGCTCTACTGGTTCTTCTGGGCCGTGGTCCTCGCCGTGGAAGCGACCGCGGCCGCTTCCATCCTCACCGGGTGGGTGCCCGCGATACCGCAGTGGGCGTGGGCGCTCCTGGTGATGCTGGTGCTGACCGGCACCAACCTGGTCTCGGTCGGCTCCTTCGGCGAATTCGAATTCTGGTTCGCCGGGATCAAGGTCGTCTCGATCATTGCCTTCATCGTGATCGGGCTGCTCGCCGTGTTCGGCCTGCCGCCGGGCGGCGACCCGGCCGGGATGAGCAATCTGACCGGGCACGGCGGATTCCTGCCGAACGGGCCGGGCGCGATCCTCTCCGGGATGCTGCTGGTCGTCTTCTCCTTCATGGGCTCGGAGATCGTGACGCTGGCCGCCGCCGAGTCGCCCAACCCGGTGCAGGCCGTCCGCAAGGCGGTCAACAGCGTGATCTGGCGGATCGCGCTGTTCTACATCGGCTCGATCTTCGTCATCGTCACGCTGCTGCCGTGGGACTCCAAGGCGGTCACGGCCAGTCCGTACGTGGCCGTGCTCGACTCGCTGGACATCCCCGGCGCCGGCACGATCATGGACATCGTGGTGCTGACCGCGGTGCTCTCCTGTCTCAACTCCGGTCTGTACACGGCCTCCAGGATGGCCTTCTCGCTCGGTCAGCGCGGTGACGCCCCGAAGGCGTTCGCCACGGTCAACCGGGGCGGCGTACCCGCCGTCGCGATCTGGGCGTCCGTCGCGTTCGGCTTTGTGGCGGTGTTCTTCAACTACATCGCCCAGGACACCGTCTTCCAGTTCCTGCTGAACTCGTCGGGCGCGGTGGCCCTCTTCGTCTGGCTGGTCATCTGCTTCTCGCAGCTGCGGATGCGCCGCAGGATCGAGCGGGAGAACCCGGAGCTGCTGACCGTACGGATGTGGCTGTACCCGTATCTGACCTGGGCGACGATCGCCCTGATCCTCTTCGTGGTCGGCTACATGCTGTACGACACCGACGGGCGCAAGCAGATGCTGCTCTCGGTGCTGGTGGGCGCGCTGGTGCTGGTGGTCGCGGTGGTGCGGGACCGGCGGCGGAAGACCGTCGCGGCGGCTGCCCCGGCCGCGGCCGACGGCTGATCCGTACACGTCCGCAACCCATGCGGGAGGGGCCGCACCCGGCGAACCGGGTGCGGCCCCTCCCGCATTTCTGTCCGTCGGTCGCGGGGATCAGCCGCGGCGGCCCGCCAGCTTCCAGGCGCTCGGCAGCACGCCCATCGCGAGGGCCGCCTTCAGCGCGTCACCGATGAGGAACGGGACGAGACCGGCGGCGATGGCCGCGGAGGCCGAAAGGCCGGTGGTCAGCGCCAGGTACGGGACGCCGACCGCGTAGATGATCGCCGAGCCGAGCACCATGGTCCCCGCGGTGCGCAGCACGGACCGGTCGCCGCCGCGCCGGGCCAGCGCGCCGACCGCGGCCGATGCGAGCAGCATCCCCAGGACGTAGCCGAACGAGGCGCTGCCGGTGCCCGACGTGCCGCCGGCGAACCACGGCATACCCGCCATGCCCACCAGCGTGTACAGCGCGAGGGAGAGGAAGCCGCGGCGCGCGCCGAGCGCGGCGCCCACCAGGAGCACCGCGAAGGTCTGTCCGGTGACCGGGACCGGGGAGCCGGGGATCGGCACGGCGATCTGCGCCGCGATGCCGGTGAGCGCGGCGCCGCCGAGCACGAGCGCGATGTCGCGCGTACGGGTGGCAGGCAGCAGGTCGGCGAGAACCGCTCCGGGGCGGGTGGTGGCGGCAGCAGTACTCATCGGGACTCCGCGGGTGAGGGCAGGTGGGGACAGGCTGACGTTAGCGCGGCGGCCCGGCCCGGATCACCATCAGCGGCCCACAAAGCGGAGGTTGGGGCTTTGGTTGGTTTCATACAAAGCGAGTGGTTCAACCATCTTCCCGCGTGATGCTCGTCACTGAAGGTCCGGGGCAGGTGCATCTCCGTTGCGGAACGGGTGGCCACTTGGGGACACTGTGGGATCTCACCAAAACGGTCGGCCAGATCAGCTGGCCAAAACGTCCAGCGCCATCATCCAGAGCATCGCGAGCATTGACATGTCCGAACCACTCCAGGCGGAACCTCTCTCCGTCGGGCTGAAGCAGCGCCACCTGACCATGCTCGGCCTGGGCGGGGTGATCGGCGCCGGGCTCTTCGTGGGTTCGGGCGCGGGCATCGCCGTGGCGGGCCCCGGCATCGTCGTCTCCTATCTGATCGCGGGCACACTCGCGATGCTGGTGATGCGGATGCTCGGCGAGATGTCGTCGGCGCTCCCCGCTTCCGGCTCCTTCTCAGTGCACGCGGAGCGGGCACTGGGGCGCTGGGCCGGGTTCACGGTCGGGTGGCTGTACTGGTTCCTGCTGGTGGTCGTCCTCGCGGTGGAGGCGACGGCCGCGGCCCAGATCGCCAACGGCTGGGTGCCCGGCATACCGCAGTGGACCTGGGTACTGGTCTTCATGGTGGTCTTCACCGTCGCCAACCTCGCGGCCGTGCGGAACTTCGGCGAGTTCGAGTTCTGGTTCGCGGCGCTGAAGATCGGCGCGATCGTCCTCTTCCTGGCGCTCGGACTGCTGGCGGTCTTCGGCGTGCTCCCGGACACCGACCCGGTCGGGCTGACCAACCTCACCCGGCAGGGCGGCTTCCTGCCGCACGGCTGGCACGGCGTCATCTCCGGCGTGCTCGCGGTCGTCTTCGCCTTCGGCGGTCTTGAGGTCGTGACGATCGCCGCGGCGGAGACGGAGAACCCGGTGCGCGCGGTCGGCCGGGCGGTGCGCAGCGCGGTGTTCCGGATCCTCTTCTTCTACGTGGGGTCGATGCTGGTCATCGTGACGGTGCTGCCCTGGAGCGCGCAGAAGGCGGGGCTCTCCCCCTATGTGACGGTGCTCGACTCGATCGGCGTGCCGTCCGCGGGAACCATCATGAACATCGTCGTGTTCGTGGCGATGCTCTCCGCGCTGAACGCCAACCTGTACGGCTCATCGCGGATGATCTTCTCGCTGGCCGAGCGGGGCGAGGCGCCGCGCGGGCTGCTCAAGGTCACCGGCAGCGTGCCGCGCCGGGCGGTCCTCGCCTCCGTCACCTTCGGCTTCGTGTCGGTCCTGCTCAATCTGAAGTGGCCCGACTCGGTCTTCCTCTACATGCTCAACGCGGTCGGCGCGGTGCTGCTGTTCGTCTGGGCCCTGATCGCGGCCTCCCAGCTGCGGCTGCGCCGCATGATCGAGCGGGACACCCCGGAGCTGCTGCAGCTGAGGATGTGGGGCTTCCCCTGGCTGACCTGGGTGACGCTGGCCGGTCTGGCCGCCGTCTTCGTCCTGATGCTGACCGATGCCACGGCGCGTCCGCAGCTGCTGTGGTCGCTGGGCGCGACGGCCGTGGTGCTGGTGGCGGCGGGCGTACGGGAGTTGAGCGCACGGCGGCGCGGGAGTGCACCGGCGGGCGTCGCCGGCAGCTGACGCGACAGAGGGACCGGAAGGGCGGGCGCCGCACAGGGCGCCCGCCCTTCCGGCTGTCCGCGCACGGCTGTCCACACTCGGCTGTCCGCGCATGGCAGTGCGCCCGCGTGGCCGTACGACGGCCCATCCCGCATAAATCATGCACCTGCTGCTAGCCTGCACTTGCATAGAGGTTGCAATAAGCAGTCGGAGGGCTCGGACGACATGGCGACTTACACACTTCCTGAACTTCCGTACGACTACGCGGCGCTGGAACCGGTGATCAATCCCCAGATCATCGAGCTGCACCACGACAAGCACCACGCGGCGTATGTGAAGGGCGCGAACGACACGCTGGAGCAGCTGGCCGAGGCGCGCGACAAGGACCAGTGGGGTGCGGTGAACGGGCTGGAGAAGAACCTCGCGTTCCATCTCTCCGGCCACATCCTGCACAGCATCTACTGGCACAACATGACCGGTGACGGCGGCGGCGAGCCCCTCGACAAGGACGGCACCGGCGAGCTGGCCGGTGCGATCGCCGAGTCGTTCGGCTCCTTCGCCAAGTTCAAGGCCCAGCTGACCAAGGCCGCGGCGACCACCCAGGGTTCGGGCTGGGGCGTCCTCGCGTACGAGCCGGTCAGCGGGCGGCTCATCGTCGAGCAGATCTATGACCACCAGGGCAACGTCGGCCAGGGTTCGGTGCCTGTGCTCGTCTTCGACGCCTGGGAGCACGCCTTCTATCTGCAGTACAAGAACCAGAAGGTGGACTTCATCGAGGCGATGTGGAAGGTCGTCAACTGGCAGGACGTGGCGAAGCGTTACGCCGCGGCCAAGGAGCGCGCCGACGTGCTGCTGCTCGCACCGTGACGGCGCGGTGCTCATGACGTCCTGCTCGTGATCGTCTTCTCAACCTTCACCTGCGGGCGGATGAAAAGCAGCCGGCCTCCGCGAGGACATGACTCGCGGAGGCCGGCTGTCGGCGTCGGTCGGCCCAGGACTCCGGCCGAAGGCTCAAGAAGGCGCAAGAAGACTCAACAGGCCTGAAGAAGGCCGAAGAAGGCTCAGTCGAAGATCGGGCCCTGGGTACGGGTCCGCTTGATCTCGTAGAAGCCGGGGATCGAGGCGACCATCAGGGTGCCGTCCCAGAGCTTCGCCGCCTCGTCGCCCTTGGGCGCCGGGGTGACGACGGGGCCGAAGAACGCGATCTGCTCGCCGTCGGCGCCGGGGACCGCGATGACCGGGGTGCCGACCTCCTGGCCGACCATGTCGATGCCCTCGTGGTGGGAGGCGCGCAGCTCCGCCTCGTAGTCGAAGGGGCTCTGGTCCGCGTAATCGAGCAGTTCGGCGGGCAGCCCCACCTCGTCCAGCGCGGCCGCGATGGCCTCCCGGGTCGGGCCCTGGCCCTCGTTGTGGAAACGGGTGCCGAGCGCGGTGTACAGCTTGCCGACGATCTCATCGCCGTGCTTCTGCTGGGCGGCGATGACGACCCGCACCGGCGCCCAGGCCCTGACGGCCAGCATCTCGCGGTACTCGTCGGACAGCTCGTCGAGCCGGTCCTCGTTGAGGACGGCCAGGCTCATCACGTGCCAGCGGACCTCGACATCCCGGACCTTCTCGACCTCAAGCATCCAGCGGGACGTCATCCACGCCCAGGGGCACAGCGGATCGAACCAGAAGTCGACGGGGGTCTTCTCGGACATGTCTCTCCTCGGGATGCGCACTTCTCGACACTTCTCCACTGCGGCAACTCTTCTGCTGCAACACCCCCGGTCGGCCCCGCCATTCCCGGCTGCCTCCCCCGAGCGGCGCGTGGGAGGATTCGGACAACGGATCGTATACACGAAGGAGTGCCCGTGCCCGGTGAGAATCTGTCCCGCGACGAAGCCCGGAGGCGGGCCGAGCTCCTCTCTGTCGACGGGTACGCGGTCGCCCTCGATCTGCGCTCGGCGGTCGGGGACGGCCCGGGCGACGAGCCGCGCACCTTCCGCTCGGTGACGACCGTGCGGTTCCGCTCGGCCGAGGCGGGCGTCTCCACCTTCGCCGATCTGATCGCTCCGTCGGTGACGTCGGTGAAGCTGAACGGGCGGGAGCTGGACCCGGCCGCCGTCTTCGACGGGTCCCGGATCGCGCTCGACGGGATCGCCACCGAGAACGTCCTGGTCGTGGACGCGCAGTGCGCGTACAGCAGGACCGGCGAGGGCCTGCACCGCTTCGTCGACCCGGAGGACGGCGAGGTCTATCTGTACACGCAGTACGAGCCCGCCGACTCGCGCCGGGTCTTCGCCAACTTCGAACAGCCCGACCTGAAGGCGCCCTACGAGTTCGAGGTGACCGCGCCCGACGGCTGGACGGTGTGGAGCAACGGCGTCGGCGAGCAGACCGACGGGGTGTGGAGCTTCGCCGAGACCAAACCGATCTCCACGTACATCACCGCGGTCGTCGCCGGCCCGTACCACCACATGACGGATGTCTACCGCCGGACCCTGGAGGACGGGACCGAGCTGGAGATCCCGCTCGGCGCGCTCTGCCGCAAGGGCCTTGCCAGGCACTTCGACGCCGATGACATCTTCCTGGTGACCAAGCAGGGTCTCGACTTCTTCCACGACCACTTCGACTACCCGTACCCCTTCGGCAAGTACGACCAGGCCTTCGTGCCCGAGTACAACCTCGGAGCGATGGAGAACCCGGGTCTGGTGACGTTCCGCGAGGAGTACATCTACCGGGGCAAGGTGACGCGTGCCGCGTACGAGCGCAGGGCCAACGTCATCCTGCACGAGATGGCCCACATGTGGTTCGGCGATCTCGTCACCATGGTCTGGTGGGACGACCTGTGGCTGAAGGAGTCCTTCGCGGACTTCATGGGCTCCTTCTCGATGGTGAACGCCACCCGTTTCACCGACGGCTGGATCACCTTCGCCAACAACCGCAAGGCCTGGGCGTACCGCGCCGACCAGCTGCCGTCCACCCATCCGGTCACGGCCGACATCCGTGACCTGGAGGACGCCAAGCTCAACTTCGACGGGATCACCTACGCCAAGGGCGCGTCGGTGCTCAAGCAGCTGGTCGCCTACGTCGGGCAGGACGCCTTCCTGGAGGGCGCCCGCCGCTACTTCAAGCGGAACGCGTACGGGAACACCCGCCTCGGCGATCTGCTGTCCGTACTGGAGGAGACCAGCGGCCGGGACATGGTGTCCTGGTCGCGCTCCTGGCTCCAGACGGCCGGGGTCAACTCGCTGACGCCCGCCATCGTCCACGACGCGGAGTGCCGCATCACGGAGCTGGCCGTGCTGCAGGACGCGGCCGACTCGCACCCCGAACTCCGGCCCCACCGGGTCGCTGTCGGGCTGTACCGGATCGAGGACGGGGCGCTGGTGCGGTACGCGCGCGCCGAGGCCGACGTGTCGGGCCCGCGTACGGTCGTGGCCGAACTGGCCGGTGCCGAGCGGCCCGATCTGGTGCTGGTCAACGACGACGACCTCACGTACTGCAAGATCCGCTTCGACGAGGGCTCCCTGGACACGCTCCGCGAGCATCTCGGCGACATCACCGATCCGCTCGCGCGGGCGCTCTGCTGGTCGGCGCTGTGGAACCTGACCCGGGACGCGCTGATGCCGGCCCGGGACTTCATCGCGCTGGTGCTGCGGTTCGCGGGCCGCGAGTCGGACATCGGTGTGCTCCAGATGCTGCACGCCTGGGCGCGGAGCGCGCTGCTGCACTACGCGGCGCCCGACTGGCGCGAGGAGGGCGGGCAGCTGCTCGCCGAGGGCGCGCTGCGCGAACTGCGGCTGGCCGAGCCAGGCAGCGAGGCCCAGCTGACCTGGGCACGGTTCTTCGCGGCCACCGCGACGACGGGCACCGACTTCCAGCTGATCCAGGGGCTGCTCGACGGCACGGCGAAGGTCGACGGGCTCGATGTGGACCAGGAGCTGCGCTGGGAGCTGCTGGCCCCGCTCGCCTCGCACGGTGTCGCCGACGAGCAGGGCATCGCGGCGGAGCTGGCCCGCGACGACACGGCGTCCGGCAAGCGGCACGAGGTGCGCGCGCTGGCATCGCGCCCATCGGCGGAGGTCAAGGCCGAGGCCTGGCGGGCGCTCGTGGAGTCCGACACGCTCTCCAACGCGCTGGTGGAGGCGACGATCGGCGGGTTCGGGCAGGCGTCGCAGCGTGAGCTGACCGCCCCGTACGCGGCGAAGTACTTCGAGGTCATCGAGCGCATCTGGACCGAGCGTTCGATCCAGATCGGGATGCTCGTCGTGCGGGGCCTCTTCCCCGGGCTGCAGGACAACCGGTCGACGCTGGACGCGACGGACGCCTGGCTGGAGGGGCACCAGGACGCGGCGCCCGCGCTGCGCCGGCTCGTCCTGGAGGCACGGGACGACCTGGCGCGTGCGCTGCGCGGCCAGGAGTGCGACGCCGGCGCGGGGTCCGCGGCCGCGGCCGTCTGAGAGGCCGCACCGCGGTCTGAAAAGCAGTCGGCTGCTCCATGAGCGGGCCGTCGCCCTGGGCCAATCGGGCGACGGCCTGCTCGGCCATCGAACGCGCTTACTTTAGGACGGTGTTGTCCGGTTTTGCCGACAGTTGTGTAACAGGGGTTAGCGGGCGGCGGGACCATGGGCATCTCCGGTGCATGAACCGCGATACCTGCCTCTGCGGGGAGACCTCGTCCCCGCTCTCCCCCCGTTCCCCCGGTCACTCCGCCGGCGTCCACAGCAGGGTGCTCTCGGCGCCGCAGCTGCGCGCTCACGGAGTGACGGCGGCCCGCGCGGCCGCCCAGTGCCGGCCCGGAGGCCCCTGGCAGCAGCTGCTGCCGGGGGTCTTCGTGCTGCACCCGGGCCCGCCGACCGGCGAGGAACGGCTGCACGCCGCGCTGCTGTACGCCGGGCGGCCCCCGGCGGAACGCTCCGGGAAGGTGCCGTCCCAGCCGCGCCGCGGGGTGGGGCAGGCGGCTCCGGCGCACGCCCCTTCGGTCCAGGGCAGTCCCGCGGCCGGTCCTGTCCCGTACGGCAACACGATGGTCACCGGCCTCGCGGCGCTCGCGCTGCACCGCTTCTCGGCCGCTCCCCCGCTGATCTCCGTCGACCGGATCGATGTGCTGGTGCCGCGCACCCGCAGGCTCCGCTCCACGGGCTGCGCCCGGATCGTCCGGGCGCACACCCTGCCGGGGGCCCAGCAGATCGCCGGGGTGCCGGTGGCGCCGGTGGAACGGGCCCTGGCCGACGCGGTCGCCGAGCTCTCGGACGCGGACGCGGTACGCCGGCTCCTCACCGAGGCCGTACGCGGCGGGCACTGTGAACCGGCCACCCTGGTCCGGGAACTGACCCTGGCCCGGCTGCTCTCGCGCGAGCAGGTGTCGGACGCGGTGGACTCGCTGCTCGCGGAGGGGCGTTCGCTCGCCGAGGACCGGCTCTACGGTCTGGTGCGCGACCACGCGCTGCCCGATCCGCTGTGGAACGTGGAATTGCGGCTGCCCGGCGGGCCCTCGCTCGGCGGTGTGGACGCCTACTGGCCCGACGAGGCGGTGGCCGTGGAGCTGGACACCCGGCCGGTGCCCCGTGCGCGTTCCGGTCACGGGGCGGCAGTTGCGGCCGGAGACGATGCGGACGTGCTCGGTTCGCCGTACGCCCGCAAGCGCGACCATCTGGAGCGGCTCGGCATCACGGTCGTGCATCTGACGCCGGCCAAGCTGCGTGACGCACCGGCGCAGCAGGCGACGGTGGTGCGCACCGCCCTGATGGCCGCCGAGGACCGCGCGCCCGCCGCCCGTGTGGTGATCCTGCCCCGCTGACCCGACGGTCGGGCGCCGCGAACGGCGGCGCCCCGGGGCGCGGATCAGCGCTTCTTGAGGACCAGTTCGGTGTTGCGGTCGCCTGCCGTGCCCGAGAGGTCCGTACGGGCGCCGGGCGCGTTGAAGGAAAGCTCCCGGTACAGCGCGGCGAGGCCGGTCTGGGAGAGGTCGGTGAAGTCCGTGCGGTGCGGGGCAGCCGACTCGACCAGGGTGGTGAAGAGCGAGAGCGTGCCGTCCTTGTTGTCGACCAGCTCGAAGACCCGGGCGAGCTGCGGGAAGTCGATGTGCGAAGCGGTGGTGACCTCCCAGAAGGAGCCGTGCGGCTGGATCTTGTTGCGGTGGCTGTGGCCGTTGATCCAGGCGACCGCGTTGCGGTGCTTGCCCAGCAGGGCGACGATCTCGTCGCCCGAGTGGTTCCGCTCGCCGGGACGGGCCGGGTCGGGGTGGGTGTTGGTGATGGTCCAGCTGTTGTGGTGGCTGAAGACCAGGACGTGTTCGTCCGCATGGGCCTTGAGCGTCCGCTCCAGCCAGTTCAGCTGCGCGGTGCCGACCGTGCCGGTGAAGTGGCCGCCCCTGCCGGTGGTGTCGAGGCTGATCCCGAGGACGCCGGGTGCGACCCGGAAGGTGTAGTAGAGGGTGTCGCTGTCGAGGTTGGCCCGGGTGTAGCCGTGTCCCACCGGCCCGGCGCCCGCGTGTGCGGGGTCGAGGTGGGCGGTGAGGTACTCGCGCGGGGTGAAGGGGGCGCGGGCCGGGTCCGGGGTGATGTGGCGCAGGTCCTTGCCGTGTCTGCGGACCAGGGCGGCGAAGTGGCTGCCGTCGAAGTCCCCGTTCCGCTGGTCCGTGGCCAGCTGGGTCCGCGCCTCGGCGGCCGGGATCTCGTACAGCTTCCGCCCGCCGGCCGCGAAGTCGGCCAGGAAGTGGCCCCGGGCCGCCATGGATCCGCTGGTGAGCGAGTCGTGGTTGCCGACGGTCGAGTACCAGGGCATACGCAGCCCCGGGCTGTTCACGGAGCGGACGGCCGCAGCGAGGAAGCCCTCGATGCGCGGGAAGCCGCGCTGCTTGTCCGTGTCGCGCAGGGCCGTGTCCGGGTGCCAGAAGTGCTTGATGCCGGAGTCCTGGACCCCTTCGTAGCGGTGCGGGTCACCGGTGTTGGGGGTGATACGGCCCCCGCTCATCACCTTGAGGAACCAGCCGAGTTCGGCGTGGGAGTTGTTGTCGGTGTTGTCCCCCGTGGTCATCACGAAGGAGAGCGGCGCCCCGGTGGCGGGGCCCGCGCGCAGCGCGTTGACGCGCTCGACCAGGGACACCGCGCCGGGCACCGTGAGCGCTTCCTGGGGGCGCCAGGCTGCGATGTCCGCGGGGCGCAGGAACTCGCCGCGCACCGGGTGCTGGACGTCGGTGAGGTGCAGGTCGGTGAGCTGGACGAAGGCGGCGAGCGTGGTGCGCCGGGTGGCGCGCCCGGCGCCCGCGGCGGCGAGCCCGTCCCGTACGACCCGGTCCCAGCCGGGGCCGTCGCCCAGCCGCCGGTAGCCGCTGCCGGGATGGCCGGTGCGGGGGGCCGCCGATGTGAGCAGGGTGGTGCCGGCCGGTGACGGCGCGGCGGGCATGGTGGGTACGGAGCGGAGTGCGGCGGGTACGGCGGCGCCGGGCACGGCCGGTGCGGGGGCGGCGGAAGCGCCGCTCCCGCTCCCGATGGCCGTGCCGACGCCGGCCGATACGGCTGCGGCCCCGGCGACGGCGAGAAAGGCGCGGCGGTCGAGCGCGCGGGCGGCGGAACGCATACGTGACATGACTCGGTCTCCCCGGGTGCGGACGCGTCTCCAACAGCGGCGGGGCTGGAATTTCCCCGCTCCTACGGATGGTTGGCAGCGGGCATGACCTGTGCGTGAACGAGGCCGCAACAGGCAACACCGATCACCGCACAGGGATCACCCGCTGCCGTCGGAGCGCCCGCCATCGGGGCACATCGGCCCGGCGGTCCCGGCCTGCACCTGTCCGCCAGGGCCGCCTCGCGCCCCGGTGGGCCGGAGTTGCCCTGTCTCATCCCGCTTTGACCGGGGTGGCGTATGGCGGAAGACCGCCAAGGAGTGGCCACCCGGCGGACAACTCTCCCCAAGAGAGGGTCATTTAGGTAAAGATCCGGTCATCAAGCTCCGGATTCCGGACCTTTTCTTCCACATACAGGGATGTAGATGAGCCTCGAATTCCCCAGCTCCATAACCCGGGCGAGACGCACGGCCCGGGTCGCCGCCGCCGCGGGCGTGGTCCTCGCCCTCGCCGCGGCCGGAGTCGCACCCGCGGTCGCCGCCGCGGGTCAGGACGGTCCCGCGCCCGCCGGCGTGAAGGCCGCGAAGCCCGCCGGGCCGGCCTCCGCCAAGCTCGGCGCGTCCGACGCACAGCTGCTCGGCCGGGCCGAGCAGGACGGTACGAAGTCCGTGACCGTCATGGTGGCCACCGCCCCGGGCGCGACCGCCCAGGTCCGCAAGCAGTTCGACGCCGTTCCCGGCGCGGTCGTCGGCAGGACCGACGACAAGCTGGGGTACGTGAGGGCCACCCTGCCGACGCCCAGGGCGGGTTCGGCCATCGCGGCGGCCGGGAAGCTCTCATCCGTCCACGGGATCGACCTCAAGCAGGAGATCCAGCTGGACGACCCGACCCCGGCCGGGGACACCGCGAAGGGCGCCAAGTCCAGTGCGTCGGCCGGACCGTACTCCGCTCCGGGCCGGAAGACCCCGGCCAGGAACCCGTACAACCCGTCCTTCGAGACGGGCGCCGTGGACTTCGTGAAACAGCACCCGAAGTCCGACGGCCGGGGCGTGACCATCGGCATCCTCGACTCCGGTGTCGACCTGGGCCACCCGGCGCTGCGGAAGACCAGCACCGGCGAGCGGAAGATCGTCGACTGGGTGACCGCGACGGACCCGGTGTCCGACGGCGACGGCACCTGGCTGCGGATGAACAGCGCCGTGACGGGCCCGGCCTTCACCGCGGCGGGCCGCACCTGGCGGGCCCCGGCCGGTTCGTACCGCTTCCAGACCTTCGCCGAGAAGGTCACGACCGGCGGCGACGAGGCGGGCGACCTCAACCGGGACGGCGACACCACCGATGTGTGGGGCGTGTTGTACGACCCGGCCGCCGGGACCGTACGGGTGGATCTGAACGGTAACGGTGACTTCACCGACGACGTCGCGATGAAGCCGTACAAGGACAAGTTCCAGATCGGCTACTTCGGCAAGGACGACCCGAGGACGGAGGTCGCCGAGCGGGTCCCCTTCGTGGTCGAGGACCGGAAGGACGTCGTCTACAACGCGGCGGGCGACACGTCCGACTACGTCAACATCGGTGTCATCCAGGGCGAGCACGCCACCCATGTCGCGGGCATCACCGCGGCGAACGGCCTGTTCGGCGGCGCGATGAACGGTGCGGCGCCGGGCGCCAGGATCGTCTCGTCGCGTGCCTGCACCTGGAGCGGCGGCTGCACCAACGTCGCCCTCACCGAAGGGATGATGGACCTCGTCGTCAACCGCGGCGTGGACATCGTGAACATGTCGATCGGCGGGCTGCCTCCGCTCAACGACGGCAACAACGCACGGGACGAGCTCTACAAGCGCCTCATCGACACCTACGGCGTCCAGCTCGTCATCTCGGCGGGCAACGAGGGCCCCGGCCTCAACACCATCGGCGACCCCGGCCTGGCCGACCACGTGATCTCCGTCGGCGCGACCATCTCCAAGGAGACCTGGGCCGCCGACTACGGGTCCGGCGTGACGAAGAAGAACGACATGATGCCGTTCTCCTCACGCGGCCCGCGTGAGGACGGCGGCTTCACTCCGACGCTCTCCGCGCCCGGCGCCGCAATCAACTCCACCCAGACCTGGCTGCCCGGCGCTCCGGTGAAGGAGGCGGGCTACTCGCTGCCCGCCGGGTACTCGATGCTCCAGGGCACCTCGATGGCGGCCCCGCAGGCCGCCGGCGCGAGCGCACTGCTCCTCTCGGCCGCGAAGCAGCAGCACATCGAGCTGCCCCCGGCCGATCTGCGCACCGCCCTCACCAGCACCGCCACCCACATCAAGGGCGTCCCCGCGCACGCCGAGGGCGCGGGCCTGATCAACATCGTCGGGGCCTGGAAGACCATCAGGAAGGGCGCGGACTCGAAGCAGGGCGCCGCGCACGAGTACACGGTCCAGGCTCCGGTCGACACCGCGATCGACGACGCCCTGAAGACCCCCGGCCGCGGCACCGGCATCTACGACCGCGAGGGCGGTCTGAAGGCCGGGCAGCAGAAGACGTACAAGGTGACGGTCGTGCGGACCACCGGGCCCGACCGGCCCGTCACGCACCGGCTGACCTTCCGGAACAACGACGGCACCTTCTCGCTCGCAGGACCGGCACAGGTGTCCCTGCCGCTGGGCAGGGCGGTGACCGTGACCGTCCGGGCGAAGCCGGCCTCGGCCGGGGTGCACAGCGCCATCCTCCAGCTCGACGACCCGAGGACGGTGGGCACCGACCAGCAGATCATGGCCACCGTGGTCGTCTCGGAGCCGCTCGCCAAGCCCTCGTACACCGTCAAGCACTCCGGCTCGGTGCAGCGCAACAGCACCACGTCGTACTTCCTGACGGTGCCGGAGGGCGCCAAGGCCCTTGAGGTCGGGATGAGCGCGCTGCGGTCGGGCAGCCAGACCCGGTTCATCTCGATCCACCCGTACGGGGTCCCGGTGGACGACACCGGGACGCCCAGCTGCTACCCGAACTACGACAACCCGGCCAACACCTGCCGTCCGGAGCTGCGCTCCTACCCGGACCCGGCACCGGGCGTCTGGGAGATCGAGGTCGAGGCCCGCCGTACCTCGCCCTACCTCGACAACCCGTACAAGCTGGATGTGGCGCTGCTCGGCGCCGCCTTCGACCCGGCCGTGCAGACCCTCCCCGAGGCCGAGGCGGGCACTGCGGCTCCGGTCGACTGGACGGTCCGCAACGGCTTCGCCGCCATCGACGGCACGCTGAAGGGCGGCCCGCTCGGCTCGTCCTTCGATGCGACGCCGACGATCGAGGAGGGTGAGAGCAAGACCACCACGGTCACCGTCCCCGAGGGCGTCGACCGGTTCGACGTGTCCATCGGCGGGACCTCGGACACCGGGGCCGACCTGGATCTCTACGTCTACCGGGGCGCCACCCAGGTCGGCTCGTCAGCGACCGGCGGCTCCGACGAGTCGGTCAGCCTGGTGAAGCCGGCCGCCGGTACGTACACCGTCGAGGTGGACGCCTACGCGGTGCCTGCCGGGTCGACGACGTACGGCTACCGCGATGTGTACTTCGCGCCGTCGCTCGGCTCGGTCGAGGTCGACGCGTCGAAGGCTGTGAAGCTCGCCACCGGGGCATCGGCGAAGCTCGGTGCCCGGATCGTCGCCGCGGGACCTGCGCCCGCCGGACGTGAGCTCTTCGGCCAGGTGCAGCTGCTGAACGCCCGTGGCACGGTCGCGGGCACCGGCAGCGTCCGGATCGCGAAGGTCACACCGTAACTGTGTGAAACGCCGTAACCGTGCGGAATAAGGTGTGAACAACAGGGGAGCGGGGCAGGCGCCAGAATCGGCGCCCGCCCCGCTGTCCGTTCCCCGGACAATGGATTGGACAAGGCGCCGCCAGTCGTACGCATGATGGTGCGGCCAGCCGTGGCCGCACCATGGCCAGCAACGAAGCGCAGCAGGTGCGCAGTGAGTACGGAGGAGTCACCGTGAGGGTCGGAATCGTCGGAGCCACCGGTCAGGTCGGCACAGTCATGCGCAAGATCCTCGCTGAGCGGGAGTTCCCGGTCGACGAGCTGCGGCTGTTCGCCTCCGTGCGCTCCGCGGGCACCACCCTCGCCTGGCAGAGCAAGGGCGTCACCGTCGAGGACGCGGCCACGGCCGACTACTCCGGCCTGGACATCGTGCTCTTCTCGGCCGGCGGCGCCACCTCCAGGGCGCTCGCGGAGAAGGTCGCCGCGCAGGGGCCCGTCGTGATCGACAACTCCTCCGCCTGGCGCGGCGACCCCGAGGTCCCGCTGGTGGTCTCCGAGGTCAACCCGCACGCCATCGCCGACCGCCCCAAGGGCATCATCGCCAACCCGAACTGCACGACGATGGCCGCGATGCCGGTGCTGCGCCCGCTGCACGACGAGGCCGGTCTCGAAGCGCTGATCGTCGCCACCTACCAGGCCGTCTCCGGCTCGGGTGTGGCCGGTGTCGCCGAGCTGCACGACCAGGCGGCCAAGGTCGTCCCCGACGCCGACCGGCTGACCCACGACGGCGGCGCGGTGGACTTCCCGGAGCCCGGCGTCTACAAGCGCCCGATCGCCTTCAACGTGCTGCCGCTGGCCGGCTCGATCGTCGACGACGGCTCGTACGAGACGGACGAGGAGCAGAAGCTCCGCAACGAGTCCCGCAAGATCCTGGAGATCCCCGGGCTGAAGGTCTCCGGCACCTGCGTCCGGGTCCCGGTCTTCTCCGGCCACTCCCTCCAGATCAACGCCCGCTTCGCCCGCCCCCTCACGGTGGAGCGCGCCTACGAGCTGCTGAAGGCGGCGCCGGGCGTGGAGATCTCCGAGATCCCGACCCCCCTCCAGGCCGCCGGTACGGACCCGTCGTACGTGGGCCGCATCCGCAACGACGAGACCGTGGAGAACGGCCTGGCCCTCTTCGTCTCGAACGACAACCTCCGCAAGGGCGCCGCGCTGAACGCCGTCCAGATCGCCGAGCTGGTGGCGGCGGAGCTCAGCGCCTGAGCCCACCGCAGCACTTTTCGGGGCGGCACAAGCCCCACAGCGGAGCGCACAGCCCCACGGCCGGGGCTGTGCGCTCCGCTGTTCCGCCCCTCCGCCGTCCCTTCCGCGGCCTCGCGGGACCGGGCCCGTCCCCTCCGGCCCACTCGGATGGCGGAAGGCGTGGAAGGATGAGCGGAAACGTCACATACCGAGGAGATGACCCGGGTGCCCGGCACAAATCTGACCCGCGAAGAGGCACGGCAGCGCGCGAGCCTCCTCACCGTTGACTCGTACGGGATCGACCTCGACCTCAGCGGCGCTCAGGAGGGAGGCACCTACCGGTCCGTGACCACCGTGCGCTTCCGGAGCGCCGAGGCCGGGGCCGAGACCTTCATCGACCTCATCGCGCCGACCGTGCACGAGGCCGTCCTGAACGGCACGCCGCTGGACACCGCCGCCGTCTTCAAGGACTCGCGCATCGCGCTCTCCGGGCTGCTCGCCGGCGAGAACGAGCTGCGGGTCGTCGCTGACTGCGCGTACACCAACACCGGTGAGGGCCTTCACCGCTTCGTCGACCCGGTCGACGACCAGGCGTACCTGTACACCCAGTTCGAGGTCGCCGACGCACGGCGGGTCTTCCCCAACTTCGAGCAGCCGGACCTGAAGGCGACCTTCCAGTTCACCGTGAAGGCCCCCGAGGGCTGGACCGTGATCTCCAACTCGCCGACGCCCGAACCGCGTGACCACGTCTGGGAGTTCGAGGCGACGCCGCGCATCTCGACGTACATCACGGCGCTCATCGTCGGCCCGTACCACTCGGTGCACAGCAGCTACGAGAAGGACGGCGTGTCCGTCCCGCTCGGGATCTACTGCCGTCCCTCGCTGGCCGAGTTCCTCGACTCGGACGCGATCTTCGACGTCACCCGGCAGGGCTTCGACTGGTTCCAGGAGAAGTTCGACTACGCGTACCCGTTCGCCAAGTACGACCAGCTCTTCGTGCCGGAGTTCAACGCGGGCGCCATGGAGAACGCGGGCGCGGTGACCATTCGCGACCAGTACGTCTTCCGCTCCAAGGTCACCGACGCCGCGTACGAGACGCGCGCCGAGACCATCCTGCACGAGCTGGCGCACATGTGGTTCGGCGACCTGGTCACGATGGAGTGGTGGAACGACCTCTGGCTGAACGAGTCGTTCGCCACGTACACATCGATCGCGTGCCAGGCGTACGCGGACGGTTCCCAGTGGCCGCAGTCGTGGACGACGTTCGCCAACTCCATGAAGACCTGGGCCTACCGCCAGGACCAGCTGCCGTCCACGCACCCGATCATGGCCGACATCACCGACCTGGACGACGTGCTCGTCAACTTCGACGGGATCACGTACGCCAAGGGCGCATCGGTGCTCAAGCAGCTCGTCGCCTATGTCGGCATGGACGAGTTCTTCCAGGGCGTGCAGGCGTACTTCAAGGAGCACGCCTTCGGCAACACCCGCCTCGCGGACCTGCTCGGCGCGCTGGAGAAGACCTCGGGGCGCGATCTGAAGGCCTGGTCGACGGCGTGGCTGGAGACCGCCGGGATCAACATCCTGCGCCCGGAGATCGAGGTCGACGGCGCCGGCCACATCACCTCCTTCGCCGTACGGCAGGAGGCGCCCGAGCTGCCCGCGGGCGCCAAGGGCGAGCCGACGCTGCGCCCGCACCGCATCGCCATCGGCTGCTACGACCTGGACGAGGACGGCAAGCTCGTCCGTACGAACCGGATCGAGCTGGACGTCGAGGGCGAGCGCACCGATGTGCCGTTCCCGCAGGACACCCCGCGCCCCGCGGTGATCCTGCTCAACGACGACGACCTGTCGTACGCGAAGGTGCGCCTCGACGAGGAGTCGCTGCGCGTCGTCACCGAGCACCTGGGCGACTTCGCCGAGTCGCTGCCGCGCGCCCTGTCCTGGGCGTCCGCCTGGGACATGACCCGCGACGGCGAGCTGGCCACCCGCGACTACCTGGCGCTCGTCCTGTCCGGGATCTCCAAGGAGTCGGACATCGGCGTCGTCCAGTCGCTGCACCGCCAGGTGAAGCTGGCACTCGACATGTACGCGGACCCCGCCTGGCGCGAGGCCGGTCTGACCCAGTGGACGGACGCGACGCTGGCACATCTGCGTTCCGCCGGCGCGGGCAGCGACCACCAGCTGGCGTGGGCCCGTGCGTTCGCCACGACGGCCCGTACGCCGCTCCAGCTCGATCTGCTGAACGGGCTGCTCGAAGGCGAGGAGACGATCGAGGGTCTGGCCGTCGACACCGAGCTGCGCTGGGCGTTCGTGCACCGGCTGGCCGCGGTCGGCCGGTTCGACGAGGAGGAGATCGCGGCCGAGCTGCAGCGCGACCGGACGTCCGCGGGTGAGCGGCACGCGGCGAGCGCCCGTGCCGCGCGTCCGACGGAGGCCGCCAAGGCCGAGGCGTGGGCGTCGGTCGTGGAGTCCGACCAGCTCCCCAACGCCGTCCAGGAGGCGGTCATCGGCGGCTTCGTCCAGACCGACCAGCGCGAGGTGCTCGCTCCGTACACGGAGAAGTACTTCGCGGCGGTCAAGGACGTCTGGGAGTCCCGCAGCCACGAGATGGCCCAGCAGGTCGCGATCGGGCTCTACCCGGCGCTCCAGGTGTCGCAGGAGACGCTGGACGCGACGGACGCCTGGCTGGAGTCCGCCGGGCCGAACGCCGCGCTGCGCCGGCTGGTGTCCGAGTCGCGCTCGGGCGTGGAGCGGGCCCTGCGGGCCCAGGCGGCGGACGCGGCCGCGGCGCGCGCGTAAGGCTGTGTGCGCATAACGCTGTGTGCGCATAGGGCTGTGTGCGCATAGGGCTGTGGGGCGCGCGTAGAGCCGTGGCGCGCGCCCGGGAATGAGTGCGGGGCGGGTGGTCGGGGTCCGGCAGGACCTCAGCCACCCGCCCCTTCCTCTGTGCGGGTTTCCCCCCGGCCTCCGGACAGAGGTGTCAGCGGTGCGCGAGGGTCAGGACGCGTTGTAGCGGCGGCGCAGCTCCGCAGTGCCCGCCTCGGTGAAGGTGCCGTGCAGGCGCATCCGCGCCACCCCGCCGTCCGGGAAGGTGTCCAGGCGTACGTGGGTGACGACCGCCTCGGACGGCAGCTTGAAGCGGTGCAGGGTGTCGGGCTGCAGCTTGGTCCGCGGGATGATCTCGAACCACTCGCCCGACTCGCCGTCGCGGCCGCTCAGCGCGATCCAGCCGGCGGCGTTGCCCTTGAGGTAGGCGGTGTCGATCTCCACGGCACGTACGGCACCCTGGGCGGCCAGCCGGAACCGTACCCAGTCGTTGGTGTCGCGGACGCGGCGACGGCGGTTCTCCCAGCCGTCGTCCATCTTGCGGGAGGTGCCGGGCAGGATGATCTGGGTCGGCGAGGAGTAGAAACGGTCCGACGCGTCCTCGTAGGCGGCGCCGTTGAGCACCGAGACCAGGTCGACCGTGGAGAGCAGGTCGAGCCACTCGGGGTCGGGCACGACCTCGCCGTGCACGCGGAGGCGGGCGACACCGCCGTCGGGGTGCTGGCAGAGCCGGACGTGGGTGTAGACGCGCTCGCCGGTGATCTCGAAGGCGTTGGCCGCGTGGCCGAGCACGGGGGAGCGCGGGACGATCTCCTCCCACTTCACGTCGTCGGCGAGCAGCTCATCGGGGCTCGGGGAGCCTTCCACCGTGGCGCCCTGGATCGATATCTGCTGCGGGTAGTTGCCGCGGAAGTGGGCGGTGTCGACGATGATCCCGCGGATGACGCCGGGGGCGCCGAGGCGGACGAGCGCCCAGTCGTGGTCGTCCGGGGTCGGGAAGGGCGTCTCGGCGGACGCACCGCGCCGGCGGCGGGTCTCCCAGCCGTCCATGATCTTGCCCTTGTGACCGAAGTGCTCGGGGTCGAAGACGGCGCGCTCGCGGACGAGCAGGTTCTCGCGCTCGGCGAAGAACTCGTCGTTGGCGGCGACGACACCCGCACCGAGGCGGCGGTCAGCCAGGTCGACCAGCTCGGTGAAGGCGTGGTCCCCCGAGCGGTAGTCGGCGTACGGGTCGCCGCCGCCGTAGGGGGCCGCGTCGTTGGCGTGGGGGTCCTGGGAGCTCGCTGCATCGGTGGAAGTCATGCTCCGACTGTCGCCCAGAACCAACGATCACGTCCATCGAAAGTTTCCACAGAATCCATTCAGTGGATCTGAACAATGCTACGGGTGGCCGCCCTGCCCGTCCGCGACCTCGCGCAGCGCGTCCAGCACCCGGCCGACCGCAGCACCCTCCTCGGCCCCGCGCCGCACCGCGGCGATCACATGGCGCTGCGGCTGGTCGGCGCTGAGCACCCGGGTCACCACCCCGCTGCGGCGCTCGCCGCCCACCGCCATCCTGGGCACCAGCGCGACCCCCATCTCCGCCTCCACCATGGCCAGGATCGCCGTCCAGCCGGCCGCGCTGTGCGCCTGCTCGGGGACGAATCCGGCGGCCTCGCAGGCCGCCGTGGTGATCTCCGACCAGGGGCCGCTGCCGCCGAAGATCCACGCCTCACCGGAGAGGTCCGCGAGCCGCAGGCCCTCGGCCGAGGCCAGCGGGTGCCCGGCGGGCAGCGCCACATCGAGCGGGTCGGCGAGCAGCGGTACCCGCGTGAAGCGCGGGTCGCGGGCGGTCGGGGCGTGGGCCGCGAGAGAGATCGCCAGGTCGACGTCGCCGCCCGAGAGCAGCTCGTACGCCTCGGCCGCCTCCGCCTCCCGGATGCGGACCTCGACGGCGGGGTGGCTGCGGCGCAGCGCGGCCACCGCGGGGACCACCAGGGCGGGAACCGCGGTGGAGAAGGCGCCCACCCGGACCTCGCCCGCCTCCCCCTGGAGGTAGCCGGCCAACTCGGCGTCCGCGCGCTCCAGCTGGGCGAAGACCGCCTCGGCGTGCCGGAGCACCAGATGGGCGGCGTCGGTGAGCCTGACCCGTCTGCCGTGCGCCACGAGCAGTGGTACGCCGAGCTGCTTCGCCAGGTTGGAGAGCTGCTGGGAGACGGCCGACGGGGTCATCCTGAGCACCTCGGCGGTGGCCGTGACGGTGCCGCGCTCGCTCAGGGTGCGGAGGATCTGGAGCTTCCGGATGTCCCACTCGGTCATGCCCGCAACCTATCCCCCGCGGGTCACCTCACCGGGCCCGGAAGATCCGGGGCGGAACGCAGAGGTGCCGCGGGACCGGTCGGGCGGCTCCGCGGCACATCGGGTCAAGAGGGCGGGTGTGAGGCCTTCTTGCTCAGATCTTCTTGTTCAGGCCTTCTGGCTTCAGGCCCCTTCTTGTTCAGGCCTTCTTACGGGACTTGTCGAGGACCATCACCAGTCCGGCAATGATCCCGAACAGCACGAGAGGTGTGATCACAAAGAGGCCGATCGTGTCGAAGACACTCAGGCCCGGACCGGGGTCGTCGCCGTCGTCGCGGGTCAGCGCGAGCGCGGGGGACGACATGAGCAGCATCATCAGCGTCGTACCGGCTGCTACGGCTCCGGCGCGCAGGGCGTTCTTCTTGTCCACGGACCAAACGTAGCGAACGGCTAAGTGGTCTGCGCGCCCGGGGGTGCCGTACGCGGCCGGAACTCAGCCATCAGGCGGTGCAGACGGGGTGAAGCGGCCACTTCCTCCAGGGTCATGGGCCTGCCCTGCGGCCCGGCGACCGGCAGCCGCCAGTTGGGATACTCGTCCCAGGTGCCGGGGAGATTCTGCGGCCTGCGGTCCCCCACCGCGTCCGGCAGCCAGATGCCCGTCATCCGGGCCGGGGTGCGCAGCAGGAAGCGGTGGACCGCGCGGACCTCCCCCTCCTCGTCGCCCGAGCCCTCGGGCAGCAGCCCGAGCCGGGAGAGGAAGCCGAGCCACTCGGCGAGTTCGGCCTTGTCCTCGGCCTGTTCCTGGCCCAGCGGGCGGGTCAGCAGGCCCAGGCGGTGGCGGAGTTCGACATGTTCACCGGTCAGCCGGGCCGCGGTGGACGGCAGATCGTGGGTGGTGGCCGTCGCCACACACTCCTCGCGCCACTCCTCCGGCGGCAGCGGCCGGCCCGTGCCGCTCCAGTCGCGCTCGAACCAGAGCACCGAAGTGCCCAGCACACCGCGGCGCGAGAGTGATTCGCGGACGCCCGGCTCGACCGTGCCGAGGTCCTCGCCGATGACGGCCGCGCCGGCGCGGTGGGCCTCCAGCGCGAGTACGGCCAGCATCGCGTCGGCGTCATAACGGACATACGTTCCGGTGGTGGGGTCGCCGCCCGCGGGTACCCACCAGAGCCGGAAGAGCCCCATCACATGGTCGATCCGGAGCGCGCCCGCGTTCCGCAGGATGCCTCTGAGCAGCCCTCGGTAGGGCGCGTAGCCGGTTGCTGCGAGCGAGTCGGGGCGCCAGGGCGGCAGACCCCAGTCCTGGCCGCGGGCGTTGAAGGCGTCCGGCGGGGCGCCGACGGACATCCCCGCGGCGAAGGTGGACTGCTGGGCCCAGGCGTCCGCGCCGTCGGGATGCACCCCGACGGCGAGGTCGTGGACCAGGCCGGTCTCCATGCCCGCCTCGCGGGCGGCGCGCTGGGCATCGGCGAGCTGGGCGTCGGTCAGCCAGGCGAGCCACATATGGAAGTCGACGCGGTGCTGGAGCGCCGCGCGGGCGCGGGCCGTCCCGTGCGAGCGGGGGTCGCGGAGCGGCGCGGGCCAGGTGTGCCAGTCGGGTCCGTGCCCCTCCGCCAGCGCGCACCAGGTGGCATAGTCCTCCAGCGGGCGGCCCTGGTCGGCGAGGTAGTCGGCGTAGGCGGCGCGTCTGCCGGGGCCGAGCGGCACCTCGTAGACCAGCTCCAGAGCCTCCTTCTTCAGCGCCCACACCGCGTCGCGGTCGATCAGCGCGCCCCGGTCGAGCACCGCCTCCCGCAGCACGGCGGCCCGGCGGAGGTGACTGCGGTCCTCGACGTACGCGTACTCGGGAACCGCCTCGACCCGCAGGTGGACGGGGTCCGGGAAGCGCCGCGACGACGGCCGGTAGGGCGAGGGGTCGGTGGGCGCTCCGGGCGCTGCCGCATGGAGCGGATTGACCTGGACGAATCCGGCGCCGTGCACCCGCCCGGACCAGGCGGCGAGATCGGCCAGGTCGCCGAGGTCGCCCATGCCCCAGGAGCGTGCGGACAGCAGGGAGTAGAGCTGCACCAGGAAGCCGTGGCTGTGGCCCGGCGGCTGCGGCACGCGTTCCGGCGCGACCACGAGTGCGGCCCGCACACTGCGCCCGTCGGCCGCCTGGGCATGCAATCGGTGCACGCCGAGCGGCAGTTCCTGCCACTTGTCGAGGGTGCCGCCCTGCTCGGTCTCGATCCGCAGCCGGGTGCCCGGCGGGAGGTCGCTTACGGCCGGGGGACGCTCACCGGGTCTGGCCACCACGGTCGGCGGCAGCAGCCGGTCCGCCAGGGCCGCCTCGTGCCGGGCGAGCGCCGCACTGACCGCCTCCGGTGTCGACGCGTCGATGTCGAGCGCGGCGAGGACAGCGATGACGGTGGTGTCGGAGACCGGGACGGTGACGTCCTCGGACGGTGCGTAGCTGGTGGCGACTCCATGCAGCGCGGCGAGCCTGGCAAGGCTCATGCGGACTCCCCGTTCAGGCTGCGGTCAGATCCCGGCAGCCGTTCCGTATGCGGTGGGCTCACTGGTCAACGGGGTGAAGTCAGCGAGCGGCGGTTCGCTGGTGAGGGGTGCGACATCGGAGAGCGGGGGCTCGCTCGTCAGCGGCAGCTCCATGGAGCTGGTGCTCGCGTCGGGGTCGGGCATCAGGTCCGGCACGAGCTCCGGAACGGTCTCCGGGACGGGTTTGGACAGGGCCGAGAGCAGAAGCTGCGCTGAAGCGGCCACGAGAATCTCCGTAAGGTCGGCGACGAGGTTGGACTCAAGCCCTACCCAGCGGGAGCGGCCCCATCCGTATTCGTCTCACCAACGTGCGCCGGGTCACATTCCGTTCCCCGCAGACGAAATTGTCCACACCTCCACCGGATCGGGCAATTCGGCACACCACCCGACCGCTCTGGCGCGCACCCGGAAACCCGCTCTGCCCGTGCGGCGACTGAGCGCGGACGGGTAGAGCGATGAGGCGATCACCCGATGAAGCAATGAACCGGTGAGGCGATAAAAAGTTGACGCGATCAACCGTTGACGCGATGAACCGGTGAGGCGATGAACCGGTGGGCGCATCAATCGATGACGCGATGAACCGATGACCTGTGCGGCGGCGATAGGGAGAGCGTGAGACTGTTCCGCTCCCTGGGGGGAGACCACGACGACGCCGGGGACGCGGCGCTGCTGCGAGCCGTGGCCAAGGGCGATCCGGCCGCGCTGGCCGCGCTCTACGACCGCCACGCCGGGTGGCTGCACGCCCGGCTCACCCGACGGTGCGCCGACCCCGACGTCGTACGGGAAGTGCTGCAGGACACCTTTGTCACCGTGTGGCGGTCCGCGGGCTCGTTCCGGGGCGACGAGGCCGGTGGCTGGCTGTGGGTGATCGCGGGCCGGCGGCTGGTCGACGCGCAGCGGGCGCTGACCCGCGCGGCCCGCACGGAGAGCGCGGCGCACGAGGCGGCCCCGGTGGCGCCGTCGGCCGAGGACCGGGTCCTGGCGGGGATCGAGTACGGGGATGTCGGCACCGCGCTCGACCGCATCTCGCCGGAGCTGAGCGACGTGCTGCGCGCCACGGTCATCGACGGGCTGACCACCCGCGAGACCGCGCAGCTGCTCGGCATACCGGAGGGGACGGTCAAGACGCGAGCGATGCGGGCCCGCCGTGAACTGCGCGCCGCGCTGGCCCGGCTGGCGCCCGACGTGGCACCCGGCGCAGGCCCCGTGAGAGGGACGGCATGAGCAGCAAGGACACCTCGCCGTACGCCTGGCACGTCGGCGGGTCTCTCGCGGCCCGCTACGCGTCGGGCAAGGCCGCCGAGAAGGACGCCTGGTCGCTGGAGAAGCACGTCGAGGCGTGCCGGCCCTGTGCGGCCCGGGTGTCGGCCGCCGTACGGGCATCGGCGGCGGGCCCAGCGCTGACGGAGGTCCGGGCCGCCGTGCTCGGGCAGGCTCGCGCCTCCCGGGCCGCCGGGGGGCGGCCCGGGGCCATCCGGAGTGCGCCGCACGGCTCATGGCGGGCCCGTGGCCGACCCACGGCACGGGCCCTCTGGGCGGCGGGTCCTGCGCTGCGCGGGCCATGGGTGGTGGCGGTGGTGCTGGTCGTGCTGGGGGCCGCCGGACTGGCTCACTGGGCCGGTCTCACCGGAGCCCGCGCCCTCCTGCTGGCTCTGGCCCCGGTGGCGCCGGTCGCCGGGGTCGCCCTGTCGCACGGGCGGCACGCCGACCCGATGCACGAGATCGTCACCTCGACCCCGACCGGCGGGCTGCGGCTGCTCCTGATCCGGACCACCGCCGTGCTGATGGCGGGTGTTCCGGTGCTCACCGGTGCCGAGGCGCTGCTGCCGGCCGGTGACGGCGTTCCTGGAGCGGCCACCTGGCTGCTGCCCGGTCTCGCGCTGACCCTGGGCTCACTGGCGCTCGGCTCGTACGTGGGCTGCCGGACCGCCGCCACCGTGCTGGGGACCGGCTGGGCCTGCGCGGTTCTGCTTCCGGTGGCTGCCGCGGGGCCGCCCGGTGCGACGTACCTGTTCGGCGCCCTGTCCGAGCAGCTCTCGCACATCGTCTCCGGCTCTTCCGCCCAGAGCGGCTGGGCCGTCGCGGCCACACTCTGCGCCGGGCTGCTGGCCCTGCGCCGCCACTCGTTCGACCGGATGGAGAAGGCATGAGCACCACCACGGGTACGGAAGATCCGCGCGGAGGACCGGGTGACAGCCACAGCGGCCGGGCGGCCGTCCGGCTCTCCGGGCTGACCGTCAGGCACCGCAGGACCACCGCTCTGGACTCCGTCGACCTCGACTTCGCCCCCGGCGTACACGGGCTGCTCGGCCCGAACGGCGCGGGCAAGACGTCGCTGATCCGGGTACTCGCCACCGTCGCGGCCCCGACGTCCGGGCGGATCGAGATGCTGGGCGAGGACATCGGCGAGCACCGGGGACGGACGGAGGTGCGGCGCGGACTCGGCTATCTGCCGCAGGAGTTCGGCTACTACCCGGGCTTCACGGTGCGCGAGTTCGTGGCCTACGTGGCGTGGCTGAAGGAGATGCCCCGGGCCGGTGCGGCGCAGGCCGTGGAGCGCGCTGTGGACCGGGTCGGTCTCGGCGACCGCATCGACACGAAGGTCAGGACGCTCTCGGGCGGCATGGTGCGGCGCGTCGGGATAGCCCAGGCCGTCGTGAACGAGCCGGACGTCCTGCTCCTTGACGAGCCGACCGCCGGTCTCGATCCGGAGCAGCGGGTCGAGTTCAGGGCGCTGCTCCGCGAGTTGGGCGAGGACTCCACCGTCGTCGTCTCCACCCATCTGGTGGAGGACGTCGCCGCAGCCTGCACGGATGTGACGCTCATCGAGGCGGGCAGGATCGCCTACCGCGGTACGCCTGCCTCGCTCACCGCCCTCGGCGAGAGCGCCGCGGGCCGTGGCCACGACGGCAATGCCATCGAGCGCGGCTACACCACCGCACTGCGTGCCCACCGCGCCGGCGCCCCACTCACGGCCCGGTCCGCCGGATGAGCACGGCCGTCCGCATGCAGTCACCCGCAAGCACGGCGGCAGTTCCGTGCCGCGCTCCCCGCCCCTGGGCCGCCGAACTGCGCCGCGGGCTCGCCCCCTGGGCGGCCGTGGCCACCTTCCTCACCCTGCTGGTGCCGCTGGCCGGCAAAGCCGCTTTCTGGCAGGGAAGTTGGGCGCAGACGGAGTACGAACTGCACACCGTCACCATGCTGCTCGGCGGCCCGCTGGCGGCCGCCGCCGGCTGCTGGCAGGGCGGCAGGGAGCACAGGCGCGGCACGGCCGAGCTGCGCGCATCGGCCTCCCGAAGCCCGCTCGCCCAGTTCCTGACGGCGTCGCTGCCGGTGGCGGCCGGCCCGGCGGCGGGCTCTCTGGCCGCCTCCGCCGCGGCGCTGCTGGCCAGTTGGCCGTACACATCGGCGGGCGGCCCTCAGCTCTCCGTCAATCTGGCGGACGCGCTGTGCCTGGTGGCGCTGGCTCTTGTGGGCCACACCGCCGGGCGGGCGGTGCGCTGGCGGCTGGCGGCACCGCTGGTCGCCGTCTGCGCGCTCGTCGTCCTCGGCGCGCCTTCCTACCAGGAGGAAGCGCAGGCCCGCTTCCTCGACCCCGCGCTCCAGTACGGCACCGGCGACGACCTGCCCGTGTGGTGGCAGCCGTACGCGATGACTCTCTGGATCTGCGGGCTCGCCGCTACGGTGGTGCTGCTGTGCACGGCCAGCCGCCGGGCCCGCCGGCTGGCCCTGCTGCCCCTGGCCGCCGCGTGCGCCGCCGCCGTGCTGATCGTGCAGTCGGGTTCATCGATGTGGCGCGAGGATCCGGCCGCCCGCCGGGAAACCTGCGCGGGAACGGCGCTCCGGATCTGTGTCACCGCCGTACACCGTGACCTGCTGCCGCAGGTGACCGCGGCTCTCGGCGGCATCGCCGGGCGTCTTGAGGAAGTGCCGAACGCTCCGGCCCGGCTCGATGACCTGGCCGGTCCGGCCCGGCCCGACGACAGGACCCTGCCGGAGTTCTTCCTCGGCCAGAGTGTCGTACGGGGCCGGCTCGCCGACCCGGAACAGTTCGCCTGGGAGGTCGGGGCGAAGCTGGCCTACGGATCCTGCGAAATCGGCGACGGCGACGACCGTCTCCTCCGTACCGGCAGCGCCGTACAGGACTGGCTGATCTCCAGCAGTCTCAGCGAACGGCGCCGGGCTGCCTGGGAATCTGTCTCACGCCGGCAGGGCAGGGCGGCCGATGTCGCCCGGAACAAGAAGGACCGCGCGGCCCTCGACCGTCTGACGGCCATGGAGCCCGGGGCACGGCGCGCCTGGCTCGGCCGCTACTTCGCGGCCGTCCGGGGGACCTGCCACCGGAACGAGGTACCCGCGCTGTGAGCGGCACCTCGCACGATCTCGGCCCGCACGCCCTGTACGCCCGTTCCCGCGGGCTGCCGCTCACCGCGTACACCCTCGCCGGGACGGCCGTGCTCGCCGCCTGGGCCGCCCACGCGCTGCACGCCTACCTCGGTCCCGGCCGTCTGGTGCCCGTCGTGGCGCTGGCGCCTATGCTGGCTGCCGCCGCGATCGGCACCGGGCTGCACGAGCACTCCGCCGAGCTGAACCGCACGGCCGTGCGCCCCTGGTGGCCGCGGCGACTGGCTGTCCTGCTGGCCCTGACCGCGCTCGCGGCGGGCTCGCTGGCGCTCGCCGTGCCGGGAGGCACGCAGGAGTTCGGCGCCGCGGCCATCGTCCGCAACCTCCTGGGCGCCGAGGGCATCGCGGCGGCGGGCGCCGCCATGATCGGCGCCCGGCTCAGCTGGCTGCCCGTGATCGCCTTCCTCAGCTCGGCGTACCTGGCAGGCGGCGGCCGCGCGACTCGGGCGGCCCTGGTGTGGGACTGGCCGGTGCAGCCGGGGGCGCACCCCGGCGCCTGGGTGACGGCCTCGCTGCTCTTCCTCGGCGGCGCCGCGCTGTACACGGTGCGCGGCGCCCGCGGGGAGGACACCGTCGGCTGACACGACCCGCCCCGGCAGCCGCCGGCGGCCCCCGGCGGGCCCCCAGTGACGCGGGCCGTCAGGCCGAGACGCCGTCGATCCGTGCCATGGCGTCGTCCGCGCCGAACGGCTGCAGGTACGGCAGCCAGCGCGGGTCCCGGTGTCCGGTTCCGATGATGCGCCAGGCCAGGCCGCTCGGCGGGGCGGGCTGGTGGCGCAGGCGCCAGCCCAGTTCCAGCAGGTGCCGGTCGGCCTTGACGTGGTTGCAGCGGCGGCACGCGGCCACCACGTTGTCCCAGCGGTGCTGTCCGCCGCGGCTGCGCGGAATGACATGGTCGACGCTGGTTGCGACGCCACCGCAGTACATACAGCGGCCGCCGTCACGCGCGAACAGTGCCCGGCGGGTGAGCGGGACGGGCCCCCGGTAGGGGACGCGTACGAATCGCTTCAGCCGTACGACGCTGGGCGCGGGGACGATGCGGGTGGCACTGTGCATGAAGGCGCCGGATTCCTCCAGGGAGACTGCCTTGTTCTCCAGGACGAGGACGAGCGCGCGACGGAGCGGTACGACGCCGAGTGGCTCGTACGACGCGTTGAGGACCAGGACGTGCGGCACGGTGGATGCCTCCTTGTACGCCGGCGGCGCGTGGCTCGCGCCGGGACGATCTGTCCTCAGTCTCTCCTCATGCCTGGTGGAAGCGCCACCAACGTCAGGTAACGGGCTCGGAGTGTTTTCGTCCACACCTGGCCGTTCCTGACCGTTCGCGCGCCGTTCCCGGCGGTTTTCAGGGGTTGTCAGCGGTTCCCGGCCGTTCCTGCCGGTTCCCCGCGTGGGATACGTCTCTCCGCCGAACAGGTCGTCGGAAGTAGCGGTGATGCGCCGTTAGTGTGGAGGTTCTGCCCGCTTCCCCTGGAGGTTTCCGCTGTGAACGCCGTGCATGCCGTGACCTGGTCACTAGCGACGGGTGACAGCTCTCGGCCCGGTACGGCCGACTCCCTGGACGACGCTCAGAAGTCCGCGACGAATGCCGCCGACTGGGTGCAGCAGAACTGGTCCACCTGGCTCTCGATCGGGCTGCGGATCATCCTGATCCTGGTCATCGCCACCGTGCTGCGCGCTCTCGTCCGGCGGGCGCTGACCCGGCTGATAGAGCACATGAACCGCAGCGCGACGGCTGTCGAAGGCACCGCTCTCGGCGGTCTCCTGGTGAACCAGGAGCGCCGTCGCCAGCGGTCCGAGGCCATCGGTTCGGTGCTGCGCTCGGTGGCGTCCTTCGTGATCCTCGGCACCGCGGCCCTGATGGTGCTCTCCACGCTCAAGATCGACCTGGCTCCGCTGCTCGCGTCCGCCGGGGTCGCCGGGGTCGCGATCGGATTCGGTGCGCGCAATCTGGTCACCGACTTCCTCTCCGGCGTCTTCATGATCATGGAGGACCAGTACGGCGTCGGGGACAGCATCGACGCGGGAGTCGCGACCGGCGAGGTGATCGAGGTCGGACTGCGGGTGACCAAGCTGCGCGGTGACAACGGCGCGATCTGGTACGTACGCAACGGAGAGATCAAGCGGATCGGCAACCTCAGCCAGGGCTGGGCGACGGCGGCCGTGGACGTCCAGGTCAAGCCGACCGAGAACCTGGAGCGGCTGCGCGAGGTGATCAGCGCGGCCGGGCAGGACCTGGCCAAGTCCGAACCGTGGAACGAACAGCTCTGGGGCCCGGTCGAGATCCTCGGCCTGGACTCCGTGCTCCTGGACTCGATGGTCATCCGGATCTCCGCCAAGACCATGCCGGGCAAGGCCCTCGGCGTGGAGCGGGAGCTGCGCTGGCGGCTCAAGATCGCACTGGAGGAGGCGGGCATCCTGGTCGTGGGCGGCCCCGTCACCGTCGACACGGAGGAGCCGCCGGCCGACTCGTCGGCCTCGGTGTCGGCCCCGTCCGCGCTGGCCAGCCCGACGTCGCCGCAGTCGCTCGCCGCGTCGCCGATCCCTCCGCAGAACCTCTCGAAGTAGCGGCCCCGAGCGGCGGCGGCTTCCGGAGCCCGCACACCGCTGTTCACTCTCCGTACGCATGAGCGCCCCGCAGGACACGCGGGGCGCTCATTTCGTGTGCCGAGGTAACGCTTTGGTTGCCGGACCGGGACAGACCATTGACGCCCGGCTGACCTGCGGCCTACGTTCCTTCCAACGAATTGGAAACTTTCCTAACAGTGCTTCCCGGCAGTGCATTCCCGTTCCCGGCAGTGCGCTCCGGCAGCGCATTCCCGGCGTGCACTCCCGACAGTGCACTCCTGACAGCGGCGCGAGGGGCAGGTACGTACGACATGGCCGGTGGCACGACTCCAGGAACCCCCCGCGTGCTGCGGGCGATGAACGACCGCGCCGCCCTCGACCTGCTGCTCGAACACGGACCGCTCTCCCGCACGAAGATCGGCAAGCTGACCGGGCTCTCCAAGCCGACCGCCTCCCAACTGCTGGCGCGGCTGGAGGCCGCCGGTCTTGTGGTGGCCACCGGCACCAGCGAGGGGCGACCCGGACCGAGCGCGCAGCTCTACGCGGTCAACGCCGCGGCCGGCCACGCCGCCGGGATCGATGTGAACCCGCAGCGCATCCGGGCCGCCGTCGCGGACATCACCGGACGCACCGTCGGCGAGTTCCGCCTCGCGACCCCCGGCAGACGCGGCACCGGCGTGGTCCGGCAGGTGACCGACGCCCTGGACGGCGCCACGAAGGCCGCCGGACTGGTGCGGGCCGATCTGCGGCGCGTGGTGGTGGGCACCCCCGGCGCCTTCGACCCGAACACCGGCCGGCTGCGGTACGCCTCCCATCTGCCCGGCTGGCACTCCCCCACCCTGCTCGACGAGTTGGCGGCCGCGCTGCCGATGCCCGTCGAGTACGAGAACGACGTCAATCTGGCCGCCGTCGCCGAACAGCGGCTGGGAGCCGCCCGCGGTCACGAGGACTTCGTACTGCTCTGGAACGAGGAGGGCGTCGGCGCCGCCGTCGTCCTCGGCGGCCGGCTGCACCGCGGCTTCACCGGCGGCGCCGGCGAGGTCGGCTTCATGCCGGTGCCCGGCGCTCCGCTCGTACGCCAGGTGACCAAGGTCAACGCAGGGGGCTTCCAGGAGCTCGCCGGCTCCCAGGCGCTGGCCAGGCTGGCCCGGGAGCTGGGCATCGAGGAGATCGGCAGCGGTTCGCACATCGAGGTGGCGAGCGCGCTGATCTCCGAGGCCGCGCGGGCCGACGGGGGACCGTACCGCCGCCTTCTGGAGGTCTTCGCCACCGCGGTGGCCACCGGTCTCGCCTCGCTGGTGGCGGTGCTCGACCCCGAACTCCTGGTGCTCTCCGGCGATCTGATCGTCGCGGGCGGCGAACCGCTGCGTGAACTCGTCCAGGGCGAGCTGGCCGAACTGGCCGCGTCCCGGCCCCGGCTCGTCCTCGGCTCCGTACGCGAACAGCCCGTCCTGCGCGGGGCGCTGGAGAGCGCACTCGCCACCACCCGCGACGAGGTGTTCGACACCTCGGCCCACTGACCCCCGCAGGTTCCGCTTCCCCGAGCGCCCGCGAGCAGCTCCGCAAGCACCGCCCCGTACAGCACCAGCTCCGCGAGTCAGTACCCCCGTACAGCCCCAGATCTGCCAGAGGGAGATTCCGTCATGCCCAGAAACCGCCGACTGGCCGCGGCCGTCGTCGCTGCCGCATCCATGTCCCTGCTCGCCTCGGCCTGTACGGGTCAGAGTTCGGGCGGCGCGACCGACGACGTGAACGCGAAGACCACCATCACCTTCTGGCACGGCTGGAGCGCCGCGAGCGAGGTCAAGGCGATACAGGCGGACGTCGACCGGTTCGAGAAGATCCACCCGAACATCAAGGTGAAGGTCGTCGGCAACATGACCGACGACAAGATCAACCAGGCGCTGCGCGGCGGCGGTTCGGACGCCCCCGACGTCGTCTCCTCCTTCACCACCGACAACGTCGGCAAGTTCTGCTCGTCCGGTGCCTTCGCGGATCTGAAGCCCTTCCTCGCCAAGTCGAAGATCGACCTCGACAAGACCTTCTCCAAGCCGCTCCAGGACTACACGCAGTTCGACGGCGTGCGCTGCACCCTGCCGCTGCTCAGCGACGCGTACGCGCTCTACTACAACAAGGCCGAGTTCAAGGACGCCGGGATCACCGCGCCGCCGAAGACCTGGACCGAGTTCGACCAGGACGCCGTCAAGCTGACGAAGTCCAAGGGCGACTCGTACCAGCAGCTCGGCTTCATGCCGGACTTCCACGGCTATGAGTCGACACCGAGCCACATGGTGGCGCAGTGGAGCCCCACCTACGTCGGCAAGGACGGCAAGTCCAATGTCGCCAAGGACCCCGCCTTCGCGAACATGTTCACCTGGCAGCAGAACCTGGTGAAGAAGCTGGGTGGCTTCACCAAGCTGGAGAAGTACCGGGCCACGTTCGGTGACGAGTGGGGCGCCAAGCACCCCTTCCAGACCGGCCAGGTCGCCATGCAGGTCGACGGCGAATGGCGGCTCGGGATGGCCCAGGACGCCAAGTCGAAGGTGGACATCGGCATCGCGCCGCTGCCGGTCCCCGACGACCAGGCCGCCTCGTACGGCAAGGGCTACATCACCGGCACGATCGCCGGTATCGCGTCGACCAGCAAGAAGCAGAACGCCTCCTGGGAGTTCGTGAAGTACATCACCACCGACACCGACGCGGTCGTGGACTTCGCCAACGACATCCACAACATCCCGTCCACGCTGGCCGCGCTCAAGTCGCCGAAGCTGAAGTTCGACCCGCGGCTGAAGACGTTCCTGGACATCGCGCAGAACCCGGCCTCCAACACCACTCCCCCGTCGGTCAACGGCGGCACCTACCAGGTGACCCTCCAGGACTTCGGATACGACTTCGAGTCCGGCAGGGCGAAGGATCTGAAGGCCGGTCTGCGGAAGACCGCGTCGCAGATCGACAAGGACAACGAGAAGGCGAAGTAGCCTCGCCATGACCACGTACACCCCGCGTTCGAAGCGCCGCCGCGCGGCAGTGCGGACGGCGGCCTTCATGTCGCCCTGGCTCATCGGGTTCAGCGTCTTCTTCGTGTACCCGCTGGTCTCGACCGTCTACTTCTCCTTCACGAAGTACGACGGCTTCAGGGCCCCGTCCTTCAACGGCCTGACGAACTGGACGTACGTCTTCACCGAGTACCCGGACTTCTGGCCCGCGATGCGCAACACGCTCTGGCTGGTGGTCGTGATGGTCGCCTGCCGGGTGGTGTTCGGGCTCGGCATCGGAATGCTGATCACGAAGATCAAGACGGGCGCCGGGATCTTCCGGACCCTCTTCTATCTGCCGTATCTCGCGCCGCCGGTCGCGGCGACGCTGGCCTTCGTCTTCCTGCTCAACCCGGGGACGGGGCCGGTCAATTCGATCCTCGGCGACATCGGGCTGCCGACACCCGGCTGGTTCACCGACGCCACCTGGTCGAAGCCCGCGCTCACCATGCTCGCGGTGTGGGGCATCGGCGACCTGATGGTGATCTTCATGGCCGCACTCCTCGACGTACCGAAGGAGCAGTACGAGGCGGCGGAGCTGGACGGCGCGTCGGCGGTGCAGCGCTTCCGGTTCGTGACGCTGCCGAACATCTCGCCGATCATCATGTTCGCCGTGGTCACCGGGATCATCCAGGCGATGCAGTACTACACCCAGCCACTGGTGGCCGGGAAGGTCGCTTCGGGCATCATCGGCGGCTCCGGGCAGCAGTTCCAGCCCGGTTTCCCCGACAAGTCCACGCTGACCCTGCCGCAGCTCGTCTACACGCTCGGCTTCCAGCGCTTCGACTACGGCTCCGCGTGCGTGGTCGCGCTCGTCCTCTTCGCCCTGGCCATGGCATTCACCGCACTGCTGATGCGGCGCCGCAGCGGGCTCGTACAGGCAGGTGACTGACCGTCATGACACAGCTCACCCAGGTCGCAGAGAACCCCCCGGTCCGGGGCCGGGAAGACGACGCCGATGACTCCGCCCTGCGGACCGCCCGCCGCAAGACCCTGCTGCACTGGATCGCCGTGCACGCCCTGGGCGTGGCGGCGGCGCTCTTCTTCGTGCTGCCGTTCATCTTCGTGATCCTCACCTCGCTGATGAGCGACCAGCAGGCACTCACCCGTGACCTGTGGCCGCACACCTTCGAGTGGTCCAACTACCGCAAAGTGTTCGACACTCCGGGCTTCCTGTCCTGGTGGCGGAACACCCTGCTGTACGCGGGCCTCGGCACCGTACTGACCGTGGTGTCGTCGCTGCCCGTGGCGTACGCGCTCGCCAAGTTCCGCTTCCGCGGCCGGCATCTGTCGCTGATGCTCGTCATCTCGATGATGATGCTGCCGCCGCAGGTCGTCATCATCCCGATGTACCTGTTCTGGGCGAAGCAGCTGGACCTGTCGGGCACGCTCTGGCCGCTGATCATCCCGATGGCGTTCGGTGACGCGTTCTCCATCTTCCTGCTGCGGCAGTTCCTGCTGACCATCCCCAACGAGTACATCGACGCGGCCAGGGTCGACGGCTGCGGCGAGTTCCGCACGCTGCTGAAGGTCATCGTCCCGATGGCCAGACCGGGCATCGCGGCCGTCGCGCTCTTCCAGTTCTTCTACGCCTGGAACGACTACTTCGGCCCGCAGATCTACACCTCGGAGAACTCGGCCGCCTGGACGCTCTCCTACGGCCTGGAGTCCTTCAAGGGCGCACACCATACCGACTGGAATCTGACCATGGCCGCGACCGTCCTGGTCATGGCCCCTGTGATCCTCGTCTTCTTCTTCGCACAGAAGGCATTCGTCGAGGGCGTCACACTGACCGGAGTGAAGGGTTAGCTGAAATGAAGCTCGCAGTAGTGGGGGGCGGATCCACCTATACGCCCGAACTCATCGACGGCTTCGCGCGGTTGCGGGACACGCTGCCGATCAGTGAGCTGGTGCTCGTCGACCCCGCGGCCGACCGTCTTGAACTGGTGGGCGGCCTCGCCCGGCGGATCTTCGCCAAGCAGGGGCACCCCGGGGTCATCACGACGACGTCGGACCTCGACGCGGGTGTCGCCGACGCCGACGCGGTCCTGCTCCAGCTGCGCGTCGGCGGCCAGGCCGCCCGGCAGCAGGACGAGACCTGGCCGCTGGAGTGCGGCTGCGTCGGGCAGGAGACGACGGGCGCGGGCGGCCTCGCCAAGGCGATGCGCACGGTACCGGTGGTGCTGGACATCGCCGAGCGCGTACGCCGCACCAACCCCGATGCCTGGATCATCGACTTCACCAACCCGGTGGGCATCGTCACCCGGGCGCTGCTCCAGGCCGGGCACAAGGCCGTCGGGCTCTGCAACGTGGCCATCGGCTTCCAGCGGAAGTTCGCCGCGCACCTCGATGTGGCGCCGTCCGACGTGTTCCTCAACCACGTGGGGCTCAACCACCTCACCTGGGAGCTGGGTGTCCGCCTGGGCGGCCCCGACGGCGAGGACGTCCTGCCGAAGCTGCTCGGCGAGCACGGCGACGCGATGGCCGACGACCTGCGGCTGCCGCGCTCGGTCCTGGACCGGCTCGGGGTGGTGCCCTCGTACTACCTGCGCTACTTCTACGCGCACGACGCGGTCGTCAGGGAGCTGGGCAGCAAGCCGTCGCGGGCCGCCGAGGTCGCAGCGATGGAGAAGGAACTGCTCACCATGTACGGCGACCCGAAGCTGGACGAGAAGCCCGCGCTGCTCGCCAAGCGGGGCGGCGCCTTCTACTCGGAGGCGGCCGTCGACCTGGCGTCATCGCTGCTGGGGTCGGGAGGATCCACGTACCAGGTGGTCAACACGTACAACAACGGGACGCTGCCGTTCCTCCCCGACGACGCCGTGATCGAGGTGCAGGCGACGGTGGACGGCAGTGGCGCGACACCGCTGGCCGTGCCCGCGCTGGACCCGCTGTACGCCGGTCTGGTCGCGAACGTCACGGCGTACGAGGACCTCGCCCTGGAAGCCGCGCTGCGCGGCGGCCGGGACCGGGTGTTCCGGGCGCTGCTCGCGCACCCGCTGATCGGGCAGTACGCGTACGCCGACGAGTTGACGGACAAGCTCATCGCGCACAACCGGGAGCACTTCGCGTGGGCCTGACAGCAAGTGTGCTGGCGATCGACGCCGGCAACAGCAAGACGGACGCTGCCGTCATCGCGGCGGACGGCACCGTCCTGGGCCGGGGCCGCTCCGGCGGCTTCCAGCCGCCTTTGGTGGGGATCGAGGCGGCGCTGGACGTGCTGGCCGTCGCGGTCGAGGCAGCGGTGGCTCAGGCGGTCGCGGGGGCGGCTGCGGCACACGCGGGGGCTTGCGCCGTGCCGGGGGGAAGCAGGGGCGTCGCAGCTGGTGGGAGCGGTGGCGCGGGTGAGGGCGGTGCGGCTGGTGGGATGGGGGTCAGTGGCGCGCGTGAGGGCGGTGCGGCTGGTGGTGTTGTTCTTCCGCCGTACGCCTCGTTCGTCTCCGCCTGTCTGGCCAATGCCGATCTCCCGGTCGAGGAACGGGACCTGGCCGCCGCCATCCAGGCACGCGGCTGGGGCCCGGCGGTCGAGGTGCGCAACGACACCTTCGCGATCCTGCGCGCGGGCGTGGACGAACCACGCGGGGTGGCCGTCGTGTGCGGGGCCGGCATCAACTGTGTCGGGATGACACCCGACGGACGCACCGCCCGCTTCCCCGCGATCGGCCGCATCTCCGGCGACTGGGGAGGCGGCGGCGGTCTGGCCGAGGAAGCGCTGTTCCATGCGGCGCGCGCCGAGGACGGGCGCGGCGGGGCCACCGAGCTGATACGGACGGTGCCCGCGCACTTCGGGCTGCCGACGATGTACGCGGTGATCGAGGCGCTGCACCTCGGCCGCATCCCGGTGGAGCGCAAGCACGAACTGGCACCGGTCCTCTTCGCGACCGCGGCGGCCGGTGACCCGGTCGCCCGCTCGGTCGTCGAGCGGCAGGCGGAGGAGGTCGTCTCGCTCGCCGCGGTGGCGCTGGGCCGGCTCGGCCTGCTCGACGAGGAGACTCCGGTGCTGCTGGGCGGGAGCGTACTGGCCGCACGGCACCCGCAGTTGGACGACCGCATACGGCAGCTGCTGGCCGACCGTGCGCCGAAAGCCGTCCCCCGGGTGGTGTCGGCCTCACCGGTGCTCGGCGCCGCTCTGCTGGGTCTTGACCGGATCGCGGCCCCGGCGGCGTCCTACGCGCGGATCCGGGAGCAATACGCCTGAGGGCGCGGCCCGATGGGCGGAGGGGGTTGTGTCCCGATGGCGCGGAGGGGTTGTGATCCGCGTGGAGCGGGGCACAACCCCCTTTCCGTACGCCCCTGATGTGCGCGTTCCGCCCGGACGGCACGCCGGTGCCACCCGAGCGGCGGGGCTGGAACGGGAACCGAATCGGTCCGGGAGGCGTATTCAAGGTGAGGACGTCGCGGAGCGGGCGCGGCACAGGCGGGACAGGCGGGACAGCAGCGGGGAAAGGCTTGGGAGGCTCCTGGCGGAGGGCAGGAGACGGATCGATTCGATCAAGATCCGGCCCATCCGGGTGTGCGGACCGGGCCGCTGCGGCCATACTGCTGGCCGGGCACTTGTCTTCGCGTGCCCCTGAGTTCATGAACAGTCAGGGCGTTCGTGAATGGGGAAGTTCGTGGGAAGCGCCAAGGACAGCCGCGCCGGATCGTGGAAGACCGCTCGCGAAAGACCGGTCCGAAGACCGATCGTTTGGACGTAGACAGGGGGAGGTCGAGTGGTACACCCGCCGAGCGGGGGCACAGTGCAGGGTCCACCGCCCGCGCAGCCGCCTCCGCCCACGTCACCCGTGCGCGTGCCCGCGCCGCCCGCGCAGGCCCCCGTGCCGCCCGCGCGACGCAGCGCCTGGGCAGGGTCCCGGGACCGGCTGCGCGCCGCCGCGACCACCGAGCCGGGCCGGCTGTGGATCATGGGGACGCTGGTGGCCGCGCTGGTCGTGGCCTTCGGAGCGGTGACCGCCTTCGAGATCTCCGACCGGGCGGCCTCCGCCGATGACGTGGTCAGCCGCAGCCAGCCGCTCAGCGCCGACGCGGCGAACATCTACCGCTCGCTGGCGGACGCGGACACCGCGGCGGCGAGCGGCTTCCTGGCGGGCTCCGTGGAGCCGGCCGATGTTCACGCGCGGTACGACAGCGACATCACGACGGCGTCCCGGCTGCTGGCGAAAGCCGCTTCCCACACGGACAGTTCCACCGAGTCGGGGCGCCAGATCGCCCAGCTCAACGAGCAGCTCCCGCGCTACACCGGTCTGGTGGAGCGCGCCCGCGCCAACAACCGGCAGGGACTGCCGCTCGGCGGCGCCTACTTGCGGTACGCCAACCAGCAGATGAGCACGGTGCTGCTGCCTGCCGCGGAGAAGCTCTACGAAGCCGAGACGGGCCGGCTGTACGACGACTACGACTCGGCCGCGCTCTGGCCGTACTTCGGCACCGTGGTGGGGCTGCTGGCCCTGGGCGGCCTGCTCTATGTCCAGCGGCGCAACTACCTGCGGACGAACCGGGTGTTCAACCACGGCCTGGTCGCCGCGTCGGCCGCCTCCGTCGTGGTGCTGCTGTGGCTGGTGGCCGGACACCTGGTCGCGGCCGCCGACCTGGACACGTCGCGGACGCACGGCCAGGAGTCGCTGAAGGTGCTCAACGACGCGCGCATCAGCTCGCTGAAGGCCCGCTCCAACGAGAACCTCACGCTGGTCTCGCGCGGTTCCGTCCTGACCAAGGACGGCAAGCACGACCAGTACGAGTCCGACTACACCAAGGACATGGCCGCCCTGGTCAGCGGGCTCGACAAGGCGAAAAGCCTGGCCAACGACAAGGCGGGCAGCGCGCCCGTGAAGGCCGCGACGGACGACGTGGCCACCTGGAAGGCCCGTCATGCCGCAGCACGCCGCACGGACGACAGTGGCGACTACGACCACGCGCTCACGCAGGTCATCGGCAGGACGGGCTCGACCGGCCAGTCCTTCGACCAGGTGGACGCGGCGCTGGACCAGGCGCTCGGCCATGAGCAGCAGGAGTTCACCCGGGCCGCGTCGGACGGCCGGGGCGCGCTGGCCGGGCTTCCGGTGGGCGCGGCGGTGCTGGCCGTGCTGGGCGCCGCGGCCGCGGGGCTGGGCATCAGCCGCAGGCTTTCGGAGTACAGGTGAGCAGGGGCCAGGTGAGCAGGGGCCAGGCAGGCAGGGGCCAGCAGAATTACGGCCGGGCGACCGACGGCCAGGAGAGCGACGGCCAGGAGAGGAGGCGCAGCGTGCGGAATCCGAGGACCGGCAGGCTCCACGGCTGGGGCGGGGTCACGGCGATGGCCGCGGCATGTGCGCTGACCGCAGCCGCGGCCGCGACCGTGCTCCCGCTCGTCCTGGGCAGCGGCTCAGGCAACGGTGCGGGGTCCGGCGACCGTGCGCAGCCGGGCGGCCAGAGAGTGGCGCAGGCCTCGCCCGCGAAGGCCGATACCTGCACCGACCCGGAGGCGAGCCTCACACCGTCCGGCGCCGACGGCCCCACCATCGACCGGATCAAGAAGGCCGGCCACCTCGTCGTCGGTGTCGACCAGAACAGCTACCGCTGGGGATACCGCGACCCGGCCACCCGCAGACTGGACGGCTTCGACATCGCTCTCGTCCGGGCCATAGCGAAGAACATCCTGGGCAGCGAGGACAAGGTCACCTACCGCGCCATCCCCACCAACGAGCGGGTCGAGGCCCTACAGGACGGCAAGGTCGACATCGTGGTGCGGACGATGACGATCAACTGCGAGCGGGCGAAGCAAGTCGCCTTCTCCACCGCGTACTTCCAGGCCGGCCAGCAGGTCCTGGCGCCCAAGGGGTCGACGATCAGCGGGTACAACACGTCGCTCCAGGGCAAGCGGGTCTGCACGGCGACCGGCTCGACGGCGTACGACGCCCTGAAGGCCAAGTCGTACGGTGCGGTCTTCGCCGACACACCGACCGAGCAGCGGACCGTGCCCAACCAGCTGGACTGCCTGGTCAAGCTCCAACTGGGCCTGGTCGACGCGGTGGTCACCGACAACGCCCTGGCGGCCGGCCAGGCGGCACAGGACCCGGCCGTCGACCTCAAGGGCCAGCCGTTCACCACCGAGTACTACGGCGTGGCGACGAAGCTGGGCAACGACGATCTGGTGCGCCGGATCAACCAGGTGCTCGTCGACTACCGCGCGGGCGGCGACCAAAGCCCCTGGATGAAGGCGTACAGGAAGTGGCTCTCGGCGGATCTGAAGGGAATCGAAGCACCTCCCGCACCGAAGTACCGGTAGCGGTCGGGGATCGTTGGGCCGGGTACTGGTGAACAGGACCGGTGGACAGCGACCGGCGAACAACGACCGGTGGGCCGAGTACCGGTAGAACCGAGCGGTCATGGGCAGAACTTGACACTGTAGGCAGCAGCACACGACACAGGCACCACACGACACAGGCAGCACACGACACACGCGGCACAGGGCAGCGGAGCGGAGAGGTGATCGATGGGCGTCGCGGGTTCCGCCCCCAGCCCCGGCAGGCCGGGGAGCGCCCCCGGGCCGGTGATGGACCGGGACGAGGTGGACCGTGCGCTGGCGCGGCTCGGCGCGGAGCACGAGGCCATCGAGACCTCGCTCCTCGCCCTGCAGGACCACGCCGGGCGCCGGCTCCTCGAAGGCGCCGAGCTGACGGGGGTCACCAAGGACCGCTGGGCCGCCACCGAGCAGTCGATCACCGTGCTCTGGTCGTACTTCGACGCGTACGCGAAGGCGCTGGAGGAGGCCCGTACGCTGCGGTCCCGGCGGCGCTGGCCCGGCCAGGAGGACCTGGCCGAGCTCACCGGTGTGCTGCGCGGCCGGGGCATCACCCTGGCGAGTACCGCCGCCCAGCTCCCGGCCGCCCTCACCGGGCCCGCAGGACTCACCGAGCGCTTCTCGCTCGAAGAGCTGGTGACCCGGATGAACGGGCTGTACGCGCAGTCGCTGGACATGATCGTGGCATCGGACTCGGTGTGGTCCGCGCTGCCCGCCCGGATCGACCTGCTCTCGGCGGAGCTGGCGCGCACCCGTTCGCTGGCGCACTCGGTCGGCGTGCGCCCCGGTGAGCACCCGGCGGGCGACGACCTGGAGTCGATCACCCAGGAGCTGGCCGCGCTGCGTGCCGAGGCGATATCCGACCCGCTGGCCTACTGGCTTCCCACACAGGGCAGTTCGGCCCCGGGCGGCGGACGGGCCGACACCGGGCGCTACGACCGTGCGGCCCGCGCCCTGGAGGAGATCCGCCGCGAGATCGACGCGGTACTCACCGTCCGCCAGGACGCCGAGCAGCGGCTGCTGCGGCTGCGGGACGTACTGACGCGCGCGGACCGCACACTCACCGAGGCCCGATCGGCGCGCGGTGAGGTGCTGGCGAAGATCGCCGCGTCCGAGGTGCCCGCGGTGAGCGGCCCTTCGACGGTGCTCCAGGAGCAGCTGCGGGCCGCCGCCGAGTACCGCAGGCACGCCCAGTGGCACCGGCTCTCCCCGCTCCTGGAATCCCTGGAACGGGAAGCCGATGACGAACTGCGGCGCGCCCGCGACTCGCTGTCCGCGGTGACCGCGCCGCTCGCCGTCCGCGCGGAGCTGCGGGGCCGGCTGGACGCGTACCGGGCGAAGGTCGCCCGGCACGGAATGGCGGAGGATCCCCTGCTGATCGAGCGGTACGACGCGGCCCGCAGAATGCTGTGGAGCGCGCCGTGCGATCTGCGCGTCGCCGAACAGGCGGTGCTCCGCTATCAGCAGGCCACGGCGGAGGTCCTCGTCCCGAGACAGGGCGGGCCCGCCGACCACAGGGGGAACGCGTGAGGGATGCGGGATGAGCGAACAGCAGGCGTGCCAGCGGCCCGGGTGCGAGGGCAGCTATGAGGACATGGGCGGCGGCGAGCTGTACTGCGGCACCTGCGGTCTGGCGCCGGTGGTGTCGCCCACCGGCCTGGTGAGTTCACCGCCGACCGGGATCGCCGGTGCCGGCCGCGGGAGCAACAGCGCGCGCTCCGCCAGCGCTTCGGTGCGCGGCGGCTCCGGTTCGTCGTCCCGTTCTGCCCGGTCGTCGTCCCCTTCTGCCCGGTCGTCATCCCGTTCTTCGACCTCGCGCAGGTCGGTCTCCGGGCGGCTCTCGCGCTCCGTGTCGGGACTGGGTTCGGGGCGTTCCGTCTCGGTGCGCAGCTCCGGGACTTCGGCGAGTTCGTCGGGCCGCAACCGGCTGGGCGCCGGTCTCGTGTCGATCCCCGATGTGCCGCGTCCCGATCCGCAGTCCGCGGTGATGGCCAACCCCGAGGTACCGGAGCGGAAGCGGTTCTGCTCGCGTTCCGACTGCGGTGCCCAGGTGGGCCGTTCGCGCGGTGCGCGGGCCGGACGCACGGAGGGGTTCTGCACCAAGTGCGGCCACCCCTACTCGTTCGTACCGAAACTGAACACCGGCGACGTCGTGCACGGACAGTACGAGGTGATGGGCTGTCTGGCCCACGGCGGTCTGGGCTGGGTCTATCTCGCCGTCGACCGCGCCGTCTCCGACCGCTGGGTGGTACTCAAGGGCCTGCTGGACACAGGGGACCAGGACGCGATGGCCGCGGCGATCTCGGAGCGGCGCTTCCTCGCCGAGATCGAGCACTCCAACATCGTGCGCATCTACAACTTCGTGGAGCACCTCGACCAGCGGACCGGCTCCATGGACGGCTACATCGTCATGGAGTACGTCGGCGGCAAGTCGCTCAAGGAGATCGCCAACGAGCGGCGCGGGCCGTCCGGCAGGCGCGACCCGCTGCCGGTGGAACAGGCCTGTGCGTACGGGATCGAGGCCCTGGAGGCGCTCGGCCATCTGCACAGCCGGGCACTGCTGTACTGCGACTTCAAGGTCGACAACGCGATACAGCAGCAGGATCAGCTGAAGCTCATCGACATGGGCGCGGTGCGCAGGATGGACGACGACGAGTCGGCCATCTACGGCACGGTCGGCTACCAGGCGCCCGAGGTCGCCGAGGCCGGGCCGTCGGTCGCCTCCGACCTGTACACCGTGGCGCGCACCCTCGCGGTGCTGACCTTCGACTTCCAGGGCTACACGAACGTGTTCGCGGACAGCCTCCCCGACCCGGACAACATCGAGGTGTTCCGGCGGTACGAGTCGTTCTACCGGCTGCTCGTACGGGCCACGGACCCGGACCCTGCTCGCAGGTTCGCATCGGCGGCGGAGATGGCGGAGCAGCTCACCGGTGTGCTGCGGGAGGTCGTCGCCATCCAGACGGGACGGCCGCGGCCTTCGCTGTCGACGCTGTTCGGGCCCGAGGTGCGGGTCACCGACACCGCGCTCTTCGCCGAGCTGACCGGGGACGCGTCCCTGCTCGGCGCACGCGAACTTCCCGTCGGCCGCCGCGGAGCAAAGTCCATCCGGAGCAACCGGAGCAGCCCGAGCAACGGGGGCAGCAACCAGGTCTCCGTATCCGGCGGCCATGGCTCCGCGCCCGAAGCCGGGACCGGGGCCGGGGCCGTCACCGCCGTCGCGTATGAGCCCGCCCAGGCAGGCTTCCCCGCACAGCGCCAGGCGGAGCCGGCCGCGCCGTTGGCCGCCGGACCGGCGGCGGTCGCGTCCGGCCGGTACCTCGCCGAGTTCGAAGCAGGCGCCACCGCACTGGCGTTGCCCGTGCCGCGCATCGACCCGCACGACCCGAACGCCGGTCTCCTGGCGGGCCTGATGGCCGCGGCGCCCGGCGAGCTGATCACCGCGCTGGAATCCGCGCCCACCCCGTCGCTGGAGCGCAGTCTCCGCCAGGCGCGGGCCCTCCTCGACAGCCGGGACGCGTACCCCGCGGTCGAGATGATCACGGACCTGGAGACCGAGTACCCCCACGACTGGCGGGTCGTCTGGTACCGCGGACTGGCCTCGCTCGTCACCGGCGACCGGGAGACGGCCGCGCTCTCCTTCGACGCGATCTACGACGCGTTCCCGGGTGAGCCCGCCCCGAAGCTGGCGCTCGGTGTCTGCGCGGAGGTGCTCGGCCAGCTGGACAACGCGGCGGAGTACTACCGCCTCGTGTGGACGACCGACCCCAGCTATGTCAGCGCGGCGTTCGGCCTCGCCCGGGTGCAGCTCGCGGCCGGTGACCGCACCGCGGCCGTGCACACCCTGGAGTCGGTCCCCGAGGCGTCGATCCACTACACGGCGGCGCGCGTCGCCGCGGTGCGCGCCCGGCTGCGCCGCCGTGTCCCGACCGACCCCCTGGTGGACGATCTGCGGTCGGCCGCGGACCAGGTGGCGGCGCTCCAGCAGTTCGGCCTCGACGCCGTGCGGCGGGAGCAGCTCACCACCGAAGTACTGGGCACCGCCCTGGACTGGGTACTCTCCGGAGGCCGGGGCGGCCAGGTGGTGCAGTCCACCACCCTGCTCGGCAGTCCACTCGACGAGCGTGGCCTGCGCTTCGGACTCGAACGTTCGTACCGGGTACTCGCCCGGCTCGCCCAGCGCGGCGAGGAGAGGATCGACCTGGTGGAGCGGGCCAACCGTTTCCGCCCCCGGACGTGGGTGTGAATTGATGTCCCAGACGAATCTGGCCACGTGCCCCAGCTGCCAGGAGCCGCTGGAGCCCGGCGACTTGTTCTGCGGCGCGTGCGGGTACGACCTGTCGGCGGCGCCCGAGCCGCAGGCCGGTCACCCGGCGAACGCCGACGGCGGCGCGAGTCCGACGGGTGCCCCGCACGCCACCTGGCCTGCCGCCGCCGACCAGGACAGCTCCGGCAGCCCCGCGCCCGTCCAGGCCGGGTCCGATCTGCCGGGTATCACGTCGGACGGCGGTGAACTGCCCGCGGGCGTGCGGTTCGACGGCCCGCCGGCGCCCGAGGAGTACGCGCTGCCGGCCCCGGACCCCCGGGCCGCGGCCGCTGTGCCGCCCGCCCCGGCGGAGGGCACAGCCGAAGGAGCAGCACAGGTAGCAGCCCAGGGCACAGCGGAAGGCACAGCGCACGCCGCAGCGAAGGTCTGCGTCGCCTGCCGTACCGGCCGGATCGACGGCGACGGCTACTGCGAGAACTGCGGCCACGCCCAGCCGCGCGAACGTGACCACATGGAACAGGAGCTGGACGCGGTGGCCGCGGTGAGCGACCGCGGATTGCGCCACCACCGCAACGAGGACGCGTTCGCGGTGTCCTCGGTGGGCCTGCCGGACGGTTCGGCCGCCACCGTGGCGATCGTCTGCGACGGGGTGTCGTCGGCGACCCGCCCCGACGAGGCATCAGCCGCTGCGGCAGCGGCGGCCAACGAGGCGCTGCTGACCTCCCTGCCGGCGGGCACCCACCCTCAACAGGCCCTGCACGAGGCGATCATCGCCGCGTCGGAGGCGGTCAACGCCCTGGCCAACGAGCCGGCCGGAGCCATGGAGCACGACCGGCACCGCCATCAGAACGCCCCGGCCTGCACCCTGGTCGCCTCCATCACGGTGGGCGCCCTGCTCGTCGTCGGCTGGGTGGGCGACAGCCGGGTGTACTGGGTGCCCGACGACCGCACCGCCCATCCGTCCCGGCTCACCGAGGACGACTCGTGGGCGGCGCAGATGGTAGCCAACGGCCTGATGGGCGAGGCACAGGCGTACGCGGACGAACGGGCCCACGCCATCACGGGCTGGCTCGGCGCGGACGCGTACGAACTGGAGCCGCACACGGCGTCCTTCGAACCGGACCGGCCGGGTGTGGTCGTGGTCTGCTCCGACGGCCTGTGGAACTACGCGGAGTCGGCCGAGCAGATGGCGCGGATCGTCCCGCCGGACGCGGCCACCCGGGCCCTGCACAGCGCGCAGGTGCTCGTCGGACACGCGCTCGACGGCGGGGGCCACGACAACGTAACAGTGGCTGTCGTGCCGTTCCCCATGCCACCGCAGAGGGCAGGATCCGGCCACGAGAAGGCGTGAAGGCATGAAGGCCACTCGTTCCCGTTCTCGTTAACTTTGTTGACATTGCCGCGTTGTCGTCAAGGAGCCCGTCAGATGGCCAACTTCTCCAAGTCCAACGTGCCGCAATTCTCCGTCGACGTGTACCAGAACGAGTTCCTGCCGGAGGGCGGGCGCGAGGTGAACGCGATCGTCACGGTCACCTCGACCGGGGGCGGAACCAGCGGCTCCGCACTCACCGGTGCGAGCTCCGGACCTGCACCGCTGCCGGGACAGGCGCCGGCTGCCGCAGTGGTGATCATGGTGGACTGCTCGGGTTCGATGGACTACCCGCCGACGAAGATGCGCAACGCACGGGAGGCGACGGCGGCGGCGATCGGCGCACTGCGGGACGGCACCGCGTTCTCCGTGGTGGCGGGCACCCATGTGGCGAAGGACATCTACCCGGGCAACGGCCGGCTCGCCATCGCCGACCCGGCGACGCGCGCCCAGGCCAGGGAGGCGCTGCGCAAGCTGAGCGCCGGCGGGGGTACGGCGATCGGCACCTGGCTGCGCCTCGCCGACCGGCTGCTCAACACCGCGGACGAGGCGGGCGGCGGCGTACCGCAGATCCGGCACGGCATCCTGCTGACCGACGGCCGCAACGAACATGAGGCGCCGGAGGATCTGCGGGCTTCGCTGGATGCCGCGGCGGGCCGGTTCACCTGTGACGCGCGCGGGGTCGGTACGGACTGGGAGGTCAAGGAGGTCACCGGTATCGCGTCGGCGCTGCTCGGCACGGCCGACATCGTGGCCGACCCCTCAGGTCTTTCAGCGGACTTCACCCAGATGATGGAGAACGCGATGGGCAAGGAGGTCGCCGACGTCGCGCTGCGGCTCTGGACGCCGGTCGGCGTGGAGATCAAGTACGTCAAGCAAGTGGCGCCCAGCGTCGAGCAGTTGACGGATCGTCGTACCGAAGTCGGCCCACGCGCAGGGGACTACCCGACCGGCTCGTGGGGGGACGAGTCGCGCGACTACCACGTGTGCGTCCAGGTACCGCAGGCGGGTATCGGACAGGAGATGCTCGCCGCCCGGGTCTCGCTCGTCCTGCCCGACCCCTCGGGGGGTGCGCCGCAGACGCTTTCACAGGGCCTGGTGCGCGCGGTGTGGACGGACGACATGACCGCCTCGACCTCGATCAACCCGCAGGTCGCGCACTACACGGGCCAGGCCGAACTGGCACAGGTCATCCAACAAGGCCTGGATGCCCGCAAGTCGGGCAATCTGGACGGAGCGACGGCGAAGCTCGGCCGCGCTGTCCAGCTTGCGGCGGCGTCGGGGAACGCGGACACTGCGAAACTGCTCGCGAAGGTGGTGGACGTCGTCGACGAAGCGACCGGTACTGTGCGACTGAAGGCAAAGGTGGCGGAGGCGGACGAGATGACCCTCGAAACCCGCTCCACCAAGACAGTTCGCGTCAAGAAGTAATAGAAAAAGCACCATAAGCAGCAGAAGTGACGTTTTGCGGCCTTCGGGCCGGATGAGGAGAGGGGGAAACGACTCCATGCCGACCTGCCCGAACGGACACCAGTCGGGATCCGACGACTGGTGCGAGGTCTGCGGCCATCGCATGGGCGCCGTGCCGCCGCCTCCCCCGCCGCCCCCGCCGTACGCAGGCGGCGGCGCGCCCCAGCAGCCCCCGCCGGGCCGCAACCCGGCGGCCGGTTACGGCTACCCGCCGGAGGCCACCGCCCAGGCGGAGATCTGCCCGCAGTGCCGTACACCGCGCGAGGCCGGGGCGCCGTTCTGCGAGGAGTGCCGCTGGAACTTCCTCACCAACACCGCGACCTCGTACACGCCGGTGGCCCCGAATCTGCCGCCGGGACTCCAGTCCCAGCAGCAGCCGCCCAGGCCGCCGGACGCGTTCGACTACCAGAGCTCTCGGCCCTCGCAGATCAACCGTCCCGCCGAGCCGCTGTCGAACTCCCCGAGCGGCCGGCCGGTCCCGCCGCCTCCGCCGCCGCCCCCGGCGTACCAGCAGCAGTCCGCTCCGCCGCCGCCCTCGTTCGCGCAGCCGCCGAGAGCCCCGCAGGCCCCGCAGCCTGCCGAGCAGCCGAACGCGGACGACTGGCTGCTCCCGCCGCCGTCCCAGGCCCAGCCGCAGGGACCGGGCCGGCCCGACTCCGGACAGCCACAAGGACCGGGCGGGCAAGGACCGGGCCAGCAGGGCCCCGGCCGGCAGGCGCCCCCGCAGCACCAGCCGCCGCAGCAGTTTCAGCCGCCCCATTCCCAGCCTCCGCAGCAGTCCCAACCGCCCCAGTCCCAACCGCCTCAGTCCCAACCGCCTCAGTCCCAGCCCCCGCAGCCGCACCACCAGCAGCAGCAGGGACCAGGCCAGCAGGCGCCCGGCCGGCCGAGTCACCCGGGTCAGCCCGGTCAGCAGGCCCCGGAGGCCCAGGCCCCGGCGGGCTGGTCGGCCACGATCGGCCCCGACCGTGAGTACTTCATGGCGATGATGCAGCGCAGCGGCCCCGAGGCCACCGGGCTCAATCTGCCTGCCTACTCCCCCGAGCAGCGCCTTCCGCTCACCGGGAACCAGATCACCATCGGCCGCCGCAGACACTCCACGGGCGAGTCACCCGACATCGACCTGTCGGTGCCGCCCGAGGACCCGGGGGTGTCGCACCAGCACGCGGTCCTGGTCCAGCAGCCCGACGGATCCTGGGCGGTGGTCGACCAGAACTCGACCAACGGCACCACCGTCAACGGCGGCGAGGACCCGATCCAGCCCTACGTGCCGATCCCGCTCGAAGAGGGCGACCGGGTGCACGTCGGCGCCTGGACGACCATCAGGATCCACCGGGGGCAGTAGCCACCGGACGGTGAGCCGGGGGAACGAGCGGCCATGCGTACGGCCCTTCGGGGTCGTCCAGCCAGGCCCACTCGTGCTCCCCGCTCACCGTCACCCCGAACCGTTCCCGCTGCGGACGCCCCTCGCGCTCCCACAGGGAGTACGCCTCGACCGGATCGAGGCTGCCGCTCGTCAGGGTGAGCACGAAGCGGAACAGCGCGTCGTTCAGCACGCTGGGCGGCAGCCCGCCGCTGCGCAGCACCGGTTCGGCCCCCTCCGCACCACGCAGCGGTACGAAGTAGGCGGGCGTCTCCAGGAACCGCCCCTGCGCATGTCGCTCGTCCCGCACCCGCAGCACGATCAGCCCGGTCGCGAGCGGGGCGAGGATCCGCGCCCCCGGCCGGCACTGCGCGAGCCAGGCCCGCGGTACGGAGGGGAGCGCACACGTCACGATGATCGCGTCGAAGGGCGCCCGCGCGGGGCAGCCCAGCGCGCCGTCCCCGGTGACGACGGCGGGGGCGTAACCGGCGGCCGACAGATGGCTGCGCGCCGACTCGGTGATCTCCGGGTCGATGTCGACGGTCGTGACCAGGGAGTCGCCCAGCCGGTGGGCCAGCAGAGCCGCGTTGTACCCGCTGCCCGCCCCGATCTCCAGTACGGCGTCACCGTCCCGCAGTCCGAGACCATCCAGCATCCGCGCCATCAGCGACGGCTGGCTGCTGGACGAGATCAGCTCGCCGTCCCGGATCCGGGTGGCCAGCGGCTGGTCGGTGTAGACGCCCTCCAGCCAGCGCCTGCGCCGCACGAGGTCCGGGTCCTCGCCCCACAGCCGCGCACGCCGCCCCACCCCGTCCACGAAGTAGTAGGGCACAAAGAGATGCCTCGGCACCTCGGCGAACGCGTCACGCCAGGCCGGATCCGCCAGTGCGCCGCTCTCCGCGATCTCCCGCACCAGCGCCGCCCGCAATGCCTGGTCTGCGCCCATATCTCCACTCTGCTGCGTCCGCCGTCCCGGGGCGAACGCGACACGGCCGACCGGACAATGGCCCACGTTCCGGCCCACGTCCGGCCCGCGTCCGCCGCCCCGGGACGGCGGACACGGTCCTCAGCCCGCGGTGATCCGGAGGATGCCGGTGACGGTGCCCTGCAGATAGGCGCCGTCCGGAGCCACGGTGCCGGCCATTTGCAGGGTGTCGTACAGGGCGCCGATACCCACCAGCTTGCTGCGGAGGATCCTTCCGGTGGACGGGTCGATCTCCGCGTACCGGTAGGGGTCGAGCAGGCTGGTCCCCGTGGTACCGGGAATGACCGGGTCGCGCAGCACCGTGTGCAGTCTCCCGTCCGCTGTGGAGAGTTTCGGTACGGCTGCCGAGCGCACCGTGTTGTCCCAGACCAGGTCGCAGCCCGAGCCGTCGGGCCGGACGTCCACCCGGCTGAGTCCGCCGGCGAAGGGTGCGGAGGCGGGCACGCTGTCGCCCGCGCCTTCGGGCACGGCGGGGTAGGGGTAGCCGTAGGTGCCCGCGACGAAGACGCTCCGGCCCGCCCCGATCGGGGAGTTCTCGCTGCCGGGCCCGTGGGAGGCGAGCAGCACGGGGACCGAGCAGATGCTCTCGCCGGTCGATGTGCGGTAGACCTTCAGGGCCACCGATGAGTCCGCGTTGTCGACGATCGTCACGTAGTCCGTACCGTCGGTGGGCCCGAAGAAGGTGGGGGTGGAGCCGCTGCCCCAGCTCAGCATGCCGGGCTTGCGCGCCTGCCCCCGGTCGTACGCCTGGCGCCAGGCGACCCGCGGGGTGCCGTCGGCGGCTGCGGTGAGCAGGTAGGTGGCGTGGGTGCTGGTCACGGCGGTGCCCTGCGGCGCGGTCGAGATGCTGTTGGCGATCCGCTCGCCGGCGGGGAGCTTCATGGACCGCACGGTCGCGGTGGTGTCGTCCGCAGCGCCGACCACACCGTCACCGGTGGCGAACCAGACGCGCCCCTGCCAGTCCGGCGAGAGCCCGGTGACGGCGTCGTCCGCGGGCACGGCCGAGGCGAGCGAGAGGCTCTTGTCGATGGTCAGCCGCCATGCGCCGGCGGCGTCACGGTGGTGGCCGATGCGCAGCAGCGAGCGGCTGCCGTCGACGACGACGAGCCGGTTCCAGTGGTCGATGTAGGCGTACACGCCGCCGAGCAATGAGCCCTTGGTGAGTCTGAGCGAGGTGAGGGAGGCGCCGGTGTGCGGATCGAGGAGATGGACGGTGGGCACCTGGCCCAGGATGGGTGTGCACAGCGCCACGGGGTAGCCGTCGGACCCGACCAGGACGGTGGGGCAGGCGGACAGCAGCCCGTTCCGCTTGCTGGAGAGCTTTCCGGCCCCGGGACCGGCGAGCGGGGTGGTGTCGGAGGATCCGGTGTCGCCATGCATCGTGGCGGTCCCGGGCGGCCCCGCGTACGGGTTGGCCGGAGGTACGGGTGTGTAGGGAGCCCCCGGGGCTGCGGTACCTGCCACGGTGCCTGCCGCGGCCGGTGCCCCGAGACCGGCCACCAGCAGGGCTGCGGCGAGCAGAGCGATGGGGGGCGCGAGACGCCGGACGCCGGAGCGTCTCGCGCGGGAACGCCAGCGGGAACGCCAACGGGTCAAGGGCACGGGTGACTCCATTCGGTCGGCCCCGACGGCAGCTGACCCCGGCAGGGCGCGCGGAAGGCAGTGGCGGAGGAGGTGTCCGCGAAGCGGAGTCGTCGGCGGCAGACCGGTCCGGCCTGGGCGTGCTGATTCCGAGAGCCCTGCGGGACGGGCGGTGGCCTCTCCCCGAGGTGCTGCCATCATCGTGCGGGGTCCGGTCGGCGGACCATGCACAGAGGATGAAGAACGTGTGACAGCGGTGACAAGGGGGCTTCCGGCCCGCTTCCGGCCCGACGCGTGGCCGGATCACCAGCGCTTTACGGGGCGCGTCGACGGAGCCCGGTCGCTGACGCCCGCTGATGGCCGTCGATGGCTGCTCCACGGCCTCTGACGGAAAGAGTCCTAGGACCGCAGACCTCCGCCGCCCCGTCTGCGACCATGGAGGGGTGACAGAGATCCCGCGCGGCACGCTTCAGGAGCAGACCTTCTACGAGCAGGTCGGCGGCGAGGAGACCTTCCGGCGACTGGTCCACCACTTCTACCAGGGCGTCGCGGGAGATCCCCTGCTGCGGCCGATGTATCCGGAGGAGGACCTCGGCCCCGCCGAGGAGCGGCTCGCCCTCTTCCTGATGCAGTACTGGGGCGGCCCCCGCACCTACAGCGACAACCGCGGCCACCCCCGGCTGCGGATGCGGCACTCCCCTTTCCAGGTGGACCGTGCCGCCCATGACGCCTGGCTGAAGCACATGCGGGCGGCGGTCGACGAACTGGGTCTGGCCGAGGAGCACGAGCAGCAGCTCTGGAAGTACCTGACCTACGCGGCGGCGTCCATGGTGAACACCGACGGCTGACGTGGCCTCAGCCCTCGGGCGCCGCGGGAGCCACACCCAGGGCCTGTCCGTAACGAAAAGCCCCTAGGCGGGGGTGACGCTCAGCCCGCCCAATGCGGATGCCGCACGAACGACGGTCGAGCCGTACGGGGTGCGCAGCCGGAGCCAGGAGCCGGCGCCGAGCAGCGTGTACGGGCCGGGGTGGCCGGCTCCGGTGCCGTCGGAAAGGTCGGGGACGGTCACCCGGACCGGGCGCAGGAAGCCGAGCGACTGGGCGGCGTGTGCCGCGCGGACCGGGAGGGCGGTGTCGCCGACCGGCCGGGTCCAGATCTCCCGCCCGATCCGGTCGAGTTCGGCACGGGTGCGCCGGTCGGCCGGCAACTCCTCGGTGCGTGCCCGGAATTCGGCGACGACAGCCGCGACCGCGGAGTGCAGGGCCTCGGGCGACGGCAGCCCCGGCAGCTGCCGCCAGCCGCTGCGGGGCGGCAGCAGACCGGCCCACGGCGGGCCGGTGACAGCGGCGGGGACGGTGGCAGTGGCGCCCTGCTCGTCGATGGATTCGAGCAGTTCACCCGCGGAGACGGTGATGTCCAGTTCGACCGGGGCGGCCAGCCGCGCCGACCGGACGGCCAGCACCTCGAACGAGGGCGGCCGCCCGAAGACGGCCAGGCTCTGTTCCGTACCGCCGTCGGCGCGTGCCTGCAACCGCACCGCCGCCGCGCGGTCGTAGTGGATCAGCCGGGCCAGGAAGGCGGCGAGATCGGCCGCCTCCCCGGCGTCGGCGAAGGCCGGCCGGACCGGGAGCCCCGTCATGCGGCGAGCACTCCCGGCTGGTCCAGATACTCCTGGAGGAAGGACTTCTCCTCGGCGGTGATCCGCCGCGGCCGCTGCGCCTCCAGGTCGTACGGGACGACGACCGTCGAGGCCCGTACGTACACCTGGTCCTCGTCCTTCACCTCGTAGGCGATGGTCAGCGACGCGGCGCTGATCTTCGTCACCCAGGACTCGACGGTGACCGGCGCGTGCCGGTGCACCAGCGGGCGCACGTAGTCGATCTCGTGCCGGGCCACGACGGACCCGCCGGAGAACGACGGCGAACCGTCCCCCGGCGCCAGCCGGAACATGAAGTCGATCCGCGCCTCTTCCAGATACCGCAGGAAGACCACGTTGTTGACGTGCCCGAAGGCGTCCATGTCCGACCAGCGCAGGGGGCAGGAGTAGATGTGCCGCACGGTCAGCCTCGCGTCAGCTTCTTGTACGTGGCACGGTGCGGGCGGGCCGCATCGGCACCCAGGCGCTCGATCTTGTTCTTCTCGTACGACTCGAAGTTGCCCTCGAACCAGTACCACCGGGAGTCGCCCTCGTACGCCAGGATGTGCGTGGCGACGCGGTCGAGGAACCAGCGGTCGTGGGAGATGACCACGGCCGCACCGGGGAATTCGAGCAGCGCGTTCTCCAGCGAGGAGAGCGTCTCGACGTCCAGGTCGTTGGTGGGCTCGTCGAGGAGAAGCAGGTTGCCGCCCTCCTTGAGCGTCAGCGCCAGGTTGAGGCGGTTGCGCTCACCACCGGAGAGGACACCGGCCGGCTTCTGCTGGTCCGGGCCCTTGAAGCCGAACGCGGAGACGTACGCCCGCGAAGGCATCTCGACCTGGCCGACGTTGATGTAGTCCAGCTCGTCCGACACGACCGCCCAGAGGGTCTTCTTGGGGTCGATGTTGGCGCGGCTCTGGTCGACGTAGGAGATCTTGACCGTGTCGCCGACCTTGATGGCGCCGGTGTCCGGCGTCTCCAGGCCCTGGATCATCTTGAACAGCGTGGTCTTGCCTGCGCCGTTGGGGCCGATGACACCGACGATGCCGTTGCGCGGCAGCGTGAAGGACAGGTCGTCGATGAGGACCTTGTCGCCGAAGGCCTTCGAGAGGTTCTCGACCTCGACGACGATGGAACCGAGCCGCGGGCCCGGCGGGATCTGGATCTCCTCGAAGTCCAGCTTCCGCATCTTGTCCGCCTCGGCAGCCATCTCCTCGTAACGGGCGAGGCGGGCCTTGGACTTGGTCTGGCGGCCCTTGGCGTTGGAGCGGACCCACTCCAGCTCTTCCCTGAGCCGCTTGGCGCGCTTCTCGTCCTTGCGGCCCTCGACCTTGAGGCGGGCGGCCTTCTTGTCGAGGTACGTGGAGTAGTTGCCCTCGTAGGGCAGCGCGCGGCCGCGGTCGAGCTCAAGGATCCACTCGGCGACGTTGTTCAGGAAGTACCGGTCGTGAGTAACGGCCACCACGGCACCCGGGTACTTCGAGAGGTGCTGCTCCAGCCAGTTCACCGACTCGGCGTCCAGGTGGTTGGTGGGCTCGTCGAGGAGCAGCAGGTCGGGCGCCTCGATCAGCAGCTTGCAGAGCGCGACGCGGCGCTTCTCACCGCCGGAGAGGTTCACCACGGGCCAGTCGCCGGGCGGGCAGCCCAGGGCGTCCATGGCCTGCTCCAACTGGGCGTCGAGGTCCCAGGCGTTGGCGTGGTCCAGGTCCTCCTGGAGCTTGCCCATCTCGTCCATGAGCGCGTCGGTGTAGTCGGTCGCCATCAGCTCCGCGACCTCGTTGAAGCGCTTGAGCTTGCCCATGATCTCGGCGGCGCCGTCCTGCACGTTCTCCAGGACGGTCTTCGACTCGTCCAGCTCCGGCTCCTGCATGAGGATGCCGACGCTGAATCCGGGCGAGATGTACGCCTCGCCGTTGGAGGGCTGCTCAAGGCCCGCCATGATCTTCAGAACCGTGGACTTACCGGCACCGTTGGGGCCCACGACACCGATCTTCGCGCCGGGCAGGAAGTTCAGGGTGACGTCGTCGAGAATCACCTTGTCGCCGTGCGCCTTGCGCGTCTTGCGCATGGTGTAGATGAACTCAGCCAAGAGAAACCGTCCGGCATTAGATGTGTGGGCAGATACACCCCATCTTGCCTGACGGCCACCGCTGGGCGGAAACCCGTATCACCGGTTGGCTCTGACCTGGGATTTCACTGTGAGGCCCGTGGTAGGGGCCGTGTACGTCAGCGGGCCCGGGGGGGGACATCAGCGGGTCCGGGGGCATCAGCGTGACCGTGGCGAGGTGGCAACCCAGGCCGGGGAACGGCCCAGCGCCGTCAGGATCCGGTCCAGTGTGCTCGCATCGCCTCCCGTGGCCAGTGACGGACGGAAGGCGCTGCCGGGGGCGAGACGGTGGTCGCCCTGCGGCACGGCCTCGGCGATCGGGAGCGCGGCTCGCAGCACGTCGGGGCCTGGGCGGAACGGCAGGTCCAGTGTCCGGGCGACGTCCCAGCCATGGACGACGTAGTCGATGAGATGGAAGCCGAGCACCTGGACTGCGGGGAACGTATCCGCTTCCGTGACGTCAGGGAGCACACACGCGCGGTCGGGCCGGTCCACGGCCGCGAAGGCCGCGATGACCTCCTCCGAGGCATGGCGGTAGTCAGCCGCGAAGTCTTCGCCAAGCGGGTGGTGCGACCAGTTCGCCCGGTCCTGGCCGCGCCCGAGCGCTGCTGCCGCGAACCCTCGGTGCTGGGCCGTCATGTGGACGAGCAGATCAGCCAGCGACCACTCCGAGCAGGGCGTGGACCGGGCCAGATCCCCGGGGGACACCCGGTCCACCAACGACACGCTGTCCCGCACTGCCCGCACATGGAGCTTCCTGAGGTTTTCCCAGTTTCCGAATTTAGTAGGCATACGCTTACGATCTGCGTGTGCACATGATCTGTCAAGGCGTATTTTCTTGTGCATGGCCGAGAACGAAGCCAAGAAGGCAGCCGGGAGTGCAGCCGAGAACGCTGCCGACCACGGCACCCCGTCCGGAGAGCGGCCGAGCCGCCCCGATCTGGCGGCGATGGTCGTGCCGTTGGGCCGCGCCATGGTGGCCGCGGAACAGCCGATTCTCGACGCGCACGGCCTGACCATGTGGGCCTATGCGGTACTGCTGCAGCTCGACGAAGAACCGATCCGCACCCAGAGCGCGCTGGCCGAGTCGATCGGGGCGGACAAGACCCGCATCATCGGCGTCCTCGACGGTCTGGAGACCCGTGGGCTGATCCACCGCCGGCCGGACCCCCGCGACCGGCGGGCACGGCTGCTGTCGCTCACCACCGAGGGGCAACAGCTGCGCGATGCCACGCAATCGGCCATCCAGCGGCGTGAGGAGGAGTTCCTGGCGCTGCTGCCGGCCGCGGATCGTCACGCGTTCGTCCGAGCTCTCCAGACCCTCTCGGCCCTTCCGTCCCTACCGGCCCTCTCGGAGCCGACACCGAAGAAGCCGTAGCGGGTCCGGCAGGCCGTCGGGGCCATCGGGCCGGATGCGGCCGGATGCGGCCGAATTCGTGGGAGAACTGCCGGGGCCTGAGCCCAGCGCGAAAGGTCATCGTGAAAGTTCATCGTGAAGGTTCACGGGGCGCCGAATGCGCCGAATACGCCGGCGAGCAGCGCCGGCGGACCAGCCGGCCCGGGACGGCGGGCCGGACGGACGGGACTACTGCCCGTCAGAAGGGCGGGACCACTGCCCGCCAGGAAGGCAGTCGGGAAGAAGGCAGTCAGGCAACCGGCTGCAGTTCCTGACGCACCACGATCGCGTTGAGCCGAACCGCGAACGGGGCGACATCCGAGATCTTCAGGGCACCGACACGAGCCTTGTCGAGGCCGATGGTCGCATCCACGCAGAAGGCAACGGCGTACACCCCTGCCCCGGTCTGCTCATCCTGGAGGGCGAAGAACAGGTCCCGGTAGAAGCTGGTGCGGTCCATGCCTTCCTCGTAGTACGAGAGCCCGGACTCGCCTTCCTGTGCGGCCAGCCCGGTGAAGGCGCGCACCAGCTCCTCCTCGATCGTGGCCCAGAAGGCAGCGTCGGCGAGCGCATCCGGCAGGGCCTGGCGCACGGCCTCCTTCAGGGAGAGCACGATCACCCCTATCTCGGCGTGCTCCTGGAGGCCCCAGCCGCGGACCATCTTGACGATGGCGCCGTCGGGTATGGCGGCGGCGGCCTCCCTGATGTTGTCGAAGTCGAAGTTGACGGTCGCCGGGGCGATCGCCTCCTGGAACACGCGGTCGATGGCTCGGGCCTGGTCGAGATGGTCCGAGCCCACGTCGATGACGGTCTTGAAAGTGCCGGCCATAACTCCTCCTGCGTATCGCGGTGATCTGGCGAGGGCAGTATGCCGAGCGGACTTCACGCGATGCGGCGGCGTCCCGGGGTGCGGACGACGGACGCCGGACGCCGAGGACTGCATCCCCCATGCGCTGCCCCACCGGCCGCCGACGGTACGCAGAACCGTACGCAGACGGCTCCGGTACGCCGAGGCGCACCGGAGCCGCTGTACCGCTGTGGCCGGCCCTGTCCGGTGGCCACTCATTCACTCACTTCACCGCTCGCGGTCGGGCCGCTCACGGTCCGGTCACCGGAGTAACGCTCTCCGGTGACCGGTCCGGGGGTCACTGACCCGCGGTGCCGTTCTTCCTGCGGAGCATGAAGACCGCGCCGCCACCGAGCACCACGAGGGCGATCGCGATACCGGCGATCACCGGGGTGGAGCTGGAGCTGCCGGTCTCGGCCAGGCCACCGCCGTGGGTGCCCGAGGTGCTGCCGCCGGCCGAGGCCGCGCTGGGCACCGGGGAAGGCGTGCCGCTGTGGGTGGGCGTGCTGCCGGCCGTCTTGCAGTCGAGGACGCCCTGGAAGCGCTTCTCGAAGCCGTTCGGGCCCTTGATCGTGAAGTCGTAGGCCTGGTCCTCGGCGACCGGCACGGTCACCGTCTGCGACTTGCCGGCCTCGATCGTGTGCTTCTGGCCCGCCAGCTCGAAGGTGAACGCCTCATCGCCCTTGTTGCTGGCGGTGACGTCCACGCCACCCTTGGCGCAGTCCTTCGTGGCGGAGAGGGCCGGGACGGGGCCCTTGCTGGCCCAGTTGGCCGAGGCGACCGCGCTGACCGAAGCGGTGCTGGTGCCCGCGAGGATCTGCGTCTGGCTCTTGGAGTCGCTGACAAAGGCACGGCCGATCGGCACCGCGGTCTGCGCGGTGACGTTCAGCTTGGCCGAGCCGGGCTGTGTGCCGGCCGGGACCTTGAAGAACAGCTGCGTGCCGTTGACCGCGCTGGTGACGGGCTTGCCGTCCTTGCCGACGACGGTGACACCCTGCGGCGCGTCCGGGGCGAGGGAGACCTCGGCCTTGGCGGCGTTGGTGGAGACCGTCACGGGGCCGAGCGACTCACCGGGGTGGCCCGCCACGTCGGCGGGGCCGAGCGAGAGCGACGCGGCCGGCTCGGCGACGTTGGCCGCGGTCTTCTCCAGGTATTCGGTCAGCTTCCGGCCGGCCGCGTCCTTCGGGACCGCGTCGACGTGGTCCGAGAAGTGCCAGATCGCGGCCTGGGTCGCGGCGGCGGCTGTGGCGTCGGTCAGCGTCACATTGAGGTTCGCACCGAGGGACGCGGGCGTCACCTGCGGGAAGGAGTGCTCAAGGATCCAGCGGATCTTGCCCGCGTCGTTGTTGTGCGCGAGCGAGGACTCGGCCCAAGTGACCTCGCGGTAGGAGGTGTTGGCCTGAGTGTGGTTGTGCAGGTCGATGCAGTACGTCTTGATGGACCCGCCGCCGTCGACCTTGAGCTCGAAGAGCCCGGCCGTCTCGTCGGCACCGTCGATCACGACCTTGTCCCCGACCGACACCCCGGGGTTGTCCAGGGTGGCGGTGACGCCGGAGGAGTTGGTGGGAGCGTCATCGGCAAAAGCAGGCGCGGCAGTTGCCATCGCACCACCGGCGACCAGACCCGCAGTCAGGGCCGCGGCGGCCAGCCGGGAGGTGCCCAGCCGCCGTATGCGAGAACCAGACCCCACAGAAAACGCAGAAAACGCAGAAACCGCAGAAAACACAGAATTCCCCTTCGGGCAAGGACTCTTCGCGCGATGCGCCTCATGGCGCGCGTGGGGGAAGTTCCTCGCCGGCAGACTCAAATGCCCCGTGAGTATCTGGGAATCCTAAGGACGCAGGAGCAACACAGTCTCCACACAAGGCGTCTGATAACCATTCCGAATCAGAATCGTTACCCTGAATCCCCTCCGCGACCCGACCATATCGACAAATCGCCGCCTCCCAGGGGCCGGTGGCGCCTCGGCGCCACACCGGCCCCGCTCAGGCCACCAGGTCCTTGGGGCGCTCCGTCAGAGCCGCGTCGGCCCTGGCCACACGCTTGAACGCGCTGGTCCCGCGCGTCATGTCGTGCCCCACGGCCAGCGCCTCGATGTCCGCCGAGAATCTGCGCTGTCCGTCCTTGTCCTCTTCGCGCACCTTCAACCTGCCGTGCACGACAAGTGGTTCGCCCAGGGACACGGATCCGGCCAGATTCGCGGCCAGCGACCGCCAGGACCACACGGTGTAGAAGCTGGTCGGCCCGTCGGTCCAGACCTGTTTCTGCCGGTCCCAGCGGCGTGCGGTGACCGCGAAGCGAAATCGCGCCATTCCCCCGGTCACCGAATCCCGGTATTCAGGCTGCGTCGCCACATTTCCCACCAATGTCACCAAGGTGTCGTTCATGAGCCCTTCCTTCCCTCGTCCCGCCATGGTCTGCGGGGCCGCCCCGTGACAACCCCGCCGGATGCACCCGGCTGCCACCGGATACCGATCCGGTTGCTGGTCCGGTTACCGATCCGGTTCCCATGCTGGCCCGGCGAGGCAGGTTCCGCTCGCGCCTGTGGACTACTTGCCGGTTGTGGACAACCCGTTCACCGTCACGTACTGCTCCCGCACCTCTCGGTAGCGCACCAGCTCGGCCGCGACCGGATCGAGCACCTTTGCCCTGCCGCACGCGGCGGCCGCCTCCCGCAGCCTGCGCTCCGCCTCCTGCCCGTACCGGTGCGCGGGCCCCCGTACGGCCATCCCGCACGCCCACTCCACGAGCGGGCCGCCCACGGTTCCGGCCAGCATCACCAGGACGGGCGTCAGCGGGGCGACATCGAGCACGCCCACCACCACCCCCAGCAGCCAGAGCACACCCAGAATCTGGTGCACGGTCGTCATCACCTGGGCCAGTACGGCCGCCGGCCACCATGCGGGCCGCCCCGAGCGGCCCCCCGGCTCCTGCGCGACGGTGGTCACTGCCAGCTCGTCCAGGGCCTCGGGCAGCCCATCGGCTCCGCGTGCGGCGGCCTCGCGCACCGCTTGCGCCCAGGGCGCGGGAAGCCCGTCGGCCGCCTCGTCGGCGACCGTACGCACAGCCTGCTCCACCTCCTGCCGGGCAGTCGCCTCGGTGCCCGCGGGCTCCGGGCCGGGCTCCGCCGGCACCGGCTCCGGGCCGCCGGGCACACGTGTGGACTCGTACCAGCGCCAGAGCCGCAGCCACGGCGTGCCGCACGCCTTCATCGCGTTCCGGCTCCACTCGCGCTCCGCGGCCTCGCCCGCGGCCAGGGCGCCGACCGCGTTGCCGAGCCGGTCACCGAACTCCTCACGCGACAGCTCTCCGAGCCCGGCGTGGCCCTCGGCCACGTAGACCGAACGCAGTTCGTCCGCCGCAGCGTCCACATCGGCGGACAGCCGCCGCGCCGGGGCGCCCCGTTCGCGGACGAACCGGCCGATCAGTTCCCGCAGTTCGCCCACCCCTTCACCGGTGAGCGCGGACAGTGCGAGCACCGTCGCCCCCGGCTCGCCGTGCTCGCCCAGTGCCATGCCGTCCTCGTCGAGCAGCCTCCGCAGGTCGTCGAGCACCTGGTCGGCGGCCTCGCCCGGCAGCCGGTCGATCTGGTTGAGCACCACAAAGGTGATCTCGGCGTGGCCCGCGAGCGGCTTGAGATAGCGGTCGTGGAGTGCGGCGTCCGCGTACTTCTCCGGGTCGACCACCCAGATCACCGCGTCGACCAGTTCCATCGCGCGGTCCACCTGGTCGCGGTGCGCGGTCACGGCCGAGTCGTGGTCCGGCAGGTCGATGAGGACCAGCCCGTGCAGCTCGTCGCCGGGTCCCGCACTCATCCAGGGCCTGCGGCGCAGCCGCCCCGGGATCGCGAGCCGGTCGAGCAGTCCGGCGGCGCCGTCGGTCCAACTGCAGGCGAGGGGCGCGGAGGTGGTGGGCCTGCGCACCCCGGTCTCGGAGATCGCCACCCCGGCAAGGGCGTTGAAGAGGGTCGACTTGCCACTGCCGGTCGCGCCCGCGATGGCGACGACGGTGTGCTGCGAGGAGAGCCGCTGCCGGGCCGACGCCTCGTCCAGCACCCGTCCGGCCTCGGCCAGCGTCGGGCCGTCGAGGCGCGTACGGGAGAGACCGACCAGTTCCCGCAAGGCGTCCAGCCGGGCGCGCAGTTCGGCGCCGTACGACATGGAACGCGGAAAGTCCTCGTACGACGCCGGCAGGGGGCCCAGATTGAGTTCGCGCGCGCTGCCCGGCGCGCTGTCGCCGCGGTCGGCGGCGCGTCGGGCGATGAACCCGTCGTCCCATCGGTGACCGGCCTGCCCGGGCATTTTGGCCTGACCGGCTGCCCCTGAGGGCCCTGAAAGCTCAGACAGCCCTGACAGCTCGGAGGCCCCGGACCGATCCGACTGATCGGACGGACCGGATGGACTCGGCAGACCGAACGGACCGGCGGCGGCATCCAGGGCGGTCCCCGAGGCCGCGCCGGAATCCGCATCGGAGGCTGTGTCCGAGTCGCTGGACGCCATCGCCGGGGCCGCCCCCTGCGCCGCGCCGAAGACCCCAGGAGCGGGAACTGCGTACGACTCCCGCGCCCCCTCCGGCCCTTGGCACTCCCCGGCCCCCGGCCGCTCGGGCCCCGCATCCGAACCCGGCGCAGCAGAAGCCGCACACACCCCAGCAGCCCCAGCGCCCCCAGCGGCCCTCTCAACCCCACCAGCCACACCAGCCGCATGCGTACCGACTGCCGATGTGCTGGCCTCAGCCCCGTCCGCCACCGCATCCACCTCCGCCGCTCCGGTCACCCCGGTCACGTGTGTCGTCTCGGTCGCCTCGGTCATCGCGGGCACTTCTCCTTCTGCAGTACGGACAGCGCGGCGATCAGTTCGGCCTGCGACTCGGGGCCCACGTCGAGGGCGTCCAGCGGTGCGAGCCGGCGGTCGCGCTCCGCGCCGAGCACGTCGTCGATGTACGTGCTGACCAGCTCGGCGCCCTTGTCGCGCAGCCTCAGCGCCCTCTGCGCGCCGATCCGTTCGGCCAGCCGCTCCCCCGCCTTGCGCGTCCGGCGCCCGCCCAGCAGCGCGGCGGCCAGCAGCGCGGCGACCGCCTCGGGTTCCGGCGCGGCCGAGCGCTCCAGCCCGCCCACCTCTTCCTCGGCCAGCTCCTCCAGGACCCGCCGCCAGCGCCGCACGGCGAGGCCGACCCGCTCGCCGGCCTCCGCCGCCTCCGTCTCAAGACCGGCTGCCGCGGGCTCGCGCCCCCAGCTCTCGCGGACCCGTTCGTCTGCGGCGGCCACCGCGCACTGGAGCAGTACCGCCAGGCTCTCCGAGAGCGCGTCGAGCAGTTCGCCCGACGAACTGTCCAACGGATAGCCGCGCCACCGGGTCCTGGCGTCTCCGGCCAGCACGGCGCCCGCCTTGAGGCGTGCTCGTACGCGCTTGCCCTCACCCGCGTACGCCTCCTCGACGGTGCCGGTGAGCCGTACCGCTGCGGAGTACTGCATGGCGACGGCGGCAGCCAGTTCGGGCATCCGCGCACCCAGCGAATCGATCACCCCGGTCGCCGTGCGGTCGAGGGACTGCTGTCGGGCCGCCGGGTCCTGCGCGTGCTGGGTCAGCCATGCGCGCAGCGGTGCGACGGCGGTGGTGGGCAGCAGTCCGCTGCCGCCGCCCGCCGACTCGGGCAGTTCGGGGATCGTGAAGCGCGGCGCGTCCCCGAGCCCGGCCCGGGTGAGCAGCGCGCCGTACTGCCGTGACACCTCTCCGACGACCTGGTGGGGCACCCGGTCGAGGACGGTGACGAGTGTCGCGTTGTACTCCTTCGCGGTACGCAGCAGATGCCAGGGCACGGCGTCCGCGTACCGGGACGCGGTGGTCACCATGACCCACACGTCGGCGGCGCAGATCAACTCGGCGGCCAGCGCCCGGTTGCCCGCGACGAGCGAGTCGATGTCGGGGGCGTCGAGCAGGGCGAGCCCGCGCGGCAGGTTCGCCGCCACTTCGACCCGCAGCGCACCGCTGGTGGCCGCGTGCGGCTCCGGGGGCCCGTCGTCGCCGGTGTCGTCCTGCTGCGGAAGCCATACGCGGGTGAGGCGCGGCAGCACGCGCAGCCCCGAGAACCAGTGATGGTCGTCGGGGTGGCAGACCAGGACCGGTGTCCGTGTGGTGGGCCGCAGCACTCCGGCCTCGCTGACCCGGCGTCCGACCAGCGAATTGACGAGCGTGGACTTCCCCGCACCGGTCGACCCGCCGATCACGGCGAGCAGGGGTGCATCCGGAGCTCTGAGCCGGGGCACCAGGTAGTCGTCGAGCTGCGCGAGCAATTCGGTCCGCGTCCGGCGGGCGCGCGGTGCGCCTGGCAACGGGAGCGGAAGGCGCACGGCGCCGACTCGGTCACGCAGGGCGGAGAGTGCGTCGATCAGCTGAGGCCGTACATCCAAGGTCACCACATGCGAAGAATGCCCAATTTCATTGGCTTTTTGAAGCGTATAGCCACTTGTGCGCGCCAATAGGGGGCGATCAGGGCCGTTCGGACACCCGGACCACTCGGGACGAGTGGGACGCAGGCATAACGACTGCACAACACCCGGGATCCGAGGAGCCAAAAGCGGTGCGCGATCCGCACCCGCCTGCGATTATCAGTTCGCTTCACTGAACCTCCACATCGTGCCACGGAGGTGAAGCAACGGGGAGCAGGTGAATGGAGCCCTATCCTGGTCCCTGGCAAGGTCACGCACCCGTACAACCGGGGCTCCAGGCCGCCGAGGCCACGATCCGGCCCCCGTAGCTCAGTGGATAGAGCAGGCGCCTTCTAAGCGCTTGGCCGCAGGTTCGAGTCCTGCCGGGGGCACTCTCGCCGCACCGCGGCCGGGCCCTCCCACCGGGAGGGCCTTTTTTCAGGTCTGGGGAACGTAGCGAGAACGACGTAGTGACGGCGTAAGGACCCCGGGCGGCCCTGAACCGGGAGGCGCGGGATCTGCGGACATCGACCGCACGCCGCGAGCCGGGCGCGGCCCGCGTCGGCGAGGACGACGGCGGAGGCCCACCGGGTCGGCGGGCTCGACGTCACGGGTCACCCCCGCGCTTGTCCCGGCGGGGCCTCGCGGCGAGCGGGCGGCCGGAACCGATGGCACGGACGCCGGGACGGGCGAACAGGGGCCCCGATGGGCACAGCCCGTGAACCCTGCAATCCCAGGCCTACGATCCCGACACCTTGACCTGCCGCGAGGACAGCGCCGGCCCCGGCACACGATCAACCATCACCGGCCCGAGCGCGAGTCCGGTCGTGCTGCCTGCCGAGCACCGGCGCTCCTGACAGCGTGACCGCCCTTGTCTGGCCTCACAGCCGGGCAGGGGTAATTTCGTGCGTCCGGGGCCGGTCAGCCCTTCGCCTCACCAAGGGCCTTACGCAGCCAATCCAACGGCCCCTGACTGAGCAGTTCATCCGCCAGGCGGCAGGCCGTCTCCGTTACCAGCCGACCGCGGCTGTTGTCGATCCACCGCTGTGCGTTCTCATAGCCCTGCGCGCGGTACTCGATGCCCTGGAGCATGCACTCCAGCTTGTCCGCATCCCTGGCACAGATCGCCTCGGCGGTCTCCTTCGCCTCGTACTCCCCGACCAGTTCGCGGACGGTCTCGGCCAGCACCTCGGGCATACCGGCGGTCTGGTCTGCGGTCACCTCCCGCGGGTCCGCACCGGAGGAGTATTTCTTCCCGAGGTGGTTGACGTCCCCCGTGCGGGACTCCTGCGAGTCGTGCCACACCGCAAGGAACGCCGCCCGCGCAGGATCAGTGCCCTCCAGCTTCGCGATGACCGAGGCAATGAGCGACGTGCGCCAGGAGTGATCAGCGACGCTTTCCGGGTCACGTACGCCGGCCATCCACCACCCTGTACGCCGGGCCTGCTTCAGAGTCCCCGTCTCGTACAGGAAGTGCGCTACCGCGGACAGATCGTCAGCCACGTCTGGCTCCTCTTATGCCTCTGCGAGGCGCATCGCATACCGAATGCCGTCCAGCTCCCCGCGCGTCCGCGCTGTCAGCTCCTGCGTATCCAACATCACGGGCAGCTGCGCGCGCAGGCTACGTACCGATGCCGATCCGGAGCGCAGCAGGGCAGGCCGGGCCGCGAGCAGCGCCCACAAGGTGTGAACGTTGAGGTCAAAGAACCCATGCTCGGGTGTCAGCCCACGGATCAGGTGCTCCATCAGTCGGTCGCCATGCCAAGGGCCAGGCGTGGGCGCGCCGATGAAGTCGTCGGACAGGTGAATGTGCTGGGACTCGCCGATCCAGTACGCCAGTAATTCAGGTTGGCGGTTTCGCCGGCGTCGTCGTCGGTCAGGGTGTTCTTGATGAAGTGGCCCATACGGTCCCGGTCACCCTGGCGTGCCGCGACGGCGGCCGCGGAGCGGGAATTGAGCCAGGACGTCAGCCAGTCGCTGGGGCGCTCGGTGCGCTGCTGGCGAGCGAGCCATTCCGGAGTGTCGGGATCCGCATCGTATCCGGCGAGATAGAGGGCCTGCCTGCGGAGCAGGAAATCACCAGGCCCGCGGGCCTGCTCTGCTGTGGTGCGCATCTGCAAGAAGAACCGTTGCCGTTCGCCGGCTGAAAGTTCCGGGCCGGCGGGGACAGGCCCGTGTCGGCGTCGTGGCGGCAGAGGCAGGCGGCGTAGAGGTGTCGGTGGCACGTTGTTGAGGGGGCCAGGCGAGGACCTCGACGAGGTCGCGTTGCATGACCCATGCGCCGAGGGGGCTCGCGCCGGTCGAGGCGCTGTCCTCAAGGACGCCGGCGAGGAGGACATCAGCCTCTATGGCCCGCTCCAGCGTGAGGAGGAGGGCAGGAGGCGCGCCGAGCCGCATGAAGCCGTGGCGGTGGACGAGCATCTGGCCACCCGGGATCGCGGTAAGTGCCCGTCTGCCGGACTCCCATCCCGCGATGGTGTCGGCAGAGATCACGAATCGGTCTGCGAGTTCGTCCTGGGTGAGTCCGAGCTGTTCGCGGATGAGGCGGAACACGTACCCGGAGACGACACCTCCGCGGGGCGCGGGGCGGAACCCCGACCGGCGGTCGGGGTAGTTGGTGGTCTGCTCGGCATGGTGCCCCCATTGCCCGTAGCCCGCGAGTGAATACCCGTACCCGCGGTCACTTCAGCCGATGATCTCTGCTCCCTACCGTGATGAGCGCAGTAATGAGCAGGCAACTCAGCGTAGTAGAAGGGGTGTCATAGTGGATATCGGAGCGTCAACGGGTGGGCCCGGCCGCATTCAGGCTGTGATCGACACGGGAGCGGGGCGCGTGGACGCCGCATACCAGGAGTTCCTCGGCCACGCCCAGAGCTGCCCCGGCTCGTGCCGGATCGGCGTGAACTGCGTGACGGCCATCGGGCTGCAGCACGCGTGGCGTGACTCGAAGAACGAGGCGCTCTCGTGATCTGCGCGAGTTGCGACCGGCCGATCCTGCCAGGCGAGCCGGCTCAGGAGTACGAGATCAGCAGCGGCACTGGCGCGGTCGCGGCGGTCCGCCTGCACGTCGTGTGCCCGGTTCGCGTCCTGCCGGTGCGCCGCTACTGCCCATGAATTCCCGCCCCGGCCAGATCTCTTGGCGGAGCCACCGGCCGGGGCGGGCCCAATCCCCATCCGGACTCACCAGAGGAGATCAGCCGTGAGCGTACCCCCAACCCCCGGCCCCGACCCGTCCCCGATCCCCGTCATCGCCCGCGCACTCATCACCGACGCGCTGTTCACCAGTTGCCGCCAGACCGTCATGGACGCCAACCGGGCCATGGCCCAGGACACGGCCGGAAGAGGCCCTGAAGTTCATGGCCGCGTGCTCCCGGCGCCCCGGCGTCAGCCTGGCGCCGTCGCGGATCGTGGACGAGGGATGGCACGCCCTGATCCTGCACACCGCCCTGTACGCAGAACTGTGCGCGACACTCGGCGGCGCATTCGTCCACCACTTCCCGGGGTACGACCCGACGAATTACGACCCGAAGATCTTGGACCGGACCCACGAGGCCATCGCCGGCCTCGGGTACACGGTGGACCCGGAGCTCTGGAGCCCACCGACCGATGAACTGCTGGTGTCCGTATCCGCGAAGTGCCAGCACTCACCGGACTGCACGATCGTTGTGCAGCCCAAGCCCAAGGGCTGATCGGTAGCCTGCGAGAAGAAGGGAAGCCACATGGAATGGACCGATCCCCGGTACGCGGAACTGGTAGCAGCGTGGGAAGCCACACAGCAACCGGACTCAAGAGACCCGGAACCCCGGCCCGCGCGGGCGTTCTTCTACCCGCCCGCCCCGGACGCCACGAAGGACTGAGCATCCAGCCCGAGTAGCGGACAGCCCGTTTTTGCAGGCCCAACGCCGCCTGAGCCGCCCCGACCGTCCGTCGCCCCCGTGCGGGCGGCCGGGGCATCCACTGGCGTAGACCCACAACCCGTCGTTCACCAGAGCGGCCCGCGCCATCTGATTGCTGTACGAGACACGTGCTTCATTGTCGGTAACGGCTTCCTGATCGGCATACCTGCCAGGGGAAGCCAGCCCCAATCGGCTTCCTCCCCTCGGCGGGGCGCAATTGGCATCTCGACCGCTGATCCCGGCGGCCCGCCATCAGCTGCTTCCACCTCCCAGCTGTCACTCACCGCGCAAGGAGCTTCGCCATGCGCTTCCGCAAGATTCACGGGGCAGGAAACGACTTCCATCCTCCGCCCCGGCGACAAGGTCATCGTGAAGGCATCACGCTCAGGCAAGCTCTGGCAGGTCGCCCAACGCCTCACGGGGCAAGCTGTCACCGGCTTCTGAGTCGGCCAGGACATTTTTAAAGGCTTCGGAGCTCGCAGACAATGGCGGAGGTTCATGGGGAGAAACGAGGGAGCAGGACGAACAGAAGAGCGGCGACGAACACGATCACGCCCCTTGGTAGGACATCACGCAGAAAGACCGGGCCGCCACAAGTAGGCAATGGGTTTTCCCGAGACCCCAGTCGATGCCGGGCCCAGAAGAACAAGGCGTCACTCAGCCAGCCAACAAGTGCCGCGACGACAAGCTATGACAAAACCCCCGAAGCAGATCGGCGAACAGCCCTCTGCCTCGAACGGCCATGACGATTCCAAGAAGCCCGAGGCCTCCAGTACTCAATTCAAGCAAACAGCCCAGGCCCGAAGAAGGAACTCCCGCTTGATCTGCCAGTGCGTGGCCCGCGCAATGCGCTCTCGATTACGAAGCAAATAATGCGCCGAGGGCTGCAGAATCTGAACACCAATGAAGCTATTGACCTGCTCCCCTGACACCTGGACAGGGCCATGGATGGTGCTGTTGTACACACTGTTGGACTCGTTCCGATCGCTCAACGCACCTACCTTTGAAACGAGTTGTGCTGTAAGCCCGACCCTTGCACGGCCCCAATGATCGTGTTGTTGAGGAGTGAGACGGTGGCCACGCCATCTCCCGACCCCCCTTCCGGCTCCTCCCGCACTGACGCGAGGGGGTCCGCAACAGCAACTGGATCGGCATCGATCATGCTCCGCACGTAGCCCCTCAGCTCGCGGGCAATAACTCGCTGCACCCTCTCGTCCCCACGGGCCCCAGCAACCGAGAGGTCATTGCGCATCCGGTCGAAGTGCTCGATGTCCGGCAACTGCCAACCCGGCCGTCCGTGCCGGAGCAGGCCCGCCAGCCGCGGACGCAGAGCACGTTCGTACGCGTCCGTTGCCAGTAGCCCGCCCAAGGCCGTCGCTCCACTCTCCACCAAACGGGCAACTTCAGCATCCACGCATCCCCCAACTTTCAGCTGAACACCGTGAGTACTGAGCAAGTTGCGCTCTGTCAGGATATTCGTGAGCTTCGATCTCCCTGCACTTCAACGGTCACCGGCCTTCAGACTCGCGGTTCTTCCGGGCCGTCGTGGACGCCCCAAGAACGTCCGTCAGGCTGCTCTGGTTGAGGCTCAGGTCCTGGATCAGCTGTCGGCAGAGACCCACCCGCAGCCCGCACCAGCCGACTACCGATCCCGCGGTGGCCGCCCCGCGCACCCGGCGATGGTGCCGGCTGAGGGCGAACGCCGCTCTGCACTCCGAAAGAACGTGTCCCACCACGAAGCTCACGACGTACAGCTGCCGTGACAGGATCTGTGGCCAGAATCCTCCCTAGTAAGGTCGGAACGTGGCTACTCCTCTGTTCCTCGACACAGACCTACATAACCTCCCTATGGAGGCCGTGGAACACGGTGAGGTCTTCACGCGACGCTGGGTGGTCGACCTTGCCCTCGATCTCCTCGGTTACACCGCGGACAAGGACCTCACCGAGGTGAGGCTTGTCGAGCCCGCCTGTGGTGCTGGTGCGTTCCTGGTCGCGATCGCTTCGAGGATCAGTTCGTCCTGCCGCGCGCACAACCGCCCCATCACGGATTCACTCTCCGCAGTTCGCGCCCTGGACCTGTTGGACCGCAACGTGCTGCGGAGCCGCGCGACTGTCGAGGCGCAGCTGTTGGCTGAGGGATGGCCGGCAGGGGAGTCGAGGAAGGTGGCTGCAGCCTGGGTCGAGCAAGGTGACTACCTACTGCAAGCCGACGCTGGCCATCGAGCTGACTACGTAGTCGGCAACCCTCCATACATCCGCCTCGAAGACGTTCCCGATGCCCGGATGACTGCATACCGTCAAGCCTGTACCACAATGGGTGGCCGAGCAGATATCTACGTCGGCTTCTACGAAGTAGCGCTACAGAGCCTCACTCCAGAGGGACGGCTCGGCTTCATCTGTGCGGACCGCTGGATGCGGAACCAGTACGGTCGTCGCCTCCGGCAGATGGTGCGCAGCCGCTTCAGCATGGACGTGACGCTTGTCATGCATGACGTAGACGCCTTCGAGGATCAGGTTTCGGCCTATCCGGCCATCACGATCATCTCCAACCAGGCTCAAGGCCGCGCAGTGGCAGCAGACACCACCCGGGAGTTCCGCAGCGCGCAGGCCCGAGACTTTGTGTCCTGGTGCGCACAGGACTCCTCGGAGTCGATCACCACAACGGCATTCCAAGCAGCCCGCATGCCTAACTGGTTCCCGGATGAGGATTCCTGGCCAGCCGCCTCCCCCGCCAGACTGGCGGTACTCGAGGAACTCACAGAACGCTTCCGGCTGCTGGAAGACGACAAGACAGGCACTCGGGTCGGCATCGGCATTGCCACCGGCGCCGACAAGGTCTTCCTCACGGAAGACAAGGGGCTCGTCGAGAGCGATCGACTCCTCCCCATGGCCATGGTCCGCGATACGACCAGCGGTGCCCTCGACTGGCACGGCACATATCTGGTCAACCCATGGGCAGCCGAGGGCCGCCTCGTCGATCTTGCCGTGTATCCCCGCCTCGCCTCGTACTTCGAGGAACATGGAACCGCGCTGCGGAAGCGCTACATCGCGACCAAACAGCCTGATCGCTGGTACAAGACGATCGACAAGGTCGATCACTGCCTGATTGGTCGGCCGAAGCTGCTGTTGCCGGACATGAAGCTGACGATCCATCCGGTCCTCGATGAGGGCGGACTGTACCCTCACCACAACCTGTACTTCATCGTCTCGGACGCCTGGGACATGCGCGTTCTCGGCGGTCTGTTGCTGTCGAAAGTTGCCGAGGCTTTCGTAGAGGCTTACGCGGTCAAGATGCGAGGGGGAACGATCCGCTTCCAGGCGCAGTACCTCCGCAAGATCCGCGTGCCCGATCCGCAGGCGATCAGCGAGAGCGACCAGGTCGCACTCAGGGAAGCCTTCGACAAACGCGATGTGCAGGTTGCCACGGAAGCAGCTCTACGTGTCTATGGGCTCGCCGAACTGCCCGACTAGAAAGGAACGGATCTTGACGGTCACCCGCCAAGACTTCGAGGACGCCATAGCTGCGTACTGGGATGCCAAAAACACTCAGCGTGAGCTCTCCGTCATCAAGGACGCCGTGGGGGCGGGAACGGCTGGCTCAGTGCGAGGAGGTAAGCATTTCGACCATATTGTTGCGCTGCTCGCCAAGTTCTTCCTCGACGCCGGCTACGCACCGGAGGACATTCGGGTAAACAAGCAGCAGGGGCTGGAGCTTCCTGGGTACTACCGACCCCAAAAGCAGTGGGATCTCGTAGTAACCCGCGGCAACACCTTGGTTGCCGCCTTCGAGCTCAAAGCCCTGGGTGGGCCTTCATTCGGAAACAACTACAACAACCGGGTGGAGGAAGCACTTGGCAGCGCCGTGGACCTGCGCCGTGCTGCACTCGCCGATGCCTTCCCTGGCGAGAAGCCGTGGCTCGGGTATTTTTTCATAATGGAAGATCACCCCAAGTCTCGCAGTCCAGTATCGGTCCGGAAAGGCCCCTTTCCAGTCGAGCGGATCTGGCTAGGGAAGTCCTACCAAGATAGGTTCGCCATTTTCTGCGAGCGCCTAATGGATGAGGGGCTTTACGACTCTGTCTGCTACATCACGTCCACGAAGGATGAAACGAAGCCAAGCGAGCTTGTCACAAGCCTGGACTGGCGCCACTTCTCAGCGGCGATTAACGCTCGCATCAGGTACCTAGAGGATCTAGGACTACCTGGCCCTGATCAAGGAAAGCTGCCGATGTAACAGCATCGCGGCGCCACTAGATTTGGCGCCGCGATACGCTTCCGTCAGCATGCCGGAAACCAACAGTCCGATTCGACGAGTGCTGACCTCAGCCGCTCGGAGCATCACTGAGTGCACCGAGGAGTACTTGCAGCTCGCGCGGACCTCCACCGCAGACCGCCTCCGCTGATTTGATCAGCCCTATTAGGCCCTCCAGGGAGGAATCGCTGCGAACATGCTCCACTATTCCAACCCAGTAGCCAATCGATTCTGGGGCACCTGCGACATAAATCTCTTCGGGCAGCTTCGCGCTGTGCAAGAACTCGTAAGCCTTGGTCTTTACGGGAAAAAGGGACAAAAGCGCAGCAGATATTGCCAACTCTATTATATTCAGCCAAACTGTACTGTCGAGCTCTGAGGCAGCCGTCACTGTTTCAGAGTCAACCTGCGGGCTACCCCTGCGATGCAGAAGCGCCCATGAACCGTCCCCGTCATGAGGCCCCCGCGCTCCCGGTGGTACGACCCCGGGCGTTGCCTCAAATGGCTGCTCTTCACCGCCCCCCACAACGGAATCTTCCCGGGCAGCAGAAACCCACAACTCGTGGAACCGAGGAACCTCTTCTTCCGGGTTCCGGCCAGCCAGGCTGGCAAGTTGGTGTGCTAGCTGGTCAACGAGTTCCGACGTGGGCAGGTCCGGCCTACGGAAGGCGGCATGGATGGTGCTCTTGGAATAGGTGGCTGGCGGTTCCGCCATCTGCGGACAACTTGGCCACCCAGCCAGCAAGTGCAGCTCGTGTAGAGCTTCGTTAAGTTCCCTGAGAGCGCCCGGGGGGAGCCCCGGCTTCTGCAAGGCCCTCGCCACGACATACCCCCGACCGTCCGGCACCGTCCAGAAACGTCCAGCAATACTCGCACGATGTCCAAACATGTGCGCGGGCGCCCCGATGTGTCGAAAAGCGGCCTCACACATCCTGACCCGTCAGGGAGGGGCGACTGTAGGTACAGGGCGCCCAGCCAAGGGTGCACGACCCGGAGGACCTCGAAAGCATGCCGAAGAAATCCACTTCCGAGAAGGCCACCTTCAAGCGGTTGATCCGTACCGCGCTGTTCGCATCCGTCCGTGGGGCGGCGTACACCGCAGGCGCTGTCATGGTGACGGCGACCGTCTGGTGGCTGCAGAGTCTGTAGTCACCTAATCAGTTGACAACGGATGTTGAGGTCTGTCCCGCTGGGCAACGGACGCTCACGGCGAGCATCACGAGGGATCACTGCCATTCACTACATGGCGTGACGACGATCTACACACGGACGATCGCATCCTCTCCCCGCGCACAGAGGAACCCGCTGCCAGCGCCTGGTAGCAGGCCCTTACCATCAGCGAGCCGCCGGCCATCAGTCAGATGTTCGGCGACTCGCCGTTCTGGTGACCGTACGTCAGACCATTCGAGTCTTCGACAGATGCGTCGAAACCGCCACGCCCAACGAATCTCCGCAAGTCACAAGCGGCCCGGAACGACCAGCCCTTGTCGTCGAGTCCTGCCGGGGGCACTCTCGCCGCACCGCGGCCGGGCCCTCCCACCGGGAGGGCCTTTTTTCAGGTCTGGGGAACGTAGCGAGAACGACGTAGTGACGGCGTAAGGACCCCGGGCGGCCCTGAACCGGGAGGCGCGGGATCTGCGGACATCGACCGCACGCCGCGAGCCGGGCGCGGCCCGCGTCGGCGAGGAAGCCCCACTCCGCCCCACCGCCGGCAGCCGCGCCCGCGTAACCAACAGGCCGAACCTGAAGGCGGCTTCAGGGTGCTTCAGGTCAGCTTCAGGATGCCTCCGGCAGGGTGGAACCCATCGGCACACACCGTGCCGGAAGGCCTACGAGCAGGAACCATCGTGCAGCGCCACGTCAGCACGGGGAATGAGCCATTCCAGCCCTCCTGGCGGCCCGCTCACGCTGAGTGCACTTAAGGTCACAGCACGGATTCGACTGATCGACAGGAGAAGTCATGAGCAGCGCAACGGCGACGTGTTCGCAGACGGAGTCCGGCGAACTGTGGAACAGCGGGGGGCTGCTCGAACTGCGCCCCGTGGCACTCGACCCCAAGGTGATAGCGGAGCTCGCCGAGGTCAGGGTGCCGATCCCCCGATCCGTCCTCATCGGCTGGGTGGAGGTGCCTCCCGGGGACCCTCGCGGGGCGACCAATCACACGCTCTACCTCACCCCTGGCGGCTACCTCTACCGGGTCACGGCCTACATCGACGGCCGTCCCGCCAAGAGCGCGAACTCCAACTGAGCCCGCTTTCAAGGGCGCCCGGTCAGTCCCCGGTGTCGTCCAGGTGTTCCGCGATACGGAGCAGGGCGGGCAGTGCCGCCCGGACCGTGTCGCGGTCCGCGTCGCCCAGGGCGGCGAGAGCGGCACCCAGGCGGCGTTCATGGGCCTGGGCCCATGCGGTGAGCTGGGCGCGGCCCGCGTCGGTGAGAACGACGACGGAGGCCCGCCGGTCGGCTGAGTCGACATCGCGGGTCACCAGACCCGCCGTGATCATCTGCCCGATCAGGCCCGATACCGTGCTGGCCGCCAGATGCTGGCGGGTGGCCAGGTCGCTGATGCGGGCCGGGGAGTGTTCCGCGAGGACCTGGAGCAGTTCGACCTGGGCCATGGGCAGGGTCTCCCACGGGTAGTCGGTGCGGATCGACGCCCGCAAGGAACGGCGCAGGCGCGTGACGGCCTCGGTGAGCAGTCGCGCGTCGGACGTGTGGTCCTTCGGCGGCTTACGGGTCCCGGATCGGGGCTGGGGCGGCATACGCGAACTTTACTGACCTCCAGCACGGAGGCCACAGGGTCGGGGGTCACTCGCTCAGGGGCACAGGGGCACAGGGGCGCGGGCTCGTGGGTCACAGGAGCCACAGGGGTCGCAGGCTCGTGGGCCGCACGAGCCGCAGGAGCCGCAGGGGTCACAGGCGAAAGGTTCGGGGTCCGATGTAATCTCGTTCGGGTTCCTCCGGCCCCGGTCGGCAACCTCACGTCGAGAGCGGTCCCGCCGATGAACCTGGCGTACATTCCGAGCCCTTCCCAGGGTGTCTGGCATCTCGGGCCCTTCCCGATCCGGGCGTACGCGCTGTGCATCATCGCCGGGATCTTCGCCGGGGTGTGGCTGACCGGCCGCCGCTGGGCGGCCCGCGGCGGCAACCGCGACCACATCGCCGACATCGCGCTGTGGGCAGTGCCGTTCGGTGTACTGGGCGGGCGGCTCTACCACGTCATCACCGACCCCGAGCTGTACTTCGCCGCCGGCAAGCAGCCCATCCGGGCGCTGTACATCTGGGACGGCGGGCTCGGCATCCCCGGCGCCGTCGCCCTCGGCGCTGTGGGCGCGTGGCTGGGGTGCAGGCGCCGGGGCATCAGGCTGGCGGACTTCGCGGATGCCGCAGCTCCCGGCCTGGTGCTGGCCCAGGCGATCGGCCGGTGGGGGAACTACTTCAACCAGGAGCTCTTCGGCGGTCCCACGCATCTGCCCTGGGCCCTGCTGATCGATCCCGCGCACCGGCCCGCGGACAGCCCGACCGTCGCTCTCTACCACCCGACTTTTCTCTACGAGTCCCTGTGGGATCTCGGCGTGATGGCCCTGCTCCTCTGGCTCGACCGGCGCTACCGGCCGCGCAGGGGACGGCTGTTCGCGTGCTATGTGCTGGCGTACACCGCCGGGCGGTCCTGGATCGAAGCCCTGCGGATCGACCACGCCAACCACTTTCTGGGCCTGCGGCTGAACGACTGGGTGTCGGCTGCGCTGTTCGCCGGGGCGCTGGTCTACCTCATCGCCACCCGCCGTCCCGCCGACGTCGGTACCGACACCGACACCGACACCGATACCGACGCCGGTACTGACGTCAGTACGGACACCACTTCCGGCTCCGGCTCCGGCTCCAGCTCCGGCTCCGGCTCAGCTGCCGGGCCCGGCTCCGCCGGCGACGGCCCGCAGGGCGCTTCTCCTCCCGACCGTGACCCGACGGACAAGTGACGCGCACACCACCAGCCGTACCCACACCTACGTACGCGACCGAGCTCCCGCCCGAGCCCCCGCCCGGGGCCCCGAACGCGCCGCGTACACCGCCACCAGCGCCGCCATGAGCAGGACGAGTACGGCCCAGCGCGGGCCGTCCGGCACCCCGTGCGGCGGGGCGAGATGCAGGGCCAGGGTCACCAGCGCGACACCCAGGGCCGTGCCCAGGCCGCGGGCCATGTTGACCAGTCCGCCGCCGGTACCCGACGAACGCGCCGGGATCGCCCCCATGATCAGCGTGTTGTTGGCCGGGGTGAAGATACCCAGGCCCAGTCCGAGCACCGCGAGGAGCAGCACCAGCGGCCCGGGAGTCAGCGGAGCCAGGACCATCGCCACCAGAGCGGCCACGCAGATCAGCGCGCCCAGGACACAGCGGCCCCGGTCGCCCAGCGCCGCGGGCAGAGCCCTGTCGGCAGCCGTAGCGGCCACTGCGAAGCCGACCGGCAGCGCGGTCAGCACAAGACCCGCCGTCAGCTCCGACGAGCCGCCGCCCGTGAGCACGATCGGGACCAGCACCAGGGGCCCGAAGAGCACCAGATAGCCGCAGAGCGCGCCGATCAGCCCGGACGACACCGCCCGCACCCGCAGCAGCGCCAGATCGAGCAGCGGCACGGCGGCCACCCGCTGCCGCACCGCGAACGCCCAGCCGGCCCCGGCGGCCAGGACGAACAGCCCGGCGACACCCCAGCCGGGTACCGGCAGTCCGGACGCGGCCGAGACCCCGAGCAGCCCGCTGGTCGTCGCCACGACCAGCAGCGCCAGGCCCGCCCAGTCGAAGCCGTCCGACTGCTGCCTGCTGCGCGTCCTCGGCAGCAGATAGTGGCCGGCGACCAGCGCGACCAGCCCGATCGGCACGTTGATGCCGAAGACCCAGCGCCAGCCGAGCGTCGCCACCAGGGCGCCCCCGACCGTCGGCCCCAGCGCGAGGCCGAGTGCCTGGGCGGCAGCCTGCACGCCCAGCGCGGTCCGCATCCGCTCCCGCGGCGCGCTGGTGGCCACCAGCGCCACGCTGTTGGCCTGCATCATCGCCGCACCCGCCGCCTGCACCACCCGGAAGGCCACCAGCGTCGCCAGTGACGGTGCGAGACCGCAGGCCGCCGAGGCCGCGGTGAAGACCACGAAGCCGTAGAGATAGAACAGTTTGCGCCCGTACGCGTCCGACAGCCGGCCGATCGGAACCAGCAGGGCCACCAGCGTGAGCAGGTACGCGAGGGACACCCACTCGACGGCCGCCAGCGACGCGTGGAACTCCGTACGCACACTGCCGTACGTCAACGTCACGATGCTGGCATCCAGCTGCCCCATGAAGGCCCCGAAGCACACCGTGCTCACCGCGAGCCACCAGGCGCCGGGCCGCAGCCGGATCCGCTCCGGCCGGGGACGTTCCCGCAGGAGGACGTCCCTCCACGAAAGGTGCCGTTCGCCGGAAAGCGCCATGCGCCTGCTCACGTCTCCTCCACTCGCACGCCGGGTGCCGGGGCCGCGTCCCCGCGAGCACGACGGCAGGAGCCGTCGACGGGGTTCGTCCCACAGGAGAAGATTACATCGGATACCGAAATACTTTGTCGCCGATGCGTTCGCCGGTGCATCGCCGACGCGTCGCCGATACGCGTGAGCCCCGGGACACGGGGCGTCGCCCGCCGTCCCGGGGCCGGAGCCACGGTCACCGCCACCGCTGTCTGCGGCCATCCGTTACGGGCGGCTCACCTGCACGTCCTTCTCCCGCTCCCCGCGCACCCGCCGCCCCGCCAGCAGCAGATAGGCCGCCCCCGAGACCACGATCGGCAGGAACCAGGAGAGGTCGGCGCCGCCCAGCCGGCCGCTCAGCCAGCTGTGCAGAAGGGGCGAGTTGATGGTGAGCAGACCGGTGGCCATACCGCAGGCGAGTGCGATCAAGCCCTGGACGTTGACACCGCCGACACCCCAGTAGCGGCTGCTGCGGTCGCTGGTGTGGATGTCGTGGTGGTCGTAGTGCCAGCGGCGCAGGATGCCGTCCACGATCCAGACGGCGGCGAACGGACCGGCCCAGACGTTGACGAGGGAGAGGAACTCGTTCAGCGCGGTCTCGAAGTCGTACACGAAGAGGATCAGCAGCACCGCCGCGAGGGCCAGGGTGGCGTCCAGAGCCGTGGCGAGCCAGCGCTTGAGCGGGATGCCGATGGCCTGGATGGCCAGGCCCGACGAGTAGAACACCGAGGCGTTGTTGGAGATCGAGCCCAGGAAGCAGGCGGCGATGTAGAGGACGTACAGCCAGCCGGGCACCAGCGGCTGGACGCCCGCCACCGGGTCGGTGAGGTCCGTACGGGTCGCGACCAGGACGCCCGCGATGCCCAGGTAGACGGCCATTCCGGCGCCGCCGCCCAGCACCCGCGGGAAGACCTTGCGGACCGGGGTGTCCGAGGGCAGGTAGCGGGCGTAGTCCGGCGAGACCACCAGGTACGACAGCGAACCGGACGCGATCAGCGCGGCGGCGGAGACGATCAGCGCGAGCCAGTGGCCGCCCGACGCGGGGTGCGGCGGCTGCCAGTTCCAGTTCACCCCGCCGATGGTGTAGCAGAGCAGCAGCGCGAAGACCACGGCCACCGCCACGGCGAAGTACGGCTGGACCTTCACCAGCAGCCGGTGCCCGGTGACCGCGATGACGATGGCCACACCCAGCACGAGCAGGGTCGCCAGGACCTTGCCGGGCGCGCCGGAGTGGTGCCAGCCGAGCCGGTCGAAGAGGGCGAGTACGGCGAAGACCCCGAGGAGGCCGTTGACCGTCTTGAAGCCCAGGGACATGGCCCAGGTGAACAGCGCGTTGATGCGGTTCCCGAACACGCCGAACGGCGCCCGGCTCAGCGTGAGCGCGGGCAGTCCGGCGCGCGGGCCTGCGATCGAGCTGTAGGCGACGAGGCCGAACAGCGCGTTGCCCACCACCACCGCGACCAGGGCCTGGACGAGGGAGAGGCCGAGGGCGATGGCGCCCGCGCCGAGCACGAAGAAGAACTGGTAGGAGTTGATCCCGGCCCAGAAGAAGCCCAGTTGGCGCGGGGTCATATAGCGCTCGGACTCGGGGATGAAGTCGTAGCCGTGCTGTTCGACCGCGCCCGCTGCGGGGCCGCCTCCGGCGCGTTCGGCCGTGCCGGTCCCCGGCCGGTCCGGCTGTGCGGTGGTGCTCATCGGTGGTGCTCCTTCACGGTGGCGGCCGCCGGTGCGGACGGGCGCGGTGTGCCGTAATCGGTGAACAGCCTGGGTTCAGTGGGCTTCGGATCGGCGGACGTACGGATGTCCGGCAGGTCAGACCGGTCGGACCGGTCGGACCGGTCAGGCGGTTGCGGACCAGACCTGGCGGGCGCCGATCCAGGTCTCGTCGACGCCCGCTGTGGCGAGCTGGGCGAGGTCGTCGGTCGCGTACGGGTCGGCGGCCGTGATGACGAAGTCGGCGAACGCTCCGGCCCGCAGGCTGCCCACCTCGTTCTCGCGGTGCAGCGCCCGCGCTCCGCCGAGCGTGTGCGCGCGGATGCCGTCCGCGACGGCGAGCCGCATCTCCGGGGTGCCGAGCCGGGTGCCGAGCACGGTCTCCCGGCTCGCGGCGGCGGCGACCGCCTCGAACGGCCGGGGCGGCGCGACGGGCGCGTCCGAGCTGAACGCGAACTCCGTGCCCGCCGACTGGAGCAGGCCCGCCGGGTTGTAGCGGTGGCCCATCTCGCCGATCGCGGTGAGCGTGCCGTCGCCGGTACGGAGGTGGTGCTGGGGCTGGAGCACGCCGTGCACACCCAGCTCCCGCATCCGGGCGATCTCGGCGTCGGTGGGCAGCCCGCAGTGCTCGACACGGTGCCGGGCGTCCGCGCGGGGCGTGTCGGCGAGCGCCTTCTCGACGGCGTCCAGGACCATGCCGATGGCGTACGGGGACTGGGCGTGGGTCGCCGTCTGGAAGCCGGCCCGGTGGGCGCGCAGCACCAGGTCCGCGTACTCGGCGGGGTCGTGGTAGAGCTGCCCGTGGTTGCAGCAGTCGGCCGCGTAGCCCTCGGGGAAGTACGCGGTCCAGCCGCCCAGCGTGCCGTCCGCGTAGAGCTTGACGCCCTGGATCCGCAGCTGGTCGTCGCCGAGCTCGCTGCCGAGACCGAGGTCGAGGGCGGTGTCGAGCAGCGCCGATGTCAGATAGACGGAGGTGCGCATCCGCAGGTCGCCTGCGTCGCGGGCGCGCAGATACGTGGAGAGTTCGCGGCGGGACGCCTGGGCGTCGCCGATGGTGGTGACGCCGGCGGCGAGGAAGGTCTGCTGGGCGCGGAGCAGATGGCCGCGCATGACGTCGGCCGGGTCGTCGAGGTGGAAGTTCGGGCCGTGGTTGGTGATCTTCACACCGTCGGGTCCCGTCAGCAGATCGCAGGCGCCGTCCCACAGCTCGCCGTTGGGCTCACCGGATGCCGTACGGCCGATGCGGCCGCCGAGCGGGTCGGGGGTGCCTGCGGTGATGCCGTACTTGCGCAGGGTGTAGGTGTTCACGACACCGCCGTGGCCGGACGCGTTCATCACGTAGACCTCGCGGTCGGTGGCGACCCGGTCGAGATCCTGGCAGGTGGGGTGGCGGCCCTCGGCCAGCCTGCGGTGCTCGTAGCCGAAGCCGCGCAGGGCGGCGTCCGGCCGGAGCCCTTCCGCGTGCCGGCGGAGCGCGGCGACCAGCCCGTCGATGTCCGCGACGGTCTCGGGCCGTACGTCGGCCCAGGCGAGGTTCTGTCCGTACATCACCGGGTGGCAGTGCGCGTCGACGAAACCGGGCATCAGTTGGCGTCCACCGAGGTCCAGCCGCTCGTCCACGCGGCCGTCCAGTGCGGCCCTGCACTCCTCGGCCGTGCCCGCGTGCACGATGCGCTCACCGCGCACCGCGAGGGCCTCGGCGCGGCCCGCCGGGGTGAGGGTGTGGACGGTGCCGCCGGTGACGAGAAGGGTGCGGTCCGAGTGTGCTGCGGGCGTGGTGGCCATGTGGGTGCTCCGGTAGTACGGGGAGGGGCGTGCGCGGTCTCCCGGTGGGCGGGCGCTGCTGCCGGGGTCGGGCGTCGGCGTCTGCGGTTCGCAGGCGCCGGGCGACCCAGCGCCACGGGAAGCGAATCGACGCCTGAGACAAGCGTCTGCGAGCGATCCGCTGACTGCGACAGTACGACGCAAGCGAAAGATTATCCAGAGGGGTGAATGAAGAACTTTTCACTTGTGATGGAGAGCGTGTACGAGCGAACCGCGTGCGGCCGGGTCGGGGCGCAGGGGAAACGTCGGGAAGGAAGAGGAAGGAAGAGGGGAGAGAGATGAGAGGCGGTGGAGAAAGAAGCAGAAGAAGCAGAAGAAGGGGAAGAAGGGGAAGAAGGGGAAGAAGGAGAGGGGCCGCGGTCAGCTCGTCGTCAGCGAGTCGTAGCGCTCCTTGACGAGCTCCAGATGGAGCCAGCTCTCCAGACCGTGCACACCGTCCAGCGCACGCAGTTTCTCCAGCGAGGCCAGCACGTCGGCGAGCGTCTCGCCGCCCACCGTGCCGATGACGTCCGCGCGGCCCACGCACTCCGCCGCGAACTGCACCTGCTCGGTTGCCAGCAGACCGCCCACCCCCGCCGCGCCGTGCACATCACCGGAGCGGCGCATCGAGAAACCCGCGAGGTGGCCCATGCCGAGGGTTCCCGGGCGCACCAGGGCCGCGACCCGGAAGACGCCCGCATCCAGCAGGCGCAGCGAGCGGGCCCGCGCGGCGGCGGCCGACATGGCGATCCGGTCGGCCAACTCGGCGTAGGACATGCGCCCGTCGGTCTGGAGCGCCCGCAGGATCGCGTGATCCGTCTCGTCGAGGCTCACCACGTCGGGCGAAGTCACCGGCAGATAGGGGTCCTTGAGCACGCGCGTGTACGGGGTCGTGTCGACGCCCCGTACGCCGGGCAGCCGCGCGACGCCCGCCACCAGGGCGCTCAGCGCGTCGAAATCAGATGTCCGCAGCTCCGCGATGACCGGGCGCCGGCCTGCGGTCAGCGTCACGAAGACCGCTTCGGAGAGCCCGGCCACGGTCCGCGCGACGGGGTCGGCGGGCCCGACGACATCGATGGCCACATGGGCACTGACCGTGCGCCCGAGCACCGCGGGGTGGATGACACCGACGATCCGCAGGATCCCGTCCTCGGTCAGCCGCAGCGCCCGTGCCCGGGCGGCTGCGCGGGAGAGGCCGACGCGTGCGGCGAGCGTCTCGTAGGACGTGCGGCCGTCCTCCTGGAGGAGGTGGACGAGCGCGAGGTCGGTGGAGTCGAGGTTCATCGGACAGCCAGTCTGCCACGCGCACCGGAACCGCCGCCCGCGTGTTCATCGCGGCAGCCCGTCGGCGGCTCCCGCGCACCGTACTGTGCGCATGGTGATTGAGACGATCGTGTTCGACGTCGGCGAGACCCTCACCCGGGACGACCGGTACTGGCGTTCCTGGGCGGACTGGCTCGGAATCCCCTCCCACACCGTGTCCGCGCTCGTCGGCGCGGTCACCGCCCAAGGACGTGACAACACCGACGCCCTGCGGCTGCTCAAACCCGGCATGGACATCGCCGAGGCGTACCGGGCACGGGAGGTCGCGGGCCGTGGCGAACACCTCGACGAGAGCGACCTCTACCCCGACGTACGCCCCGCTCTCTCGGCGCTGCGCGGGCTCGGCTTCCGGGTCGTCGTCGCCGGTAACCAGACAGTGAAGGCGGGTGAGTTGCTGCGTGGTCTCGATCTGCCCGCCGATCTCGTCGTCACATCGGACGAGTGGGGCGTCGGCAAGCCCGACCCGGCCTTCTTCGAGCGGGTCATCGCGGCGTCGGGCGCCGCTCCGGACGCCACCGTGTACGTGGGCGACCATCCGCAGAACGACATCTTTCCCGCCCGTGCGGCCGGACTGCGCACCGCGCATCTGCGGCGCGGACCGTGGGGCCACATGTGGGCCGACGACCCCGAAGTCGTCGCTGCGGCGGACTGGCGGGTCAACAGCCTGACCCGGCTCGCGGCGGCCCTCGCCGAGTGACACCGCGGCGGGCACTTACTGACGGGCCCGGCCGTTGTCCCTACCGTAAAGAGTGATCAAAATGGTCACGTGGTGAACGAGGAGACGGCTGATGGCCCTGTGGGACCGCTTGAAGGACTCTGCGAAGACGATGCAGACGCAGCTCGACGCGAAGAAGAACGACCTCAAGAGCGGCGGATTCCGGGATGCCAGCATGGCCATGTGCGCGCTGGTCGCCGCGGCCGACGGCTCGATCGACCCCGCGGAGCGCCAGCGCGTCGCCTCGCTGATCGCCACCAATGACGTCCTGCAGAACTTCACTGCGGACGACCTGCAGACGCGCTTCAACGACTACTGCCAGAAGCTCACCGCCGACTTCGACTTCGGCAAGGTCAGCGTCCTGCAGACCATCGGCAAGGTCAGCAAGAAGCCCACCGAGGCACGCGCCGTCATCCAGATCGGCATCGTGATCGGCGGCGCCGACGGAAACTTCGACAAGTCCGAGCAGGCCGTGGTCCGCGAGGCGTGCTTCGCGCTGGGGATCGCCCCTACGGAGTTCGACCTGTAAGGCGGCAGCGCCCGCACCGCGCGGTACCGACGCCCGCGCGGTCCGCCGCACAGCGCCGCTTCGCCGCCGCGCTGTGCGGCCTTCCGGACCGCCCCCGGCTACGCCTCCACCGCCGCCAGCCGCCACAGCGGCGGGGTGTGCCGTGCCGGGGTCGCCGTACTGAGGTGGCGGCGCAGCGCCGTCAGTTGGGCCGGCGACAGGGCGAGCTCCTCCGCGATGCGGCGCGTGGTGACATAGGCGATGCCGCTGTCCGCGGTCCGGCGTTCCCACTCGGCGAAGCGCTCGGGCAGGGGTCGCGGAAGGGGTCGTGGCAGGGGTCGTGGCTCACCGGGCGCGGTGCCGCCCCCGGATGACTCGCCCGCCTCCTGGGCCAGTTGGGCCGCGCGGGCGCGTTCCCTGGCGATCTCGGAGAAGCCGCAGACCCGTTCGCTCGCCCGCTCCGCGTCCGCGAGACTCGCGCTCTCCGCCAACGCCCTGGCCAGCGGATTGATTTCGAGAGCCCGTGCCAGGGTGAGCCGGTAGACGTGGGGGCTGGCGTCGCCGAGTGTGACGGGGTGCGGGGCGTCCCGGGTGCCGCAGACCCCGCGTATCCCCCGGGCGGCTGCGACCAGCAGCGCGCCTGCCTCCGACGGGTGCCAGTCGAACACGGCCTGGACGGACAGCGTGTCCGCGTGGGTCAGGGTGTGCAGCGGGTCGCCGAGCAGCGGCAGCAGGGCGGCCTCGGGCACCTCGGAGTCGAGACCGGGGCCCGCGACATGCACCGAGGTGGGGATCCCGGTGCGTGCGCAGGCGGCGAGGACCAGCGCGTCCCCGAGCGGGCTGCGCAGGGTGGGCTCGGTGCCGTCGGCCAGGATGTCGCCGCCGACATCGACGACGTCGACATGCCCGGCCTCGCAGTACGCGGCGGCCTCCTCGATCTGCCGCGCGAGCCCCGACGCCCCCGCGTAGGGATCGAGCAGACCGAGCGCGGGCCGCAGGTCGGCCGAGAGGCGGGGCAGGAGTGATCCGGCCGGCGGCCGGGGTGCGGAACGGGGGGTGACCAGCCGCAGGGTGGGGCCGGCCGTGACGGTTCCGGTGAAGTCGGACGGCCGGCGCGGCCCCGGCACCGGGTCGACCACCAGCCGCTCCCAGGCGTACGTCAGAACGAGTGCGGGCTCGTCGGGCCCGTGCAGAGCGGCGTGCACCATCGCCGTCGCGATGGCGTCGCCGCCACCGCCGGCCGCTATGAGTAGTCGCTTCATGGACGCCATGGTTATCGCAGTGGGGCCGGAGTTTCAGCCCAACTCCCCTTCCCGGAGAGCCCGCAGGCGCTTCCATCCCAGAGGCACGGAATCTCGGCAAGTCACAGAAGCCTCCAAATTTGGCAAAGGGAAAGCCAAAGAGTTCGGCATTTCAGCCCATGCCATCCGTGACGCTGAGTCGATCATGCTGACACGTGGCGCGACTGTCTGTGGGACCCGATCGACCCCGGAAGGAAGCATCACGGAAGTGACATCCTCTGTACCGGTCCACATCTCCCGTTCCGTTCCCGACGAACCGACCACGCCGTACAAGCAGTACGTGTACGCCTACCCGCATCAGAAGGCCTACCGGCTCGGGACCGAGCGGCCGCTCCTCACCGATTTATGGGCCGGGGAGCGCCTCGACTCGCTCTCCCTCTACGTCCACATCCCCTTCTGCGAAATGCGCTGCGGCTTCTGCAATCTCTTCACCCGCACCGGCGCACCCGAGGAGGTCACCCGCGACTTCCTCGGCACCCTGGAACGGCAGGCACGCGTCACCCGTGAGGCCCTGGAGGCCAACGGTGCACCCGGGTTCACCCTCGCGGCATTCGGCGGCGGCACCCCGACGTACCTCACCGCGGACGAGCTGGTGCAGCTCTGCGACATCTGCGAGAACGTGATGGGCGCGGACCTCAGGGCGGTGCCGTGGTCGGTCGAGACCTCGCCGGCCACCGCCACAGCCGACCGCATCGCGGTCCTCGCGGAGCGCGGCGCCACCCGGCTGAGCATCGGCGTGCAGAGCTTCATCGACGAGGAGGCGCGGGCAGCCGTACGGCCGCAGAAGCGGTCGGAGGTGGAAGCGGCGCTGGGACGGCTGAAGGAGGCCGCTTTCCCCATCCTCAACATCGACCTCATCTACGGCATCGACGGCCAGACGGAACAGAGCTTCAAGGTGTCGTTGGACGCGGCGCTGAGCTGGGAACCCGAGGAGATCTACCTCTACCCGCTGTACGTCCGCCCGTTGACCGGCCTCATGGCCCGGCACGACAAGAGCGGCGAGCTCTGGGACGAACAGCGGCTGCGGCTCTACCGGTACGGGAGGGAGTATCTGCTCGCCGCCGGCTACCGGCAGACGTCCATGCGGGTCTTCAGCCGTATCGGCACCGCGGCCGTCGACAGCGCGGACGACAGCAACATCAGTGAGTACAACCAGCAGGCCGGGATGGTCGGACTGGGTGTCGGCGCACGGTCGTTCACGACCGATCTGCACTACACGACGGACTACGCGGTCGCCGTGCCGGAGGTCAGGCGCATCATTGACGACTACATAGCGACGCCGACCGAGGAATTCCGGCGCGCGCAGTGGTCGTTCCGCATGGACGACGACGAGCGGCGCCGCATGCTCATCCTGCACATGCTGCTGGAGGCCGACGGGATGAACGTCGAGCGCTACCGGTCGCAGTTCGGCACCCTTCCGCAGGAAGACTTCCCCGCCCAGTTCGCCCTGGTCACCGAGCGGGGCTGGCTCACCCGGGACGGCGGAGTGCTGCGGCTGACCCCGGAGGGGATGGCCTGGGCGGACGCGATCGGCCCGCTGTTCTTCTCCCCCCGGGTGAACGACGCCATGTCGTCCTACCAGGACCGCTGAGCCGTATCCGGCGGTCCCTCTGTCCGGCTACGTCTCCTCGCGCGCTCCCGTCCGGGCGGCGCGGGAGGCGTGGCCCTCTTCGCGCCCCGTACGGGAGGCGTGGCTCTCGCCGTGTTCCCCGGCGTCCCCCGGGAGACCTGCCGCGACCGCCTCGTCCCGGTCACCGGCCGGACGGCCGCTGCGGCGGGCCGGGGCGGAGACCAGGACCAGTCCGCCCAGCAGGAGCACCGCGCCCGCCATCCCGGACCTGCTCAGCCGCTCGCCGAGCAGCGCGATCCCCAGCACCGTGGCGACCAGCGGTTCGGCCAGGCTGAGCGTGCCGGTCGTGGCCCCGCTGATCCGGACCACGCCCCTGGTGAACAGCAGATAGCCCAGGGCGGTCGTGGCGAGCGCCAGCCAGCCGACCAGGATCAGCGTCCGCGGTTCGGCAAGCCCGTCCGGGTGGGCGAAGACCCAGGGCGAGACCAGGATTCCCGCGCACAGCACACTCGCCGGGGCAGCGGCGGTGGTGTCCGCGCCCCGGTCGCCGAGCCGTTTGGTCGCCGAGATGTAGACCCCGAAGCTGGCTCCGGCGATCAGCCCGAGCAGCACGCCGCCCGTACTGTCGGCCGGGCCGCCGCCGCCCGGCCCGCCACCGGCCGGTACGAGCAGCAGCGCGATGCCGCTGATCGCGCAGACGGTGCCGCAGGCCCACCGCCCGCTCAGCCGCTCACCGTTCAGGACCCGCCCGCAGATCCCCGTCACGACCGGGACCGTACCGAAGGTCACGGCGGTCGCCAGGGCGGCGCCGCTGCGGTCCACCGCCTCCAGGAAGCACGCCTGGAAGGCGGCGGTGACCAGGACGCTCACCAGCATCCACCAACGGGCCTGCCGGTGCCACAGCGTCCGGACTCCCGCCCACCGCGCGGTGAACAGCCCCAGGACGAAACCCCCGACGAGCATCCGGCAGGCGCCGATCGCCACCGGCGACGCGCTGGTTCCGGCCAGGATCTCGGCGGGGCCGACCGTGCCCCAGAGGAAAGCGGCAGCCAGTACCGGCGGCACTCCGCCGTCGCGCACCGCACGCCCGAGCTTGCCCGCTGTGCTTGTCACGCACTCTCATTCCGCAGAGCCGGGCAGGGTCCGTGGCACAGCACATATCGCACAGCACACATTGCACTCAGCACGCCTCGGCGGCACACCCGACGTTTCCTGGCCCCGACGCTAGGGGGTTCCCGCGCTCCGGCCCCATAGGGAGAACCCACCAACTCGGCACCCGGCGGGCGCTCTCCTTCCGGCGCTTCGCACAATCGCGCGCCATGGGGCCCCGCACGGCTGCCGCCGGACCGCCGCCCGGCCGCCTCCGCTACGACACGATGTCCTTCCGGGCGAACCCCCTGAAGGCCAGCGCGAAGAGCACGAGCGCGTACGCCACCGAGACGGCCGCGCCCTTGACCATGCCGCCCCATTCGAGCTGGGGCTGGAGTGCGTCCGCCCAGGCGAACTGCCAGTGCGCGGGCAGGAAGTCGCGCCAGGAGCCGAGCGCGGTCACCGCGTCCAGGACGTTCCCGACGATCGTCAGACCGACCGCGCCGCCGACCGCACCCAGCGGCGCGTCCGTCCTGGTGGAGAGCCAGAACGCGAGTGCTGCCGTGACCAGTTGGGACACCGAGATGAACGCCACCACGAGCACGAGCCGCGGCACCGTGTCCCCCGCTGCGAGCGAGCCCCCGGTGGGCAGCTCCAGCGGCCCCCAGCCGTACGCGACCGTGCCCACCGCGAGCGCCACCACCGGCAGCACCACCATCGCCGCCAGGCTGAAGACCAGGGCCACCGCGAGCTTGCTCCACAGCAGCCGGGCGCGCGGCACCGGCGCGGCGAGCAGATAGCGCAGCGAGGACCAGCCGGCCTCCGATGCCACCGTGTCGCCGCAGAACAGCGCGACCGGCACCACCAGCAGGAAGCCCGCCGACACGAACAGGCAGGTCGCCGAGAAGTTCGCACCGGAGGCCGTCGCGGTGTCGAGGAGCGTCGGCCCGTTCCGGCCGCTGCCGCTGGGGGCGCCGCCGACCGCGAACGCCGCGACCAGGACGAACGGCAGCGCGACGAGCACCGCGCCCATCGCCAGCGTGCGCCGCCGCCTGAACTGCCGTTTCGCCTCGACCAGCAGCGGCAGCGTGTGCCGTGCGCGGTATCCGGGCGCGGTGGCTGTCGCGGAGTCGCGTGGGGCGGGGCCCGGTCGGGGGTCCGGGAGGGCGGTCGTGCTCATGCGGGTTGGCCTCCGATCAGGGTGAGGAACGCGTCCTCCAGGCGGCGGTGCGCTCCCACGCCGGTCAACGGCACGTCCAGGCGCAGCAGTTCCGAGATGAGGGCGGCCGGGGTGGCGCCGTCCAGCCGTACGAGCAGTCCGTCGTCGGTCCGTACGGCGGACCCGATGCCGGGCAGTGCGGCCACCTTTCCGGCCAGCGCCTCGGTGATCTCATCGGCGGCGGTGACGAGGAGGGTGTCCCCGCTGCCGGTGATCTCGGCGACGGGTCCGGCCTGTATGAGCTGTCCGTGGTCCATGACGACCAGATGCGTGCAGGACTGCTCAACCTCCGCCAGCAGATGGCTGGAGACGATCACGGTCCGGCCCTCGGCCGCGTACCGGATCATCACGTCCCGCATCTCGCGGATCTGCGGCGGGTCGAGTCCGTTCGTCGGCTCGTCCAGGATCAGCAGGTCGGGCAGGCCGAGCATGGCCTGGGCGATGGCGAGCCGCTGCCGCATCCCCTGCGAGTACGTACGGACCGCGCGGTCCAGTGCGTCGCCCAGCCCGGCGATCTCCAGCGCCTCGGCGACGTGCGAGTCCTCGGTGGGGCGGCCGGTGGCCTGCCAGTACAGATCGAGGTTGGCCCGCCCGGAGAGGTGCGGCAGGAACCCGGCCCCCTCGACGAAGGCGCCGACCCGCGAGAGGACGGGCGCACCCGGCCGGATGGCGTGGCCGAACACCCGGATCTCGCCGCCGTCCGGTGTGATGAGTCCCATCAGCATCCGCAGGGTGGTGGTCTTGCCCGCGCCGTTGGGCCCGAGCAGACCGAGCACCTGGCCCTTTCCGACCTCGAAGGACAGGTCGCGGACCGCGTACCGGTCGGCGGACCTGGCGTACTTCTTGGTCAGCCCGGTGATCCGCAGCGGCAGCTGCGCCAGCTCCGGGTCGGGTGCGGGGACGGACCTGGCCCGCCGCGGCACCAGCAGCACGGCCGCGATCAGCGCGCCCAGCGCGGGAAGTCCCCACACCCACCAGGGGAATCCGGCACTCGCGGTGCGCAGCGCCAGCACGGTGGGGACGGTCAGTGGTCCGGCCTGCGCGACGGTGTACGTGGCGGGGGACGCCGGGGACGCGTAGCCGAGGTCGGTCGAGGCGAGGACCAGCCGCAGCCGGTGTCCGGCCTCGACCTTGTGGTCGATGGCCGGCAGGGTCAGCTCGACCGTCCGGCCCGCCTTCGCCCCGGTGATCCGGACCGGGGCGACGAGCTGGTGCGGCAGCAGCTGCTGCTTGCCGTCCGGCGGCACGTCGTACACCTTGGCGAAGAGCACCGCGTCCGGTGAGGACGACGTGACCCTGATCCTGGCCCTCGGTGCGCCGGTGATGGTGAGTGCGGTGGTCAGCGGTGCGGAGTCGAAGCGCGCGTACTGGCCGGGCAGGTCCAGCGAGAGCCCCACCCCGAGCCCGGAGAGCTGGGAGAGCGCGGCGACGCCCGGTACGGCGGAGATCGAGGGCGGGGCGCCGCCCGCCGGATTCTCCACGGTCTGCTCGCGGCCGGTGAGCGCGAGCGGGTGCCCACCGCTCTCCAGGCCGGGATAGCGGCTGCTGCTCGCACCCCTCAACTGGGCGGCGCCATCGGTCGAATCGACCCCGCCGGTCCGGGTGACGCGGAAGGCAGGGCCGGTGTCGGCGCCCTTGTCGTCCTTGAGATAGCGGTCGAACCAGGAGGCGATCCGCCCGTTGATCCGGCCGCTCTCCCCGTCTCCGCCGTCGTGTCCGCCGGCGATCCAGTCGACCGAGACGGGCGCGCCGTTGGCCTTGATCCGCTTCGCCGCGGCATCGGCCTGGCCCAGCGGGAAGAGGGAGTCCGTCTGGCCCTGGACGATCAGCGAGGGCACCTTGATCCGGCCGCCCACCGCGGACGGGCTCCGCTCGTCGAGCATCTTGCGGGCGGCGGCGTCCGGCTTGCCGCTCTCGGCGACCCGGTCGTACATCGCGCAGAGCTGCTTCTCGAAACGGGCGCAGCCACCACCGGAGTTGATGAAGATCCCGGCCCAGAGCTTCTTGAACACCCCGTCGGGGAAGAGCGAGTCGGCCAGGTTCCAGTAGGTGATCTGCGGCGCGATGGCGTCGACGCGGTGGTCGTACCCGGCGGCGAGCAGCGAGATCGCACCGCCGTACGAGGCGCCCGTGACGCCGACGCGCGGGTCACCGGGCTTGTCCAGCTGGACTTCCGGGCGGGTCGCCAGCCAGTCGATCAGCCGTGACACGTCCTTGACCTCATGGCCGGGGTCGTTGAGCCCGATGTCACCGGTCGACTTCCCGAAGCCCCGTGCCGACCAGGTCAGCACCGCGAACCCGTCCCGGGCCAACTGCTGCGCCTGGGACTTCACCTCGTCCTTGCTGCCGCCGAAGCCGTGCCCGAGCAGCACGGCGGGCCGCCGCCCGGAGCCGCCCGCCGTGAAGTACGACGTGTCGATACGCACCCCGTCCACCGCCATCAGCCGGTCCTCACGGTGCACCGGCGCGGGCCCGTCGGACGCGACGGCCGTCCACGTACCGGCCCCGGCGAGGACGGCGAGCGCGGCGGCCGCGCAGGCGAGCACCCGGCCACGGGGTTTGCGTAGCTTCATGCCTGAACCCTAAGCGCCTGCTCGGACAGCGCGGCGGGCCACGGGGTGGAACTGCCGGGTGTACCGGCGGAGTAGCCGGCCGGGGGTCCGTACCGCGGCGGGAGTAGCCGGGCGCGGGCCGGATCGCGAACCGGGGCGTCCCTTAACGGTGCGGCGTTCAGCCCCTCAGACCCGCCGGGGTGACGAGGAACGCCGGCGCGCCCGTGGTGAGGGGTGCGGTGGCCCGGCACCAGGCGAGAACCCGGGCCGCCGACATGCCGGGCACGAGCGCGGCCAGTTCGGCGATCCGGCGCCGCAGCGCGACCTCGTCCGTCGCTCCGTCGATGGCCCAGTCGACCGCGTCGAAGTCCGGGTCGCCGAAGGTCGGGCGGGGATCGATGGCGACGAGCCGGTACCCCGGGCCGACCAGGACGTTGCCCGGGTGCAGATCGCCGTGCACCAGCCCGTCGGCCGGGCCGGTTCCCGCGAGACCGAGCGCGGCGGCGCGCCCGTGCGCCAGTACCTCCGGGTCGTGGGTGCCGCGCCGGGCGGCCATGTCGTACATGAACGTGATCCGTTCACCGAGCGGCGGGAGCAGTGGTGTACGGGTACGCGGCGCCGTACGCAGGTCCGCCAGGAGCCGGGCGACGTCCGCGGTCCGCCAGCCGCTCTCCCGTACGCGGGTGCCCGGTTCGACCCCGGCCAGCAGCAGCGCCCCGACGCGGAGATCGCTGTCGAGCAGCCGGACGACGGACGGGGTGGCGGACCAGGCGCTCAGCGCCTCGGCCTCCTGGGTGGCGACGACCGGATCGGGCGTCAGCTTCAGCCACACAGCGGCGGCCACCCCCTCGTGATCCCCGTCGCGCCGGCAGCGGTACACCCGGGAGGTGCCACCGCCGCCGGCCTCGCCGACGTCGAGACCCCACCGGCGGGCGAGGCCGTCCACGAGCGTGGGGAGCGCGTCGTGCCAGGGACCGGCCATGGGGCCGAAGCGCGCGATCAGACGGGCCCGGTTGCCGGGGTGCTGCCCTGGTCCCGCTGCCGCCATCTCGCTCCCCCGACGTCTGCCGTCCGCCCTGTGTCACGCGGTCGGTCACGTCAACGTACCTGGTTGGCCCGGGCGCCCACCTCCCGATTACCTGCGGTCTAAACTCCTCCGGTCACAAGCGAATTCAAGGGGTGGGGACATAGACATGAGTACGAAGGTGAGCAGAGTCGCGCTGTGCGCGGCGGCGGTTGCGACGGTCGTGGGGATGACCGGCTGCTCCGCCCACACGGCGAAGAAGACGGCCGAGGGGGCGGCGAAGGTCGCCGTCCAGCCGCTGGCCGCTCTTCAGCGCGCGACGGACAGCACGGAGAAGTACGGCTCGGCCGAGGTGCGCATGACCACATCGTTCCCCGCGCACTCGACGATAGTGGGATCGTCCTCCAAGAATGAGCCGATCACGATGGAGGGGACGTACTCCTGGGGCGACGGCCTCTCCTTCGATGTGCAGACGGACGCGAAGTCCGCCGGAATGGACGGGCTGACGTCCGGCAAGAGCGTCAACATGCTGCTGGTGAACGGCGCGTACTACTACCACGTCGTTCCGCAGGCGAGTGGCCGGTTGAAGGGCAAGCACTGGGTGCGGGTCGATTTGTCGGCCATCGTGGGCGAATCCGGTGCGGCCGAGCTGACCGGTGGCAGTGCCGATCCGACGCAGGGGATCAAGTCCCTGAAGTACACCCGGAATGTCAGGCAAGTCGGAAAGGAGACCGTGCTCGGCAGGGAAACGACCCACTACCACACCACGCTGTCCAAGGACGATCTCGGAGCGGCCGGATCCACGCTCGGGTCCGATGACAAGAAGCGGCTGCTCCAGCAGTTCCCCGGCTCGGTGGACTCGATCACCTTCGATGTCTGGGTCGACAACCAGGACGTGCCGGTCAGGATGAAGGAGGACCTCGACGCCATGAAGGTGTCGGTCGACTTCAAGAAGTTCGGTCCCGCGAAGCCTGTGCAGACGCCGTCGGCCTCGGACACCGCGGACCTGAGCGACACATTCCGGCAGATGCGGACGAAGGCGGACCCGTCGGGACAGACGGCAGGCTGATGCGCTGAACAGGCGCGCACCCGCCCGTCCGCGACGGACGGGCGGGTGCGCGCCGTCCGGGCTCAGCCCTCCGTACGGCCCCTCCGGCGCCGCACCACGAAGGCCGCGCCTCCCGCCGCCACCAGTACCGCCGCGATACCGGCCGGCAGGACGGCTGACGACGGGGCGCTCGCCGCGACATCACTGGACGCGAGGTCGGAGCGGGTCGCGGACCGGGCCGCCGTCGCGGCCGCCGCGCCGTGCGGGCGCGACGGCTGCGCGGGGATGTGCCGCACCGACTGCACCGATCCGTCCGTGTTGAGCAGCACCTGCTTGTTGTTCGGGTGCCTGAAGTCGAAGGCCGACGTCAGGGAACCGGCGCGGGCGTCGAAGGACGCATCGCCGATACGGCCCGTGTGCCAGTTGTCCTCGATGAACTTGGTGATCGACGCCTGCTCGGTGCGGGTGTGGTCGACCGAATTCACCTTGCTGTACGGGGAGATGACCAGCAGCGGCTGCCGGGTGCCGGGGCCGCAGCGGTCGGCGTAGCCGCCGGCCGACCGGGGACCGGCCTGGCAGGCCGGGCTGTCGGTGGCCCTCCCGTTGGAGCCGGTCGTGGTGTCCTTCGAGCCGTTCTGGGGCTTGGCGTACGCGTGGTCGTACCAGCCGTCCGAGTCGTCATAGGCGACGACGACGGCCGTGTCCTTCCACTCCGGGGACTTCTGGAGCTTGTTGATCTGCCCGACGAGGAAGTGCTGCTCGTCGGTCGGGTCCGAGTATCCCGCGTGGCCGTCCTGGAACTCCGACGCCTTCAGGAAGCTCACCGCGGGCAGCTGGTCCGCCTTCAGGGCCGCGTCGAAGTCGGTCAGGTCGTAGTTGTGGTTCGCGCGCCCGCTGTGCCCGATCTCGCTGACGTTCTTCGGGGCCAGGTGGTGCGGGTTGGACGTCGAGCTGTAGTACTGGAAGGGCGAGTGGTGCGGGCTGTAGTCGACGGACGCGGCGCCGCCCACGTTGGTGCGGGTGCTCCCCGCGCACTTCGCGTAGTCGCCCTGCTTGCCGCTCCAGGCGGTGCTGGGCCGGAAGCCGCCCTGGAACCAGCCCCAGCTGACGTTCTTCTTGTTCAGCAGGTCACCGATGTTGCTGCCGTGCATCACGGCGAGCGCGTTCTTGCTGGTGTGGTCGCTGTTCGAGCAGTCGTCGTACGCCGGGTCGGGGTCGTTGGTGACCGTGCCGACGCCCTTGGCGTCCGGTGAGACGACCGTGTACGCGTCGGGCTTCGCCGTCTGCTTCGGGTGCTCGGTGCCGGACGCCGGGTCGACGGAGGTCACGCCGTGCGTCTGGCCGGAGATCAGGTTGAGCGCTCCGGGCGTCGAGGGGCCGTAGTTGGAGCTGTACGAGTTGTCGCCGAGCGAGTAGTGCTGGGCGTAGTTCCACAGTCCGGTGACCGTGTTGCCGTCGTAGTAGTCCATGACCAGGCCGGGCTCGCCGAAGAGGTTGCCCGAGCACTTGCCGGAGTCGGTGTTCTGGACGTACTGGTCGGCTTTGCCGCCGTTGGCCGCGTACTGCTCGGGCCCGTAGTTGTGGTTCTGGTCGCAGGTCAGCGCCTGTGACGAGGAGAGCCGGCGGGGCGCGTACTGGTTCGGGTTGTTCTTCAGCAGCCCCGCATTGCTCAGGGTGTTGATGTTCCTCGGGGTGTGCCGGTCCGCGGTGAACTTCGTACCGTCGGTGTTGGCCGCCTTCGGGTACGTACCGAAGTAGTGGTCGAAGGAGACGTTCTCCTGGAAGATCACCACCAGGTGCTTGACCGGGGTGGCGGTCGCGTGGCTGCCGCCGTGCTGACCGTGGCCGGGCCCGTGCGGGCTCGCGAACGCGGGGGCCTGGCCCCCGAGGACGGTGAGCGCCGCAGCTCCGGCGAAGGCGCCCCACCGTATCGCCCGCCGCCCGGGCCCCGCCGTTCTCCCTGTGCTGACCATGCTCTCCGTGCCTCCGCTGTCGGCTGCCGTGATCGTGCTTACGCGGAGGATGCTGCGCGCCCGCCACGACCGGGTGACTGCGCGTCCGTGTCGCCGGGGTGAACAGCCAGTCACGAAGTCCGGGGGAAGACTTGACCGTTCCTTGGTACGCGGAGGTGCGGGGAGGTACGCAGAGGTGCAGGGAGGGGGAGTACGCGGAGGTACAGGGAGAGGGGCGGGGCTCAGGCGAGAAGCGCCCTGCCCAGCCAGTCCGTACGGTCGCGTACGCCGGGCAGGGCGAAGAAGTAGCCCCCGCCGAACGGCTTGATGTAGTCCACCAGCGGCTCACCTGCGAGCCGCTTCTGCACGGTTTCGAACTGCCGGGCCAGGTCCTGCTGGTAGCAGCAGAAGAGCAGCCCCATGTCGAGGTTGCCGTTGGAGTCCATGCCCCGGTCGTAGTTGTACGCCCGGCGCAGCAGCCGCTGCCCCTCGGTCTTCGGAGTCCGCGGATTGGCCATCCGGATATGGCTGTCCAGCGGGATCACATCGCCCTTCGGGTCCTGCGCGTACCGCGGGGAGTCGAATTCATGGTTCCCGTCGAGCGGGGCCCCGGTGTCGCGGCCCCGGCCGAACATCCGCTCCTGCTCGGTCAGCGAGACCCGGTCCCAGAACTCCACCAGCATCCGGATCAGCCGCACCACCTGGTAGCTGCCCCCGGCCGTCCAGCCGGGCTCGGCGCCTGCGCCCACCCAGACCAGCCGGTCCATCGCCGCGGCGTCGTGTGCGTCGGGGTTGGCCGTACCGTCCTTGAACCCCAGGAGGTTGCGGGGTGTTCCGCTGGGCCGGGCGGGGCTGCTGAAGCCGTCCATCCGCCAGCGCACCTGCATCGCGCCCCGGGTGTGCCGGGCGATGTCCCGCAGCGCGTGCAGCACCACATCGGGGCTTTCGGCGCTGAGCTGCACGCTGAGATCGCCGTGGCACTGGGCCTGGTCGAGGTCGTCGTCGGGGAACGACGGCATGGCGGTGAGCCGCAGCGGCTTGCGGCTGTGCAGCCCGAAGCGGCCGTCGAAGAGGGACGCGCCGACACCGGCCGTGACGGTCAGCCCACCTGCGGGGACCTGCGGCCCGAGCACACCGGAGTCGCTGGGCGGGGCGGTGATACCGAGCGGGGGCGGGGTGCCTCCCGTGGTCAGGAACCGGGCCCGCGCGGTGAGGGTGCGCAGCAGTTCGGTGAGTTCCCTGCGGCCGTCGGCGGTGACGTCGAAGGCCGCGAACACGGTGGCGCGCTGCGGCGCCCCGAGGATTCCGGCCTGGTGGGCGCCGTGGAAGTCCGTACGGGAGACGGCCGGGGCGGCCGTGGTACCTGACGACGGTGCGGCGGGCCGGTCCGCGCCCACCAGGGCGGCCCCCGCTGCCACGGACCCGACGCCCATCGCCGCACTCCGCAGGAATCCGCGCCTGCGCACGTCGTTCCCGCCGTTCCCGCCGTTCGCGCTGTTCCCGCCGTTCGCGCCGTTCGCGCCGTTCCCGCTCATACCGTGCCTCCTGCTGTTCCCCTGCCGTGCCGCATACCGCAGTTCCGCATGGTTTCGTCACGCACGGCGTCCCGCAAGACATTGCCATTGCCCATGCCCCTGCCCATGCCCATGCCCATGCCCATGCGGTTCCTCGTGCCGTTGTTGCTCATGCCATTGCCGCTCATGACGTTCTGCGCAGGTCGCAGAGGGCTGCCACCTGTGACAGCAGTTCGGTCGCCTGGCTGACGTCGGCGTTGAGCCGCTCCCGGTCGGCGGTCTTCAGCCGGTCCACCGGGGTCCACCTGCCGTCGTGGCGGAATCCGTCCAGCGTGCGCTGGGTGCGGTCGAGCCAGGAGTCCAGGTGCGGCAGCCCCGGATCGCGTGAGGTGAGCAACGGCCGCAGCACGGAGAGGAGTTCGCGGGTGCCGTCGAGGTTGGCGCGGGCGGTGGCCAGACTGGTGCCGCTGCCGCGGTCGGTGCGTCCGGTCAGCTCGAACTGGACGGTGTTCTCCAGGACTTCATGGGCGCGCAGCCCCAGGTCCGCCGGGTCCATGCGCTGCTGCGGCCAGCCGTCGCGCAGTGCGCGGACCGCCGCGTCCAGCCGGTCGGCGGGGCCGCGCAGGGAGGCGGCGGACTCACCGTGCCACAGCCCGTACTCGACCCGGTGGAAGCCCTGGAAGTCCGGGTCGCGGGAGCCGCCGGGCAGTCCCGCACCGGTGCCGTTGATGGCGGCGTCCGCGTCTCCGAAGGTGCCGTAGGCCGCGCCCATCCGCTCGTACACCAGATGTGCGGGCAGCCACGCCGCACGGGCCGCGGCCAGGTCGCCGCGGTCGACGGCCTTCCTGAGTACGCCGGTCTTCCGGGCGAGTTCGGAGGCCCTGGTGCCGATCCACTTCTGGTAGGCGAGGGTCGGCGGGACCAGATCGTGCTCGGTCACCGGCACCGCGTGCGGGCCGCTCCCCCGCGCGGCGCCCGCGATGTGCACGGTCGGGCCGTGCACCGCGTCCGCGTCGTCGGGCAGACAGGTGAAGGAGTACGAACCGCCGCCGAGGACCACCCGCATCGCGCGGGTCGTACCGGGCGCGAGTCCCTCGGTCTCCGCGTAGACGGCGCCGGTGCGCGGATCGGTGAGGTCCACCTCGGCCGGGCCGTTGGAGGTGTTGGTCAGATCGAAGACCTGGGTCCCCGGGTGCGGCCGGGTCCAGCCACGGCCGCAGGAGCCGGGCGAGACCTCGACGGCGGTGTGGCGCAGCCCGTCGGAGGCGGTGGCCGCGGGGTGTCCGGCCGCCGCGCCGGGCCCCTCGGCGGTCAGCAGCGCGCCGAGGGCGACCGCGGTGGCCGTGGCGGTGACGGCCACCGCCACCCATATGCGGCGGCCGACGGCGGGCCCCTCACCGGAGCCGGTACCAGTACCGGCAGCGCTGGTGGGCACAGGTTGGCTCCGTTCGTACGGCATGCAGACGGGGGCGGTCGGATGCCGTCATGCTAGGCATCCGTTCCGCCCCCGACCTGCCGTACGGGCGCCGTCCCGGTGGGAGTTCCCCGGAAGTTCACCACCGCGCCATACGGTCGTCAGCGGCGAACGGGCTCAGGAATCAGTACTGGCTCAGTGGTTGCTCGGGAACCCGAGGTCGACGCCCGCCGGGGCGTCCGCCGGGTCGGGCCAGCGGGTGGTGACGACCTTGCCGCGGGTGTAGAAGTGCACCCCGTCGTTGCCGTAGATGTGGTGGTCGCCGAAGAGCGAGTCCTTCCAGCCGCCGAAGGAGTGGTAGCCGACCGGGACCGGGATCGGCACGTTGACACCGACCATGCCGGCCTCGACCTCCAGCTGGAAGCGGCGGGCCGCGCCGCCGTCCCGGGTGAAGATCGCGGTGCCGTTGCCGAACGGCGAGGCGTTCATCAGCGCCACGCCGTCCTCGTACGTGTCGACGCGCAGCACGCAGAGCACCGGGCCGAAGATCTCGTCCTTGTACGCGTCCGATTCCGTGGACACCCGGTCGAGCAGCGAGAGGCCGATCCAGTGGCCGTCCTCGCGGCCCTCGACCGTGAACCCGGTGCCGTCCAGGACGACTTCGGCGCCCTGGGCGGCCGCGCCCGTCACATACGAGGCGACCTTGTCGCGGTGCGCCCTGGTGATCAGCGGGCCCATCTCGGACGACGGGTCGTTGCCGGGACCGATGGTGATCTTCTCGGCGCGCTCGCGGATCTTCTGGACCAGCTCGTCGGCGATGGAGGAGACAGCGACGACGGCGGAGATCGCCATGCAGCGCTCACCGGCGGAGCCGTACGCGGCGGAGACGGCGGCGTCGGCCGCGGCGTCCAGGTCGGCGTCGGGCAGCACCAGCATGTGGTTCTTGGCGCCGCCGAGCGCCTGGACGCGCTTGCCGTTGGCGGTGGCGGTGGCGTGGATGTGGCGGGCGATCGGGGTGGAGCCGACGAAGGAGACGGCGGCGACGTCCGGGTGGCTCAGCAGGCCCTCCACGGCGACCCTGTCACCGTGCAGGACGTTCAGCACACCGTCCGGCAGACCGGCCTCGGTGGCCAGCTCGGCCAGCAGGTTCGCGGCCGACGGGTCCTTCTCGCTGGGCTTCAGTACGAAGGTGTTGCCGCAGGCGATGGCCAGCGGGAACATCCACATCGGCACCATGGCCGGGAAGTTGAAGGGCGTGATGCCCGCGACGACACCGATCGACTGCCGGATCGAGGAGACGTCGACCCGGCTGGAGACCTGGGTGGACAGCTCGCCCTTGAGCTGGGTGGTGATCCCGCACGCCAGCTCCACGATCTCCAGTCCGCGGGCGACCTCGCCGAGCGCGTCGGAGTGCACCTTGCCGTGCTCGGCGGTGATCAGCGCGGCGATCTCGTCGCGGTGGGCGTCGAGGAGCGCCCGGTAGCGGAAGAGGACCGTGGTGCGCGTGGAGAGCGAGGAGGTCCCCCAGGTCGCGTAGGCGGCCTTCGCGGAGGCGACCGCGGCGTCCACCTCGGCGGCGGAGGCCAGCGCGACCTGTGTGGTGACTTCGCCGGTCGCCGGGTCGGTCACCGGGCCCCAGTTGCCCGACGTGCCGTCGACGGCCCTGCCACCGATCCAGTGGTTGACGGTCTTCATGGTGAACGCTCCTAAAGCCTTAGAGATGACGGCGTCGGGCTGCGACCTGCCGGTCGTACTCCTCCCGGGCCCCGACCGCCGAGGGGCGAGTGGCGGTCTCGGCCACAGGAACATCCCACCACGCCTGCGGCGGAGGCGGCCCCGACACTGTGTCTGCCGTTTCGGTCTCCACGTAGACACATGTGGGGAGGTCGGACGCGCGCGCCGTGGCCAGGGCTTCCCGCAGGTCACGCAGGGTCTTGGCGCGCAGGACCGTCAGCCCGAGGCTGGCCGCGTTGGCCGCCAGATCGACCGGCAGCGGGTCGCCCGTGTACGTGCCGTCGGGCGCCCGGAAGCGGTATGCCGTGCCGAAGCGCTCGGCGCCCACCGACTCCGAGAGGCCGCCGATCGAGGCGTACCCGTGGTTCTGCAGGACGACGACATTGACCGGGAGCCGCTCCTGGACCGCGGTGACGATCTCGGTGGGATTCATCAGATACGTTCCGTCACCGACCAGCGCCCAGACGGGCCGGCCGGGAGCCGCCAGCTGGACGCCGATCGCGGCCGGGATCTCGTACCCCATACAGGAGTAGCCGTACTCGACGTGGTACTGGTCGGCGGAGCGGGTCCGCCACAGCTGGTGCAGATCGCCGGGGAGCGAGCCCGCCGCGTTGATGACGATGTCGTCGCCGGTCACGAGCGCGTCGAGCGCCCCGAGCACCTGCGCCTGAGTGGGCGCGGCGTCCTCGCTGCCCGTGTAGGCGGCGGTGACCCGTACCTCCCACTCCTCCTTCGCCGCCCGGTACGCGCCCTCGTACGCGGGCGTGACCCGGTGGCCGGTGAGCGCGCCGGTCAGCCGCTCAAGGGTGGCGCGGGCGTCCGCGACGAGCGGGAGCGCGGACAGCTTGTGCGCGTCGGACCCGGCGATGTTGATGTTGACGAAGCGGACCCCGGGGTGCTGGAAGAGCGTCCCCGAAGCGGTGGTGAAGTCGGTGTAGCGGGTGCCGATGCCGATCACCAGGTCGGCGGCGCGGGCCAGCCCGTCGGCGGTGGCGGTGCCGGTGTGGCCGATGCCTCCGACGTCTGCCGGGTGGTCGTACGGCAGCGCGCCCTTGCCCGCCTGGGTGGCGGCCACCGGGATGCCGGTCGCGTCGGCGAAGGCGCGCAGGGCGTCCTGGGCGCCGCTGTGGCGGACGCCGCCGCCCGCGACGATCAGCGGGCGGTGCGCGGCGCGGATCGCGGCGACCGCGTCGGCGAACTCGGTGGCGTCCGGCCGCCGTACGGGCACCCGCCAGACCCGCTCGGCGAAGAACTCGGCCGGCCAGTCGTACGCCTCGGCCTGCACGTCCTGCGGCAGCGCGAGCGTCACCGCGCCGGTCAGCTCCGGATCGGCCAGGACCCGCATCGCGGCGAGCGCGGCCGGGATCAGCGCCTCGGGACGGGTGATCCGGTCGAAGTACTTCGAGACCGGCCGCAGACAGTCGTTGACCGAGACATCGCCCGCGTACGGGACTTCGAGCTGCTGGAGCACCGGGTCGGCCGGGCGGGCCGCGAAGGTGTCGCCGGGGAGCAGCAGCACCGGCAGGTGGTTCACGCTCGCGAGGGCGGCGCCGGTGACCAGGTTGGTGGCACCGGGGCCGATGGAGGTGGTAACGGCGTGCGCGGAGAGCCGGCCGGACTGCCGGGCGTATCCGACGGCCGCGTGCACCATCGCCTGCTCGTTGCGGCCCTGGTGGTACGGCATCGCGTCCTGGCCGGACTCGATGAGCGCCTGGCCGATCCCGGCGACGTTGCCGTGGCCGAAGATGCCCCAGGTGGCGGCGATCAGCCGCTGCCTGCGGCCGTCGCGCTCGGTGCACTGGCGCGCCAGGAAGGCGACCAGCGCCTGGGCGGTGGTGAGCCGGCGGGTGGCGCCGGGGCCACCGCTGGCATCCTGGCCCCTGCCTGGCTGACGGGTGGTCATGATCGGTCCTCCTGCGCTCCGTCGGCTCCGTCGGCTCCGTCTGCTCCGTTGCCGTACAGCGGGAGCCTCGGGTCGACGGGCTGCGCGTCCCAGGTCTGCCGGATCCAGCCGTGGTCGGGGTGGTCGCTGATCAGCCACTCGCGTTCCGCGCCGGGCCCCGCCATCACGTTGAGGTAGTACATGTGGTGGCCCGGGGTGGCCATCGAAGGACCGTGCCAGCCGTCCGGGATCAGCACCGTGTCCCCGCTGCGGACTTCGGCGAGCAGGTCGGTGCCGCCGGGCCTGGACGGGGAGACCCGGTGGTAGCCGGGGCCGCCGTCCGCGATCTCGAAGTAGTAGATCTCCTCCAGGACCGACTCCTCGCCCGGCCGGTACTCGTCGTGCTTGTGCGGCGGGAACGACGACCAGTTGCCGCCGGGAGTGAGCACCTCGACCGCGATGAGCCGGTCGCACTCGAAGGTGTCGGCTGCGGCGAAGTTGTTGACCTGGCGCGAGCAGCTGCCGCTGCCGCGCAGTTCGACGGGTACCTCCGGCGCGGGGCCGTAGCGGGCGGGGAGACGTCGCCCGCACCTCGCTCCTGCCAGGGCGAAGCGGCCTCCCGCACCGGAGGAGATCTGCGCGCGGGCGTCACGCGGCAGGTAGGCGAAGTCGGTGACTCCCGCGAATACCCCTGCCCTGCCCCGCAGTTCGAAGCGCTCTCCGTCAACAAGGACCGTACAGGCCCCGGCGAGCGGCAGCACGATCCATTCGCTGTCCTCCGTGGAAAGGGCGTGTGAAGCTCCGGGGGCGAGTTCCAGGATCCGCAGCGCGGAGCGGTCCCAGCCGGCCCGCTCGGGGCCGATGTCCAGGGCGTACGGGCCACGGGCCGCGCTGCCCGCCCGTACCACCAGGGCTCCGTTGTCCGGACGGCTGTCGTTCATACGTCCCTCCCGGGCGGCCGGAGCAGGCCCACCGCGATGTCCACGGCGCCCGCCACGTCCCCGTCCGCCGGATAGAGCAGCGAGCGCCCGGCCACCAGCCCCTGCACCGTGGGCAGCCGGAGCGCGGTGCGCCACTTCTCGTAGGTCGCGTCCTGGTCACCGCCCGGTTCGCCGCCGAGCAGCACGGCGGGCAGTGTGGTGGTCTCCATCACCCGCGCCATGTCGTCGGGGTCGGCGGTGACGGGCACTTTGAGCCAGGTGTACGCGGAGGTGCCGGCCAGCCCGGACGCGATGGCGAGGGAACGGGTGACAGCGTCGGCCGTGAGGTCGTTGCGGAGCCGCCCGTCCACCCGGTGGCAGATGAACGGCTCGACGAAGACCGGCAGCGCGCGGGCGGCCATCTCGTCGATGGCGCGGGCGGCGGAGTGCAGGGTGGCCGGTGAGCCGGGGTCCGCGTAGTCGATGCGGAGCAACAGCTTGCCGGCGTCGAAGCGGAGGCGGGCCAGGTCCCGGGCGCGGTGGCCGGTGAAGCGGTCGTCCAACTCGAAGGAGGCCCCGGCGAGGCCTCCGCGGTTCATCGAGCCCATCACGACCCGGCCCTCCAGGGCGCCCAGGAGCAGCAGGTCCTCCAGGATGTCGGCGGTGGCGAGCACACCGTCGACGCCCGGCCGGGACAGGGCGAGGCAGAGCCGCTCCAGCAGGTCGTGACGGTTGGCCATGGCCAGCTCCCGCCCGCCGACGGCGAGCGATCCGCGGGCCGGGTGGTCGGCGGCCACGATCATCAGCCGGCTGCCGTCGCCGAGCAGCGGTCTGCGGGTGCGGCGGACCGCGGCCTCGGCGATCGCTTCCGGGTGGCGGGTCCTGGTGGCCACCAGATCGCCGACGGAGACCGCGGCGGCGCCGGTCACGGACACACTTCCTGGAGGGCCGCGTCGACCTCGGACGCGTACGGCATCGCGGACGAGCAGGCCAGCCGGGAGGCGACGATGGCGCCCGCCGCGTTGGCGTACCGCATGGTGCGCTCCAGCTCCCACCCGGCGAGCAGGCCGTGGCAGAGCGCCCCGCCGAACGCGTCGCCCGCGCCGAGGCCGTTGACGACCTCCACCGGCACGGGCGGCACCTCGGCGGTGCGGCCGTCGCGGTGGACGGCGAGGACGCCGCCCGGGCCCTGTTTGACGACGGCCAGCTCCGGTCCCCGGGCGAGCAGCGCGTCGGCCGCCGCGCGGGGTTCGCGTTCGCCGGTGGCGATCTCTACCTCGTCGATGTTGCCGACGGCCACGGTGGCGTGGCGCAGCGCGCTGATGTAGTGCGGCTTCGGGTCGCCGGTCCAGAACATGGGGCGCCAGTCCAGGTCGAAGACGGTGGCGCGGGCTCCCGGGAGGGCTGCGGCCGGGGACTCCCTGGAGGCGGCGGTCCGGGCCGCCAGAGCGTCGAGGGTCGCCGTACGGCTGGGCTCCGCGCAGAGCCCCGTCCCGGTCACCCAGAACACCCGCGCGGCCCGGATCTCGCCCAGGTCCAGCTCCTCCCCGTACATCTCCAGATCGGGCGCCTTCGGCTGCCGGTAGAAGTACAGCGGGAAGTCGTCCGGCGGGAACATCTCGCAGAAGGTCACCGGGGTGGGCAGGCCGGGCACGGGGGTCACCCAGCGGTCGTCGACGCCGAACGTCCGCAGTTCCTGGTGCAGATACTCACCGAACGGGTCGGCGCCCGTCCGGGTGATGACGGCGGCCCGCCGCCCGAGCCGCGCCGCAGCGACCGCGACGTTCGCCGCCGAGCCGCCCAGGAACTTGCCGAAGGTGTCGACCTGCGCCAGTGGCACACCGGCCTGCAGGGGGTAGAGGTCCACCCCGATCCGGCCCATCGTGATCAGGTCGTACACCGTGCACGTCCTCTCCATCGGTGAGCGGCCCCGGCCCTGCGGCCGGGTGACGGGGGCCGGGTAACGGGCCCTCAGGTCTAACTCCCCCCTCGGACCCCTGTCAACGCATTGTCCTGACATTCGGACGAACGCTTGACAGCTTTCCCGGACGGGCGGAAGCCTTGTTCCATGACGCAGATCCGGATCGGCTCCGCACCCGACTCCTGGGGGGTGTGGTTCCCCGAGGACCCGCTCCAGGTCCCCTGGACCCGCTTCCTCGACGAGGTCGCCGCGTCCGGCTACGAGTGGATCGAGCTGGGTCCGTACGGCTATCTGCCCACGGATCCGGTCCGCCTCGCCGACGAGACCGCCCGGCGCGGCCTGCGAGTGTCGGCCGGGACGGTCTTCACCGGGCTGCACCACGGACCCGGCGTCTGGGACGCGACCTGGGCGCATGTCGCCGATGTCGCCGCGCTCACGCAGGCGGCCGGGGCCGGGCATCTGGTCGTCATCCCGTCGTTCTGGCGCGACGACAAGACGGGCGAGGTCAAGGAGCCCGACACCCTCGACGCCGGCCAGTGGCGGCAGCTCACCGAGCTGACCGAGCGTCTGGGCCACGAGGTGCGGGAGCGGTTCGGGCTGCGGATCGTGGTGCATCCCCATGCGGACACCCATATCGACACCGCGGAGAACGTCGCCCGCTTCCTGGACGCGACCAACCCGGAACTGGTCTCGCTCTGCCTGGACACCGGGCACTACGCGTACTGCGGCGGGGACAGCGTGCGGCTCATCGAGACGTACGGGGAGCGGATCGGCTATCTGCATCTGAAGCAGGTGGATCCCGAGGTGCTGGCGCAGGTGCGGGCGGAGCGGCTGCCGTTCGGGCCCGCAGTGGCACGCGGGGTGATGTGCGAGCCGCCGGGCGGCATCCCGGCGCTGGAGCCGGTGCTCGACGCGGCACGGAAGCTGGAGGCCGATCTGTTCGCGGTCGTCGAGCAGGACATGTATCCCTGCCCGCCGGACCGGCCGCTGCCGATCGCCCGCCGCACCCGCGCGTTCCTCCGCTCCTGCGGGGCCTGACGCACCGGCAGCCGCCCCGGGACCACACCGCTCTATCCGTATGTGCCTCATGTGCCGCTTGAGTCACAGGAGTTACCCTCCCGTCACGCATGTCCGTGTTACACGGCCTTTCGGTCACAGGAGATCAACAGCCCCAGCCCTGCCCTCTTCGGACGCCGTTGTCCGGGGAGAGGGTGAATTGATCACCAATGCGCAGCTCCGCGACTCCCCCGACGGCCTTCCGGCCGGCGTCGCGCGGCAGGCAGGGAGGTGCTGGACATGACCGACCGAAAGCTCTGGTCCTACAAGGAGATCGCCGCACACATCCGGGTGCAGCCGGACACCGTCCGTTCGTACCGGAAACACGGACTGCTCCCGCCGCCCGATGAGGTGCAGAACGGAAAGCCCTACTGGTACGCGGAGACCGTCCGGCTCTGGGTGTCGCGCAGGCCCAGCAACAGAGGCCGCTGACTCCCCGGGAGAGGCCGACGCTCCTGACGGCCACCGGGGCCCGGACACCGGCGACACCCGGGTCCCGGTGGCCGTCAGGAGTCCCAGGCGCACCATGGATGGGTACACGCGCACCCGTACACCAGAGGAGAGCAGCATGACCGCTGAGCGAGAGAACACCGCCTACCTCGGACTCCCCCAGTCCGGCCCGCCCACCGAGGCCGCTCCCGAATCCGGTTGCTGCGGCGGCGGGTGCTGCGGTGGTGGCGGCGACGTGCAGGCGGGGGCGGTCACCGCCGTCTACCAGGTGAGCGGGATGGCATCCGAGCACTGCGAGGGCGCCGTCTCGCTCGAACTCGCCGAACTCTCCGGCGTCACGGGCGTCACGGCCGTCGCCGCCACCGGACAGGTGACCGTGGTCTCACTCGCCCCGCTGGACGAGCAGACGGTGCGCTCGGTGCTGAGCGAGGCGGGATACGAAGTCGTGGGCCGGGCCTGATCCCTGACGCCGCCGATCGCCGGTGACGGCCCTGTTCACTGATGACCTTGATCGCCGACGACCGGGCCCGATCCACGCCCGTACGTGGAGATCTTCTGGTGACCGGGCCACCCGATGCCTTGTCGGCAGGTATTGCCATGGCCAACTCTTCGCTGTTCGTAGTGACAAACGGCCCGTAATTGCGTACCTTCACAGGACGTTCACAACGAGACTTAGATCACAGGATTTTGGGGGTAACCATTCGGGGGCCCCGAGTGTCTAAGTGAACGATGCCAAGGATGTCTTGGGGGACGTCCGGCGGAACATCTTGGGGGATGTTCCGGGCAAGCGTTGGCCGGGGCACGTGCTACGGGGAGCTTGAGCGGCCCACCCGTCGAGTACGTACCCCGGCAGATCGCGTGCCGTGGCAGCAGCAGTACGCGGAGTGGCATCCGCGCCCAACAGACGCCCGGACCGGATCCCGTGGGGGGAATCCGCCCGGGGAAACGGGAAGCGCCCCGTATCGTCGACCCGTGGGGGGATCGGCGGCGGGGCGCTTTTCGATTGCTGTGCTGACGACCGGGGTCAGTGATCCATCGGGATCAGCGGCCTGCCGGTGTCAGCGTCCACCAGTGTCAGGGCCTGACGGCGTCAGCGGCCTTCGACCGGCGTGAAGTCGCGCAGGACCTCACCGGTGTAGATCTGGCGCGGGCGGCCGATGCGGCTGCCGGGCTCCTTGATCATCTCGTGCCACTGGGCGATCCAGCCGGGCAGCCGGCCGATCGCGAACAGCACGGTGAACATCTCGGTCGGGAAGCCCATGGCGCGGTAGATCAGACCCGTGTAGAAGTCCACGTTCGGGTAGAGCTTCCGCTCGACGAAGTACTCGTCGGCCAGCGCGTGCTCCTCCAGCTTCAGCGCGATGTCGAGCAGCTCGTCATCCTTGCCGAGGGCCGAGAGGACATCGTGCGCCGCCGCCTTGATGATCTTCGCCCGGGGGTCGAAGTTCTTGTAGACGCGGTGCCCGAAGCCCATGAGCTTCACGCCGTCTTCCTTGTTCTTCACCTTGCGGATGAAGGTGTCGACGTCGCCGCCGGACTGCTTGATGCCTTCGAGCATCTCCAGCACCGACTGGTTGGCGCCACCGTGCAGCGGGCCCCACAGCGCGCTGATGCCGGCGGAGATCGAGGCGAACATGTTCGCCTGCGAGGAGCCGACCAGACGCACGGTGGAGGTCGAACAGTTCTGCTCGTGGTCCGCGTGCAGGATGAGGAGCTTGTCCAGCGCGGAGACGACGACCGGGTCCGGCACGTACTCCTGCGAGGGGACCGAGAAGGTCATCCGCAGGAAGTTCTCCACGTACCCGAGGTCGTTGCGCGGGTAGACGAACGGGTGGCCGATCGACTTCTTGTACGCGTACGCCGCGATGGTCGGAAGCTTGGCGAGCAGGCGGATCGTCGAAAGGTGCCGCTGCTGCTCGTCGAAGGGGTTGTGGCTGTCCTGGTAGAACGTGGACAGGGCGCTGACCACCGACGACAGCATCGCCATCGGGTGCGCGTCACGCGGGAAGCCGTCGAAGAAGCGCTTGACGTCCTCGTGCAGCAGCGTGTGCTGGGTGATCTCGTTCTTGAAGGTCGCCAGCTCGTCGACCTTGGGAAGCTCGCCGTTGATCAGCAGGTAGGCCGTCTCAAGGAAGGTCGACTGCTCGGCCACCTGCTCGATCGGGTACCCGCGATAGCGCAGGATGCCCTGCTCGCCGTCGAGGTAGGTGATCGCGGATTTATAGGCGGCCGTGTTGCCGTATCCGCTGTCCAGTGTGACCAGCCCGGTCTGGGCTCGGAGCTTCCCGATATCGAAGCCCTGGTCGCCGACGGTGCTGTCGATCACCGGGTAGGTGTGCTCGTCATCGCCGTACCGCAGTACTACAGCCTTGTTAGCGTTCTCGCTCACGTCATCCCTCACCGACGTAGTGCCTCTTCTTCGAGGTGCCCTGACTGTCTCTACCATCCCCCACTTGGCTCAGCAGAGTGCACTCGGGGTCGCCCGTTGGGCTATTTGGCGGCACTCAGTGCCGCCAACCTGCTTATCCTGCCCTGTTCGCCCTGGTTCCGGAACCCCGGGGTGACGATTCCCACGGTCCGCCGTCCGCGCCGCCTCCCGCCAGTCTGTGGTCCAGCGCGGTAAACCGCCTGCCCGCGGAGACGGTGCGGACAGCCTGGCCGATCGCCTTCCGGGAGCCGACCAGGACGACCAGCTTCTTCGCCCGGGTGACGGCCGTGTAGAGCAGATTGCGCTGGAGCATCATCCAGGCACCCGTGGTGACCGGAATCACCACGGCGGGGTACTCGCTGCCCTGCGAGCGGTGGATCGTCACCGCGTACGCGTGCGCCAGCTCGTCCAGCTCGTCGAACTCGTACTCCACCTCCTCGTCCTCGTCGGTGAGCACGGTCAGCTTCTGGTCCTCCGGATCGAGCGAAGTGACCACGCCCACCGTGCCGTTGAAGACTCCGTTGGCACCCTTGTCGTAGTTGTTTCTGATCTGGGTGACCTTGTCACCTACCCGGAAGACCCGGCCGCCGAACCGCTTCTCGGGCAGGCCGGGCCTGGCCGGGGTGATCGCCTGCTGGAGCAGCCCGTTGAGCGTGCCCGCGCCGGCCGGGCCTCGGTGCATGGGGGCCAGCACCTGGATGTCACGGCGTGGGTTCAGCCCGAACTTCTGCGGGATGCGGCGGGCCGCCACATCGACCGTGAGCTTCCCGGCCTCCTCGGTCTCGTCCTCCACGAAGAGGAAGAAGTCGGGCAGGCCCTGAGTGATGGGGTGCACCCCGGAGTTGATCCGGTGGGCGTTGGTGACCACCCCGGACTGCTGGGCCTGGCGGAAGATCCGGGTCAGCCGGACGTTCGGCGCCGGGCTGGTGGCCGACAGCAGATCGCGCAGCACCTCGCCCGCGCCGACGGACGGCAGCTGGTCCACATCGCCCACGAGCAGCAGATGCGCGCCCGGCGCGACCGCCTTGACCAGCTTGTTGGCGAGGAGCAGATCGAGCATCGACGCCTCGTCCACGACGACCAGGTCCGCGTCGAGCGGGCGGTCCCTGTCGTACGCCGCGTCGCCGCCCGGCTTCAGCTCCAGGAGCCGGTGCACGGTGGACGCCTCGGCCCCGGTCAGCTCGGCGAGCCGCTTGGCCGCGCGGCCGGTGGGCGCCGCGAGGACCACCTTGGCCTGCTTGGCGCGGGCCAGCTCGACCACGGAACGGACCGTGAAGGACTTGCCGCAGCCGGGACCTCCGGTGAGGACCGCGACCTTCTCGGTGAGCGCGAGGCGGACCGCCGCCTGCTGTTCGGGCGCCAGCTCGGCGCCGGTGCGCCCGGCCAGCCAGTGCAGCGCCTTTTCCCAGTCGACGTCCCGGAAAGCGGGCATCCGGTCCTGCTCGGTGCGCAGCAGCCTGACCACCTGGGACGCGAGCGAGATCTCCGCCCGGTGGAAGGGGACCAGATAGACCGCGGTGACCTGCTCCTCGCCGCCTTCGGGCCCCGGCACCCGCTCCCGTACGACGCCCTCCTCAGCGGCCAGTTCGGCCAGGCAGTCGATGACCAGGCCGGTGTCGACCTGGAGCAGCTTGACCGCGTCGGAGATCAGCTGCTCCTCGGGGAGGAAGCAGTGCCCCTGGTCGGTGGACTGGGAGAGCGCGTACTGGAGTCCGGCCTTGACGCGCTCCGGCGAGTCGTGCGGGATGCCGACCGCCTGGGCGATGCGGTCGGCGGTCAGAAAGCCGATGCCCCAGACGTCGGCCGCCAGCCGGTAGGGCTCGTTCTTCACGACGGAGATCGAGGCGTCGCCGTACTTCTTGTAGATCCGGACGGCGATGGAGGTGGAGACCCCGACCCCCTGGAGGAAGATCATCACTTCCTTGATCGCCTTCTGCTCCTCCCAGGCGGCGCCGATCATCTTCGTCCGCTTGGGGCCGAGCCCCGGCACCTCGATGAGGCGCTTGGGCTCCTGCTCGATGACGTCGAGGGTGTCCAGGCCGAAGTGGGTGGTGATCCGGTCGGCCATCACCGGGCCGATGCCCTTGATCAGCCCGGAGCCGAGATAGCGCCGGATGCCCTGGATGGTGGCCGGCAGGACCGTCGTGTAGTTCTCCACCGTGAACTGCTTGCCGTACTGGGAGTGGGAGCCCCAGTGGCCCTCCATGCGCAGTGACTCGCCGGGCTGGGCGCCGAGCAGCGAGCCGACGACGGTCAGCAGGTCGGAGCTGCGGCCGGTGTCGACGCGGGCGACCGTGTAGCCGTTCTCCTCATTGGCGTAGGTGATCCGCTCCAGGACACCAGTCACTTCACAAACACCCTGGCGGTTGCCCTGCCCGGAGTCAACTCCCCTACCTGACACGGACTCTCACCTGCATTCCCTACGACAACGACCCTCGGAGGCTACCGCCAGGCGCCGACAGGCGGACCGTGATCTTCCGAGGGGGTCCCTATGCGGACCCCCTACCTCCAAAGCCAGAACGGTGAAGTGCCCCCTGCCGGCGAGGGCAGGGGGCACTTTCAATTCATTCCTTCAGACCGTCCAGCGACGGAGCTTGGTCCCGTGGTCGAGCCACACCATGTGGGCGATGCCAACCCCGCGGACAAGCTTGCGGCAGTCTCTGCAAGGCTCCCACGTCACATACAGCGTTGCCCCGATGCGGTCCTCGGGACGACTCCACATGATGGCATTGGCTTCGGCGTGATACTCGATGCATCCTTCGTATCTCGTCCCGGCTGGCACACTGCTCAGGCACCTCGGACACTCACCTTCGAGACAGCTCGGTCCGCCCACCTCGGAGCCGTTGTACCCCGTGATGACCACCCGATGGTCCGGGCGGACCAGAGCCGAGCCGACTTGCTTACGGATGCAGTCCCCACGACCTTTCGCGGCCTCCGCGATCCCGAGGAAGTAGCAGTCCCAGCAGGGGCGCCTCTCCTCATGCAACACAGTGCATTCGTAGAGGATGCCGCAACTCAATCCTCGCTCTCTTCCAGGTCAACGTTGCGAAGAAGACCGGCAACAGTGTCCGCCAGCATCTCGGCCTTCCAGAAGTCGGCAGCCATCTCCTCTGCCATGGCATGGGAGATTCCTACCGCCAGAGCGGACTTCATGATGTCCCCGGACAAGACAGCAATGCAGGCGGCGTACTCACCCCGCTTGATCAGGTTGGCGAGAGCCAACTGACTTTCGAGGTCCGAAATGATGGAGTTGGCGTCCTCAAATTTCTCAGTCATTCGCAGTTCTCCGCCTCATTGTCTTCAGCGCATCCGGCACACAGGCCGGTTTCCACCTCGTCCAGGTTGAAAAGCCCCACGGCTTCATACCTCTGGCACCATTCACAATCTTCGATGACGTCAAGTTCCTCACGCAGGACCTCCTCAGTGTCGGACATAAGTTCACTCCGCCTCATTCACGCTCCTCGTAGAAAGCCATTCGTTGTGAAGAGTGGCTACATGCTCAGACACTCCGGGGTGACAGAAGTCAGACAGCGTGTACGCACCTTCGGCAGGCGTTCGCCTGTCGGCTTCGAGAGTTACGCACCATCCACCTATCAGGTCGTCCGGTTGCGCCCTCCAGCGCTCATACAAATAGTTCGACATGACCCCCCTTAGTGCTTGCTGTCTTCAAGGTCGAGAATGGATCCCCATGAGCGCTCGCCGATCTCTCCCTCAGCCGGAATCAGAAGTCCTCTGAAGGTGAATTCCATGATCCGAGCCGCCTGCTCGGTGAGTTCCTTCGCTCTTCCCTTCGGGAAGGAGAAGACCAGTTCGTCATGCACCGGGAGCCGAATCCAGGGAGTGAATCCGGCCGCATGGAGATTGATGATCGCCCGAGCGGTAATGTCACGCGCCGTGGATTGGATGTAGTAGTTGAGGGCGGAATACAAGCGTCGGCGGTCTACAGGCAGGCGCCTGCCCGTGGCTGTGAATATGTAACCAGTCCTGCGGGCTTCTCCCTTGAGCTTTTCGCCGAATCTCCCGACGCCCAGGTACGTTGCCCAAAACGCGTCTACAGCCCTCTTTGCGTCATCCTCGGGGACCCCAAACCCCTCAGTGACGGCACGCCACGTTCCACCAAATCCGATGGCGAAGTTAGTCCCTTTGCCCGCCGATCGCTTCTCGTGCTTCTTCTGACCCAGCTTCATCGGCCCGAACGCTGCTATCGCCGTGATGTTGTGCAAGTCCTCGTCAGCGAGGAACGCCTTCATCATGACCGGATCCTCGGAAGCCGCGGCCATGACCCGGAGTTCCATATTTCCGAAGTCGATGGATACGGATACATGCCCCTCTTCAGCGAGGAACGCCGAGCGCACGTACCCATCACCAGCAGGGAATGTCTGCGCCGGGATAGCTCCCGTGATGCTCATCCTCGCCGTGCGTGCCTGAAGTGCATTGATTCCCGCATGTACGCGCCCCTGAGAGTCCATGCCGTTGAGGGCAGCTTCGAACCACGTCTTCCGCCACTTAGCGGCCTTGGTGGCCTTCTTGACTGCCTCGGCTAGCGGGTGATCGATGGAGTCCAGAACTTCGGAATCCATCGACAGGTTGCCCTTTGGGGTTTTCTTGGTCAGCTTGAAGCCGAACCCTCGGAAAGCCTCGATAAGCTGTGCGTCCGAGTTGACATTCTCGACGCCCCACATGTGGACTTCTCGTAGCCACTTCTCCTCTTCGGCCTTCAGCTCCGCTATACGGGCCTTGACGTATGCGACGTCCACGAGGTAGCCGGTACGTTCCATCAGGGCCGTGATGTGGGCCAAGCGGTGTTCCCAGCCGATCAAGCCCTTTCTGAGGGAACGAGCCGGGACCTTCGGAAACACGATGTGGAACAGGCGATAAGCGAGAATCGGATCCATGCCCGCATAAAGCAAGTATTCTGGATCGAATGTGCGGACAATGTGCCAGATTTCTTTCTTCTTGACCTTGTATCTCTTGGCTATTTGAGTCATCGAGCCCTTGACTTCAGTAGCCAAGCCCTTGTCGATGTAATAGCCGGTCAGTTCTTCGAGCTTGAGACCGGGGCCGAACTCCTTGACCTGGCGGGGATCAACCAAATGGCTAATGATCTTCGTGTCCAGCATCTTCGGGGCCAGCTCTTCGAGCGTGACACCTAGGCAGCCCTCTGCAACGTGCTGGTCGAACGTGCCATTGTGAGCTATCAGTCGCGAGGCTTTCCGCACAGCCCACCGAACCGCTTCCCCGAATTCCGGGTGGATCTCAACTGGTAGGACCCAACTCTCTGCGGCATTTCCGAACTGTGCAAGCCGTAGGCGGAACCCGCGGTCCGTATCCCACCAGTTGAGCCCGGTCGTCTCCGTATCGAAGCCCATTACCGGGTTGGCTTCTACAAAGTCGATGAAGCGATCAAGGTCCCAGGGCGTCTCGCAGACATTGATCCTGACCGTCTGACGCTTAATTTTGTAACGTAGGACCTTCACTCATTCTCCTAAGCAGCGGACACAACCTCATAAGTAACTGACACGAGTTCACTCGGGTCATCTAGGTAGACTTCAGGGAATTCCATGAACGGATTCTTCAGCTCATCAAACCTTGCAGCGTCATCCACCGTTTCGACCGGATAGTGATCCAGATCAGGGGTGTACTCAACAACGACAGTCACACGAATCTTCTCTGGCATTATCGATTGACCTTTCTACCGGCATGGATCAGTACAGCGAGTAGCCCGAGCGCACCAAAGATGACACCCAGCAGGAAAATTCCGAACAGGTCGGCCGAGTTATACATTCGAGGACTCCTTACAAATGTGGTCTCGGGTAGCCGAAACTAGGTCCAGCAGAAGAACTTGGTTGTCCTCGCAGCAGACACATCCTCCCGAAGCGATGCATTCACAACACAGGAGACAGGTGATTTCGACCCCTCCGTTGTCCCAGCCGTACACCAGGACGTCACTTTGGTTGGCCACTTAAGGAGCGACCCTTCCGTTGCTCTGGAATGCCTGCCAGGTTTCCGGCATATTGAAATGCAGGAAATCCTCCATGCGCGCGGCGACCATCTCAATTTCTCGCTGGGGGAAGCTCGGGAATTTCGAGGTCTCGTCCTGTGTGCGCAGACTCAGAAAGTGCATCAGTGACCGGGCGTTGCATGTGGCGTAGAACGACGTGTAGAGGTTTACCGGCAGCACCATGCGGGCCACTTCACGGGCAACTTCGAGGTCCAGGAGCCGCTTGTACGTCCCGTATGCCTCGGTGCTGATGCGGCGGAGGTCCCCACTCACAGCCATGGATTGCTTGTAGGTGCCCAACTTGAAGCGGTAGGCGCCTGGCTTACCCACCTGCCGCAGGGGCCTGCCGTCGGCCGGCACGTAGAAGGTGGGGGCCAGCTCCTTGTAGCGGCCCGATTCCTCGTTGTAGGACCAGCCGGCCCTATGCCGGAAGAACTCGCGGGCCACGAAAATGGGGGCCTCGATGTAGAAGGTGAAGCTGGCGTGCTCGAACGGCGAGCCGTGCCGGTCGCGCATCAAGTAGTTGATGAGGCCGGAGTCTTTGTCGGAGACCTCGTTGAAGCGGGTCTGACCGCCAAGGGTCGAGACCCGAGCGGCGAATGTGACATCAGCGTCTTCCGCGGCGTGCTTGATCAGGTGGACAGTCATGTCCGACCGGAACTCCATGTTTCTCCCATGCAAAAGGGGAGCCAGGACTTCCCTGGCTCCCCCACCGATGTGCGGTCTTACTTGTTGGCCTTGAACTGGCCGGTCTTCTTGTCCTGCCACAGCGGTTCACACTTGTCGCCGTCGGGGCCATCGCAGAACATCGCAGTCCAGTTCGGCTTCTTGACGAGCTGTCGGCCGTGCGGGCAGGCGTCGCCGACCACGCTCGTGGGGGTGGGGTCGGTGTTCTCGACTCGGCCGTTGTTGAACCGCTTAGGGGCGGAGCCTCCGCCTGGATTGCCGCCTCCCTTGAACTGGCTACGGGTGTAGTCAGCGGCCTTCGACGTGAGGTCGATTAGGCCCTCGGTCTTGAGGGCGGTCAGCAGCTCGGCACCCCGCCGTGCGGTCTCCTCGGCGTCCTGGCCGCTGACTCGTGGGGTCAGCCACTCGGCATCGAAGTCCTTGCCGGCCTTGAGGGTGAAGCCGATTTCGAAGGGTGCAGAGCCGTTAGGGGCATTAGTCGTCACAGGCAGTTCCTCTTTCGTAGGGGTCGTGGTCTCGGGAGTCTCATCCCAGGGTGAACGCTCATCGAACGGATCCGGATAGCTCACTCGGATTCCCTTCCTTGGTGTTTCAATGCGATACGGGTGTCACACACTCAAGATTTAGGTGTCGTCGCAGCACCGGTCACTTGGTTTACTCAGATGCCACAGGCGCCCGAGGAGCAGACCTCATCGAAACCTGTGTCCTCGGTCTCGATGCCAAGACGGGTGGCCGCCTCGATGTACTCCTCGCGTGTGATCCGCTCATACGGTGCCTGGGCTCGGGACATCTCCGGGAAGATGGTGCTGCCCTTCAGACGCGGCATGAATGCCAGCAGGATGGCGACTACGTCATCCACCGTGTACTTCGCCGGATCCACGTTGGCCGTGTACGACACGGCTTGGTCGGCCCACGCCTCCTGATAGAGGGCCTGGACCCCCAACATGTCCTCAAGGGACAGCATCCCAGCGTGCTCGATCACGGACGGATCCATGACCTGAGAGACCAGGGGGTCTTTGGTCGGGATGGTCACCACTGCCGTGTTCGCTGCATACATGCACGGTTCGACGGAGTATCCAGCTGCTCGGTACTCCTCCACCTGTCGAATCTCTTCCGGCTCAACCATGGAGAATCGGATACGGCGGTTGAAGTAGTCCGCAAAGGGGGCGTGAGCCGCCTCCCCGGAGACGCCGGCCACCTTCGAGATAGTCCCTGTGGGTGCCAGGACTCGTGACTTGATCGGGACCGGGATCCTCAGCTCGTTTGCGTACTCGGCCGCGGCCTCGTCCACGACGGCAGCCAGCTCCACCAATGCTTCCCGCACATAGGGCAGGCTCGGAGCCTCGGAGTAGCGAATGCCCTGCTTGGCCAGGTAGTCAGCGAAGCCTAGGTGGCCGACGCCGATACGTCTGTAACGAGCAATGGCAGCAGCGGACTTCGGGTCAGAGACGGGGGCACAGGTGGCCCGGATCAGGTAGCGGGTGATGAGCCGGTGGGCCAGCTTCAGCCCGGACACATCCACATACCCGTCCTGGTCCACGAACGCGCCCAGGTTGACCGACCCGAGGTTGCAGGGCTCCCACTGGTTGAGAGTTGCCTCCCCGCAAGGGTTGGTCGTGAAGGTGCCGTCGACCTCTCCCATGGCTGTCAGGGATGAGTTCCAGAAGCCCGGCTCTCCGGTCTTCAGTGCGCCTTCAGCAAGGCTGCTGAGTACGAGCTGAGCGCCCGCGTGGCCACTGTCGACCTCCGCCATGAACTCGTCGTCTACCTCGATCGACAGGTTCGTAGTCCAGTGCTTCATCTGGTCAGTCTTTGCTGTCAGGAACTCGCCCACCTGCGGGTCGTCCCAATGCATGATCGACATGCGGGCCGACCTACGTACGCCACCGCTGACTATGCAGCGCGCGATCTCGTGATCGATCTCCATAGCGGACATGCCATCGAGGGGGGCGTATTCGATGGGGCCGAATACGCAGGCCGTGAGGATCTTGCCGACGCCCACCATCATCTCGGCGAAGGGCTCAGGCCCTGAGGCCGTGCCGCCGAACGAACGCAAGCTCGCACCCTTAGACCTGACACGGCTCACGTCGTAGACGCGGTCCTGGTGCTGAGTGTCAGGGTTGTGTGCCGTACGGATCAGGTCGCCCAGAGCATCCGCCCAGCCCTCACGGGAGTCCTCAACACCGTAGGCCCCGGCCCAGGTGTAGGCGTACTCGGTAGAGATGAGTCCGGCCTCCACCATGTCCAGGTAGTCAGGATGGTCTGGGTCGCATACGACGTGCACCTTGACCGGTGCCACGACGGCCGGGAAGTCGGCCAGGTAGCTGTTCGAATAGTTGGAGCCGACGCCCCCGCCCTCAGCCAGCCTCAACAGCGTGAAGGTGAAGTGCTCTTCGGGCTGTGTGGGAATCCAGCCGGCAGCCCAGCAGTTGTTCAACGCGAAATCGTTGACGCCTACGGACTTGATGTGTCGCCCTGCGGGCATCTCGTGCCACGACTCGATGAGGTCGATAAGGGCCTCACGTTCACCCAGCTCGATGTATCGGTCCGCCACCAGTGCGAGGTTCCCGTCCACCACCCGCCGCACGGTCTCGGGCCATATCTCTAGCTCACCATTCGGCTTTTCGCGTCGGTAGGTCCGCTCGTAGACGGTCTTTGCAGTGGGTGTCTTCCAGTCAGTCATTCAGTCCGCTCAGTTGTCGGTCGACAGGGTGGAGGGCTACCGTCCCGTCCGGATGCTTCGGTTCATTTCTGCGGTGAGGGCATCGATGGCCCGGTATCCGCGCTTACGGTCTGCATCGTCTGCCGGTGACATTCCGTAGACAAACAGCCGCATGATCACCTCTTGGTATTCAAGATTCAGGCGCTTAATGCCCTTCTCAGCGTCCAGTCTGGCAGAGGCGATGTTGTCTGTGATGACGCAGCGCGTCAGGTCGTCCTTCTTACCTATCTGCTCAGAAACCTCGGCATCGGTATAGATGAACGAGCGCATCACTCCCCGAACTTCATCCGGTATGTAGAAATACTGGTCGTCCATGAGATCGAGGTGGGCCCGCTCTTTGGCGGCGTACCTCCGCCCGGCGTTCCAGAAGACCTTCCGGAGGATTTCCGCATTGCCTTGGTACTGGGCGATCAGATGCTTTTCCTGGTAGGCGTGAAGCAGGATCTCCTGCTTCACATCATCTGCCTCTACGATCCGCCACTTACCTGCGATCTCACGAGAGACCTTCTCGGCCAGGGGCTCAAGGGCGTCCCAGTCGATTTCCGTAGTCATCGCACTTCCTTCTGCGCGAACTGACCCTTCGGCCCTCGCTTGATCTTCCCGTACCGCTGCCCCTCGACAACGAACGAGCCGTCGTCCTCAACCGGGATGGCATGAGGGGTTGCGTTGTACTTGCCGACGTAGAACAGGCCGAAGCCCTTCTGCCAGTTCGCAGGGCCGTTTTTCAGGTAGCCGGCCTTACGTACGTCCATGAGGTGGCCGACCTCGAAGCCGTAAATCGTCTTGAGCTTCCCTCCATAGCCTGTGGACTCTGGGGAGATGGCAAGGCGGTGGGTGTGCCCCATGACGACAGAGACGCCAGCCTTCTTCGCCTTGCTCGCCGCCGTGCGGCCCGCTACTTGATTCAGTCCGGGAGACTCGTGTCCGTGGATGGCCACCCATCCCGGAGCGAAGTCGTAGTAGGGCATGAGCTTCTGAACGTCGAAGGCCGCAAAGTCGAGCAGGTTCTCAAGGCGGTAGTAGGTGTCTTCAGCGGCAAGAGCCGGTGCTCGGCTGGCGAGGTACTTCTGAGGGCGCTCGTCATGGTTCCCTTCCATGACTCCCAGGGGGCCGCTGTAGACGGCACGCAGAGGCTCAAGGAAGTTCGCCTTGGTGTACTCGGAATCTCGGATGACGTTGCCCTCGAACTCCGCCCTGGTCCCCGTGGACCAACGGGATGGGGCGGGGTAGTCCACGAGGTCACCGATCTGGATGACCTCGTCGGGCTGGAACTCGCCGATGAACTGGATGACGTTTTTCAGCGCACGCTTGTCCTCGTATGGCGCCTGAACGTCAGAGACGACTACAACTCTCTTCAATGTTCCTCGTCTTCCAGATTCAGCAGTTCCACGAGGAAGCTGAGGGGATCCGTCTGGACTTCCACGTAACCGCCGTAGCCATCCCTGAGCGTGTACCAGATGGTGAGCTCCATGTAGGTGGTGGACGAAGCGCATGTATCGCAGCGCCCAGTGGAAGCGGGACGCAATTCCCAATCGTCTTCGTCGATCCGAGCAGATACGGCCTTAATGTCACGGTGCCGGGTGAGCCACTTGGTAACCAACTCTTCGATTCGCTTCTCAGAGGTCACTGTGCGGCCTCCAGACGCCCGATCTCGCGGTTTATGTACCAAGCGGCCTTACGAAGGTCTGTAAGCGGCTCGTCGTGCTTGTGGCTCGCGCGAAGGACGTACTTCACGACGCATCCGAGGTTGAAATTCAGGTGCTCCGTGATGTCGATGACCTCGACACCGTTCGGGAGCCATGTGTAGTGAGAGGGGTTGTTCACCGCGTCCTCAACAGGCCCCATTGCCTTGGCCCAGCAGGCTTCGATGATGTCGTCCAGCACCTCTACGAGGTCAGCACGTGCCAACTCGTGTTCGGCGAAGCCAAGCGAGGAAGAACGGCCTTTTATTTCTACTTCGTAGGGGTACGGGGCGTCTTCACCCTCAGAGATGTCCGTGATTGTTCCGTGCTCACCTGCGTACTGCTGGACGTATGGAGTGGAAGGGGCCGCGATGACGACCTCGTCGCCAATCTTGTAAATCACTCCGCCTCCAACTCGTTGTCGTAGAAGAAGGCACCAAGGAAATTCGTCACCTCGTCGATGTCATCAAGCTGAACTGAGGTAGCGGCCTCCTTCTGTGCGTAGTTGACCTTCTCGACCACACCAGTCAGGCCGGCAGTCCCGTCCGTGACGGATGCCCTCACTCGGACTCGTGTGCCAGGCTCCCAAATCGACTTCATGACAAACCGATCCTCTCCCGTAGGGCAGCAGCCCCGTATTCGTGAAGGTATGAATTTGAATCGTGGCCCTCGCCAAGGACGATGACCTTGGCGCTCGGTAGCTGAGCAGCCAACTTCTCGGCGGCTTCAATGCCTGGCTTGTCTCCGTCAGCGATGATGAAGACCGTCCCGAAGCCGAGCAGCGGGGGTATGAAATGGTCGCGCCAACTCGATGTGCCCTGGTAGGCGATGGCCGGCGCTCCAACCGACTCCCACACCATTGCGTCGAACTCGCCCTCGGTGATGACGACGAACGGGCTACTGGCAATCAGGGAGCGGGTGTTGAAGAGCCGCGGCATGTCACCGGGCAGAGTCAAATACTTTCCGTGTCCGCGGTGATTCTCTTTGCGGACTGGGGCCAGGAAGCTGCCAGTTTCGTCCCGTACGCACTTGTCGTCTATGCAGCGGAATCGAATGGTTGCCACTGCATGAGGCCCACCTGCGGGGCGCAGATACGGGAGTACCAGGCTTCCCAGCCTCTGTTCATGACCAGTCAGCGCCGAACCGACGTATCCGAGGGTGAACCTCTCGGCTATGTCCTCCAGGCCGCGAGCCTTGATGTACTCCTCGGCCGGGCTCTCCCTGAACTGCTGGAAGTAGGTTCTCGCCGCTTCCACTGAACCGGGCATGTGCCCATGCCTGGGCTTCTCGGAAGCCAATGTTCTCCTCTCGCATTACGATGTCGATTGAGTCCTCGGAGACCTGACAGACGAAGCAGTTCCATCGGTCCTTCTCGGTGTTGACCGAGGCGCTGGGGTTCTCGTCCACGTGAAGCGGGCAGGGGATCTTGCTCCACCCTGCCCGCTGTTTCACGTCTATTGAGTAGTAGTGCTTCAGAACCTCAGCTATCGGTGGCTTAATTACCGAGCTGCGGGGCAGGTTCACCGATCCGCCTCACGTGGACGGGGAAGGTGTATTGACGATTGGCGGCGCCCAGATACTCTTTCTCGCCACGCCACTTGCGGTAGTCGAGCTTGATGAATCCCTCACTCATCGTTTACTCCTCGCGTATCCACGTGAAAGCGCGGTCCAAGGAATCGGACCGCAGGCGGGTCATCCAGATAGTCAGCTGCGGATCGCAGCGTCTCGGGGTTGTCCTTGGCGCCCGGCAGGATTCGCCGATTGCACAAGCGGCAGGTGAGCCCTCGGACCATGCCGGTTTTGTGGTCGTGGTCTACGTCGAGCCGGTAGCGCCTTGGTTGTCCACAGATAGCGCAGCCGCCACCCTGGTAGTCCATGAGGGCCTGAAATTCGCCAGGTTCGAGCCCATAGGTGGTGGTAACCCGAGCCTCGTGCGAAGCGGCTCTACGAGTTCTCTTCCTACAGGTTGCGCACACACGCCCCTTGGGCGTGAAGAACCTGATGGCTCTGTTCTTTCCGCAGCGTGTGCACTTCCGGTACCCGGCTCGGGGCTCAGTGGACACGGGGCCTGAGAGCCGCCTCAAGCCGGTACTGGTCCTTGAGGTCGATTGCCTCATCGGCGAGACTCTGAAGGAAGGAGACGGGCAGAACTTCCCATGTCGGCCCGTCCGCCGTGGGCATCGTCACCGCGACTACCCGAGCGGCACTGTGCCGAGTATGGAACTTCAGTTCCTTAGCCAGACGGAACAGGCGCATTCGCATCGGGTTCTCGACCGAGAGAACTAGGGCAACAACACCCCCACCAGCATTTCGAATCTCATTGTCTGAGATTTCGGGGTTCTCATTCAGAAGAACATCCACGATTTCCCTCTGAAGGCTATACCCGCAAGTTCTGTTCATTTCCCCGCCCCTTTTCCGATCCTCAATATAGGCCCGCCCTTGTCACGGATTCAAGTTTTTAAATCCTGTGAACCTGTGACCTATCTCACCTAAAGGGTGTTGGGTATGTCCGTGAGCCGCATGTTCGTGGAGTTGAACTCGTACGAGCTGAACGTCTGCCCGCTTGAGTCCTCGAAACCGTCTCGGTTCTTCACTGGCGAGACGTGCAGGATCCTGCCGTCCATGCCATCGATCTCCTTGTGGACTGTCAGGATGACGTTCGGGACTCGGCCGATCTTCCCCTTTACGCCACTGAGCGGGATGGGGTTAAGCCCGTCGCTATGCTCACCCGTGACGTGGTGCAGGGTCAGGACATGAGCTCCCGTCTTCCGAGCCATATCTGACATGTACTCACACATGGCTTCCAGGCCGAACGTGAAGGATTCCGCGTCGCCCGCCGGGGAGTCCCCCACCACATTCGTGATGTTGTCCACCACGATCAGGTGGGGGAACATACCGAACACTTCGAAGTACGCCCGGAGACTCAACTCGATGTCGGGCAGGCTGGGCCTGGCGTCGTAGTCGAACCGGATCCACCAACGCTTGCCCAGGTAGCTCAGATACTCATCGAACTCGTCCGCCAGGAGCTTGCGCTTCACATCCCTCACGTTGTCGCCCGTGAGTATGGCCGTTGCCCTAGTGAGCTGTGTTGACGCGTTGGAATCCGCACTGAAGTACATGACCGGGATGCTGCCGGACAGCGCCAGGTTCAGGGCGAACAGGCTCTTGCCGGTGCCGGGGCCGGCTGCGACGAGCGAGAACTCACCACGCCGGAACTCGACCTCATGATATGCCAGGCCCCTGTAAGGCGAGGGGAGCGGTTCCCCTGCCTCTCCCTTGACCAACACTGATTGCGCGAGGCTGTAAATGGTCACTCCCTTTCCTCTAGCCCAAAGCTAGATCAACTACGTCACGGATTCAAGTTCTGGGAGAAAAAAATATGCACCCGTGCGAGACGTCGCAGAAGTTGCAGTCGAACCCAGGGTTCGCCGGGAAATGGCCACGCTTCACGCCAGCGTCCATGTCAGCGAACCTCTGACCAATCTCGTCCTCCGACACCTCCGCGACCTTCACAGGCCGGGAAAGACGCCCATCCCTGGCGAGGTACCAGTCAGCCCGTTCCACCTCTACGCCCCACTGCTGACGCATCGCCACGGCGTAGGTCTGAAGTTGGAACTTGGACTTCATGGTCCCGGTCTTCAGGTCCCGCACCCTGACCCTGCCGTCGCCCTCAGTGAGGGCCTGGTCGATGAAGCCGCGCACCTTGATACCTCCCAGCTCGACCATGAAGGAGAGCTCAAGTGCCGGCACCCCCTCGTTCGGCTCCGTCCAGAGGGCGGGCTTGTTGGCCTTGCTCCACTCGACGTAGGCCGCTGTCTGCTCCATCCCTAGGACGTAGCGGCGCTCGATGTCCTCTCCACCCGTGTAGCGACCCGCAGCTAGCCACCTGTCTGTATCGGGCTCCTCGGCCAGGGCCTCATCGACCATGCCCGTGTACTGGTCGTGGAAGAGCTCTGTGACCTCGTCGGCCCCCAACGTACGGGACGACCTTTCCCATGCCTCTGCGGCGGAGTGAAAGGCCGTCCCGTGGAAAGACCATGCGGCCGGTCTCGGTCGTACACGCTCTACCCGCTGGAGATACCAGCGCCACGCACACTTCTCATACTGCTCCGTCTGCGAGACCGACCTCGGCTGACTTTCGACACTCAATGTGTTTGGCTCCTAGACCGCTCAATCTGATGACGGTAAACGTGCTACTTCCGGGGATCTCGGCGTGGCCGCGGGCATAAGTGCTCCGCGCAATCTCCAACGCGGAAACTCGCGCCCCAAGCTCGCATTCGAGGTCGAGGACTCTACGCGCGGTGAGTGATTCGAGGGCCAGGTCCGAGATGATCAAATCCACCCATTCAGCCACTACGCCCCGAACGTAGAGGACCAGTACCCCCAAGGTGTCATGATCAACACGCATCTCGACTGTCTGAGAATTCCAAGTACAGTGGCAGCCCTGACTGCCCTCTACCCCCGTCTTAATCTCATCCAGCCATGTGCGCGTTTCGTTCATTGTGTTCACCGAGCCCCGCCCTCCTGCTTTAACAATACAGGTTGATCGTGTGACAGCAATACAGATTTTTTTCCCGCCCGCAAAGCGCAAAATGGTTGTAGTAAATGAAGTAAAGAGATGGCAAAAGAACGCAGCGAGCCCCCCACGCTGCCGCGTGAAGGGCTCAATCGTGTCCGCTTTGGGACGAAATGAAATAGTTAACTCGGGGCGATCTCCGGCTCGACAGGAGCAAGGGGAAGCGAGATGGCCTCCAGGTGAGGCCCCTTGGGCATCTCCCTACCCTCGGGCCAGCGGATGACGCGCCGGCCGTCTGACGGCTCCCTGGGCAGGAACACCCAAGGATTGTCTTTGCTCCAATCAATCGACAGCACAAGGTTGTTCCGCTCAAGGTGCGCCAGGAAAGCCGCCGCCCTCTGGAACTGCCTCTGCGTCAACGCTTGGTCTCCGAGGCGCCAGCGTATATACGTGGAGAGATCTCGGGCGCGGTTGAATCGAGTGAACTTCCCCCGATCGAACTCTTCACGCGGCCAAGCAGCTTCAAGGATGGCGGCAGCGATATTGCTGTACGGCTTACGCTCAATTCCTATTGCCGTATACCGGGCGTTAACCGCCTGAACAGAGCAGCCATAAGCCTGGGCAATTTCTTTATCAGACAAACCTTCGCGGTAAAAGCGCCTCAAGGTGTCATTGTCAGGCAGTTTGCTCATGTCGGGAGGCCCCTCCTCTCTCGGTTACCTCAAGGTACAGAGCTGCTGTCACGAAATCAAGTTACTTCAGTGGATGAAGCTGCCAGCACTTGACCCTGTGACGCTGTGACCTGGGTCTCACTTAAAGTGACCGCGTCCCAGACCGACGGCTTTGACACCGACATCCTTAGTGAGAGAGCAAGCGGAAACGAGCTAGCGAACGACCTGGTTGGAGCGATTTGTGAAGGATTAGTGAGTATCTAAGCGATTTCTTAACCAAGTGGCCACCTGCGTACAACCAACTGAGGAACTGTCAGATTCTGTCGTTTCTAGACAAGCGTAAGTGTCAACTACAAAGCGAGACTTCCCTGTTGATCTGTCGGTTGAGCTCAGGCCCCCGGCCAGGCTCCTGACCAGGCATCCAGGGACATGGCCCCGGCCGCCAGACCAGCATCCGGCCGGGGCCTCAGACCTAGTACCGCCAGTGCGGGCATAAGCGAAGGGAGGGGGCATGCCCAGGGCAAGGAGCATCTGTTTGCGCCAAGGGTGTCTCACTCCAACCGTCCGAGACGGCCGCTGCGGCGACCATCAGACCCGGAAAGGCTGGAATAGAACATCTATTCGAAATGCCTCCAGGCCGAGAGATTGGCACCGGCGGCGCTCTCGCGTGCTTGTACGAGATCGCTTCACGTGCCAGCAGTGTGGTTCCCATAAGGATCTGGAGGTGGACCACATTGTTCCGGTAGCCCGTGGTGGTTCCTGGGAACCGGACAACCTCTGGGTCCTCTGCAAACCGTGCCACAAGCGCAAGACATACAGCGAAGGCACATAAAGCGCCCTCTGGGCAGCGGTCCTCATGAGGCCGCATCGGGTTGGTAGCTCAACTGGGAGAGCAACGGTCTCCAAAGCCGTGCGTTGCAGGTTCAAGTCCTGCCCATCCCGCCATACGGGTAGCTCCCGTAGACGCCGAAACTCCCCCTGATCAGGGGATGGAAGCGTGGTGCCTGTCGTCTAGCGGCATAGGACTCCTCCCCTTCCGGGCGGCGACGCCGGTTCGAATCCGGTCAGGCACACAAGGGGAATGGTGAGGGCCGGTGGGTACCGGCAGCGTTCAACGTGGTTGGCCACCAGGGGTTCGAGTCCCCCACCTGCACCCGGCCAAGGTCCATAGCTCAGTTGGCAGAGCAGCGGGTTCTTAACCCACGTGTCCAGGGTTCGAGTCCCTGTGGACCTACCCCCCTTGCCGCCCGTCCTCAAGGACCGGGCGGCTTCTTCATTCCTTACTACTCATCCACCTCGGAGGTGCCCTCATGTCCGCGTGTAACGGTCGCTGTCTCGACTGTCCCTATGACGTCTGCGGGCCTGAGGCACCGCGGCGCCGGCCGAGCAAGGCCGCAGAACGGTCGTGGAGGCAGGCCGCCCTCTTCGAGCTTGAGGACCTGGGCGACCTCTACGGCGTCGATCCCGAGGCAGTGAAGCTGTGACCAGAGGACCGAAGCCGAAGGACAACGCGGTCCGGCGCAACAAACACGAGCACGCCCAGACCCTCAGCAGCTCGACCACCGAAGGCCGAGCCCTGCCGCCCGGTCTGGGGATCAAGACGGCTGGTGCCCGCCGCTTCTGGCGAACCTGGGCGACTTCACCGCAGGCGGCTGCGTGGGCTGAGACCGACTGGGCTGAGCTGGAGATCACGGTGAAGATCGTGGACGCCTTCTACCAGGGCGACGTGAAGCTGGCAGGTGAGATCCGCCAACGCGTAGCCAAGTGGGGCGCGACCACGGAGGACAGAGCGAGATTGCGCATGTCCCTTGAGGCCCCCGAGGACCAAGGCGACGAGCCCGACTCCACCGAACCCACCACATCCGACCTGGACGAAGAGCTGTTCCGACTCCTGAGTGACTGAATAGAGGTGACCGCGCTTGCAGACAGGCAACCTGCCTGAAGGCGTTCCCTCCCCCAAGGAGACGCTGGGGTACGAGGTCATCCGCTGGTGCAGCAAGTACATCGTCCAGCCTGACGGCGAACGTGCGGGGGAACCCTGGCGCTTCAGCAAGGAGCAGCTGAGGTTTGTCCTTTGGCTCTACGCAATCAACCCTGACGGGACCTGGCGCTACAGTGCTGCCACCCTGCGCAGGGCTAAGGGGTGGGGCAAGACGCCTCTGTTGGCGACCCTTGCCATCGTTGAGTTCATCGGCCCTTGCCGCTTCTCCCACTTCAACGCCTTCGGGATACCGGTGGCGAAGGCGGTCGCTCTGCCCACTGTGCAGGTCGGCGCCACGGCGTACGAGCAGACCGAACAGACCATGGAGTTCATCCGGGGCTGTCTGTCCGAGTCCCCCGCCGAGAAGGAATACAGCCTCGACATCGGCAAGGCCGTCATCCAGTTCAAGAGCGGCAAGCCCGGCTCGATCAGGCCGAAGGCGACCGCCGGCCGGACGAACGAGGGGAATCGCCCGACCTTTGTCTGGGCCCCGGTGGGTTAAGTCCTGCCGGGGTCCAGGCGATGTGTGATTCGTACTCATGGACGAGGTCCACCACTGGGTGGGCAGCAACGGGGGCCCGGAGTTCTACCAGACCCTCAAGCGCAACGTCGAGAAGTTGGCTGCGTCAGGCTCTCGCTGGGTCACCACAACCAATGCGTACAACCCCAACGAAGACAGCGTCGCTCAGCTCATCCACGAGAGCGACATGATCAGCCAAGGCTTCTGGCTGTACGACTGCATCGAGGGCTCCATCGAGCCCGACGAGATGCGAGACGAAACCAAGGTCCGCCAGGCCCTCATCGAGGCGTACGGCGACGCTACATGGGCCGACATTGACGGCCTGACTCGCACGATCCTCTACGACCGCACTACTCCTGACTCCACCTACCTGCGCTTCTTCTGCAACCGCATCGCAGAGTCTTCGGACGGGTGGATGTCCAAGACCGAGTGGGACGCCCGCGAGGACGACCAGGACCCCATCAAGCCCGGCGATCAGATAGCAATTGGATTTGATGGAAGTATCCGCGGAGATGCAACAGGGATCTGCGGAGTCCGCCTGCGAGACGCCAAGCTGTTTGTCATCGGTGTCTGGGAACGCCCAGAACATGCCCCTGATGACTGGGAAGTCGATGTCCTGTCAGTAGAGGCTGCTGTGCACAGAGCCTTCGAGACATACCGAGTCGCGTGGATGTACGCGGACCCGCCTTACTGGCAGGAAGCCATTGGCCGCTGGTCCATCACGCATGGCGACGACACCGTATTCGAGTTCTGGACCAACAAGCCCACTCGGATGGTTCAGGCCATTGAGCGCTTCCGTACCGCCGTAATGGTGGGCGATCTCAAGCACGACGGGGACGTCCGCCTTACTCGGCATGTCCTCAACGCAGTTACCAGGGAAGTCCCTCAGGGCCTTCTCATCCAAAAAGACTCCCCCCGATCCAAAAGGAAGATCGACCTAGCTGTGTGCGCCGTGATCGCCATGGAGGCCAGAGCAGATGCCATCGCCGACGGACGAATGAAACTGAGAAGGTCACGTGTCGTGGGCTTCTAGAAAGAGGCCCACCTATGATCGTCCCCCCTGGAAGCCACACCGCATTCATAGGTAAGCCGGAATCCCCTGACCAGTGGCTCATGTACTTGTACGGAAAAGTTCCGGGCCCACTTCACGAATCCCACCTCTACTCGAAGTACTACGAGGGCGAGCAACAGAAGCTCGCGTTCTCACAGATGAAGTACAAGGCGGCCTTCGCCTCCGTCTTCGGTGAGTGGCGAGACAACTTCTGCGGCACCATCGTGGACTCCACGAACGAGCGGCTGCACGTTGATTCCTTCCGGATCTCCGGAGAGGACGACGGCAAGGAGGCACGCGAGTTCTGGCAACGGTCCAGCATGGACGCCTACTCGTCCTCGGTTCACCTTGAGTCCCTAATCACGGGTACCGCCTACGTTGTTGTCTGGGCGGACGCCCAGGGCGAGCCGACCATCACCCCGGTCCCTGGCGCCCGTATGGCTGTCTCATACAAGGCCGGCTCCCTGTGGGAACTGGAGGCCGCGGCGCGCTTCGAGATGGACTCCTGGGGCCGACAGCAGATCACGCTCTGGACCGAGAGCTATGTATACGAGGTCGCCTACGGAACCACCGAGTGGGACCAGGGCGTCACCAAGCCCAACCCGCTCGGTGCCGTCCCCGTAGTGCCCTTCGAGAACCGCTCTCGACTCGGCATGGATCCGGTCTCGGAGCTGGTCAACTGCATCCCCATTCAGGATGCGATCAACAAGACGACCATGGATGCGCTGACGGCGTCTGAGTTTGCGGCCTTCCCTCAGCGCTTCGTCACCGGCCTGGAGATCCAGGAAGACGCCAACGGCAACCCTGTCGAGCCGTACAACGTCGGCCAGGACAAGCTTCTTCAGGCTGAGGACCCAGCTGCCAAGTTCGGCTCCTTCGCTGCCGCTGACCTCTCGAATTACGTGACCCTGGTGGACATGCTGGTCCAGCACCTCGCCACTGTTGCGAGGGTTCCCAGCCATTACTTCCTGGTCAACACGACCAACGCCCCTTCTGGCGAGGCGATCATCTCGGCGGAAGCCGGTCTCGTCGCCAAGGTGCGGGAGCGGATGCTCCACTTCGGTGAAGCATGGGAGCGAGTCATTCGACTTTGCTTCGCTGTCAAGAATGACAAGCGCAAGGACGCGTTCGAAATGGAGACGCGTTGGCAGGACCCCGAATACCGCACAGAAGCCCAGCACGTTGATGCCCTGCTCAAGCTGAAGCAGCTTGATGTGCCTTTGGAATTTCTCTGGTTCGAGGCCGGGTTCTCCGCCGCTCAGGTTGCCGACTTCCGCGAAATGCGGAAGCAGGACGCCAAGGCTCAGGCCGAGATACAGAAGCTCATGCCTCAGCCTCAGGGACAGCCCCAAGGGCAGCAACCCCATGCCAACAAGCCTCCGCAAGGGAACTCCGGCAACGCAAACCGGAAGCTCCACGAGGCTAAGCCCTGACCCGCCGAAATGGTGAGTCCCTTCCGAAATGGAATCACGTATGACTACTCAGGACGACACCGCCGGACAGCTGGGCAACGAGGGAAACCCTCCGCCCCCTCCGGCTGGCCCGACGCTGGAAGAGGTTGCTGCCGACCGCGACCGTTGGAAGGCCCTCTCCCGACAGAACGAGACCAACTACAACTCGTCCCGCACCGAGCTCCATCAGCTCCAGGCCGACCAGCAGACCGCTATCGAGGCCGCGCGTACCGAGGGCCGGACGTCCGCTCTGGGCGAGGTATCCACGGAGCTGGTGACTGCGGAACTGCGGATCCAGGCCGCGGGTGCCGGTGCTGACCTCCCCGACCTCTCGTTCCTCGACCTCAACCGGTTCACGGGCGACGACTCTCGCCCAGACGGGGAGGCCGTCAAGTCGTTCATCGAGTCCCTGCCCAAGCAGGGAAATTCCGGAGCGGGCTTCCCACACATTGCAGGCGCCGGCCACAACCGGGGCGGCAACAGCGAGTTCACCAGCATCAATCCCAACGATCTGGCGGACTACATCGCGGGCGGGGCTTTCCTCTAAGCCTGCCCCCCTTTCCCTTCATTCAGCCCTCCGCCTGGGGGGCTTTTTTCATGCCCTCATGGAGGCTTAATGGCTACTCAGCATCACTTCAATCTCGATCCGGTCCAGGTCACGATCGCGGCTCTCGGAATCCTTGACCGTCAGCTGACCCTCGGGGGCATCCCGGCCCGATACTCGGAGCTGAATTTCACCGGTGGGATCGGTGACGTGATCAACGTGAACCGCGAGTCCCGCGGCATCCCGGTCCAGGAGTCGGGCATCTCTGCGCCGATCAAGAACCCGATCACCGGAGACAACAACATCTTCGCTGCGGCGACCGACCGGCCGCTCCCGGCAGCGGACCGACGAGCCCCGAACGGCTTCGTCACCGAGACCCGGTTCCCGGTCCAGCTCACCACCCTCGCGCAGAACGCTACTGCCATCGGCATGGAGCAGGTCGCCTTCGATCTCAAGCAGTTCGGCTCTCAGGTCCTCTCCAAGCTCACCAGGGGGTTCGCCGAGTACTTCGATGACACGGTTGCCGCGTTCATCAAGGCGAACATCTCCCGCTCGGGCCTGACTGCTGCGCAGACCAAGGCTGTTGGTGGTGACGTCACCGTCTCCATCCCGCAGGCTGACGGTACCGGCACCAACATGACCCAGCGCGCCCTTGCCATCCGTGCGGCCCTGGTGGACGCCCGCATGAACATGAACCTGGCCCTGGTCCCCACCTCTGAGCGGTATCTCATTGCCGGCCCCGAGGTCGAGGCGATCCTTCTGAAAGACCCCGAATTCGTCGCGGTGGACTACTCCGGTGACACCAACGCGCTTCGCCGGGCGACTGTTGGTCGAATCTATGGTTTCGACATCGTCATTCACAACGCATTCGGCCTGGAGATGTACCTCTTCCATAAGTCGGCGATGCTCATTGCTTCTGCCTGCCCGTCTCTTCCGATGGGCGCCGTCACCGGCTCCATTCAGAATGTAAACGGCATCGCTACCCGGATGCTGGTCGACTACGACTACAACCAGAAGCACGACACGATTGGCCTCGACACCATGTATGGCCTGGCAACTATCAAGGAAGATCCGGCCTATAGCGTCCGAGGCACCGTCATCGGCGAGAAGTTCGTTCGTGGTCTCAAGATTTCGATCACGGAGACTGCGCCCCCGGCTGGCTGATCTCCCCAACTACTACGGGAGGTTGAATGCCAATAGCAACCACTGACGATGTGCTTGCCCGCCTCGGGCGGCCCTTCTCAGATGATGCAGAGGCCACCAAGACGGCGGCCTTCATCGAAGACGCTACTGCCCTTGTGTGCGATTACTGCGGGACAGATTTCCAGCAGCCGACATGGGAAGCAGTGCCTGGCGCAGTGAAGGCCGCTGTCTGTTCCGAGGTGATCCGATGGCTCTCCGTCTCTCCTGGCACGGTCATGGAGAAGACCGGCGACCTGCAAGTGGAGTACGCGCAGACCGCGTACAACTCGGGTCTGTCGGAGGCCGCAAAGTCGATGCTGACCAAGTACAGGAAGCGCATGGGGTCGATCTCCTTGACACGAGACTGGCAGGAGAAACCCCTTGGCACTCTTTAACGACATCATCGAGGTCCGCCGGGCCCCCCTGGTAGAGGACGCCTACGGCCATCACCGCGACTGGGACACGTACACGGTTGTCTGGTCCGGGCTCGGTGCCGGCGTCCCCTACCTGCGTACGCACAAGGCGGAGACTCCCGTCCGAGAGACCACCACAAACAAGGCGACGATCTACCTTCCCGGAAACTTGGAGGTGGACTCGTCCGACCAAATTCTGTTTCAGTCGAAGCTCTGGACGCCTGAAGGCGAGCCATGGAAGTGGAAGTTGGGCTCTCGCCAATACACCATGATCGACGTCCGGGGGGTGACTAAGTGATGGCCACTCCGAAGCGCGGCAAGCAGCACACCCGATACGGGACAGCAGACTTCACGTTCGAGACTGATATGGGCTTTGAGACCAAGCTTTTGAAGTCCGGAGAGGTCAGAGCTCTGGTCGTCGCCAAGACGGGTGAGATGGCGGGCGACATGATCAAGGCCGCCCCCCGCGGCCCGCACGTGACGACTGACGCCTACTCGATCAAGAAGAACATTCACCCCTATGTCGAACGTGTTGGGGATGAGTGGGTCGGATACGTCGTCGTCGAGGAGAACGAGCGCGCGAGGCACGCAATGCTCCAGGAACGTGGTTACCGCGACCTTGCAGGGCGCCGGCACGCAGGTCGCTTCTACTTGCGAGCCGTACTCCTGAGTGAGCGGGTTGAATGAGATCAGACCCGCTGCCTCTGCTGATTAGCTACCTCAGGTCGCTCCCGGAGATTCCCACAGGGGCGGTGACTGGCACCCTCGTGGGCCGGTCCGTGGGAGAGACGACCATCTACCTCATGCAGTCCGGGGGCTACCGCATCAAGCGGGACCGGGCCGACCGCATGTACGTCGTCTACGACGTGTACGGCGAGAGCCCGGCTGAGGCCGGAGAGCTGGCCTACACCGTCCGTGAAGTCCTACTTGAGCAGCTTCCCGGTCAGAGCCTCAACGGGGCCCTGGTGCTCGATGTCCACGAAGAGGACGCCCCCAGCTGGCACCCGGACATGCAGTCACTTGAGCCCGCTTACTCGGGCGAGGTCTCTGTGTACCTCGTAGCTGACGACTAACCCCCCGCAACTCCACAGCCTGAGCGGTCCCTTTGGGGCCGCCTTTTTGTTTCCCCAAAGGAGCCAGATGGCCAATAACGATGCCTCGAAGATCCGCTTCGCGCCGAATGGCGCTCTTTACATCGCACCTGCTGTCGGCGCGACGCTGCCCACTGTGGTGGGTGACGGCAAGACTCCCCCGGTTGGCTACAAGTCACTCGGCTATCTGTCAGACGCGGGGTGTGTAATCACCCCCACGGTGACCGCTGACCCGGTGAACGCCTGGCAGTCGGCCGTTCCGGTCCTCTTCAACGTGTCAGCTGCGACGTTCACCGTGGCAGCGACCTTCATAGAGACCAACATCAACACCACTGAGCTGTTCTGGGGCGCCTCATGGGTTGCCGTCACACCTGAGGGTGGTGGCACTGCCGACACCTGGCGCCTGGACCTGTCCAGCACCCCGGACCTTCAGGAGATTTCCCTCGTCGTGGACTGGGGCCAGGGCGCCGCGCTCAACCGAGTCGTCGTCCCGCGGTCGATGATCCAGGACCGAGGCGCAATCACCCTCGTCCGCAACGCTGCCCAGGAGTACCAGCTCACCATTGACGCCCTCGACTCCGATGGCGTCCTCGGCTACGTCCTGACGAACCAGAACATGGCGCCTGCCGCGCCGTGAGCCAAGGGAATTAATTCACGCCCCCTTGCCGGGGAGGGCTCATAGTCCCCGGTCTCTCCCACCCCCGGTTCAAGCCCCTCGTGGGCATCTGTTGCTACCCCCATCTTTGGAGTCCCCATGACTGCTGCCAAGAAGACTGCCTCGAAGAAGACTGCCGCGCCGGCCGATGAGGTCAGCGTCGAGGTCGAGCTTCCCGACGCTGGCGCCGAACTGGGTGCCGCGGAGGCTGAGGCGAAGGGTGCCGGCGTCACCGTCGAGCACAACGGCAAGGTCTATGTCCTTCCGTCCCCTCTGGACTACCCGGTTGACGTTGTCTTCGCAGACAACGACTTCGAGGCCGTCCGCATCGTCCTGGGCGAGGACCAGTGGCAGGAGTACCGGAAGTCCAAGCCGACCATCCGTGACTTCCAGGAGTTCAACACAAAGATCAACGAGGCTTCGGGAAACTGAGTAGAGCTGTCTACGTCATCCAGAAGTTTCCCGGAGAGCTGGAAGCGGACTTGCTTCAGTTCTTCGGGGTTGACTTTCTGGACCTGTGGCGTGGACAGCTCTCCCTCCGACGAATCAACATCCTGATCGGATCACTGCTAAATCAGCCGGGGCGTTCGTCCCTGGCAGCGGTCATTGATGAATCCGCCGAGTGGTCGAACTCAGACCACCTGCTTGCTCGGGTCTCTGACGCCCTTGAGCTTTCCAACTGGCTCTTCTACCAGGCCAACTCAGGCGAGGAAGGGGAGGGCGTTCCCGCTCCCACTCCCATGCTCCGGCCTGGCGAAGAGGACGAAGTCCTTGTACCTGAAGCGCCGGCCTATGCCTCAACGGACGAGGTGGTGAATTTCTTCAGTCGAATGAACAACCTCTAAGGGGGGCCGATGCCCGAAGCTGGAAGCATCAAGGTCGGAAACGCCTGGATCAAGATCACTCCCGAGCTGGACCATTCTCAGCTGAAGGCACAGCTTGACCGCGCCGAAAAGGAAATCGCCGCGTTCAGCGGGAAGTCGGAAACGCTTGCACGGCAGAGCGCGAATCTTCGGGCCAAGCTCGAAGAGTACGTAACCGCACGCTACGGCGAAGAGGCCGCCAAACGTGTGAAGCTGGAACAGGCCGCCGCCGCAAAGCGGGGCGAGTACAACAAGACCGAGACGGCCGGCCTCCTGAAGGCGTTCACGGCGGTCACGGAGGCGAGCGCTAAGGCTGAGCAGGCGAGGACCGCAGCCAAGGAGAGGGCGTCTCGTCAGCGCGAGCGGATTTCCCTCAACGCCCGGAACCTTGAAGTGCGTTACGGCAGTGAGGTGGCCACCGCGTACCGCAAGGACGTGGAAGCCATGATGAAGGAGAACAAGGGGCTTTCCCTTGTTCGCATCAACGAGGCCAAGCAGTGGTCCGCAGCAGAGATCACCGAACAGCGCAGCGTTGCTGCGGAAAACCTGCGGCAGACCGAGGCTCGTAAGGCCCAGGTCAAGACTCTGTCGGCTCTCGTCATCCGCCAGGCCCAGCTCGAAGCTACCGAGGCAGTCAAGGGCGCTCGTACGGCGCAGGCTGCCTATACGTCTGCGTACGCCACCCGCAGGACTCAGATCCTCTCGGAGATGAACAACCTCAAGGCCGCGAGCATTGCAGCGGCCCAGGGACAAGTTGCGGCGGCTCAAGCCGCCAAGAGGGCGGCTCAGCAGACGGTCAAGGCGAACGACGCAAGCGTCAGGTCTCTCCAGGACAACGCCAACAAGGTGGGAAAGTCCTGGACTAAGGCCACGTACAGCATGGGTCAGAAGATCAACTCTGTCGGCTCATCTGTGAGCGAGTTCGGCCGGAACGTCACCCGAAACATGGTTACGCCCCTGGCCGCAGCGGCTGCCGCCATGTCGTACCTCGGTGTCAAAGCCGCCGACTCAATCATGCAGTCCCAGAGTGCCCTTGAGAAGATGGGCGTTACCTCTAAGGACGCCTCCAAGCAGATCAATGTTCTCAAGGACTACGGAACTCAGACACCGTACGCAGTGGAGGACATGTTCCAGTACGGCACGCTGTACACGCGTGCCGCACAGTCTCATGGACTCAGTTCCAAGAAGTCGACTAAGCGTGCCACCGATCTTGTCATGTCGATTGGTGACCTAGCGGCTTACTCCGGAATCACCGACCCCGAGATGGTAAAGCGTGCATACCAGGCCGTTGCCACCATCCAGGAGGCTGACCGTTCGAGCCTACGTAACGTGAAGTCGCTCGCTCAGAATGCCGGTCTGACCGTTCAAGAACTCGCTAACCTTCTCGGCTTCAAGGACAGGGGCCTCACCAAAGACGAAATCGCCAAGACAGAGAAGATGAAGAAGGAGAAGGGCGCTAACTGGAAGTCGCCCACGAAGTCCACTGCCGCCTCTCAGATGATGGCGTGGATGCAGGATGCTATGAACACGGGCGGCGTCCCCGGTGAAAGCATCGTGGAAGCCATCCTTGGCAAGGGCAAGAAGATCGGTACCGGCACGGACGACGCACCGGCCAAGCGCCTGGGTACAGCTACAGTCTCCGCCCGCATGGCGAACATGTGGGAGCAGGCCAAGTACGGCTTGAGCGACATGTTCATCCAGCAGAATCCCAAGACCGGTGAGTACGAGTACGCCCGCGCCGGCACGGCCCTCATGGGCAAGCGGACCGCCGTCTACAAGAAGGACAAGGGCGGGGACTACAAGCTCGACAAGCAAGGCAACAAGGTCGTTGACCACTACGAGTACAAGGGCGGACTCCTCAACACGCTGTCCGGTCTCGGCTCAGACCTGAAGGGGCCCTCCGGCAAGCTCATCGCTGAGCTGTTCAAGGACCTAACTGTCCTGGGCGGGTGGGTGAAGACGGCCGTGGGGGTTCTCAAGGACAACCCTGGGATCACTGACACGGTCATCAAGATCGGCAAGTTCGCCGCCATGGTCGGCGTCGCCTCGATCGCCCTCGGCGCTGTGATCAAGATGTTCGGCCTGCTGACCAAGGTCTTCTCACCGGTGGTCGGCTTGGCCCGAGGGCTCGGCAAGCTCGGGAAGGGCACATACAAGACCGTCTCCCAGGTGGTTAAGGCCGCTCGCGGATCCACTGAGGGCGACACCTTCAGGGAGCGGTACCAGAACGCCCGTACCGCGGCTAACGGCGGGGACAACCGAAGCCTGGGCCAGAGGGCCAGGGATCGCGTAACGGGCAACAACAGCCAGGTCGACGAGATCCAGGTTGACACTGACAAAGCCAAGCGGGCGATCAACGAGCTCGATACCGAGATCGAGGGCCTGCGCACCAAGATCAGGAACTTCCAGGGCGAGAACTTCAACGAGCTCGCTGACCACCTGTCCGGTGCGGATCACAGTGTCAGGTCCGCTGCGGAGAAGGCTGCCAAGGCTGTCCGTGAGGCTGACACTGCTACGAGCAACCTCAAGGGCCTCAAACTCCAGGCACTCGAAGGTCAGTTCAACCAGGTCACGGAGAAGACCAGCTCCCTCAGAAGCCAGGTCAAGAAGGCTGAATCCAGCGTCTCGGGCCTTAACGGCAAGGGGCTCGGGCACCTGGGCGCCGAGCTGTCCGAAACCAAGGGCAAGTCCAAGACACTGGACTCCGGCCTCAAGGCAGCAGCCAAGCAGGCCGGGAATCTCAACGACCGGTCGTTGAGCAAGCTCAAGGGACAGCTCAACCACGTCAAGGACGCTGCGGACGACGCACGCGGCAAGGTCGGCTCCGGCAAGTCCACCCTGGTCGGCCGAATAGGTCAGCTCAATGAGATGAGCACGGGTTCGGTCGTCAAGCAGCTCAAGAACCTGAAGGATGCACTGGACGATGCTTCGGGTAAGGCCAAGACGCTGAACTCGCGGCTGAACGACATCTCGAACCACTCGCCCGGCAGCGGCAGCGGCGGCAGCTCGAAGAAGAAAAAGAAGGCTCTCGGTGGTGTCCTTCCTGGCTACACGCCCGGTCGGGACGTCCATGTCTTCTCCAGCCCTACGGCCGGCGAGCTCCACCTCTCCGGAGGTGAGTCGGTCATGCGGCCTGAGTGGACAGCCGCGATGGGAGCCAATGAGGTAACCCGGCTCAACTACATCGCGCGCACTCAGGGCACTGGTGGTGTTCGCCAGGCTATGAAGTTCGCCGGAGGCGGGGTTCTCGGCAAGCTGGGCCTCGACCAGCTTGTTGACGCTTCGAAGACCTTCAACGTCGCCAGTGACGCCCGCGGGGCACTCGCCGCCATGACGATGGACAGCTCGTCCCGTGCCATCGGTGGAGATGTGCAGAAGGGGGTAGTAGGCGCCGGTACGGATGGCTCGCATTTCATCGGGTCGGACTTCGGCGAGAAGTTCAAGGGAATGTACGACTTCATGACACGGGATTCCTGGGACATCCTGAAGAAGCTCCCCATTCCTGACGGCTATTCCCAGCTCCTCGGAATGATTGGCGGCGTAATGTCACCCATCACCGGTCAGTACTTCTGGGATGACGTCTGGAAGGGTAAGGGAAATATCCTCGAACGAGGTTCTGACTACGTCAGCGACCTCTTCTCACCGAAGACTCTGAAGTCGGTTGTTTCAAACCTCTTCGGCGGCGTCTGGGACACGCTCAAGGGCCTGTGGCATGGCGCGACTGGCCTCCTGACTGACCCGGTCGGATTTGTCTCTGACGGGGTAAACGGTATCTGGGAACTCACAAAGTCCGAGTTCAACGGCGTAGTTGACATGGTGCAGTCTCTCCGAGAGGTCTGGGACTCGCCGCTGGACTACGCCTCCCAGGTGGCCAAGGACACCTACTCGACAGCGAAGGAGAATCTTCCCAACCTTGATGGCCTGTTCGACTTCAGCGGCAACGGTCTCTCGTCCAAGAAGCCGGATATCAAGGGCCTGGTAGAGAAGCAGGTCAGTGTTCCCGGCGTAGGCAATTCCGTGTCCCGCTGGACACCTCAGGTTCGGACCGCACTGGCACAGCTCGGCCTGCCTGCTTCCGACTTGGCATTGGTGCTACAGCGCATCAAGGTCGAGTCCGGTGGTAACCCGACGGCGATCAACAACTGGGACTCGAACGCGAAATCAGGTTACCCGTCCCAGGGCCTCATGCAGACGATCCCTCAGACTTTCGCGGCGTACGCCGGACCGTACAAGTCACGGGGCATAACTGATGCAATGGCGTCTATCTACGCCGGGCTCAACTACGCCGTTCACCGCTACGGATCTGGATGGCGAAAGGCCCTTTCGGGTACCAAGGGCTATGCCACTGGTACCGACGGCGCCACTCAGGGTTGGGCGTGGGTCGGTGAAGAGGGCCCGGAACTGGTCAACTTCAGCGGCGGCGAAACCGTCCTGACGCACGGAGACAGCATGTTGGCTGCGGCCAGCGTGAAGCGGGGCTACGCCTCGGGCACATCGAGCACCAGGACCACGGGCCTCGCGGCGGATGCCGAGAAGGGTGTTTCGACGCTCAACACCGCGGTGAACAAGCTGTACCAGATCATCACCAAGGCGTTCACCTCAAACCGCATTGGCTCTGGGACCGCGAACAGTCTGAACAAGTGGCTGGACAAGCAGAACAAGTCACTTCAGAAGCTCGTGGCTGACCGCACTACTCTCGCGACCAAGCTCAAGGCCGCTAATACCAAGCTGGCAGATATCAAGGCCCAAGAGAGCGAAATGGCCACGTCCATCACGGACCAGGCCACACAGCAACGCTCCCTCACCTCCATCTTCAACACCGATGGAGTGTCTGTCACCTCGGCTATCTCCGGCCTCAAGGAACGCCTGGCTGCGATCAAGTCCTTCCAGACGAACATAGCCAAACTGAGCACGGCCGGGTTCTCGAAGGACATCATCGCGGAAATCGCCAACGCCGGCCCCGAGCAAGGCGGCGCCATGGCAAAGGAGTTGCTGAACGCCACCAAGTCTCAGGTCAAGGAGTTCAACGAAAATTATGCAGCGATCGGCACCGCTTCGTCGTCCCTCGGAAAGTCCGTGGCCAGCACCTACTACGCCACCGGGAAGAAGGCCGCTCAAGCTCTCGTTGATGGCCTGACAGCCGACGACAAGAAGCTCAAAAAGGGCATCGAGAAGTTGGCTTCCATAATCGAGAAGACGCTCAAGAGCAAGCTGAAGATCAGCTCCAAGACGCCGGTTGATTCCTCCTTGGCGAGTCTCCTGACCTGGCTTACCGGCCAGGGCCAGGCGGTCAAGGGCGGAGGAAGCACCTCGAAGAAGAAGACGACTAAGACCACCACATCCTATTCGACGGATTCTAAGGGGCGAAAGGTCACGACGGTCACCACGACCACGACTGACCCAGCTAAGGGAACTACCACCGCGGTCACTAAGCGGACCGTCGGCGGTAAGACCACCACCTCTACTCGTACGAGCAAGATCAAGGGCTACGCGACCGGTACAAGGTCCGCCGCTACCGGTATCGCGCTCGTTGGCGAAAAGGGCCCAGAGCTGATCAATTTCAAGGGTGGAGAACGCGTCTACAACGACCAGGAAACAGCCGCCATGATGGGACCCCGATACGAGATACACATCCACGAGGCCAAGTCCGAGGACACTACTCAGTCCGTCCTCAGGGCGTTGAAGTACGCGGAAACCATGGCTGCCCTCTGACGCTAGGAGCGCTAATTGAAGGAGTGTTAAATGCCGATCGCCTCACGCTCGATAACCCAGGAGGACTCTCTAACCTCCAAGGTCGACTACCCAGTCCCTGAGCGATGGCAGCGCACTTACGTGTCAATAAGAGGCAGGAACGGTGAGGGGGAGGAAATCCCCCTCACCGGCATCCAGTCTCGTGCGTGGCCTGCCATGGTTCTCCAGCCCGGAGCTACCGGACTGGATCTGCCCCCGTACACGGTCTACATGGACGATTCACCGAACCTCGACGGCTCTATCGTTCGCGGATCCAGGGCAGTGGCCCGGCAGGTCCTGCTGCCCCTCTTCGTCTACGGGATCGACCGCAAGACCCTGAGACAGTTCAAGGCGAAGCTGGCCCAAGCCCTGAACCCGAAGCTGGGCTACGCCGTCCTGACCTTCATCGAACAGGACGGGGAGCCTCGGCGGCTGAAGTGCTACTACATCGGAGGTATGGAGGGCAACGAGGCCGTAGGTACGGCGGGCTTCACATGGACTTCCTACGGGATCCAACTCACAGCCGCAGACCCGTATTTCTACGGGGACACAGCGGTTGCCGCCAACTGGTCTTTCGGCACAGATCAGCCGTTCCTCGGCGATCCGTTCCTCCCTCTGACCCTCTCCATGGGCACCACCTCTCAAGGGGCACTCACCATCAACAACCCCGGAGACATTGAAGCCTGGCCCGTATGGGAAATCACAGGGCCTCTCAAACGGTTCCGGTTCACCGGCCCGGACGGTACGAGCTTCGGTATCCCTGACCAACCGGCCGGCATGGATGCCCTCGCAGCGGGCCGGATCCTGACGGTTGATTGCCGCCCCGGATACAAGACACTGTCGGATGACAAGGGGAAGATTTATTTCCCTCTGCTGTCTGCCAATCCCTCGCTCTGGTCGGTACCTCCCGGCACCTCGACCGCACAAGCCGATCTCCTCGCCGGCAGCGCTCCAGCCGCGGTGAAGATGACACTCTATCCACGATATTCAACCTACTGACATGAGGTGCACATGGGATACCAGGTGGAGGTGCGCGACGCTGCACTGAACCGAATAGGAATGATTGATACATGGATCTCGATGGACCTTGTGGTTCGGTACTGCCAGCAAGGCACGTGGCAAATGCTCGTCGCCGCGGGAACCCCCCAGGCTGACCTTCTCCAGAAGGGTGGCGGCGTCGCCATCTATCAGGATGGCGTCGATCTGCCCATCCTTACTGGGCAGATCGAGAGCTTCCAGCACTACTGGACGAGTGCTCAGCACACGTCCCTTGGTTCGCTGTACTTCGGGGGCAAATGTGACAACAAGCTCGCTTACAACCGCCTGGCGTTCCCTGACCCCACAAAGGAAGCTACCCAGCAGTGGCAGGCCGACGACAACGGCCGAGCCGTTTCCGGCCCCGCAGGTCACCTCGTCTGGGACGAGCTCAACAAAGCACTGGGCGCCGGCGCTCTGGCCAGCCGCCGAGCGGCCGGGGTCATCCTCGGGGCCGATTCCTCACTCGGCAAAGCGGTCTCTGACAACCTCCAGTGGGACGTCATCGGCACAAAGCTCGAATCGTGGATCGACACCACGACGACCGGTTACCGGTTCCTGTACGACCCCAACACGAAGAGGATCAACCTGAACCTCTTCGCTCCTCGGGACCGGTCCACCGCGGTCAGGTTCAGCAAGGACCTTGGAAACCTCCGAGAGTTCACCTGGTCCTTGACGGCTCCGACCGTCACACGGGTCATTGTGGCCTGCCAGGGAACTGGTAAGGGCCGATACCTGTACCAGCAGATCGACAGTGAGAGCGAGGCGGAGTGGGGCCTTCAGATCGAGGCATTTCTTGATCGCCGGGACCTACCTCTCAAGGCTGACCCGACGACGGGGCTCCCGATCAAGGCTGATCTCTCGGTGACTGACGAGCAGTTCACCACTGCCAAACAGGCTGTTTTGGACGCTGCCACGGAGGCCCTTAATACGGGCGCCAAGCAGGGAAACTTCCAGATTTACCCCGTCGATACCGAACAGATTCAGTTCGGGCGGGATTACTTCGTCGGAGACATCGTCACAATATCAATTGACGGAGTCGAGTACACAGACATCGTCCGCGAGGTCTCCATCACCGTGGACCAGGGCGGGGACACAGAGAGCATCACTCCGACCATCGGTGAACAGGGATCAGGCAATCCGCTCAATCTTTACAAGACTGTTTTCGACATGCGCGAGAAGCTGCGCAAACTAGAGGCGAGGATGTGACGTATGGCTGAAATCTCTTACCCCTTCCCTGCGGATAATGCGACTACGGGCGCCGCGAAAGCTGTCTCGGTAGCCCAGTGGCAATCGATGGCCCACCTATGGGGAGGGGATAAGGTTGATTTCCGGTTGACGGCCGCCACCTATTCGTCGGTTACTCTGCCTTTCACTCCGAAGATCCTCAGCGTTACCTCTGTTCAGATTGGTCCTGGCAAAGCCTGGGTCGGGGGTTTCTACTACGAGCTAACCGCTAACCAGAACGTTGCCATTTCAGCTAACTCGGCCAGTACGGACCGCATTGACCTCATTGTGTTGCGTGCTGACATGGCGAAGCCTTCGGTGAACCTTGCGGTTCGGAAGGGCGTCAACGCAGCCACACCAGTCGAGCCCAAGCCTGTTCGGCAGGCTGGTGGCATGTGGGAACTTCCCCTCTACGCCATTACCGTCCCCGCCAACGGGGGGACCATCGGCTACTCGTCTCGGGCACCATATGACATGCCCGCCGCCGTCAGCTTTCCGTGGAATGCCGCCCTTTCCGTAGACCAGCTACCGGCCGGGACTTTCGGCTACGACCTGGACAGCAACAATGACGGCCTACAGCACGAGTATTTCAATGGTGCCGATGGGACCATGATTACTCGAACTCTCGGAGTCTCCCGCAGTTACACACCTGCACTGATCAACGGGGCCGTCCCCGCCATTGAGCTACCGAACATTGTGAGAACGGGCCACTGGAAATGGATTGCGCCCAACACGGTCTGGTTCTCCGCGCAGATCAAGAACAACCTGCTTCACGACGTGTCGGCGGTTAGTGGTGCATGGTACCTGGGGGTGTCCCTCCCTTCGCCCGCTAAGGGCGTCATCGGGCAGGTATTCCACGGAATTTTGGACAACAACACTTCAGCAATGCCGAACACTTCCTACCCAAACCTGACATCTCTGACTGGATGGATCATGCAGGGAGGGGACACATCGACCGTTGCCCTCATGTCGGCTAATACCAATAACCTCAAAAACGGCCTGGACGGGCATCAGATTCTTCCCGCACGGGCCAGCATCACAATCTCTGGCGTGTACGAGGCCACACAACTCTAAGGAGCCGCTATGACACGTAATCTATTCGGCGGCACGGCAGCTGATGTGGCTGAGGACATCTCAGGTGCCCGCATACCCGGAGCCGTAGGAACGGTCTGGGACGGACCCTCGGCAGGGGCCGCCCCCCTGACAGATCTGATGGACGAGAGCGGGGCACCCATCGTGTCCCTCACGGCCACCAGTAATGGGATGCTCCCCCCGTTCTACGGGCCGGAGGGCGGCCCCGGACGGGTCTACGTCGATTTTGGCGCCGGTCGGGTAGCCCTGCTGGCAACGGACATCGGTGACCGCCTCACCGCGCACGTGGCCGCCTTCGACCCCCACGGGGACAGGGCAGCTGCACAGGGAAATCTGGAGTCTCGTCTTGGCGCTCCCGGTGGCATCGCGACCTTGGACTCCAAGGGGAAGGTCACCCGAAGCCAACTGAGTCTCTGTCCGGTTGGCGGTTACGTCCCTGAAGGCTGGGGCCAGTACTGGCGGGCCAAGCGGGACGCAGCACCTTTCGCCGGCAACAAGGCCCGCGTTGCCTTCGTGGGGGACAGCGTCACATTCGGGTATTACGTCAGCGACCTAGCCAATACTTCATGGGCAGGGCGCGTGCGGACAGCACTTCAGGCCAAGTACGGCGATGGCGGGTCCGGGATGTTCACTGCTTCCCGCTCTGCCACCATCATCACTGGCAAGCCTGAGGCGACAACTGCATGGGCGGCCAACAATTCCATTATGACCCAGACCGGCACATGGAGTCGCGGAGCTACGTTCCACGGGCCTGGCATTTCCCACATCTACGCGAATTCTGCTGCTTCGGCTTCACTGAGAGTCCGCGGTACCTCTCTAAAGATTTACACGCTGGCAGGCACTGCTACGAACGCCGCATACACCTACAAGGTGGATGCGGGGCCAGTGGTTACCGTTCCTGCAAGTGCGGCCACTTCTCCCACGGTTGAAAGCCTTGAGGTTACTGGCCTCGCTGAAGGAGACCACACTGTCACCGTGGCATGGAATGGAACTGCCTCAACACAGAGGTTCTGCCTCATCGGCGTAGGAGCCGAGAACAGTACTGGCATTGTGGTGGACAACCTCGGCCGCTCCGGGGCCCGGACGGACCATTTCACGGATACTACGGCCAGCAACGTTGTTTGGAACGGCGGTACCAGCTATCCGGCTGATCTGGTGATTTACTCGCTGGGCCTGAATGACGCGGACCAGGGCGTGACTCCCGATGCTTGGACTACGAATGTTACTAAGCACTTGCAGGCCATTAAGGCTGTCAACCTGGGGAAGACCGACATCCTGATAGTTCTCCAGCACCAGGGAAACTTCGCACAGACGACTCAGTACTACTCCGAGTATTCCCGGAGGGCTCACGGTATGGCGGAGACCTACGGTGCGGCCCTTGTGAACCTGTGGCCTCTCGGTCGCAACAGTTACGCCTTTCAGGCCGCTGGGGGCTATTGGGGCAACTCGGCAAATCCTGGCACTAGCGGTACCGATGTCGTTCACTTGTCCGACGCAGGCGCTCAGTTCATCGCAGACACCATTACTCCCCTTCTGGCGGACTAACCCCGGAGAGGTCGCAGAGAGGGGCCCTTAGTGACTCCAAATGAAATTTTTAGCTACGCCGGCACTGGTGCCGTAATCATCTCAGCCTCAGCCGTGCTCTTCGCCTCGTTCAAGACGAATACAGCCCAGGTTTGGCGTGCCGAGGCTGAGGCTCAGAAGACTCGGGCTGATCGCCTTCAGCGAGATATGGAAGAGATCAAGGAACGACTTACCCGGATTGAAGCAGAGAACCAGCGACTCATCGAGCTGCTGACTGCCCTAGATCCGGAACGGCTTCGCGCTCTGCGAATCTAACTCGCCATACGTTTTAAGTGAGGGGCCCATCAAATGGTGGGCCCCTTTTGCGTGCCCAAAAGGAGACGACATGAGTACCCAGCTTGAGAAGGTTCTGAACATCGCCAAGGGAGAGGTCGGCTACCAGGCCACGAGGGCCCCCGGTGAGCGCCCGTCTGGCCACCAGAAGTACAGCGGCCAGATTCCCGGCCTGGAGTGGTCCAACTATCAGCCCTGGTGCGCAACCTGGGTGAGCTGGGTGGCAATGGAGGCGGGCGCGGCCAGCCTTTACCCGCGCACCGCGAGTGTCTTCACCGCCATGCAGTGGTTCAAGGACGCCGGTCGGTGGAGCGAGTACCCCGCGATCGGGAGCCAGGTCATCTACGGCACTAGCGGCAGCACTCACACGGGCCTCGTCTACGCGTACGACTCCACGTACATCTACACCTACGAGGGCAACACGTCGCTGACCAACAACGCCAACGGTAACCAGGTGATGAGTCGCAAGCGGGCCCGCCGGGATGCATACGTTCACGGATACGGTCTGCCGAAGTTCCCAGAGGGCATCACCACCGCGGATCCCTCGAAGAAGGGCAAGACCGGCTTCCACTACAAGGCAACCGCTACCACTCCCGTGGGCGGCAGCTCCAGCGGCTCGACCCCGAAGCCGGCCGCGTTCCCCGGCGTCAAGTACTTCAAGGCCGGCGCGAACAACGCCTTCGTCACCCAGCTCGGCAAGCAGCTGGTGAAGAAGGGCTACGGAAAGTTCTACTCCGTCGGGCCCGGCCCCAAGTGGTCAGAGTCGGACCGCAAGGCCGTTCAGGCGTTCCAGCGTGCCCAGGGGTGGACCGGCTCCGACGCGGACGGCTACCCCGGCCCGGAGACCTGGAAGCGTCTTTTCAGCTAAGGAGACACCCATGATCAAGTTTATTTCCATCCACGGTGTTCGGATCTACTCCGTGCTCGCGGCACTGGTGCCAGCGCTCCTGATTATCTGCCCCAAGATCCCATGGGAAGCCCTGATGACTGCCTCTGCGGGACTTCTGGGTGTCGGCGTGGCAGCGGCCACACACGAGGACACCAAGACGTTCAGAGCGATTGCTGCCTCGACCGATAGAGGCGAGACCGCCACCAACTAGGCGAGAGTGCACCTGGGTTGAGAGAAGCAGACAAGGCCCCCGGCTTCAGCCGGGGGCCTTGTCTTGTTTCACGTCCCCATAACGTGGTCGAGTTCCTTCAGCGCGAAAGTCGCCTCCGGATCTCCACCCTGTGCAGCACGGGCCCGGAGCGCTTCACGGATGACATAACGGTGTGTCGAGAGGTATGCCCAAGCGTCATACACAACTTGGTCGTCGGTTTCATCCTTGTCAGCCTCTGCGTCCCCTTCTTCGAAGAGACCCAGGACCCTTCCGAAGTCGGCGCGGGAGATTGAGGCCCAGTCGGACTCGCACTTGACTCCCTTGGCCTTGAGGTCAATCACCTCGCCTCCGCCCCGTACGGCAGCGGCCAGGGTGCCAATGACGTCTCCACTCACAGGTCTTCCCCCAGCTTCACAGAGACGATCTCAACATCGGTCACGCCCTGGTCTGGCTCTTCAAGCTTCTGCTTGCGTCTTTCTGCGCTCGGCATGTCGTAGGCCACGACCGAAATATGCGGCTTCCCGGCCTTGACCCACTTCAGTCGGAAGTTCTTCACGAGCCCTCCGCCTCCGTCCGGCGTCCCCCGCCATGACCCCACGTACAAGCGAAGTCGACGCACTTACGACAATGTCGGCACTCGGTGTGTCCGCTGTTCTCAGGCAGCCCGCCCCCGCAGTCCGCACAACGCTTCTTCTCAGCCATCTTCATCTCTCCTATGACTGGGCGCCCGCCCCCCGGCGGGTCAGACGCCCACACCGTATCTCTCGGGTCTGACAGTCCGATGTAAGCTCACGAAAGAGGCCCCGGACACTTCTCCTGTCCGGGGCCCTCTCTGTCCTCAGTTACTTGCTCTGCTGCCGTCCCGGCCTGCGACGCTGGGGCTCACCTGCCAGTCCTTCTGTACTCCTCGCAGCGGCGGGTCCAGTAGGCCCGTGCCTGCGGGGTGTTGCCCTCTTCAGCCAACTCAAGCCAGTTCTCAGGCACCTCGTACGTCTGGGCCGCGGCCACGGACTTCACCTCGGGCTCGCGGCGCTCCTGGTCCCCGTTCTCGACGGGTGCCGGTGCGGGCTTCTGCCCAGGGTCTGGGCTATCCAGAGGACCCCAGTGGAGCAGGCTCCGCAGAGAACACGAAAGCAACTCATCACCGGTGGCCAGTTGGTTGATGACGTATCTCCCCTCTCCGGTGTAGACCACCTCGGCCCTCGTCCACCGGCCTGGCTCCGGGTTAAACCTTCCTGCCTTTCCACCGAACCAGATCAGCCGCGGCTTCGGCGTATTGCGGTGAGGGAGGTATCCAATCTCTTGAAGCTTGGTCTGGTAGACCCGCTCCGGGCGCTCCTGATCGGGCTCCTGGCCCAGGTCCTCGTCGTCCTTCAGCGCCTCGCCCCCGTATATGCCGGCGAGCTGCTGGAGCTGCTGCCCGATGCCGCCCTTCAGTGGTGCTTCCGCATCCGGCCAGATTTGTCGAGCTGCCCTCACGTACCTCTCTCCACCAAGGACGGTGACCTTCGCGCCCTCCAGGCCCAGCTTCTTGGCCTGCTCACGCACACGCCCGAGTCGTACGGATCCCTTGTCGCCGATCTTCACGTCGTAGTTCTCGATCTCCTCACTCAGAGGGATGAGCCCGTACTTCGCGCTGAGGACCATCGTTGCGCCGTCCATGACGTCTGAGGCAAGCCGGCAGGCGGTGAAGTAGTTCCCGGTGTAGCGCTCATCGGCGGGGATCCTCCCTGGCCGTTCCGACTTCTTTCCGCCGCAGGCGATGACCACCAGGCGCTTGGGCTGCTCGGCTTCGTCCCGGCCGTGAATTGCTTCCATGAAGTCGGGCGCCTGGTCCTCGCCCTCATCCACCACCAGGTACCCGTTGATGAGCCTCTGAGTCTGCTGGTACGGCTCGGTGTAGGTGGCTATGAACTTCTTCGCGGCCCTGGCCGTGGCCGGATGGGCGTTCTCCTTCAGTCTGTCCATCTTCCCGAGGAACCAGCCCAGAGTCTCAGCGCGGACGCGGCCGGATGCGCCGTTGGCCGTCCAACTCATGTTGCCCAGATCGGAGCGGACAGTTTTGCTCTCACGTGCGTGCTGCTTGGAGTCGAACCCGTACTGACCAGAGAAGTGCCCCGACAGGCTCTTGGGCATCTTGACCGCATGCCGGATCTCCCGAGGGTCGTCCGGCTCGTACTCCAGCTCGTACTTGAGCATCGACTTGCCCGCCATGACGTTGTTGCCGTTATCGCTGTCGAGCCAGCCACGAGCGATGTCGAGCGCGGATCCCACTGCATCGTTGGTCAGGTGGAGGTCAATGGTGTTCAGAGAGTTCATCCCCTTCGCCTCCAGCTCCTCGGCGCCTTCACGGCAAGCGTCCAGGAGATCCCCCTCCCCCTGGGTCTTCGGCTTCACGTTCTTGAGCACGTGTCTACGGATCTGGCCAGGCACGGGGATAGTGACGATCTTCGGCATAAGGACCCCTATTTACTTGATCTTGAATTACTTGTCTTCGGGAATTGAGCGATCCAGGACCAGCACCTTGTAGCCTGCCGGGCTCGGCTCGTACGAGAAACCAAAACGTCGGCCGAAGCCCTTCTCCGTGAAGTACTCGGCCCAGTAGGTGACGCGAACTCTCGCGGTCTCAATGTCGTCAACGGTCTCCCACTCCTCGACCCGCTTTGCAGGACGGACGAGAGTGCCACCTTTATTTCCATTTGACATTGCTAGATAAGCCCCTCAAATATATTGCTGGCGACCGGAGGTGTCTGGATTGGCTTTGCCTTGCCCCTCAATTGGTCAATGTCAATCACCTTCGCGTTGGCCTGCGAGGGCTCCTCGCTCGCCTCGATCAGCCGGTACATGAGCTTGGGCGCCCCGCGGCCTGAGGTCTTCTCCGTCCACATCTCCACGTCGTCCATGCCCTCTACGGCCTCCTTGATGGCCGCCGCGTTAAGCCGCCCCCACAAGGGGCGGAGCAGGTCAGAAGCCTTCGCTTCGCCCCCACACCTCTTCAGCACGCCCCTGATCAGGTCCTCGGGCGTCGTCATCGGTTTGGCACCGCCGCTGTTGCTGGCAGCGTCCTTCACCAGCTTCTCGACGCTGGCCATACTGAAAGAGACGAACGCCCAGGCAGCCTCTACCGCGTCGCGGCATACTTCTTCCTTCATCTCCGTGGCACTGAGCACTGCGGAGACGCGCTGAACCTGCTCAGCGGATCGCTCCATGTACGAGGCCAGCAACTCGGGGAGCTCGGCCATGCGGTCCTCCACGATGGCTCGGATCTCATCGAAACGCTCGCCGGCCTCGACGCTGAAGCGCATCACCCGGTCCTCTTCCTCGGCCCACTCGTAGGCTTCCTTGAGCGCGGAAGTGTCCGGTACCTGGGGCTGGTTGTCGTACGGGAGCATCTTCGAGCGCTCGACCAGCACAGGGAGGAGCCGGTTGTACGATCCGCCCAGTGCCTCACTCGAAGAGACATATTTGCCCCACTCCCCCGGCGTGATGTGAGCGTGGAAACCGAGGAGGGGCCGAGCCACGCTCTGGAGCCCGTCCTTCTTGGTCCGGTTGGATATGGGCTTACCGTCCCAAGCTGTACGGAAGAACGTGCTGAATTTCGAGCACTTCTTCTGATCCTTCAGCACTGAGGCCCACTCCTCTTCGAGGAGCACACACCGGCCATCGATGCCTCCGTCCGCACCCATCGTGTCCAGCTCCAGCCCGGAGAGCATGTCAACCAGGGAAGGGCCACTCGATACACCAGATCGCTTACGGGAGTGGATGAAGCCCCCGATCGGCTTGCCGAGCAGAGCGGAGGCCGTACCGAGCGCATATCCCTTGCGCCCGATCGCACTCCGGCCGGCGAGAACGGTCCAGACCACGACCGGCCTCCGGTTGTCGAGCCGAACCCGTCGGCTGATCGCAGCCGAGTACAGGGAGAGACTTGCCGCCCAGACGCCGATGGGATCGGCCTCAGACGTTGGCATGGCGGACTTCACGGCCTCGCCCAGCGGGCCATAGGACATCAGGTCAAACGTGGTCATGAGGTGATCTCTGCTTTCTCGATCAGGCGCTCAGTGCGGCGTCAACGGCCGGGGCCAGGGCGGCAGCGAGCTGGTCCCTGAACCGCGCTCCGTGCTCGTCGCACAGGTCGTAGCGGTCCCCCATGACCGTCAGGTTCACGGTTCCGGGAACCTCCAGCCCCTTCTTCGAGCAGGCGTCGCACGTCACAGACTCAATCACCTTGCGGGCCATCAGTGATCCTCTCCTGGGCATCATACGTTCAAGAAATGCTCGTCACGGACTCAATTAAGAGGCCATGGCGAGAGACCGGGCATAACCCGGCCTCCACCATGGGGTCTCAAGCGGTCAACTAGCGTTCGGTACCTCGGTAGACGTCGCCCTCGACGTAGGTGATCCCCGAGCCGTCAGGCGCCTTCATCGCGTAGTGCTGCTCCCACTCGGCCCACACGTAGGACCAACCTGCCGTGATTAGGGACTCGCTCACGGCGTCGTCCCCACCCGATCCCGCGAAGAACGCCTCCCCCGCGCTGGGTTCGTCCTTCCCCAAGATGCGCATGACGTCGTCCGCGCCCTTGGCAGACTCAAGCTCCTTGAGCTGGGCGTCGATCAGCTTCCAGAAGTTGTCCCACATTTGTTTGCTCCGCTCTCGGCCAACTGGTCATATTTTGGGATACTTTTTTCAGATGTACTGGGACCCCAGAAGGCCCCTACGGGCTATCTGGAAGTCCAGGGCCACCCACCGGACCAAGTCCCTAGTGGCCAGGTCCGGGCAGTAGTAGGCGTTCGCCCGCTTCCCGCACTCCTCGAACACGGCAGTGAGGGCGTTGAGTCGATCCGCGGAGTTGTCCAAGAGGGCCGCGTGGGCGGCCTGCGTGCCCAGCTCGGTGAGGTCGACGTCCAGAAGCGCCATCAAGCTCATGCGTCCGCCTCGAACCGTGCTCGGTCCGCGCGGGACATGCACGCTGGGCTGTCCCACTCGAAGTGCCCCGCGCCGGCCAGGCCCCTGATGAACCGGGCAGTGAAATCGTGGGAGTGTGAGAGTGCCCAAAAGACACGCTCTTCGATCGCGTGGGGCCGGGGGGCGATATCGAACGGCTCGGAGGACCAGGTGTTCCAGACCTGCCCGTCGAGCACTTCATCACCCTTATAGATCTTGATGCCGAATCTCTGCTCACCGGGGGTGAACTCGACAACAACTGTGACGTTGGCCAGCCCCTCCGGCACGGACCCAACCGCCATATGCGTGTGCTTCACAGCCCCTTCGCCTCCCTGTATGCGTTGATTACCTCGCTTGGGATACGGCCCCGAGTGCCGACGACATAGCCGTTCTCTCGGCCCCATTCCCGCATGTCCTTCATGAGCCACGTCTGATGTGCCGTGCGCTCTGCGGCAGCTCGGCTCTCATTCGCTATCCGTTCCCATTTCTCGCGCTCTCCCTTCTTGCGTTCTATCTCAGCAAGGTGGGATGGGTATCGATCCTTGAACAGGCGGGCTTCCGGAGGGAGAAGTGGCGACTTATTTCCCTCTTCCCTGACTCCCCAGGCAATCAAGTGCTCTCGGACAAGGTCCGGGCACTCTGGCGGCCCAATCGTCTTGATGTATCGGTCCACTTTGGATTCGGCAAGCATCCGGGCCGCCGAATAATGCATGTTGGCATGGAGTCTGCTTGTAAGAATCTCCAGGAACACTGTGCTCTCGCTGTTTCGACGCTTGGCGTCGGCTGCGGCCTCGACATACCACTCATTGGTGAGGTACATCAATTCACGCCTCCCAGATCTGCGTAACTCACGACAGCCTCTTGAGCGGGCGAGTGGTTACGCCCGCACCCCTGTAAGAGGTCCCGCACACGTCGCAGTACGGGAATGACGCGAAACGCTTCTCGCCGAATTTCTCGTAGTCGACCCATCTCGTTGCAGGTCGCCCACAGTTCGAGGAGCAGTTTCCGCTGTAGTTCTTCGGGTAGGGCATGGCATTCCTTTCTCCAGTGGCCATGGGAGAGGCCCGGACGGAGATACCGTCCGGGCCTCTCGGCAAGGCGACTAGCGAGTTAGTTCCTGAAGCGTCCTCGATGCGCGGTAAATATCGCCTCGCGCATTGCTAGATTCTCGGGGAGGTAGTTGTCGTACAGTCCCCACTTCAGGACGATTCTCATCATGTTCAGCTCGATATCGGTGAACACCCACGGATCAAAGCCATCGGGTAGGTTGAACGAGAGACGGACAGCAGCGTTCACATACTCCGTACCGGAGAACCCTCCCGTGGCCGCGTGGCCGGCTGCCATGAACCGATTGATGCGGCACCGCACGAAGGGGGCGTGCGTGGCCCTGGTCGGCGTGATGGTCACGGCCGGCTCGTCCGGGAACCACCCCCGGCCCGTCCGATGAACCTCGACCGGGATGTTCTCAACGTCGGGGATCTCGTGCGTCTTCATTTGCCCTCACTCGGCGGGATTAGGGCTTCCAGCTCCTCCAGAAGCACGAACAGATCAATCTCTGATTCGTAGGCGTTATCGCTGCGGTCCTCGTCGTAAGCGGGGATGTTTTCCTCGCTTACCTCGCGCACCTCGTTGCGGTAGCAGTTGAGTTCGTCGTCCCTGGCTTTCAGCCTGCCCCGGTACTTCTCGACCAGTTCACGGATGGAAGATTCCATCATGCGGCCTTTCGAAGGTCGGTCCAGGCGTAAAGGGCCGTAGAAGCGGGAACACCGCTCTCCACTTCTTCGACCCGGATCCAGACGGGAGTCTTGTACCTCTCCTTCAACTTCCTCCGGAGGAATTCCGTCGCCTGGAACTCGGCATGTGCACCGCTCTCGCCATCGGCAACTACGGTGTACTCACCCTCCGACTCGGCGTCATAACCCCCCGGCTGAAGGGTGAACGTCCAAACTCCGCGGCCCACGTGGTAGTGCGGGTAGTCGCAATCCTCGCCGTGGTCGGCGAGAATTTCTTCGGCCGTGTTCACGTAGCCGAAGGCTCGGAGAAGTGCTGCGAACGTCATGGCATCACTGCAACCAAGCGGGCAGTCGTAATCCGGGATCAACGTGGACGCCATTCCTGAAGTCGTCCACGCGTCCACGAAGGCATCAGCAGCAGCGAGCTTGCGAGCGAATTCCTTACGGACCTTCTTAGGGTACTTGCGGGACATGATCAGACCTCTTCCAGGATCTTGCGGGCCTGGGCCGCAAAGTCAGCGAACGTGTCACGCGCATCTATCGCGTATTCGAAGTCGCGCTCGTCGTAGTCGCCCATGTCCCTGTCAGTGCAGGGCTGTTCTCCGTCGACGGGGTCATACGATGGAATCTCTCGGAACGATTCCTCTCGGCCCGTCGCCCACCCGTCGTGGGCCTTGACGAGCTTTTCCAGCAACTCCAGTTGCTTGGCGCGCTTGCGCTTCATTCGCTTGGTGAACTTCCTCAACATGCAATATTCCTCTCGGTCGGTTGCCCGTGGCGAACGGCCGGGATTTCCCGGCCGCCACCAAACAGGAACCGTCAGAGTCAGGCGCTCACGGGCTCGGCATCCTCGGTGGAGTTCGCGCGCTCCCACATCTCTGCGGCCGTAAACAGTCGGGCCGCCTGGAGCAGCCTCAGCAGGGGAGCAAGCTCCGTGTCGGTGAAGTGAGGTGAAGCACCAGACGCGAGCCACGGGTCATCGAGCGTGTGAGCTGCATCCATGGCTGCAATCACCAGGTGCTGGTTGCGCTGGCTCAGCTTGGTCAGCTCCTGCACCCGCTTGTTCAACTCCCACACCTCGTCATGGAGCTGAGAGTTCGACTTCGCAAGAGTGGTAAGGGGCGTGTCGGACATCTGACGTCGAGCACGGTGGTTGGTAAGGAACGGGATGCGCATGGTGAGCCCTTCAATTTGGCGGGATGAGTGCCCATGGGAGAGGCCCGGACGCTTCTCCCGTCCGGGCCTCTCGGTGACGCTCCTCTGTGACTACTTGCGGGCGCCGATCAGCGCCGCGTCCTGCTCCAGGCCGTTGTACGTCCGGATGTACTCGGGGATGGTCATTCGCTCCCAGTCAGAGAAGACGTGACCGTGGCGCTCACACAGCAGCACGCGCACGCGCAGGCCCTTCGGTTCTCCCTCGCGATACGTATGCCTGACCATGGCGGCCTCGCCGGCACAGTGGCCCATGCCCACGCTCACGTAGACCTCGCAGACCCAGCCGAACTTGATGAGCCGTTCCAGGACGCCCTTCGCCTCCGGCTCGCTGTCTGTCACCCCGATCCAGTAGGTGTGCTGGTCTCCCTGATCGAAGGCGTAGGTGAACCACTTCTCAGGGTGTCCGCCAACGGTGCCCTGGACCCGCACCACGTACCCGCGGTAGTCCGGTGTTCCCTCCCGGCCGAGCTGCGGGTATCCAATCCTGTTGTGCCATTCGGTCACTTTTCATTCCTCTCGTTGTGCATTCTCAGGACCAGTTGCTTCGCGTCGGCCTCCTTGACCTTGCAGCCGAGCCAGGTCTCCCCTCCCGGCTCGCCCACGAAGCACGAGGAGGTAAGGGTGAACTCTGCGCGGAGTACGCGGCCGACCTGCTTTCCGTTCGCCCTCAGAAACCAACCGGGGTGGTGAGGGTCGGTGCTTCGAACCCAACGGGCCATCAGAAACCTCTCTCAGCCTTGTACTCGTCGAGCGATTCCCCATAGTTCTCTCGTACGACCTCATCGAGGTCGGCGCTCATTCCCGACGTGAGGACGGAAATGGTTGCGTTGACCAAGAGCGAAAGCAGGTCTTCAGAGTCGATGTCGCACTCGATTTCCTGAATGATCAGATCCCTGGCCGCATTCGCGGCCTCGCTCACCCGCGACTCGGTGTAGGTCTTCACGTCACTCACTTGCTGGCCTCCTTGATCCGCGTTGTCTTCACCGAGTAATCCCCCTGCCGACGCTCCACGTCCACGGGCGCGGGACCGTCAAGGAATCCACGCAGCAGCGCGGCCGTGTGGGCGTGGTAGCCGATGCCTTCATACGAGTAGCTTCCGAGGGTGCGAGCACGCGTGATCGGATCCACTGGGCCGTCTTCAGCCGCCCACGTGCTGTTCGCACGGATGATGATGCGGCCGTAGTCGGTCGATAGCTTCAGGCCGTACCTGTACTGCCTCTCTGCGGCATCTGCGTTTCGAGCGTCGAACTCCGTAGCGAAGTTCTCGGGCTTCAGGAATTCCTCAGGAGGCAGGGAGTTCAGGACGATGTACGGTCGAGACATGATCTCTCCTTAGTGCACACGCTTGGACAGGTTCTTGTACGTACGCCAGATCTCGGCATCCAGCACGTGTCCAGCGCCGGAGAAGTTGTAGTCCATGCCCCTCTTGAAGATGTAGTTCTTCAACGTGCTGAGCTTTTCCGTATGAGTCTCACTCGCGGTCTCGCCTGTCCTGATGTTCCGCCAGATGAGTGTGTACTCCTGGCTCGGCTTCTTGCCGGATCGAACTGTCCCCAAAGCATCGATCCGCAGGCTCACTTCTCCTCCTTCGGGTAGGTGTTCTCGATGATCAGTTCCCACGCCTCATTCAGCTCGGCGGTGGTCTCGTACTTGTGCAACCAAACGAATCCGCGAGAGTCCTCCGTGAGGATGATCGCTTCGAGCTGATAGAGGCCGTACCAAGCAGGCCCTTCGGTGCTGTCACCGGCCTCGTCCTCAGGGGCGAGGTAGTACAGGGTCTTCGCCTCTTCGGTCTGGAACTTCGTTGACATCAGAAGCCCTTCGCGAAGTGCTGAAAGACATGGATGGCTCCAGCTCGGGAGAGCGTGCGGCCCGGCGTGACGGTTCCACCGATGGCCTCAGCCACTCGGTACCGGCCGGGAATTCGAGGCCGCCCCCAGCTGCGGATCGCCGGGGCCACCCCCACGTTCCTGCTGGGGTGCGTGAAGGCGCGTGCGCGCATGAATATTCCTTCCGAGAGACGGTCTGCGGACGTGCAGACAAGGGGAAGCACCTCGACGCCGGCCGAGGTGCTTCCCCCAATCCAGACGTACTCAGTCCAGCTCAGGGAGTTCCGCCGTGATGAAACATGCTTCGAACTCGCGGACACGCTGAACCGTCTGCGCGAAGTTGTCCCCGTCGGATGACGGTCGCACCTTGAAGCAAACGGACAGTGGGGCGAGGCCATCCCAGTACTCCGGTCGCCGTTCAGTCATGACGCGAATGGCACCGTCGTCCATGACTGCGACCGTCGTACTCAGGAGAGCCACGGACTTACCCAGGACGAATGTCTTACGGCGAACCGGCTTGCTCAGGATGAGCTTGTTCGTGTCGAGGTCGAGCACGTCAGATCTCCCACTCCTGGCGACACGGGCCACACTCGAAGTCCGATTCAGCTTGGCGTCCCGCACACGTCTGGCAGAGCCCCCTGTAGGCCCGCGCCTTGCGCTCGTATTCGGCTCTCACGATCGTGGTCAAGTGCGCTTCCCAGATGGGCCGCTTCTCCTGGCACTCCCAACACATGTATCCGTAGGTCGTCTTGCGGGACTCGCGTTTGCATAGCCAACAGGGCTCCTTCTTGTCCCTCATGAGGAACGCCGCCAACTCGTCTTCCTCACGAGTGGACGGCAGAAAGTACACGGGCATGGTCGAACCCTTCTGTCCGCTGACACAAACGGCCCGGACACTTCTCCTGTCCGGGCCGTTCTTTATGGATGTGCTAGATCAGTCCGAAGTACCTGTGAGGCATGGGGACGCCGAAAGCGTGTGAGGAGAATTGCCACTCGAACCATGCGACTTCGTTCCGGTGGAACAAGGCATCAGAGATTGCCTGTTCAGCCCACGGCATCGGCCGTGCGCACTGCTTCAGATGCTCGAAGTCGTCACAGAGTTCTTGCGTGGTCTTAGCGTCGAGATGTCCTCGCACCACCACCGCGGTCACGTGCGCCACGTCGTTCCTTCCAGTCACCGGCTCCGCATGGACGCTTGCCGGATTCCACCGCACCCCGAAGGGCGCGATAGGACCCTGAGAGGGCCGGACGATGGCCAGAAGGTGCGGGAAGGTTCAGCGGTTCCGGGACAGCCAGACGCAAGCGGGCTGGAAGCCCTGCTCGCAGTCGTCCTGCTTCGAGTCCGCGAAGCCGTCGTTGAACGGAGCTACGACGGACGTGGGTTTGGCCTCGGGCTTGTGCCCGTGGATGGAGCATCCGACGAGCGCGACAGTGGCGGTGATTGCGGACACGAGGGCACGGCGAAGGTTCTGCATGGTCTCTCTTCACGGATTCAAGATGTATCACGGATTCAAGTTTTTTGGCATGGCTATCTGTAGCGCGCGGCCTTGCGGTACTGCCGGATGCTCTCCCGAGCATGCTCGGCCACGTCCGCATCGCCTCTCGCCAGGGCCTCGCGCTCGACTCCGATGAAGTACCGCAGTCCACGCTTCGCTTCCTCACGCAGGCGCTCTTGCGTCTCCGCGATGTCACGCAGACGTACGACCTCCACCCTCGCGTCGAACTCACGCTTCGTCTCCGCCTCACGCTCGGTCAACTGGCGCTTGGTCCATGTGGCCTTGCCGTCCGCTCTGCGACCGATACCGCGCCCCTGGAGCTGCTTGGTCATGCCGTTGTCCGTGCGGACGCGTGGCATCACGTTCCCGTCCTGGTCCCGCGAGATGCGCGGGAACGGCTGCCCCTCCGCCTGGAATTCAGGCACGAACGGCAGGTGGTTCGCCTGCTCCGCCTTACTCAGGCGTCGGCCCACTTCCCGCTCAGCGCCGATGCGTCGATAGGGCAGATGTGGGATGTGCTCCACGTACCCTCGAAGGGACGTTGCCGCGATGCGGCTACCGGGGCGCGCAGTCACCGGAGCGGACGGGTACGGGCGGGCCTCACGCTTAGGTGCCTGACTTACAGCAGCTCGCTTCCGTGCGTGCTTACCCATGACGGGCAGCGGCTTGAGCTTCCATTCACCGGACATGATTTCTCCTTTGCGGTACGGAGTGTTGAACCTTGGGCAGTGAGCGACGGCCGTTTGACCAACCGTCGCCCTACAGTGAGTGCCCACACTGCAATGGGTAGGAATTAATTCAGCACCGCCACGGCCTACCGACCGTGGCGCTACTGAACAAGCTTGCCCGCGCGTACGCATCGCTTAGTAGTACGCGACGCTTAAACGGGCCTTTATAGACAGTGCATCATGTGTTCCGCCCGGCTTTCTACGGCCGACGTATGTACCTCACAGCAACACCCTTAGGCTACGACTCAAGGCCGGATGCACCATAGAACGCTTTCACGCGCAATCCACGCGCGCTAGCTGCTATCTCCTCCGCTTTCTAGCGGAACACAAAACACACTGTTCAGTTATCAAATGGGCACCGATCATATAGGCGGAATACCTATACCGAGCCCGGCTTACGGCACTACCCCTATAAGGGGTGTGTCCCGCGTAGGGTCACGCATAGCCCTGATTCACATTGACATGAGGGCATGCCTATTAGAGCCACATAGGCCCGCTTTGTTTCACATTCGGTAGGTCTGGCCTCTACCTCCGCGCCTTACCCCGCTTAGCGGGTGGCCCTGGGGGGAGTTTGTGCCTTTCCCTTTCCGACAAGACAAACAATACCAGTGCGTCACGGATTCAAGTTTTGCTGCATACCATTATGCCCGTAATGCCCTTTTTTGATGACCTATTATGCCCCAATATGGGCGTGACCCAGGTCACATGGTTAAAACTGTGAGTGACCGCAGGGGCGCCTTTTCTTGCACACCGTGACGGGGGGAATGAATTCAGAGAGTGACAGCTGCATTACTGCGCATGGATGTATTCACGTATTCAATTTCACGTAAGCAGAGAAACTATTCCCCATTTCGAATGCGTATCTCAACACGATAACGTGCATGCATATGGGGGTAATACTTTAATTCAATTGAACTGGACCCACCGGGGGTACCTTCCTGCCATCGTGTACGGGTTTAAAAAGTGCCACTACGCCCATTTGATTACCCTCCGAACCCAGTCTGCACCCGCCAGTGAACCCCTTGGGTCATGCGTACCCCTACGCGCGGGCCCGGAAGGAATGAATTAACCCCCTCAGGGAGTGAAGTGGATCTCACTTGAAGGGGTTCGTGTATCAAGATCGGGAGATTGACACCGACATCTTTTATGGTGGGGGTTTATGCCCCCACCTGATCGCTAATCTCAGGGAAACAGGAGGGCCCCCTCCCGAGAGAGGGGGCCCTGATGGTGCAATCTGATCCTTTAACCACGTGCCTTGTCATACGCTTCGCGAACTGGTGCCGGTACGCGGCCCCGGTCGTTCACCTCGAAGCCATTCTCCTTAGCCCATTCACGGATCTGAGCAGCATCCCGCCTGGCGCCTGTAGCAATGGGACGGCTTTTGCCCTTGCCCGCCGGGGTAGCGGAGCCACCGCGGACCCGTCGAGCACCATCGGCGTGGAGGAACGGACGGAGAGCGTCCATGAGCTGGTCGTGGCTGCCCGGAGTGAGGTCAATCTCAACTCCCGCACCATCGATGAGGATGGTGTGCGTGCCGATCTCCTCCGACTCCTCGCCAGTAACGTCATCAACTAGGGTGCGAATTACTCTTTGAGCCATGGTCGTATTCTAGGCCGAGCAAAACCTAAGCCCCCACTCAGGGAGCGGGGGCCGGCGTTTACCTCGGGAGCGTGATCAAGGCAGGAGGTTGGACTGCCCTGCCCTGACGCTCTTGGTGAACAGGTTGTAATCCTCGCGGGAGACGATCAGAACCTGGGCGTCCGGATCCCCCACGTCCACGGAGTCGCGCAGTGCCACGACTCCGTCCACGAACGCGACCTCCAGGCAGTTGTTGCCACCATTGGACATTTCGCTCTTGGCCCAGACGGCGTTGGCCAGGTCGACCTTCTTGTTCATGTCTAGCAGTCCTTGATCAGTTCATGGATGAAGCGACGGGTCGCTTGGGCGTCGAGGGCTTGTGTACGGAGAGTATCGAGGGCAGTCCCGTACCGGTCCACGTCTCCATCTTCCTCCAGGTACACGGAGGTTGTCTTCGTCTCAACGAGAGCAACCGGCGGCCCCACCTGGAAGTGTAGGAGCTGGAACGGCCCGTCGATCCCTGCGTGAGCGCCTGCATCGAAGGGGAGGACCTGTATAGCTACATGACTGTACTCGTCTGTCACTTTGAGTAGCCATTCAAGCTGGCCCTTCATGACCTCGGGGCTACCCACGACGCGACGCAGCGCCGCCTCGTCCAGAATGCACCACAGGTTGAGCGGCTGGTCACGGGTCAGGGCATCCTGCCGAGCCAATCGCAAGTCTACGAACCGGTTGACCTCTCGCTTCGAGGACCACACCTGACTGCGCTCAACGATCGAGACTGCGTACTCCCTCGTCTGGAGCAGCCCCGGAACGACTTGGAGAAATGACTCAGACTTGGATGCCATCCCTTCAAGGTGGAGGTAGTCCTCGAACCCATGAGTTTGGATCGCCTCTTTGTACTCGTCGAGCAGGTTGGTCCGCTTGCCCGAAGCAGCCAGGGCGGCCATAGCTTTGATCCGAGTCCTGGTGTCTTCCGGCTCCACGCCGTAGACCTGGAAGAAGGCGGTCAGGCCGAGGCCCGACACTCGCTGTTTGCCATTTTCGATCTTGCTTAGGGCTGGCTTGCCGGACAGCCCAAGGTGTTCTGCGGCGTCCTCCATGCTGAAGCCCGCGGCTATGCGGATGGACCGCAGCGCCGATCCGAGTCGACGCCTGTGCACGTTAGGTCGCGCTTCCGCCATGACCAACCTCCCTCGGGCCCGCAGCGTATCGCGGGCCGCTGAGGGGTCATATGCCAACTTCTGATTCGAGCAACGTTTCTGTGATTCGGGGTTGCTAGCAACGTTTCTCATAGGCCATCGTTGCACATGGCAGAGCAACCGTGTGGCGACAGACGGTAGTTGCTCTCAGGAGTGGGCTGTGCCCTGTCCCCCCTTCAGGGGCAGCCCACTCAAGCCTTCTCGGAGGGATGACCCGTGCCTACGACTGCGACCCGGCCCAATGCCATTGGTGCCCCCGGCTATAGCGAGACCTGGCCCTGCGAGCCGGAGACCGCCAGTCGTGCCCGCAGCTTGGTCCGCGCGGCCTTATATACCTGGAAGCTCGATGTACTCGTTGACGACGGAGTGTTGATTGCTTCTGAGCTGGTGGGCAATGCCGTGCAGCACAGCAGATGCCGCCTCCTGCGGGCCAGTGTCGTCTTGCTGAGCCCCGGACGTGTACGTCTGTCCGTCTCAGACCGGTCATTAGCTCTGCCGAAGGTGCAGGAAGCCGGTGAGGAGTCCGTGACTGGCCGCGGCCTGATGCTGATTGACGAGCTGGCTGACCGCTGGGACACAGATGTTCGGCGGTGGGGGAAAGTTGTATGGGCTGAACTCCACGTCAGTGGTGACGCCTGATGGGCCGCGAATCGTACTGGTGCCAGTTATCGGCCGGCCCCGCCGACCATTCCGCAGCGATCGTCCTTGGCTGCTCTCCGGTGAGAAACCGACGCCTTGCGCTTCGGTGGATGAGAGGACAGGCCCAACGGGTAGTTCGAGCCCTTGATCCTGACCCGTCTGACTGGTGGGTCGCCAACGCTCCGCTGCACCAGGTGGACACGTCCTTCCACGCCCCTGACCCTGCGGAGGCTCTGCGGGTCTGGGTTGCCGATGCCTGGGAGCACGATGCGGTGATGCGTGTACTCAACAGAGGACAGCCGTACTCACTCACCGTTTACGACCAATCTGCCTACTACTCCCTCTCTGCCAGGCCAGCTTCAGTGGCCTTCGGGACGGAGTTACGCGACCCAAGACCTGTTCACTGCGCGGTCGCCTAATGCCCCGCTCTGGTCACGTGCTGTCTTTCACCCTCGGCCCACCTGGTGGTCGGGGACGACACCGGGCTCCCCCGCCCCGTGACCAGAGCGGTTCCAAGCTCCCGCCCAATTGCCTCATCAGCGGCAGTCGGGCGGGTGTACGACGGCTCAGGGAATCTCCCTGAGCCGACCGGAGAGAGAGGACGTTCCAATGGAACAGGCAACCTCAGCCCAGCCCACGCCCGAGAGCAGCGATCTGCTGATCTCCCGCGAGCAGGTCACCGCGGCGCGGGCCCGGATGTTCGTCCCGTCCGACAACACCGCCGGCAAGTCCGACGGCAACGACTAACGGAACGGACCACACATGACCGCGCTTGATTCTGCGGTCGTCGCGCGCCTCGGTGAGGACTTCCTCGCCGAGGCGTTCGGCCGCAGCTACCGCCTGTCTCGCGGCGATGCCGCGTCTGTCGCCGACATCATTACTTGGGCCGATATCAACGAGGTCTTAGCCCGGCACCGCATGGAACCACCCCGGTTGAGGCTCTCGGCCGAGGGGGTGGCCCTCCCGCTCGACGCCTACACGGTTCCCGAGGTGGCCAAGCGTCGTACGGTCTTCCATCGGACCCACCCGGCCGCGCTGCACGAGCAGCTAGCCAACGGGGCCACGCTGGTCGTTGACGCTGTCGATGAGTTGTTCCCCGGTGTCGAAACCCTCGCCTCCGAGCTGGAGACCGCGTTCCGATCCAAGGTCCAGGTCAACTTGTACGCGTCCTGGACGGGCCGCGAGGGCTTCGGAGTGCATTGGGACGACCACGATGTGGTCGTGGTGCAGGTCGACGGCTCGAAGCGCTGGAAGCTCTACGGCCCCACCAGGTCGGCGCCCATGCATTTGGACATGGCAGAGCCTGAACAACCGCCCGAGGAGCCCGTAGCGGAGTTCGTTCTCACCCCCGGCGACGTGCTCTATCTCCCGCGCGGCTGGTGGCACGCCGTCTCCGCGTCCGAGGGCGAGCGGTCCCTTCACCTGACGTGTGGGCTGAGCGTGGCTACAGGTGCCGACCTCATCGTGTGGCTATCGGAGATCCTGCGTGAGCACGAGATCGTGAGGGCGGACCTGCCACGCTTCGGTACCGACAAGGAGCGATCCGAGACCGCGTCGGCACTGCGGGACCTTCTCGTCGCCGAGCTGAGCGATCCGGAAGTGATCGGCCGGTACTTCACGCTCAAGGATGCGGACGAGCGGGTGAGGTTCCGCCCGAGTCTCCCGTATGTCTCCGGCCTACCAGCCGACCCGGACCTGGTGGCCCGCCTCCTCACCACACGCCACGACCTACGGCTCACTGCCGAAGGGAACGCAGTTCTCACGGCAGGTGGGGAGACGCTGACTCTTGCCGGGGCCGCTCACCCCCTGCTGCTGGCCCTGGCCGACCGGCAGCCTCACCGGCTCGGGGATCTCGCCTCTGCCGCCGAACTCACAGTTGAACAGGTCGCCGGGGTGGCGTGGGAGCTGGTAAAGGTGCAGATCGTCACAGTAGATGGTGCCCGATGACCGCAAGTCTCGGCCTCGGAACCTACCGACTGCGCAGCCTTCCCGAAGCGGCGAAGGCCGCAGTGGCCCACGGAGCCGACTGGATCGACACGGCCCCCAACTACCTGCACGGGCAGGCGGAGCAACAGCTCAAGCCCGTTCTCGCCGCCTATCCGCTGGTCCCCGTCTCCACGAAGGTGGGCTTCTTCACCCCCGAACAGGCGCGGCGGGCTCTCGCGGCCGGCGTCCTGACCAAGGAGGAAGCGGAGGCCGGCCACTGCCTCAGCCCGCGCGCTGTTCTCTGGCAGGCTCAGCAGAGCCGCGCCGCGCTGGGACGCGTCCCTGACATCACCTTCGTGCACAACCCGGAGCGCGGACTCCACACCCGCCGCGAGTTGGAACCACGGCTGTATGAGGCTTTCGTCGCGCTGGAGAAGTGCGTAGACCGTGGCCTCACCAAGGGCTACGGCGTCGCCACCTGGGGAGCGGTGCACGAAGGTCTCACCTCGATCAACCGCGTCGCCGAGATTGCCTGGCAAGCGGGACGAGGCAAATCCCGACTCAGGGGGATCCAACTGCCACTTTCCATCATCCAGATCGGCCCTCTGGCAGACGCCATGAACGGGTACGGCGCACTGCCCAGTGCTCAAGTTCACGGCATCGACATCTTCGCCTCCGCACCCCTGCACGGAGGCGAACTCCTGGGAATGATCCCCGAGCCCGTTGCTGAAGAGCTGGCTCCGGGGTCAGGCCCGCTACGCGTAGCCCTCGGCTTTCCCGCGTCGGTGCAAGGTGTGAAGCGTCTGCTCCTCTCCGCCTCCTCTGCGCAACACTGGGCGGAAGCCGCGGAAGCCATCGAGGTACCACTCCCCGACAAGCACATGAAGGAAATCGCGAGTGCCTTCGCTCCCTGATGACAGCAAGATCGTTGCGCGCATGTGCGCGCAACTCGATCACGCCGCTGACACCTTCGGGTGCAAGCGGGAAGTGGGCGGCACAGAAACGTGGGGCTGGGGCGGGCGATCGTTGTCCGCCCCGGTCATGTTCGAGGGCCGCCAGTACTGGCTTCGAGTTGCCGAGATGCCTCGCGGCAAGGGCCCCTCGTCGGCCTGGGACGGCCCCGAGGCCGCCGCGTTGCACATCCCCCGCAAGGTGCCGCGGCCTCGGTTCGCGGGGGCGCGTCGATGGGACCTTGCAGAGTTCTCCTACTACGCAGATCTTCATGCCCACCTGCGCGGTCGTCCACTTTCAAAAACCGCACTTCCGCCCGAGGGACTGCGGCCCACGGCCGACTGGTGGGACCGACTATCAGATGCCCTGACCGCCATCTCCCGCGTCTCGACGTCGCGCGTCACGGTCCGCGCAGAACGGCTGACTTGGGCCATGCCACGCTTCCTCGGCGACGATGCCCCCGCGGAGCCACCGAACTGGACCACTGCACACGGGGACATTCAATGGTCCAACCTGTCCGGCCCCACTCTGGAAATCATCGACTGGGAACGGTGGGGGCAGGCTCCGGAGGGCTACGACGCTGCCGTCCTGTACGTGTCCAGCCTTGCAGCCCCGGATGTGGCGCGTCAGGTCCGGGATCGTTTCGGCGAACTGCTGTCCTCACCGTCAGGCCGCTTCGCCCAGCTCTACGCGGCCAGTGAGTTCATCCAGGGATTCGAGCGCGGGAACAATCTGCTGCTCGAACCTCCCATCCGCAACCTGGTAGCCAGGCTGCTGTGACGTGAATGAATGAATTAGAGGCCCGGACACTTCTCCTGTCCGGGCCTCTGTCATTCGCTGGTCAGATCGTCAGGGGAAGCATCTCCCCCGCTGACTGCTCTGCCTCATGCTCGGCCACCTTCACAGCCTTCAGTTCGGCCCTCTTCATCTGGGCCATGTAGCGGCGGGCCGTACGGGGAGCCCGGCCAAGAACCTCCCCCAGGGTCTCGGGGGTCACGTCCCTCCCGGCCGCTTCCAGGTTGGCAATGGCCTTATTGACTTCGTCCTCGGACAGACCGGGGCGGCCAGGCTTGCCCTTCCGGCAAGGTGTCTCGGCCGCGTCGTCATCATCTTCGAATGTGTCCTCCAGCTCCTCGATTTCGACCTCAGATGCGGTGGACTCGGGAGCCGCGGCCATGTGAAGCATGTGGAAGGCGACCAGCGGCGGAATGGCCGACACGGCGCCGACCAGGAGCCAGGACGTGTTCATGTAGTCCTGCTGGATCAGGTGGGACACATCCTGAGCCGTCAGGGCCAGAAGCAGAGCGGCCACGGCACCCGCCACAGCGGACCTCTGATTAGGCAGGCAGAGACGCTTGGCCACATCCGCGATGACCGCAGAGCAGGCCGCATAGACGGATACACAGACTGGCATGAGCCAGGCCACATTGAACGTCCAGAGGCCAAGCAGGTTCACGGAGTCCCATCCGGCCACTTTGGCCAGGTGGACTTCTCCGGGGATGGACATGAGGAGTGCGGTCAGAAGGACCACAGGGCGGCCGTATTTGAACACGACCTTCGCGTACGGAGGCAGGTCGATACTGACAGTGGACACAACTGTCCCCTTCGTTTGAGCAGTTGGGGTTTGTCAGACGGTGGCGAACGCGCGCCGGGAGGAGCCCTTGATGGCCCCGGAAGAGCGGCGCTGGCGGATAGCGTCCACCAGGAAGGCAGCCTCAGCGGACTGGCCAATGAGAGTGGGTTCACTGGTGGTCGGCTGGACGCCGGCACACCGGCCACAGATGCCGGCCTTCTGGCCACGTGGCATGTAGCCGCCACACCGGGGGCACTCCACGAGCTTTTCGACCACGACCGGTACGGGCGGCATCTTCCGGTTGAGCCTGTCGGCCAGAAGAGCCCGAGGGCTCTTCACAGTGGCCGGAAGACCTTCGATCAGCTCGTTGCGAAGCTGGAGTTCCGACACTCCACGGGCTAGCCACTCGGCGGCCACTGGAGCGAGCTTCATGACGTCACTGGTCGAGAGGGTCAGCGGGGGCACAGCGGCGCCCAAGCGCCCGAGGAGAGCCGCAGCGCGGCCAATGTCGTGTGACTGCGGAGCATCCTCCCCCCTGTCCTCGCGCCTACCTTCGTCTGCAACCGAAGGCGTTCGAGGGGTAGGGGGGTTCTTTCCCTGGGTTCTTTCCCCGAAGGGGTTGATCCCGGAGACCCGAGGCTTCGGGTGGCCGGGCTTCGGAGTTTCGGGCTCCGGCTTCGATTCCGACTGGGGCAGGTCGAAGACCTCAACGTGTGTCGCCCAGTGGCCACGCTCGTTCTGCACGCGGGTGCATATGACGTAGCCACCCGCCTGGAGCTCCTTCATGGCGTTGGTGACGCGCTTCTGGCCCTCGGCTACGTCCTCGGTCAGCTCTCTGACCGTGGCGGCTGTGTACTCGGGCTGTGAGATGAGCAGGCTCAGGAGACCGCGAGCCGTGAGGCTGAGCTTGCGGTGCTGGAGGATGGCGTTCGGGACGATGGTGAACCCGGACCGTTGTTGGGTACGCTTGATGCGCATCGAAGATCAACCTCTTCGGTGTCGGGCCCCCGGAGGTTGCAGCCTCGCGGGGGTCATTACGTGATCAGAACTTGAATCCGTGACGACCGTAGCATGATCGCTCTATGTCCGGTCAAGCCTCTTGAACACAGCCCCATGGAGCAGGGGGGCAGAACCTCGCGCTGGCGCTACGAGCAGGAGGGCCCCCGCTGGGGGCCCTCCTTTTCCCGGCCTGGGTGGTCACCCGACGGCGGAGACCTGGACCGACTTCACAACTTCACCCTCGATGATCAACGGACTCTCCATGGCCACCTTCTCCGGCCAAGCGGTGCCCTTGCCGATCATCATCCGGAAGTTGGACTCCAGGAGTCGCTTCCGTTGGCCTTCGAGGTCCAGCGTGGCCCACAGCTCTGCATAGGTCATGCCTTGATCGATCTCAACCCACCCAGACTTGATCACGGGCATGGCCTTCAGTTCGGTCCGGCGCCCCTTGAGACGGTTCATCCGCTGCCGGTACTCAGCGCGGTCGTCTTCCCAGTCACCTTCCTCGTCCTGACGCATCAGGCGCCGGATCTTGGCCTCCACCTGATCCAGCTCCCGAGCGCTGTCGGAGCCAGCAACCCACACGCGCTTGGTCACGCGCTCGTGGCCGTGAAGCTGAAGGAACAGCACTTCCATCATCTCTTCCACGATCTCGGCCCGACAGCTGATGCCCTTACATCGCTTGGCGTTGGGCCAGTTACCGCACACGTAATACCGGTACTCCAGGCCGTTAGCGTGGCCTCGCGAGACCTTGTGGTTGCCGTTACTACCGCACCCCGAACAGATCGCGACTCCGTATGCAGGGCTCGTCATGTTCACGCGGCGAGCCGTGGTCACGCTGCGCGCCCTTACCGCCGCCTGAAGCGTCTCCCACTCCTCCGTCGTGAACACGGGATCGGCGATCCGGACGGGGTCGCCGTTGTCATCCCTGAGCACCTTGCCTCGGTACTTCTTATAGCCAAGTAGCGCCTGGTTCGTCAGCAGCGCCTTTACCGAGCCGTTCGACCACAGCTCCCGGCTCCCCTCCTGGCTCTTCCGCAGCGCCGACTTGCTCTTGGTCGCCTTACCGCGGGCGACCCGCGCACGGTCCCGTGCGGTAAGAACGTCACCGCCATTGAGCTTGGCCTCAATGCCCGAGTGAGGTTCGTTGGCTACGGCCCACTCACGCATCCGATGAAGCCAGACCACCATCTCTTCGTCCAGCTCGATGAAGGCGACTTGTTTACCGTCCACGTAGCGGTGAACAATGCGGTACCCGAACGGGGCAATGCCTCCCGGCCAGCGGTTCGTGAAGCGCCGGCGGTCGTGTGAGTCCTGGATGCGCTGCTTGATGCGCTCCAGCTCCTTATGCGGACCGAGACTCTTCACGTGCAGAATCGCGCGACCTTCAGGGGTCTTCATCTGCTCCGTGAACGAGGGGTCATCTAGGACATGTATCTCCTTGCCCCATTCGAGCATTTTGAACACAAATGACATGAAGTGCGGCTCACTGCGGCTGAGCCTGTCCTGATTCGTAACCCACAGCTCATCCCACTCTTCACGCCTGTCTACGGCCAGCCACTCACCGAGAGCTGGCCTGTCGAACATGTCCACATCGC